>JBAUXX010000083.1:0-11141 GCA_049584475.1 Candidatus Sulfotelmatobacter sp. | reverse complement strand
GCTGCGGGCGGCGACGCGGCAGTTGGCGGCCGGGGATCTTACGGCGCGATCAGGAGCGCGGCCGAGCAACCGGCGGGACGAAGTGGCGGGACTCATGCGCGATTTCGACACCATGGCCGAGCGCATCGAGATGCTGGTGAAGGCGCAGTCGCGTCTGCTCAACGACATCTCGCATGAATTGCGTTCACCTTTGGCGCGTTTGAACGTGGCGTTGGGACTGGCACGGCAGAGATCCGGTCCCCAGAGCGCTACCATGCTGGAACGGATCGAGCTCGAGGCCAACCGCCTGAACGAATTAATCGGCAGAATTTTGACCTTGGCCCGCCTCGAAGATGGAGAGCAACACGTGCCGCAGACGCCGGTGCCGCTGGATGAGTTGGTATTAAACGTGGTGGAAGATGCCGAGTTTGAAGCGCAGGCGCGGCGCTGCCACGTGCATAGCACGATTCCCGACGGCGACTGGGGAGTGCGAGGCGATGCTTCGCTTTTACATAGCGCCCTGGAAAATGTGGTGCGCAATGCGGTGAGGTATACCGGCGAAGGAACGTCGGTGGAAGTTGTATTGAGCAGAGCGACGGGACCGGACGGCGCGCAAGCTACGCTTCGGGTCAGCGATTGTGGGCCGGGCGTTCCACCGGATTCTCTGGACAAGCTGTTCCTGCCGTTCTACCGGTTGGACGATGCGCGAGGACGGCTGACGGGTGGTGTTGGGCTGGGATTGGCCATTACCGAGCGAGCGGTGCGTTTTCACGGCGGAAAAGTTATTGCGACCAACCGGTCCGAAGGCGGGCTGCAGGTGGAGATCAATTTGCCGCTCGCGGCCGCCTGGAGGACTCCAGAAGAAGCAACCGAGCCGATTCCGGCTGGCGGCAGAGCCTGAAATTCTCGGTTCTATAGTTTCAAAGTTCTCACCAAGGCAACTTCTTACCCCGGCTGAGGTTCCAATCAGTCGATGCCGGAGTTTGCTCTTCCGGCGCTTTCCTGATAAACAAGTGGTTTGCCATTTTTGCGCCTTTCAAGTTGTCTGATGAAGACAACCAATGCCCGGCGAGGGGATGCCGGGTTGCGCTTCAGGTACGCTCACGAGGGAGACCGATTTAAGAATGTTCATACGATTTACCTGGGTCCTGGGATTTGTAGCGCTGGTTTCCATTGCTTTGCTGGTGGCGTGCAGTGGCAATTATTCTCCGTCCAACGACGGCCTGGTGCTTGTCCCGAGCCAGGGTGAAGCGATCGTCCAGTCTTTTAGTTTTAGTTTGAACAAGGGCGGCGTTTCGACGATCGATTCGAATCCGACGATTCCCGGCCCACCGGATCAAGGGTTTCCGGGGTCGATTGTCATCGATCCGGCGGGCACTTTCGCTTACGTGACAAGTGTCAACACTCCTAATCCAACCACCGATCCGTGCACAAAGAAAAGCGTAATCGCTTCGTACAAGATAAATTCCGACGGCTCCCTTAACGCTCCCTTATCGACAAACCTGGGGCAAAACGTGATTCCCGTGGCATTGGCAATTGATTCGGCGGGAAAATATTTGTTTGTTGCGAACAGTTCGGTCTGCGAGCCGAACAACCTGCAAACTGGGGCTCCCGGAACTGTGACGGTGTTATCTATCGGCAGCAATGCCGCCTTGACTGCAGTAGGGACTTTTCCGGTGCCCCCCATTCCGGGCGGCCGTCCGGCGAATCTTGTAGCCCTGGCGGTTACGCCAACGGTTTTTCCCGCGCAGGGTTCCGTGGACCAGGCGCCGCCGTGCTCGTTGAAGAATCCGCCTAGTTCGGAGTTCCTCTACGTAGCCGACGCTCAAAATAACGGTGTATGGATGTTCTCCGTTGATACGTCATCTGGCTCCTTAACCCTGATCCCGTATAGTTCTAACGCGGCGCAGCCTGATGCTCCCGCGGGATCGGTACCCTCGGGCATCGCTGTCGATCCCTGCGGGCAGTGGGTTTACGTATCGAATCAATTGTCGAACAATGTCAGCGCCTACAAGATCTGCAACATTGTTTCTCAACCGATCTGCCCCGCTGCAAATGGCGTTCTGGCTCCCATCACTGGGTCAATCGATGGGTCAACGTTCCCCACGGGCAATGGCCCGGGTCCGCTGGTGGTCAGCCCGGAAGATAATGCCTTGTATGTGCTCGACAAGTCGGCGAACGCTGCGGCTGGGGATATTTCTGCGTTTCAGATCAGTCAGTCGAATGGCAGCTTGAGCCCGCTGAGCCCAGCGACCGTGGCCACTGGCAATGCGCCCGTATCCATCGCCATTCGGTCGGACAACAATTGGCTGTTCGTTACGAATAATGGATCGGCGAGTGGAAATGGTTCGATTTCGCAATACTCGGTTACGCCGGCCACCGGAGCGCTCGCTCCGTCAGGGTCCGGCATTTTGACCGATACCTACCCGTGGGGCTTGGCGGTGAAGTAGCGCGCCGCAGTTTGAGTTCTAGGTAGGAACTTTCAAGATCAGATACCCGCCGAGCATGCAGAAGATTATGTCTGGAGACCACGCCGCCAGCGCAGGCGGCAGTTGGCTCAAGTCTCCCATCGCCTCGAACAAGCGCGATACTACCGTATAGAAAACCGCAATTCCCAGCGCGACCGCGACTCCGGTGACTGTTCCTTTTTTTCCGGTGGTGAGTGCGAACGGGATGGCGAGAACGGCCATCACCAGCGTGATCACAGGATACGACAATTTCTTCTGCAGTTGCACTCGGAGGCGAACGACATCGAATCCGCTTTGCTGCAAGTCGTGAATGTAGCGGCGCAGCTCCTCGTAGTTCATCTCCGAATATTGTTTTACTTCTTTCTTGAAATAGGCCGGAGTTTCGCTGAGTTCGGGAAAAGTAGCGACATCAAAGGCGCGGTAGTCGGCGATGGCCGAGGTGCGCAGTGAGCGCTGCCATCCCTGCTCATAAACCCAGCGGTTCAGATTTTCGGCCCAGTGCGCGCGGTCGGCGTGAATGCGGCGCGTGATGGCGAAGCTGGCCGGATCGATCTGAAAAATGGTGACGTTGGCAAACTGGTCGCGATCGGCGTCGAAGAACTGGTAGTAGTAAATGTCGTTGTGCTGGCCGAAAATCCATTTGCGGTCGGGACGCAGATAAGTTTGTGGCGGCTTGCCCTTGATCTGATTGTGCAGCGCTTCCTGGCGCTTGTTGGTGTGCGGGAGATAAAATTGGTCGGCAAAAAAGAGCCCGGCCGACATGATTGCGGCCGCGACCAGCACCGGAGTCACAATGCGGTAAATGCTGATTCCCGTCGCCTTAACGGCGACGATCTCGTTGGAACGTTCCATCAATCCAAACGTAACCAGCACGGCCAATAGCATGACCAGCGGCGCGACGTTGTAGAGCATGTATGGAGCGACGTTTAACAAATATTCGGCCACCACAACCGCGGGGGTTTGATTGCGAAGGATGTCCCCCAGCAACTCGAATAATGTAAAGACCAGCACCAGAACCATGAAGGTGGCGAGGATCATTCCTAAATAAACGAAGAAATCGCGCAGGACGCAATCGTCGAGCAGGGTGGGGAAGCTGGCGCGGAAGACGCGGCGACGGGTGGAAGCGCGCTCGAATGCGTCTTCCCTGTCCCGGCGATTGAGGATCGATGCGCCGTTTTGCAGGGGCTGAAGCGCCTTCCAGGAAAGCCGCAGCGTCGAAACTTCGAAGGGACGCCGCTCTGCCTGCCATAACAGGAAAATGCCGCCGGCGAGGAAAACGAGATTGGCAAGCCAAGCACCGAACCACGGAGAAACGTGGCCCTGCCGCGCGAGCGAGACACCGACCAGCGAAATAATGTAGTAAGCAAAGACGAGCAGAATGGTGAGCACGAAGCCGCCGGACTTGCCGCTTTTTTTGGAAGAAAGTCCCAGCGGAATTCCGACCAGAGCCAAGACAAGACAGGCCGTGGGCAGTGAGAATCTACGGTAGTATTCGATCCAGTACCAGCGCGCGAGTATCGGATCAGCGCGTGCCGCCTGATCGCGTAAAGTCCAGGTGTTCATGACGCCGACGGGGACCGGTTCGTCAGCCTTGTTTTCATTGGAGGGCAGTTCAATCGGAATGTCGGTCTGCTCGAAAGTAGAAATCTGATAACGGTCGGGCTGATTGGGGACGGTCTCATGCGTCGAACCGTCGCTCAAGTGGAGGTGCAACCGCTCCTGGCCTTGTTCGCGGCCTTCGCTGACGACGATTCCTTGCCTGGCGAGCGTAATGCGCGGATTGGAAGCGTCGGTAAGATCTGCGAGGAACACGCCCTTCCACAGCGCTGCGCCCTGCGCGCTGTGAACATCCTGAACGTAGAGGACGACCTTGGGAAAGCCTTCGTAAAAAACTCTGGGCTGCACTTCAAACGAAACTTGCGAGCCTTTGAGTTGCTCTTCCAGGCGGGCCAGTGATGCTTGCGATTTTGGCGCGACATAGACGCCGTTTACTAAAGCCAGCAACCATGCTGCGATTACGAAGATTGAAAGGATGCGGAGGAAACTCCACACGCCCATACCGGTGGCGCGCATGGCAGTGATCTCGCTATCGGCGGCCAGGCGGCTGAGGCCGATGAGAATCCCAACCAGCACGCTCATTGGAATGGTGTAGGTGAGTGCTAGAGGAACCGTGTAGAAAAAAATCTCCGCGACGCTGGGCAGCGGCGCGCTGGCGCGAACCACCAGCTCAAGAATTCGTCCCAGGTCGCGCGTGAACAAGACAAAAGTGAAGATAGCCGCGCCGATGACGGCGTGCGCAATGACTTCGCGAAGAATGTAGCGGGTGAGAATCCGCATGAGGGACGCTTAAGGCGAGGATAGCATGGGGCGGCTCCTCCTAGTCCCTACTCGTAATCTTGCTGCGGGCAGACAAATTCTGTTGCTATACAAGTGCAATCCGGTGTCTAAAGTGAGAGGGCGGTTCTGGATCAAGGGCCTGCTGTGCGGAATTTGTCACAAGGAACAGGCTATCTTTGCTTCCAATGCGATCAATGCGAAGGAGTCTTCTCGGTTGGTTTGTTGTGGCATTGGGGTTTTTGGTCGGCTTTCTCGCGCTTGCGGGATTCGGTATGGCATGGCTTCCGTTCCACGACGACTCGCCAGGTTGGCTGCTCCGTTGGATCCAGTATGTCGGTGGTGCGCTTCTCGGAGCGGTATTCCTTGTTGGCACCATTGTCGCGTTACGAAACCGCAAGCGAGCCGGAATTATCTTCTTGAGCTCCATGCCGGTTGCGGTGTTTTGTCTTGCATATCCGTCTGCGGGATATCTCGTTTGGCATTCCGATGGCAGCGGTTGGTTCGAACCGCCGGAGATTCCTACAGCCATCGGGTTGACAATACTCTTCTTTCTACTGATCTTTGCGGGACTGCTGGCCATTCGCCACAAGAAGCGCGCCGTCTATTTGTTTGCCGTTATAGCCTTGTTGGCGGGGATTGTGTTTAGCCGGTCCCACTGGACGAAGGCGTTCTTGCCACCTTTTGCGGGCCGGTCGGCGCTGTTTCTAATCTTTGGGCTCTTCTGGCTTGAAACTAATAAACTCGGTTGGCCCGCTCTGCTTCAACCTCGCCTGCGCTCTCTCGGCCAGCGATGCGCCGCAGTGGCTCTTACCTGCATTGTGGTCGTTTGCGTCGATGTCATGGTCACGTTCGGCCTTGCCGCGCTCGGTTCCTCGCTTTTCAGCGCGGACTGCGGGGGGGCGCCGCCCTCGGTTCGCCCACGATCTGAGTACCACGCAGTATTCACCTCACGGATTATCTTCGTTGGCCGATCTATTGAGGCGCTGACACGGGGTCCGAACGGTTTCCTGTCGTCAAGGGGATATGACGCACGCGTTGGCGATTGGGCAATCGGCGTCGTTCATGAGAAGTTTTGGGGGCTGCCTTTTTGGACACCACGCCTGGTTCTGCTCACGAATTTTGTTTACTGGAAGGATGAAACATATTTTGTGGATGGGAGTCGCGGTCACGGGTTGCTGAGCGAAAGACTTCCGATCGTTGAAGCCGGTCTATGCGGCGGTCGGACACGCCCGGTACGTGACGCCATCGTCGACTTGCGTTTGCTTCACGAGCGGGCCGCCACCGGCACGCGCCTGATCGGTTACGTACGGGAGCCCGAGAAGTTTGTGCACGGATTAGTGCCGCCGGTCCCGCCAAAGTTGGCCGTAGGTGCGAAAATCAGCATAACGGGGCCTTCCGGTACGAGGATCATTACAACCGATCCGTCTGGGGTTTACGAAGTGGATGGTCTGCCCCCTGGCGACTACACTCTGCAGCTACTCGCGCCTAACGGTCACCTCGAGTACAGAGCTCGACAGATATCGCAAGCAAAGGTGCGTCTGGACGACCGGGGACCGGTGGAACAGAACTTTGCGCTGACTGCTGCGGAACCATAAATAAATCTCTTTTGTATCAGCCTGCTTTCGGGTTCCGAGTAGCAAGTGTGGTAAGATTTCCTTGTTTCCTTACATACGTGTTTCCTTTAACCAGGCAATTATGCTCGCGAAGAAAACAGTCAAAAACCAAATCACGCTTCCCAAGTCCGTCATCACCCGCTTCCGCGGGGTGGAGTATTTTGACGTCAGCACGGACGGTCAAAGTATTATTCTGCGGCCCTTGCACCGAAGCCGGGCCGAAGAAGTTCGCACGCGCCTCGCCCAACTCGGTGTGGACGAGAGCGATGTTTCTGCCGCCATTTCATGGGCTCGAAAGAAGGCGTGATCCCGCGCGTGGTGTTTGACACCTCTACCGTTGTACCCGCCCTCCTGTTCGCCAACGGCCGACTGGCATGGTTGCGTTCTCATTGGCGCGAAGGGGGCTGCGTGCCCATCATTTCTCGCGCCACTACTGCGGAACTCGTCCGCGTGCTGCGTTACCCAAAATTCAAGCTTTCCGCCGAGGATTGCCGGGAGTTGTTGGCAGACTATCTTCCCTACTGCGAAGTGATTGAACCGACCAAGCGATTCCCCACTGTGTGCCGGGATAAGAATGATCAGACTTTTCTGGACTTGGCTCACTATGGCGAGGTCGATGTGCTGGTGAGCGGAGATGAAGATTTGCTGAGTCTGGCTGGACAAACCTCGTTTGCGATTGAAACGGCCGAAGCTTATTGCCGCAGGGTGTCCGGCGAGTAGGTAGTCCGGCGTACCTTTCTTTCGACCAAGAAACAGGTCCGTCTCTATTCCGGCTTCAAAGATGGCGGCGGGGCTGGTGTGGTTACTGTTGCCGGTTTTTTGTTAGGCTTTCTCGCGGCCTCGGCTCGTTTGCGCTCCTGATAGCGGCGTTCATGGGATAGTTGGTCCGATGCCTGTTTCTTCATCTTTACATCATGACACACATTGGCCTATATCAGCCCAATCCCAAATTCACCCTCAGTCGAATTCTAGTCCCGCCGCCAGGCGTCGAGTCCGATGCTTCCTTTTGCCAGCAGCCCTAGCGTCGGTGGCATGCGTTCAGTCGCGCTTACTTCACTCGGCCCTGAGGTCTTGCCGGTGATGATGGGCTTGCCGGGAATCGTCTCATAGGCGTAACCTGTCAGCTCTGCGGTGATCACGCAGCCCTTCTGACTCACGTTCAGTCGAGCCCACCCGTAATGAATCTGCCCTTGAATGGAAAATGCGAGGCCCAAATAGCGGGTTTTCACGTTGAACCACTGGCCGACATCGGATACGCTTTGGTCCGATCTCGCAGCGCAGGACTCCATGCGTCCCTGTTGACGGCTCCACTTGTCATTCGGTCCAACCCTTTGGGCAGGCAGCAATGCCGATGCAAGACGGGAGCTATCGATCAGGATTCGGTTTGGCGAAGCGTGTGCAAAGATCACCAGATTCCCGTTCGAATAGCTGCCGTTGGTCGGGAATGCGCCGCCCTGGCGCTTCACTCCGATCGGGAAGAATTGGTCCGCGATGTCGAAGTCTTCAATACCGTCGTTGTTCACATCAAGACTGAAGGTCTGGTTGGCGGAAATGGTCTGGTTCGCCGGCGTGTAGACAACTTCGGCGTGGGCCGGTTGCGCCAGGGCCAGGATGCTTGCGCCTGCGGCGCCAGCAGCGGTTGTGTAGGCCAGCAGCTTGCGGTCGAGCTTGCTGTTTAGAGAACTGGTAAGGCGACGCTTGAGCGAAGAGCGATTTGCCGAGTGGGGTCGAGACATAAGTTTCCTCATATGAACTGATTTCGAATCTTACCTGGGACGGGATGGACGCGCAGCGCCGGGGGGAGCGCTGGAGAAGCAGTATGTAATGGGATATGAGGCGTGTCAATGCGCAAAAATGGATTTGCCATCAAATATTTTTGCGCAGAGATTTGCACACTTACAAAAAGCGTCGATTCGGGCTACTCCGCCTTGAAAAACAGCGCCGCCAGCGGCGGAAGCGTCAGCCGCAAAGAAAACGGACGCCCATGCGCGGGCTCCGGCTCTGCCGTTGCTCCGCCCAGATTGCCCATGCCGCTGCCGCCGTACTCGGCAGCGTCGCTGTTCAATAACTCGCGCCAATAGCCGCCGTGCGGAACTCCCACCCGATAGCCGACGCGGGGCACCGGCGTGAAATTGCAGACCACGAGAACCGTGTCCTTGGCCGATTCGCTCTTGCGCAGAAGCGAGATCGTGCTGGTAAGGCTGTCATTGCAGTCGACCCACTCAAATCCAGCAGGGTTGTTGTCGAGTACGTGCATGGCGGGCTCGCGCTGATAGAGGTGATTCAGATGATCCGTCCAGGTTTGTATGCCGCGGTGATTCGGATACTGCAGCACGAACCATTCGAGCGCGTCGTCGTGCGTCCACTCGCGCACCTGGCCGAACTCGCATCCCATGAACAATAACTTCTTGCCCGGCTGGGCGTACATGTAGCCGTATAAAAGGCGCAGGTTGGCGAAGCGCTGCCACTCGTCACCGGGCATCTTGCCGATCAGCGATCCTTTTCCGTGTACGACTTCGTCGTGCGAAAGCGGCAGCACGAAGTTCTCGTACCACGAATAAATCATTCGGAACGTGAGCTTGTCGTGGTGAAACTTGCGGTGAATCGGATTGTGCTGAAAGTATTCCAGCGTATCGTGCATCCAGCCCATGTCCCACTTGAGCCCGAAGCCCAGACCGCCAACGTAGACGGGTTTTGACACCATCGGCCATGACGTCGATTCCTCAGCGGTCGTTTGGACGTCGGGATGTTCTTTATACACTTCCTGATTGAAGCGGCGAATGAAGTCAATGGCCTCCAGGTTCTCGCGGCCGCCGTATTTGTTAGGGATCCATTCACCCTGCTTGCGCGAATAATCGAGGTAGAGCATGGAAGCGACGGCGTCGACGCGCAAGCCGTCGGCATGATATTTGTCGAGCCAGAACATGGCGCTCGACATCAGGAAGCTGCGGACCTCGTTACGGCCGTAGTTAAAAATGTACGTCTTCCAGTCAGGGTGAAAGCCCTGACGCGAATCGGAATGCTCGTAAAGATGTGTGCCGTCGAAATAAGCAAGCCCGTGCGCGTCGGAAGGGAAGTGCGAAGGAACCCAGTCGAGAATTACGCCGACACCGTGCTGGTGCAGCACATCGACCAGATACATGAAATCCTGCGGCGTGCCGTAGCGCGCCGTGGGAGCGAAGTATCCGGTGGTTTGGTATCCCCACGATCCATAGAACGGATGCTCCATCACGGGCATCATTTCGACGTGCGTGAAGCCCATTTTGTTGGCGTACTCGGCCAGGCGCGGGGCGAGCTCACGATATGACAGATGGCGATTGTTCTCTTCGCTGATGCGCATCCACGACCCGAGATGGACTTCGTAGACGGACTGCGGCGCGCGCAAAGAATTCTGGGAGGCGCGATTGGCCATCCAGCCGCCGTCTTGCCATTCATAGGCCAAATCCCATACCACGGAAGCCGTGAGTGGCGGCCTCTCATGCAGAAATCCGATGGGATCGGCTTTGTCGATGCGGTAGCCCTGATGCTGCGATTCGATATGAAACTTGTAGAGCGACCCCCGCGCAGCGCCGGGAACAAAACCTTCCCAAATCCCCGAGGAACCTCGCGGCTTCAGAAGATGTGCCATGGGATCCCAGGAATTGAAACTGCCGACGACCGACACCGACCGCGCATTCGGCGCCCACACGCTGAAGATTACGCCCGTCTGACCCTTGTGCGTAATGAGGTGCGCGCCCATCTTTTCGTGGATGCGGTAGTTGCTGCCTTCGTTGAACAGGTAGAGATCCTGCTCGGTCAGCAGTTGAGGGCGGTCGAGGGCGATGGTGGATTCAGGGCTCATGTGCGGTGCGCGTTGGTGAGGATTAGTGTACCGGAAAGGCGCTTGGGGTTGTGGAAAGCGGCGGCCATGCCAGCACGCACAGACCCCAGCGAGGCACCTACTCTGAAAGGTGAAAAAGTATTCACACTATACGAATTCGGGAATCGGGAGTAACGTGGGTGGTCGCGCGGGGGAAAAGTTCTGGAATCATTGAGTCCGACAGGCACGTTAACGTAAGAGATTCACCTCGAACTCGGCTCGCGAAGACTGCACCCTGGAAACTCGATCATGCCAATCGGAAGATATTGCACTTTCTTGAATCTCGCGAAGGGTTTGCTGCTGTTAGGTGTCGCGGCTGCGGCGCTTCCCGCGTTTGCGGTGCAGGATAAAAACCCGCCGGTGCTGACCTCGTTCACCTACAGTCCACAGTCGGTGGATGTAACGAATGCGCCGGCGACATTTAACGTCACGATTCAGGCCACGGACGATCTTTCGGGCGTTAATTATATAGGCGTGACGTGGGTGAGTCCGAGCAGGTTGAATTCGACAGGCGGGGGCTTGAACTTGAGTTCGGGTACAAATCTCAACGGCACGTGGACGGAGACCTTCACGGTGCCGCAGTTTGTCGAGCCGGGGACATGGACTATCGGGCAGATGACCCTCGTAGACAATGCGGGGAACTACAAATACTACTACCAGAGCGACCTTCAAGCCCTCGGTTATCCCACCACCCTACAAGTCACCTCGACGCAGGATAAAAATCCGCCGGTGTTGACCTCGTTCACCTACAGCCCGCAGTCGGTGGATGTCACCAGCGGGCCAGCGACATTTAACGTCACGATTCAGGCCACGGACGATCTTTCGGGCGTTAATTATATAGGCGTGACGTGGGTGAGTCCGAGCAGGTTGAATTCGACAGGCGGG
>JBAUXX010000082.1:0-13023 GCA_049584475.1 Candidatus Sulfotelmatobacter sp. | reverse complement strand
TAGCCTCTCGAATCCTATCCCCGCCCTCGCTCCCGATTTTTCTCGACGCAGTTCCGAATGAGCCTGCCCTGAGATTGTCGAAGAGGCTGGGATTTTGATTTGCCGCGCCCTCATCGCGCGCTGTCATCCTGAGCGAGGATTGTTCCTTGCGCAAAAGCGCAAAGATCAACCGGCGTCGAAGGATCCCTGCACCGTTAGAAGCACCACGAAGGCGAATGGCATTCTCCGTCAAAGCCAAGCTGACGGTATGATATCCGTGGATGGACGGCACAGATCGAAACACCGCCGGAACGAGTTGCCCTCAGTGCTGTACTCTCGCTGATGCCGGACGAATTTTTTGCCCGAAGTGTGGGGCTGCGCTCAGGGCGCCTTCTTCACTGATTTCATCAGCCAACCAAGATGGCAACGCGCGATCGGTTGGCCCGATGAAGCAATTCGTTGTGACTGCTATCAAGTACTTGGCCGGGCTATCCGCCGTGGTCTTTTGGCTGTGTCCCTTGCGCACCGGAACGCAGGTGCTCATCTTTGTCGCTTCAATTGCGGTCCTGCTGATTTGTCATTTTGGGTTGAGCAGCATTGATGAGGACTATGCCAATAAAAACGCGGGATACTGGCCAAAACCACCTGATTGGACACCGCCCTCCAAATCGGACGACACAGGTGGGAAAAGCTAGCTGGCGAAAAGATCGCCAGATGCCCCGCCCTTCTAGCGCCGTCGCGACAGAGCCTGCCCTGAGCCTGTCGAAGGGGCGGGTAGTTTGACTTTCGTCCCCAATCGCGCGCTGTCATCCTGAGAATCCCTATCCCGTCAGAAGCAAGCCGCGCGAAAAGAGGAATTCTCCTCCACCTTCCCGCTATCGTCCAAACTAGCCAGCCCTCTGCATCCTATCGAGGGGTGTCACCAAGACACCCTTAGCGCCAAGATCTTCCACAAATTCTTGTATTCGCTTGAGACTGAAGTGGGGCTTGATCTCATTCACACGAACCGCTATCTCTTGTATGGTTGACTGCTGGTCTTTCTTGACGCACTCTCTGTCCACATAGACGATAGTGCTCGTCAACTCTAGCTCAGCGCTGTTCATGTTCCCAAAAATGGAAAACAGCCAATCCAAGTCCTTAGCATGATCGAATAAAAATTGTTCGGCATTGCGTTCAGCAATCTCCGCTCTTGCTCCAGGAACAATTCGATAACCATAGCCTCCGGCGAATTCCACTGGAGTTATCTCAACAATTTTCAGCATTTCCGCAGAACTGAGATCGGCCAAAACATTCGAATCAAAAGGTCCGTAGGAATACATCGAGAAGTTATAGCCTAGCGGAACGCCGCGCACAGTCTGAAGAAAATACATGTATTTCATGAGGGCAGTCCGTCCGATGTGTTTAGCCGGAGCAAGCTCAGCTAATCTCGGGAGCAAACCCAAGCGTGCCTTGTCGATTTCGTTCATTTTCCAATACTCCCCTCACAATTGCGTTAGCGGTTTCCGCTGTCTCTGGCCGCACGTACAAGAAAACTTGATTTATCGGCTTGACGTTAAGTACAACGTGTGAATACTTTGATAATGGCAAAACCGTACCGGGATCAATGTTGTTAACAACCGGGATGTCGGTCGGTCCGGTCTTATACCAACTCTTGGAAGATTCCTCTTCCGCCACAACCAAGTCGCCAAGTTCATTCTTTATGTTTTCCAGCAGATTGAGGTCACCTTCAGTAGATATCTCCGGACTTCTATATCCGAGACGATAGTGATCTCTGCACGTTAAACGCACACCATGCTCCCCACCTTGACCATCGGCGAGGAGTCCCAAAACCTTCCAATCGTCCCACATTAAATATTGTTTAAGATGCTCTCCAATTGGGCTGGGGAACCGTCGGTCTGGAAGCAGTTCCTCGAGAGCACCTTTCAAATGTACGTCGTAAGCAACTCTCGTTTTGTGGAAGTATACCTGAGTAAACATAAAATACCTTGCCAAAACCAGCCCTTCAGCCGCATGCCAGCCACCTTCCAAGATACCTAAACGTGGCGCACGCCCTCGCAGGCCCGGTATCGCACGCATGGTATTCACAAGACGATTCAGGTCGTATTTTCCATACTGAACACCAGCGTGAAAGGAATCCCGCAACAAATAGTCCATTCGATCAGCATCCATCTGCCCATCGATCAAATCCCGCCAAAACAACCTCTGCGTCGCGCTAGTACTGCCGTCTATCAATGCAGCAACGTCTTCTGCTTTGAAACCGTAGTTCGTGACGTTCAGCGGATGATCCTCGATTGCGCTCTTCAATTCGGTTCGAACGATTGCCGCAGAATAATTTTCGTGCTTGTATCGGTCTCCATTTTGTGTTTTTGGAAAAAGACTTTCCGAAGCATGAGAAAACGGAGCGTGTCCGACATCGTGGAGTAGAGTGGCTAAACGGACCAATTGCAAATCGCGATTCAGCCCTTCCTCTTTGTATCCAAGTTCATCCTCTAAAACTTCGGATGAAATCTGTCGTATAGCTGCGTAAAGGAGAGTCGCAGTGTGCATTACACCCAGCGAATGCTCGAACCGGGTATGCATTGCGCCTGGATACACTTGGTCCGTCCATGCCAGTTGGCGAATGCGGCGTAAGCGTTGAAATGCGGGTTGGGAGATTATTTCCCGCTCCCAAGAATTCAAAGTTATGAAGCCGTGTATGGGACAGCGGATTTCGAATTGACGGTGAAAATTCGGCATAGAACCAGCGCCGCCAACTGTAAGCAAATGGAAAAGGATTGTCCATCAAAACCCGCAATTATCGAGATTCGAAAATATATACATTAAGCGAACAAAAGGCGAATTAAAAAACTGGCTGTTCAGCCAAGATATCCACACCCTCCCTGTGACATTCAACCTTGCCTCGCAAAACAAAAGCGCTCATGATTGCCACTGGCACAAGCCAGCGAATCACCGTTCTTTCACAACTCAATAAGGCGACGAGCTAACTCCTGCCCTTCCAATAATTTGCCGTTATCTCCTTACGGCTCAATAATTTGCGAGGGATCAACAAAGAGGCTCCAATGAAAACAAAGGACTTATGCGGTCGGCAGGCAGCTAACCCTCTGAAAACAAATAATTTACCTTTAAGTCCTCTAGAAGCGATAATTTAGCGAGGACGATTTTCGTAACCTGCTGATTCCAGATATTTTACGCAGGAAGTATATGTGCCCCCCAAGGCATACATACCCTACCGGAACAGCAGCGGCGCAAACTCCGCCAGATTCCGCTTCCACACCAGCCACGTGTGCATTCCGGGCGTTTCGATATCGACATGGTTCACGCCTTTGGTCTTCAACCACTCGCGCAGATTGCGGTTGACCGTGATCAAATGGTCTTCGGTACCGCAGGCAATCCACAAGAGACGAAGTTGCGAGTTCGCTTGGGCGTCGAGCGCCGGAAAATCTTTCTGAAAGTCATCGGGAATTCCGCCCGAACTGAACGCTCCAACCCAGGCAAACTTGTCGAGATTGTTCAACCCGGTCAGCAGCGATTCCGACCCGCCCATCGACAGCCCGGCAATCGCCCGCGAGTTGCGATCTTTCGTGACGCGATATTCGCTCTCAGCCTGCGGCATCACTTCAGTGAGCAAAGCCTGCGTGTACTTGGAAAAATTCTCGTCGCGCACATCGTGGTGGTCCCACGCGCCCCATGCAAGGCGAATCATCTCCATCGTGCCGTAACCGAGCGGCATGACCACGATCATCGGCTTGGCTTTACCTTGGGCGATCAGGTTGTCGAAGATCACGTTAGCGTGGCCCACGGCCGTCCATGCGCTGGCATCGTCACTGTATCCGTGCAGCAGATAAAACACCGGATACGTTTTCTTAGCCGCCGGATCGTAGCCCGGCGGAGTGTAGACGTAGTAGTCGCGCCGATCGTCGGCGACAGCCGACTTATAGAAATGATGATGGATCTCCCCGTGCGGCCCATCGTTCAACTCCCACGGCAGCGACGAAGGACCGGGCACATGCAGCGCGCTGCTCGGCGACAAAAGATTCGGCACCAGCGCGTGATTCGAAGCATCGAGCGTCCGCACGCCATCGACCGTGAACGAATAGCCGTAGTAATCAGGCACGAGCGGCGAGGTCGTTACGCTCCAAAGGCCCTGATCGTCTTTCTGCATCGCTTCCGGTTGCGCGCCTTCCCACGCAACTTTCACTTCCCGCGCGTTGGGCGCGCGCAGACGAAACGTCACGCTGCCATCGGCATGAACTTCGGGCGAAACCACCTGAGCCGGCGGCGCTGGCGGAGCGGCTTGCGCAGGTTTAGCTTCCTGCGCCGCCGCGATTCCGGCGATGACGAGAAAAACTGGAAACAAACGGAAGAGAGAAGAAGGCAGCCGCATGAATCCTCCTGAACGATTGCAACTTGCCGAATCGCGTTTTGCAGAGGTCCGAAGTCCGAGGTCCGAAGTCCAAGGTCCGAGGTCCAGCCGCTAGTCGCTCTTGCCCGCGACATCCAGCCGAGTCTCGGCGCGGTGAAGCGAGTCCAGAGCGCGGTCCACATCGACTTCCGTGTTGCTGCTGGTCAGCCGCTGTTCCGCGCGTTCTTTCGCTTGACGAGCACGATCCGCGTTGATTTCCGAAGGCCGCTCCGCCGTCTCCGCCAGAATGGTGACTTTGTCGGGCAGCACCTCGGCAAAGCCCCAGGCAACGGCCAGAACATGCTCCGTCGAATCGGTACGATAAGTAATTTCGCCGACGGAAAGTTCGGTGATCAGCGGCGCGTGCCCCGGCAGAATGCCCAGATACCCGTTCTTGCCGGGAATCTGCGCTTCCACCGCCGCCGTGTCGACGACTTTCTTTTCCGGCGTGACAATCTCGAGTTGGAAAGTATCTGCCATGATAGTGCGCCGTCGGACCTCACCCTTCGGACCTCGGCAAACTCATCCGCACTTGCCGAAGTCAACCGTCCGAGGTCTGACGTCCAAGGGTCTGACGTCCAAGGGTCTGACGTCCGAGGTCCGCCTCTTACGCCGCCGCCTTCATCTTCTCCGCCGACTCCAGCACCTCGTCGATCGTGCCTTTCAAATAAAACGCCTGCTCGGGGATGTCGTCATGCTTGCCTTCGACAATCGCCTTGAAGCCCTTCACTGTATCGGCAATCTTAACGTAGCGTCCCGGAGCGCCGGTAAATTGTTCGGCCACGTGGAACGGCTGCGAGAGGAATCGCTGAATTTTTCGCGCCCGCGCCACGGTAACTTTTTGATCTTCGCTCAACTCGTCGATGCCGAGAATCGCGATGATGTCCTGCAGGTCTTTGTAAGTCTGCAGCGTCTTCTTCACCGATTGCGCGACGTCGTAATGCTCCTGACCGACGATGCGCGGATCGAGAATGCGCGAAGTCGAAGCCAGCGGATCGACCGCGGGATAAATTCCAATCTCGGTCAATGCGCGCGAGAGCACGGTGGTTGCGTCGAGGTGAGCGAATGTAGTCGCAGGCGCGGGATCGGTGAGATCGTCGGCAGGAACGTAAATCGCCTGCACCGAAGTGACCGAACCTTTTTTCGTCGACGTGATGCGCTCCTGCAGTTCGCCCATCTCCGTCGCCAGGTTGGGTTGATAACCTACGGCGCTGGGCATGCGGCCCAGCAGCGCCGAGACTTCCGAGCCGGCCTGCGTGAAACGGAAAATGTTGTCGATGAAGAGCAGCGTGTCGGCGCCTTCGACGTCCCTGAAATATTCGGCAACAGTCAGCGCGCTCAGTGCCACACGCAAACGCGCACCGGGAGGCTCGGTCATCTGGCCGTAAATCAAAGCGGCTTTCGACTCCGCTGGCTTGCCGGGTTTGATTACGCCGGACTCCGACATTTCCAGCCACAAGTCGTTGCCTTCGCGCGTGCGCTCGCCGACTCCGGCGAACACGGAGTAGCCGCCGTGCTGCTTGGCGACGTTGTTGATCAACTCCTGAATGAAAACGGTTTTGCCAACGCCCGCGCCGCCGAACAATCCGATCTTGCCGCCTTTCAAAAATGGCTGGATCAGGTCGACAACTTTCACGCCGGTCTCGAACATCTCGGCGGTCGTTGCCTGCTCGTCGAACGCCGGCGCCAAACGATGGATCGGATGGCGCTCTTTGTACTCGATGGGGCCAAGTTCATCGACAGGTTCGCCGATCACGTTCATCACGCGCCCCAACGTGCCGCGGCCCACGGGAACGGAAATCGGGCCACCCTGATCGATGGCTTTCATGCCACGCACCATGCCGTCGGTCGGCTGCATGGCAACGCAGCGCACGCGGCCTTCGCCAAGATGCTGCTGCACTTCGAGAATCACGTTGATGGGAATGGGAACGGTGAATCCCTCGTCGACGACGCGCACCGCCTGATAAATCGGCGGCAGCGAGCCTTCGGAAAATTGCACATCGACGGCGGGGCCGGCGATTTGAATGACGTGTCCTGTTTTGTCGGGCATAAAAGTCAGCTTCTAGCTGCTAGCTCCTAGCTTGTTCGTTTTGACACAGCCTTACAAGTTCGAACTTTCACGATTTGGTTTTTGCTAGAAGCTAGTAGCTAGAAGCTAGCAGCTTCCTCCTACATTGCCGCCGCGCCGCTTACGATCTCGATAATTTCTTTCGTGATCTTGGCCTGGCGCGCGCGATTCATCACCAGCGTCAGGGAATCGATCATGTCGGAAGCGTTGTTGGTGGCCGAATCCATGGCCGTCATGCGGGCCGCGTGCTCGGCGGCCACCGATTCCATCAGCGCACGAAAAATCTGGATCGCTACATATTTCGGCAGCAGATCGCGGAACAGTTCTTCCGGCGGCTGCTCGTAAATATAGTCCACCTGCGACGTGCCGAACTTTTCCGCGGCTTCATCCGCGGCCCCATCGGTACGGCGTAAACCAACGCCCGCGCTTATGGCAGCTTCTTTGGCACGCTTCTTTTCTTCGCTGGTCATTTCTTCTGTCTGGCGAACCGCTGGTTCTCCGATCGTTTCAATCGGAAGAATCTGTTCGACCACCAGACGCTGCGCGATGACTGATTTGAACTCGTTGAACACGACGTAAACCGAATCAATTTCTTCGCGCTCGTAGCGTTCGATTACGCTCCGTGCGAGTGCACCGGCCTGAGAGAACTCAACTTTGCCGAGGATTCCGACATGCTCGCCGGTAACCTGAATCTCTGCGGCTCTTTCGCCCATGGGTTCCTGATCCTCGTCCGAGTCTTCAACATCAGCGAGGCTGCGCGTTTGGACTTTCGAAGCCGGATAGCGGCGGCGAAGGAAGTCGCGGCCTTTGCGGCCGATGGTTTCGATGTCGATATTCTTGCCAGTCTTCTTTTCGCCAGTCTTCACTTCGCCAGTCTTCGATTCGCCAGTCTTCGATTCAAGAAAGCGCACAGCTGCCTTGGTGATGTTGGCATTGAAAGCGCCGGCCAGCCCCTTGTCGCCCGTGACCACGATCAGCAGGATGTTGTTCTCCTGCCGTTGCGCCAGCAGAGGATGCTTCGGTTCACCTGTTTCGGGATCGTATATTTCGGTGCGCGCGACAAGAGACTTCAAGACATTCGTCAGCAACTGCGCGAACGGACGTGCGGCCAAAGCGCGCTCCTGCGCGCGGCGCAACTTGGCCGCCGAGACCATCTTCATGGCCTTGGTGATCTGCCGCGTGTTGATCACGCTGCGGATGCGGCGACGAATATCGAGAATGTTTGGCATTTGAGACCAGTTGTCAGTTGCCGGTTCTCAGTTCTCAGTTAACTCAGCCTCAGCTCGATTGCTGAGAACCGAGAACTGGGAACTAAGAACTTATTTCACTACCGCTTCCCTGCTTGCAACGAATTGCTGTTTCGCTTCTTTGATCAAGTTGCCGAGCTGGCCTTTCAGCCCGTCGTCGAGAACTTTCTTTTCCATCACCGTGCGCAACAGGCCCGGATTGGTTGCATCGACATACTTGTACAGTTCTTTTTCGAAATCGCGGACCTGATTGACTGGAAGATCATCGAGAAATCCGCCCGTGCCCGCGAGAATGATGAGAATCTGTTTGGAGAACGGAAGAGGAGAGAACTGTCCCTGCTTCAGAATTTCGACCAGGCGTTGTCCGCGTGCGAGTTGCGCTTGCGTAGCTTTGTCGAGGTCGCTGCCGAACTGCGAGAAGGCTGCAAGTTCGCGGTATTGCGCCAGTTCCAGTTTCAGCGTCCCAGCCACCTGGCGCATCGCTTTGATTTGCGCGCTGCCGCCGACGCGGCTTACCGACAGTCCGACGTTCACCGCGGGACGAACGCCCTGATTGAACAAATCGGTTTCGAGATAAATCTGGCCGTCGGTGATCGAGATTACGTTTGTCGGAATATAGGCAGAAACGTCTCCCGCCTGCGTTTCGATGATCGGCAAAGCCGTGAGTGATCCGCCGCCGTTTTTGTCGCTCAACTTCGAAGCCCGCTCCAGCAAGCGCGAGTGAAGGTAGAACACGTCGCCGGGATACGCTTCGCGTCCTGGCGGACGGCGCAGCAATAACGAGATTTCGCGGTATGACGCGGCGTGCTTGGAAAGATCGTCGTAGATGACCAGCGCGTGCCGCTTGCTGTCGCGGAAATATTCGCCCATCGCGCAAGCGGCGTAGGGGGCGATGTACTGCATCGGCGCGGGTTCCGAAGCGGAGGCGGCAACGACGATCGTGTACTCCATTGCGCCGGCGTCTTCGAGAATCTTGACGACCTGCGCAATCGACGAACGCTTTTGGCCGACGGCGTTGTAGATGCAAATAAGATCGTTACCCTTGCTGTTGATGATAGTGTCGAGCGCGACTGCGGTCTTGCCCGTCTGGCGGTCGCCGATGATCAACTCGCGCTGCCCGCGGCCAATGGGAATCATGCTGTCGATGGCCTTGAGTCCGGTGGCCATCGGCTCACGCACCGGTTGGCGGTCGATGACACCGGGAGCGATGCGCTCGAGCGCGATGAATTGATCGCTGGCGATGGGACCCTTATCATCGATCGGCTGACCGAGAGCGTTGACCACGCGGCCAATCATGCCGTCGCCTACCGGCACGCTCATGATGCGGCCCGTGCGCTTGACCTCGTCGCCTTCTTTGATCTCCGTATATTCGCCGAGCAGCACCACGCCCACCTGATCTTCTTCCAGGTTCATGGCAATGCCGGCGACGTTGTGGGGAAAAGTCAGCAGTTCGCCGGCCATGACTTTGTCGAGGCCATAGACGCGGGCAATACCATCGCCCAGCGTGATGACGGTGCCGGTCTCGTCCACGGAGATCTTCGATTCGTAGTTCTCGATCTGCTCGCGGATCAGCTTGGTGATTTCGTCTGCTTTGATTTGTGCCATAAAGTCAGCTTTTAGCTCTTAGCTGCTAGCTCCTAGCTACATCAAACCCAATAAATCTAAAACATACCCAGCAAAAATCTTCGCCACGTACTGGCCAGGAGCTAGAAGCTAGCAGCTAGAAGCTTGCCACTAAGAGCTGATCGCTTCCTTAATTCTATTTAACTGCCCCAGCACTGAACCGTCGTAAATCGTGCTGCCGATGCGCACTACCGCGCCGCCCAGCAGCGATGTGTCGCGGGCGTATTGCGCGCGGACTTTCTTGCCGGTCAGTTTCCCTACTTGCGATTCCAACGCGCGCTTTTCCGCTTCGCCCAGGTCGCGGGCGCTCACTACTTCGGCTTCGGCAAATCCCATGCGCTCGTCGAGTTCTTTTTCCAATTGGCGAATGATGCGCTCCAAAAAGCTCATTCGCTGATGGTCGATGATCACGGCCACCAGATTCCGCACCGGCTTGGAAATTCCTTCACTCTTCGCAATCGCGTCCAACAACCTGTGCTGCTGGTCCGCCGGAATTGCGGGACTTTCCCACACGCGGCGCAAATCGTCGCTTTCTTTCATCAACGCGACAACCCGATGCAATTCGCCGACCGCGCGATTGGGGTCCAGGCGCGCGCCAAATACCACATCGACGAATGCCCGGGCGTAAATGCTGGCGACGGAAGCCATTCGTTAGCGCGCATCCTTTCCCGGACCGCTCACAGCCGACGTCAACTGCGTGGAAAAATCATGTACCAGACCTTCATCGGTTGCGGCATTCACATGAATCTGCTTCTTCGCCAAACCCACCGCCAAATCGGCTGCGTAGGCGGTGAGTTCGCGGCGCGCGGCTTTGGCGGCAGCCGCGATTTCCTGCTCAGCCGACGCGACGATCTTCCGCGCATCCTCTTCCGCGGCGGCTTTTATGCGAGCTTCTTCCGCCGCCGCTTCTTTTTCAGCGGAGTCGCGCATCATGCCAATTTCCACGTCGAGCTTCATCAGCCGCGATTCAATTTCGGCGAGCTTGCGCCGCGCCTCTTCGCTGGCCTTTTGCGCTTCCTGCATCGCACGCTGAATCGAGGCAGTACGATTGCGGAACAGGCCGGGCAAATGTTTGCGTCCCACTTGCAACAGAGCGATACCGATCACGGCAAAGTTGAGGATCACGCACAGCCAATAAGCATGCTGCAAACTGAGACCAGTGTGTTCCGCGATCCAACGCACCGGGGCCGATTGCTTGAACTCAGCGGTTTCGTCTTTTTCTTCGCCGGCCGCCTCGCGGGTCTCGCGGGCAAGCTGCCGGCCGATTCCTTCCGGCTGAGTCCGCGAATCGGTTCCAGTCTGCGAGGGCTCTGGCGCGGGCGCTTGCGCCTGTTCGGCCGCAAGACCCGGAGACGCAGCAATACACAGGAACAATAAGGGTGGCGCCAACATGAAAACGAATTTTTTTGCGAAAGACATATTGCCAAAAGTCAATTCAGTCTCTGTTTCAACCAATAACTCTCAACTCAGCTTCCTGCTCCTACCGGCTGCAAAACGCGGCGCACAATTTCACTGGCAAGCGAGGCCGCTTCTCCTTGCAACCCGGCCTGCGCGGCTTCCTTATCTTTTTCAATGTCCTGCCGCGCGGCCTGCACCTGCGCCTGTGCCCGGCTGCGCGCTTGCGCTACGGCATTCGCCCGGACTTGCAGTGCTGCCTGGCGGCGAGCCTCCTGGGCCTTGAATACGGCCGCTCGCGCCTCGCGCAGCCGTTGTTCATATTCGGCAGTGCGGGCCTCGGCTGCGGCAATGTCGGCCCGCGATTTTTCCACCGCACCTTCGGTCTTGCTACGGCGCTCTTCGAGCACCCGCTGTAGCGGCTTGTGCACAATCGCCGAATAGAGCGCGTACAACAATGTCAACAGAATTACCGTAGGGATCGATCCGAGCAGTAATTCCCCTAGTTGGTGGAGCGTTTGATCCATGGTGATAGATGGAGTGCTAGATTAAAGACCTGCTGAATAAAGAACTTAGCGCCCGAGCCAACCAGACCGCTGCTTGCAACTGCCAGGTCGCGAACAGAATAATGAGGGCTTTGAAAACTGATAAAGTTAACATCCGCAAGGAGTTCGTGTCAACGCGGCGGACCTGATTTTAGAAGCGACAACGGGAGGGCTGCGCTGTTCCCTGAGAAATATTGGCAAATGATTGAGGGGGAATGGCTTAGGCCGGTTTTTGCACGGCTGGGTAGGAACGGAAGGATGGGGCAAGTATCGTGTAAGACGCCTCTCAGCGCGCGTGCAGATTTCTGCAACAAATCCTTGACATTGGCACTGAGAGGACTAGCATAAAAGTATCACCTCCGATCCAATTCAGGATCGAATGGGCCGATAGCCAAGGAATGTCACCGCTTCTTGGTTGCCGGCCCATTTAAATTGTTCATCCACACCGGAATACCGTTTAGCCACGTTTTCTTTTGGCTGGCCTGAGTTCGGGCAGGATGAACTCCCTTACTCTCCGCACCACCGATGCCGGCGCTTCCATTTCCAGCTCAACCGCGCCGTCTTTGTACTTCCGCGAATAAATCCGCGCTTTGGCTTCGAGTAAGGCCAGCAGCTTTCCTTCTTCCTGCGGGACGAGCAGATGCACGCGGCTTACTGGATCTTCTTCGATCATGACGTCGATACGCGCCAACAGGTTGTCCAGCCCAGTGCCTTCCACCGCGGAAACATAGACGGTATTCGCGTCGTCGCGTAAACTTTGGGCGACTTCCACATCCAGCAGATCGACTTTATTCATCACCCGCAGCCGCGGCTTTTTCTCCGCTTCCAATTCCCTCAAAACAATTTCTACCTGGGCATCCTGTTCGGCAGAAAGGCGGCTGCTCGCGTCGGAAACATGCAGGATCAGCGACGCGCGCTGGACCTCCTCCAGTGTCGCGCGGAATGCCGAGACGAGAGTGTGCGGAAGATTGCGGATAAATCCCACTGTGTCCGACAACAGGACTTTGCGCTTGGATGGTAGCGTGACCGAACGAATGGTGGGATCCAGCGTGGCAAACATTTTGGGCGATGACAGAACTGCCGCCTTCGTCAGCGCATTGAACAGCGTAGACTTTCCCGCGTTCGTATAGCCGACCAGCGCCACGGTCGCGACCGGAGCGGATTCCCGCCGCTGCCGCTGCTGCGCGCGAATGCGGCGCACGTTTTCGATCTGCTGTTCTACGTGCCTCACACGGCGCGCAATTTTTCGCCGGTCGGTTTCCAGCTTGGTTTCACCGGGACCGCGCGTGCCAATGCCGCCACCTAACTGCGACATTTCGATGCCGTGGCCGGCCAGACGCGGCAGCATGTAGTGCAATTGCGCCAACTCCACTTGCAACTGGCCTTCCCGCGTGCGCGCGTGCCGGGCAAAAATGTCGAGGATGAGTTGTGTGCGGTCGATCACGCGGCGCTGCACAATTTTTTCGATATTGCGCTGCTGCGATGGGCTGAGGTCGTGATCGAAAAGAAGAAGGTCGGCATTCACCGACGCGGCAGCTCCGGCAATTTCCTCCAGCTTGCCGGCGCCGACCAAAGTCGCCGGGTCGAAACGGTCACGCCGCTGCAAAATTTCGCCGACGACCTCCGCGCCGGCGCTGCCTGCCAGAGTGCGCAATTCAGCCAACGATTCTTCCGCGTCAAACTCGGGAATGTTCGGCTTGTGGCCGTCTTTTTTCGTTACTGGCTTCGTGCCTGGTTTCGCGCCGGGCGTTCCGGCAGATCCTG
>JBAUXX010000081.1:0-31893 GCA_049584475.1 Candidatus Sulfotelmatobacter sp. | reverse complement strand
GCATCACGCTCACCGGAGACCCGCGCCGCTGGGCCGCCGAGCCCGGCATCCCCGGCGTCGTCCATGTCCTCGATCCCTACCACGGCGTTGAGCGCGGTTGGGACTCCGCCGAAACTTCCCTCGCCATGATCGAAGAGACTCTCCAGCTCGAAGGCTCGCATACCTTCGCCGCCTTCATCCTCGAAACCGTCGTTGGCACCAACGGCATCCTCATCCCGCCAGATGGCTACATGCAAGGCGTGCGCAAACTCTGCGACAAATACGGCATTCTCATGATCGCCGACGAGGTCATGGCCGGCTTCGGCCGCACCGGCGAGTGGTTCGCCATCGACCACTGGAAAGTCGTCCCCGACCTCATCTGCATGGCCAAGGGACTCACTTCCAGCTATCTCCCACTCGGCGCCGTCGGCATGCGCCATCACATCGCGCAACATTTCCAGGACAAAGTTTTCTTCGGCGGCCTCACCTACAACAGCCATCCCATGGGATGCGCCTGCGCTTTGGCAACGATCAAGGTTTACGAAGAAGACAACCTCATCGACAACGCCAAAAAAATGGGCGCGGTCATGAAGCAGCTCGGCAAAGAAATGCAGTCGAAGCACCCATCAGTCGGCGACTACCGCAACATCGGCCTGTTCGGTATTTTCGAACTCATCCGTAATCGCAAAACAAAACAGCCGATGGCTCCCTTCAACGGCACATCCGACGAGATGGCCGCGCTCGGTAAGTTTTTCCGTGAGCAGGGTCTCTACACGCTCGTTCGCTGGAATACGTTCTTCACGAATCCCCCGCTCTGCATCAACGAACAGCAACTCCACGAAGCCTTCGCAATCATCGACAAAGGCCTGGAGATCACCGACAAAGCCGTTGTCGACTAATCCTCATCGCCTCCAACCGCTCTATCATCCTGAGCGCCGTCACTGCCTCGCAAAGCGAGGCTGTGACGGAGTCGAAGGATCCCTGCACGGTCCGGTAGTCCCCACGCAGTCTCAGGAAGTTCTCCCGACGCACAAGAGACATCTGTCGTAACAATCTTGATTCCTCGCCCCAAGAGAGCCTCATCTCTGTCCGTAAAATTGACCGCTTGGGTAACGCGATGCGATCTCGCTCGAAGAGGATTGTGATGAAGCCTTTGGTCTTCGCTCTCTACCTTGTCTTTGGGTATGCAGGCATCGGCGCCCAAACGCCCGCATGGCAGCCATCCCCGGGACATACCCAAGTACTGATCTGGCCCGGAGCGGTGCCGAATCCGCAGCCAGTCGCGGGCCCGGAAGACGAGACAAAAACGGAAACGAAGGAGTTGGTAGCCGGCAAACCGTGGATCTATGTCGGCAAAGTCTCACACCCAACAATGACCGTCTATTCGCCGAAAGAAAAAAACACCGGCGCCGCGATCGTCGTCTTTCCCGGCGGAGGCTATTGGATTCTGGCCATCGATCTCGAAGGCACAGAAGTCTGCGACTGGCTGACTTCCAAAGGAATCACCTGCGTCCTGCTCAAGTACCGTGTGCCAGGGGACGGATTATTTCCAAGGTCCGGCGCTTATCCCAAATCACCGATGGCGTTGGAAGATGCGCAACGAACCGTCGGCTTGGTTCGCTTTCGTGCTGCGGAGTGGCACATAGATCCACACAAAATCGGCGTGCTCGGCTTCTCCGCCGGTGGGCATCTGGTGGCCGCGATCAGCACCCACTTTCAGAAGCGCTTGTACTCATCGGTCGACGCCGCCGACAACGAAAGCTGTCGCCCGGATTTTGCCGTGGCTCTCTATCCCGGACATATGATGGAGAACACCAAAAAGCATTTTGAATTGAATCCATACATTCCCGTCACCCCTCAGACCCCACCTACGTTCTTGCTGCAAGCGGAAGACGACCCGGTCGACTACATAGAAAACTCGCTGGTCTACTACACCGCGCTGAAGAGGGCCAAAGTTCCCGTAGAGATGCATCTCTACGCGCACGGTGGTCATGGTTTCGGCTTGCGCCGCACGAGCCTTCCGATCACAGCCTGGCCTCAGTTAGTCGATACGTGGCTCAAAACGATAGGGATAATTTCGAAGTAATCGCTGCGCGTCGCTGGGATGAGAACATAGGGTGCCCATTTCTCGCCGACTTTGCGAGCAGTGGGCCTGTGGCTGCGGCCATCATCGTCTCCAACCTCAAGCTGTCTACTTCTTCTTCGCCGTTTTCCCCTTCGCCACCACCCCCGACGGCCTTGTTGTCGTGAAATTCGTCAGGATCGCGCCGGGTCCGGTCATGATCGTCTGAAATTGCATAAAAGGACACGGCTGCGCGCAACCCGGCAACTGTAGCTCAACCATGCTCGGCGGATTTTGTAGCGACAAAGGTGCCAGCGTTCGAAGCTGCGTCAGCGTCTGGTGAACGTAATACAGCCGAACCGACTGCGTTGCCGGCGTCGCTCCTCCCCACAACTCAAATATCAGCGCGCCCGCCGGCGGCGTGTCGTTATCTGGCAGGTCCGGCAGACTCCACTTAAGGTGCAGCAAGCCGGCGACGCTGGCCACATCCGTATCGTGTCCGGAATAGATGACAAACGGCGCCGGGTTCGGCTCATAAGCATTCTGCGATTGATGCAGCCTCAGCAGAATCTGGTTGGCCAGATTCGATCCTTGAATCTGGGCCATGTAGCCGTCGTGGTTTGTCTTGTCGAAATAAAGAGTGTGCAGCTCCTGCATCGTGCGGAATGGCTGGGCGCCGTTGCAATCGGGGCTGTTGTAGATGACCCGGCCCCATCCAACAAGACTGCATGGCATGCCGTTGCCGTATTCCAGCAGGAAATTCTCCGCGTCGGTGGAACTCTCGGAAAACATTCCTTTCCAACTGACCTTCGTGTCGCCGTTCGAGGCCTGACTGTTCAAGTTGAATAGAGTACAAGGCTTCGATCCGTTGCATACCTTGGGATCGCAACACCGCAGCGTGTTCTGCATTGCCTGCAGCGCAGGCTGGTAAGTGGTCAGCAGCTGCGGCACTTCCTGATTGATCTTGTTGGCGGCATCCGTTACCTTCCCGGCATCAATTGGCCCTGTGCGCGTAGGCTTAGCGAGGGGATGAAAAAAATAGTCGTTTGGATTGTTAGCCTTGCATTGGTTCGGTCCCGAGTGGGGAGGCCGAGTGTACGGCAAGTTGTTCACCGTCATCATGCAACCGCTGATTCCCTGCGACATCCCAGCCACCAGCGCGTTGGCAGTGTGTAGCGTCCGTTCTTCATTATCAGACCAGATATAGACCTTGCTGGAAGGACATTGATTGACTGGCGGCAACAGGCCTTTGTTCGCATAATAAGCGTGATAGAAAATACCCATCTCTTGCACCAGCTTCGTCCCGCGCGGCGTCAGGTCGCCCGGACATGCAACCTGCCAGTCACTAAGGCTGGGCCACGGCTGGCTCGCATACGGAGAAGCAGTTGAGTCCGACAGCGGCGAACGCACACCGTGCCGCGTGAGCACCACAACCATCCTGAGTTGCGGCGTCTGGCTCAGCGCCGGCGTAGTCAGCACCGGCGTAATCAGCACTGGTATAACCAGAAGAAGAATCAGGACGAAACGTTTTGCAGCCATAGAAGCTCCTTTGCGGACTGTCCCGCTGCGCTATCCGTCTGTGTCGTGCGTTCCTTTTACACCTTCCTATGCCTCTAAAGATAGCGCGGTTAAAATACTCACCAGCAGTGGGCGCAGCACAGGGAGTTCTCCCGATGCACTCAAAGCTGTCATGACAAGAACTGGGCGTGGCCGGCACCGGCCAAGTGCGAAGACGACCGAAGTATTCAAGTGGCCCGAGAGGAGAAATAAAGGAAAGTTGGAAGACAACTTAGAAGCGTGGGAATCCCGCTCAGCCCGCGTGCGCGAGCGCGCCCACGGCACTATCTAACCTTACTCGTAGTTTTTGTACCGATTCATGAATCGTCGCCGCGAATGCCGCGAATCCGCCTTGCTGGGCCGCTGCGGCCACGCCGCCTGCGTCTTCGCTTGTGCTGTTTGCCATATCCATTAAGGCGACCAGCGCATCCGCATGCAGCTTCCACACCGACGGCATGCTCTGACTGCGCTTCAATTCTTCAAGCTCCGTGCTCAGCCGTGCCAGGATCGACACTAGCCGAATCAGAGTTCGCGCTACGTCGGCGCGCAGACTTGTCTCTTCCAGAAACGCAGCGTTGTAAGCTTCCGCTTCCGCCGTACTCAGGGTCAGGTTGAAGAATCTCATGGGTACAACCTGCCGGTATTTCGGGTCGGCGACGCGAACGAATACGCGAATCGATTCTTCCACCCGCCGCAGCTTGCCCTCTTCCGCCGAAATTTGTTGCGCGGTAACAACCGGCCGCTGAAATGTCGGTGCACTCTTGTCCGCCGCAACTTTCGCTGCCTTGGCCGCGGCCGCGGCGCCGCCGGAAGCATGAACCGATCGCGCCGCCGGAGGCGTGAGTAGAGACTTGCGTATCGGCGGGCGCCGGTCCAGTTCCTTCTTAAGCCGCGAGACGCGTTTGAATTTTTCCTGCGCCGTGCCATAATCGGCGCGCAACATTTCGGTCTGCTCGATCGCGGCTACGTGCTCCACCGTGACCTCAACACCGTCCACGGTGCTTAAAATACTGCCGCCCATTTCTTCCAGAGCCTGCCCGAATTGCTTGATCTCTCCCAAGGCTTTCGTGAATAGGTCGTCAAAACGCGCACCAAACGCCGCATTGTAGGCCGCCACGGTCGCCAGCACACCCGGATGATAAAACGAGGCATCCAGCCATTGTTTTAACTCACGTACACGAAGAATCACTCCCGAATCAATCAGCGAATTGAAATCGCGAAACTTCAGTACTTCTTCCCGCAGCGGATCGAAGCGCCGCAGCAACTGCACATGCTCTTCGGCCAGTGAAGGCACGTCGGTGTCGGCCAGAATTTCAATCAGCGCAATCTCAAATGGCGAGAGCGGCAACGACCCGTCCAACCCATAGCCGCGCTGCTCCCACTGCCCTTGAACCCGCGGATGCCGATACAGAAACGTTGCAATCAAATCCGTCTTGTCGCGGTTCACATCGCTGGGTTCGCGCCGCCGGACAAAATATCGCAACAGCGCTTCGGCAACTTCAGAGTCGGTTTCCGGCGTAAGCGCATGCCGCACCATCGCCGGCGTAATCGCCATATCCAACAGGTGCAGCCAGCGATACATTCGCGAAAGCGTTTCCGGCAGCTCGCCTTCGGTCTGCCGCAGAGAATTCTCATCCAGGCCCGAGGGAATCGGTACGTCTCCGCCCAGGGAATCGCGCATGAGCTTCTGATAAAAGCCCTGCACAGTCGCCAGAATTGCCAGCTCAAATTTGAGATCTTCGGACAAACGATGCTCCCGAGACAATATGCTCCCGTCTTCGTGGTCGCGATTTGTTCCAGTAAAGACCAAAGTCACCACCCTCGCAAGTTACTAGCGGAATGGAACTCTTACCGAAAGCGAACGCTTTGCGGAAGTACATGTACCGTTGCGCAGAGGAAGGCACAAGGAAGAGAAGCGATCAGAAAACAACGGTCTTGTTTCCATAAACCAGCACGCGGTTTTCCACGTGCCAGCGCACTGCGCGGGAGAGCACCACTTTTTCCAGATCGCGCCCTTTGCGGATCAGGTCTTCAACCGTGTCACGGTGCGAGACGCGCACCACATCCTGCTCAATGATCGGACCATCGTCCAGGACTGCGGTGACGTAGTGACTGGTCGCGCCGATCAACTTAACTCCGCGTTCAAATGCCTGGTGATAAGGACGTGCGCCAACAAAGGCCGGCAAGAACGAATGGTGAATGTTGATAATCCGCTGCGGATATTTGTTCACAAACTCATTCGACAGAATCTGCATGTAGCGGGCCAGCACCATAAAGTCCGGCCGATGTTCGTCGATCAAAGACTGAATCTTTGCCTCTGCTTGTAACTTGTTCTCTTTTGTTACGGAAACCACGGCATATGGAACTTTGTAAAAATCCGCGACCGCCTGATTATCCGCATGATTGGAAATAATCAGCGGAATGTCGCAAGCCAGTTCGCCACTCTGATGACGATAGAGCAAATCGACAAGGCAGTGATCGTACCTGGAAACAAAAACGATCATGCGCTGACGCTCTGCAGATTGTGCCAGTCGCCAGTTCATCTGAAACTTCTGAGCGATGGGAGAAAAATGCTTATCGAAGTCAGCGAGGTCTTTCTGGGACAAATCGATGTCGAAGTCTTTGGGATCGAACTCCACGCGCATCAGGAACAGGCCGGATTCTTCATCGGCATGTTCATCCGCGTGAAGAATGTTGCCGCCATGCCGGTAAACGAAATCAGCAATGGATGCGACTTCGCCTTTGGCATCGGGGCAACTGACTAATAAGATGGCGGAAGCTTTCATGGTAGCGCCGCCGCCTCGGCGGCCCGTATGCCGGAGGATCCCAGTGCTACTTTTTCAACTCTTTCACAATCTCGCGCGCCGCATTCGCTCCCGACCCTCCGGTCAACCCTGCCCCCGGATGCGTCCCGCTCCCGCAAAGATAGAGATTCTCAATCGGCGTGCGATACTTAGCCCAATCGAGCAGGGGACGCATGGTGAAGAACTGATCCAGCGCCAGATCACCATGGAAAATCTGGCCGCCGGTCATACCGTAAGTGTCTTCCAAATCCTGCGGCGTGATGATCTGGTGCGTCAAAATCATCTCCGGTAAATTCGGAGCATACTCTGCCAGCGTCTGCACCACGGTCTGGCCCAACGCCTTGCGCTGGCTCTCCCAATCGCCTTTGAGTCTGTACGGAGCATATTGCATGTAGATCGACATCACATGCTTGCCTTCAGGGCAAAGCGTGGGATCCGTCAGCGACGGAATCGCAACTTCAAGATAAGGATGCGGCGAGAAGTTCCCGTATTTGGCCGCGTCAAATGCACGCTCCAGATAATCGATCTCGTGCCCGATGTGAATGCGTCCCTTGAGAGCTTCAGCATTTCCGTTTTTCAAAGCCTTGAAAGTTGGCAGCCCGGAAAGCGCCAGATTCACCTTGGCCACCGTTCCGTTGCCGCGGTAATGCTGCAACTTCTGCACGAAGTCCGGAGACAAATGCAGCGGATCGGTCAGCTTGAGCAGCGTCCGCTTCGGATCGCAATTGGAAACGACCGCCTTGGCGTCGATCTCCTCGCCCGTCGAAAGAACCACTCCCGTCGCCGCGCCGTCTTTCACGCGAATCTCAATGACATCAGCTCCGCTGCGAATCTCCGCACCCGCGGCCTTCGCCGCCGAAGCCATTGCCTGCGTCAACGCGCCCATTCCGCCGGCAGCGAAGAATCCCGACCCCGCCGGATGCGCATCTCCCGCCGCGCGAATCAGTAACACCAGACTGCTACCCGCCGACCACGGTCCAAGAAAAGTTCCAAACACTCCGCGAGCCGCGACCACCGCGCGTAACAGTTCCGTCTCAAAATATTCCGCGACCAAATCTGCGACCGCCATCGGTCCCCAGCGCAACAACCGGTACATGTCTCTCTTGCCCATGTTGCGCATGGCGCGCCCGGTCTTCAGCATGCTCCACAAATCACCGCCGCTCGGATGATCGATGTCCGGAGGCGTTGTGGCCAGCGCCTCGGCAATCACCTTTCCCATCTTTCCCAGCGACTGCGCAAACTCCGGATACTTCGTCGCATCCTTCGCCGAAAAAGCTGAGATTGCCTCTACCGATCTATTCGTGTCTTGATACAAAGAAAGCGCGCGGTCGTCCGGCGTGAGCGCGGTCACCGCAACATTCGAGTCGATGAACTGCAAGCCGTGTTTTTGCAATTGCATGTCGCGCACAATATCCGCACGAATCGGGCCCGCAGAATGAGCCAAAGTCGAACAGCGAAAACCGGGATAGAATTCGTCAGTGATTGCACCACCGCCAACCTGTTCGCGGCGTTCGAGCACCAGCGGCTTGAATCCCGCCTTGGCCAGATAGAAGGCCGCCACAAGCCCGTTGTGGCCTCCACCTACGATGACGGCATTTCGCTTATCAGCCATGTCAAACTCTGCGATCTTCGCGGTCTCTGCGTTTAAAGGCTTTTCGCCTTACCCGCCAATATCCTTCAGAATCTCCAGCGCCGCTAACCTTCCCGGTGCGCCCATGATCCCTCCGCCCGGATGCGTCGCCGATCCGCACATATAAAGATTCTTGATCGGTGTGCGGAACCGCGCCCACCCCGCCACCGGACGCAAAAAGAAAAGCTGCTCCAGGGAAAGCTCACCCTGAAAAATATTGCCTTCGCTCAATCCAAACTCGCGCTCCAAATCGAGCGGCGTTACCACCTGCCGGCCCACAATAATGTTCTTAATATTCGGCGCATACTCCGCAATCGTGTTGATGACGTTGTCGCCAAACGCTTCCTTCTGATCGTCCCAGTTCAATCCGGGACGCAGCTTATAAGGTGCGTACTGCACAAAGCACGACATCACATGCTTTCCCGGAGGCGCCACCGATGGATCAGTGAGCGAGGGAATCACCATGTCGATATAGGGCCGCTGCGAAAAATTCCCGTACTTCGCGTCGTCATAGGCTCGCTCCATGTATTCGACCGAGGGCGAACACGAAATCGCTCCGCGCAAATGCGCGCCTGGCCCTGGCATGCACTTGAAATCTGGCAGCGCATCCAGCGCCAGATTCACTTTGCCCGACGATCCGCGATACTTGAAGCGATTAACATCTTCGAGGAATTCGCCAGGGAGATGCTCGGCGTCGATAAATTTGTTGAAAGTCAGCCGCGGATCGACGCTGGAAGAAACGAGATCCGCATAAATCTCATCGCCATTGGCCAGCACTACGCCTTTAGCCTTGCCGTCCTTGACCAAAATCTTGGCGATGCCCGCCTGCGTGCGAATTTCTACGCCAGCTTCCACCGCCGCATCGGCAATCGCATTTGAAATTGCTCCCGTTCCTCCGCGGGCAAATCCCCACGCGCGAAATGCGCCGTCGATCTCGCCCATGTAATGGTGCAGCAACACATACGCGGTACCCGGCGATCGCACGCCCAGAAACGTCCCGATGATTCCTGACGCCGACATCGTCGCTTTGAGCACATCGGTCTCGAACCACTGATCCAGAAAATCAATGGCGCTCATCGTCATGAGCTGGACTTGGTTATATTTGTCCTCGCTCGTCATGCCCTGAAAACGCTTGCCGATGAACAGCAGCTTCATTAGCTCCCGCGGATCGAGCGTGGCTGGGTCGGGCGGCACCATGCTCAAAATCGGTTTCACAAAGCGGCACATCGCCTGCATAGCTTTGCCGAATTCGTCGTAAGCCTCGGCATCTACGCGCGAATGACGCGCAATCTCGCGATGCGTCTTGCCGTGATCGTTCACCCGCCACAGGTAATCGCCGCTGGGCATCGGAGTGAACGTTCCATCGAGGGGAAGAATCTCCAGTCCGTGTCGAGGTAAATCCAAATCGCGAATAATCTCGGGCCGCAGCAGCGAGACCACATACGAGCAAACCGAAAACTTGAACCCGGGAAAAATCTCCTCCGTGACCGCCGCTCCGCCAACGATGTGACGCCGTTCGAGCACCAGCACTTTCTTGCCCGCGCGCGCCAAATAAGCGGCATTGACCAGCCCGTTGTGGCCTCCGCCGATGACGATCACGTCGTATTTCGTTCCGTTGGAACTCATATTCGCCTTCAAGTCTTAAGCGTCTGCCAGATTCGCCCGGATTGTAACAGGCGCACTCAGTGTCGGGACCGATTCACTTCTTGGAAACTGCTGCAGCGGGATTCGGTGCGCCGCTGGGAAAAAAGAGATTCGCTCTTGGATAAATTAGAGCCCGGCAGGAAGCACAGTCCAGCTTCGGAGAACACCACACAATGATGGCAGGATGGATCGCATAATCAACAACAGCCGAAGCGACATTCTATCGAGAAACGAATACTTTGTCTGCACAAATTGGTGGTTCGTTAACCGTGTTGCGCCTCGCTGGCGTCGTCCCGAAGCCGGCGTTTTCTCTAGCGGGGCCGAGGATCCGCTTGTGGTGCTTTATCTCATGCGCATTGAGTATTGCGCTATACTGTCCTCGGCGTACAGGACGCCACCCGTCCGCGGACAGGACCGAGTCCACCTGCAGCGACACCCGAAACCAGGTTCTCACGAACCTCCTTTTCGCCCGATCCAGCGGACTCCGGGCACGACCACGAAGGAGGTCCGTCCATGGCGCGTGCTTTTTCCGATCGTCACTTTCCTGTCCGCCCCAACCTCGACCAACTTAAACATCAAGCCAAAGATTTGCTGCGTGCAATTCGTCAAGGTGATTCATCTGCTCTCGCCGAATTGCGTAAGCACCAGCCCAAAGCGATTGCTCGCGCCGAAGCGAAGTTGGCCGACGCGCAGCTCGTGCTGGCCCGCAGCTACGGATTACCGAACTGGCCGCGACTTGTCACCGCTTGCCGTATGACAGACGCCATCTGGTGCGGTGACGTCGAAGCGGTCCGCAAGCTGGTATTGAAAAATCCGCAACTCCTTCGCGAAAGTGCCTGCGGACGCGTTGACAGCAACTGGGGTCCGCCGATATCCTACGCTGCCAATCTCGGACAGGACGCGATCATCCAGATGCTCCGTGATCTTGGCGCGGCCGACTTACAGCACGCATTCGACCGTGCCTGCCTGCAAGGCAGAATTGAAACCGCGCGCCGGCTTTATGACATGGGCGCCCGTCCTACGCCCGGTTGCGTGATGGGCCCATGCGAAACGCTGAACCCGTCAGGCCTTGCGCTGTTGTTGGAACTCGGAGCCGAATTCGCTGACGAACACGGAAACCAACTGGCGCCCGTTGCCCTTTTACTCGAAACCTATAACCGTCATCCTGAAGGCAAGCACCGCTCCCTCGACCTCGTCGTTGCGCGCGGTCTCCATCTTCCGGACACGCCGCCCATGGCTCTGCATCGCGGTCGCATCGATTTGCTCGAAGCGCATCTGCAACGCGATCCTCATCTCCTGTCCCGCACTTTTTCCCACGAAGAAATCTACCCGCCCGAACTCGGCTGCCATGCCGACCGTTCGCTCGCCCTGCACGGAACTCCCCTGGCCGGCACCACGCTACTTCACATGTGCGTCGACTTCGACGAAATCGAGATTGCTCGTTGGCTGATCGAGCAAGGGATGGATGTGAATGTCAAAGCCGAAGTCGATGCAGACGGCTTCGGTGGCCACACGGCGCTGTTCGGCTGCGTGGTATCGCAGGCCTACCTCTGCGGCCGCCAGCAGGACGATGCTTTCACCCTCCTGCTTCTCGACAACGGAGCCGATCCCAATGTCCGCGCGTCTTTGCGCAAACGCCTTCGCTTCGCGAAAGACGAGACGATGCGCGAATTCCGCGACGTCACTCCGCTTTCGTGGGGCGAACGCTTTCACAATCAGGATTGGGTGAGCGAGCCAGCCATGCGCCTGATCGCCGAGCGCGGCGGCCGTGACTGAACATTGAACCCTGAACAAAGACCGCAAGATTAGAGTATCTTGTCAAAGCATATGGCCCGCGCCCAACAGAATTCGTCGACGCTCAACCCGCTTCTGATCATGGCGGGCGTCGTTCTTATTCTGTATTTTGCCCGCGCCGTTCTCATTCCGCTCGCCCTCGCTCTGACCCTGAACTTTCTGCTTACACCTCTGGTGATGTGGCTGCAAAAGCTTCGCCTGAGCCGCGTTCCCGCGGTGGCGCTGGCGACGCTGATCTGTATCGCCGCTCTCAGCGGGCTGAGTTGGGTCGTCGCCAGGCAATTGCTGCAAGTCGCGAACAACCTTCCTCAATATCGGATTAATATTCACAACAAGCTCGAAGCTCTTCACGCCGCGCCCAGTAATGCTCTTGAGCGAGCCACCGAAAGCGTGCAGGAAATCGGACGTGAACTCTCCGAGCCGGAAACCAATCCGGGTTCTTCCGAGGCCTCTCGGGCAGCATCCAAAGATCAATCCGCCCAGACTCCATTGCCCGTTCAGGTAATTGCCTCGCCGCCGGGCGGCTTGCAATACCTGCGCCAGGTGGCGGGTCCGTTTTTTCAACCCATCGGAACCACCGGCATGGTGTTGATCTTCACTGTTTTCATTCTGATTAAACAGGAGGACTTGCGCGACCGTTTTCTCCGCCTTGCAGGTGTGGCGCAACTGCACGCCATGACGCTCGCGCTCGACGACGCGGCGCACCGCATCAGCCGCTACCTGGTCATGCAGTTTCTGGTGAATGCCTGCTATGGAATTTGTTTCGGTGTTGGCCTGTTCTTCATTGGCATTCCCAATGCGATTCTTTGGGGAGTGATCGCAGGCGTACTCCGCATCGTGCCCTATGCGGGAGCCCTCGCGGCCACCGCTTTTCCTCTGATGCTGGCTCTCGCGGTCTTCAACGGCTGGGGACCGCCGCTTCTGGTCGTTCTTTTGTTCGCGTTGCTCGAATTGATCGCCGCCAACGTGGTTGAGCCCTGGCTCTACGGCGCGCACACTGGAATCTCTTCTCTTGCGCTCCTGGTCACTACGGTTTTCTGGACCATGTTGTGGGGGTGGGCTGGCCTCATCCTGGCCGTTCCGCTGACCGTCTGCGTGATCGTACTCGGCCGCTATGTTCCGCGCATGTCGTTTCTTCACGTTCTCCTTGGCGATGAAACCGCTTTGTCCCTCGAGGCGCAGTTCTATCAGCGTCTGCTGGCCCTCGATCAGGATGATGCCCGCACAATCGCCACTACATTTCTCAAGTCTCACCCACTGATGAGCTTCTACGATCAGGTCTTGATCCCCGCGCTCACTTTAGCCGAGCAGGACCGTCACAAAGGCGCATTGAACGAAACTCGCGAATCATTTCTCTTCCTGAGTGTCAGCGAAATCATCTCCGAGTTGGCGGTTTACCGTCCCGAAGAAGCCTCGGCGAAACCAAGAAAACTAATCTCGCGCTGGATATCCTCTGCGCAGCCCGAATTGCCTTCCGTTCAGGCCGACCCCGCGCCCTCCACGGTTCGCATTTTCTGCTTGGCGGCGAACGATCAGGCCGACGAAATCGCTTCTTCCATGCTCGCTCAATTGCTGCAGCGCTCCGGTCACGGCGTCCTCTCGCTGCCGTTCGATTCGCCCTTCGAAGAGATATTGACTCAACTCACACCCGAACCCCAGGACGTAGTCTGCATCTCTGCGCTTCCGCCGTTCGCCTTCGCGCAGGCCAGCGCGCTATGCCAGCGCATCCGCATGCATCTTCCCGAAACTAAAATTCTCGCCGGCATCTGGGGATTCGCCGGCGATCTCGACAAAGCCAAAGAAAGATTCGGCAACACGCGCCCCGACCGCATCGTCTCCTCTCTCGCGCACGCGGTCGAACAAATCAGCGAGTGGCGCAATCGGGATCGGGAAGGGCACGACTTTAGTCGTGCCGTAAAAGGGTCAGAAGACGCCGGGCTTTAGCCCCTGAGGTACCTTTGTGGGATAGCTGTCCGTCGAGTGAAACTCGACGCTCGTCTTGCCGCCTCACCCCACGCCTGCATATAATCCGGCTTCGGCACAAATCTCATCGAGGCCATACTCTTGCCCATCGGAACCGCCTTTCACGAACGCACTTTCCCGCTCTGCCAAAGCCTCAACTACCGCGAGTGGAGCGGCTATTACACGGTCAGCGTCTACGAAGTTCACCACGAGCACGAATATAACGCCATTCGCAACGCTGCCGCCCTCATCGATATTTCTCCGCTCTACAAGTACCGCATCACCGGCAAAGACGCCACCAAACTGGTCAACCGCGTCATCACTCGCGACATCAACAAAGTCAAAGTCGGCCAGGTAATTTACTGCTGCTGGTGCGATGAGCAGGGCAAAGTCATCGACGATGGCACGATCTCGCGCCTCGAAGAAAACGTCTATCGTTGGACCGCCGCCGACCCCAGCCTGCGCTGGTTCCGTCAGAACGGCCTCAACTTGAATGTTCAGATCGAAGACATCTCAGAGAAGCTCGCAGCTCTCGCTCTGCAAGGGCCAACTTCCGCCAAGCTGCTAAAGGCCGTTGCCGACGCCGACATCGCGAATCTCAAATATTTTCGCGTGACGCAAGGCAAAATCGCCGGCGTCCCCGTCGATATCTCCCGTACCGGCTACACCGGCGATCTCGGCTACGAAATCTGGGTGCCTTGCGGTGAAGGGGCAAGGGGTGACGGAGCGAAGAATAATCCCATCAAGGTCTGGGATGCGCTTGCCGAAAAAGGCAAGCAGTTCGATCTGCACGCCGCCGGAATGCTGGCGCTCGACGTAGCCCGCGTCGAAGCCGGATTACTCCTTATCGAAGTCGACTACACCAGCTCCAAGAAAGCGCTGATCGCCTCGCAGAAATTCTCTCCCTACGAACTGGGCTTCGCCAAGATGGTTCACCTGGAAAAAGAAAATTTCATCGGCAAGCGCGCGCTGGAACAAGACGCGAAGAACGGCGTGCCGCGCCAACTCGTCGGCCTCGAAGTCGATTGGACGGATATAGAAGCTCTCTACGAACGCTATGGCCTCACCCCCGCCGCACCCACCGCAGCCTCGCGCGTAGCCGTCCCAATTTATTCGGGAGAGAAGCAGGTCGGCAAAGCCACCACAACAAGCTGGTCGCCCATTCTAAAAAAGCTGATCGCGCTGGCCAGCGTCGAAACCGCCCATTCCAAACCCGGCACAACGTTGCAAATGGAAATCACAATCGAGGCAATACGCCTGAAGACGAACGTGAAGGTAACGACGCTGCCGTTCTTCAATCCGCCAAGGAAGACGGCGGTGCCGGTGTAGCTCATTGGAGGGCCTTAGCGTCCTTTAGGTCATATCCCCAAACGACCCTCCAAGAAACTCCGGCCGTCCCCAAAAATTGTCATAGCATTCCGTACACAGCCAATCCCGCCCATTGAAATAACCCGTGCCATGATCGTCCGCCGATTCGAACAATTCCCAGCGGCAAATCGCGCACAGATCCTTTTTCCAGCCGCCTTGGACCAACTCGAAGTTCGCCGAATCTTCGGCGAGAGTCAGATCCAAAGAGATTTCGCCCGTCCTGCGTTCCAGCACAGCGTCGCGTCGCTTCCATGATGTCTTGCGCCAATAAAACTTGGCCTCGCAACAACGTCGCACGGCTTCACGCACATAACCTGCATCCCAAATCCCACCGCGAAGCTTAATCACGCTGGTTGATCGCGCCTGGCGTCCTTGATAACTCGGAGGAAGCACTCGCGCAGACTGTGCCACATCGCTCGTCGACGCCAGCGCTAGCGTTTTGAGCTGTTCGACCTTGACTCCGAGCTGCTCGAGAATTCTGGCTCCCTCTGTCTCTTTATCGTGGATCAGCCCCACCAGAAGGTGTTCGCAACCTATATGCCGATGATTTAAGCGATCCGCTTCGTCCATCGCGTAAACCAGCACACGCTTCGAAGCATTGCTCAATGGAAGGTCTACGCTGGTCGCAGTGCCCGGTTGCTTAGGCCCAAGAGCCTCAATCTGGCTTCGCGCAAGTTCCGCAGCGCCCGCTGGCAATCTCCCGACGAATCGCTTGTCCTCACGCAAAACGCCGAGCAGGAGGTGCTCGGTCTCAATAAAAGGAGAACCGTATTGGCTCGCCTCATATCGCGCGAAGAAAACAACTCGCCGCGCCTTCTCAGTAAACCGCTCAAACATTGCACTACCCCACTGCCGCGGCCTTCTGCGCACTCCACTTCCAATACAAATATCCCGGCACACCTGCCAGCACAATCGCCGTTCCCCAAAAAGCCTGGGTGGGCCGCGTGATAATCGTGTTCAGTGTCCACGCCGCCCCCACCAGCACATAAATCGCCGGCAGCCACGGGTAACCCGTGCACCGATATGGCCGCTCAACCTCCGGCCGTTTCCAACGCAGCAAAAATAACCCAATCACCGTTAGCGTGTACGACAGCACCATGCCATAAATCACATATGTATAAAGCTGGTCGTAACGCCCGCTCAACGTAAGCACGGCCGCCCAAACGCCTTGTCCAATCAGGCTGAACGCCGGCGTCCGCCACTTTGGATGAATCACCGCCATGCGTCGGAAGAAAACTCCATCCTGCGCCATCGCCAGATAAACCCGCGCCCCGGCCAGCGTGCACGACGCCGCCGCGCTGAAGCATGAAATCGCAATCACCGCCGAAAGCCACAGTGCCGCCTTCGGAGAAAACAATGCAGCTGCCGCCGCGCTGGCAATCGTTTCGTGCTTCGCAATCTCGCTCATGGGCAGCGCATACGCATAAGTCATGTTCATGGCGAGGTAAATCACGCCCACCACAAGTACTCCCAGCACCATCGCCCGCGGCACATTGCGCCGCGGCTCCTTCACCTCGCCCGCCACCCACGTCACATAGACCCACCCGTCATACGCCCAGAACACCGCAATCAGCGCCACGCCCATTGCGGAAATAAGCTCGCGCGTGGAAAGCCCCATGCTCAGCGGCATTCCCTGGCTGTGAAAGTGCGACCAGTCGCCTTTACCGATGGCGAATCCCAGAATCACAAATCCCGCCATCGCCACAAACTTGGTCCACGTGGAAACGTTCTGCAACAGCGCACCCCACCGCAGTCCCACCACATTCACATAAGTCAGAATGGCAATCAGCGCCAGTCCCACGGCATGCGCGCGCGTAAATGTAATTCCGGCAAACGCGAATACAACATGCTGCTGAGAAATCATCGGAACGATTTCTCCGGTATACGCCGCCGCTCCCACCGCGAGTGCCGCAATGGACCCACCGTTAGCGACACTGAACAGCATCCATCCATACAAAAACGCCACCAGATCGCCGTAGGCCTCGCGCAAATAAACATACTGCCCACCGGATTCCGGAAACATCGATCCCAACTCGGCAAATGCCGCACACCCAAACAAAGACACGACTCCGCCAATCACCCAAACAAGCAAAAACAATGTGGGATGTGGCAGCGGCCCGGCAATATCCTTCGCCGTCAAAAAAATCGACGACCCGATAATCCCGCTCACCAGCAGCAGCACTGAATCCAGCAGCCCCAACCCGCGTACAAGCGTAGGTTTTGAAGACTCCACCTCGGTGGCGACGGGCAAAATAGCAGTCGGCTCCGTCATCCCATTCCCAATTCGTCTGCGGATTCAAGCGGCGTTCCGCAACGGCGGCAGATCACCGCAGAGCAATCGCCGCAAGTAAGAGGATCATTCACTTCTTGAGCGCAGTTGGGGCAGTAGAGAGGACTGGGGTCTGGAGGCGATGGAGGATCCTGAGAGCGTGTCGCCATGTGGAGGGAAACTGTAGCACACCAGCAACGCCCCCGTCCCTCGACTTCGCTCAGGGCAGTTTGCCTCGCGTTTGGCTTATCGAACGACGTCTTCGGAATCGGGAGTTACATTCGGGGCGTGACGCAGGAACTTCATAAGCCCGCTTCCCGTCGCGTTTCCGTCGCGCTTCTTGAAGAATTCCGCCGCCGTCTCCACCACTCCGGCCTTTTGCGCGACCGCCGAAGCGATCCACTGGTTCAAAGACACACCATCTTCCTTCGCCAGTCTCTCCGCGGCCTTTTTAATTGAAACAGGAAGCTTCAAGGGATAAGTTGCTTTGCTCATCGTCTCACCTTCTTCAATAGGTCGGGCGGCCGCAAGATTGGGATTGGCTCTCCAGCTGAGGATGTCTAGTGATACGCAGGTAGGATGTCACATCTTGGCGGCATCTCCAAGCCTGATGTTTTATGCTGGAGGGTACAGAAAGAAGAGACACCCATGCCCAACAGCCCCACTCCCGACGAACGCCTGCAACAGGAATTCAACCGCTGGGCCGCCGCAGGTGAAGGCCCGAAGATGGAGAATCACCATCTCGACATCACCGAAAAAACCCTTCGCCTGATGAATCTCCGTCCCGGCGAGCGCGTCCTCGATCTCGGTTGCGGTTCAGGCTGGGCTACGCGACTGCTCGCGCGACTGGTCGGCGAAGGCCCGGAAGGTTTCGGCCAGGTCGTGGGCCTCGATGTCTCCGACGAGATGGTGCGCCAGGCGCGCGAGGCCTCCAAGGACTTCGACAACATTCTCTACATCTGGGGATCGGCACAGCAAATTCCCTGGGAGGAAAACTTCTTCGACAAAGTTCTATCCGTCGAATCGTTCTACTACTACGCCGACCAGGACCGCGCCCTGATGGAATTATTCCGCGTGATGGCGCCGCGCGGCCGGCTCTTCATCCTCATCAATCTCTACAAAGACAATCAATATTCGCTACAGTGGGTCGACAAGCTGAAAGTGCCGGTCCACGTGCGCTCGTCCGCCGAATATATAGAGCTTCTAAAAAAGCATGCCTTCGAAAACGTGGAAGCCCGCCGCATCCCCGATGACACGCCCACCCCCGACGACTACAAAACCAAATCGTTCCACAGCATCGACGACCTCCGCGCCTTCAAACGCGAAGGCGCTCTGCTGCTCATGGCAACCAAGCCCGATCTTCGCACTCCCGCTCCCGGCTACACGATTTATTAGCGCCCCACGATAATCTCGGGAAGGGCACGACTTCAGCCGTGCCGTTAAGACCGGCAAAAGACGCCGGCTTTAGCCGCTGAGGCCAGCCGGTGGCTCGACATAGGGATCTCTAAATATCGCTGTCATCATCGTCATCTTTATCCCGATGGTTCAAATCCTTCACCGGGCTCAACGCCCGCCCATCCTGTGCGTGATGCACCGCGATGTGGCCATTCACATTTTCCATCTTGATCCGTGTACCACCGCTGCCCAACTCGCCGCGCAAATCGTGGCCCACAAAGCGGTGATTGTTCACATGCAATCCGAAATCATTGTCGATGCTGCCCGACACCGTGCTGGCCTCAAGCTCCGCCTTCGAATCCGAAGGAATCGTCAAATCGACAGATCCATTCACCGATTTCAATTCCACCGACGACCCGGCAAGCTGGTCAAAGCGCGCGTCTAGCCGCCCATTGATCGTCGAAAGCTCCGCCCGGCCCGACAAATTCTGCGCCTCGAGCTTCCCGTTGATGCACGACGCGTGAACTTCTCCACTCGTGCCCGTAATATCCAACTCGCCGTTGATCAACTTGATCTCATCGAGCCGTGCCGCCCGCGGTACCGTCAGCGTATATTCCACGCTCGCCGGATTGTTGTGCGATCCCCAGTTGAAGGTGTGGTCATGTTCCGGATACCTGGTCCGGATGGAAATGTAGTCCTTGCCGGAATCCACCTCGATCTTCGCCTCGTCCAGCCGTTCTTTCATATCGGCGCTCTTGATGGCGTCCACTTTCACTTCGTTGCGGTCCCACGTCGAAATGTGAACTGGCCCGTTGATGTTGTCCAGTTCCACCCGCCCCTGCGGCGTGAGCGCATAAGTCTGATGGAATTCCTCGGTCAGTGCTCCACGGTCATCGGCAGCCGAAGCGCCAGAAACCATCGCCACGGCAAAAACCGATGCGACGCCCAATAGCAAAACCTGTTTCGAATAAGTAACTGCCTGGCTTTTGCAATTCATTCCACCCTCCATTTACAAGCTTAGACGCGCCCAATTCTGATTGGTGAGACACAACATTTGGGAACAGTCCTATTCCGACACTTGTCTATACGTAGGTTACCTCCGTGATGTTCCTCTTGAAAGCAGCCGCGAAGGACAATTCCATCAAAGGCTTAGGAGGAACTTGTTGCCATCTCATCGCGAAGCGCGGGCAGAACTCCGTCGATTCGCCAGCTTCCTGGCGGCGCTGTCGTTTGCGCTCACGCTTCCTGCTTCGGCCCAATTGCTTGCCCAGGCTCCAGAATCGGCAGTCGAGACTCCCGCCGACAAGCCAGTTCCCATTCTCAGCGGGAGCTTTGGCTACTTCAACTTCGTCAGCGGCGGCCAGAACCTCATCGACACGCAAATCAATCCGCTCTTGCTGGTTCCACTTGGCGATCACTGGCTCATCGAATCCCGCGCCGAATTCGAAGGTGAATTCCAGCGTCCTCCCACGGGTGGCCCCTATGCCGGCCCCGTCACCAAGCACCTCGATTACCTCCAGGCAGACTACATCGCCAACCCGTTCCTCACCGTCACCGCCGGCCGGTTCCTCACGCCCTTCGGCATCTTCAATGAGCGGCTCTATCCCGTTTGGATTCGCGCTCTGCAACCCGACCCGCTGATCCTTCCCCTCGCCACCGCCGACAGTGACGGATTCATGCTTCGCGGCGGCTTTCCCGTCAACGCGCGCGTCAACATGAACTACGCTGTCTACGCTTCAGTCACCAGCATCGGCAAAGACGCCGTGGATTCCGAACGTCACGCCGGCGCCCGCATGGGATTTTTCTTCCCCGGACCGCGTCTCGAAGTTGGCGGTTCCTTTCAGCATCTGTTTCAAGACGCGCGCACCAACGCCTTCGGATTCCACATGGGCTGGCAGCCGGTCAGGCTTCCTCTGAACCTGCGCTCCGAATATGCGCGAACATTTCAGGGCAGCGGCTATTGGGTCGAGGGCGACTATCGCCTCAGTCAGGTGTATTTCTGGCAGAAAGCCATGCGCCGCACCGAACTCGTCGCGCGCCTCCAGCAGTTTTACCTCGGCCAAATCACTTCCGATGACGCCGAAGAAGCCGACCTGCCCGGTGCCGACACTCGCGAAGCGGATTTTGGCGTCAACTACTTCCTTCGCGACGGCCTCAAAGCGATCGCCAGCTACGGCCGCCAGTTCAGCTCCCAGGGCAACTTCAATCAATGGAGCACCGGAATCGCCTACCGATTCCTGCTTCCGCTAGGCCGGACGGGGATTCAATGAGGCCCAATTCAACGAAGACCGCTCTCTACATCGCAATCAGCATCCTCGCGCTGTTGACGTTCCTCTGCGCCGAAAAATCTCCCAACGCCAAAGAAGTCGGCGTCACCACCGTCGCTCACCCTATCGACGCCGGCGCCATGCGCGTGCAGGGCGAGCAACGCTACCGCGCCAATTGCGGACGCTGCCACGCCGCTCCGCAAAAATTCCCTCCGCGCATGATGGCCACTGTGCTCCGCCACATGCGCGTCCGTGCCACCATTACTGACGAGGACATGAAACTAGTCCTCTTTTACATGACTCAGTGAAGTGTCAACAAGACATCGTTCGTATCGGTGTTTTCCTTCACAGGTTGTGGAAAAATGATCAATTCGTAGTTAGGACGGGAAGGGCACGAGTTTACTCGTGCCGCCAAGGTTTTGAAATCACTGACGCGCTTTAGCGCCTGAGGCTTGCTGTTTGCCGGTAAAAAAGCTTTTTCCGCAGCCTGTTCACGCATACGCAAGCTTGAAAAGGAAATTGCGCCTTCAGGCGCTGCAAACGTGAAATTGCACCACACCGTAACTTCCCAGATTCGCTATGACAAAAAAAATCCTGTCTTGCGCTACCGTACTAATCGTGGCCCTCGGCATTTTTCTGGCTCGCACCACATGGGCCGATGCTCAACCACGAACCATCGACCTGCTGGCCGACAGCGACAGTCGTTACAAGATCGCCGGACAACGCACTCCGGAGATCACTGTCAAAGCCGGTGAAAAATTGCTTCTTCGCGTTACAGCGCGCCGCGGCAAAACTTGGAATCGCGACGGATCGATTCATGGCTTTTCCTTGCTTCGCGCCAAAGATCGAACGAAAGTCGAAGGGTGGGACCTGCTGTTCAAGCCCGGCCAGCAGGAATTTCTTCTCACCGCCCCGAGCGAGCCTGGCGAGTATGAAGTGGTTTGTACCGTGATTTGCAGCGAAGACCACGAAGGTATGCACATGAAATTTACCGTGCTTCCCTGATCTGCCTCGTGGCAGGAGAGACCATGAAACACCTTCGATTTCCCAGCGCGGCGGCAATCCTAATCGTGGCGATTTCTGTTCACGCTCAGTCTAACAATCCCCCAACCGGCACTCCGCGCCTCTTTCACGGAGAAGTTTCCGACAGCCAGTGCGCCCTCAACGTTCACTCCCTGACCCGCTCTCACCAGGAAATGCTCAAATCCAAGTCCATGGGTGGAACCGCGGCCACCTGCTCCCAGTACTGCATCGAGCACCTCGGAGGCGATCTGGTCCTCGTGTCTGGCAAAGACGGAAGAGACGTCTACCACCTCGACCGTCCGGATCTCGTTCATGGTTTCGAAGGTCAAAAGGTCAAGGTGAATGGCGTGCTTGATTCCAAGAATTCGCACCTGCACGTACTCAAGATCGATCTGGAAGGCCAGCCTTAGAGTTCGATACTCCAGATTTTCGTTAGGGTGGAATTCGCCCCCTGAAATGCTATGTCATTCCGAGCGAAGCCGTTTTTCAGGCGAAGCGAGGAATTTCAGGCTAGACGATCTCGGCGCGTAAGCCAAACTGCACCATTCCCCAAATTTCCGCCGTGTCAGCCGATCGTCGTTCTTGATTTCCCCCCACCACACAGTGGCATACTTGAGCCGGCATCTGTAACTTTTTTCGCGTCGAGGATTCCGTGCGCTCAATCAGCTGCTCATTGGCTCTGTTCTTTTGCCTCTGCTCCATTCCTGCAATTGCCCAAACCCAATCGCCGCCGCCCCACCGGGATTCCGGCGCTGCCCCCATCGGGTCAGACGAAGCGAGTGAGCGCATCGCCCACGATATGGCCAAGAAAGCCAACCAGGAGCGCGCCGCCGCCGTGAAGTCCGATACCGAAAAACTGCTCAAGCTCGCGGTCGAACTCAAAGCTTCCGTCGACAAATCGAACGAAAATCTTCTCTCCGTCGAAGTAATCAGGAAGGCCGAAGAAATCGAAAAACTCGCCCACAGCGTCAAAGACAAGATGAAAGGCCCAAACTAAACAGTCGCATCTGCCTTCCTCTGCGTTCTCCGCGCTCTCGGCGATTGATGGTTTTGCCCAAATAAAACGCCATCCGACGCAATCTCGGATGGCGTGAAGATGTTATTCTACTCTGTGCTCCTCAGTGTTTTCCCCAGGGCTCCTCTGTGGTAAAGATTTTGCCGTTGACTTAATCGCCCGACCGAATCCGCATCCCGTAAAACGACCGGTACACAAAGAAAAACGACACCAAAAAGAAAGCCAGCGCCAGCACATTGGTGATCGTCGCCCCGTGATCGCGAGTCAGCGTCACCGCCAGTTCCACCGCCAGCAATCCAAACAAGGTCGTGAACTTGATCACCGGATTCAGCGCCACCGACGACGTATCCTTAAACGGGTCGCCCACCGTGTCTCCAATCACCGTGGCGTCGTGCAGCGGAGTGCCTTTCTGCTTCATCTCCACTTCCACAATCTTCTTGGCGTTGTCCCATGCCGCGCCGGCATTGGCCATAAAGATCGCCTGGTAAAGCCCGAAGATCGCAATCGAGATCAGATATCCGATAAAGAAAAACGGCTCCACAAACGCAAAAGCGAGAGTTCCGAAAAACACCGCGATAAAGATGTTCAACATCCCTTTCTGCGCGTATTTCGTGCAGATCTCCACCACCTTCTTGCTGTCCGCAACCGAAGCCTTCACCACGCCGTCCAGCTTGATATTCGCCTTGATGAACTCCACCGCGCGATACGCCCCCGTCGTCACCGCCTGCGTCGACGCGCCCGTGAACCAGTAAATCATTGCCCCGCCCGTGATCAATCCCAGGAAAAATGGCGCGTGCAGCAGCGAAAGCTTCTCTACGTTTTCCGTCAGCCCGGCGGTCAGCGCCATGATGATCGAAAAAATCATCGTCGTCGCTCCCACTACAGCCGTGCCGATCAGCACCGGCTTGGCCGTCGCCTTAAACGTATTGCCCGCCCCGTCGTTCGCCTCGAGCAAATATTTTGCCCGCTCGAAGTTGATGCTCAGATTGAAGTCCTTCTTAATCTCCGCCTCAACATTCGGCACTTGCTCAATCAGCGATAGCTCATACACCGATTGCGCGTTGTCCGTAACCGGACCATACGAATCCACCGCAATCGTCACCGGCCCCATGCCCAAAAATCCAAACGCCACCAACCCGAACGCAAACACTGCGGGCGCAAGCATTCCCGCCGCGATCGCAAGTCCCATCGTGCTCATCTCATAAGCGATCGCCATCAAAATCATCATCGCCAAACCCAGGTAGTAGCCGGAAAAATTTCCCGCCACAAACCCCGACAATATCCCCAGCGACGCTCCGCCCTCCTCCGCCGAAATCACCACTTCTTTCACATGCCGCGACTCCGTCGAGGTAAACGCCTTCACCAGTTCCGGAATCACCGCCCCGGCCAGCGTTCCGCATGAAATAATGCTGGCCAGCTTCCACCACTGCGACAAATCTCCGCCCAGCTCGGGAATGATGAAGTAAGAAATCAGGTAGGTGAGCGCAATCGAAATGATCGAAGTCAGCCACACCAGCGATGTCAACGGCGCTTCGAAATTCATCTCATTCGCGTTGCCGTAGCGAGCCTTGGCGATGGCCGCATTCAAGAAATAAGAAACCGCGCTGGCGATCAGCATCATCACGCGCATCACAAAAATCCACACCAGCAACTGTACCTGCACGGCCGGACTTTTCACTCCCAGCAAAATAAAAGTAATCAGCGCCACGCCGGTCACGCCATACGTCTCAAACCCATCCGCCGACGGTCCCACCGAATCGCCCGCATTGTCGCCCGTGCAGTCGGCAATCACGCCGGGGTTCCGCGCGTCGTCTTCCTTGATCTTGAATACAATCTTCATCAAGTCCGATCCGATATCGGCGATCTTGGTAAAAATTCCACCGGCAATGCGCAGCGCCGCCGCGCCCAGCGACTCGCCAATGGCAAACCCGATAAAGCATGGCCCCGCGTAATCTCCCGGCACAAACAGCAGAATAAACAGCATGATGAGCAGCTCCACGCTGATCAGCATCATGCCAATGCTCATCCCCGCTTCCAGCGGAATCTGATAGACCGGATACGGTTTGCCGGGCAGGGAAGCGAACGCCGTCCGCGAATTCGCAAACGTATTCACCCGAATGCCGAACCAAGCCACGCCATAACTGCCCGCGATTCCCACCAGGCTGAAGCCCAGAATGATCGCCACCCGCATGGCTTCCATATGCTCGAGCATGCCAAAATAAAGCAGAATGATGACCGCGATAAAAACCCACAGCAGCAAAATAAACTTGCCCTGCGTGATCAGATACGTCTTGCAAGTCTCATAAATCAATTCGGAAATCTCGCGCATCGACCGGTGTACCGGCAAATTCTTCAGCCGCATGAAAATCACCATGCCGAACGCCAGCCCAAAAATACAAAACAAGATGCCGATCAGCAGCAGCTTGTGCCCGTCAATCGCGCCATTAAAAAAGCTGACCTGCGACAGATCCGGCAATTTCAGTGAAGCCTCGCCCCCCGCCTCGGAAGGCTCGGCTAGCGCGGCAGACGAACTCACGGCAATAACCGCGAACAGCGCAAATGCTTTTCCCAGAACACCAGTCGCCACACGGCGTGCTCCGCTCCGAACCATCGCCAGCCAGTTATACATAATGAGTCCTCCAACCAAAATTTAAGATCACACAGTCGCGAAGCGACGCTATTCGTGAGCCCAGCACGTCAGTGCTGGGAAAAGAATGCACAATAAATCGAGTCCCTTTAGGGACGGCACCCAGTTCTCCCACAGCGCAGCCTTACGCGCAAATCAATCTTCCGCGTGCCGAATTCAACCCATCTTCAATCGATGAAAAATTGCTCCAGATTCCGATCACGCTTCCACTGCAAGACCAAAACCGAGTGATGGAGCTTGGCCGCGTCGGAGCTTGCGCAAAGGAGGCAGAAAAAATAGACGGAAAAACAGGCAAACAGGCAGACCCCCGTCTCCCGCACCCCAGCGCAAAACGGGCATTTATAACACGTTGTTAAGACGATGGTCAATCAGGGGATTCGTATGGTGGTACCAAGGCTTTAACAATCGCAAAGTGAAACGGGAAAGTATAAGAGAAAGAAGAAGCGCCGGGCATCGGGGTTAATGAGTTAACTTACGGTGCCCGGTGCGGGATCGCGGCACTGACTCTTGCCACGGCGCGGTCTTCATTACTTCTTAGACAAGCGACGCGCCAGCCGCGCTATGCGGCGATCATGCGGGCGACTTTGCGCGCTTTGTCTGTGAGCTTGGGACGCGGAACCGGCACGCTGGCTTCCCAGGGTTCGTCGACGCCCATGAGCGCGAGCGCGCCTCCGGCCAATGCCATGTTCTTCATGAAATTGATCATTTCCCCCATGCGCTTTTCCGGATCTTCGTGGCTCCAGAAGTCGTGCATGATGGGCGAGACTCCGGCGAGAAAGCCGAGGATGGCCATGGATCCAAGCTTGGGTTTAACGCCGAGCAACAGGCTGGCTCCGCCGATGATGAGCGGAACTCCGGCCAGTTGCACCGCCAACTCGGGCAAAGGCACGCCTTTGGATTCGGCGGCCGGAGCCATGTCTTTGGACTTGATCAGGTGCTCGATGCCGTTGTAGAGAAAGAATCCGCCGAACAGGATACGACCGAGTACGAATGGAGCTTTCATGAGTTGACCTCACAGTTGGTTGCTTGGGTATTCGATTCGGCGGGGACCGCGAGTGTTGCCGGATTTCTGGTGGGATGGAAACCTAAAGTCAAAAGCCCCACTTCTCGCAAAAAACGCGAGAAATGGGGTGCCAGCTTCAATTTCTATACGAAAACTTCGCCGGGCAAAGCGGTCAGCGTGCGCGAGGCCAGCGTGTTTTGCACGATGCGCTTCGGCTGGTCGGACGTGTTGATCTGGCGGCGGTCTATGCGCAACTTTAACGTGCGCTCAATGTCGCGAAGCTGAAGAACTTCGGCGCCGGCGACCAGCGTGGAGGCGTGGCCGGCTGATCCGGCGCGGCCGGTGCGGCCAACGCGATGAATAAAGTCTTCCGCCATCTTCGGCAGATCGTAGTTGATGACGTGGGCGATGTCGTCGCAGTGCAGGCCGCGCGATGCGATGTCGGTGGCAACTAGTATTTGCGAGCTGCCTTCCTGGAATCCGCCGAGCGCGTTGTTGCGTTGCGATTGCGATCGTCCCCCATGAATCAGGGCGGCGGAGAAGCCATCCTGCACCAGAGATTTAGCAAGACGTTCGGCGCCGCGCTTGGTGCGGGTAAAAATCAGAGTCTGACCGGTCTGCTCGTAGAGCAACTGGCGCAGAGCGTCGGGCTTTTCGCCGGGACGCATCTCATAAGCCGTCAGCTGTACGCTTTCAGCGGGTTTGAGAACCGATCCAAGAGCTATGCGCACCGGATCGATCATGTACTGATGCACCAGGTTGGCCACGGAGTATTCCATGGTCGCGGAGAAACATAGAGTCTGGCGGCGCTGCGGCAGCAACGACAAAATGCGCTGAATCGCGGGCAGAAAGCCCATGTCCAACATGCGGTCGGCTTCATCGAGCACGAGAAGCTTGATGCGGCGAACGTCAGCCAGCCGGCGATCGAGCAAATCTTGCAGGCGGCCAGGAGTCGCAATAATCAATCCGCAGCCGGCGCGCAGATTCTGAATTTGCGCTTTCTCCGACACCCCGCCGATGACCAGCGCCGCTTTATGCAACGACCGGCCGCGCAGGTTTTCATATTGCTCGTGGACCTGCATGGCCAGCTCTCGCGTGGGTAGCAGAACTAATGCATGCGCCTCGTGCGAGGGCTCGCGTTGCAGCATTTCAATGATCGGAATCAGGAACGCCAGCGTCTTGCCGGTTCCGGTTTGCGAAGTGCCGATTACATCTTTGCCTTCAAGGGCAGGAGGAATAGCGCGCTCCTGGATGGGTGTGAGGTTGACGAATTGAGCTGCCGCCAGCTTCTGCTGCAATGCGGCAGACAGGGGCAGTGTGGAAAATGTAGTCACTGAGTTGGTTTCTTTCTGTTGAGGCTGGTGTCGCACTTCTGGTGCAATCGCTTTTGGATACACGTCGGAAGTGTCCACGCCACTACGTTCAATTTGAATTTAGATTCGGCGCTGAATTCAGCGGCGGGCAGGAAAGGCGGAGATGAAGCTGGTTCCACTTAAGTCTTTCTAGACTCAGGAAACCACCGCGAGAACAAGCAAACCCTGGCAAAAGCGTCAGGAACAGTATAGCAGAAGCAAGCGTTCATCCAGCACAACCGGTGTTACCTCGGTTACCCCTCGGGTACTGTCCCCCGGTGCCAGCGAGGCCCGCGCCGCACGCACGAAGTGCCGCTCGACTTCCGCATTCAGGAAAGAACTGGGATTAAAACTCCTCACATCTTGCCATGAGCTCCAAAAACAATTATTTATGGATATTCCGTTCCATCTTGATTGGCCGATGCGCCGTCCGACCGCTGCGAGGAAAATATGATCTCCTCGCACACACACAAGCGGCGAGAACGGCAAAAGGGCAAGTTCCAACGCAGGGGTTCCCGGTCCCCTGGCACCAAGACGCGAGCCTCGTGAGCTGTTCGCTCACCCGCGTCACAATTCCCAACACAAATTCTTGAGAGGAAATCTTTGCATGCGCATTCCGGGGACCTATCACATCCGTTCAATGTTCTTCCATATAACGCTGATTCCAGCTCTCTTACTCTGCGGCAGCCTCGCCGCATCCGCCCAAGCCGTTCCCCTGTCCCAGCACGTGGTTTTGATCATCGACGAGAACACGTCGTTCGGCACCGTATATCCCAGCGGCATGCCGTGGCTGGTCAGCCAGGGGAACAAATACGGTTATGCCAACAACTACGACTCCGACCACAGCGGCTCGCTGCTCGACTATCTCTATCTCGCCTCGGGCAGTTGCGAATCGAGCTATTCGTGTCCCGGCAACCCGGCCTGCACCCTTCCCCCCGGAGGCCACAATTTCTATTGCAACGGCAACGATTGCTTCACCCAGAACAGTTGCGAACCAACCGTCACCAAAGATCCCATCACCGACACCAATATTTTTCAGTTAATGGATAACCAGCCAATTTCCTGGAAGGTTTACGCGCAGAATTACCTCAATGCCGGTGGAAACGTTAACGTTCCGGACTTTACCAACGCCAACCAGCCGTCCTTTACCAACTACTACGCCCGCCACAATGCCGCCGTTTGGTATGCGGAGGTTTTAAACAACACATTGGGATCGCAGGGCAATATCGTGGACTTCGAGCAGTTCGGCATCGACGTGGCCAATGGAACGTTGCCCCGCTTCTCCATCATCGTTCCCGACGGATGCTGGGACCTGCACGATGAGTGCTCGACCCTATCCGATGGCGACAATTTCCTGAAGAGCAATCTCACTCCCATGCTCAGCTCGCCCGATTTTCAGCCCGGCGGCAGCGGACTGGTCATCGTGACCTTCGACAATGGCGCGGACGACGACGCCGGCCGCATCTACACCGGCCTCATCGGTCCGAATGTAAAGCCCGGCATAGTTTCCAACGTCGCTTATAAGCACGAGAACGCCCTCAGGACCATGGTGGAGTCTTTAGGAATTACCACCTATCCCGGATGGTCGGCCAGCGCCACGGATATGTCGGACTTTTTCTCTCCGAACGCCGGCAGCGTGGTCATCAATTCGCCGGCCAACAATTCCACTCAGGGCGTCTCGGTCTTGGTGAATGCCGCCGCCTCCGAACTCAGCGCGCAGGTCGATCACATGGAAGTCTGGGACACCTTCAACGGCAAATCCACCAAGCTGGGAGACGTCTCCGGCAAAAACATCAATCAGGCATTTCCGGTGAGCGGAAACGGCTTGCACCAAATGACCATCGAGGACATTGGCCCGGCGCCAAGTTATCCCATTCTCCATCGCGAAGTTACGAGCTACAACGAATCTTCCACGTACGGTGTATTCATCGCTACCCCGGCGGACAATTCCACGCAGGCGCCTCTGTTTCCCTTCAGCGCGTTAGCCGTCGAATCGGCTGCGGCAGAGTCGAGCACCGGCATCGACCACCTCGAACTCTGGAACGGCAACACGAAGATCGGCGATTCGCCAAAAGGGGCCACTCTGAATCAATGGTTCACGATGTCGCCGGGCAAATATGCTCTAACCCTGGAAGATGTCAGCAGTGCAGGCAAGAGCATTCACCAGAGCCAGATAAACTTCACCATCTCGAACAGCCCCGGCGTATATGTGAACTCGCCGGCAAACAACTCCACGTGGCCGACCACCACGGTTCCAATCAACGCCTACGCCTATGAGCAGAATGGCGCGAAGACTCCGCTGGTCGATCACATCGAGGTCTGGGACACGACCGACGGCAAGAAGCTGGGAGAATCCGTTACCGGAGTGGGAGTAAACAGCGTGTTCATCAACCAGACCGTCACCTTGCCCAAGGCCGGACAATCCTATCGCCTGGCGATCATGGACATCAATCCCAACAACGACTACCAGGCAATCCACACCACCTACGTAACCGTCACAATAAAAGCCGCCGGGAAGTAGCAACGCCGAAGATCGGACGGAAATATCGGGAAGAATATCGTGAAGAAAATTGGGACGAAGATTGTGAAGAGAATTGGGAGAAGATCGGGAAGAAGATCGGGACGAAGATCGTGAAGAAAATCGGAAAGAAAGATCGGAAAGAAAATCGTGAAGAAGATTGGGAAGAAGATCGGGAAGGGCACGACTTCAGTCGTGCCGCTACCCTGTTCCTAAACGGTCGCGCTTTAGCGCCTGAGGTTCGCTTCGGCCTCCGCGAATGCCGGGTGCCTCTCGCCGTTTTTGCGAGACATGCGGATCGGGGCGCAGATTTCAAGAACTGCTGCATGCGAACGGGCCTTTACGACGGATCGCTCCGCAACCACCAACGATAGCCGGCAGGGCACGGGTAAACACCGTGCCTTTCTTCTTATGAGTGTAATGGCGATGTTTCGCCAATTGACTCCCTTCGGAGTTTTACGATGCCGGGGAAGGACGAAGCGCTCCGGAGTCAAACTGAGCCACTACCGCGGATAGGGTAGTGGGGTCAAAGCACCACTACCGCGCATGGCTTCGTCTTGACTCTCACCTCTGAAAGTGACAAGATTCGTCGTTCCTCCCCCGGAGCCGGCACGAGGCTCCAGAGTCTCCAAGCTGAGCACTACAAAATTCCAAGCCGGAAAGGAAACCACATGTCGCACGAGCCAACCGCCGATTCTTCTTGCCCCCTCGCATCCCCCATCAGCCCGCTGCTCAACAAGAAGCTAGTCGCTTACATGGCGGCCGCCAGCGCGGCGGGTGTTTCGCTGCTGGCCGGGTCTCCCTCCGCTGAGGCGAAGGTCCTCTACACCGCCGTCAACCTGAAGGTCGCACCTTCCGTGGCCATAGATCTTAACAACGATGGCATCGTAGATTTCACCATCCACAATTACGATCCGCCTTTCCTCCATTCCATCTGGCTTCTGGCCGAACCAGCCCCCGGCAACTTCGTTCGCGGCCGCGCCAGCGCCGCCGACGCCGGATTCTTCGGCGTCCCTAACGGGCCGGCCGGTTTCTTTGCTACGGGTACGACGTATTTCAACCAAGGCGTACTCATGGCGAGGTTTTTTCAATACTCGCGCACGAGCTTCGCCGGATCGTGGGCGGGCCTCACCAATCGCTATCTCGGCTTCAAGTTCCTCATTGACGGCCAGGTCCACTACGGCTGGGCCCGTGTCTCCGTCCCCGACATCTACGATTCTGTCGTCACCGGCTACGCCTACGAAACGATCCCAAATAAGCCCATCGTCGAGGGCCATACCTTTGGCCCGGAAAAAGCCGCCATCGCCGCTCCACTCGACTTCGCGGCTCCGTCCTCTCAACCCGCTGGTCTTGGCCTGCTCGCGCGCGGCGCCGATACTCTCGCGATCTGGAGGCGCGACGACTCCCTAACCTCAAACTGAGGCCTGCAAGAAGAACAAGCCGGCCGGGTGCCGGGTGCCCCATGTCTCGCGGGTGCCCCATGTCTCGCCGTTTTTGCGAGACATGGGAGAGCCCACCCGAGCTTCGCCGGTCGCCTCCCAACCGAGTTTCCCGAAGGTTTTCTCTGTGCCTCTGTGGTAAAAGACTTTTCTTCCAAGTTGCAT
>JBAUXX010000080.1:0-145958 GCA_049584475.1 Candidatus Sulfotelmatobacter sp. | reverse complement strand
AGCCATCTGCGTCATTTCGCCGAACGCCGGCTGTCCAGGCAAATCTTCGAAACGCACGGGCACCTTGCCAACGTTCAATTCAAGAGTGATTTCACTCTTTCCACTATCGCCGCGCAATGCGAACGCTGTTCCCAGCGTGGGATGTCCGGCGAATGGCAATTCTTCCTGCACGGTGAAGATCCGTACCCGGACGCCGCGATCGCGTTCCAGGTCGGTATCTCGCGGAAGAATGAACGTCGTCTCCGAAAGATTCATCTCCTTGGCGAGCGATTGCATCTCGGCGTCGCTCAATCCGCGGCCGTCAACAAAGACGGCGAGAGAATTTCCTTCGAGAGCCCTCGCAGAAAATACATCCCACTGAGTCATGGCGAGCCGTCGTTTCGAGTGAGTCATGTTTTTTGTTCGCTTGAATTCGTATGCAACAGCAATTCAGATGCAGGCAAATATCACTTCGATGCGAGAAAGAAAATGCCGTGCGTGTTGTCCCACGATTGCGGTATACATCCCCAATTCTGCATCGCTGGTCCCATCTGCCTTGCGTGGTTCTGCGCCACCGAACTAACTTAGCCAAAACTAACATTGAACTTGGGGCGGTTCTGGCCAGAAGGAGAACTGTCATGCATTGCCAAAGGATCGCGGATTCATGTCTCTGTGGGTTTGTCGCGCATCGGCGTTCAGGAAAAGCCGATGCCTCTCATTTTCTTGCCGTGCGAACAGCGATAATCTTTTCACTGGTGGGTGCGTTCGCATTGTTAGCCAATTCTGCATCAGCGCAAAGTTACAACGAAATCGCCTCAACCTGGTTCCTGAACCCAGTAACCTCCAACTGGACCTGTTCGATTGCTCCCGGGCTGCCACCAGTAAAAAGTGGAACTGGGGCCGGGGCGTGTATGGCCGCCAGTCCTATCGACTACGGATTTGCCGGTGTCAAGATGGTGCCGGTTACAAAACTGATCAACGGATCGCTTGTAAACAGGACCTATTTCTATACTCAAATCTGGGGTGAAGTTGCCGGTCCGGGATCGGAGTGCGGCGGAGACACCATTGGTCTGTTTGAAACCGGTACGGATCATGACAGCCTGCGCGGCAGTGGCCTGATTTATCGCGGTACGGTACGGCCATGCGACGGTCAATACTATGGAATCAGCTCGGCTTTTAAGGATCCGAACACCGGATACATTGACGTGGTCTCAGGCGTCACCAACGTAAATATTCAGAATGATTTCGGAAAGCGTATCGTCTATGGCGCGTCGGTTCCCAACGGTTCCGGCGACAATGGCGAGACGTTTCCTTCCACCTGGCCGCTGTTGGTTCGAGTCGACAACAACAGCCTGCCAACCATATCCGTCACGGACATGATTGTTGCGCCGCATCCTCACATGGCAAATGTGTGGTTCGGCTTCATGTCGTTTTTTCCCTACAGTCCGTATTACTTTGCCACGACGCCAGTGATGATTAACTGGAACAATTCCACATTCAGTTATCTGACGGCTCCCAACACGTGGACGACCATTCCTGTTGGCGGTTCAATTTCTGTGATGCCGTATTCACAGATATTCACACGCGCCACTAACCTGGTCTACGTTCCCGGCAACGCTCGTTGGGAGCTGTGGGTTGATGGAACTCCCGGGGATGAAATTCCGCCACGTAGTGGAGTTCCTCCATGCGGATTCCCAGCCAAACCAAGTCCGACAGCGGACTATACCTGGAATCTGGGGAACTCTCAGGGCCAGCTTGCCACGGGAGCTTCAGCCTCGTTCTATATCGTGAATTCTGTGGCCAGTTCTTATTTCGCGACGACTGGACCTTACCCTCTACATTCGTATGGCCCGAACGGTGTCCAGGATTATGGCACGCCGACCTCTGACGATATTCGCCCCAACCCGTCGGACTACTCGATGGCCTTCGGCATTCCCAGCCGGGCTGACCTGCCGGATGGAACCTGGGCCCTCTACACGGGATCGCTCGATGCCGTCATCTGCAACTACCAGATGCTGGTATCGAATTACTCGACCATGTACAACGATGCCTGGAGCGGTTCAGGCATATTGTTTACCCGTGTCGTCAATCAATAAGGATTGATTTAACGATTGAGGTTCAGCCCGGCCCGAACGAGGTCGAGATATTTGACTCCGTTCGGGCCGCCGGATATGCTTGTAGGCATGATGATGTCTGCGACTGCCCAGTTCCGCGCTGCCTGTTGTTGTATGCGCGCGTCGGCGTGTGGGTAGGAGCAATTTCGAGTTTTCCTAAAACCCACCCGCCTAATCGGGTGGGTTTTGTCTTATGTGGTGAAAACGAATCAAATCAACCGCGGATCTTTCTCGATGTCACCCGAGAGAATCGAATTTGAAGAGGAGAGAACTATGACTACGGCAATTGCCACCGAAGCACCTAGCACGCCACGCATCAACGACACTGCGCCAAACTTTACGGCCGAAACGACGCAGGGCACCATCAACTTTCACGAGTGGATCGGGGATGGTTGGGCCGTCTTGTTTTCCCATCCCAAGGACTTCACGCCCGTTTGCACCACCGAGCTGGGCGCCATGGCCGGCTTGCAGCCGGAATTTGCCAGGCGCAACACCAAGATTATCGGGCTGAGCGTTGACCCCGTGAGCAGTCACAGCAAGTGGGCCGTCGATATTGAAGAGACCCAGGGACACAAAGTGACCTATCCCATGATCGGCGATCCGACACTGGAGGTTGCGAAACTTTATGGCATGTTGCCCGCGCAGAGCGGGGCCACATCGGAGGGCCGCACCGCTGCGGATAATGCTACGGTTCGCACAGTTTTCGTGGTCGGCCCGGACAAGAAGGTCAAGCTGCAACTGAGCTACCCCATGAGCACTGGCCGCAATTTCGACGAAATACTTCGAGTCATTGATTCGCTCCAGCTGACGGCGAAGCACAAGGTTGCGACACCGGCGAACTGGAAACAGGGCGACGATGTCATCATTAGCGGCAACGTCTCGAACGAAGAGGCGCAGAAGCAGTATCCAAATGGGTGGAAGTCACCAAAGCCGTATATCCGGATCGTGCCCCAACCGAAGTAAGAGAAAAGACTATTGCCACGGATTGCCACGGATCTCGCGTCCGTGCGAATCCGTGGCTTGCAGGTGGCGCAGCCGTGCGCGCCCGCGACGGCCGGTCTTAGCTGATGCCCGCCTTATAACGCGGCCACAGGGATCGGATTGCCTCGTGGCTGATCTCAGGAACGCCTTCGCACTCCACCTCGATCACTGTGGATGGAGTGTCCGGTGGTTGTGTGGGCAGTCCGGTCAGCCGCAGAGAAAATTCGTCCTGCGTAAACGGTACGGTCTGTCCAGTTTTCAGCAGGCGTGCAGATCTCGCTTTTGTCTTCAGACCACCGATGGCGACAACGGTTGCAGGCTGGAAAAATGGCAGCCACTGTGCTGCCGGAGTATTTGCCGGCCAGTATTGCTGATGAATGTAGAGCGTGTTACCGCGGCGAGTGTATTCGGCGTTCGAACTCCAGCTAAACGATCCTCGTTCCGTGCCGTAAATCGCTTTGCCGTTCGCGTCGAGCCACTTACCCACTGCTTCCAGAATCTCCACCGATTTTTCTGGCACTGAGCCATCCGGCTGGGGGCCGATGTTCAGCAAATAATTCCCTCCGCCTTTGGCGCAGTTCGCGAGATTACTGACAATGGTCTTGGGCGTCTTCCATCCATCGTCGCCCCGGTTGAATCCCCAACTGTCGTTCATCGTCATGCAGCTTTCCCACGCGCGTCCCGCTTCCGCCGCCGTGATTTCCTGCTCAGGAGTGGAGAAATCTCCTTCCAGCCCGTTGCGGTTATTCACGATAATTTCCGGCTGGAGTTCGAAAACCATTTCGTTCATCCGCTCGGATTCCCACTCTTGCGCGGTCAAAGGCCAATCGACGTCATACCAGAGCACGTCGATCTTGCCGTAGTTGGTCATGAGGTCGCGGATGAGGCCATGTGTGTATTCGACAAAGCGCTTGCGTGCGGCTTCATCCGTTTTGCAGCGCACTCCATCGGGGTGGTGCCAGTCCATAAGCGAGTAGTAGAAGCCAACACGCAAGCCTTCGGCCCGCGCGGCGTCCACAAATTCGCGGACCAAATCGCGCCCCGGTCCCTGCCGCGGCGCGCAATAGTCCGTTAGCTTGGTATCGAAATGGCAGAAGCCCTCGTGATGCTTGGTCGTCATCACCATGTATTTCTGGCCAGCGCGCCGCGCCAGTTTGGCCCATTCCCGGGCTGCATTGGGCTTTGGCTGGAAGTGCTTCGCCAGTAACTCGTATTGCGAAATTGGAATCCCTTCCACCTCCATAGCCCATTCATGCTGGCCGATCACGCTATATAGTCCCCAGTGGATGAACATGCCGAATTTCGCTTCATGCCACCACGCCATTCTTTGTGCGCGAGTTGCGGCTTCTTTGCTTTGCGCTGGAGATTTTTGCCCGCTGGCGCTTTGCGCAGTTGCCGCGTCGAAACTCATTGCACCTGCGTAGGACGAAGACGCCACCGTCCCGGCAATGCCCAGCTGTTTCAGAAACGATCGCCTGGAAACGACGTCAGTTTGCATAGGTCTCCTGTTTTTCGGTTGAAGTGTCAGAGTGGCTGGTCCAGCCATCGCGAAAAAGTATACGCCCAGAAGTTTTGCAGATCACATTGCGCGTCTAGGAGAGAGTCAGCGTCAGCTTTGTGACTGAGGCTTGAGGAAACGTGTAGCGCAGCGTCGGCCCTTTGATGTCGAGCGGCTTCGTTTCTGGGACGACAACCTGTTTCTGTTCAAATGTGTTGTGTGCGTGAATATCGGGATTGGTCAGAGTTGTTGCCGTTCCTGACCTCAACGCGCCGCCGCGCACAGCGATTTCAGTTTCGTGGGACTCGCTCACGTGAGGGTTGACTACCGTCAGTATCAGGTCCTTGTCGTGCAGAGATGCCGATCCCTTGAGCCCCCAGAATGACGCAGGTTTCGCGTCGCGTTCATACTCGATCGTCGGTGCGGACCAAATTGTCCGTAACGCCTGCCCGCCCTGATGCGCCGCGTACATGGCGAACACATGTCCAACGGGTGTGACCACGAATTTGTCCTCGTGCGCAAGGTACAGGCTGTTCAGGCAATTGATGAGCTGGGCACAATTCGCCATGGCGATTTTTTCCGGATGACGATTGAATGTGTCCAGTGTCATCCCGCTGAACACCGCATCGCGCAGCGTCGGCATCTGTTCCAGTTGATCTCCCGGCGTCGCCTCGCTTCCGGGGCGATACCACGGTCCCCATTCGTCGATCACAAGCTTGACGTGGTGCTCCGGATCTTCTTCGCTCATCACCTGCCAGTGGCCGTTGATCAGGCCTTCCATCCGGTCGCCTTCGCGCATCAGTTCGTACCAGTCCACAGCGTCGAAATTGAGGGCGTCGCCTTTTCCTTCAACCCAATCGCGGGTGCGACCGCGGCTCAGATTCCACGCGTAGTGATGCAGCGCCCAACCATAAATCTCGCGCAACTGACCGCGGCCTTTGCGAACAATTTCCTCAAAGAATCCCCTGGTCCACGACCAGTCGTCAACATTGGGACCGGAGCCGATAAATGACAGTTCCTGCCCGAAGCGAGGAACCCAGGTTGCGAATCGCCGGAACTCCACGGCGTATTCCTGCGCCGTGAAGTTGCCGCCGCATCCCCATGCTTCATTTCCCACCCCCCAATAGCGGACGTTGAAAGGCTCCTTGAAGCCCGCAGCGGTGCGCGTGTCGGCAAGAGTTGTGCTGCCCGCCGGAGAATTACAGTATTCGACCCAGCGATAGAACTCCTCAGCGGGGAGGCTGCGCAGATTCGCCGCCAGATAAGGCTCGGCGCCAACCAGTTTACAGAAGTGTACGAACTCATTCGTGCCGAACTGATTGGGATCGTAACGATGGCTGGGAGGAGCCGCGCCGGTCTCTCCTCCAGCCCAGAAGTTGGTGCGCCTCGGCCTCTTGTCTGAGGGACCAATACCGTCGCGCCAATCATAGCTATCGGCAAAACAGCCGCCCGGAAAGCGCACAACCGGGGCTTTGATCTTTCGCATTTCGTCGACGAGTTCCTTGCGAATGCCGTCAATGTTCGGCACTTTTGAATTTGGGCCTACCCAGACGCCGTCGTAAATTACGCCGCTGAGGTTCTCGGTAAAGTGTCCGTACAGGTTCGGCGAGATGGTTCCGAGAGGTTCATTGGGCAGAACTTCAATGCGCGAGTCGAAGTTTTGGGACTGAGCCCATGCCCACGGAGAGAGAGCGCGGGCGGCAACGACCGCGCCGGCTCCGGTCACACTGTTACGTAGAAATTCGCGGCGTCCGATCATGATGGAACCTCCGGCAGAAATGCCGCCCGATGGTAAACGCTTACTGCGAAGATCACTATCGTTTTCTTCGTGTGATAAAGGTTTGTCCAAGGTCAGACAGCGTGACCGCTGTCGGGCGACCCCGTCAGCGCGACGCAACACGTCCAATTCACAGTTCGATTTCTATTTCCGTCCACGTTTCGCCAGCTACTATATCGCATGTTGTTTCCAGATAAGTGGTTTACACCTCGGTTTCAGTCTTTCCGTTTCGTCCGGCCCAGCCATAAAATACGACAGGCGACGATCTAATTATGGGGCTATTCTTCTTTTTTGTTGCTTTTCTCTAAGTAGCCCTCGGAATGACAGAATTCGGAATGACAGAATCATGACGAGTGAACCATGCCGCAGAGTCCAGGTCATCGATTCCCATACCGGGGGCGAGCCAACCCGGCTCGTGGTGAGTGGCGGTCCTGACCTCGGAGGAGGTTCGCTTGCCGACCGGTTAGTGCGTTTCCGCTCCCAGCATGATGATTTTCGGTCGGCCGTGGTAAACGAACCGCGCGGTTCGGATGTGATGGTAGGCGCCTTGCTCTGCGATCCTGTCGATCCCGCGTGCGCCGCTGGCATCATCTTCTTCAACAATGTCGGTTACCTGGGGATGTGTGGTCACGGCACGATCGGCTTGGTAGCCACCCTCGCCTACATGAACAAGATCGGCACCGGAGAGCACAAGATAGAAACTCCAGTGGGCACAGTCAGTGCTGTATTGCACGGGGACGGCCAGGTCACGGTCAACAATGTCGCCAGTTATCGCAGCCAGGCAAATGTCGCGGTCGAAGTTCCGGGTTACGGCCAGGTGCAGGGAGACATCGCCTGGGGTGGAAACTGGTTTTTCCTCGTCCGCGATCACACAATGGATTTGACGCTCCAGAATATCGACCGGCTGACAAACTACACCTGGGCGATCCGCCAGGCTCTCCGTGACCAGGGCATTACCGGTGCCGATGGCAAGGAGATCGATCACGTCGAACTGTTCGCCCCATCGCAACTTCCGGGCGTGGACAGCCGGAATTTTGTGCTCTGCCCGGGCAAGGCTTACGATCGCTCTCCTTGCGGCACCGGAACCAGCGCCAAGCTCGCTTGCCTTTATGCCGACGGCAAAATCCGCGAAGGCCAAACCTGGAAGCAGGAGAGCATTGTGGGCAGTGTGTTTGAAGGCAGCGTGAAGGTGCGCGATGGCAAAATCTATCCCAGCATCAAAGGATCGGCGTTCGTGAACGCTGAGGCAGAGCTGGTGCTTGATCCACGCGATCCACTTTGTATGGGCATTCGCGGATGAGCAAATCGGTCTATGACGTTTTGATTGTGGGCGCGGGCATCGTCGGTGCGGCGTGTGCGAACGAGCTCTCGCATCGTGGCCTGAGCGTCGCCATCGTGGGCCAGGACATTGTTGGCGATGGCGCGACTGCCGCAGCGATGGGCCACATTGTTGCCATGGACGATTCCGACGCGCAGTTTGCGTTGACTCGCTATTCACAACAACTGTGGCAGGAGTTAACACCGGAATTGCCGGACGATGTCGAGTACGAACAGTGTGGAACAATCTGGATCGCGGCCGACGAAGAGGAAATGGTCGAAGTCCGTCGCAAGCAAAGTTACTACGGCAAGCGTGGAGTTCCGACCGAAGTGCTCGATGCCACAGGCTTGCAGAGCGCGGAGCCAAGTCTACGTTCGGGAATGATCGGTGGTCTTCTTGTCCCCGGGGATGGTGTGCTCTACCCGCCGTGTGCCGCCCGATTTCTCATGGAGCGTGCGCAGAAGCGGGGCGCCAAACTTCGCCTCGGTGTTCCTGTCACGCAAATTGGCCAGGGTCAAGTTCGCCTCGCAGATGGTACGGAAATCTTCGCCGGGATCATCGTGAATGCCGCCGGGGCTTCCGCTGCCGATCTTACGCCGGGACTTCAGATTAAAAAGAGGAAGGGACATCTGGTCATTACCGACCGCTATCCCGGATTTCTGCGGCACCAGTTGGTGGAACTCGGTTATCTGAAGAGTGCTCACTCCGTCAGCAGCGACTCGGTCGCGTTCAATGTGCAACCGCGCCGCACGGGGCAGATTCTTATCGGGTCTTCGCGCCAATACGGGGCAGAGCATAAGGAAGTGGACAACGTCATGCTCGTCCGTATGCTGCAACGCGCACAGGAATACATGCCAGGCTTGGCTCAGATGTTGACCGTGCGCACATGGACGGGATTTCGTGCCGCAACTCCCGACAAGCTTCCGCTGATCGGGCCGTGGATTGGAGACAAGTCCGTATTTCTTGCGACCGGCCACGAAGGTTTGGGAATCACCACATCCGTTGGAACCGCGCGCATTCTCGCCGACCAGATTATGGGGACGAAACCGGAAGTCCCGATCGAGCCGTACCTGCCCTCGCGGACCGCGGAGGAATATGCGCATGCTTGACCAGGTCACCGTGACCGTCAACGGAGCATCAATCGTAGTGCCCCGCGGTGCGACTGCGGCGGTTGCTGTAATTCTTGCCGGACAGGCATGCCGAAGGTCAGTCAGCGGTGAACTGCGTGGGCCTTTGTGTGGCATGGGAATTTGTTTTGAGTGCCGCGTGGCCATCGACGGAAATTTGCACGCCCGAAGTTGTCAGGTGCTGTGCCGGGAAGGTATGGAAATAGACACCGAGAAGTGAAACGAATGAGCACGAGCAAAGAAGAGCAACATCATTTCGACGTGCTGGTGATTGGTGGAGGCCCGGCGGGCATTGCGGCTGCGGCTTGCGCGTCGGAATGCGGCGTTCAGGTTGGAGTTGTCGACGACAATCCCAGCCTCGGTGGTCAGATTTGGCGGAGCGGATCCGATGGTCATCCAAACACCGATTGCGCGAAATGGGTTCAGCGGTTGCGCGCGTCAGGCGCCGCCCCGCTCTGTGGACTGCGTGTTGTGCACCAGCCGGAAGAAAACGTTTTGCTCGCGGAGGGCCTCGCAGGATTCCGGGAACTCAGATACGAAAAGCTTGTTCTCGCAACAGGAGCGCGTGAAAGATTTCTGCCCTTTCCCGGCTGGACGTTGCCGAATGTGATGGGCGCTGGCGGCCTGCAAGCTATGGTCAAGAGCGGCCTTCCAATTCGCGGCAAGCGCGTCGTCGTTGCCGGCACGGGCCCTTTGCTGCTGGCCGTCGCTGCATATCTCCGCAAACATGGCGCCGAGATACCGTTGATTTGTGAGCAGGCATCCTGGGGCAGCCTCGGACGGTTTGCTTCGACTCTGATTTGCTGGCCGGAGAAGATCGCCCAGGGAATTCAACTGAAGCGGGATCTCGCCGGCATTCCATTTGCGGCGAACAGTTGGGTGCTCGCGGCCCATGGTGAGGCGACTGTCAAAAGCGTGCTCATTTCCCGGGCTGGTAAAGCCGAGACTATCCCATGTGATTATGTGGCCTGCGGTTTTCATTTGATTCCCAACGTAGAATTGCCTTTGCTGCTGGGCTGCGCCGTTCGGCATGGATTTGTGCAGGTCGATGACTTTCAGAAAACGACTGTGTCATCGGTGTATTGCGCCGGTGAACCGACAAGTGTCGGAGGCGTTGAGTTGGCGCTCATTGAGGGGCAGATTGCGGGTCTTTCTGCTGCGGGACGCACGACCGAAGCGGGAGTGTGGTTTGCCAAACGCCGCAAGGCGCGCCACTTCGCGGAATTGCTCGATCGCACGTTCCGCTTGCGCGCGGAACTGAGGAGTTTGTCTTTGCCCGAAACCATGATCTGCCGCTGCGAAGACGTTCCCTATTCGCGTCTTCGCCGGCACACGTCCTGGCGCTCCGCCAAGCTCCACACGCGGTGCGGCATGGGACCGTGTCAGGGGCGAGTTTGCGGACCCGCGACACAATTCCTTTTCAAGTGGACTCCGGATTCAGTTCGCCCACCCGTCTTCCCCGCCCGGGTAGAAACCCTGGCAGCCCTTTCGAAGCAATTAGAAATGCAACCCAGCGAAGTAACAGGAGGAGACTGATGAACTGGAAGGGTGTGTTGCCTGCAATCACCACCAGTTTTGCCGAAGAGCTCGACGTCGACCACGCCGCCGTAACGAACCACTGCCGCTGGCTCCTCGACAATGGTTGCGCGGGTATCGTTGCTCTCGGCTCACTCGGCGAGGGCGCGACCTTGTCTTTTGACGAGAAGCTGGCAGTCCTGCGCACATGTGTCGCTGCGGTTCAGGGCCGGGGACCGGTGGTGGCTTCGATCTCCGCGCTTGCTACTTCTGAGGCTGTGGCGATAGCGAAGGCGGCCACCGATCTCGGCTGCGATGGCCTTATGGTGTTGCCGCCCTATGTTTATCACGGTAATTGGCGGGAGATGAAAACGCACGTTGTCGCGGTATTCGAAGCCAGTCCGCTTTCCTGCATGCTCTACAACAATCCCATCGCCTACGGAACGGATTTCCTTCCTGAGCAGATTCAGGAATTGGCGGCGGAGCACGAGAACTTCGAGGCTGTCAAAGAATCGAGCGCAGACGCCCGGCGCGTTTCCGCCATTCGCGCGCTGCTCGATCGCCGACTGGAAATCACCGTCGGTGTTGATGACGCCGTGCTGGAAGCGATCGGAGTGGGAGCGACTGGCTGGATTGCCGGCCTGGCAAACGCGCTGCCCCGTGAGTCGGTGGATCTGTTCCAGAGCGCCATCAATGGAGAAAGCGACAAGGCATTTGAGTTATACCGCTGGTTCTTGCCGCTCTTGCGCATGGATACCGTGCCCAACTTCGTTCAGCTCATCAAGCTGGTCCAGGTTGAGCTGAGCATTGGAAATTCTCGCGTCCGCCCTCCACGCCTGGAGTTGGTTGGCGATGAGTTGGATCGGACCCGCAGCATCATTCGTGAGGCTTTGCGCTCCCGGCCTCACTCGTAGGAAGTTTCGCGCTACCAGGCAGCAAATAAACGAAGGAAGTGCCAAACCTCTCCACCCGGCTTCGGCAGGACAATGACGGTGGTTCAGAAGCCCTGTCAAAGACCAACTGATTTGCTGATTTGCATGTCGACAAGTCATTGAGAAATGGCGGAAGCGAGTGGGGGTCGAACCCACCAGTGACAGGATTGCCTGCCGCTCGCCGGTTTTGAAGACCGGGACGATCACCGGACCGCATGCGCTTCCATGTTTCGTTTCGAGGAATCGTGCAGCAATACCGAATGTAACAGACGGGCGAACATGCTGGCTCGCGCCCACGGAGGTGTGTTGATAAGAGGAGCTTCGGCCGTTTTTATTGACGAACATCAAGGATGGTTTGCGCGCACGCGACACGGGCGCCGCCAATTGTCCGCATCGTCTGAAACACAAAAGAAAGGGCGGCGGTTGATGGCTCAACCGCCGCCGTGCGATGGAAGGGAATCAAACGTGTTGCTCGTGAGTGCGAAACTACGGCACAGACGAACCTTTTACTGAATCGTGGTGTTGGCCGCCTGTGTCAGCACTTTTGCATACGCAGCGCCATACTCGCTGTTGCCCGGATACGACGGGTCAAAAGCCAGCAACCAATCCTGATAGTAAATTTCCAATACCGTTGCGTGATGGCTGATTGCGAACGGCACGAGATTTACGAGCGAGCCGGTCGCACAGCTATTATCGGGGCAGCTCTGCAAGTAAGTTTGCAGCTCGAGCGGGGCTTGTCCGGCGAACTGCGCGAACAGATTGCACCAGTTTGCCGTGCAATTGGGATATTCGCTAATGTCGCTCAGCTGAAATCCCTGACTGCCAAAGCCAACGTGCATGGGTACCGCAAGCGGGGCCACGTAGTCTGGTACCACTGTGTTAGGTGCTCCCATCGGCGTTACGCCGACCATGAGCTGCTTGGTGGAATGCAACGTTGCCTCGTAGCTCATCATGCCGGCCAGATAAGTCTCCCAGGTAGTGACGGTGACTCCCCACGCTGTGAAGGCCTTGCCACAGGCTGCGGTTGTGCTGTTCCATCCGGTAACGGGGTAAGTTTCGCCGCCGTGGCCGAGCCCAAAGCGGATGTAGCCGATCTCGGGGTTGGAGCCATACTTCTGAATCACAGCGGCCATGAATTGCTGATAAGGAAGCTGGAAGCTAGTGCGATCCAGATAGTTGGGAATCTGCTGCGTGCCGTATTGCGTGACGCAACTCGTGTAGTTAGACGGACCCAGTGACTTCCAAACGTAGGCGGGAACAGCGCAATTGCCGGTCGTGCTCGTCTGGCCGTTGCTGCAAGTGGCGACCGTGCTATCGCTGTTCGCCCAAACAATTAGATTTACTTTCTTACCGGCGGCCTGCCAGGGAACGATTTCGGCGTCGATCGAACTCCAGTCATACTGGCCATTTCCCTGGTCTATCATCCCCCATTCCAAAGTCAGGTTGCCGCCCGAAACAACTGGATTGTTCATCAAATACTGCTGCACCGCTTTGAAGTCCGATGTATTCGGGTTCGTAGGCGGGAACAACACTTCCAGGGAGACTTTCGCGGAAGCTGCGGGCGCTACCGAAACAACGGCAGTAGCCGACTTGGTTGAATCGGCAACGCTGGTGGCGGTCACTACAACCGAAGTCTGAGCGGTAACGGTCGGAGCGGTAAACAATCCGCTCGAAGAAACTGTGCCTTGTGAGGCAGTCCACGTCACGGCTGTGTTCGAGCTATTAGAGACGGTCGCCTGGAACTGGGCGGTGGCGCCGGAACTTACGCTGGTGCTGGTGGGCGTCAAGCTGATGCTGACGCTGCTCTTATTCGCGATGGTAAGACTCACCCACCCCAGGCCTCGATCGCTTTGCGCGTCAGTGACCCACACGGCAAAGGTGAAAGCGCCAGCGGCTTCCGGCGTGCCGGAAATTCCTCCAGTCTGTTCATTGAGCACCAGACCCGCCGGGATGTTCTGCTCCTGAAATTTATAAGGAGCATCGCCACCGTTGACCGAGATCACCGCGCTGTACGGGACTCCAACCGTTCCAGGCGTGAGCGTGGAGGAAATCTTAATGTGCTGCCACGGTGGAACGATCATGTTCGGATTGGCTATAGGTTCGGCGGCGGAAAGCTGAGGAATTGCGAGTACAACTACTATGATCAGGGTGAGAAGCGTGGACCAGGCCTGCTGATGGCGAAACGGTGACGCAATCGCAGGCCGAGAGAAGTTGGGGGACATTTCGTACCTCTCAAAATTTGATTGGAAGCTACAGCGGCAGCAGGAATGACCCGAGCCTGTTGCGACTCTAGCCACAGGTGGTTGCCCGTAAAAGGTGTCATGCGTTCATTGTCCTTACGATTGCCCGCTGAAACGCGCATAGTCCATGGAGACATTGCACTTATGGGTGTTCAGAATTGGGAACTCGCTAATTCATGGATGGGGGTTGACTGTGAGCGGGAACGTCGCCCTCAGTGCGGCATCTTCTGGGAAGAATGGGGAGGGCTTGTGAACAACTTCGTGACCGGAAAGAGTTCGCCCTTCTCAGACTCCAATTGCTGGCGCGGCTTCTTCGCTCGACACTATGTCTGCCTCAACCGGAGTGGAGGGAGTCAGCAGCGGCCAGCCTCGGCGCAACACGTAGTCGAGCCATGCTCCAGCCATCTGTGAGGTGAGCACGGCGGCCAAAACGAGGGTCGTATAGAACTTTGGGCTGATGATCCCGGCGTCAAAGGCGACGCTGGCGAGAACGATGCCCGGGCCGCCTCGCGCGTTAGTTGTGATTGCGAGATTGATGAGATCCAATCCGCGGAAACCTGCGAAGCGTCCGGCGAGCGAGACAGACAGAATCTTCACAACGCAACTTCCCAGGAGAAACGCAGCCAGCATCCACAAGGAGAATCCGCGAATCAGGTCGAGTTTCAATCCCACGATCGCAAAGTAAGCGGGAATGAAAAAAGCGAACGAGACTTTTCCAATAGCATCGAGCGACTCGGCGAAGAGCCTGCGCTTCTTGTGTATGACAGCGAACCCGGCCAGAAAAGCGGCGAACACCACGCTGATATCCAAAGCGCCGGCGAGAACGCAGTATCCCAGCAGAATGGCAAGCGCATATCCGACGGGCGACTGTTTTGCAAAAACATTGAACCGCGATTTATTAATTCGCTTCACGATGCGCGGCAGAATCGTGAGGCCGAGCACGAAGAATGCGATGGTAGTCATCAGGTGATAAGACATCGCTCGTGGATTCAACATTGTTTTCCCGGCCAAGGCCGTAGCCACGGCCAGCGCCAACCACAACACGATGTCTTCCAGCACGGCGATGCCGAGCACCAGCCGCGCGAAGCGCGTATGCAATATCTTCAGGTCGGCGAAAATCTTTGCGACGACCGGAACCGAGGTGACGGCAACTCCCACCGCGAGCACAATGATCAAAGAGATTTTGTTTCCGTTAGGCCCCGCAAGCGCGGGAGTGATAAGGCGGGAGCCGAATATCAATGCGAGCACGAATGGGATGCCCGTGCCCACGATGGTTAGCCAACCCACTTCGCGGCGCTCTTCACGGCTGAAGAGCTGACGGGTTTCCGCTCCGGACAAAAACATCAACAGCAACAATCCGAGCCAGTAAACAAAATTAAGAATGTTTGCTTGATGTGCCGTTGCGGTCATCAGCCCCGACGTAAGCGGTAATCTGCCGATTAGAGCCGGGCCCAACACGATGCCGGCCAGAATCTCCCCGACGACCCTCGGCTGCCGCAATTTCACGAACAGGCTGCCCAGCAGTTGCGCCAGCCCGACGAGCAACAGCAGGAGCAAAAGAATTGATGTCAAATCGGAGTTCGACAAAGGCTAAACCATCCCCGAAGTTTAGGATGCCGCCCCTCTTATAGGGTTGCCGTTAAACGTTTGAAACCGCGCTACATGGCGTAGTTCTTCGGTTATCGGAGGCAAAAAAAATTGCGGCGGGAAGCCCCGCCGCAGGATGCGTCACAACCAGATCTGTCAGAAAAGTCTTGCGAAAATTATTTACCTTGTGCCGCCTGTTTAAAGGTTGTGGCGTAGGCCGAGCCGTAGGTGCTGTATCCGGGATAGTTGGGATCGAAGGCCAGCAGCCAGTCATAGCAGTAGATCTCGAGAATCGTGGCATTGTGCTCCACAGCAAATGGCAGCAAGCTGACCAGCGACCCTACGGGTGCGTCGCCCTGAGGGCTGCTCAACGCGATCGTCTGCAATTCCAGAGGTTCGTCGCCCTTGTATTCGGCAAACAGATCGCACCAGTCGGAAGAGCAATGAGGATATTTTGTAATGTCATTGGCATCCATGCCTTGATTGCCGAAACCCATTTTCAGCGATATGGCGGCGGCTGCTTCCGAGTCGGGCATGCTGCTGCTGTCTACGCTGTCGATGCCCAGCATCAGTTGTTTCGGAGACTTCAGCTTGCCTTCGTAAGCGAGCATCGCGTTTACATAGTTCGTCCAGTTGGTATCGGTCCATCCCCACTTGTTAACGAAAGTGTTGGTGCAGGGATCGGTGCCAAAATTCTGTCCGGGGAACGTTTCACCGCCGCGGCCCAGACCGATCCGGATGTATCCGATCGATCCATTGCTGCCGTAGTGCTTAATGACCTGCGCCATAAAAGCCTGGTAGGGAAGCTGGAAGGCCGAGTTAAAGTAGTTCGGAATCTTTTCTCCGCCGCAACTGGTGATGTTAGAAGAGCCGAGATTGTCCCAGACATATTGAGGCGTGGCGTTGTTGACCGGCGTATCGCTCACGGCCCACACGATAATGTTAACTTTCTTGCCCGCAGCAATCCACGGAGCGATTTCAGCATCGAAAGTGCTGAAATCATATTGCGGGTTGCTGCTCGGTCCCAGGTCGGCGCTGGCCCATTCCAGCCAGAAGTTAACTCCCGCGACTAAAGAATTGTTCAGCAGATATTTCTGCACGTCCGCGTAATAAGGTTCATTCTTGTTGGTCGGCGGAAACAACAGTTCCAGAGCGACCGGCGGCTGGGTCATCGGTGCCACCGTTATCTTTGCCGTAGCCGTCTTGTTGCTGTCGGCAACGCTGGTTGCCGTGATGGTGACATTGGTATTGCCATTAACGGTTGGCGCGGTATAGCTGCCGCTCGAAGACATTGATCCTTGTGAAACCGTCCAGGTCACCGAAGTATTCGTGGTGTTCAAAACCGTGGGCAGAAATTGCTGCGTGCCGGCGGAAGGAATCGTCAGTGTGCCCGGGGCGAGGCTGATGCTCACCGGCGGCTGCGCGAATGTCACATTGAACGCGCCCTGGCCATGATCTCCGGCGGCATCCGTTACATAGATGTTGAACGAGAACTGCCCCGTGCTCGCCGAGGTCCCGGTAATGGCGCCCGAACTGTGGTCGATGCTGAGACCCTTGGGCAGCCCTCCGGCCTTGTATACGTATGGCGCGGTGCCCCCGCTGGCGCTCACTGATGCGGTGTAAGCCTCGGTCGCGACTCCGTTGGGAATCTTTCCGGTCACCGTCAGTTGAACTTTTTTCGAAGGATCGATTTGCAGGCCGAACATCGGCTGCGTAGCGATGAACAAGCCAAGAAAGAGAGCGAAGGCGGCGGAAATTCGAACGCTCGAGCAAATCGTCGAGCGACAGGGATTGGGGGACATTATTTTTACCTCGACAAGATTGGACTTCAACGAGGCGGCGCGCCACGACTTACGTTGAAATAAATTTAGAGAAGAGAGGCGCACAGCGACAGGTCTCAGAGGTTCGTTAACCCAAGAGTAAACAGTGCAATAGGAAGAATCGGCTGATCGGCCAAATCATTGCCGCACTTTCGCGTCCCCCGCCACCGAGGGGGCGAGCAAGAACGCCCAGGAGAAAATTGCAGGAAATAAAAAAGCGGCGGAAAAATTCCCGCCGCAAAACTACGTACAAGATAAAAACGATTCGCCGGAAAGCTATTTGCCCATCGCCGCTGCCTTGATGGCTGCCGCGTAAGCTGCTCCGTAGGTGCTGTAGTTGGGATAGTTCGGATCAAAGCCCTGGAGCCAGTCGTCGGTATAAATCTCCATGATCGTCGCGCCATGCTCCACAGCAAACGGGAGAATAGTCGTAAGCGATCCAACTGGAGGATTACCTTGCGGGCTGCTTAACGCGATTGTCTGCAACTCAAATGGAACATCGCCTTTGTACAACGTCCACAGATTGCACCAGTCGGCGGAGCAGGTCGGATACTTCGTGATGTCGCTGGCTTCGAGCCCTTCGTTGCCCAGCGCGATTTTCAAGGGAACAGCGTTGGCCGCTTCAATATCGGCCATGGTGAAGGTGTCCACGGTGTCCAGGCCCACCATCAACTGCTTGGGCGATTTCAATGTGGACTGATAATCCACCATTGCATTTACGTAGGCTTCCCATGTGGCGTCGGTCCATCCCCAATCGTTAACAAAAGTTTGAGTGCAGGGATCAGTGCCAAAATTCTGTGACGGAAACGTTTCGCCGCCTCGCCCCAGGCCGATCCGAATGTAGCCGACCGACGCATTGCTGCCGTAGTGTTCGATGACCTGTGCCATGAACGCCATGTAGGGAACCTGAAACGCCGACGCGAAATAATTCGGCGTCTGCGCTCCGGCGCAGGTGGTGATGTTCGAAGATCCCAGATTGTTCCAGACATACTGCGGCGTCGAGGTGTTGGTTACCAGATCGGCGACCGCCCACACGATAATGTTTACTTTCTTTCCCGCCGCAATAAATTGAGCGATCTCAGCGTCGAAAGTGCTGAAGTTATATTGCGGATTGTTTCCCGGACCCAGATCGGCGCTGGACCATTCCAGCCACAAGTCGACGCCGGCTACGGTCGGATTGTTGGTCAGCAAATATTTCTGCGTGTCCGCGTAGTACGGTTGATTAGCATTGGTTGGCGGGAATAGCAGTTCAAGCGCAACCTTTGGCGGCTTGACGGTAGAGACTGTCAGTTTCGCCGTGCCCGACTTGGTTGAATCGGCCACGCTCGTAGCGGTGATCGTGACCGAGGTGTTGGCGGTCACCGTCGGCGCAACGAAGTTTCCGTTTGCATCAATTGTTCCCGCGCTAGCTGTCCAGGTCACTGCCGTATTTGTCGTGTACAGGACTGTCGCCAGAAATTCCTGAGAGCCTCCGGAAGGCAGCGTCTCGATTTTGGGCGCCACGGTGACGCTGATGGGAGGATTGTTGAAGGTGATCGTGAAAGTTCCGGTGCCTTGATCTCCCGCTGAGTCTTTCACGTGGGCAGTAAATGTTGTTGATCCCGCGGTCGTTACCTTGCCGGTGATTCCTCCCGTAGTGGTGTTAATAACCAGGCCTTTGGGCAAGCCGGGCGCCGCATAGGTATAAGGCGCCGTTCCGCCACTGGCGGAGATGCTTCCCGTGTAAGGTGCGTTCACCGTTCCAGTCGGAAGATTCGCAGTCACGGTCAACTGCTTTGGTGGAGGAATGGTTTCGCTCTGAACGCCGAACATGGCCTGCGATGCGATGAGCAGAGAGATGAATAAAGTGAGCGCGGAAGCGACGGATGACAGTTTTACGAATGATCTGGGAAGCGATGGCGTGGCAGGTGACGGGTTGCAGGCAGGCAGGGAGGGACTTATAACGTCCGCCAATCGGCGGGAATTGCAGAACATGTTGTGGACCTTTTCTTACAGAGATTGGACTTCGACGGGACGCGCCGTCGAGGATTCTAGCAGAAGCGATGTCCAGCCAAAAGAAAGAAAACACGGTGTTTATAGGGTTGAAAGTCCCCGTAACTCAACAGTAAACAGCGGCCCGCGACCGCGGCCGGCTTCTTATAAGTAACTCGCGGTCTTGAACCTATCGTAATCTCGCGGGATTGCGAATCGGCGATAGCATGTTTTTATCACTCCACTTCGCTCGCAGGAGCGCGCCATGGCGATCATGAAAAAAATACGGATGTTGTTCGTATTCGCCGCGGCCATGGCATCGCTGCTTGTCCTTTTTCCGCCGTTTGTTCTGGGCCAGGATTCGCCGTCTCTCGGAGATGCTGCGCGACAGGCCCGTCTGCAAAAACAGAAAGATGCTAAGGCGGAGGATTCGGAAAAGCCTGCGCAGGATGCGGAAGCGAACAGCAAACCAGCGAACGGTAAATCTGCGCCGGCGCCCGCCGCGACGAAAAAGGCGCCCAAAGTCATTACCAATGAAGAAATCCCTGAGCGTGCAGGTGCGGCGACCAGGCCGCCCGTTTCGGAGACCGCCTACCACGAAGGGGACAATGCCGAACACCCTGCCCCCGCTACGGAAGAGAAAGGGCAAGCGTTAAAGGCTCAGATCACGACGATGAAAAACTACGTCGCGTCTTTACAGGCCCAGATCGACACCCTCAACGATTCCATTCATTTCGCTTCGGGAAATTGCGTGTCGAATTGCGTTCAATGGAACGAACGCCAGGTCCAGAAACAGCAGCAAGTCGAACAGATGAAAGCGCAGTTGGAAGATCAGAAGAAGCATCTCGAAGACATGCAGGAATCCGCCCGCCAGCAAGGTTTCGGCAGTTCGGTCTACGATCCGTAGGGTGGCGAGTGTTGCAAAGGATGATGTCCGGCTTCGGGTTCTATAAAGTGCAAGGCCGCCGACGGTGCCTGCAAAGTAAACCCCGCTCCGAGCAGTTCCCAGGTCCCGCCTCTGGCCAGCCAATACCAAACGCTGGTTCAGACTTCAATTGGCCGTAGGCCTTATTTTCCGCCTGTTTTCGCCCCCAAATCCTGTCGGAATCGTCGTTTACCAGCAACTTTACTGGCCAGGCAGTGTTAACATTTTTGTCCCGATACAACCCGCACCGTCGGAATCTTGATCAGATTAGGAACAAGCCTTATATAGAATCAGTTAGTCCCACGACCTATCTTTAGCTTTAGGAGTTTTGGAATGCGTCTCTTGCGGGAACGTGTGTCATTTTTTTCTGGATTGCTGATCTGCTTTGTGGCTGTCTTGTCTTTAACAGCAGCCGTCGCAGCTACCCCTGACCGCATCAGCGGCCCCATCGATAGCGGCCAGATGGTGAGTCTGCGAGGCAACGTATCTGGGCTGGCCAGGATCGAGTTTGATCAGGGCCCTGTCAACGGCAGCAAGGCGATGAGCGTCTCCATAGCTTTCAAGCCCTCGCTTGCTCAGCAAGCCGAACTCGATCAGTTGCTTGCCGACCAGCAAAACCCGTCCTCCTCGAGCTACCACAAGTGGCTCACCCCTGTGCAATTTGGCGAGCGCTTCGGAATGAGCGATGCCGACCTGGCCAAAGTAACTGAGTGGCTTCAATCACAAGGTCTGACCGTGACCGGGGTTGCGAATGGGCGCAATCAAATGTTTTTTCAGGGAACCGCCACCCAGATAGGCGCGGCTTTCCATACTCAGATTCACAATTACTTAGTCGATGGAGAGATGCACTGGGCGAATGCGACGGAACCTTCCGTGCCCGCGGCGTTGGAGGATGTCGTACTGGGATTTCAAAATCTTCATAACTTTAACCCGAAACCCAGGGCGCGGTTTCACAAGGTTGAATCGCATTTTACCTCTGCCCTTTCCGGCAACCACTTCTTGTCGCCCGGAGATTTCGCAACAATCTACGACGTAAAGGGACTGTATTCGGCAGGCATGACCGGGTCGGGACAGTCAATCGCGATCATCGGCCAGACTACGGTCAACGCGTCCGACCTCAGCAATTTCCGTAGCGCTGCGGGTCTGTCCGCCAAGGCTGCGACGATGACGCTGGTTCCGAGTACGGGTACCGGAACGCGGTGCAGCGGCGATGAAGGGGAGTCCGATCTCGATCTCGAGTGGTCCGGAGGCGTGGCGCAAAACGCGCAGATCATTTTTGTTTATGTCGGCCTTCTTAGCGGCGAAACCTGCACGAACCGCACAAATAGCGTTTGGAACTCGCTGCAGTACGCAATCGATCATAATTTGGCTCCAGTCGTCAGCACCAGCTATGGATACTGTGAATCAGGGTTAGGTCAGACTTTTGCCGACGAGGTGCAGGGATGGGTGCAACAAGGTAAGAGTCAGGGTCAGACAGTGATCGCCGCTTCAGGCGATTCCGGCGCAGCGGACTGCGATCCAAATAATAGCGATCCGAACGGTACATCGGCTACCGGTGGTTTGGCCGTAGATATCCCGGCAGCAATTCCTGAAGTTACCGGCGCTGGGGGGACCGAATTCTTCGGCGACAATACCACTGGAGCGGATGCGCCTTATTGGGCGGGAACGACCGGCACTACCGACGACATTTCCTCCGCCCTGGAACACATTCCGGAAGAGGGATGGAACGACACCACTCTCGCTCTCGCTAATGGCGGGGGCCTCTCGGCTTCTGGCGGAGGCGCCAGCATCTATTTTTCGAAACCTGCCTGGCAGACCGGCACGGACGGAAAACGCGATGTGCCTGACATCGCAGTGAACGCATCGCCCGATCACGATGGATATCTTTTCTGCTCCGAAGATGGCCCGAACAACACGATCGTGGCAACCTGCACCAGCGGTTTCCGCGACAGCAGCACCGACCTGGATGTGGTTGGAGGTACTTCGGCTGCGGCCCCCACGTTCGCGGCAATTATCGCGCTCATCAATCAGGATCTGGGCAATGTTCCCCCTGCCGGTTTAGGCGAGATCAATCCAACACTGTATGCGTTGGCAGCAAGTAATCCGACGGCATTCCACGATGTGACGACAGGCAACAATATTGTTCCGTGTACTCAAGGGTCAACGAGCTGTCCGGCATCGGCTCCCTTCCAGTTCGGTTTTAGCGCGGGTACTGGATACGATCAGGTTGCAGGCCTTGGCTCGGTCGATGCTCTCGTTCTCGCGCAAGCATGGGCGGGATCCCTTCCCAGTTTCGCGCTGTCTTCGGCTCCCGGCACTATTAGTGTGTCGGCGGGTCAGAATAGCTCACCAATTACCGTTACTGTTTCCCCGGCGACGGGTTTTACCGGAACAGTTACCTTCAGTTGCTCTGGCCTGCCAACAGGAGCAACGTGTAGCTTCGCTCCCGCGAGTTCAGGCACGAGTACGACGCTGACAATTCAGACTTTGCCTACTACGGCCGGCGGTTCCTCTACGGTGACAGTCACTGGCACATCTGGAGCGGTGTCGAAGACTGCCTCGGTCGCCCTGACCGTAACGGCGACCACCGAGACCTTTACCATCGCGCCGAGCACGGGATCCTTTTCTGTCACAGCGGGCACTGCGGCGAGCGTTCCTATTACCGTCAGCAGCACCACCGGTTTCACGTCGACTAGCGGAGGCAATACCACGACCGTGGTGCCGCTGACCTATTCCTGTACTGGGCTGCCGCTTGAAGCTAACTGCAACTTTAGTCCGGCCGTCACGAGCAGCAGCACTTCCATTACGCTCTCCGTAACGACTACCGCACCGACGGCGCGACTCCAAAGGCCGAACGAACACAACAGCCGGATCCTCTTCGCCGCCTTGCTGCCGGGACTGTTTGGCATGATTTTCATGGCAGTATCGTGGAAAGGATCCGGGCGTGGCGCGATGCGGATGCTGACTCTGGTTGTCGCCCTCGGCTTCTCTACTCTGTGGCTGAGTTCGTGCGGCGGAAGTACCTCCAGCAGCAACTCGAATCCCGGCACTCCCGCCGGCAGTTCGACCGTTACCGTCAGTGCGACTACGGGTGGCGCAAACCCAATCACCAACAGCTTTAAGTTCACGTTGGTTGTCAGCCAGTAAACGGAGCAAAACGCAAGACTAGAGGCGGTTCGCAAGCTGCGGACCGCCTCTTCCACTTTCCCAGTTGTTCAGAAGAATCGTTTTTCGCATTTCCCCAGCCAAGAAACTTCTTTCAACGATTGCGTCCGTCGATCCCGTTCCTGCGCGCGACGCCGGTGACTTGGAACCACCACCGCATTTTTGGAATGGGCTTACAATCTCTACGACTTCGAAGTGCCAAGGATTCGAAGCCACGAATTGCAAAGTCACTAGGAAAAATCCGACTCAGAACATTGCATGGAAAATAATGTACAGGTGGCGCTCGCGGTTTTCCTGACTGCCGTCATGTCGGCCGTATTCCTCTTGCTGGCGTTTTACGAGGAAGGATCTCAAAGCAGATTTTCTATCTGGGCCCGCAGAAACGCAAAGCGCTGGGAGTTTACTCCCGCACAATCCGGAGGCTTCGGATGGTTTTCGCTGGCCCTGGCAAGCGCTCTGAGTCTGTTCCTTGAAATGTTGATGATTCGCTGGGTCTCATCGGAAGTCCCTGTTTTTGCCTACTTCAAGAATGTGGTTTTGATCGGCTCGTTCCTGGGCTTTGGCTTGGGCTATTATTTTTGCCGCCGCAGTATTCAGTTGCTGGCCATGTTGTTTCCTCTTTGCCTGCTGGTAGTCTTGCTGCGCCTGCCCTGGCCGGGGCTACAGTTAGCCATCGACAAGGTCCCTTACTACATTGCCCTTACTTCCGACTTTGGGTTCATGGGTGGTCCCGCCGTTTCGAAGGAACTGTTTGCGTCATTAGCCGCCATTATCTTGCTGGCTTTGTTGTTTGCGCTGGTCTCGTTCATCTTCGTCCCCTTGGGGCAAATCGTCGGATGGTCGCTGGAATCCGCTCCCGATGGAGTTCTCGGCTATACCGTCAATGTTCTGGCTAGTTTGGCCGGAATCATTCTCTTCACGCTGTTGTGTTTCTGGTATCAGCCGCCGGCTGTGTGGTTTGCCCTGGGCGGCCTGATGCTGGCCGTATTGCTCTGGCGAGCGCCTGTTCTCAGATGGACCTCAGTCGTGGCTTTTCTGATCTGCGTTCTGTTTGTCGGCGTCGGTCCGCGTGCTCCCGTAAGAGAGCTATGGTCTCCTTATCAGAAGATAACCCTTACGCCGTTTCCGCTCGATCATCCGATCGAGTACGAGTTGAAAACCAACGGCGCCTGGTATCAGAAGATAATCAATCTGTCGCCGGGCTTCGTCGCGTCGCATCCGGAGTTGTTTCGCAAGGTTCCGGTCGAAGCCAACGCATACAACATCCCCTACCATTTTTATCCGCAGCCTGCATCCGTTCTTGTCCTGGGAGCAGGTACCGGTAACGACGTGGCTGCCGCTGTCAGGAACGGCGCAGAACGAGTGGTAGCGGTCGAAATCGACCCTCTTATTCTTTCGCTCGGACGCCAGTTGCATTTCGAACATCCCTACGACTCGCCGAAAGTTCATGTAGTGTTGGACGATGCCCGCAGCTACATTCAAAACGGCCACGAACAGTTCGATCTGATCGTTTTTTCGCTGCTCGATTCGCACACAGATGCTTCGTACTATTCCAACATCCGCACCGACAACTATGTCTACACTCTGGAAGCGCTGCAATCGGCCAAGCGCCTGCTCAAGCCGGACGGTGTCTTCATCGTCAAGTTTTGGGTCGCTACGCCGTGGATTGCCACCCGGCTCTACCGTCTCGTAGAAACCGTCTTTGGCCGGCCGCCTGCCGATATGACTGCGCCGTATTCCGATTACACGACGGTCGGCCGATTCTTTATCGCGGGGTCCGAAGAGCGCATCCAGCGCGTGCTCAATGACCCGGCGCTGCCCTCGTATCTATCCGCAAACGATAAGCCCGACCTATCGAACGCGCGAATGACGATGGATGACTGGCCGTATTTTTACCAGCGCGAGAGCGGCCTGCCGCCAAGCCTGGCGCTGCTCTCATTAGTTTTGGTCGCCTTCTGCTGGTTGGCGCTAAGACGAACCGGAGTCGATCTGGCCGGCCTAAGTTGGCATTTTTTCTTTCTGGGCGCGGGCTTCATGCTGATGGAAGCGCAGATCGTCAGCCGGATGGCGCTGTTGTTTGGAACGACGTGGCTGGTCAACTCAATCGTCGTGGGCGGCGTGCTGCTTCTGATCACTGCGGCAAATCTGCTGGTTCACCGGCTTCATCGCATCTCGTATGTCGCTGCCTATGCGGGCGTTTTCGTGTCGCTCGCCGTGGGATATCTCGTGCCCATGGACTATCTTTTTCTCTCTTCTATTTGGATCAAAGTTCCAGCCGCGACGGCAGTTCTCTGTCTCCCGGTGTTCTTCGCGGGAATCATCTTCGTTCAGAGCTTCCGGGGAGCAAGATTCGAGGGCAAAGCGCTGGGCGCGAATCTGTTCGGCGCGCTGGTCGGAGGACTGCTGGAATCCATGTCGCTGTGGACGGGCATCAAATCGCTTGTACTGCTGGCGGCGATCCTCTACGGCGTGTCTTATCTCACTTTGAAATCAGAAACGCGCGTCGCCTCAGCATGACTCCGGCCCATCTTTGACCTGCGGAAATTCTTGTCCGCATGGCTCAATCACGCGCTGGTTTCGTAGGAGCGATAACCAAGCTGCATCGAACTTCTCCGCGAGAAGACACTTTCAGCCTCAGGTTTCCGAGCTTGGGAAACTTTCTGACAGGTCGAGCTGAGAACCTCAAACGTCTTAACGTACGGAGTGCCGTCCAGCAGGTTCCCGAGAATCTTCAACGCCTCCGGGTAGCCGCTTGAGTTGTAAGCCTGCGCGTCGCCCTCGTGATCCCAAAAGCTGATTGCCGTGACTTCGCTGCCGTCGGGGGCAGCCAGCATGGTCAAGTCAAGAAAGCCCTCCTGGGTTCGCAGCCAGGGAAGAATTTCACGCTCCATAAGATTCGCAAACTCCCGGAGAGCGTTTGGTTTGAGTCGCGCAGAAACTTTGCGGGCAAACATGTCAACCTCCATGTTGAGGCCGGTTTCCTAGGTTGCGGGAAACCCAATCTCCTCGACACGTACATATTGATAGTGAACTGCCGCGGCCAAGCGTTACACGCGGCGCTTCGGGAGGAAGAACCGCGTGGGATCAATCGTGCGCGCACTTCGGCGGATATTCCAGGCAGGGATCTCCTCTCACATCTGACCTCCGCCGGCTCACCGCCGGTTGTCGATCTCAGCTATCGCCCGCACCCGTCCTTGAGCAATTCCCACGCCTCCATGAATGGCTCGTACTTATGCCCCTTCTTGTGCGGCGACAACCAGATATTCCCCTCCAACTTTATCGCCACCCGCGCCGGAATGATGTACCACACATCCACGAGGATCACGTAAGCCGCCAAAAAATCGATCTGCCCGATGGTATAGGGCCGCTCGCGGCGATAAGGCCGCGTGTTGCAGACATAAGAGTTGTCGACTTTGTTGATGGTCGACTTGACCTGAACCCGTATATACCGTCCGCCGTATTCGATCCCTACGTCATAGGGCTTGGACTCGCCCCACGGCTTCGCCACCCCAAAACCCATTCCCGCCGCCCGTGCCATGAATTGCAACTCCGCCCATTCTCCCCGCTCCTTGTTATTCTTGATCGCCGCCCCTTGCTTAGCCGTAAGAAGCTTCGCCGCGAGAAGCTTGGCTGTGAGAGGACTCGTCGCCAACTGACTCGGCGACAAAAGACTCGCCGCCGTACCGCTCTTCCTCAAACGCTTCACCATGAAAAACCGCCCCAACCAACAGATTTTTTCCATAAACGGCAAACGCGGCCCTTTTGGGGCCGCGCTCGTGTTCACAAATTCCTTCAGATTTTATTATGCGGACAAGCCCTGTGGCGGAGTCAACAACTTTCGTGCTTTTCCGGCGACTGCATTCCCTAAACGGTCCGCACGCCTCACATCCTTTGTCATTCCGAATCGGGCTGGAAGCCCGGTGAGGAATCTGCTTTTTCTTTCACTGTGGCGAAATGCGTCCGATCAGAAACCTGGGCGGCTGGACGTAGCGGACGCTCAGAACATCAGATGCGGCTAAGGAATTGGCCGAGGTCCGTTGCTTCGAGTTCTTGCCTTTCCATTCTCCTCGCGATCTTCCAGTTGCTGGGCTTCGGCCACCAGTTCGCACCGGCGCGTGTCTCGAATGGGCCAGGGGCCCGATAGATGTTTCCGAACTCTGCTTGTATGGCCCTCTCGGTAAGATAGTTTTCGGTTGCCTTCCGTTCTAGCACGTGGCAGTCGATTCCCACCCCTGTACAGTTCTCCCTAAATGCGCGCCTTCGTCCCGCTAGCTCAGCCGCCGGGTCGGTTTTCTCGCTGTCGATGACGGCAAATACCTGAGGGCTGATGCGCGTCACTTCTTGGAGCTCGTGCTGTGAATTTCCGTTTATGAAATCTGGGATGGGCACGACAAGGAATTCGTGGTCCTTGTTGAGCGTTCTCAGGAATTCAATGAACGTCTTGACGTCGGTCCTGCCTTCGACGAGGAGCACTTTTTCGAAACCAAGGGAGCGATATCCCTCGTAGTTCAATTCGCCGAGGAGTTCTCCGATCCCGGGAGTTATGCCAAGCGGGCTCGCTCGGGCGCCCACCTCCGCCTTCTGGACTGCATAGATATCTTCCGCCAGAGATCTGGCTAGGCCTATGTTGTGCGTGGCAAACATTACGCCCTCGGATGCATAGGCCGCCAGCGCCATGAGGAACTTGGTCTGAAGCGAGGGGTGGAGGCTGATCTCGGGTTCGTCGATCAATATGAATGAGGGCTTCCTGAAAGCGGCGTTTCCAAGCACAACGATGAACTGGGCAACTCCCCCCCGATTTCCTGAAGCGAGAAGGGCTTGCCGTCTATCATTAGGCGTAGAGTATTGCGGTCCATTGCCGCGGAGATTTGAAGTTCATGGAAGCCGAAGTTGTCCTTGATCTCACCAATCAGCCTATAAATTCTCTCCTGGCCCTCTTTCGATGCCCCGGCCTGAAGTCCGTGCCAGTGCTCGATGAAGGGTTTTCCTACATTGATGTCGTAGTAGCTCTGCACGGCTCCCTCGGCTGGCCTGAGAGCGCTTATGTGGCGGAATGCCGGCACATAGTACATATCCGCGCACATCCTAAAAGCGGAGCGGATATGCTGGAAGTCTAGGATGGTGGCACCCGATAAGTTCTCCATCACATCATCCGACCACCGGACGCTTCCCGCCCTCGCTGTCATTCCACCCAGGGTAATCTCCGTGTCGCCTTCGAAAAAATTGACGGTGCAGCTGCCCTGAGTTCTTGCGATCCGGAGACGCGTCCTGTTTACGATGCCCGGTGTATGGGGCAGTTCCTCAATGATGACCTCGACGCGAATGTCGTCGCGGTTCCCGTTGAAAAACATCTCGTCACGGTCCAGTACCTCAGTCGGGATGCTCAGTTGCAGAGGTCTGCCTCCCAAAAGTTGCTGGAACACTTCCGCTCCCCGCGCCATCTCAGAGAAGGCTTGGCGCATTTCATAAAAAAATTTTAAGAGTGATGATTTTCCGGCGTTGTTTGCACCAACAAAGGCCGAGAACCCGCTCGTGAGCTTGAGGGAAACGGGGCTGCCGATTGGAAAGCATCTGTAGTTCTCAATCGTGAGTTTGATGTTCATGGATCCGGACGAAAAAACATGGCACGGCAAGGCCCTGACCGCCTCACAGCCGCTCAATTCTTACCTTGGGTGGGAGGGAATGACAAGGGAATTGTGGAGCGCCTCGCCAGGCTCGTGGTGGTGAATATCCCTCGCCGAGCGGAACACGACCTTCTTCGGGAAGGTTTCTTACGTCCTCCTCGGAATGACAAGACTAATTTGACCGATGGGGAGGGTAAACAGCAGCGGGCCCGAGTGCCTCACACGATTCAAAATCCCGTGCGGATTAAAGTCAGAGTCGAAATCCACCGGCCTTTGGCAGAGAATGGGAGAAGTCCGGTGGCGCCGGAGGCGCGTCACGAAAGTCCTGGTAGTGGGTCAGTTTGAAAAAACAGCTATAATACACCTGAGCCGAGGAGGTGCTCTTCTCATGGGCCGTTTGATACTCGGGCTCGACCTGTGCAACTTCGTTAGCCGACTGCACTGAAAATCAGTCGATTACGCATCCTAGACGAGCGGTTAAATTCTAGGACTCGGGGCTAAACGCGAGGTACAGGGTCATGGCGCGGTTAAGCAAAGTAAAGTAAGGTAACGCGAATCAGGAAATGCCCATCGTTAGCGGATGGGCATTTTAATTTTGATCTAATCGCGCAAGCAGTTCGGTCAGGGTCCAGACGTGATCGGACAATCCAGCTTCCATCGCAGGGGTGACGCGCAAGCTCTGATGCATACGGCAGAAATTGTAGTGCATATAGTGAAGTGCAACGGAATGGCAGTGGTTCTCAATTTTCTTGCTAAATCCGTTTGTCAGTCGTGTGAAGCGGCGCATACTCATCCGCATCGTTAGGTTCTGACGCTCCACAAAGCTCGTAGAGATGTGCTTCGGCTCAGGATTACCGCTTAGGACAGCTGTGCGTGTCCCGATCAATCCGGAGGGGCTGTAGCGCGTGTCGTACTTCTCAGAGGGTGCGCCGTACAGCTTTATCAGCATCGCGAAGTCCACGTCCATTCCGAAAGCACCTTCGACGGCTTCCGCATAAGCGCGATGGCCGTCGCTCGTGATCTGAACCCGCATGGTCAAACGCGATGCTACATCCTTCATAAATTCATTCGCCCATCCAGCATCTCTCCCGCCGCATAGGTAAGACAGAACCAACTTTGAATCCGCGTCTACGGCGACCCACGTCCATACGTCGCCCATTCCAGAACCCTTCTTTTCTTCCGGCACGTTCTTCGCCTTGGCACCCACGAAACTCCAGATTTCATCGCACTGGACGCGGCGTGCCGATACATGGCGAACATGTTTATCATGGAACGCCTGAGACTTCTCCCCAACTTCAACAAGCAATTTGGTAACAGTGTTCTTTGCGGCCCCGGTAAGCCTCACGGTTGCGCGAATCGAGTTACCCTCCACCAAACAGTGGATAATTTGTGATCGCTTGAGATTATCTAGCCGATTCATGTGACCATTATGCTTGAGCGGTAAAGGTTTGTCAACGGGTAAATATTCACATCCGATCCAAGTCTTGTCCTTACTGTGTAGTGCTACAGTTACGTTATCAGTGGCGTAACTTGCACATGGCTGAAACTACGTTAGTTACTTACGTTAGTTTGCGGCGTCAAATGACGCCGTAGCACTACACAGTAAGGACAAGACTTGGATCGGATGTGAATGACGTTTATCGGTGTTCGAGTATTGGGCAGATTGGTTGGCAGTAATATCCTGTTGCCGAGATGACCTAACTGTGTTTTACTTGGAATTGAAGGACAGCGAAGCTGGTGATCCCGCGAAGAAAGACCAGCTCCGCTAGTCTCAGAAACGGAGGCACAGGATGATATTACGGACCTGCCCCTCGTAAGGGTAAAGGGCGGGCGAAAGCTCGCCCCCACGCTTTGTTTATAACAGTTTTTATAGCAAAGGAGAAGCACAAAATGGCCGAAGAAATGATGCATTACGATGCAGTAATCTCCGATTTAGAAGGGAAGCGCGACCGCTTGAGCGGCATCATTGAGGCCCTGAGGCAGCTAAGGGAATTGGGTGTTCCACTTGCGGCAGCAAGCGCTGTAACCGGGGGAATCGCCGGTGCTTCCATCGACACCAACGCTCCCATTCCTCACGACGCTTTCTTTGGAATGACCGTGCCAGAAGCGGCTAGAAAGTATCTATCGTGGGGCGGAAGGAAGGTTACGAAACCCCATCCCGAACTTTGCGATGCCATGCTAGAGGGAGGATTCCAAACAAAGGCCGACAATTTTCGCGAAGTAGTGCGGAGCACTCTGGGTCGTCATCCCGACTTCGTTAAAATCAAGGGTCAGTGGGGACTAAGAGAGTGGTATCCAGGTTATACGGGCGGTCGCAAACCGAAGCGTGCCAGCACAGAAGAACCCAATATGCCGGAACTCGACCCCACCGGGGAAGGGGGGCCGCAAGCATGAGCGGCGATTTTAGAGAACAGTTAGCAGGCGCTATGGGCGTACTGTATGGGCCAGTCGGAGAAATTCAGACTGTCTACAACGATTACAAGCGCTTCATGTCTGACAAGGCAGTAAACACAAACTTGCCAGAAGTTGTTCATCTCCGCGATGAAAACTTTCCCTACTGGATTAAGCTCGAAACTCCTGATCCGACGAAGCCTGACGGATGGATAGGGGCGAAACCGAGTACTGTGCTTCCGTTACTCGACGCTGGCACCTTTGACCAATCAGCCTATCGCTTCGATTCGACCCGGAGCAAGGCGCTCTTGCACGTTCCTGTTCTGCTGCGAAATCCGAACTGTGTCCACGTGAACCTTAGACATGCGGAACGGGGGCAAGGGGGTATCCAAGGGCGACATGTCTATGTCGAATATTACGGAAAAAAGACCCGCAAAGTGGCATTCACTACATGGAATGCGCCAACCCAGGAAAACAGACTAGTCACCTCTTTTTGGACGTACCACTGGTGGGTTGTTGATTGTGCCAAAGCGCCAGCGATATATGTCAGAGATGGGTGCGAATGCACCTGTTGTGCAAAAACATAAGAAAAGGCCACCCTTGCGGATGGCCTTCGCTCGCCCGTTACTCTGGGTCCAGAGTAGTATCTAGAGGATCTCTAGACAGAAACTTCCTAATGATCATGCGCGTTACGACGGTCTTCTGTCAATGCTTCGCTGGTAATTATATTACCCGCGTAATCAACACCTTACCAACACAAAAAGCGCATAAAAAGCGAATGTTGCTTATTTCGTTCCCCATCTCGCTTTGGCCGCTTTCTCTGCTATGGCCTTACGTTTTCTCGATGAGAGCTTGATCGCTCTAGCTTTGCCGCCCTTCAGCCCACCTAAGCGCCCCAAGGCCACAGCAGCCGGATTCTTGCCCTCATCAGGATCGGCCAATTGTCCTGTAGACTGATCGACAATCCACTTTGCAAGCTGGTTTGTGTCGCGTGGGCGTTTCCCTTTTCCAACCATGCCCAATGATGCCACGAATCGTGGCGCGAAGCGAGAGGCATCAAATTTCAAACTGACCCACTACCAAAGTCCTGCCTGCCTTTGTTTTTTCCTGTCCATCTGCGAGACTGACCACTAGCCACCGATCACCGTCCACTCACCCCATGGGCAAAATCCACGTTCTCTCCGAAATCGTCGCTAACAAGATCGCCGCGGGCGAGGTGGTGGAGAGGCCTGCTTCGGTGGTGAAGGAGTTGCTTGAGAACTCGCTGGACGCGGGGGCGACGCGTATTCGGATTAACGTGGAGGCGGGCGGGAAGAGGCTGATCCAGATTACCGACAATGGGTGCGGCATGGTGCGCGACGATGCCATGCTGGCGTTTGAGCGGCATGCGACGTCGAAAATGAAAGACGCCGAAGACCTGCTCAGCATCGCCACGCTGGGGTTTCGGGGCGAGGCGCTGCCTTCGATTGCGTCGGTCTCGCGGCTGCGGCTGGAGACGCGCGTTGCCGATGAGGCGGGCGGGACGGTGGTAGAGATCAATGGCGGCAAGATGGCGCGGGTGGAAGAGGCGGGGCTGCCGGCGGGAACGTCGATTACGGTGCGGGATTTGTTTTTTAATACTCCGGCGCGGAAGAAATTTTTGAAGTCGGAGTCGACGGAGCTGTCGCATATTGCGTCGCTGGTGACGCATTATGCGCTGGCGCATCCGGAGAAGCATTTTGAATTGCATTCGGCGACCAATGCGATGCTGGTGGCTCCGGCGGTGGCGGGGCACAGCGAGCGGGTGTATCAGGTGTTTGGGAAAGAAGTGCTGGACCAGTTGATTCCAGTGGCCGCGGTGCAGCCGCTGGAGAGAGTGGGGTTGCCGCAACCTCCGCCGTGGCGGCGCGAAGAGCGTGATGAAGAAGACGCTGTTCAGAAAAAAGATCCCGGCGAGATGCGGGTAAGCGGTTTTGTTTCTAAGCCGGAGATTCAGAAGCTGAATCGGAATTCAATATTTGTGTTCGTCAACGGCCGGCTGATTCGCGACCGGCTGGTGCAGCATGGCCTGACCGAGGCTTATCGAAATATTATTCCGCCGACGGTGTATCCCGTGGTGCTGCTGTTTCTAGAGTTGCCGGCCGAAGAGGTGGATGTGAATGTGCATCCGTCGAAGACCGAGGTGCGCTTCCGGCAGCAATCGGTGATGCACGATTTCGTCCGTGATTCGGTGAGGGCGGCGCTGATGAAGGCGCGTCCGGTGCCACAGTTTGTGACGGAGATTCGGGCAAGAGCGACGGCGGGTGAGGCGCTGACACCGGGGGCGGATTGGGAGAGGTCGTCTGCGCTGGAAAATTCTGCTGAAGCGTTTGCAGCGCAGCCTTCTGCGGCAGGGCAAGCGCCGTCTGCCTTTGATGAACCTGGCGCTGGCGGATTTGCATTACAGGCTCCAGTGGCGCCGCCGATCTCAGCGCGGTTTCAGTTTGAAGATGGCATTGCGGTTGAGGCGAACGCTGGAGTTCCTGTCGCGCGTGGGTTGGAGAGTATCCCGGACAACGGCTGCGCGCCCGCGCTTGATGTTCGCGACGAAGAACCGACGTTGTCATCGCTTGGCACGTTGCGGCCGCTGGGACAGATTCGGAATTCGTTTATTCTCGCCGTCAACGAAGATGGCTTGTGGATCATCGATCAGCATGTGGCGCATGAGCGCGTGTTGTTCGAGCGAGTTTTGAAGCAGCGCAACGCGCAAAAAGTCGAGAGCCAGCGCCTACTGATGCCGATTATTGTGGAGCTTTCTCCAGCACAGCAGGCGGTATTCACCGAAATTTCGGATGAGCTTCAACACAATGGATTTGAAGTTGAAGCGTTTGGAGCGCGCAGCGTAGCGGTGAAAGTTGCTCCGGCAGGCGTGGACGCCGCAGCAGTCGAGCATATGCTGCATGAATTGCTGGAGTTGATTTCGCGGGAGGAGCAGTCTTTGAATCTGGAGAAGATTCGCGCGCGTATTGCGGCGTCGATTGCGTGCCATGCGGCGATCAAAGTAAATATGCCGCTGGAGCAAAATAAAATGGACTGGCTGCTGTCAGAACTGGCCAAAACCGACCACCCGTACGCCTGTCCTCACGGACGGCCAGTGGTGCTGAGGTATTCTGTTAAGGATATTCAGAAGGCGTTTAAGAGGATCTAGCTTTGAGCGACGAGCGGTGAGCTTTGAGCCTGCTCGCAACTCATGGCTCACCGCTCACAGCTTCCTTATGACTGAAATTGAGTTACAACAACTGCGGCGGGAGAAGTGGCGGCTGGATGGGAAGGCGATCCGGACGATTGAGAAGGCGCGCGCGTTTATCGAGTCGGTGGGATTTTGTTTGATGTTTCCGCAGCGGCCGGCGCTGCTGGCGCCTACTTTTGTCGGGGCGTTTGTGGGAGACGACGACCGCCTTCCCGACTGGCAGCATGCATTTGCCGATCCGAGAGCAGCGGAGGCGACAGAGTTGATGGTGCGGTTGTTGCGGGAGCGGTCGGCGTATGAGGCCAATTTGTTTGGCGAGAATAATGCTTTTTTGCTGTCGGCGTCGGTGTTTCCTTATTTTTATGCGCTCGTGGGAGAGCGGAATCCCAAGGTGGCGCCGCGGGCGGGATCGAGGTCCTCGTATTCTGCACTGGCTTGCGATGCATTCGAATTGATCAAGCGGGAGGGGTCGATTTCGAAGCAGAAGATGCGGGAGGCGCTCGGCGGAAGCGTTTCGTTGCCGGCGCTGGATAAGGCTTTGGGAGAGTTGTGGTCGAAGCTGCGCGTGGCCCGGGTGGATTATTCGGCGAGCGAAGGGTCGTCGTGGGATTTGCTTTCGCGATGGGCGCCGGAGGTGGTGAAGGAAGGCATTGGGCTTTCGGTGGCGCAGGCGCTGTCGGCGCTGCTGTCGAAATATTTGGATTGCGTGGTCGCGGTGGAGCAGGGCGAATTGGAATCTTTGTTCAGCAATTTTGTGCCGCGGTCGAAGATGAAAGATGCGGTGAACGCGCTATTGGCGGCGCGGGAGTTTAGTTTTGTGCATGTGTCGGGAAGATCGATGTTGCAGGTGACGCCGGAGAAGATGGCGTTCGTGGCGGCTGTTCCCGCTGAGAGATTGCCGGTTAGGAATATGACGCGGGAGAAGCCGCGAGCACATTTCACAAAGCCAGTATCGAGGCCGGGGAAGTATAGAAGGCCGGCGCCTAAAGGCGCACGGTAGATTTGCTGCATGCGGCACGGCTGAGGCCGAGCCGTGATACGAAGCCTCTTCATAGATTGGACCTCTCCGGTCCTCAGATAAAGTTTAATGTCTCTTTCCTACCGCGGCCGTATTGCTCCTTCTCCCACCGGGCTGCTCCATCTGGGGCATGCGCGGACTTTCTGGATTGCGGCGCGGCGGGCTGCTGAAAATCACGGCACGCTGATTCTGCGGAATGAGGATCTTGATCCGCAGCGGTACCGGGCAGAGTTTGTCGCGGCCATGGTTGAGGATTTGCAGTGGTTGGGGATTGCGTGGGATGAGGGGCCGGATTGTGGTGGGGAGTTTGGTCCTTATTCGCAGAGTGAGCGGCGGGAGTTTTATTTAGCGGCCTGGAGGAAGCTGCGGGATGGTGGCTGGATTTATCCGTGTAGTTGTTCGCGGAGAGATGTGGCGCTGGCGGCTTCGGCTCCGAATAAGGGGGAGGATGAGCCGGTTTATCCGGGGAAGTGTCGGCCTGTTCCGCTGGCGAAAGCTGCCGGGCTTCGCCCGGCCGGACAGCCGAGGGCGGCTGTCCCCACATGTGCCGTGGTGGATGGTCCGGTTCTCGCCCATCCGAGGTTCGACGATCCGCGAGGAGTGAATTGGCGGTTTCGGGTGCCTGATGGCGAGGTCGTCAGGTTTAACGATTTGCATTTTGGTGCGCAGACAGCTATCGCTGGCAAGGATTTTGGAGACTTCATTGTTTGGAGGCGCGACGATGCTCCTGCCTATCATCTTGCTGTCGTGGTCGATGATGCGGCGATGCGCATAACAGAAGTTGTTCGCGGGGCGGATTTGTTGAAGTCGACGGCGCGCCAGATTTTGATTTATCGGGCTCTGGGGTTGGAGGCGCCTGATTATTATCATTGCGATTTGGTGCGGGATGGGGCCGGCGTGCGATTGGCGAAGCGGCATGATGCTTTGAGCATTCGCAAGTTGCGGAAGTTGGGGTGGACGGCGGAGCGGGTGCGGGAAGCTGCGGCTTCGGCTGTAGGGTTCTGACGGCAAAAATTTTCAACACAACGGGCTAAAGGGGTTTGCAGAGGCGCACAGGAGGCGGCACCTGGTGTCATTCATCTAAGGAGTAGTGAACTGCCTCCTAATTTATCGAATATTCGCGGGCGATTAGGGCATGTGAGAAAATCGCACGCGATTGCTTCCACCAAGGAGGAGAAAGACATGTCAGAACTTACTCCGGCAGTTCCGGCTCCGGGGCTTCAGGAATTTTTGGCGGGACGCCATATCGCGACCATCGGCACTGAGAATGAAGATGGAAGCATCCACATGACCGCAGTCTGGTACGTTTTTGAGGGTGGGAGCCTGTATGTTGCCACAGCATCGAAAACGCGCAAGGCGCGCAACATCATGGCGCGGCCGCATGCCTCGCTGATGATCGACGCGCGCAAGCCTGCCAAGGAACGTGGGGTGACTGCGACGGGAAGCGTGGAGTTGATTCGTGGCGCGCAGTCGCAGGAGATCAATTGGCGCATTCACCGCCGGTATATGAGTGCCGAGGCCCTGTCCGATCCGCGCGTGGGGCCGGTGTTTGCATCGTTTGATAACGTGACAATCCGGCTCACGCCCGCGTCGTGGATCTCGTGGGATATGGCGGGGCTTGATGCGCAGGTATTCGGCGGGCGGCTGGGAGCAACTCCGGGATATATGCTTCCGCTGGATTGATGTTCTTGAGGGAAGGGCTAGCCTCGGGGGCTAAAGCCCGCGTCTTTTTTGGGCGTTTGCGGCCCGACTGAAGTCGGGCCCTTCCCATTGTTGCTCCGCTGACATGCGGTAGTGGGGCGAAGGAACAGCAGGCTCCTCAACTTCGCTGTCCCCTTCGACTTCGCTCAGGGTTCGGCTGCGCTCGGAAGGACAAAATTATGGCGCTGCGTTCTGATTTCTTGGTTAGACGGCCTGGCGCTTTCTTGCCTCCATGTATTTGCGGAGGACGGAGTTGATTGTCGTCTGGTAGCCCCGGCCGCGTTTGCGGAAGAATGTAAGAACGTCGGGATCGATGCGGAGCGTGATTTGTTTCTTCGGGCCGGGCCAGAGGATCGCGTTTGCGAAAAAGTCCGCTCCCTGCTTCGGGATGTCGGAATAATCGATGTCTTCATCGCGCATCGCATCAATGCGCTTCCAGTCCGTCTTGGATTGCGTTTTCGTATTCTTCCCGCTCTTCATGATCTGCCTTCCTCAGCGAGATGACGCGGATTATATTGTGCGGGCGTGGCGTGAATGCTACAAAGGCGACGCGGCCCTGAATCGTGCCAATCCCGATCCATCGTCCTTCGCCATAGTCCTCACGGGTGTCGGGACGAACGAGAAGAAAACTGCGGAACATTTCTTCCGCCTGCGCGAAGTCGACGCCGTGCTTCCGGATATTGGCTCGATTCTTGGTTTCGTCCCATTCAAGAATCATTGTAACTCCAATCGTAGCTACAATAAAATTCTTTTGCTGCCGGAACTTTCCTCTTTTTCCGTCCAATGCTGGTTTTTGCCATTGGATGCCGCAAGGCTGATGTTATGTGAACGTTTTGTTATTCTCGAAATAGATGCCTTCGCGTTATGCGCAATGGATGTATGACTGGGAACACCGGCTGACTTCGGTGGACAACAATCGCGTGGTGCGTCCGCTGGAGTGGGGTGTGGAGTGGGCGCGGGAGTGGCCTTGCGGGAACGGGCTTAATGGGCATGGGACACTGGAGCACGAGAAAATCGCGGGCGAGGGCGCCCGCGCCACTCTGGACGGGGATAATCCTGAGGAATTCTTTTTGGATTTCAACCGGCGCATTGTGGCCGACAGCGATAAGTTTTATTCGTATGCGAGGCCAACGGATTTCCGGCTGGAGCGGCGCGAGGTGCAGGTATTTTCCACGCGCGAGGTTCCGGACCCTGAGCTTGAGGCGAAGGTCAAGGGGACGTATGCGGATTTCTTGCGGTTTACCTCTCCAGTTAAAACCCCGTACGCAGAAAATGATTTGGTCAATGCGCGATGGTATCCGGCGCGGGGGCGGCGGGCGATTGTGCTGTTGCCGCACTGGAATGCCGATGCCATTGCTTACGGCAGCCTGTGCCGCGTGTTGAACATAATGGGGATAGCTGTGTTGCGGATGACGATGCCGTATCACGACATCCGAATGCCGGCGGAGACGCGGCGGGCGGACTATGCGGTCTCGGCGAACATTGGGCGGACGATGCACGCGTTACGGCAGGGCGTGATCGATGCGCGATGCTGTTTGGATTGGTTGGAAGGGCAGGGATACACGCAGCTGGGCATTGTGGGCACGAGCCTGGGATCTTGTTATGCGTTTATTACGGCGGCGCACGATCCGCGGATTCGGGTGGCGGCATTCAATCATGCATCGACTTATGTGGCTGATGTGGTGTGGCATGGGCAATCGACGCGACATATCCGGCAGGGGATGGAATCGGGAATAGATTTGGAAACGCTGCGGCAGGCTTGGCTGGCGGTGAGTCCAATGGCTTACTTCGATAAGTTTTCGCGCTGGAGGCGGAAGTCGCTGATTATTTATGCGAAGTACGATTTGACTTTTCTGCCGGAACTGTCGCGCAATGTGGTGGCGGAGTTCGAGCGGCATGGATTGGATCATAAAGTGGTGGTGCTGCCTTGCGGCCATTACACGATGGGTGAGACGCCTTATAAATATATGGACGGGTGGCAGTTGGTTTCGTTTTTGCGGACAGGGTTTGAACAGTAGCAGTCAGCAATCAGCAATCAGCATTCAGCCCTGTTGATTTGCCCGATGCGAGGCGTTTATCTCTTGACAATTACTCAATCACGTTTGCGGCTCGCATGTCTTTGTGCCGCGCTTGTCTTCGCCTTCGCCACATCTTGCCCGGCCCAGGCTGCGCCGGTTACGCATCCCGAGAAGATCATTATCGATACCGACATCGGCGATGACGTGGACGATGCGTTCGCGGTTGCGCTGGCGCTGCGCAGCCCGGAGCTGGAGATTCTTGGCATTACCACGGCATTTGGGGATACGGAGACTCGGGCAAAGCTTTTGGACCGGATGCTGGGGGAAGTTGGGCGGCAGGATGTTCCGGTGGCCGTGGGCGCGCCAACTTCAGCTAACAACCATTTCACACAACGTCGCTATGCAGAGGGTGGACACTTCGCACGGGCGTCGCACCCCAGGGCGGTGGATTTTATTCTGGAGCAAATTCGGCGTTATCCGGGGCAGATTACTTTGATTGCGATTGGGCCGCTCGCGAACGTGGGTGCTGTGATCGACAGAGAGCCGGAAACCTTTCGTAAGTTGCGAAGGGTTGTGTTGATGGGCGGGTCGATTTATCGGGGTTATGGCGACGTGGGATACTTTCCACCGCACGGGCCGCAGGCGGAGTGGAATATTTTGAACGATATTCCGTCGGCGCAAAAGCTCTTCGCGTCTGGAGTTCCTATTTATGTGATGCCTCTGGATTCCACGCAAGTGAAGCTGGATGAAGTGAAGAGAGCGATTCTGTTTCAGTCGGGCACGCCACTGACCGACGCGTTGACGCTGCTTTACCACCAGTGGGGGCAGGAGACGCCGACGTTGTTCGATGTGATGACCGTTGCTTACATCTTGAATCCGAAAAGCTGTCCGGTGCAGCCGATGCGGATCCGAGTAGATGAAAAGGGCTTTACGCGGGTAGAACCGGGCGCGGCAAATGCGCAGGTTTGCCTGGATTCGGATTCCGACGCATTCTTCCGGCTTTATATGGGGCGGGTGGCGACGCCGTAACAGTTAGAATGTTCGCATGCGGTTAAGCGCTTTCCGATGAACTCTCGAGGGACGATGATTGGAGTCGCCGAATATCGGCGTGACGATTTTCTGATCAGTACAGAGCATGCGCGGCTCGACTTGGATCTAATTCATAATTTCCTTACGAATTGCTATTGGGCGAACGGAATTCCGAAAGAGGTTGTCAGACGGTCCATCGAGCATGCGCTGTGTTTTGGAGTTTACGATGCTGACGGCACGCAAATTGGATTTGCCCGCGTAATCAGCGATTTCGCTACCATCGCCTATGTGGGAGATGTGTTCGTGCTGGAAACGCACCGCGGACGGGGCTTGGGTAAGTGGCTGATGGAATGCGTCGTCGCGCATCCGGCTCTCCAGGGATTGCGGCGCTGGATTTTGACCACGCGGGATGCACATGAGATTTATGCGCACGTGGGCTTCACGCCGGTGAAATGGCCGGAGCGCTATATGGAACTATTTCATGCAGATGTTTACGAAAGACATTAAGGAAAATACATGAAGACTTCAGCAGCTACCACGAGAATGTACCAGCCGCTCTATGAAGCTGATCCGCAGATTGCGGCGGCGATCGATAACGAAGCCATCCGGCAGCATGAAGGGCTGGAGTTGATCGCTTCGGAGAACTTTGTCAGCGAGGGGGTGCTTGAGGCCGCGGGTTCGGTCTTCACGAACAAATATGCGGAAGGGTATCCGGGGAAACGGTATTACGGCGGGTGCGAATATGCGGATGTGGTCGAAAACCTGGCGCGCGACCGGGCCAAACAATTGTTCGGGGCGGAACATGCCAATGTGCAACCGCACGCCGGGTCGCAGGCGAATATGGAAGCTTATGCGGCGATCCTGCAACCGGGCGACACGATTCTGGGCTTGAACCTGGCGCATGGCGGGCACCTGACGCACGGGCACCATCTAAATTTTTCCGGCAAGACTTACAAGATCGTGCCTTACGGCGTGACCAAGGAAACCGAGACGATCGATTACGACGATTTGGAGAAGCTGGCCGAGAGGGAACATCCGAAGCTGATTATTGGCGGGGGAAGCGCGTATCCGCGGATTATTGATTTTGCGCGTATGAGGCAGATCGCGGATAAAGTTGGAGCGCTGTATCTGGTCGACATGGCGCACTTTGCCGGGCTGGTCGCGGGCGGAGCACATCCGTCGCCGGTGCCCCATGCGCACATTGTGACTTCGACCACGCACAAGACTTTGCGCGGGCCGCGCGCGGGCATGATTCTTTCCAAAGCGGAGTTTGCCGCGGCGATCGATAAAGTTGTTTTCCCTGGGATGCAAGGCGGACCGCTGGTACACATTATCGCCGCCAAGGCCGTCTGCTTTCTGGAAGCGATGCAGCCCGAGTTCCACGACTATGCGAAGCAGGTTGTTGCGAACGCGAAGGTGTTGGCGGAAACGATGGCGGCTGAAGGCTTCCGCATTATTTCCGGCGGGACCGATACGCATCTCATGCTGGTCGATGTGTTTTCGAAAGGAATGCTGGGCAGCGAGGCGGAAAAGGCTTTGGGCGAGGCGGGAATTACCGTCAACAAGAATGCGATTCCGTTCGATACGAATCCTCCGATGAAGCCTAGCGGTATTCGCATCGGTTCGCCGGCGCTGACCACACGTGGCATGAAGGAATTGGAGATGAAGCAAGTCGGACACTGGATTGCCGGAGCGTTGCTGAGACGGACGGATGCGGCTGTGCTGGCGAAGATTCGCAAGCAGGTGCTGGGGTTGTGCGAGGCGTTTCCGCTGTATGCGGAGCGGCGGGCGAGGGCGCAGGCGGAAGTGCGAGCGTAAGGTTCGATCGAATACGGTCTGTCCATCGCGTGGGCTCTCCGACGCACTTGTCTGAATCCTCTGTGCTGGTCTGCGCCCACTGTGGTTAAATGCCTTCGGTGAAGATTGCCATCGACATACGGCGAATGACCGACTTTGGCGTCGGGACTTACATTCGCAATGTAGTGCGAACGCTGGGGCGGCTTGACCGTGAAACGGAATATTTTCTGATCGGGCCAACAGCGAAGGTCCGTGAATTCGGTCCGCTGCCCGCCAACTTTCATCCCATTGAACTTTCTTCCTCGGAACGTTCGGTCAAGGGTTACCGGGATTTTCGCTCCGTTTTGAAGACTCTGGATTGCGACCTGGTTCACATTCCAAATTTGTTTTCTGTCCCCCGCGCACTGCCCTGTCCTTATGTAATGACAGTGCATGACATGCTGGAGCATATGGCGCGGGCGCGCGAACAGAGCGGGTTTTGGCGGTCGGTACACTTCCAGCTGACCAAGCGCGTGCTGGGTGGGGCGGTGCGCATTTTTGCGGTTTCGAATTTCACCAAGAACGAAATGGAGAAACTGTTTGGGATTCCGGCTGACCGCATCGAGGTGGTCTATAACGCCATCGACGAACGATTTCTGCACGGGCACGCCAGCGCTGCCGACAGGCAACTGGTTGTGCAGCGCTATCAGGTAACGTATCCGTTTCTGCTATACGCCGGAAGGATCAGTCCGCACAAGAATGTGGTACGCATGATTGAGGCGTTTTCTGCGTTGAAGACACAACTGGAAAAAGACGGAGAGTTGCCCGATCTCAAGCTCATCATTATCGGGGACGATCTCTCGGGGAACCCCGATCTGCGGCGGACGGTCGTCCGCAGCGGCGTACACAATGACGTGCGATTTCTGGGCTTCGTGCCGATTGAAGTGTTACGAATTTTTTATGACATGGCGAAGATATTTGTCTTCCCGTCTTTGTACGAGGGATTTGGGCTGCCGCCGCTGGAAGCGATGGCGCACGGCACCCCGGTCGTAGCTTCAAATGTGTCGTCGCTGCCGGAAGTGGTGGGGAATGCGGCGGTGCTGGTGAACCCGGAGAATGTGTTTGAGATCATGCGGGCTCTGCACCGCGTGCTGGTCGATCAAAGCCTGCGTGATCGAATGAAGGAACGCAGCTATCAGCAGGCGGCCAAATTTTCCTGGGAAAAATCAGTGTTGCGGATTTTGGACGTGTACCGGCAGGTAGGCGCTTCTGCCGGCAAGGGTGAGCATGGCGCATCATCCGACAGAAATAAGGAAACAACTTTCGTGGCGTAGTTCAACGTTGACCCGCATTTCACCCCGCTCGTCGGTCTTTATTTCACTAGAGGCTGGCCCGGCGAACCGATGGCGAGTTTGTGCAGCTTGGCGGTAACCCGGGTTCGGTCGGCGTCGGTCTTGGCTGCAGACAGCCGTTTGCGCAGTTGCACGATCTTGTCTTTTCTGGTGCGGCGACGGCGAATCTCAGGCCGGCGGCTGGGTGCGGACATGGTTTTTCTCCTGATTAAGCTTGAAGGTGAGTTGCTGGTGCGAGCCTTATTCTAAATGGGCGAGGGTGTTCTTCACAAAGAGCACTGGAGAAAGTTCAAGGTTTCAGAGTTTCAAGGCTTCAAAATTCTGAAATTCCAGGCCCATTCCGGCCTCATCCTTACTGAAATACTGGGAAAATATTTCTGATGCCGATGGCGGAGCAGGCGGCCAGAGCAGTAGACCCAATAGCCACACTGTACATGACGAGCCGTGATTTTGGGATCCAGTCTTTTAGCGACAACAATACGAACGGCACGACCGGGATAGCAAAGCGGACAATTTCAGCCCGGGCCCATGTGGAAGAGTTGTAAGAAAAAATGAATGCGATGTAGAGCAAGGCGAACCAGGCTTCCGATGGATGCTCCCGGATATAGTCGCGGAAGTGTTTTCGAGCCATCGCCGCAGTGCCGATCAGTACGAAAAGCACCCATCCAAGGGTAAGGAGCACGTTGGTCATTGGCTGCTGATTATGAAGAAAACTAGTCCCTATGGCCTGAAACGGCAGACCAATCGGGAACCCGGAGTGCCAGTCATTCATTTTGTAACTGTGAACCTGGTAGAGCGGGTCGCCAAAATAAATCCAGAACGGCAAAACGTAAAGGGCGCCGATTACGAGCGCAACGCCCGTGCAGAGAGCGAGCTTCTTGTATTCGCGTTTGGTCAGCAACGCGAGCCCGAGTGTGACTAAGGCGAGAACTCCCACGGGGCGAGTTACGGTTGCGAATGCGGCCAGGGCTGATCCAAGGATCCAATGGCCACGCCGCACAGCCAGAAACGATGCCAGCAACAAGGCCATGAATAAAGGCTCCGAGCCGCCCAGATAGGATCGTTGAAGCCAGTCAAAATTGAGAATGGCGAAGAAGGCAGCGATCCATCCTCCCCAAAGCTGTTGAGTCAACAAGACGCTGAGAAGCGACGAGATTCCGCAGACCAGCAGCAGAGAAACGCGAATCGAGCCGCCTAACAAAAAAGAGACGGGCGCCATTACGTATGAGATGCCCCAAAACTGCTTGACGCGGATGTCGCGGAAATCTGCGCGGCGGATGCCTGACGCAGCCGTCATGTATGCGCCGCTGTCGCCGAAATTGTCGACCTTGGCGGAGTAGTTGTCGAAGCGCACGATTACCGTGACAAAGATGACGCAGGTCAGAAGCCAGAGAAGGATCAGTTCACGGCGTGAGATTTCGTGCATGGAGAGACGATACTGCATTCGGAAAATTCGTGCGATTTCTCCGACTGCGAAAGCAGATTGCTACGATGCTTTCGGCGGCACGGGTTCGAATGGATAGTGTCTCGCTTTGTGCTGTACGGAAACCCACTTTAACGTGGTGAATTCTTCGAGCGCCCATCTGCCGTTGAGACGGCCGAATCCGGAGGCTTTTTCTCCGCCGAAGGCAATTAAGGAATCGTCGTTGATGGCGCCATCGTTGACGTGGAGAAACCTGCTGTCCGCTTCAGTTCCAGCCGCAAACTTTAGCTACGGCCCGCATTACCTTCGCCCCGCGACCCCGGTGTGGATTCAATTTCTATTCTCACCGATACAATCATGCGAGTGAGAAACTACACTACCAAACGCATCCCCGGAGGCATGCAGTTTACCTGCACCCACTGCCCCCATAGCGTCACTACACTGGAATTCGACCTGCGTGACGGCAACCTTCGAACTCAGGCCGCCACCAACCTGAATCAGCACGCCACCCAAATCCATCACGAGCCGGTCACCGTTACTTCCCTCGACACGCAGCAGCGCATCTGGCGCACTTAAGAATCTCTTATCGCCGAGAAGGCTGAGCGCCGAGCATAATTCTCAGATAAGTCGCGAGTCAACTCTCTTACTGGCGCCGGCCGCGGACTGTCTTCGGCAAGGTCTGCCGAAGCCATCGGGCGGATCACAACGGATGGCATTTATTTAGCAGCAGACCTGCGATTGGCGAGGCGCTTGCGGCCTTCCCGCTTCATTTCGGCCACGCTCCAAGGACGCGCCGGACCGCTTTCCAGGCCTTCACGAATGTCGCGACGCAGCCGTTAAAGCTGAAGGGCGTGCAGCTCATTCTGCGTCTCCATGAAGCGCAATGCTTCGCGCACGACCTCGCTTGCGGAGTTGTAGCGTCCTGAGTCGACTTTCTGGCGTACGAGCTTTTCGAGTTGAGGAGTCAGTTGATGTTCAGAGTCATAGCAGTAAGTTCGAGCTGATTCCGATTTTTTGATTAGTAGGGGTTGTCAAGGATTGTCAATGATTGGCAGGGCTTCCGCCCAAGTTGGGCGTGAGAGCCACCTCGATCCTAGTCAACTCTATCCTGCTCACGTCAATGGCAGCAGGCAAGAGTGCCCGCTCCACTGTCCCTTCACCAGTGTTCGCTGTTTGCGATCGCAGCTTCCGCCTTTCTCAACGGAAGCCCAAGACGGATACCCCCGGGTTTCCCCACAAGGTCGATTGCCAACCTGCCTCATAAGCTGGACCCCGCCCATCGACGCCGGATCCTTCGCCCGCTGGTGAAAACGCGGGGCTCGGGATGCCGCCGCGATGATTTAACTCGTATCGCTAATTGGCAGGCACGCCGCCGTATTTTTGCAGCCACTTTAATTCTTCACGCACTTTGATTTTGCCGTGCCAGGGATTCTTGTCGAGGGAATGACCTTCGCCAGGGAAGATCAACAGAGCATTGGGGATGCCGAGCGAGTAGAGGGCGTGTTCCAGCAGGTAATCTTCGAGGACGGCGACGCGGATGTCGTCCGCTCCACCCACCATGTGCGTGGGTGTCTTTACTTTGTCGATCTGGAAGATGGCGGCTTCGTCGTGGTAGCGCTGGGGGGCTTCCCAGGGGCGGCCGCCGAGAAAGTAGGCGTCGTCCATGGTGGTATCGTCGTTGCCCCAGTTGCCGACGTGTTCGACGGCTCCGGCTCCGGTGACGGCGGCTTTGAAGCGCGTGGTTTGGGTGATCAGCCAGTTGGTCATGTATCCACCATAGCTGTAGCCGCCGACGGTGAGGCGGTCGGGGTCGGCGATGTTGTCTTTCACCAGCGCATCGACGCCTTCGAGAATATCTTTGCCGGGGCGGGAGACGATGACGGGAACGATTTGCTGGAGGAACTTGTCGCCGTATCCGGTGGATCCGCGGTAGTTGGGTTCGAAGACGAGCCATCCGTTGGTGGCGGCGAGGGCGGACCACTCGTACCAGTCGGCTTCAAAGTGGTTGCCGTCGGCGTCGGCGGGGCCTCCGTGAATGAAGGTGAGCAGGGGCAGGTGCTTCTGCTCGAATTTTCCGGGTGGGTAGATCAACATGCCTTCGATAGTGGTGCCATCGTCGGCTTTCCAGCGGTAAGGCTTGCCCTGAGGAAGAGCGCTCTCGGCAAGCGCTTTGTTGAATTGGGTGATGGGCCTGGCCTGGGCGAGTTTGTCCGGCGAATCGGCGAGATAGACTTCCGGCGGCTTACCCAGGGCGGTGTAGAGAAAGGCCAGTTTCGAAGAGTGTAGCGCGGTCGAGATTTGTTCGTAGGTGCCCGGCCACGTGCTGAGTTGATGGAGTCCGTCCGCCGGTTTCGCCGCCGAGTAGAGCTGGACTTCTGTGCCGACGCGAGCAGAGGTTAGGACTTCGCGTGGCGCGACCGCGTAGTGGTCGATCATGCCGGTGAAGTCTTTACTCCATTGCTCTACTGTTCCTGTCTGATCGTCGACGGAATAGAGATGGGGTTGAAGATCGCGATACGGGCCGGCGACGTCTCCGACTTCAACGGTAAAAAAGATGTGGCGGCTGTCGTTCGACCAATGGATTTTATTTTCGACGGCTTGATTGTGAGTGACGCGGTGAGGAGGTGAGCAACTCGTTTGACTGCCGCCGAGAGTGCCGGTCGCTGCCAAGCCGCACACGTAGACTTCTACATCTTCGAATTTTTCCTGGCGTTGATTGATGGCGTTAGTAAGGAAAGCGAGGAAGTGGCCATCCGGCGAGGTGACCATTGAATCGATGCGCAGCGGAAGGTAGGTGATCTCTTGTGCGCCGGGAGTTAGGTCGGAGTCTTTTTCTTTCTTTTCTTCATCGTCAGCATTGTTTTCTGGGTTCGTGATTCTGCGGGCCAAGGCTGTGTTTATATCGAGGGCGAAGACTGTATCGCCGCGCTCGGCGGTGCGGTATTGCAGGACGTCTTTCCACTGTTTGCGGTAATCGTCTTTTTGCGTTTTGGTCCAGGGATTGCGGGTGGAGAAGTAAATCGTCGCCGAATCGGCGGACCAGGAGAAGGCGTGGATTTCTTCTTCACCCTGGGTGATGGGGAAGGCTTCGCCTCCGGTGGGAGAGATCAGATAGATCTGGGTGACTTCGTCGTCTTTACTTTTACTTTTGGCCTTGTCGTTACTCTTGCTGTTGCCTTTGTCGGAGTCGTCGGAATTTTTTTCGGCGGTGGGTTTGCGGTCGGACAGAAAAGCGATCCACCGGCCATCGGGAGACCATTGGGGATCGGAGTCATGGCCGGATTGCGTCAGTTGGATCAGACTGGTGGGATTCGCACTGTCACGATAGAGCCAGAGGTCGTGGCGGAAGATTTGCTGTTCCCAATCGGCGCGCTCGGCGACGATAATGACGGAATTACCGTCGGGTGAGACAGCGATGTCGGGGAAGCTGACAGCGTTGAAAAATTCATCCAGGGTCAGTGTCGGTTTGGTTTGAGCTTGGGCAAATACCGCCAGGCAAAAGAAAACTAGAGCGAGGTTCCGGAGTCGCATAAGGGGGAAGGAGCGTTATACAACGGCGGATTCCGTTGAAGCAAATCGCGGGCCCCGACGAAAGCAACAGCAGATTCCTCCAATTCGCTTTGCTAGTCGTCGGAATGACCAGGTGAAGGGCTATTTAGGGAATCGGCTCGGCGCTTTTCAGCGCCTCATCTAACGGCTGTCCGAAGTGCGGAGCAGATTGCAGAAGGCGCCAACCGTCGTCGTAGTCGCGTAGGCCAACGGTAGAGCGGTAGCGGGTCTCGCTGGAGTAAAGAGCCGCGCCCAGCTCGTTCAACGGAGCCCACTTCCACAGGAATTCGACATCGGCAGTCTTGCCCTGTTTGCTGACGCCGGTAACCGCAACGAGCTCGCGGTGCGCGGCGGGGATCGGGAACGATGATTTTCCAGCGTCAGGCACGAGCGCGCGGATGGTCTCAACGCCGGAGGGAGTCAGGGCGACATCCCAGCAGGGTGGAGGCGCAAGGTTGGTGGGACAGGGTGCGTCGGTGGCGCTGATCCAACCTTTGTGTTGCAGCGCCAGATACTCGGCTGAAAGATATTCTTTGTTGGAGAGAACGCCGGTTTGCATCCAGAACTGTTGCGGTGCCTTGAAGATGCTGGAGCGGGCGATGAGATCGGCAGACAGACGGCGGGTGAGGAAATCGCGGGGCGACCAGGCGAGCGAAAAGAACAATAGCAGCGTGATGGCGAAGGCTGCGACGGTAAGTGTTCGCATGGAGTCGGATCGGGTTAGCGGCGGCCGCTTCGGTTTAGTCATAACGAAAGTTCGGCAACTGCACGGCGCCTAAATAGTCTTTCATTTCAGGCGAAGATACCGTATGCCCGAAGGCATACCCCAATACGAAAACGAATTGAACGTCCAGCCATGCTCTTAATCGCGGGATTTGCTAACGATTGAGGATTGTAACTAAATGCGAGCGAGCGTGGGGAACGAAAGGATGCGATGCTATCTGGCCGTCGAATTTTGTAGACCAGCGGCCCGGAATAGAACTGCCACACTTCGGACAATTGCCTTGGGGCGTGATGCGATAGTCCTCGATCCGGTATCCGCTGCGCTCGATTAACACTTCGCAGCAGTTGGGGCAACGCGTGTGCTCCCACTCACCCACCATCCCCGGAAGATTGCCCGCATAAATGTGCCGGAGCCCCGATCTGCGGCCGATTTCCGCGGCGTGGAGCAAATCTTCGGCAGTCGTGTCGCGCGGACTCGTCATTTTGTAATCGCCATGGTAGGCGGTGACGTGCCAGGGGATATCGGTCGAGATGCCAGCGATGAACTCCGTAAGGCGGCGCAGTTCCTCGGGAGAGTCGTTGAAGCCGGGGACCAGTAGGGTGACGATTTCCAGCCACAGGCCCGACTCATGAATGCGGCGAACGCTTTCGAGAATGGGAGCGATGCGTCCGCCGAGTTCATGATAGTGGCGATCATCGAAACTCTTGAGATCAACTTTGTAGAGATCAAGCCAGGGCCGCACGTATTCAAGAACCTGCGGAGTGCCGTTGCCGTTGGAGACGAATGCGGTGAGCAGCCCTGCAGCTTTGGCTTCTTTGAAAACTGCAACCGCCCATTCGCTGGTGATCAACGGTTCGTTATAGGTGCTGACGAGAACCTTCGCTCCCTGCGCGAGAGCATCGCGGACCAGAGCTTCCGGTGTGACTTGCAGCGGCGGTGAGATCGCGTTGGGATCGCGAATAGCCTGCGACGTTACCCAATTCTGGCAATAAGAACAGTGGAGATCGCATCCCAGCATGCCAAAGCTGTAGGCGAGTGCGCCTGGATGCGCATGGAAGAATGGCTTCTTCTCGATGGGATCGCATTGCGTGCCGGCGACGTATCCCCAGGGCACGAAGAGTTCGCCGCCGCGGTTGTAGCGAACTTTGCAGACACCGGCTTGGCCTTCAGGAATCGGGCAGCAGTGGCCGCAAGAAAAGCAGCGCAGGCGGTTGTTGTCGAGCTTCTCGACGAGATGAGAATCAGCCTCGTGAACGTGGGAATCGAGGATTGTGCGGAGGGTGGCCACAGCGAGGCTCTCAGTTCATTTTAGCGCGGAGGTAAGGCAGCAGTGCGATGCGGGCAGCAGCCAACAGCAGATTCCTCCGCTACGCCGTAGCTCAGCCTCCGACTCCGGTTGATTGCATAACGACCTGAACGACCCAAGCTAGCGGGAGGCTTGAGAACCGGCCTGTGGCTGGTGCTGTTGGAACCAGACTTCCGCTTGCTGCTCAATGGATTGTGCCTGCGCGCTGGTAAGGCGTGCGGCAACGAATGGCGCCAGGGCCTTGCTGGCCGGGTCTCCTGCGGCGCGTGCAAGCACAGTCCAGAAATAGGCTTTATTGAAATCCTGCGGAACTCCGCGGCCGCTCCAATAAAGGGATCCCAGCTTGGATTGCGCCGCTATGTTGCCCTGCTCGGCGGCCTTGGTGAACCAGCGCGCGGCTTCTTTTTCATCGTGAGCAATGCTTCCTTTGTCGTCGCCCTGCGCATAGAGGAGGCCGAGGGCATTTTCCGCGCCGGCATCCCCGTGCGCGGCCATTTGCTGAAGTTGAGGCAGACTTGCCGTATCAACCGAACTGGACTCGCTGGACGGCGGTTGCGAAGAGGCCAACACGGTCTGTTCCCGCGCTGTCTCACGCCCTTGAAATTTCGACTGAATTGCAGGGGCAAGGTAGTAGCCCAGCACCAAAAAGATAGTAGCCGCGGCGCAAATCAGCACCAGCAGATAGGAGCGCGGAAGATGAATGCCGCCCTCGGATGGTGGATCGTCAGGCGTTTTGGCTTCTCGCTTGTCCTCTGAGGCAAACAGCACGCTGCCGGGGGAAGGCGAGAACGCCCGAGCTTGCCCGGTGGGCGGGGTTGAGTGATCATGCCGTCCGGCGCGATTGACCGCCGCAAAAGCAATTTCGGCCAGCCGGTGAATCGTGGTTTCGTCGGTGACGGTAAACGAGAAGGGCTGCGCCGAAAGTACTTCGAGAAGTCCGATCACTTTTCCGCCGGCTTTGATTGGAGTCGCCAGAGCCGAGCGCAACCCAAGAGCGCGGCAGCCCTCGCGATCCACACGATTGTCGGTTTCGGTATCGTCGCAACGCAGAAGTTTCCCGCTGCGGACGCACTCTCCGGAAAACCCGGAACCGATTTTCAAGCGGGTGCTAACGGGTGGAGCGTCCGGACCGGAACTGGCGCGGCAAACCATAGAATCCGGCTCGGCCGCTACCAGCGCGATTGCCGCTCCGGAAGCGCGGGTCAGGGTCTGCGCACGCGCCGCGATCAGTTGCAACGCCACTGCGAGGTCGGCCCCCGCGGACTCCACTTCCCGCTCCACGGCATTGAGAGCGTCTAACGTGTCTGTGTAGCTGGGACGCGAGGCAGCTTCCGGAGCCAGGCCTGCATTTTCGCGGCGCGCCTGTGCATTGGCGACTCCCGCCATGGCGTTTAAGAAGAGCCACTCGCGTAAGTGGAACAATGACGCCGGAGGCAAGTCAGAGAAATGGAAACCGCAGCGGCCCGAGTCATCGGACCAGATAATTTTTCCTTTGGTGTAGATCTGTCCTGTGGCCTCGGCTAGATCGAGACACAAGTCAAAAGGACGATGCGCCTCCAAGGTCGCGGCGCACTGCACCGCGACCCCGTCTTCACTGATATCGATAATTTCGTTGAGGTCCGGCATCTTGCCTTTAGCGGCGCCGGTAAAAGTCGCATACGCCGGAGCCTGAATCTTGTGCCGAACTCGACGACGGCGATTGGGGGCCTGAGGATGCACTACGGGATTCATAGAAGCCACTGGGGTCAACGGACTCTAGAACTTCGTGCGTACATCTTATCGCGAGATCAAGGAAAAGCAAGCTAAGAAGGAGTGAACGGGCAAAAACAGGAAGTGGGAGGGACACAGTGTTCCGTATTTGGGACCGAAAGGCGAATCTCCCAAGGTGCAAGTCCGTTTGCCGAGCTTAACCTGTGGGGACGCCCGCCCTTGGCTGTCCTGTTGCCATTCGTTGACTATGCCGATGCCGCGTCCGTAAGATGGGGCGACTTCAGAGTCACGCACTTCCGCATGATCGGCCAGACCATCTCGCATTACCACATCGTGGAAAAGCTCGGCGGTGGCGGCATGGGCGTGGTTTACAAAGCCGAAGACACGCGGCTGCATCGGTTTGTCGCGCTTAAGTTTCTGCCGGAAGAAGTTGCCCGCGACCCTCAGTCGCTAGCCCGTTTCGAACGCGAAGCCCAGGCGGCATCCGCGCTGAACCACCCTAACATCTGCACGATTTACGACATTGGCGAGCACGAAGGCCGGGCGTTCATTGCCATGGAGTTTCTGGACGGCCTGACGCTGAAGCGCCGCATCGCGGGGCGGCCGATGGAGATTGAGTCTGTCCTGTCGCTGGGCATTGAAATCGCCGATGCTCTCGACGCCGCTCACAGCGAAGGCATCGTTCATCGCGACATCAAGCCGGCCAATATCTTCGTCACCAAACGCGAGCACGCAAAGATTCTCGATTTTGGACTCGCGAAAGTTGTGCCTGCACCGGTTTCGTCGAGTCAGGTTTTCTCGGGTAACACCGTTACCGGCACTTTCGACGAGCAGCACCTGACTAGTCCTGGGTCCACGCTGGGCACGGTCGCATACATGTCGCCGGAGCAGGTTCGAGCGAAAGAACTCGATGCGCGCAGCGATCTGTTTTCATTTGGGGCGGTGTTGTACGAGATGACGACTGGGATGCTGCCCTTTCGTGGAGAGACATCCGGGGTCATCTTCAAGGCCATACTCGATGCGGCGCCAACGTCAACAGCGCGTCTGAATCCTGATGCGCCGGCGGAACTGGATCGGATCATCAGCAAGGCTCTGGAAAAGGACCGTCAACTCCGCTACCAGAGCGCGGCGGAGATGCGCAGCGATCTGCTGCGTTTGAAACGGACATCGGACTCAGGGCGCAGTTCCGCACCGACCCTGGAAAAAACGCGCGGGCCGTCGGGATTGGTGACAAAGGTCGCGCTGGCCGCAGTTATTGTCCTGATTTTGTTGGGAGGAATCTGGCGAAGATACTCGTCGCGTCCGCCGTCACAAACGTCGTCAAGCGTACCCGCTCCGCAACCCGCCGTGCGGAGTTTCGCGGTGCTTCCGTTCCGCGATATTTCCTCGACTGCCGGCGATGAATCGTGGGGCATCGGCATGACGGACGCAATCATTACGCGGTTGGCATCTCTGCAAAATCTTGCCGTGCGCCCGACCAGTTCGGTTCTGAAATATGTTAAAGCGCCCTCCGACCCAACTCAGGCGGCGCAGGAACTCGGAGTGGATTCGGTTTTGGACGGCACCTACCAGCGCGTATCAGGTGTGATTCGAGTTTCGGTCCAACTGGTAGACCGCGACAACCGGGCCACTCGCTGGGCGCAGCACTACGACCTGCGGGCCGACGATATGTTGCGATTCCAGGATGAAGTCGCGCAGAAAGTGGTTGAGGGAATGCGCGTGCAGGTCTCTGGGCAGGAACAGCAATCGCTGGCCGCAAAGCCCACGAATTCTTCCGAAGCTTACAACCTGTATTTGCAGGCGCGGTTTTACCGCAACGAATACTTCATGCGGACCAGCATCGAAAGCCTTCATCAAGGGCGAGATGCCCTGCTAAAAGCCGTCGCCCTCGACCCGTCATTCGCCGATGCGTATGCCCTGCTGGGTCAGTTCTACCTGTACGAAAGCGCGAATGTGGTGGCGAACGGCGCGAAAAATCTTGCCGATGGTGAAACGGCCGCACGCAAGGCGCTTGAACTTAAGCCTGATCTGCTGGAAGGATTGACCGCGCTGGGCACCATACTGACGGAATCAGGCCGGAATATGGAAGCTATTCGCACGTTGCAGCGGGCACAGGCGCTGGCCCCGAATTCCGATATTGTGTTTGACAGCCTGGGTTACATATATCACTACGCTGGTCTCGACGATCTAGCCGAGAAATCCTATCGTCGCGCCGCTGAATTGAACCCGACGACGACACGCATTCACTGGATGCACGGACGCATGCTGCTGTATGTGGGACGCGCGGACGAGGCGGAACAGGAGATGAGGAAGGCGCTGGCCGAGAATCCGAACCAGTTTAAGGCTATGGCATTTCTGGGCGAGTTCCTGTATTACCAGGGCAAACTCGATGAGGCGCAGACGGTTCTGCAGCGCGCCGTCGAACTCGGCCGCAACAACGCCGACAATTCCGCGCAGGTGATGGCGGCATTCTTGTTCGCTTCGCGCGGGCAGCGGGACAGGATCGATCCCAGGATATTGAGCGCGCGGCCCGGCGAAATAGTGGATGGCGACTTTCTTTACTGGACAGGAGGTATTCACGCGCTGCTGGGAGACAGACAGCAGGCACTCGCGTGGTTCCGGCGGGCGGTGGATGTGGGAAATCACAACTACCCGTGGTTTCAGCGGGACAAGAATTACGACAGGCTGCGCGGTGATCCCGAGTATCAACGCATCATGGAAGAAGCTCGCAAGCACTGGGAAGACTACAAGCAAGCTTTTGGCGCGGCATAGCGCCCGGGCTCAGCGAGCGCTAGCTGGCGTTGCGCATGAGGCGCGCCTGGTGAATCGTGGAAATGCGGGAGATGGCTGCGACCATTACGCTGGAAAGAAGCTGCATGGTGGCTACATCCTTCGAGTCAAATGCTGAAGGCGACGACGATAGCACTTCAAAGACGCCCAGGGTCCGGCGGTAGTGGCGCAGCGGCGAGACCAGAATCGAGCGGACTCCAAGTCGCTTGCAACTGGCGAGGTCGACACGGGGATTGCGTTCCGCGTCGTGGCAAAGCATGATCTCTCCGCTGCGCACCGCTTCAGCCGAAATGCCATTATCGGTTTGCAGACGCACGCCGAGATCGGGTGCAGTGCGTCCGGTGCGGGCGCGGCAGATGATTTCTTCCCCGGCTCGCAAAGCGATGGCGGCTCCGGTGGCTCCGGTAAGGTGCTGGGCGCGTTCGGTGATGGCGCTGATCGCAGGCTCAAGATCGAGTTCAGCAGGACGAATCTCTACATCATCGGTTGCGGACACTGCGCGGAAACCCGATGCGGGATGCGCGGCATTGGCGACGCGCAACTGGTTGCGCGACAGCGTGGGCGCAAAGCTGTGATGGTCGGAGGAAGTCACCGTCTGCGGATCGGGAACGGTTCGCAACAGATCGCGCACCAGTTCGTTCAGTTCGCAATCCGTGATGAGGTGCGCGGTTTGTTCGTGCCGCATGGAACCGCCGAGCACGCGCGACAGGCTCAGGAGAGTTTGGCTTCCACAAGCCAGGCAATACGGTCGGCTGTTACTGCTGATGAGTTCGCATTGGACGCAAAATGTCGCCGTTTGCAAGGGGACGAAATTGACGTCCCTAAAAGTGGAGCCATAAACCGATTTGCCAAACATGATTTCTTTCCGCCCTTATTTCGGACTTCCCAGTGCAATGAAACTTATCAGACCCGCGACGCTTAAGCAGTGGCGGAAATGGTTCTGCCTGTGGAAAAAGCTCGGCACGTACGATGAGTCATCGGTGGAAAGCGGTATGCACGAATTTGCGGTGTTGCTTATCTCGTAGGATTCAAATGGCTTGCCTATCGCGGGTTGTGCGGCCGTGGGTCTGCAGAGATGTGTTGATTTCGATCATGACCTCGGGTAGACTTACTTCACGTTGAGGCGAAATGCCTCGGCGATTTTTTGGAGGCTATCATCATGGAATGGACTGCTCCCGCTTTTGAAGAAGTTTGCTTGAACTGCGAAATCAACTCCTACGCCAGCGCCCAGCTGTAAGCTGAGCGCTCTCCCCCGGGTCAGTTTCTGACCGCATGCATTGCTCTCGTGCGCCGGGATTAGTACGCTTTCCTTCACCCCTTACCGCACAGAGCAAGGAAAATCTTCTTTTCACGATGCGTTGCTGCGCTTAAGCGGCCTGGTTTCAACGTTACTCCCGTAATTTCCCTTCAGTCACTTCTCTTTGCATGAGGCCGAATTATGTCTATGCTGAGTTTAAGACTCCAGCCTTACAGGGAAAACTATGAGAGCAGCAGCAGTAGCTAGAAAACCGATCATACGAATTGCGGTAGTAGAGAGCGATCCCTTGCGTTTTGTGGGTTTTCGCGCGCTATTCGATTCCGAGCCTGAGTTCGAACTAATCTCCGCCAGTTTGCCCGAGATCGGGACTTTGCAGAATGTAGACCTTATCCTGCTCGGCAATCGGTCGGGACAGAATCTGTTTGACGTGATGGCCAGCCTGAAAGCAACGCGGCCGGATCTCAAAATTATTGTCACCGGGTCGGGCATTGACGAAGAGACGATTCTCAAGGCGATTGCTTCCGGCGCAAAAGGCTATGTGGACGAAGCCGCTTCTCCGGCGGAATTCGCCCAGGCAATTCGCATTGTGCACCAGGGATCCGTCTGGGCGCCGCGGCGAGTGCTCTCGATGTTCATTGAGCGCGTCTCGTCTTCACCGGGCAGGATTTTTCCTGCAGGCCGCGTGACGTTCACGGATCGCGAAAAGGAAGTGCTCGAGATGCTGGTGGCCGGCCGCTCCAACAAAGAGATTGGCGGGCAGTTGGGAATTGAAGAGCGCACGGTGAAAGCGCACGTGGCGAAACTGATGCGCAAAGTTGGCGTGCAGAACCGTATCGCGCTGTCGGTACATGCGATAACGCATTCGCTGGTGGCTACGAAGTAGCAGGCGTCAGGCTTGGACTTCAAGATTCGGGGCTTAAACCAGAGTTACCTAGGGACGCTGACCTCAGTAATCTTGTGAGCAGTGCGGTACGCGGGCATACTCGGTTCACCTACCACAGAACCTGGGAGACGGGGCTGGGAGTGGCGATTTAGGGTCACCACTTTTAGCCCCGATTTTTTTCCTTCTCCTGCCCTGGCAACACCTCGAGAAAGCATCCGCCGGCGTTAATTGTTTCTGAGAATAGTGCAAAACGAATCCCCTTGGGTGACACATCTTTACCTTATTACGACGCACTTTGACACAATTTCATTTATCTTTTTGATGGGTGCTAACGTCAAAGAGGTAGTGCATTAGTCGTTCGGTTGGTAAGAGGTGCGTTATGCGGCTCTCCGGCCTTGCGGTTGCAGCAGTCTTCCTGATGTCCCCAGTTGTTTTCGCGCAACATTCTTCCGCTGGCGGCTCAACTTCGAGTTCATCGAGTTCAGGGTCGTCTCACAGCGCTTCAGGTAGCTCTGGCGGAAGTACTTACTCCTCGGCTGGCCACAACTCCTCGGCCTCGTCGAGCCGCGGCTCGATCAGCGGAGCATCCCGCACAAACGCCGGCTCTGGTTCGCAGGGAACCAAGGGCAGCGTTGCGACTCCTGCGCTGGGCGAAATAAAGACAAGTCCGTCCCCATCGCCGAAAAACAATACGTCACAGGGGAAGCGGGGCTTCACGTCGCGCTTCTTTCATCCCTTCCGCAAAAGCCAACCCAAGCTGGCGCAAGCCGATCGAAGACGACCAGTCTGCAAAAAGGGAACGTGTGTCTGTCCCGGCGGAACGGCTGTCGGCAAACATGGCGCTTGCGGGGCCATATCCGTAAACGTCTCTCATTGTGAATCAGGCCGATACTGGAACGGCGGCGGATGCGTCGCGTTCTCGCAGTACCGTGTGAACGACTGCTCCGCACTGGAAATGACGATGCGTGAGCAGGCGAGGCGAATGAGCGCAGGGGAAGATTCCCGGCAAGCCGCCTGTTCGCGCGGCGACCCTGCGTGTGGCGAGATGACGACTAAGTCTGCGGACGAAACCGGCCGTTATAAAATGCTGCAACAGCAATATGAACAGTGCCGGCGACGTCAGTTCGGCTTCGGTAGGTCTGCTGAGAGTCCGTTTGCGATCAATTAGGCCCGAATCCACACGGCGGGCGCATCACAGGCAAGCGTGGAATTGCCCCATCCCTCCGCTCCAGAGCAACTAGCGCCCCTGCAAGGGCCAGCGCGAAAGAGCCTGCCCTGGCGCGGAATCGCAAAGGGATGAGGCACTAACACAGTGAACGCTATTTATAGGTTGCGTTCGCGCGCGACAGGTAATCGCGGTGTTGCGAGAAATCCACCATGGAACCGAAGGCCGAAACTCCAAGCGGACTACCCTTCTGAGCCTCGCGTACCGCAGCGTTCACCTTATCAAGGGCCTCCGCATTGGCCGCAACGTAGCTGAGCCAAAATGATCCCGGGGCTTCCGTGTGCAGGGCCTCGGTATCGATCTCGTACTCATGGATGGTGCCATCGGCGAGCAGTTTTTCAAAGAGAGGCACAAACAGATTCGTGCTTAAGCTGTCGACTGCATTGTCGGGCGCGTCGGCTTTCAAATGATAGTAGGAAACTTCGCCGTACACGTCCTTATACGATCCCGCATGCCAGTTGTAGAAACGGCTGACGAAAATACCGTCTGCGTGTTTCGTGGATGCGATTTCAACCTGAGAAGTGGTCAGGCCCGATTTGTAAACCTGGTCAAGAGTGTTGAGCAGCCCAGCCATGGACATGGCCGAATACCACGTGTCATGAGTAAAGCCATCGGGCTGGTGCAGCAAATTTTGGTCGCTGCCATAGCCCACGATCGATCCGTTGGCAACGGCGGCATCCATGATCTTCTGTTCGGCCATAATTTGCTTCTGCTCGTCCGCCCACTGCGCCCGCGGAATCGTCCAGAACGCGACATAGCTGTACATCCGCGGTTTTTCTTTTACATCCGACATCTGCGCGCGTGCTGGCGCAGCGCAAACAGCGCCCATTGCAAGCGCACACACTCCAACCAAAACATTCCGCACTTTGTTGTTCATGTTTATCCTCGTTGACTTAGCCAAAGACTTCGATACGGCTGTCCCAAGCGGCGACAGTGTACACCCGGGGAGTACTTCCGTTGGTCCGCAACCAGCGGTTACTGTTTCGCGGGACGACTAGTCGAAGAAGAAAACCGCATAGAACTCCGCCGCTAGCCCAAAACATTGGCCTCCCGACGGCGCTATTTGTCTGTCGCGTATGCCTTCGCGATGCCATCGAGAGCATCCCTCGCGTGGGTGGCTCCTGCGAGAAACGTTAGCTCCCGAATCGCCACTCCATTGGAGGCTCCAGCGCCGACCAGTTGCTTTTCTGTGGCTTTTGCGCGCAAAAAGCCGCGAATGAACCACCCTGCAGTGTCACCCGTGGAGACTCCAGTGACACCTCCATCGAGCACCGTCGGGGCGAAGAACGGATGCTCTACTCGAAGACGATTCGCTTCTCTGTAGACGATTGAGCCGACGAGTTCCATTCTTTGCGGCGTATACGATTGAGAATCGCCCAGCCCAACAATCAAAATTTGTTTCGCAGACATTTTTCCCCGTGGCGGGGTGATCAGCAACGTTTCTGCGAGGATGCCGGCGAAACTCGCCGGTTTTCGAATCTGATCCAATAGTCCGCCCAATTTTTCATTGACCTCAGTTAACGATCCATGCAACGTGTTTGCCGGATCCGACTGGAATAGACAGATTACCTGCAATGCTGTCTTAGTCTCGGCCGGACTTTGGACCAATACATGGGTCGGGATGGTGGCATTTGGAACCTCCAGTTGCGCGGGCTGGGATTGGCCGCCGACGAGAATGGCGCTGCAACAGATCAAGCCGACAACGCCTACACTTCGAAGTTGTTTCGTCATCATTTATGAATCCTCACACCAGGATTGCGATTGGGGAAGCGTGGAGTATTTTATCGCGGAGATCCGGATTCTGCTTTCGCGGCGGGAGGCAGAGCCGTTTGGCGCCCTTTTCGTGTAAAGGAAGCGCTAATCCGTTTGGGCAGCCCCTTACGGACCTCTTCGGTCGGGACGGGTAGGCCAGTTTCGCGTCCGAATGCCTTCGTGAATGGCGGTTAGGGTTTGCTCATCCTCCTCTGCACCGGAGCTTGCTTCCTCTGGCGCTCAGCGAGAATTTCCTGTAGCCGTTTTCGTTCGACGGCCACTCCGGCGCGGGCAGCCTGAGCCATTTTCTGCGCGAATTCAAGCCAGTTTACGGCCATGGCTATAGGATACTCTGCAAACGGGCTTTCCGAAGACATTTTCCTGCACTTCAATCCTTTCGCAAAGAGCGCGCAAGAGGGAATCCGCTGTACTGACTCTCATCTTCGTCGTAGACTCTACATTTCGTTGGCGTCTGTAGCCTTTCGATAAGTAAACTTGCGCAGGATAGGGGCTTGGAGGACGAATGTTAGGCCCAATCGCCAGATACCGCTCCATAATCATTTTTCTGATACTTTTCGTTATCGGCGTGGTGCTAATCGGGCTTTCTAACACCTTTCACTACGAATGGATGAAGGTGCAGGTCGACCGTCTTCTGGCAGAGGTCGGCGCTCTCATCCTAGTAGTGGGCATGCTGCACTGGTTTTTCGAGTTCGGGTTGCGGAAGGAGATGCTGCACGAGGTTGCGAATACGGCTGTAGGCAGCACTCACCTGCATCAGTGCGGTTTGGACACGTGCAGCCTCAACGCCCGCGATGTAGACGAGCACATTCACTGGTCGCAATCGGCGACCCTAACAATCGGTTACCAGTACTCAGCGAGTTTTTTTAAAGATTTTCACGACGTGTTCCGAGAGCGCCGCAAGCGCGGTCTCCGGACTACGGTGGCCATCTTGAGAGCAGACGGCGCTGCGGCCCGATACCTTCACGAATCCACGACCGGCAACCCCACGATAAGGCAGTCCATTGATGCCATTGTGGCTCTGTTTCGGGAGATCGATCCCGAGGGGAGCGCATGCGCGATCCTCTTCCACGACAGGGTCCTCCGCTACTCATTTATCCAAACAGATGAGCAAGTTTGGATTAAGTTCTATGGCAATGGCCCGGGGCGCACGACGGTGCCTGCCTTTAGAGTGCGGGCGGGTACGCCACTTTTCACGTTTTTTGCCGACGACATTAGGAGCGTTCTGGAGCAATCTCGTGAAAGATAGCGACCTTCACAATCTGCTCGACAAAGCCGTGGAGTCGAGCGGGACTGTGCGCGTAGTAGCGGCTCTAGAAGGGCTTGCAGTCGCCGTCGCGCCCGAGGAGCATGTCCTCACGATCATTGCTAACGCGGGTGTCCATACCATTCCGCAGTCGTTCCTTCGCGGCGAGGTTTACGAGGCCAGCCGGGGTGACTGGAACGCCTCGACCGAAGAAGCGCTGCTATCTGAACTGAGCAGAATTCTTTCCGAGGTGGTTAATAAATTAAGGTCCAAGAATTGGAAACGAGTTTACCTAATTCCAACCGGCCACCCAGTGCTCTCGCTTCAGATCAAGGCGATGGTTTATCGAATTCTTCGCCTGAACACGATTGATTTGTATTACAAGGCGGGCTCCTATTTCGAGATCGACCTCGATCAACGTGCTATCGCGCTCAGCGAACGGAACCATGCGTAGTTCGTATGAAGTCGTTGCGGATATTGTCCGGTCAAACCCGACGCTCGAATTCCTAAGCCTAGTTAGCTACGAAGAGAACGTGAACTGGCGCGACCTGCCTCGTGAGAGCCATGGTCTAGCGCTGCCGCTACTGCGGGAGGGCCTCAAGCAGGGTCGAGGGGCGCGAATTATTAACACCTTACCGCGGAGGGGCATATTGGAAGGCAGTCTCGCCGAAATGGCCAAGAACCTGGGAGAAAGCAGGCTGCTCGGTTTGTGCTCTAACGTGCAGTTGGCAAACGGGCGGTCGGCGCACATCCCGATGATGGATTTTCTGTGCGCTCCGACGAAGGAAAATCTCAACCTTCTGGCCAATCTAATAGGAGACCTACGCCAGGGAAGAGGCTACCTGTTGCAATCCGGCAGATCGTACCACTACTATGGTTTCCGGCTCCTGACGGAGGCGGAGTGGAAGGTCTTCTTGGGGAAATGTCTCTTGATGTCCGGCTTTGCCGATGACAGGTACATCGGACACCAGTTGGTCGATGGTTACTGCGCTCTACGCCTCTCTTCGGGCAACCTGAAGAAGTCCGTCCCGATGGTCGTCGCCGAGATTCCCCTAGCCCGTAGTGTGTAGTCCCACGTTTCGCAAAAGGCGCCAAAGATGGGCTACCCCGCAACCACTTCTCGCAAATCAGGCGAGAGGTGGGCGACCTGGCCCTCGCTCGCGATCAGGGTCCGCTTACGGTCAACAAGACGCCGTCCGTGAGGTCGACCACGACAACCATTAAATCCGAGTCCTCTTCCGGCGAATGGAAATAATTGCCGTCCTGTTTCCACCCGCGTTTTCCCAAGCAGTCCCCCACCGTGCCCCGAAGGGCATCAATATCCGTATTCGTATATCGGCAGTCGAAGTCGTGAACCGTGGTCCCTACCTTACACTTATCGGCCCCCGGCAGCATGTATGTCGACTTGTAGCCGTTCCCGCTTCGTTCCCCCTTGAAGGCCTTGAAGCGTTCTCCTGCCTGTGCAATTACCTTCAGGAGACCGGGGCAAAGATTGCTGTCACTAGGGGAGGGTGGCTGCTCACACGACGGTGCGTCCGTTGAGCCGTAGACACGCGCGACGTTGGCGGCGCGGACCGGCCCGCTGCTATGTGAATCCGCGGGTCCCGTGTCCGGAATTGAGCATAGAAACTCAAGAACCGGCGCGAGGTCGTAGTGGTATCGACGCATGAACGCAGCCGCATATGCATCGGCCTTGTCCTCGACAGTTTTCCCACCCAGTAACATTTGATACCGCCCCACCGGCGAGAGTCCGAGAAGAGGGTCGAGATGAACCATGTGACCCCATTCGTGCGCCAGGAAAAATCGGGTCACGTCTACGCTCGGATCTGCAGCGATCGAGACGTCCAAATATATTCCGTTTGGAGTTGCCCTTCCGGCAGTGAATTGCTCCGCGGGGAGAACAGCGAACTGGCGGCCGGAATAGTCCCGCAGTTTCAGCCAAATGGAGAGAACTCGCGCGTTTGCCGCAGCAGGATTCCTGAGCCCATCGAACGCGTGGGCCACATATTGGGAGTAAAACCCTTGATCTTGCGCAACGCTGAGGTGCACCAGAAACAGAGTGGCTAATCCTAGGCGAATTCCACGGGCGAAGCAACGAGCCCGACGCATGGGTAATTCCTCGGCTGAAATAAAATACATCGAGGGCAATCTCGGGAAGATTATACGCGCGCGAGGCTGAGGCGATAGGTAGATCGCTCTTCCACGCTACTTCAGCGCCACCAGCCTCTCCACCAACTCCGAATAATCCTTCTTCTCAATTCCATGCACCTGCTTGTTGTACTCGTCGACCTTCGACGAATAATTCATCGAGCAGAATTTCGGCCCACACATGGAGCAGAACGCCGCTTCTTTGTAGAAGTCATCAGGCAGAGTTTCATCGTGCATGGAGCGCGCGGTTTCAGGGTCGAGCGACAGCGCAAACTGTTTTTCCCAGTCGAACTTATACCGCGCGTAACTCAACGCGTCGTCGCGGTCGCGCGCGCCGGGACGTCCGCGGGCAATGTCGGCGGCGTGGGCGGAAATCTTGTAGGCGATAATGCCGTCTTTCACGTCTTTTTCGTTCGGCAGCCCTAAGTGTTCTTTGGGCGTGACGTAGCAGAGCATGGCGGCGCCGTACCATCCGATCATGGCTGCGCCGATGGCGCTGGTGATGTGGTCGTAGCCGGGAGCGATGTCGGTGACCAGCGGGCCCAAGGTGTAGAAGGGGGCCTCGTAGCAGAGCTCGACTTCTTTTTCGACCTGCTCCTTAATCTTGTCCATGGAGACGTGCCCCGGACCTTCGATCATAACCTGCACATCGTGCTCCCAGGCTTTCTTTGTCAGTTCACCGAGAGTTTTGAGTTCGGAGAATTGCGCTTCATCGCTGGCGTCGGCGACGCAGCCGGGGCGCAGGCCGTCGCCGAGAGAAAAGCTAACGTCGTACTTTTTGAAGATCTTGATGATGTCGTCGAAGCACTCGTATAGAAAATTCTGCTTGTGGTTATAGGCCATCCATTGCGCGAGGATCGCGCCGCCGCGGCTCACGATTCCCGTAATGCGTTTCGAAATCAGCGGCAGATATTGAATGAGCACACCCGCGTGAATCGTCATGTAATCCACGCCTTGCGCAGCTTGCTCTTCGATGACTTCGAGCATCACGTTGGCATTCAAATCTTCTACCCGCTTGACCCGTGCGATAGCTTCGTAAATCGGCACTGTGCCAATGGGCACGGGCGAGTTCCGCAGAATGGCTTCGCGAATGATGTGAATGTCGCCGCCGGTGGAAAGATCCATCACCGTATCAGCGCCATAATGCACAGCCGTGTGCAGTTTCTTCAGCTCTTCTTTAATTTCCGACGTGACCGCCGAGTTGCCGATATTTGCATTGATCTTGCACAACGAAGCAACGCCGATAGCCATCGGCTCAAGCTCAGGATGATTAATGTTTGCGGGAATGATCATGCGGCCGCGGGCAACTTCATCGCGCACGAGCTCCGGCGTGAGCTTCTCTTTGTGAGCGATGAACGACATTTCCTCTGTGATCACGCCCTGGCGGGCATAATGCATCTGGGAAAAATTGCCGCTCCTGTTCTCTTGCTTGCGACGGGCGATCCACTCGGCGCGAGGTTGAGGAACGCTGTATGCTCCATTTCCATTGCTGCCATTCGGGGAAGTCATTCAGGGCCAACCTAAGTAGGATTTTCTATTTCTGATTATACCCGCGTTCCACCGCGCCACAGTGAGCGAGCACTCATTCGCAGATCTAACTGACAGCCTTGTTCCGGAATTGCCGCAGTCCGACCGCCAGCAGAAGCGCGTCAAAAGCCGCTAACGCAATGATGACGGCCAGCAGCGGCAGATGCGAGAACTGAGGCACGAGCGTTCCGCGCAGCCCCTCACTCGCATAGACAAGAGGATTGATGAGCACCGCTTTCTGCAGGATGGGAAACGCCGCGAGCGCGCTCCACGGATAATACGTGCAGCCAAAAAAGATCAGCGGAGTTAAAACCATGCTGAACATCAAGCCAATATGCTGCTGATTGATGCTGCAGCCCAGCGCGAGCCCGCCGCAGGCCGAGAACAGCGACACCAGCACCGTGATGCAGGCAAAAGTGAGCGGAGAGCTGAGGTCGAAGGGGATGGGCCGCAATATCACCCATGCAGCAGGAAGCACAACTAATCCCGCGACCAAAGCCTGCAACGCACCAGCCAGGACTTTTTCCACAGCAACCCAGGAAATCTCCATGGGAGCCAGAAGGCGATCTTCGATCTCGCGCGTGAATTGAAATTCCGCGATGAGCGGCATGGCCACAGCCCACACCCCGGTGAAGACCATGCTGATGGCCATGATGCCGGGGAGCAGCAGGCTCTTGTAAGCCTCCGGCATGTAGCCGCTGCGCACCATAACCTTGCCGAAGATGAAGACGAACATCAGCGGCTGCAGGAAAGTCTGAAACATCAGGACCATTGCGTTGCGGCGGGCCACGTGCGCGTCGCGGGCCAGCATGGCGAAAAATGTCTTCCAGTTCATTCCCGCAAACTCCTTCCGGTGTGGTGCAGAAACAAATTTTCCAGGCTCGGCTCGGAGATGTGAACATCGCGTAGTTCCACGCCGGCAGCCGCGGCGAGGCTGGCGATTTCGGAAATCAACTGTCCGCCGCGATCCGCATAGAGATCGGCGCTGCCGTCGTCATTCGTCTTCCGCACTTCGCGCACGCCGGCGATGGATTGAAGCCGTTGCAACAGCTCAGGAGAATGTTGACCAAATCGCAGGCGCAGCAAGTATCCGCCGGGAATCGAACCCTTCAACTCAGCCGGCGTGCCCATGGCGATCTTTTGTCCGTGGTCGATAATGGCAATTCGGTGCGCGAGTGTGTCGGCCTCTTCCATGTAATGCGTGGTCAGCAGAATAGTCTTGCCCGTCTGGTTGTATTCGCGAATGATTTCCCAGAGCAGTAGCTTGGTTTGCGGGTCGAGTCCGGCGCTGGGCTCGTCGAGAAAAAGAACCTGTGGATCGTGCATCATGGCGCGCGCAATCGAAAGCCGCTGCATCATGCCGCCGGAAAATCCGCGTACCATCTGCTCGGCGCGGTCGGTTAGCTTGAAGCGGTCCAATAATCTTGCCGCTCGCTTTGAGCGTTCTTCCGAGCCTTGACCGAAGTATGCTCCGTGGAAAAGAAGAATCTCGCGCGCAGTAAGAGAGAAATCCAGGTTAGGACGCTGCGCCACCACGCCGATCAGGCGTTTGACAGCGACCTGTTCTTTCCAAACATCGTGATCTCCAATCCACGCCTGGCCGCCGGTGGGTTGCACTCGCGTGGTGAGAATTCCCACCGTCGTGGACTTGCCCGCGCCGTTTGGCCCAAGCAGCCCGAAGACTTCGCCCGCGTTGATGTCGAGCGAAAGGCCGTCGAGTGCGACGATCTCCGGCTTCGGCTGCTTGTCTTTCTTGCCGCCAGCTTTTCCGCGCGCCGCAGCAGGCCCCGCTCCAGCTCCCAACGGCGGCGCCGAATTGTAGACCTTGCGCAGATCCCGAGTGCGGATTCCAACCATGCGTGTCCTTAATAAGTATTGTGGTATTCGTGCAGTTTTGAGTTCACACTCCGAATCTTATCCAAGGCGTCATCCTGAACGGAGCCGTTTTTCAGGCGGAGTGAAGGATCTCGCGTGCAGTGCACTGCCTTCAAAATTGCACCACTACCAGACTTGTTGATTGTTTGATTTCCGATTGTTCAAGACCCGTGCCCACAGGTGGCATCAGGTTTTCAATCAGCAATCAAAAATCATCAATCAACAATTCAGCACTTCAGCACTTCAGTCCGCCAAGTATAATCGACATCTCCCGAGTTTATGCGAACCGGCTCGCGCGTGTGGATTGGATTGTTCCTGAGCGCGACAGCTCTCAGCCAGGTCGCAACCTCAAAACCGCCTGCCGCTTCGCAATTTCCAGTGCCGCAATTCGAAGATATCGCCGCCAAAGCCGGCCTAACCGTCCCGCACATTTCCTCGCCCGACAAAAAATACATCGTCGAATCCATGAGTGGCGGCGTCGGCCTGATCGACTGCGATAACGACGGCAAACTCGACATCATCACGGTCAACGGTTCGACGGTCGAACGCTATAAGCAGGGCGGCGATCCCATGATCACGCTCTATCACCAGAACGCCGACTCGACGGTGAACGACGTGAAGTTTACCGACATCACCAAATCTGCTGGTCTCACGCGCAAAGGCTGGGGCATGGGCATTGCCGTCGCCGACTACGACAACGACGGCCTTCAGGATATTTACGTCACCGGCTTCGGCGGCAACGCGCTTTATCACAATCTGGGCAACTGCAAGTTCGAAGACGTGACCGACAAGGCCGGAGTCGCCGGCGGAGGCTTCAGCACCGGCGCGGCCTGGGCCGACTACGACCGCGACGGCCGCGTCGATCTGTTCGTCTCCCGCTACGTCCACGTCGATATCAATAATCTGCCGCAGTTCGGCAACGATCCGCGCTTCTGCCGCTTCAGGGGAGTGCTGGTGCAGTGCGGCCCCTGGGGACTTCCCGGCGAATCGGATTTGCTCTTTCACAATAAGGGCGATGGCACCTTCGAGGAAGTTTCAAAAAAAGCCGGCGTCGACGATCCTCATCATTACTACGGCCTGGGCGCGACCTGGGGCGACTACGACAACGACGGCTGGCCCGACCTATACGTGGCCAACGACGCCGGCCCAAATTTTCTTTACCGCAATAAGCACGATGGCACCTTCGAAGATGTAGCCCTGCTCGGGGGCGTGGCGTTAAGCGGCGACGGCTTGCAGCAAGGGTCGATGGGCGTGGATTGGGGCGACTATCTGCACGAAGGCCGCCTGTCGATGATGGTGACAAATTTCGTGGAGCAGGGTTCGGCGCTCTATCATAATCTGGGCCGAGGTAAGGAGGAAGCCGAGTTCGCCGACGTAAGCGTGCCGTCGCACGTGATGAAGCCCACCTATCCCTACGTGGGATGGGGAACCGCCTTCTTCGATTACGACAACGATGGCTGGCTCGATCTTTTCGTCGCCAACGGCCACGTCTATCCGCAGGTCGATGCGATTCCCGGCGGCACCTCGTACCGCCAGCCGATGATTCTGTTTCGCAACCATCGCGACGGAACGTTCGACGACATTTCCTCCGCACTTGCAAGCCTCCCGCCACAATCGCGGCGCGGCGCGGCATTCGGCGACATCAACAACGACGGAAATGTCGATATCGTGGTGCTGAACGTCGGCGAACCGCCATCGCTCTTGTTGAACCGTACGACGAGCACGAATCATCGCGTCCTGTTCAAGTTAGTAGGAACGAAAAGCAACAAGGCGGCCATCGGCGCGCGAGTCAAAGTGAAGGCAGGACCGCTGGTCCAGATCGGCGAAGTGCGCGGCGGCGCAAGCTATCTTTCGCAGAACGATCTGCGGCTGCACTTCGGCCTGGGCGCAATCGACAAGATGACCGAAGTGGATATCCGCTGGCCGAATGGAGAGAGCGAAATTCTGCACGACGTACCGGCGGATTTTGTTTACACGATTGTCGAAGGGAAGGGAATTCAGCAGAAAGTAGCGCTGCCTACATTGCCACAGCCTTGAAATTGTTTCGATTTCCGCAGCACGTCTTCGATACGGCGTGATGCGTTCAGGCTCAGGCTTCGGCCCGCTCGTCTGCGATTGCGTTGTCGCGTCGCCAAATTGCAATCCCATCAGCGCCCCGCGCCAGCAAGCCCAGGTTTGCCCGTTGAGTTGTCGGAGAGAGCAATGTTGCAGGCCTATTGCTGGCCTTCTCCGGGCCGGAAACGTGACCTTCGACGAGGTTGGTTTGCGGCGTTGTCTCGTATGCGTAGCCAGTCAATTGGAGCGAGCCACCCTTCAGATAATTGCTCACGTTCACGCGAGCCCAGCCGTAATGTACCGTCCCATTAATCACGAACTTCATCCCGATGTAACGGTTGGTGGCATTGGCAAAGGCGCCGTTGAACCAGGAACTGCCGCCGTACATCCCAGCATCCGCCATCGGCAAGCCCCTGCCAGAGCTGTAGAACGAATTCGAGAGGAATTTTTCGCCCGGTCCAACCGCGACACCAAAAAATCCCGCTGCCACGCCGCCCTTGGCTGCCGCCAACACCGCGTTGCCCGCGACCTGAGGCTTCACAACCGTTAGTTCCGAATGAAAAGACCCCCCTATGACAGAAATCGTAAAGTCGACGACGCCGTCGTTGTTCAGGTCAATCGGTATGGAGCCGAAGGTTGTTGATGAATTCGCGGGAGTGTAAACCACCTTGGCCTGAGCGGACGCGGTGAACATCGCCGCAGCTGCGGCGGCCATATAGGCGACTAATGCCTTGTCGAGTTTCGAGTTGACCGCGGCGGTCGCGCGGGGCCGGTTTAGTTTTTTCGGCTGGTCTTGCATGGTTGTTCACCTCTTGTGAGATTGACTACAGCACCCCGAGAATTACGGGCGAATCGCTCTCGCATCACCACATCCGCGATTGGGCAAGGATTATCGTGTGGCGGCCCAGTTTCGTCAAGATGAAAGTCTTTGCGGTGTCTTAGCTCCATAATTCTGTCACCCCGAACAGCAACTGGCTGAATGGCGAGACGGAAACCTTGCACGACGTAGCCGAAGATTTTATCTACACGATTGTCGAAGGAAAAGGAATTGATTAGAAGGTGGCCCTGCCCGCTGTGCCATAATGCCGCGACTATGACGTCAGCGTCGGGACTACCCTCAGCCTCGTCGTCGGGAACAGCATGGATTTATTCTGCGATTCGAACTCGACGATTACCGGTACCGCGAATCTCTCAGGCGTGCCCACTGCGCAATGCACCAATCTACTCGCCGGAGAGACGGCGACCTTGCCTTAGGATGGGCCTGAGCAAATCCGATTCTGAATGAGCGCGGGTCTCCGCTTTCGGAGATATCAACAACGATGGCAATGTCGATACCGTGGTGCTGAACGAACCGCCCTCGCTCCTGCTGAACCGCACAGCGAGCGGCAAATCACCGCGTCTTGTTCAGGCTAGTGGGAACGAAAAGCAATAAGGCGGCAATCGGAGCGCGAGTCAAAGTGAAGGCGGGACCGCTGGTGCAGTTCAGCGAAGTACGCGGCGGCGCTAGCTATCTTTCACAGAACGACTCTGCGGCTGCACTTCGGGCTGGGCGCGAACGACAAGATGAATGAAGTGGATATTCGCTGGCCGAATGGCGAAACGGAAACTTCGCATGACGTGCCGGCGGATTTTGTTTACACGATTGTCGAGGGGAACGGAATTGAGCAGAAAGCGGCATTGCCAGGTGTCCCGAGATAGTCGGTATCGCCTCCAAGAAAATCGACAGCAGAGATGAATTATTTTTTACTTCAATTTAGGCCCCATTAACCAGCGGCAGAGCGAATATAATACGAAAAGGCATGATCCTTTGGGAAATCGCCATCCTAGGTAGCCGCTGGTTTTGCGTGTAGGATATGGTCGTCTAGGGATACTTCTCAGGTTCATCTTCGAGAATTTGGATAGCAAATCGGACCGATCATAGGAGAATCTAGTGCTGTTCACAGCAATGTCAGATGATTTTTCCGAAACATTTTCCTGAAGATTGCCCTCCGGGATCGGCGGAAGCCACAAAGGGCGAAGTATTCAGATTCGTAGACCAAGATCCTCCGGCGGATAACGATTTTTTGTCGCATTTCCTCTTGGGCAAGAAACTGAAGCAGGAGGACAAAATGTGTGAGTGGTGTGGCTGTTCCGTCTTTCTAACAGAAGAGGATGCTAGGAAAAAGGCATCCGCCATTCCCTACCTACGGAAAAAGCTGTTAGCCAAAGGAACGTTAACGCCGGAATGGGGAGCGATCGCGCAGACTGGACAAAAGCCCCACTATACGTGGTGGATAGTTGAGGGGAAAATTCCCACACCGTTGTTTACGGTAATTACGACATGATGTTTCTCGGACAAAATAGCCCTTTCGGCGAGCTGTCAGTGCAAGAGGTATTCATCTCTTATGACGGCCCACGCCTATTTGTCGCAGAAAACGCCGCTGAACAAAAATTCTTGTTCAACTGTTTGCTGTCCAGCGGAGATTTGTCAGAGACGTGGCTAGTCGTGCCAATTTCGGAAAAAAGGCTTTCTAATTTGAAAGCCAAGATGATCCTCCTCCGTGATGCCTTCTTAGAGCCGGAACTGGGCATCGTGTTTGAAGTTGTGACTGATCAATTTGGCAATTTCCTTCGACGGGTTGAAAAATTACCGACGAAGGTTCCAGGAGAGGATTTGCCCGAACCGGGAATTTATCTAGAGTACGAAACGGAAGACCATGATTACAGGAATGCGGTCTTTGAAGCTAAAAGCCTGGGCGCGGATATTGTCTTACTTCATCTCTATCCGAACACAGTGCGCCATGAAGCCCCGGCAAACATCGTAGCGAAATTGTTAACCTCAGCTCAAGACTATTTGTCAGATAGGCTTTCAAGAATTCTTCCCGCAGGCGATGCAAAAGACGCCGCCCCATTTGACGTTAGCTTAGTCGGTACTTTTGCAGGCTCATTCGGAATCGAGTTGGCGGTTCGCGGTTCCGATCACCGGATCGGCAAAGCTCTGAAGGATGCGGTGGCAGACTTGGGAGCCGCTTTAGAGCCGGACGCTTTTGTTGAGAGGATGACAGCCATTGATTCTTCGGCGTCAAGCGCAACCGCGAAGTTTATTCAGTCCCTGAAGAAAGCCAAAACGGATTTGAGAGTTGAAACCGCATCGAGAGTCGATGCAACCCCGGTTACCGCTGCCGTGCCCTTGAAAAAATTGACCAAGTCGTTAAGTGCGTTTAGAAAGAGAACTTCTGTACCGGCGCAGGAGGCTCCCTTGGAGCTATCGGTAACGCTCGACAACTTTTGGACAGTTGAAGTCGAACTGATTGGATTGAATCTTCGTACAAAAACATTCGAATTGCGCACCATCGCCGACTCCGAAGCAATCCGGGGAACAATGGCAAAAGAGATTTTTTCTGAATTGGAAAAGGCAGAACTACCCAGTCGATATCGTGTCGTGCTTGAGCGCGCAGTGTCGGGTACGGGATGGAAAATGATCAGCGCGACGAAATTGATGAGCGGAAGTCTCTAAAGGAAGGCAACGAGTTTTCCACCGCACTTCATGTGACATCCAACCTTGTTTCCACAACCCAACTCGCGTAATCATGGCCAAGCAGGACGGAGTGCGAAAGCCTCAGCGGCGAGTCTCAAGTTCCGAAGGGTCGATGTAGCTCTTTGAAATCCAAAAAGCGACGAAAGCGTCCGGATGTGCGGCGTAAGTCCTTATGCTGGAAGAATTTGCGGCTAAGTCCTTTGGGCTTAAGAATTTGCCGGGAAGACCCCAGATTAAAAGCAACTAACTCTTTTGCAATCAGGAATTTGAGCAAAATTGTTTTTCAGTTTTCTGGTCAGACCACGCGGCACCTTATTCGATTCCCAACTGCCTCTGAATCTGCTCCAGCGGCACGCCCTTGGTCTCCGGAACCATCGTCTTCACCCAGATCAGCTGCAGCACCATCATCCCTGCAAAGAACGAGAACACGTAACCAGGCGGAAACGATGCCACCATCCTCGGGAAGAATGTGGTGAGCAAGGCGGCGAAGATCCAGTGGGTGAAGCTGCCCAGCGTCTGTCCTTCGGCGCGATGCCGGTTGGGAAATATTTCGGAGATAAAAACCCAGATGACCGCGCCTTGCCCGATGGAGTGCGAGGCGATGAAGGCGAAGATGCAGATGGGAACGAGCGACAGATGATTGGTGAAAAAGGCCCACGCAACCAGGCCGAGCGAGGCAATATATCCGAACGAGCCGATATAGAGAAGCGTGCGCCGGCCCAGGCGATCAATCAGCCACAGTCCGACAAAAGTGAAAACGAGATTGGTAACGCCGATGCCGATCGATTGCAGCAGCGCAGCTTGCGCACCCAAGCCGGTGAGTTCAAAGATGCGCGGAGCGAAATACAAAATCGCGTTGATGCCCGAGAGTTGATTGAAGAACGCAATCAGAATCGCGAGCAGGATCGGCTTGCGCAGACGCACCGTCCAGAAATGCCCGGACTCCGCTTGCTGCGAAGATGCGGCAATAATCGCATCCGCCTCAGCGGCGATTTCAGCCGACGAAGCTTCAGGTTCGATTCGTTGCAGGACTTCCAGACCCGCCGCGCGATCGCCCTTGCGGCTGAGCAGCCAGCGCGGGCTTTCAGGAAGGCCGAAGCAGAAAATCGCGTAGAGCAGCGATGGGAACGCGGCCACGCCGAGCATCCAGCGCCATGCATTTTCGCCAATGCCCGCCAGCAGCGCGTTGGAAACGAAGGCGACCAGGATGCCGAAGACGATATTGAACTGGAACATGCCGGCGAGCCGTCCGCGATGCTTGGCCGGAGCAATTTCCGAGATGTACATCGGCGCAACCACAGTCGAGATGCCAATGCCCAGGCCACCGATGACGCGAGCGACAATAAACATGGAAACATTCGTCGCCAAGCCAGAGCCCACCGCGCCAACAAAGTACAGAACACCGATCCAAAGCAGAGTGGCCTTGCGCCCGAAGCGATCCGCAGGCCATCCGCCAAGAAGCGAACCCACGACCGTGCCGTAAAGCGCGGAAGCCATGGCAATGCCATGCAGTCCGGGGCTGAGCCCCCATAGCGTTTGAATGGTTTTTTCGGCGCCGGAGATAACGACGGTGTCGAAGCCGAAAAGAAATCCGGCGAGCGCGGAAGTAAGCGACCAGAAGAAGATGCGTCCATTCATAAGTGAGTCAAACAGCCGCGAGCTACGAGCCGCGAGCCATGAGCAAAACAGAATGCCGCTTCTACGAAGTCACGGTGTCTCGAAGCTCACCGCTCGCAACTCACAGCTCATTTCACCAGCGGAAATCCCTTCTCCCGCCAGTCGCGAATGCCGCCGTCCATCGAGATCACGTTGGTGTAGCCCATCTTTTGCAAATTGTCCGCCGCAAGCGCCGAACGAAAACCACCGCCGCAGTAAAGAACCATCTCGGTGTCCAGTTCGGGCACACGCGCTTCAACGTCGCGCTCGATGATGCCTTTGCCCAGATGAACCGCGCCCGGCAAGTGATCCTTGGCAAATTCACTCTCTTCGCGCACATCGATGAGCAGGAACTTCTCCCCGCGATCTATTCTCGCTTTTATTTTGTCGACGGTGGTTTCGCGCACACGCGTCTTGGCATCGTCAACGATTTTCAAAAAGCGCGGCGGGTGCTGGTGAGCCATGAATCTTCCTTTCGCATTAGCGACAACATCCTACCAATTGCGGCGGGAATGTGCATTGTTCTTGGATTGCGGTTAACCGATCTTGATTCGCCCTGCTCTTCAGCTAACATGAACGCGTGAAGGAGAAGAACACGCGACGCATTGGCCTGGCCCGGGCGCTGTCGAAACTGGGCTGCTGCTCACGCTCGCAGGCGGTGGAATTAATTCGCGCTGGCCGAGTGCGAGTGAACACACGCGTATGCCGCGATCCGGAAACTCCGACACGGATAGAGCACGACAAGATCGTCGTCGATGATTTGCCGCTTGTGCCGGCGACGAAGATATATCTAATGATGAATAAGCCGCGCGGCGTGGTGACGACGGCATCGGATGAAAAGGGACGGGCAACGGTTTACGATCTGCTGGAAAAATCAGGCGATTGGATTGCCCCGGTTGGCCGCTTGGATAAGGCCAGCGCAGGTTTGCTGCTGCTGACCAACGATTCCGAGTGGGGCGCGCGCCTGGCTGCGCCGGAGACGCGTTTGGAAAAGACCTATCATGTGCAGATCGCAGCTTTGGCCAGCGACGAGCTTTTGCGGAATTTGCTGCGCGGTGTCTCCGTCGGTGATGGGAAGCAGCGGGATTTGTTGCGCGCTCGTAAAGCCGCCCTGCTGCGCAGCGGAGAGAAAAATTGCTGGCTGGAAATCGTTCTCGATGAAGGCAAGAACCGGCAAATTCGCCGCATGCTGGCTGCGTTTGGCGTGGAAGTATTGCGGCTGGTGAGAGTCGCAATTGGGCCGTTGCCATTGGGCAAGCTGGCGAAGGGCTCTTGCCGGCCATTGACCGCGGACGAAAAACAATCTCTCGACCTGGCCATCCACGTCGCGCCATCGAAGGCGGTGGCACATGGATGATCTCACTCTCCTTTCCGCTGCTGCCATGGCGCAACAGATTCGCGGAAAAAAAATTTCTCCAGTCGAACTCGTGCAGGCCCATGTCGCGAAAATCGCAAGATTGAATCCCACGCTAAATGCATTCGTGCATGTGGATTCCGAAGGCGCGCTGCGTGCGGCCCGCAGCGCCGAAGCAGCAATCACAGGGGGTGAGCCGCTCGGTCCGCTGCACGGTGTTCCCATCAGCATCAAGAGTTCTTTGGAAGTTTCGGGCCTGCGCTGCGAAGCAGGGACGCGGTTACGTGCAGGCTTTGTGGCAACGCAAGACGCGCCTTTGGTGGGGCGCTTGAAAAATGCAGGCGCGATCGTGTTGGGCGTGACAAACATTCCTGAATTGCTCATGGCATGGGAAACGGACAACCTGCTCTACGGGCGGACAAATAACCCGTGGGATTTAGGCCGCACTCCCGGTGGATCGAGCGGCGGAGAGGCGGCGGCAATCGCTGCGGGGATGTCGGCGGGCGGCGTAGGCAGCGACGGCGGCGGATCGATTCGCGTGCCTGCGCATTTCAGCGGAATCTGCGGCCTCAAACCTACGCCCGGAAGAATTCCCTCGACTGGACATTATCCAACCTCGGCTGGGCCGTTCGCTCTCATCGGCGTGGTTGGTCCCATGGCGCGCACGGTCGGCGATTTGAAACTTTTGTTTGAAGCGATGCAAGGGCCAGACGACGGTGACGCCTGCTCCGCTCCCGTGCCCTTGCGATGGCCAGCCGATGACGAAGTGAAAAAATTGAAAATCGGATACTTCGAAGATGACGGGCGCACGCCGGTGACTCCGGCAACGCGTGCCGCTGTGCGAACGGCCGTGGAGTGGTTGCGGCGCGCGGGATTTCAGGTGGAATCGTTCCGCCCCGATGGGCTGGAAGAAGCTCGCTTGCTGTGGCGCAAATTTTTTGTGACTGCCGGGGCGATGTTGATTCGACCCATGTTTAGCGGCCGCGAGCACGACCTCAGCCCGATCCTGAAGGAGTTTTTGTCATCGGCGGAAGCGGAGCCGCAGCACACAGGAGAGTCAATTCTCGAAGCATGGATTGGCCGGGATGCATTGCGTGCGCAGTTTCTGGCGCAGATGCGCGACTATCCCATCTTGTTATGCCCCGCCGCTGCGATTCCGGCCTTTCGTCACGACGAGCGCAGTTGGAATGTGGAAGGGAAAAATGTCGACTATCTCGATGCGTGGAGTTATGCGGAGTGGTTCAACCTGCTGGGGAATCCGGCGGCGGTCGTTCCTGTGAGCCATTCGCCGGAGGGATTGCCGATTGGTGTGCAGATCGTGGGCCGGCCGTGGGAAGAAGAGAAAGTGTTGGCGGTCGCGGCCGCGCTGGAAAGTGAGCGTGGTCCGTGGGAACCGCCGCCTATCACGTGAGTGCGTGAATCCCTCTGTGTTCCCTGTGCTCTCTGTGGTTAAATCTTTAGTCAGATGACTCCACGAATTTCGATTGCTTTCGCTGGCATGTTCCTTGCTGTGCTTGGCGTGTTCGGTCCTGCGCCGCAAACTCAGCCTAAGGGCGCCAATCCCATCGAAGCCGCACGCCTCAACAATCTGGGCGCAGCTTACATGAATCAGCAGCTTTTTGAAAAAGGGCTGAAGTACTTTCAGGAGGCGCGGAAGCAGGATCAGAAGCTGGCGATTGCGCGGCTGAACGAGGGCATCGCTTTTCTGAATTTGCAAAAAATTGATGAAGCCAAGGCCGCGCTCGATGATGCGCTCAAGCAGGACGCGAAGAGCCCGAACGCGTGGTACAACTTGGGGTTGTTGGCCAAGAATACCGGCGACGCGCAGGCGTCCATCGATGCGTTCAAGCATGTAGTCCAGATCGACCCGAACGATGCCGACACGTGGTATTTTCTGGGCGCAGCGTATGCGCAGGCAAAAGAATTTCCGCAGGCCATCGAATCGTTTCAGCATGCGCTGAAAATTAATCCTCATCACGCGTCGGCGGAGTTTGGATTGTCGCGCGCCTATCAGCAATCGGCTGACGTGAACGATGCTCGCGAACATCTCAAGAAATTCCAGTACATCACGCAAAACAAAATCGGCGCGCCCATGAGCCTGGCTTATGGCGAGCAGGGGCAGTATTCGCGGGTGGTGGAATCGCCCTCGGCGGTGCTGAAAGCGCCGGCGCAGATTAAGGTGCAGTTTGTGGATGTGACGGCGCAGGCAGGCCTACCCACAGTCGCCTTATCTGCTGCTTCTCCATCTCCGTTGGAGGTCGCAGGATCAATTCCAAATCTGATTGGCTATGGGGTTTGTTTTCTCGATTATGACGGCGATGGTCGTCTGGACATTTTTGTTACTGACCGCGGCAAGGAAGGTGGCCTGGCGCTCTATCACAACTTGGGTGACGGCAAGTTTGAGGATGTTACACGAAAGGCCGGAGTCGAGCCTACGCTTCACGCAACGAGCTGCGCTGCCGGCGACTACGACAATGATGGGTTCGTCGACTTGGCGATTGGTCTGGATGGTCGGGTGCTGCTTGAGCACAACGAGAAGAATGGAACGTTCAAGGACGCCGCCGAATCTGCCGGAATCCGCGCCGAGGGGCTGATTTTGGGGTTGACGTTTATTGACTACGATCACGACGGCGACTTGGATCTCTACGTCACGCGCTTTGATTGGAACCACCAGGTCAATGTGGAGAACATGACCTTCGAGGGAAAAAACACGAGTAGCCACGAGATGTGGCGGAACAACGGCAACGGCACCTTTACCGACGTCACCGACTCAGTTGGTTTAGCGATGGCTGGCGCAGCGGTCGGCGCAATCGGCACGGATTATAACAATGACCGTGCGATCGACATCGTTGTTGCCGGGGCCAAAGCGCCGACTGTTCTTGAGAACCCACGAGAAGGGAAGTTTGACCCGCGGCAGCCTTGGTCGACGGCAGTGCCGTCACCCTCTTTCGGCGTGGCCGCTCTGGACTTCGATCATGACGGCTGGATGGATCTGGCCTTCACACATGGCGACGCTTCTGCCGTTACGCTGTGGCGCAACAACCACGGGAAAACTTTCGACTCGGTGGAACTTCCGAAAACGGATTGGGTCCATGCTTGGGGGGTTGCCGCTTTCGATTACGACAACGACGGCTGGGTTGATCTTGTCGCCGTCGGCGAGACGAAAGAGGGCAAGGGCGAGGTGCGGCTGTTTCGCAATCTTGGCCCCGATGGATTCAAAGACGTCACCGCCGATGTTGGGCTCGACAAGATTCAGCTTAAGGAACCGCGCGCGATTATCACTGGCGATTACGACAACGACGGCGCGACCGATCTGCTCATCACGCAGAATCATGGGCCGGCGGTGTTGTTGCGCAACGAAGGCGGCAATCAGAATCACTGGCTGCGGCTGGCGCTGAAGGGATTGAACGACAACAAATCGGCGATTGGAACGAAGGTGGAAGTGTTCTCGGGCGGCAACCGGCAGAAGTTTGAGATTTACGGGTCCAATGGATATCTGGGACAGAATTCGCCGTATCTCACGGTGGGGCTGGGTGACGCGAAGGAAGCCGACATCGTGCGCATGCTGTGGCCGACTGGAGTGTTGCAGGATGAAATTCAGGTTGCGGGCGATAGGCAGCAGGATTTTCTGGAACTCGACCGGCGCGGCAGTTCGTGTCCGACGTTGTTTGTGTGGAATGGCAAGCGCTACGAATTTGTCGCCGACATGCTGGGCGCGGGCGTCGTTGGACATTGGATTGGTCCGGATCAGCGCGATATTCCGCGGCCGGTTGAGTACATCAAGATCGATCGGGGGATGATTCTGGAGAAGGGGAGTCAAAATCCCCATGTCTCGCAAAACCAGCGAGACATGGGGCACCCGGCGGAGGTCCGAGGTCCGAAATCCGGGGGCGGCCTTTTGAGTTTTCGTTTTATGGAACCGCTGGAAGAGGCTGTGTATCTCGATCAGGTGCGGCTGTTGGCCGTCGATCATCCCGCAGCTCTTGACGTATATCCGAATGAATACTTTGCTTCGAATCCGCCTTATCCTGACTTCAAGGTTGTGGTCAGCCGCGATGCGCGAGTGCCGGCCAGCGCGCGGGATGAGCATGGACATAATGTTTTGCCCGATCTGTTGGCGCATCGTTACTTTGGCGATTTCGCTTTGACTCAATTTCAGGGATTCGCCAAGCCGCACAGCCTGACGCTGGATTTAGGCTCGCCATATCAGGGCGGGCCGCTATGGTTGTTGATGCATGGAGAAGTGGAATATTTTTCCGCGAACAGCATGTATGCGGCGTCGCAGGCGGGAGTGCATGCGATTTCTCCCTATGTCGAAGCACTCGATGCGAAAGGTAAGTGGGTACGCGTGATCGATGACATAGGATTTCCCGCCGGTGGGCCGCGCACGATGACTGCGGATCTCACGGGCAAGCTTCCGGCGGGAACGCAGATGATTCGTATTACGACGAATTTGCAGGTTTATTGGGACAGCATTTTGATTGACAGGACGGCACAGGACACAGCGCGCGAGATCCCTCGCCCCGCTGGTGAAGACGCGGGGCTTCGGGATGACGCCAGTGAGAATCAGGTTCAACTACCTGAACATGTACGTGTAACGCCAGTTCCGCTGGCGCAGGCTGATTTGGAATATCACGGTTATCCGCTGAAGATTGAAGGGAAGCCGCCTGGAAACGTGCAATATGTTTATGAGAAGACCAGCGCGACCGGGCCTTACACGCGTCCGGCGGGAACCTATACGCGCTATGGCGACGTGCTGCCGTTGCTGACTGCGACTGACGACAAGCTGGCGGTGTTTGGTTCGGGGGATGAAGTGCGTTTGGATTTCGATCCGTCGAAGTTGCCGGCGTTGCCTAGCGGTTGGGTGCGCGACTATTTCTTTGCCGCCAATGGGTACGAGAAAGATATGGATTTCTATGCTGCGGAAGGGAACTACGTGGCACCGCTGCCATTCTTGAGCATGGGCGATTATCCGTATGCGCCGAAGAAGTCGTTTCCGCTCGATGATGCGCACGTGACCTATCTTCTCGAGTACAACACGCGGCACATGTCGGGGAATGAGCAGCGCGGGTATTGGTTTGATTACGGCAATCAGAGATAAGCGCTTGCAGCATTGAAGAAAAAGCGTTTAACACAGAGAACGCTAAGAACGCCGAGAAAAACTTGGTTCTAATTTTGCGGTATGGAAACGTTTTAATATTGACATTCCTGCTTCGCCCATAATCCAATAGCCGGACTCATGGAAACTGCCTCCGCTGGTTCCACCTCATCCGCGCCGCGCTTGCGCCGCACGCTCACGCTTTGGGATTTGATCCTTTACGGCATCATCGTCATCCAGCCGACGGCGCCGATGCCGGCCTACGGAGTTTTTTCCAACGCCGGGCAGGGCCACGTGGTCACTTCCATTTTCATCGCCATGATCGCGATGGTGTTTACCGCCATGAGCTACGGGCGCATGGCGCGCGTCTATCCCAGCGCGGGGTCGGCCTACACCTATGTGGGACGCGAGCTGCATCCCTCGCTCGGCTATGTCACGGGATGGAGCATGACCATGGATTACATTCTCAATCCATTGATCTGCACTATCTGGTGCTCGAAGGCGATGGCCGATCTGCTGGCCGGAACGCGCTACCAGATTCCTTATCCGGGCCTGCTGTGGCCGCTGATTTTCGCCGTGCTGTTCACGTTGCTCAACCTGCGCGGGGTGCAGACTTCGGCGCGAATCAACAAGACGCTGTGCGCCATCATGGGCGCGGTTATCCTGGCTTTTTTCTGGTACACGATTCGCTACATTTTCAACCTCCCGCAATATCCGGAAGCGTTTTTTCTCCGCCCGTTCTATAACCCGCAAACTTTTACCGTGAGCCGGGTGTTTCATGGCACGTCCGTTGCGGTACTTACTTATATTGGTTTCGACGGCATCTCGACTTTGTCGGAGGAAGTCGAAAATCCCAAGCGCAACATTTTTCTGGCGACGGTGCTGGTGTGCGTGATCACGGGATTTCTGGCCGCGGCAGAGGTTTACGGCGCGCAGTTGCTGAGCCTCAGTCACTTTGGAAAAGATTTCGGAATCTTTTCGGAGTTTGGAGACGAGAACGTATTCAGCCATGTAGCGGGAATTGCGGGCGGCGTACTCATGACCAAGGTGATCAGTCTTACGCTGCTGATCGCGACCGTAGGCTCGGGCATGGGATCGCAACTGGGCGCGGCACGGCTGCTTTACGGCATGGGACGCAGCGGCGCGATTCCCAAGAAGTTTTTTGGGGCCATCCATCCGCGAACGCACATTCCCGCCAACAACGTGATTTTCGTGGGCGCGATTGCGTTGGTCGGAGCATTTTTGATCAGCTATGACGATGGCGCCAACCTGCTCAACTTCGGCGCACTGATCGCGTTCATGGGCGTGAACCTGGCGGCACTGACTCATTACTACATTCGCGGGGCGGATCGCAGCCTCGAGCAGTTGATTTCGCCGGTGCTGGGATTCATCATCTGCTTCCTGCTGTGGATCAGCCTGAGCCCGAAGGCCCAAATCTTCGGGGCGATCTGGATGGTGGCCGGCATTGCTTATGGAGCGTGGAAGACGAAAGGATTCCAAAGCGACCTGGTGAATTTCGATGTGCCGCCGGAAGAGTAGCGCCAGTTCGATTGCATTCAGCTTGGGAGGATGTATGTTGGGATCACAGAAAATTGTGGCCTTTGTGCCGACGACGGATTCAGAAAAGGCGAGGGCGTTTTATGAGGGAGTGCTCGGGTTAACGTTTCTGAAGGACGACGGCTTCGCGATGGTGCTCGAGGCGAACGGCATCATGATTCGTGTGGCGAAAGTTCCTGAATTCAAACCCGCGCAGTTTACGATTCTGGGCTGGCAGGTCAGCGGTATTGAGAAAATAGTGGGAGAGTTGCGACAGAAGGGCGTGCATTTCGAGATATTTAGTTTCTTCAAGCAGGACGAGTTAGGGATTTGGACCGCACCCACAGGCGATAAGGTGGCATGGTTTAAGGATCCGGACGGGAATGTGTTGTCGGTGTCGGAGCACGTGTAATGGGTCGCAGATGAGCGGATGCACGAGGCTGTGCAATCAGGGGAAGCCGTTCCCGGGCAAGCATGATTGATCCTGCCTGCATTTCGCGGGCAAGAGTGCCCGCGCCACGCTTACTGCGCCACGCTATTCCACATTCCAGCCGCTGACTTTTACCACCGCGTCCGCGGCGCCTAATTCCGACGTGCGGTAGGTCGCGCTGATTTCGCGCTTTTCGCCCGGCAGAAGAGAAATGTAATTGTCCTGCCAGACTACAGGGAGAATTTCTTCGCCGTGCGAGCCTTTGTTTACTTGCAGACGAATGAAAAACGCGAGGGCCTTGCCGGGATTTTCCAGCGTTACATGCGTGATTGATTCTTCGCCTTTGCGTTCGGTACGTTCGCTGACTTGCAGTTTTACTTTTGGTAATTGCGCGAGGGCGGTGTAGTCGGCGAAAGAATCGGTCGGGGTCATCCACCAGGTCGATTTTGCCCAGTCGATTGTTTCGGGCTTGGTTGAGAGCCAATAGAAATTCGATCCCACCAACTTGCCCGCTGCATCTTCCAGTCTCAACGCCAAGAAGTATGTGAGACTCAGGCCCGTTACATCCGGCAAGGTGAAGATTTTTGCGGTGCTGTCGGCGGGGGCATCGAGTACATTCTGTTGCGAGAATTTTTCCGTCATGTCGAGGTTGTAAATCTTCGTAATGAGTTTCAGGGCTTTCGCGTCGGTATATTGGCTGCTGACGATCCAGACGGAATGATCGTCATAGCCGTAGACGGGGTGCAGCATCTCCATCGCCTTCTTCGCGCCGAAGTAGCCTCCGGCCGGGCGAAGATAGTAGTCGTATAAGTGCCAGATCATTGAGGGCCATGCGTTGTTGAGCATCCACTGAATCACGCCGGTGGATTGATATTTGTTGCGGCTGTAAGCCTCGTACATGGCGCGCACGCCTTCGTAGGTTTGGAGTTGCGATTTCAAAGCGAAGTCTTCGACGTTTTGCGACTTGCCGTAGCGGTTGGCGAGTGCGTCGCTGAAAACCTGGATGGTTTTGAACTCGCCGCCACCCGCGTGGTAATTCCACACATCGTCAATCGGCCAAAGGTGATCTTTGCCGACCATCGCCTCAATGCTTTCAACGGGTGGGACAGCCGGTCCCATGCTGGTTTCGGTGTTGAAGGCGTAGGCGCCGCCGCATCCTCCAGCGTTGCATAGTTTGCGGCCGGGTTGACCCTGCGGCGTATCGACTTCCCAGTAGCTCGGAGCTACGTATTCGTACGGCCCGCTCATCTTGACGCCGCTTTGACCGGTGACACTGGTTTCCTTTCCCGTCGCCGATGAGAGGGTCGGATTCGGCCAGAGCAACTGCTTTTCGATGTCGAGATACATTTGTTCGACATCGGGCGGAGGGGGATTGTCGCTGCCGTTGAGCCACATGAGGAGGCTGGGATGGCTGCGCAGGCGATAAATTTGATCGCGCAGAGATTGCTTGGCGATTTCATAATCCGCGGGCTTCCATTTCGGCCAACGCTCCCAGAAATCGCAGCAGCACCAGCCGGCCATCACGAGAATTCCGTCGCGGTCGGCCAGATCGAAAAATTCCTGCGTTTCGAGCTTACCTTCGAGGCGGATTGTGTTGAGTCCCATGTCGCGGACGTAGCGGAATTCGTCGTGCAGGCGCTGGGAATTTTCGCGCAGCATCATGTCGGTGGTCCAGCCGCCGCCGCGGATGAGAATGTTTTTTCCGTTCACGTGGAAGGCTCGGCCGCCGACGGAATTTAGATCAGAGGTAATTTCGCGAATGCCGAAGCGGGTTTCAGAGCGATCGCTGGCTGTGCCGTTGACTTCAAACTCCATGTTCAACGTGTAGAGGTGCGGGTCGCCCATTTGCGCTGGCCACCACAGTCGCGGATTGTCGATGGTAAGTTGGGCGAAGTTGTCCGGAGTGAAGGTCACGTCTTTGGATTCGTTGGGCGCGAGATCGACTTCCTGTTCAAAGTCGATATTCTCGATTTTTCCTTTTAGCTTTCCGTGAACTGGTTTGTCGGTGCCGTTCTTGGCCAGCGCGGTTACGGTAAGCTGCGCCCGATCATTGTTGGGTCGATCGAGTTTGGAGACGACCGTGGGATAGCGCAGCGCCACCGGGCCGCTGGTAGTCAGATAAACTTCGCGCCACAGGCCCATGTTTTTGTCCGGTGGGGCCGGATTCCAGTCGACGAAGGTGATGGCGAGATCGTTTTCGGTCGGAGCGAGGACCTGCACGGCCAAAACGTTTTCCGCCCCGGCTTTTATTGCCTCGGTGACATTGAATTCATACGTACGCCAAGCGCCGGCGACGTCGTTTGAGTTGGCAATCTGTTTTCCGTTGAGCCAGATATTCGCGCGATAGTTAATGCCTTTGAAGTTCAGCCAGATCGTCTTGCCCTTATCGGAGGCGGAGGCTGCGAATTGTTTGCGATACCACCAGGAAACGAGATAAGGACTGTCGGGCGGCATCGGGATGTTGGAGAAATTTCCGCCGATCGGATAGGAAACACCGGGAAACTGGCGAAGATTCGTGCCGGGGAAGGGATCGGGAAGAGTCTTGTCCTTCACCAAAGCCGCGACCACTGTCGTAGGGACGGTGACTTCGTGCCATCCGTGAGGCGAGAATTTCTCGGTCGAGATCACGTCTCCCGGCGCGTCGACCTTGCTGGAGGATTGCAGAAGCCAGCCTTCGTGCAGGGCTTGCTTGTCATACATCTGAACCGAGATTTTGGACCTGGCGGAATCTGCGGCTCGAGGTTCTTGCGCAAGAGCGTCCGCTACAAGAACCACAGCGGAAAACGACAAGAGTATTAGAACCTGCAAAACGATTATTTTTCGGCGGGGCATCATTTTGCTCCAGGGGCTGCTTCCGCGAATCGCCCGGAAGAATGGATAACACGTCTATTAATTCGTTTCAATAGCCGATTTTCGGGATGGCCGCCGGCCGATGATCTCTGGTCGGTGGCCGCAAGTTGACTGCGGCTTCGACCGAAAAACGTTCGAGAAGCCTCGCACACGAGACGTCCGCGGCCCACAAGGTGCAATGCGTTAGTCTATAATTTATTGTTCAGCCTTAACTCCTGGAGTCATACGAATGATTCGATTTTTGCAAACCCCTGGACCAGCGGTGAAGATGGCGCTGGGCGGCATTCTGCTGGTTATTTGCGCGTCGATGGTGATCACGCTAATCCCCGGAGGTCTGGGATCGGACATGTGGGGAGCCGCACCCGGCAAGGGAGTCGTCGCGAAGGTGGATGGCGGTGACGTTACGGCCGACGACGTGCGGCAAACAGCGCGGCAGATGCTGCAACAGCAGATGCAGCAGGCGAATCCGCAGACGATGGCGATGCTGCTGCCTTATTTTTCCCAACGCGCTGCTGAGCAGTTGATCACGCGGCAGGCGCTGATCGCAGAAGCAGCGCATCTGGGACTTCGGTCGACTCCGCAGGAAATCCAGGATGAGTTGCAGCACGGCCGCTACGCCGGAACCTTTTTCCCCGGCGGCAACTTTATCGGCGAGACCGAATACGAGGACATGCTGTCCCGATACAATTTGACCCCAGTTAAGTTCGAAGATTCGATCGGCAAAGATATTATGCTGGGCAAGCTGCAGGCGCTGATTTCGGGCAGCGCCACAGTCAGCGACTCGGAAATTCGCGAGCAGTTTATCAAGCAGAATTCGAAGGTTAAGTTCGACTACGCGGTGCTAAAGCAGGATGATTTGCGGAAGGCGCTGCATCCGACCGATGTCGAGCTCAAGGCATTTTATGACAGCCACAAACAGCAGTATGCCAATTCCATTCCCGAGAAGCGCAAGGTGAAGTATGCGGTGGTAGATGTGAGCAAGGTTGGAGAGGGCATACAGCTCAGCCATGACGAACTGGTTTCTTATTACGATCAGCACCGGGACGAGTACCGCACTCCGGAACAGGTAAAGGTCAGCCATATTTTGATCAAGACTCCACTGCCGGGGCCGGATGGAAAGGTCGATGACAAAGGCGTGACTGACGCTCAGCATCGCGCAGAAGACATCCTGAAACAGATCAAAGCCGGCGGCAATTTTGAGGAGTTGGCCAAGAAATATTCCGAAGATCCGGGTAGCGCCAAAGAGGGCGGGTCGTTGGGTTTCGTGCAACGCGGCCGGACCGTACCGGAATTTGAAAAGGCCGCGTTCTCGTTGCCCAAGGGACAGATCAGCGATCTGGTGAAGAGCAGTTACGGCTTCCACATTATTCGTGTGGATGACAAGCAGGAAGCCCACATGAAGTCGCTCGACGAAGTGAAAGATCAGATCGAGCCGGTTCTGAAGCAGCAGAAGGCGCAGCAGTTGGCGCAGAAGCAGGCGGAATCGCTGCTGAGTTCGGCAAAAGGCGAAGGATTGGACGCGGCAGCGGCATCGAAGAGTGTGCCGGTAATCACATCGGATTTTTTTGGGCGCAAAGATATGCTGCCCGGCCTTGGGCCGGCGCCGCAGTTCATGGATGCGGTCTTCAGCGCGGCCGATAAAGCTCCGCCGGATATGGCGGCGACTTCACAAGGATTCGCAGTCTATCAGTTGCTCGCGATCAAACCGGCTTCCACGCCGGCATTCGAAGAAATTCGCAGCAAAGTGGAAGACGAATTCGAGAATGAACGCTCCGCTGCGTTGCTGACGCAGAAAACGCAGGAGCTTTCCGATCGCGCAAAGACGGAGCACGATCTGAAGCGCGCGGCGAAGGAGTTGGGCGCAACCGTGAAGACCAGCGATTTCGTATTACCCGACGGCCAGGTTCCAGATATTGGTTCGATGACCGGACAGGCCGCGGTTGCTTTCACACTGAAGCCGGGCGAGATCAGCGGACCAATCAACAGCGGCGGGAACGGAGCCGTGATTTCGGTGCTGGAGAGTCAGCAGCCGAGCGACGCTGACTTGGCGGCGAAGCGCGACCAGATTCGCGATTCGTTACTGCAGGGTAAAAAGCAGGAATTATTTGGACTATTTGTTTCCAATATTCGCGAGCAAATGGAAAAATCGGGCAAGATCAAAATCAATCAGGACGAAATGAAAGCGCTGACCCACGCCGGCGCCGAAGCGGGAATGTAACCCGTCAGATTTCGCGTTATTGTGGACGGGTTTCCTTGAACAAGTCCCTTGTTCGAGCTCCCAAACAACGGGCTTCCGCCCTTGAAAGAATATTGATCGCATGTTGTTCCCGCGCCTCGCAGGCATTTTGTTGCATCCCTCGTCGTTGCCGTCGCGTGGCGGCATTGGCGACTTCGGCCCGGCGGCGTATGAGTTTGTGGATTTTTTGGCTGCCGCGAAGCAAGGTTTCTGGCAGGTGTTGCCGCTGGGACCACTCGGCTACGGAAATTCTCCTTACTCCGCCACTTCAGCGTTTGCGGGAAACCCTCTTCTGATCAGTCTGGAGCGACTGGCGGAGCGCGGCTGGATTAGCGCGTCACAGATTCAAAACCTGCGGCAGGATTCGAAGGCAGTTGAATACGATCGAGTATTCGCGCAGAAAATGCCGTTGCTGTTTGAAGCGGGACGGCACTTTGTTAAGTCTGCTTCCGATTCGGCGCGTGAGAAGTTTGAGCGATTCCGGGCGGACAATGCGTGGTGGCTGGAAGATTTTGTTTTGTTCGACGCGTTGCGCGCCCGCTTTAAGCTGCAAAGCTGGAATCAGTGGCCGCGGGAGCTGGCACACAGAGAACCGGCTGCCTTGAAAAAAGCAAGCGTCGAATTGGAAGACGATCTCGCGGTTCGTGCTGCTTTGCAGTTTGCGTTCTATGAGCAGTGGCAATCTTTGCGTCGATACTGTTCCGAGCGGTCGATTCGCATCGCCGGTGACGTGGCGATCTTCGTGAACTTCGACAGCGCCGACGTGTGGACGCATCCATCGTTATTCAGGCTTAACAGCAACCTGGATCCCGAAGTCGTCTCCGGCGTGCCCCCTGATTTCTTCAGCAAGACCGGCCAGCGGTGGGGCAATCCTCTGTATCGCTGGGATGTCATGAGAACGAGCGGGTACAAGTGGTGGATCGAACGGTTGCGCTGGGCCACTCGCAACTGTGACTATGTTCGGCTCGATCACTTCCGCGGCTTCGACCAATTCTGGGAGATTCCCGCTGGGGATGAGACCGCGATTAACGGCCGCTGGGTTGATGGTCCAAGAGACGATCTATTTGAGAAACTGCGCGAGGCTCTGGGAGGGCTCCCGTTTTTCGCGGAAGACCTCGGCTACATCACCCCTGAGGTTCATGCGTTACGCGCACGACTGCGATTTCCTGGCATGGCCGTGCTGCAATTCGGCTTCGGAGACAAGGGGGCACACATCTACCTGCCGCATCAAGCGGCGGAGAAGGTCATCTACACAGGAACACACGACAACGATACAACGGTTGGATGGTGGAAGAGCGGCGCCACCGAAGACGAGCGCCGCCATGCTGAAGCCTATGTTGGAAAATGCGAAGACGGAATTCACTGGGCATTCATTCGCACTGCTCAATCGTCGGTAGCGGATTTGAGCATTACTCCCCTGCAGGACGTGCTGGGCCTGGACAGCAGCGCGCGGATGAATACACCGAGCGCGAACGGCAACAATTGGAAATGGCGCTTTGCCGGGAACCAACTGAATGACAGTCTGTCGGCAAGGCTGGCGCATTTGGCCGAAGTGACGGACCGGATTCCGGAACCCTTTGCTCTGCTGCCGGATGAAGACTTTGCTGCCTGAGAGTGCCGCATCACTTTCATTCACTAGCCTCGATTCTTCAGCGATTGTGAACACAGTGTTAACGAGGCTTTTTCTTTGCGCCGTGACGCGCATTTGTGTATAGAGGTTACGGGAGATCTGCGTGGCTGAAGCGATCATCGAAGCACGGGCCGTTGAGAAATCGTATCCACAGCCCGACGGCACTCAGGTGCAAGTGGTGGGCCCGACCGACCTGGCGATTGAGCCGGGGAAAATCATCGCGCTGCTTGGAGCTTCGGGATGCGGTAAGTCCACGCTGCTCCGCATTTTGAGCGGGCTGTCGCAGCCGTCAGCCGGCGAACTGCTGTGGCATGGAAAGCCTTTGAGTGAGCAGACGCTGAACGTGGCAATCGTGTTCCAGAGCTTTGCGCTCTTTCCGTGGCTCACTGTGCTGGAAAATGTAGAGGCTCCGCTGGAAGCGCGAGGAGTCGCCGATGTAGAACGGCGCAAGCGGGCGCTACGCGCGCTTGATACCGTGGGTCTTGATGGGTTTGAGACGGCATATCCCAAGGAGCTTTCCGGCGGAATGAAGCAGCGCGTCGGGTTTGCGCGCGCCCTGGTGGTCGAACCCGAAGTTCTTTTCATGGATGAACCGTTCTCGGCACTCGACGTTCTCACTGCGGAAAACCTGCGCAGCGAACTACTCGAGTTATGGCTGAACAAGAAGATGCCTACCAGCGCCATCTTCATCGTGACCCACAACATCGAAGAGGCAGTGATGCTTTCCGACCGCATTATCGTGTTGGGCCGGCATCCTGCGCGTATTCGTTCCGATTTCAATGTGCGGCTGAAGCATCCACGCGACCGCAAGTCGGCGCGGTTCGTGGAATTGGTGGATTACATTTACAAAATCATGACCGAGCCGGACATAGAGCACACACTTCCAGACGCGGAGGCAACGGCGGAAATAATTTTGCCGCCAGGAGGATTGAAAGCCGCGCAAGCCGGAAAAACTGGCGCTCCGGTTAAGACGGCGAAATATCAGATGCTGCCCCACGCTCGTGTAGGCGGTATTGCAGGGCTGCTCGAACTTCTGCACGATCGCGGTGGGCGGGAAGATTTATTTCGGCTGAGCGAAGAACTGGTGATGGACGTGGAAGATCTCTTGCCGATTCTTGAAGGCTGCGTACTGCTCGGGTTTGCCTATCTCAAGGAAGGCGACGTGCAGATTTCTCCCCAAGGCGTCATCTTTGCGGATGCCGATATTCAGGCGCGTAAAATGCTTTTCCGCGAGGCCGCGCTCGCTCACGTGACGATCCTCAAGCAGATCGACAGCATTCTGCGGCGCAAGTCGGATCATTCGATGTCCGACGAATTTTTTCACGACATTCTCGATGAACACTTTGCCGAAGACGAGGTGCAACGCCAATTCGACACCGCGATGAACTGGGGCCGCTACGCGGAAATTTTCGACTATGACCGCGAGAGCGGCAGGCTGCTGCTGACCGAACCTTCGGCCGAGGCACAGCGTGACAACTCTCCGGCAGCGCCGCAGGCTTGAATCGTTCTGAACTTCCTTCCATGAAAAAGTCTTCAACACTGCGAGGATTCTCGGCCTACCGCCTGTGGGGCCAGATGCCGCGGTTGCAGATTTCGTATTTGCCCGATCTGCTGATGTTTGCCGCGGCAATCGCTCTGTTCTACGGCGTGATTACTGTGGGCCGCACGTGGCTGGGACCCTTCACTCCAGAGGTGGAAATTTCGCGCAGCCCGTTTGCGCTGCCGATTTACGCGGGTTATTCGTTGTTGCGGATCACGATCGCATATGGGTTGAGTCTTGCGTTCACGCTGGTTTATGGATATGTAGCTGCCTACAATCCGCGAGCCGAGCGCTTCATGATTCCGCTGCTCGACGTGTTGCAGTCGATACCGGTGCTCAGCTTTCTACCGGGCGTAATGCTCGCCATGGTGGCGCTCTTTCCCGGACGGCAACTCGGAGTTGAGGCCGGGGCTATCCTTCTGATCTTTACCGGCCAAGTGTGGAACATGGCGTTCAGCTTTTATGCGTCGCTCAAGAGCATTCCCAAAGATATGCGGGAGGCGGCGAAGATTTACCGGTTCAGTTGGTGGCAGCGCTTCATCGAGATGGAGTTGCCGTTCTCGGCGATTGGGCTGGTGTGGAATTCGATGATGTCGGTGGCCGGCGGATGGTTTTTTCTGATGGCTTGCGAAATGTTTGTGCTGGGTTCGCGCGATTTCCGCTTGCCGGGGTTGGGATCGTATCTGCAAACGGCCGCCAGCGCGGGAGACACGCAGTCGATTCTGTGGGGAGTGGGTACGATGATTGCGGTGATCGTGCTGCTCGATCAATTCATCTGGCGCCCGGTAATTGCCTGGGCGGAAAAATTCAAAATCGAGCAAGTGCAGAGCGCAGACGCTCCGCGCTCCTGGGTGCTCAACCTGATCCAGCACTCGCGCAGCCTGAGCCAGATTCGGCAGAAAACGGTGCGGCCGCTCAGCGAGAGGGTGATGCGGTATTTTTCCCGCCCGCATGTGAAAGAAGATGCCGAAGGAAGTCACGGCTGGAAACTCTGGTTGCTGCGCGGGATTGGTCTGCTGCTGCTGATTCTAGTCGGCTACGGCGTGGTCCGAGTCGGAATCATTCTCAGCGGACTGCGGAAAGCTGATTTACAGGAAGCGGGCCTCGGTCTTGGTGCGACTTTTCTACGTGTGAATCTCGCGCTGATAATCGGTGCGTTGTGGACAATTCCGGCGGGAGTGGCGATCGGCTTCAGTCCAAAGCTGGCGCGCATCGCGCAGCCCTTGGCGCAGATCGCAGCCTCGGTTCCGGCCACCGCTTTGTTCCCGGTCGTTCTCCTGTTGCTGATTCGCGTTGGCGGCGGGCTGGGAATAGGCTCGATCGTTCTGCTGTTGCTGGGCACGCAGTGGTACATCTTATTCAATGTTATCGCCGGCGCGATTGCCATTCCAACCGACCTGAAGGAATGCTGCTCCGTATTTCACATGCAGGGAATGGAGCGCTGGAAGAAATTAATTCTGCCGGGGATTTTTCCCTATCTCGTCACAGGTCTGGTGACTGCTTCCGGTGGCGCGTGGAACGCGAGCATCGTCGCCGAATATTTTCACTTCAAAGGCCACATCTACACGACTACCGGTCTTGGGGCAACGATCAGCCAGGCAACAGACAGCGGCAACTTTGATTTGTTACTTGCCGCGACCATGATGATGGCCGCCACGGTCGTGACAATCAATCGATTGGTATGGCGGCGTCTATACGGGTTGGCTGAGACGCGATTCCGGTTGGAAGCGTAGCGTGGTTGGGAAGTATTGGCGATCGGAAGAGGTGGTCGGTGCGCCGCTCCGCTCCTTATCTGGCGCGTATGCGGGTTACCTCATTCGGCAGAATGCAGGCTTGAGAAGCTTCTTGCAGTGCTCTCTGCAGAGACACTCCCAGCGCGGTCATATCTTCCGGCTTTATCAACTGTTGCAGGCGTTCGAACAGATGGCGTTCTTCCTTGCGAACATGCTCCGAGAGCCGCTTGGCGAACAGCGGCAATTCCTCCGCGGACATGCCGCCTTTTTCGAGTCGTGCAAATTCCCGGCGAAGCAAATCATGCTCAGCGATGAGTTCTTTCACGAGCGCAGCCAGTTCCGCGAAATTGCGCGCAATCGGGAAGAGAACTTCTTCCTCAGCGGCAAAATGAAGTTTGATCTCCTGTTCAAATTGCTGCGTGACTTCCGCCCGCCAGGCTTCCAGATCGGCGGCCGGGATGGGCTGGGCGCGGTCGATGCGCACACATAGAGCGAGTGCGTGCTGATGCTGCCGTGAAAGCGGAATCAAGCTTTTGTCGCGTAGCACGGAATCTTCTTGAATTATGAGTTCGCCAGCGCAGGAGAGGCTTTTGAGGATACCACGGTCTCTTCGAGGTTCTCGCTGAGCGCGGGGCGCACGGTCAGCCAGTCAGTGCGCACGCGCTCCCATCCCTGAATCAGCATGCCATTGGCTTCAAAGAAGCTGCGAATGCGGGAGCGTTCCCAGCCGGCAACTTCCTCAAGGATCGGCGCAAGGACGGCCAAAGCGCTGGTGCTCAGCACTGTGCGCTTAGCGATCTGGGAGATATCTCGTGATTCGGAGACCGCGATGGTCAGCCCGTCGCGCGCATTGACATGCAGCATGACGTGAATGTCGGAACTGCCATCGCCGCTGTAGATGATGTGATCCGGTCCCACCACCTGTTGCACAAGCAGTTGATCGAGCACCGCAACTTTGCCGTAGCCCGCCGTCGCGCGGACAATCGTATCGATTTCGCCTGAAGGCTTGTAAAGAAATTCCGTGCCGTAAATATGATCTTTGGGAACGATGCCTTCGAGCGCCGAGTAAATCACTTCAACCGGGGCCGCGGAAAGCACGTAAAAATCAAAGAAGTGTCCATCCACTCCTGCTTCGAGAATCTGATAGAGCAGCTTGATGTCGCTCTTTAAGCGAATCTTTTTTCCCACTTCGTGGAGATGCTCTTTGCGCACCTTGCGTTTGAATTCGGGATCATGCAGCAATAGGTATGCAAGTTCGGCACCCTGCTGCACCAGATTGATCCTGGCCATCCCCTTGGCCTTGCGTTCGAATTCATCGGTGGGAATGCCTACCAGTTCCGCCAGCGCGTAACCGGAATCGTTAAAGGTGAGCGTTTGATCGAAGTCGCTCGCAAAAATGTAACGTCTCAGAGGCTTATCTGCCATACGGATATTAGATTCTGGGACGAAGAAAATTGCCAATAAAAACTATTGATGAGTGCGATAGGCAGGCGGCAGGAAACTATCTTATTCGCGAAAGTATTAGCCTTCTCTTGCTGTTAGCGTGGACGGAACGCCGGACTTCACGTACGTGCGTGCCTTTACTAAATTCGCCGTCGCGTCCAAAATAGAAGTTCGGTCTTAAGCGTTCATGAATCAGTCAGCGTACGGGCCGAGTCGATCAGACAGGAGCGTTCATGCCAGCAACCGGAGAACTCATTCGATGTATGAATTACGTGGAAGATATGACGAACACGTTACGGCGTATTTGCATTTCAATTCCTCCCATGCCCACCGATGAGCGCAAGCGGTTGGGGGATAGTTTGCGTGAGATACAAAAAGCCATTGATGCCGCGCTTGGCGATCTGGATAAGGCTGGTCAGTAAGTGGCGCTGCCAGAAATAAAGACAGTGGCCGTCATCGGCGCCGGCATTATGGGCCGCGGAATCGCGCACGCGGCGGCGTTGGGCGGCTATCGCACTATCCTGGAAGATCTGTTGCCCGGTGCATTACGCAAGGCGGAGGGGGAAATCCGTGCCAATCTCGATAAGGCGATCGAGTTGGGGAAGGTGACGCCCATGGATGCAGATGCCGCGTTCGGGCGACTGCAATATGCGGGATCCGTGGAAGAGGCGGCGCGCGAAGCCGATCTGGTGATCGAGGCAGTGCCGGAAGAGATGGAGTCGAAAATTGAAATCTTCACGCTGCTCGACAAAATCTGCCGGCCGTCCACGATTCTAGCTTCGAATACTTCTTCGCTCAGCATTACGGAAATCGCCAGCGTGACCTATCGCGCTAGAAAGATTGTAGGCATGCACTTCTTCAATCCAGTACACAAAATGAAGTTGCTCGAAGTTGTGCGGGCCCTGGAGACAGATGAAGACACGCTTGCCGCCGCGGTTGAAGTGGGCAAGCGTATGGGGAAAGAAGTCGTTGTGATCAAGGAATCGCCCGGCTTCATTACCAGCCGCATCAATGCCATAATCGGCAACGAAGCGTTTTACATGCTGCAGGAAGGAATCGCTTCGGCGGCGGATATCGACAAAGCATTAAAGCTGGGCCTCAACCATCCCATGGGGCCGTTTGAGTTGGTCGATCTGGTCGGGCTCGACACGCGGCTTAGCATCTTGGAATATCTGCATAAGACTTTGGGAGAGAAATATCGCCCCGCACCGCTGCTTGTGCAGCACGTGAAAGCCGGACGGTTGGGGCGAAAGTCGGGGCGAGGGGTGTATGAGTATCCCGAGGCGTCCAAAGCAAAGTCGGCAGAACCGCTTCTGGCGGGCGTTTCAGTGACTCACAAGTGATGACCGTGCCAGTCAATGGCGTTTAACCTTTAGCTAGAGCGCGGCCGAAATTCAGTCCTGCCAGGGCCGCAGCTTTTTCCGTTTCGATTCCTTTGCTCGCGATCAATACATGGAAACTCTCGCCCATGCCTGCGGGCGTGACCAGATGCTTGAGTTGCAGCGCGACCTTGGCGCGTTCTTGCGGTAGGCGGCATTCCTCAAAAGCATCGGCAAACTGATTCGCCTCGCCAATACCCAACAAGAATTGCGATTGTGTGACTAGCTTTTGCGTTGACATGGCATGCTTTTCGGCGGCGGCGGCGAGCGCGGTGAAGTTTACGTCGGCGGTGATGTCCTGCTCGCCGGGAGCTTCGTAGGGGCTGCCGCTGATGGAATGCCGGCGAATGGCCTTTAGCGTTCCGCGATGCCGCCCGGCGAGTTGCTCGTCGCGGGTGTAGCCGTAATCGATGGCGACGAAGAAACCGCGAGGCATTGACGGGGCGATCTTGTCCATCATTTGTTGCGCGAGCAGAGGAACCTCGACACGTTCGCCGGGTTCGGAGTGGACCGAATATAGATCGAGAAATTCCAATTCTTGGGCTGATGGCGGAACCCACGCTTCGACAAAGCGGCCGCCTTGCGTGTCGATGCGTAACGAGCCTTGCTGACTTAGAACTTCGACTGGGAGAGCGTCGAAGAATTCGTTGGCGAAGATGATAGTTGGGACGTTATCGTTTGCGGTTTCGTTCACAGCCGCCTTCTTACGCTCCTCCAGGGCTTGCTCTTGCCCGGTGCCGTACCCACGGCTTGCGCCGTGGGCTGCATTCTGTCGCCGCTTTGTGGCTGCAAAGGGCCAAGCCAGTCCGTCCATTTCCAGCGCATTGGGCTGGGCGAGTTCCGCCTTGCCGGTCTCTATGTGCTGCTTCAGAGTTTGTTGGATTCGTTGGCGAAGTGCCGGCGAACTTTCCACTAGAACATATCGAAGGGCACGAAAGAAGTCGGGGAATTTCTTTTGCGACCAGTCAAGAACGTCTTGTGCGAACAAGCCCCTCCCCGGGCCAAGTTCCAATAATTCTATGTGTTCCGGCGAGTCCAGCACGCGCCACATTTCTTCGAACTGGCGTGCCAGCAACCTGCCAAAGACTGCATGCACGTCGCTGGAAGTATAGAAATCTCCCGCCTTGCCGAATTGCTCGGCGTTGCGCGAATAGTAGCCGAGTTCAGGATCGTAAAGACATAACTCCAAGTAACGGGAAAATGGGATGGGGCCGCGCTCGCGAATTTCCTGCTCGATCTTGTGGCGCAGCGTAGTCATGGTTGTGGGTGCCGGGTTTACAGCTCCTTTGTGCGGCGATCCAGACGATCTTGCGGCGTGCGGATGAACATTTCCATAAAGTAGTCGTGCAGTGCATCATAGAGCTGGCGCTGGAAGCTCCATTCGAACTGCGAGTCGTCGAGATCGCGAGGATGAAGATCGAAATGGTAGGTATGCACGGGGAAAGACGGATCTTTGAACTGGATGATGATTTCGACGCCTTCGCCCTTGGCGCGGGCGGAGAAATTCAGCAAGGGATGCTCGTAGAGACGCAGCTGAGCTAAGACGCGGTCGAGGCGACCAGTTGCGCTTTCTGGCACATAAAGATTGTAGAACAGAGAGTGTTGAAATGACGTACAGGAAACCTGTACAATCAGAATACGGTCATCAATATGACGGAAACTACATATACGAATTTGCGACAGAGCCTGGCAGCAACTCTTGACCGGGTTAGCAATGACCGGGAAGTCGTGATCATTCGCCGCAAGGGCGAGCGGACGGTGGCGATGGTTCCTGCCGATGAGTTGGCAGGCCTAATCGAGACAGCGCATCTTTTGCGATCCCCGAAGAACGCGCGGAGGCTTCTCACGACTCTGCGGCGCGCGGTGGATCGGAAGGGCAAGCCCGAACCGCTGGAAAAGCTACGCCGGGAGATGGGACTTGCCGCGAAGCGTTGACCGCGAGGCGATATTTCATCCCGAATTTCGCCAGGATCTGCGCTACTGGGTTGAAGCAGATCGCAAAGTAGCAATCCGGGCCTTTGAGCTGATCGAGGCCGTTCTCCGCGACCCTTTTACAGGTATTGGTAAGCCCGAGCCACTCAAATATGTAATGGCTGGATGCTGGTCGCGAAGAATCACTCAGGAACATCGTTTGGTTTATCGCGTGAGCGCGGATAGGATCGATTTCCTGCAGGCCCGTTATCACTACTGAAGATCGCGCCTAGGCTCCGCGGAAACGCCGCGCCGTTATGTCGAGTGTCAAGGGAGTCTTCGACTTTCTGCTGCTTCGCTTCGCGAACCAACAACTCCGCATCAGATTCTAAAAGATTATTCGTAGCGCAACGCTTCAATCGGGTCGAGCATCGCAGCTTTGATTGCCGGCAGCATGCCACTGATGATGCCAACGAAGCTTAGGATTACCGTTGACCAGATCAAAGTTGCGGAGTCGATGTAGAGGTGAATGTCGCCTTCGTTGGCGTCTTCGATAAACGCGCTCCACAGAGTAAGCGATCCTACCGACCACGAAACTAGATAGGCCAGTACCACTCCCAACAGCCCGCCCAAAGCGGTGATCACTAGCGCCTCGGCGAGAAACTGAAACAGAATGTGCCAGCGGTGCGCACCCAGCGCCTTTTCGATTCCGATTTCACGCGTGCGTTGGGTAACTGACACCAGCATGATATTCATCAGGCCTACACCGCCAATGCCCAACGTCAGCAGGCCTATAAAGCCCAGCAGAACTTTTATGCCTACCGTAATGACGTTGAGGTCGGCGAGATCCTTCACGGCGTCGAAGACATAGATGGCGCGGTCATCTTTCGGATTGAAGTTGTGATGGAACGCCATGGAGTTGCGTACGGCTTCGACGGTTTTGGCGTGGTCGCCTTCATAATCCATCATGATGCCGTCGAGATAGTAGCTGTTCTTGAGGTCGCCCATGGCGCTGTAGGGGACGTAGACCAGCGAGTTCATGTCTTCGTCGCCGTTGGAAATGGTGTGGCGGAGAACGGCGACTACTTTGTACGAGATTCCGTCGATGCGAACGCTTTCGCCCAATGCGTTCTGGCCCGAGAAAAGTTTTTTCTTCACCGTGGAGCCGATGACCGCCACGCGCGTGTGAGTGAAGTCCTCGAGTTCGCCAAAGAATGTGCCTTCGCCTACGTCCAGGGCGCGAATCTTTTCGTAGGTGGAATACACTCCGTGAACGCCGTAGCTTCCGCTGCGAGTGCCGAAGGCGACGAGGCTTTGCTTGTCGACCTCGGGAGAAATGCGGGTAAGCATGGGGCACTCAGCGCGCAGAAACTCGATATCGTCGCGATTCAAGCGAACCTGCGCTCCGGCTTTGGTGCCGCCGGTCTGCAGGGACGTGCGTCCGGGAAAAATGGCGACGAGGTTACCACCGAAAGTGCGAAAGGCGATCATCAAAGCGTTTTGAAAGCCGGCACCGTAAGCCAGCAACAGAACCACGGTAGCAATCCCCCAAGCCATCCCCAGCATGGTGAGCATCGAGCGGCGTCGATTGTGTTTCAGCGCGTTGAATGCCTGACTGCCCAGATCACTCAGCATGATTACTCCTGCCGCAACGCTTCCACCGGAGGAAGCAGCGCCGCTTTACGCGCGGGATAAAGACCGGCGACGATGCCCGCCAGCGACAACGACAGAATCGCAATGACCGCGGAAGCCGGCACAATGCGCGGTGTGTCGAATCCTTCCGGCGAAGGCAATTGTGCCAACAACGCGACGAACGCGCCGGTGATTGCAAGACCGATGCCTCCGCTAAAGGCGGTAAGAAACGCGCCCTCGATGAAAAACTGTGTCAGGATGTTGCGGTGCGTGGCGCCCAGAGCCTTGCGCAAGCCGATCTCACGGGTTCGTTCTGTCACCGAAACGAGCATGATGTTGATGATGCCGATCGCGCCGAGGCCGAGAGTGACGAGTCCGACTACACCAAGAAACCAATCCATCGCATCGAAAATCTTCGCGACGCGGATCGCGCCGTCGATAGTATCCCAATCCTGGAAAGCGTCGTCCAGATGAGCATCAAATCCGTGCCGCCGGGCGATGATCGTGTGAACTTCATTCTTCGCTTCTACGTGCAACTCTTTCTTGATCGGACGATAGTTGATAAATGAGATTGCATTCTCAGAATTCTTGGTGATGATAGGAAAAAGGGTACGCATCGTCTCGAAGGGCACGAAGATGCGATGGTTGGTGCCGTTCTCACCTTCCTTCCCAATCTTCGGGATGACTCCGATTACCTTAAAATCCATGTCATTGAGCAGGATCGTGCTGCTCACGGCGGGCTGACCGGGAAACATGTTCTTCAACAATTCCCAGCCAACCACAGCTACGCGGCGATGTTGAGTGTTGTCTTCGTCGTTAAACCAGCGTCCGGGTTCGGTGGGCAGAGTGCGAATCTGGTTATATGCGGGGGCCACGCCGAAGACCTGTCCGTTGGTAGACCCATAATCGCTGACGGCGCGGATGTCGTCGCGCTCGAGCACGGGAGAAACCGCGCGAAGAAATCGCGACTGGTCGCGAATGTCCAGGTAATCGCCGTACGTCAAATAGTAGGGCTGCCCCGACTGATAACTTCCCGCTACGGCTGGGATGCGGCCGGGGAATACGAACATGATGTCCTGCCCGAGTTCGGCCATGTTCTTTTCCTGGCCGCTGCGAAAGCCTTCGCCGAGACCAACCAATAGCAGCAGGGAACCGACGCCCCAGGCGATTCCGAACATAGTGAGGAACGAGCGCAGTTTGTGCGCCCACAATGTGGACAGCGATTGGCGCACAATATTGAGAAGCATTCGCATAAATGCTGGAAATCATGCCCCCACGCCTCCGGGAGGAGCGTGGGGGCCCCGGGTAACGTTCCGGGCGAGGGGTCTCAATCCCGCCCAAACATCTGATCAGTAGTACGCAGCCGGGCTATGCGAAGTTCCCTGCTGTTTGTTGGTTAGTTAGACCCTGGAAATGAGAAAAAGGTTAGCCGGGCAGAGCTTCGGCAAGAAAGCGTGGGATGAGAATCCTATGGCCGTCCGAACCGGTAGGTAAAGGAAAGGCTTGCGTACGAAGGAATGCGGACTCCAACGACTTCCTGGACATCGGAGGAGTAGAAGTTCTCGGTAGTCTGGCCCGTGTAGCCGCGAGCGATCAGCATATTCACGCCAACATTCAGACGCCCTTCCATAAAAGGCCGGACGAGCGCGGCGCGAAATTCCTTGACTGCAACTCCCGTACACTCGGCATTCAGGTCTGGTAGGCAGCCGGTGCCCAAAGGCTTGGCGCCTACGTATTCGAATTCGCCGCGGGCCTGCAAGCGAAACGGAAGCTTCTGAATTGTCCCTAACAAATCGAAGATAGTTCTCGGAGCTTCGGGTGTGGGTTGTCCTGAGTCGAGGTCGCGGGCATCTGCTTTAGAAAAAGTTGCCAGCAGCGATCCTTGGCGAAAGCTTTGACGCAAAGAAACCGTCATAAATCGAAGACGGCTAGGGCCTTCATCGAACTGGAGGCCGGTGTCCGGATCGATCTTCGCCAGCTCCGCGCTGCTGGTGACGTGACCCAGGGTCAGCTTCACGTCGGTCTTGCGGATGCTCTTGCTGGCCACCAGCTGATACGAATGCGACGTAGCAATGGGCGTGCCCACAGTCGTTCCCGTGCCGATGCGAGGGTCTTCGGTGAAGAAAGCTTGACCAAAGCTGAGAGAGAGCAGCGGCACATACCAGGATTCTTTCGGCAGAAAAGAAACAGTTGCCTTGGGCGAGTTGACGCCCACCCATTTCTGAAACGAATTTTGTGGGCTAAGCAGATCCTGATTGTTGAAATTTATCTCATCGCGCCGCCAGCCGAGATAGTAGCGGAAGTAGCGTGCCAGCGCGCCTTCGGCCGCGATGTAGGGCGTTACCGATCCGATCGTCACATTGTTTCCGTCGACGGGAGTGAAGGGGCCGTAATAGGTTGGTTCGTTGGGATTAAAGAAGCCGTAGTGATCGAGATCGTCCCGGCGAGGCGCTTCGCGCTCGTAGTCGAGACCTCCCAGCAAAGAAATATACTCGGCGATCTTGTTCACATAGTTGGCGCTGCCACCCTCAACTGTACGGAATTCGCTTTGCCGGATGAGACCCTGCCCAAAGTCTGAATCCAACGCAAGATTGTAAGTGCGGAAAAAGCCGGAGAGTTGCAGTTGCTGGCTTCCACTTACTTGCCAGACATCGTTCACGGCTGCGAGCGCGGTGTGCGTCTGATCTTTCTGACGAGGGTCAATGGAATCTCCCACCTTGGGTAAATTGGCATCGTTGGGGTTTTCCGCGAAGATCGGGACCAGCCCTGGAACGTAGGAAAAGCCGTAATAACCGACGCCAAACAAAGTGATCCGATGTGCGCCGGCCCGAAACAACCGCTCCCCATTGAATTTGTATTGTTGGCGATGTTCGAGACGATCCAAGAATCCATTGCCGTAAGAAGCCGCGAACGCCAACCATGAATCAGGCGACGGACTAAAGCCGGTGACGACATCGATGTCGCGGTAATCGCCGGTGACTGTGAGAAATGGATCGAGCCGCGAGCGAAGTCCGTAAGTCGCGGCTAGATTGACGGAGTGATTTCCTTCGCGCACGTTGAATGCGCCGCCGTCGACCTGAACGCTTTCCAAAACTTCGGGGATAAATATGTTGGGATCGGAATAGCCGTTGCCGTGCGCATTGGCCGAGAGATTATTCGGCAGAAGATAACTGCCCACGGCGATGTACTGCGCAATCGGCTCCCCATGATCTCCGGCAACTCCGGGAGCGAAATACTGCGGCGCTTTAATGCCGCTGGACGCAGTTTCTATGGGATATCCGGGGATCGAAACCGGAGCGCCGGGCCTGCCGGGATTGGCGTCCAGCAGGTCCTGGCGCACGAAGACCTTCTCGCCGGGATCGGGAGACAGAACATCAGTTTCGTTTATGTCTGCCGTTACCGTGACGCTTTCCATGTGCGGCGAGAGTTGAGTCACGTGAATCTCAATCGGCGAATTTCCCTGGGACCGAACGTTCAATGGCACGCTGACCGCTCGGAAGCCATCGGCATCGACTTTGATATCGAATTCACCTGCGGAAGCCGCTTTGATTTCGAATTGCCCGTCCGGCCCGGAATTGACCTCTGTCAGCGCTTGACCCTTGTCAGGAGAATCGTGACGAAAGAGCTGAACGCATGCATTGGACAAAGCGTTCCCCTGCGGGTCGGTGACTCGGCCCCTCAACGCAATCTCTTTTGCCAGAAGAGTCTGGCTCAAGACCGGAAGAGAGAGCCGAGTCAGCATCACGAAAACTATCACCGCATTTGTGAGGTAAGAACGCATTTGCGTTTCCGCGCTGTCCGCTTTGCCGTTGTTGTTTTGTTTAGCGCTGCCGATTTGGCTCCGAGAACTGAGCCAGGACCAGCCGCGCCTGTTCCGATCCTGTAGCGTGCAGGGAAACTGACTCCTCCAGGTATCGCTGTGCCGCAGTTTTGTCACCCACTCTCAGAGCGATCTCACCTGCGTGAGCGAGAATCTTGGAATCGCGAATCCCCACCGCTAAAGCGGCTTCGATCTGCTTGCGCGCCTCGGTGTCTTGTCCGTTCATATGCAGCGCCCAGGCGTAAGCATCGAGCGTGTAGACGTCATGCCGCCATGCGAACTCCTGCTTGGCAACATCCAGCGCTTTGGCTGGCTGCTGCGCATGGTCGGCGTAGTAAAAGACCAGTTCACGGCTGGAGTTGTCCTTGCGAACGGATTCCGCCAGCGACTTGGTCTCGAACTCGGCGAATGCCTTCTTGGCTTCTGCATCCCGGCCTGCCAACTGCAACGCCTCGGCTAGATCATAGAGGTTCTCGGCGTGGGGCGCAGCCTGATAACGCTGCTGCAACAGAGTAACCGCCTCGTCGTACCATTTCTGTGTAATGCGGACTTTAGCCAGATTGCCCAGCGCGTAGTGATAGCCAGGAAATATTTGCAGAGCCTGCTTCAGAATGTTGTCTGCGTCGTCGGTGCGTCCGGCAACATAGCGCAGATGCCCCATCTGGCTGAGAATCCAGGCGCGGTCTTCGGTTTCCGTGGGTACCGTAGACTGATACGCCATGTCCATCAGTTCATAAGCGCCGTCGACGTCGCCGAATAGCTCGCGCAAATAAGCGGCCCGAGTCATGCCGGGAAGATTGCCGGGGCGAAGATTGAGCATCCACTGCGCGGCATTCTCCGCTGCCGGATAGTTGCCCAATTCCGCGTTGGCATCGGTGAGAAAGCCATAGACCAAAATGTCATCGGGAACTCTCTTGTTAAGAATCTTTGCTGCCGCTAGCGCGGCTGGAAATTCATGTCGTCCCAGTAGAAGCCAGACGTGAATCTTTTCGCCTTCCATATTTCCAGGGGCGAGTTCGAATGACTTCTTAAGCGCGTCTTCGGCTTGCGTGTAATAGGTGATGTCGGAAGTTTCGCGCGCGCGGCGCGACAGCGCGATCGCGAGTTGGTTATAACCAGCGAACTGCCCCGGCTTTTTGGCAATTTCTTTTTGTGCGCCGGCGATGCTTTGCTCAGCGGGAGAGAGAGCGGTTTTGGCAGTGACGATTGTTGCAGAGTCCGCCTTGGCGGAACTCGGCGTCTGGGCCGCCACACAGGCAGCGAGCGTCAAGATCAATGGAGCGATCAATCTTTTCTTTTTCATGCGAATCCTCATTTCGATGTCGAAAGCTCAATCGTGAAGTTCGATACAAACCGTGGCCGTTGCCCCTGCGCAACGGCCACGTCGATGAAGCGGCTAGTTAACCGGGCAAATTCCGCTCGGTTGTCCGCTGCATCCAGCCTGTCCGGGACCAATGTGGACTGAGTTGCGTCCGTTATTGGCGGGCATGATGTAAGGGAACGATGAGTTGTATCCCTCCGGATTGAACTGCACGCCGTCGCCGATCCTGGTGCCGTACTTCGTGGAATCGACGAGGATTCCCGCGACAGCTCGCGCGGCTATGTCGACTACATCGTCAACGGGCCGGCGGCCGTTGGGGAATCCGGCGATGTCGCCGGCGAGGAAGCCCAGACGCAGTTGGTTTGCAACCGGGGTAGGCGGAATGCCGGTATTCAAGCGAAGCAGGTCGGCGACCGGTCCGGCATCGCCTGAACCGCAACCGGGACAGATTGGCGCTTCGTACTGGGCCAGGATCAACAGATCGGTTCGCGGCGGAGGCGCCACCGGAATTCCGATGGAGCTGAAAACCGTAGCCAGCACAGGATTGAGAACGAACGGCGCGAATTGCGAATCGTTCTTCGGTTGATCCATGCTGAAGCGGTCTTTCGATCCGGTTCCGATGATCAGTTCGTTGATCAGCGGATTGCCTTCGCGTTGTACCTGCTGGAACGGGCCCGAGTTTTTGTTAGGGAATGGCGAACGGCGCACGGTCATCTGATTGCGCGACGTCGTCCCCCAGGTCCCAATCACTGCTTGTTTGTCGCCCGCCCCATGGATCTGGCCATCGACGGTCAGCATGGAGATAGGGACTTCCAACACAATCGAGTTCACGTTGAAACCAGCGACTGCATCAGGAGCATAGTTGTGTGTGTTGTCCGCATCCTCTGCGGCGGAAAGCACGCCGCCGACACCCATGCGGAAATTCAGGCTGTCGAAGGCCGCACCCAGGTCAATGTAAAACGGATCGTCGGCAGTTCCGGCCCACACGCGCATGCCGTTGCCCAGGTTGTAAATTCCCTGGTTAAACAGCGACTGATAGTTCGGCATGGTCAGCGGCCCAACATTTGAGGGAACCGCATACAGAGTTTGTTGACCGCAGGCGAAACAAGTCTGCACGCCGTTTTTTAACATCGTCACGGTGTAGGTCTGCCGCAGGCTCAGACCGGCAGATCCCGGGCCGGTCAGGGACGTAATCGGAGGAATACCGGCGATCCCGCCCACAAATCCAGTGAACAGGCCGGGTTGGCGGATTTCCGTCTGGAACCGGAATTGAAAAACGACGTCTTCCACTCCGTCCTGATTGTTATCGATCTTCATTTCATAGAGCACGTTGGGGTCGAAGGGGAAATAGTTGGGACCGTTGGCGGGCTCAAGAAAGGGATCCACATTCAAAATAAATGTGACGTTGTTGGGATTGTCATAACTGACGAAGGCGTACCAGTCAGTGATGTCGGCGGTGCGATCGAGGGCCGTAATGGGAGCCTCGCGATGGCTGGATGCAAACACGCTGGCAGGTGCCAGCAGGAGCAGCGCCAGGGCGAGGGCCACCATTGACTTCAATGGCTTCATGGTTTTTGCCTCTTGGATTGGATTTGCAGACAGCGCCTCCCGAGTAAGAGTTGCACCGGACGCGGCGCCACGCCCGGTGCGGTGAAGCATTGGCTCCGTCTACAGCCGATGTACGGAAGGAAATGGGAAACGGATTGGACGCAGGAATCAGCTAGAGCCGGAAGGCTCTGCGGGAGGAGTTGAACAGCAGGCTACTGCTGTTTTTCTTTCGGCCGCTCGTATGCCTTTGCCATATACTTACGCGCCTCTTCCAGCGCGCCGAAAGTGTTGTCATTGGTTTGCAGGGCCTGGCGGTATTCGTTGACGGCGCGTTCGCGCTGGCCGGTGATGTCGAAAATCTTGCCCAGCTGAACGCGGGCCCAGACTTCCGTCCATCGCGGATCGCCATCGCCATTGAGCGATTCGCGGTAGGCGTTGGCCGAGGACTGATAGTTCCGTTGCAGAAAGAACACTTCGGCCACGCGATAGTGAGCCAGAGAGCTGTTCTTGTTGAGATCTAGCGCTTTGTTGAATTCCGCCAGTGCCCCGGACAAGTCTCCCTGCTGCTGCAAAGCCTGACCACGCAAAATTGAGGACCTCAGCTTGACGTCGCTCGAATTGGTCAGCACATGGTGGTCGGGGTCAACCATGATGCGGCGTGGACGTCCGAACGTTTCAATGGTAAACGCAGAATTCGTGCCGACAACTTCTATGCGCTTGTCTTCGGTTTTGCCATCCGTATCGATTCTCAAATCCACAGGCATGCGGAACAGGTCGAGATCCTGAGAAATTTCGCCGGTCACGCGGAATCCAGGCGCTTTTTCCTCCTTGGGAGATTGTTGCTTGGCATTGCCACCCAGGCGGTAGGTCGTATATTTGACCTTGAACTCCGGGGCTCCGGTGGAATCGAGCCACTGTGAGAAGAACCACGTGAGTTGGTCGCCGTAATTTTTCTCTGCGATTTCCTTGAAGTCATCCATGGTCGCCGATTTTCCGGCGTACTTGGAGGCGAAATCGCGCATGGTTTTGAGATATTTGTCCTCGCCCAGAACCCAGCGCAGCATATGCAGGATCATCGCGCCCTTGTCGGTAGCGAGCGACTGGAACTCGGTGGAAAACAAATCCAGCTTGCTGGCGCTCGAAAGCGGTACGGTATCGTAAGCCAGCGCACCCACCGACATATCCTTCACCGCTTCTTCCAGGCCCGCAGCTCCGGCGGCATTCTCCACGTACATAGCTTCCGAGTAGCGAGAGAATCCATCGCTCAGCCACCAGTCGTCTTTCGATGCGGGGCTCACCGACACTCCCCACCATTGGTGGGCAATGGCATCGGCAAGCAGCCGGTAATTAGTTTTCTCCGTGATGGAAGGACCGGCGAGCCCGGCAATCTCCGGCGCCCAGGCGTAAGGCAGAGTGTCGCTCGGCAACTCGACTACGTTGAGCTTCGATGATTGCGGAGTGCCGTAGAGCGTAATGAAGTACGTGAACTCCTGAACCGCGGTTGTGGCGTAAGTGGGAGCGAGGGCCTGGTGTGTCGGCTTGAAGAACACATGCAGATCAACTCCGGCTTCATCGCTTTTATATTCCTTGAAAATTCCCGCTACGATCGTGCCCGGAAAACTGGGCTTGGAGGAAACGAATGTGAATGTCTTGGTCGCCAAGCCGTTGGAGCTGGGTTTCTTCGATGCCGCACTGTCTTCGACGCTGCTCTTCCCGCTGCCGATTACCAGCATATGGGCGGGAACGGTCACCGTGATGGTTGAGGTAAACCGGTTCAAACCGTAACCGACAACCGGAAACCAGCGGCCTACATACAGCAGGTAACTGCTGTCGTCACCGATATACGCCAGTTTAAGTCCCGGGACGGGACTGTCGTCCGGAGTCTCCAGTTCGCCCTCGTATTCGAACGTTAAAGTGGTCGAAGCGTCTTTAGCCAGGCCGTCGGGTAGCGGTACACGCACTGTGAAATCTTGCGTAACGCGTTCCGCGGAGAGCGCTTGGCCTTTCGCGTCCGTCACCTTGGTGACCCGCAGGCCATTGTTCAGCTCAAATATCGCTACGCTCAGATCCTGGAGGGCAGTGAACTTTACCGTGGCCTTGGCAGAAATCCGGTGCAGATGCGGCGTCAACTCCGCCTCGATCTGGTAGTCATCGACTCGCAGGCGCGGCTTCTCCGCTGCCCAGGATTGCGTTGCAATCACAAGTAGAAGCAGGGCAAGGGAACTCGCGTAGACGCCGCGTGCGCGCCGGAACTGATTCAGCATTAAGGAGAGTCTCCCGGGAACTGGCACCATTCCCTATGATGAAGATTCTGACTCAAAAGATGCTGGGAGCACAAGGTTTAGGGAACCAGCTATTGGCTTTTGGCTTGAACGGGCTTTCACGCCCGCCGAGCGCAAACCCAGGGTTTGCCCGGCTCAAGGGCCCGGAGAGTGTGGAGTGAGCCGGCGAATGATGAATTCCTGAATCACATTGATAACCGCACCCTCGCCCGTCCCAATGGCGGCGTTCTCGAAGGTCAATCCCAACCCGTTGCGGTCATTATCAGGATAGTAAAGGTTGGAAATTGCTCCTGCTGCCAGTCCCCCGATAATCCCGGAATAATTAGGCTGCCAGCGGCCATTGTCGCCCTTGCAGATTACGGCACTGGCCAGAGCATGACGGAGCCTCGATGCTCGAGTGCCGGTTCCCTGATAAAAATAACGCGGATCCTGTTTCAGAAGCGACGGCAGTATCGCGCCGCCTATAAACGTTGACGAAACAAGGTCGGCGTAGGCCGCACCGTAGCGCTTGGCGTAGCCCTGCGCTCCCTGTCCGTACCCGCCATAACCGTTGTCCCACTGCTCGAAACCCGCGATAACAGCGGTGATTCCAAACGAGACCGGATCAATGGAAGATTTCCACGCCAGTTTATATTTTTGCTTTGAAGTCAGCGGGGCTGCGTCCGGGACGTAGCTCACGTAGAAATTTGGAATTGCCCCGAAGATGCGTTGCTTCTCTTCCACTTCGACCTGCTCTTCGGCCACTTCCGCCGGTTTTAATCTCACCTCAACATCTACGGTTGCGGCGCCTACAGCCATTGTGACTTGCGGAATTTCGTAATTCTCTCCCGGATGGAGAACTCCGGATTTCTCTTGCGGGGCGAAACCGGCCACGGCAAAAGTCAACTGGAACGGTCCGGGAGGCACATTCATGCAAATAAAATACCCGTCGCCATTGGATACGACTTCTTTCGGAGCTGCACCTTCTGGCGCGCACGTCACCCGAACGTCGGCAATCAGCGCTCCATCCATGTCGACAATCGTTCCACTGACGCTTCCTGGCTGCGCAGGCACAACTTCAATGCTGGGGGCCTGTTGCGCTTGAATCAGCGATGGAACGATGAACACCAGGAATATTGCCGGCAACCATGACGGGCGAAACCAATCCGAGATTGTTCCGCGGCAACTAATTGGGCGCGAGCTGATCCGCCGGCTCAAAGCTTGTTCTGTCTTCCGTGACTTCATCTACTGAAATCCATCAGGATTGGTACGAATCAGAATCGCAGGGTTTTACGGCTCCGCCCCAGAGACGTACGAACCCTATACACATTCTCCTTTTATGATGCACGAATTGGAAGTTACGCTGGTGTGGGGGATGTCTTCCTGCGTGGAATTGACAAAATAATTTGGGCAGCTCGGTCGGCCGGGAGTTGCGCCGGAGCAGAGTCCTGCGGACCGCGCAACTGCTCCCTGACTCGCGCCAGGCCGCTCAACATGCGTTCGCGCGGCTGCCCGTCGCGGAGAATCCCGCTAAGCCGTAAAACGATATTTCCGACAGTGAAATCGCCCTGCACTAATTCGGGCACAACCTCTTCCCCGGCAATTAAATTCACCATGGCAAAGTGAGGGACCTTCACCCGCGGCTTGCCCAAAAAATAAGTCAGCGGGGAGACACGATAAACCATTACGAACGGCGTCGACATCAAGGCCGCTTCCACGGTGGCCGTTCCGCTGGCGATAATCCCGGCGCGCGAATGGTGCAGCGCCGGCAGGGCGTCTTCTACGAGCGAAATTGTTTCTTCGCCGATTCCGCGCTCGCCGATCATCTGTTGCAGAAAGACCGGATCGAGCGTGGGTGCAACCGGCAGCAGGAATTCGTATGCTTTACCAAGTTGTCTGACCGCATCGAGGATTGTCGGGAAATTCATGCGAACTTCCTTGATCCGGCTGCCGGGCATAATCGCGATCCATTGCTTGCCGGGATCGAGATGAAACTGCGCGGCATATGATGGGCGCGAAATCGCAGGCACTGGCAAATCCGACAACGGATGCCCAACGAAAGTAGCATCGACTCCGCGGTCGCGATAAAACTGCTCTTCGAAGGGAAATATCACCAGCGCCTTGTCGATGTAATCGCGCAGCAGTCGCACGCGCCCTTGCCGCCACGCCCAGAACTGCGGAGCCACGTAGTAGACGGTGGGTACGTCTCGTTTTTTCATTTCGCGCGCGACCCGCCAGTTAAAGGCGGGAGAATCGATAACAACGGCGAGATCAGGCTTGCGTTTGTCGGCTTCCCGGATCAGGTGGTGGAACAGGCCGGAGATCTTGGGCAGGTGGCTGAGGATTTCTGTGATCCCCACGACCGCCAGATCCTTGGCGTCGACGACCGTCTCGCATCCGGCGGCGCGCATCCGGTCCCCGCCCACGCCGAAGAAGTCGAGCTGCGATGATCGCGTGCCTGCCGCCGCCAACCCCTCCGCGGCACGCCGAAGCGCGGCGATCAACTGAGCGCCATACATTTCACCGGAAGCTTCCCCAGCTGAGATTAGGATTCGCAAGAGAGCATTGTAAGGCCGCAGCCCAGGTTGCAACCTCAAGCCCCGGATCCCATATCATTCTGAAGGAATCGCCGTCGTTCAGAAGCGAGTAGGTTAGAATCAACGCCGCCGATATTTCACTGCATTTTTTAGTTTGAGTTGGATTTTATGTTCAGCTGGATTTTAGGTTGAGAGGACCGGTTCGGCGTGGCAGTTATAGATGGTCTTGTAGTAACTCAACTGGGATAGAGCATCGGACTTCGGATTATTTGAAACTCCGCCATTTGTTTCGCAACACCCCATACCGCATGAGCAACGGATACCTTGCCGCCCTATGGAGGCTGGAATGGGACTAGAAGTAGAACACGCTGAAGCGGACACAACCCAACGAACATACGCGCGACTGGCGGGGATTTTGTTCCTCGGCGTGATCCTCATTGCGCTCATCGGTGGCTCCATCCTCTCTCGCGTTGCGGGCAGTGGAACCTTCGCAGAAACGGCGGCAAGAATCACAGCGTCGGAACGGCTGTATCGAGTGGGTCTCTCTACTGTGTTGATGGCGAGTTTGGGCAGCACTTTGCTTGCTTTTGCCCTCTATGCAACACTGAGGCCTGTTAACCGTCTGCTGGCTCAGCTTGCCCTGATCTTCAGTCTCAATGATTCATTTCTGGCCCTGATTGTGCGAATGTGCGGCTTCGCCAGAATGCATCTTTACGTCTCTGCACAAACCTCTGGAGCCGGACTGGTTACTGCGCAAACATTGGTGGATCTGTTGCGCACGATTGGCGGGACCACGGAGAACCTCGGCGGTATTTGTTTTGGCATAGGCTCAGCCCTGTTCTATTACTTGTTTTTCAAATCACGGTATATCCCAAGGTTCGTATCAGCGCTTGGCCTTTGCGCATCGGTGATCTGGACAGGCCTGTATCTTGCGAACCTGATATTCCCCGAACGACACGCATTGTTCCAGTACCTCTGTTTCCCGCCAATGGCCCTGGCTGACATCGCAACCGGCCTTTATCTAATGCTGTTTGCGGTGAAGTCCGAGTCTCCGGCAATCAGCCTGCATCCGTGACAACTTACCTTCGAGGCAGCTAGCTATGTACTCGGCGGGGGAACTGGCGGACGACTTTCGCAACCTCGGCATCAGGACTGGCGATACCGTCATGCTGCACGCTTCGGTGCGCGCCGTGGGTGAAGTCGCCGGCGGTCCCGATGCCATTCATCTCGCGCTCAAATCAGCGCTGACCCCGGATGGCACGCTCATGATGTACGCAAGTTGCCCCCGCTACTACGACGAGGTGGGGCGGGGGAGCCTGACAACGGCGCAAGAGCGGGAGATTCGTGAAAAGTTGCCGGCATTCGATCCTTTAACGGCAAGATCGGCTCGCGACAACGGGGCGCTCGTTGAATTTCTCCGGACGTATCCCGATTCACGCGTTAATCCTCATGTTGCCCGATTCGTTTTCTGGGGTAAGCAGGCGGAGCACCTTATGTCCATCCAGCCCTGGAATTATGCGTTCGGCTCGGATTCTCCGCTGGAACGATTCCTGTTGCTCGACGGCAAGATCGTATTACTGGGCTCCGATCACGACGCTGTGACCTTTCTTCACTATGTGGAACATATCGCCGAGATTCCAGGGAAGCGAATCGCGCGTTACGAAGTGCCCGTAATAGAGAATGGCCGCCGGACGTGGCGCGCGATGAGGAATTTGACACCTCCGGTGATGGCGCTCACGCGAACTGGCCAGACCGTTTTTTCGCCAGGATTGTCGACACGTTGGTTACGAAAACAAGGAACCACGGGGCTCAAGTAGGGAGTGCAAGGACTTACATGCTTGGCGCCCGTGAATTGCTCGAATACGCTCTGCCCCTAGTGAAAGCTGTCGCTGCGGACCCTCTCGCCGCCGATTCTTTGAAAGAACTGGGCATTCGTTGAAGGACAACACGCGCGGAGATTCATTGCCGAACGCAGCAATACAGGAAAAACGCTCTTCATCGTATACAATCTGCTGGAGAATCGCGAGTGCGCCTGCGTACCATATTTCTCTCGCTCGGCGATCCTGCGAGGGATTGGCGTTATTGACCGTAACGACTGATAGTTAAGAGATGGCCCCGTAGCTCAACTGGATAGAGCATCAGACTTCGGATCTGAGGGTTGGGGGTTCGACTCCCTCCGGGGTCACCATTTTTGAGCGCTCGCGTTCTGCAATTATTTCGCGCGCCTCGCGATTGAAAATAAAAATGCCAGGAAGCGTTATTCGCGCTGCCTGGCATTTTCCATTTCGAGTGAACCAGCGTTGCTGAACGAACTAGTCGCCAGTACCGCAGGAGCAAACGCCGTGACCGCTGCCGGCAATCTTGACAGCCGTGCACTCTCTCGCCAGAGAGGAAATTTCGCCAGTGCTGAGAGTGGCATCGACCGAGCCGGTCTCAGTTTCCGAGAAATTGCCATTCTGGATGTGGGTGACCCAAGCGCGCAACGCCGGCTCAGGATGTACCGCCGTCGGAAGAGGGCACGCCCCAGCTACAGGGATCGTGGAGACGAACTTGATCAATCCGGTCGACAGGACGACGCCCGTCAGCGGATTGGATGTCAGGTCCGTGTTAACCGAGAGGGTGCGGAGACCATCGGGAGTAAGCAAGCAGCTGCAGCATTCGCTGAGTTCCTGCTCGGGATCGAACACGAAAATGCTGGCGCAAACATTGCCGGCAGCCGTGCCTGGACTGGTAATGCGAACCGTTCCGTCCGGAGCGCCAGATGTATTGGCGTTGGCGAAATAGTCCACCTTAAGCGTATCAGCTTGGCCCCACGCAGTTCCGGCACAAAGGGCCAGAGCCAGTGTACAAGCCACAAGTAACGCGATTCGACGCATTATTTTTCCTCCTTGGAGTTGAACGATGCCGGATGGGGAGGGTGGCCCGGCTTTTCGTGCATCCTTACTGTACCGTCTATCTCGGCCTCCACAAGTCTCCAAGTGTATTAGCCCAAAACTACTAAGCGTCGTTTAACCCTAAGGCGTTCAGTTGCTTGCCGGAAGAGGTCCCGTGTTCGCAGAAGTGGGGTCTTGTACTAACGCCAGGGCATGTGGAGAAACTCAATCGTCGGCAGTCGCTGTGCTCTCAGGCCGCGCGAATTGCGCAGTGTCGATGTTAACTTCGACTTCCTGATCTTTGTACTGAAGCTGGTAGAGTTTGAAATAGATTCCGCGCTTGGCCAGCAGTTGTTGATGAGTACCCATCTCCCGGACCTCGCCCTTGTGCATGACGATGATCTTGTCGGCGCGCTGTACTGTCGAGAGCCGGTGGGCGATGATCAACGATGTTCGCCCTTCAACCATCCGGTTCAAAGCTTCGCGTACGCGAAATTCCGTTTCCGTATCGACGCTCGATGTTGCTTCATCGAGAATCAGGATCCGCGGTTCGTGCGCCAGGGCGCGAGCAAATGAAATGAGCTGCTTCTGTCCGGTGGAAAGAGTCGAGCCACGCTCGCGCACCTCTTCATCGAAGCCATTCGGCAAGGCGCGGATAAAATCCGCCAGGTTCACGTCCTCCGCAGCCTTCTCCACGGCCGCGTGTTGAATGCGCCGTGTTCCCAGGCGAATATTGCCGGCGACCGTTCCCGTAAACAAGAACGGATCTTGCAGCACGACTCCGAAGCGGCTGCGCAGGTTGTCCAAATTCATATCGCGCACATCGACGCCGTCAATCTTCACCGCGCCTTTCTGCACATCATAAAAGCGCAGCAGCAGTGAAATGAGAGTGGTCTTGCCCGCACCCGTGTGACCTACGATTGCGGCCGTCTCCCCCGGTTCGATTGTGAAGCTGACGTCGCGCAGCACCCAATCCGAAGGCGTTTCTCCCGTTTGGGAATTGCCATTGCCGGGGGACAATCCCGACAGGACCTGCTTGCTGTGCGGGCTGGTTTCAACCGGCGCTTCGCGATATGCAAACCACACATGCTCGAACTCTATCCGCCCCGGCCCGTCAATCTTTTTCGTGATCTGGGGAGAAACCACCTCCACAGGCGTGTCTATCAGCTTGAAGATTCGCTCGCTCGCCGCCATCGCGGACTGCAAAATATTGAACTTCTCGCTGAAATCCATGATCGGCCGGAAAAAGCGTAACGAATACTGAATGAAGGCCACCAGCACACCCAGCGATGCCGTTGCCGTGACGACGCGCAAAGTCAGAAGCGTCCGGGAATTGAACTCCAGGGCGAGACTGCTCACCGTTAGCCCCCGCATCACATCGCTGCCGCCGAACCAGATGACAGATGCAATCGCGATGGAGGAAAAAACTTCAACCGCCGGATAATAGAGCGCATACGCCAGGATCGCGTCTTTGTAGGCATCCATGTGGCTGCGATTGATCTCGGAGAATCGCTCGTAGGCTTTGCCTTCGCGATTGAAGAGTTGCAGCACCACCATGCCGCTGACATGCTCCTGCAAATAGGAATTGATGCGGGCAATCGCGATGCGTATTCGGCGATAGGAATCGCGAACTTTGTCTCTAAAAATTCTTGTCGCGATTACGATCAGTGGAAGCACTGCAAAGGTAATGAGCGCCAGCTTCCAGTTCATGCACAGCATAATGCCGACAATCCCCGCCAGCACAAATACATCCTCAAAGATGGAAACCACGCCCGATGTGAACATTTCGTTCAAGGCGTCTACGTCGGTCGTCACGCGCGTGACTAATCGCCCGACTGGATTCTTGTCGTAGAAAGCAATGTGCAGCCGCTGCAGGTGGCGGAATATCTGGCTGCGCAGGTCGAACATCACTTTCTGCCCGGTCCACTGCATGTAATACGTTTGCAGGAATTCGAAGACAAACGTAGCCAGGAGCAGGCCGACATAGATGGCCGAAATCTGCGCAATCCCGGTCAGCGGCCGCGGGCTGAGCCAGCTCCACAGGCCGGACGCGCCAGCAGTGGTCGGAGCCAGGTATCGGTCGATTGCGACTTTGGTGAGGTAGGGCCCGAGCACATCGGCAAATGATTTCAGCAGGATCGACACCAGCGCAATCGCCACCTGCCAGCGGTAGGGACGAAGGTAGGTGAGCAACCGCCGCATCAGGCGGCTGTCATACGCTTTGCCTAATATTTCTTCTTCTTGAGCCATTCGGATAACAGCGAAACAACGCCCAAAGCGTTATTAGAAGACTATCGCAACCGGGCACTGCAAGATAGATGGTCGAGTCAAGCGCGAAGATGAAAAAGCTTTGCCCGGCAGATGGGATGCAGATGGGATAATCATTAGGAATGTCTATGGGCGTCTACATTTCCGTGCCGTTCTGTCGCACCAAGTGCAGCTACTGCAACTTTGCCTCAGACGTATTTTCGCGGGCGCTGTTCGAGCGGTATGTGGATCGAGTGTGCGCACAGATTGCGAATGCTACAGAGATCGCAGCCGTTATGGGAGGGGAGATCGAACGGGAAGTGGACTCCATCTATCTTGGTGGCGGCACGCCCACAGTATTGGATTCCAAACAATTGCAGCGAATCCTTCAAGCGGTCCGCGAGCATTTTTCTGTGGCGCCCCAGGCGGAGATTACGGTCGAGTGCGCTCCCGGCACCCTGAGTTCGTCAATGCTCGATACATTGCCAGGGTGCGGCGTGAATCGCGTCAGTCTGGGCGTGCAGTCATTTGTCGATGGCGAGGCCGCCGCTGTCGGACGCCTGCACAAGCGCGTTACGGTGTTGGAAGACATAGCGCGCTTACGCGCCGCTGGAATCGCCAACATCAATATCGATCTGATTGCCGGACTGCCGCATCAGAGGGCCGAAAGCTGGCGTGTCTCGGTTGAGGAGGTCATTGGGACCGGCACTCCACATGTCAGCGTCTACATGCTCGAAGTCGATGAAGATTCGCGGCTGGGCAGCGAACTCATTGCCGGCGGCACGCGCTACCATGCTCACTTCGTGCCCGATGACGATGCGACGGCGGATTTCTATCTCGAAGCCTGCGAGAAACTGAACTCGGCAGGAATCGCACAATACGAAATCTCCAACTTCGCTCACCCCGGATTCGAATCATTGCACAATTTGAAGTACTGGACGCGGCAGCCGTATCTCGGCTTCGGCGTGGATGCCCATTCCATGCTCCCCTCAGCTCGGGAAGGGCACGGCTTCAGTCGTGCCGACACGGGCGGACACGCCGAACCGGGTTTTAGCCCCGGCGGCGACGTCGAAGCGGTCCGCTTCGCCGCCCCTGATTCGTTGGACAAATACATCTCCGGGGCGGCCTCCCAAAGAACTGAGATTTGCGCAGGAGCCGCGCTGGAGGAAGCATTCTTTCTCGGATTGCGCTTAACCAGGGGCATTTCGCTCAATCAACTGGCGGCCAAATTTGGCGCGGATGCAGTCCACCGGCACGATTCTGCCATCGCCGAGATGACCGCCAATGACTTGCTGGAGCGCGAAAATGAAATAGTTCGCCTCACGCCGCGGGGCAAGCTGCTCTCGAACGAAGTCTTCGAGCGTTTTCTTTCTCCGGCCAAAACTCTTCATTAGATCTGACGAGGCTGTTTTTGGCAGTATCTGCCAAACCATCCGGTCGGTCGGGCTGTGCTCTTTTGAGAGCAGAATCATCAATGGATAAGCAGCATCGCGCACTCCGCGCCCGCGTGGCTGCTGGTAACTTTTCCCGCCGGAATCTCTATGTTCTAATCAAACTTCGCCGCGGAGGCGCCGTGGATTTCCAGCTCAACGAAGAACAGCTTCATCTGAAAAAAAGTGTTCGCGAATTCGCGCAGCGCGAGATCCTGCCCAACGTCATGAAGTGGGATGAGGCCAGCGAGTTCCCGCTGGGCGCCGTCAAAGAACTTGGCAAGCTCGGTTTGCTGGGCGCGATTTTCCCCACCGAGTACGGCGGCGCGGGAATGGGCTATGTCGAATACGTCACTGCGATTGAAGAACTGTCCCGAGTCGACGGCTCGGTTGGCATCATCGTCGCCGCGCATACATCGCTCTGCTCGAACCATATCTTTCTGGCGGGGAATGAAGCACAAAAGAAAAAATACATCACGAAGCTGGCTACCGGAGAATTTATCGGAGCATGGGGATTGACCGAGCCATCCTCCGGTTCCGACGCAGGCAGCGCCCGCATGACCGCCGTCCGCAAGGGCGGCAACTGGGTGCTGAACGGCACCAAGACGTTTTGCACCAACGGCCACTATGCCGACGTCGTCGTCGTGATCGCCGTGACCGATCGTTCGGCTCACACGCACGGACTCTCAGCATTCGTCGTCGAAAAAGATACCAAGGGATTTCGTCCCGGCAAAAAAGAAAACAAGCTGGGTCTCCGCGCCAGCGATACGGCCGAATTGATTTTCGAGGACTGCGTAATTCCCGCAGAGAATCTGCTGGGCGCTGAAGGCCAAGGTTTCGTCGATGCCATGCGCGTACTCGACGGCGGCCGCATCTCGATCGCGGCCCTCTCGCTCGGCATGGCCGAAGGCGCCTACGAAGCCGCTCTCAAGTACGCCAAAGAGCGCAAGCAATTCGGCAAAGCCATCGGGGAGTTTCAGGCCATTCAATGGAAGCTGGCAGACATGGCCACGGAAATCGATGCTGCCATGCTGCTTACCATGCGTGCCGCCTCGATGAAAGACGCGGGCATGAAGACCACGCAGGAATCGTCAATGGCCAAGCTCTACGCCAGCGAAGTCGCCGTAAAATGCGCTAACGAAGGCGTGCAAATCCACGGCGGCTACGGCTTCATCAAAGACTATCCCGCGGAAAAATTCTACCGCGACGTAAAACTCTGCACCATCGGCGAAGGCACCAGCGAAATTCAGCGCCTGGTGATTGCAAGGCAGTTGCTGAAAGAGTAGCGTCCAGGTTTCAAACCCTCACGTTCCTGGTACTACTTTGCCGGGCATCCCATCGCGATTCTCACCTTGTCGGCAATCTGGCAAATCCGCGTGTTGCTCAGCGTTCGCAGCGGAAACTTCGGTTCGATCAGAAATTCTTTCTTCAGCACGGTTAGATCTTCACAGCGGATGCTGGAAGCGTGAAGGCCCGTTTCGCCTGGAGAGAGCAGGATGTGGGTGTCAAAGTCTTTTTCTACGGAACCGGTCAGGGGCGCAACCAAGACGGTGCTGACGTTGGGATGGCGGTTCCTGACATCGAGAGAAACGATAATCACTGGCCTCGGTGATTTGTCAGGCGGATCGGTGGGCAGTTTCGCGTACCATATCTCTCCTCGGGATGGCGCTCGCTTCACGGTTAGTCCTCGCTCGGGAATGAGGCCGCCGCAACATCTCCCCAATCGCGATCTTCAGCAATCTCCTCGGGACTTAAAGAATCATAATAGCGTTTAGCCGACGCCGAGATACGTTCCATTTCTTTCATTTCCTGCTGCTGGCGGATCAGTTCTTCGAGCACAGCGGACATAGATTCTCTCCGGCTCTGTTTACGAAGAGTCTCTAGATACTTCACCGTCTCACGGGACAGCGAGAACGTCTTGCGGGATTTGCGTGAGCTGCGAACGCGCGGCATGAATGTTACCCCATTCGCTAATGGAATATGTATATCATATCACACTCATAACATGGTATGAACAGTGTATGAACGGAGAATGAGCAATGGGAAATCGGCTTAAGCCGGGCCTCGCAGCAGATCCGGGCCGGAAATTTACTTCTCATCCTTTAGTTTCTTCAGCCTCCCCTTCGCGTTCTCGTTCTTTGGATCCATTTGCAGCGACTTCTCGTAATTCTCAATCGCCAGCTTCTTCTGTCCGGTGTTCATATACGCTTCACCCAGACTGTCGTACACGTTCGCTGATTGCGGATAATCCTGCACGTTACGCTGGAACACGATAATCGCATCCTGCTCGTGTCCTCCGTAGAGAAAGTTATATCCAAGCTGATTCAGTTGTTGTTCTGCCGCTTTGGCGTCAAGGGTGCCAGAGGCTTTCAATTCCGTATTACGCGCCAGCGCCGCTTGCGCGCCACGAACGCGTCCCAGCAATACGAGGGTGTCCAGTTCCTCGAACTTCTGATTCCAGCTATATTCCTTCGCCACGCTGCGCATTAACCAATCAGCCACCGCAATACCATTGTCTGAATTGGCCATGATCACCGCGCCCTTGCCCGTCTGCCAGTTCATGTTGAGCAGCGCCTGGAATCCCTCGTCCGCTCCGTTGTGTCCAAATAGTCCGGGATTCTGATCCTCCACATGAAAGCCGAGCGCTCCGCCGTGCGGCAACACCGGCGTTAACATCTCCTCAACCGTTTTCTGGGTGAGTACTTTGTTCGATTTTCCATTCCTCGATTGCGCAATCTCAATCGCGAACTTTGCCAAATCAGTCGGCGTTGTCCACAAGCCTGCCGCCGCCATCTCCGGATAGATGTGCCACCGGCCATGCACCGGTTTCCCATCCCCATAAGTCCCGGTCGCCGTCAGCGCAGCGCGTGTCGGCGGCAGAGGCTGGTCGTAACTGCTGTCCGTCATTCCAATTTTCGACAGCACCGTTTTACCAAGAAGATCGGGGAATTGCTTTCCCGTCACGTCCATCATCAAAAGCTGTTCGATGGTAACGCCGCCGCCCGAATACCGTTCTTGCGAACCGGGCACGAAGTCGACACGAATGGGCGGAGTGTTTGCCGGCTTCTCTCCATTTAAAACCTGCACCAGCGTAGGCTTTGGCGCATCCACGTCGTAGCCTGGGAATCCGTGCACCGTCAGTCCGCCCGTGTGCGAGATCAACCTCCGCAATGTCACCTTTTGATCTTTTGTGAACTCGTTCTCCGGCACCTTCCATGTCTTCAGCTTCTGGTTCACGTCTTCATCGAGCGACAACTTTCCCGCCTGCACCAGTGCGAGTGCGGCCGTTGCGGCCACGGGCTTGCTAATCGATCCTGCCTGAAACAGCGTCTTCGTAGTCACAGGACTCGGCAAGCCGGTCCCAATCACTCCGTAAGCTTTGGTCCAGGCAATCTTGTAGTCGTCGATCACCGCAATGCTTAGTCCCGGTACGTTGTACGCCTTCATCAGTTGCGCAAGGTCAAGCTGCAGCGGCGGCATTTTCTCGCCGACGGGAGCGTCGACCACTCGCGCTTCAATTCGCTGGATACGAGAATCCTGCGAGCTCGAGGTCGCGGCGCTTCCTGCTTGCGGATTCTTCTGCGGTGAATTCTGTGAAAGAAGAAGTCCCGGAACTAAGACGAATAAGATCGATAGTTTGCGCACGTGGCTCTCCTTGACGAATGAGTTTAGACGAGAGGACGCCTTAGTCGTTATCCATTTCGCATTCCGGGGACCAAAGAAAAAGAAGAACGATAAACTTGCGCGTTTTTAGTTTCCCTCCGCCTCCTTTACACTGACAGCTTGAGTCGCGACCTTCACCCATCGATCGATCTCTTACGCTCCGGCGATGCTCGCTCACTTGCCCGCGCCATTTCCGTCGTCGAAAACCGTTCCCCCGGCTGGTCTGATCTGCTCAAGGCTTTGTTCCCGCATACCGGCAAGGCCCGCGTCATCGGCCTCACCGGTCCGCCCGGTGCCGGAAAGAGCACGCTCGTCGATCACATGGCGCGGCATTTCCGAAGAGCCGGCCACACCGTCGGCATCATCGCCGTCGATCCCACCAGCCCTTATACCGGCGGAGCGATTCTCGGCGATCGCATTCGCATGCAGGAACATTTTTCCGATCCCGGCATCTACATTCGCAGCATGGCCACGCGCGGATCGCTCGGCGGCCTGGCCCGCACTACTGCCGATGTCACGACCATTCTCGACGCCTCAGGCCGCGACATCGTTCTTATCGAGACCGTCGGCGTCGGCCAGGATGAAGTCGATATCGTTCGCCTCGCTGACGTCACCGTCGTAATTCTCGTACCCGGCATGGGCGATGACGTGCAAACCATCAAGGCCGGAATCATGGAGATCGCCGACATCTTCGTCATCAACAAAAGCGACCGCGACGGCGCAGACCGCGTGGAGCGCGAGATTCGCACCTTGCAATCGTTGGCGATGCGCCACGACGACTGGACGCCTCCCATCGTCAAGACCATTGCCAGCGAGGGAGCGGGCGTGAAAGAACTGGACGCGGCCATCTCTGACTACGAGGCATTTCTCCAGAAGGAGAATCGCGCGCTGCAAAAGAGCGTCGAACATTGGCAGGAACGTCTGGTGGAAATGCTGCGCGACACGATGCTCGATAAAGCGCGGACGCGGATGGCCAACGGCAATCTCGAACGCATGGCGGAAGAAGTCGCCGCGCATAAGCGCGATCCGTATACTTTGATCGAAGAGATTGCCGCGAAGGCTGTTGACTCCGGCTCGGTGTCTGACACAGAGAACCATTGATGCCTAAGATCGATCATCTCGGCATCGCCGTGAAGTCGCTGGCCGCGGCGAAAGGAATCTACGAGAAGCTTGGCCTCTCCGTTTCAGAAGAAGAGACAGTCGAGCAGGAACACGTTCGCGTGGTCATGATTCCTCTCGGCGAAACCCGCCTGGAACTGCTCGAAGCAACTTCGGACGACTCAGCTATTGCGCGCTTCATCGCTAAACGCGGCGAAGGCCTGCATCACCTCTGCTTGCGTGTGCCCGACCTGCCGGCCGCGGTCGCGCGCCTGAAAGAAGACGGCGTGCGCCTGGTCTCGGAAGAGATCAAGACCGGAGCGGGCGGGCACCGCTATGTGTTCGTGCATCCCTCCAGCGCCGGCGGAGTGCTGCTCGAACTGGTTGAAGGCTAAGCAACAGAGCCGCGGATTTTCGCGGATTCCACGGATAGGGCCAGGATAATCAGCATGCTCCTTCTCGCGGTCGATACTTCCGGCAGACAAGGCAGCATCGCGCTGGCGCGTACAACAGAGCCGCGAGCAGACAGCGCGGAAGGCGTCGAAGTAATCGAAGTAGCTCCTCTATCGGGGGGCGCATTTTCCGCGCAACTCATCCCGCGCATCGCTGCCCTTCTAGCCAAGCACAGTTTCACCAGGAACGACATCGATGGTTTCGTCGTCGCCTCCGGCCCAGGGTCCTTCACAGGGTTGCGCGTCGGCCTCGCCGCGGTGAAGGCTTTAGCTGAAGTATTAGCCAAGCCGATTGCCTCTGTATCGTTGCTCGAAGCCCTCGCACTTGCGGCTGGTTCGCAAGGCCGCGTGATCGCCGCACTCGATGCGGGCCGCGGTGAAATTTATGCCGGAGAATACGATGTGAGCGGCAACGCCGCTACTGTCGTAAAGGAGCAGTTGCTAACGCAAGCTGAAGCATTTGTGACTGCCGGAAAATCAGTTTTCGCGACCTCCGATAAGACTCTGTACGAAGCTGCGGCAGCCGCTGGCATTTCCGTTTCGCGAGTCGATGTTCTGGATGCAGGAGCGATAGCCGCGCTGGGCTGGCATAAAATAAATGCGGGCGTCATAGTCTCGCCGGAGAATCTTGAAGCCAACTACATCCGCCGCACCGACGCCGAAATCCTATTGAAAATTTCCTAACCTAAGCTGGACTCTGGCCACTGCTCTTGACTATTCGTCTCGCCACCGCCGCAGATCTTCCCGCCGTCATCGCGCTGGAGCGTCAATGCGCCACCGCCGCCCATTGGAGCGAAGTTCAATATCAGAAATCACTTGGAGATCAGACCAGAGAGAAAGATAAGTCTTCACACCGGCTCATCCTGCTGATTGAAGAGATTTCAGATACGCCGTCCGCGAAAAATTCCGAGCCAGCGTTGCTCGGTTTTCTCATCGCCCGCAACGTCGATCGCGAATGGGAACTGGAAAACATTGCCGTAGGGTCGGCCGTTCGCAGGCGCGGCCTCGCCACGATGCTGCTGCAAGAACTGCTTTATCGCGCTGGCGCAGCGAACGGCGAATCGGTATTTCTAGAAGTCCGCGAATCGAATCAGTTAGCCCGCGCTCTTTATGAAAAGGCGGGATTCCGCCAGTCGAGCCGCCGCAAAGCCTACTACCAAGGTCCTGTAGAAGATGCGCTGGTCTATCGCCGCGTCCCTCCCTAAGTCTTTTCTCACACTGAGACATTGCACCATTTTTTTGGCATTGAACCCGTATTCATGCTGTGTTAACTTGACCGCATAATCCCGGTTTGGAGGTCTGCTGGATGCTGACTCAGAGAGACCAGCTCATGACCGATCACGAGGAGTTCCGCAGATTGGCTCAAGAGCATACGCAGTATGCAAAACGGCTCGATTCTCTTACCCAAAAGCGTTATCTCAGCGAAGACGAAAAGCTGGAAGAAACCCGGCTTAAAAAGCTGAAGCTGCGCCTCAAGGATCAGATGGAATCCATTGAGCGCCAGTTCCGGCAGCAGTACGGCGTTCACGTAGCCTAAAAAGATTTCCCGGCGGCACAACTGCGGCATTGCCGCCAAGGGAGTCGTTCATCCTTTCGGAACGCAGACGGGACATAAGGCGCTGGCAGAGCGCCTTTTTTGTTGAGGCCGCGAGGCTCCCAAAAACTCTTAACTCATGCGAACCTGCGCAGTTTCGTCACTCTGCCCCTCGACCCAGGCTTTGATTATGGGGCAACATCCTTATCCTTAGGGGATTGACTCGCGGACCGCGATTACTTCCCCAAGCCCGCCGGGAAATTTGTAACCACTGTGACGAATTGGCTGACCTGTTGCGAGACGCGGTCGAGCAGGATTTTCTTGCCGTCGGGAGAGATGTCATAGAATGGCTGCCCTAACACGGTCCATCGGTTGACAAGTATCTGCGGGGCGCCGAATTGCAGTGCGCCACCAGAATCCTTGACCGCCACTGCCAGGAGCGAATTAGTTGCATCCCAGTAATAAAGTTCTTTGCCATCATTGCTCCAAAGCGGAAACGTGCCGCCATTGGCCGAAACCTGCCACTTGCCTTGGCCGCCGCCAAAGGCTTGCACATATATTTCGATGGCTCCGGATTCACTTGAGCTGTAGGCCAGCCAGTGGCCGTTCGGAGAAAGATGTCCTTGGGAACCCTGCTGCACCACAACTTGCGGTTTTCCCTGTCCCTCAAGCGGCAACGCAACAATCTCGTTATGGCCTTCCGGGCCAAGTTGAGAATAGAACAGATACTTCCCATCGCGTGACCAGTCCGTGGGCAGGGGCTGTTTATCAAAACCAACCAGAACCTCTTCCGCGCCACTTCCATCGGCGCGCTTACGGTAGAGCTCAAACCGTTCGCCGCGCTTGGAAAAGTAGGCGATCCACTTGCCGTCAGGCGACCAGACTGGGAATGCGTTGGCGACGGGGCCGAAGGTCAATCGGGTGCGCACGCCGCGCACCAGATCAAGCACCCAGATGTCGTTTTCCCCGGTATCGATCTGCATAGCGATGCGATCTCCCTGGGGCGAAATCTTCGCCATTTGGAGACCAGGTACCTTATCCGCGACCGTGCCCACCTGTTTCCCGTTGCGATCCGTCCAAAGCAACTGCAAGTCGCCGCTTCCGCCGGTGCCAAAAACCAGCAAGCCACCGTTCGCCGCTGATGCTTCCAGATGCCAGGTGGTGACGTCGGTCATTACTCCCTTGGCAACGCTTCGCGGTTCGCCACTCAAGGCTCCCTTGGCAGGATTGAACGGTTGTGCCATCAACTGATCGCCGCGCGCGAACAGAAGATAGCCGTCCGCGTAGATGGCATTCGATTGAGAATGAAGCAGTAGACGATTTTCGCGGCCATCGAGCGAGGCGTAGTAAACCGCGTTATTCGCCGCCCTGGAGGGGTCGTGGTGAATCGCCATGTAGAGAAAATGCCTGCCGTCAGGAAGAAAAAATGGCCAACGATGCGAAGTGTGCTGGGCAGAATCGATCTTCGTAATTGTGGTTGGAGTTCCGCCATTGGCACTGATGCGCATGATCGGCATGGATGGCCCGGCAGAAAAAAGAATCACTCCCTCGGGTCCCCATGCGCCCCCACGGCCGATTTGTACATCAGAAATTGCCTGCACGGAATCACCGTTGAGATCAATCGTCTTTAATTTCGCATCGGCGAAGAATCCAAGAGAATGACTGTCCGGTGACCAGAAGGGAAAAATTGCGTGTTCGGTGCCCGGAATTGAGCGCGCCTCCAGCGAGTCCATTGCGCGAACCCACAGCCTGGTTTTGCCGTCCTCCCCGGTCGCTGCGAATGCGACGAAAGCGCCATCCGGCGACAGCACAAGCGGTCCGGAAGAGTCGCCGGTCAGATTGAGCGTGGTCTTATCCGGTGGGTTGATGACTGTGCGTGTTGAACGCGCCAGCGGAACTAGACGATAGGCGATAGCCCCTGCGATTGCAGTCAGGATAATCGCGCACACTACGGCTGCTGCCCATCCAAGGCGTTCTCGGCGAGACAACCCCGACGGAGGCAACGCAGCCGGCACGGACGCTGTCCGCTCGGCTGCAATCCACTGTAGTTCGAGCTTGATATCATGTGCCGTCTGAAATCGATCCTCCGGGTCCTTTTTCAAACAGATCATCACAACGTGTTCAAAGGCGGGCGGAGTGCCGGGTTTGAAATCGCTAATCGGCTCCGGGTCCTTTTCTAAAATGGAGGATGCCAGCGAAATCTGACTCTTTCCCTGAAAAGGCCTGTTGCCGGTCGCCATCTCGTAAAGGACGGCTCCAAAGGCGAAAATATCCGAGCGGGCATCGGCTTCTTTTCCTTCAATCTGCTCCGGTGCCATGTATTGGATCGTGCCAATGATTGTTCCCGCCGTCGTGAGCGGGCTTAGTGGACTTGGACCGCTTAATGTGGCCACTGCGGTGAATGAAGGCGCCGCCGATGCAACGCCAGAGGTACTGTTCTGCAGGCCCAAAGGCTTTGCCAGGCCAAAGTCCATTAGCTTCGCGCCACCTTGCGTGAGCATGATGTTTCCCGGCTTCAGGTCACGGTGCACAATGCCCTGGCGGTGAGCGGCGGCCAATGCCTCAGCCACATCGATTCCGATTCTGTATATTTCATTCAGCGGCATCGCACCCTTGCGTAGTTTTTCCGCCAGAGTTTCGCCTTCCAGAAACTCCATTACCAGGTAATCGGTGCCATCCTGCGAGCCGAGGTCATAGAGCTGGCAGATGTGCGGATGGTTCAGTGAGGAAATTGCTCTAGCCTCGCGCTCCATACGCTGTTTCAGTTGTGGCGAAGTCGACAGGTGAGAAGCGAGAACCTTGATTGCCACGGTGCGATCCAGCCGGGTGTCCGTGGCACGGTACACCTCTCCCATGCCGCCTGCTCCCAGCGGAGAGTGGATTTCGTAAGGGCCGAGTTTTGTGCCGGAGGAAATGGTCATCTGATCGCGGAATTTGGTCGCGCAATTATAGTCTCTGATCGATACAACAAGAGGCGACGCCACAAATCGTGGCGGAGCGCGGGGTGCTCTATGATTAAGATCTCGAATAGTTCGTGATGGTTATTTCTACGTCGCGCCGTTGCTTGCAGCCGCCATTCTTATTGGCTGGCTGACCAATGGGTTGGAATCATAAAAAGCCAAAAATACAAAGGCTGGAGCCTCGAATGGCTCCAGCTCTTCGTTAGGTGTCGTAACCGCGCGCTCAGTAGGTGGCGATCAGGATATCTTCGCTCGTATTCGATTGGCCGCTCGCCAACAATTCCTTCTGTAGATTCATCTCGCGCTTCGAGGTCGGTATCACCAACCCGTAGCTGCCCGAGCCTCTCCAGATCTCCGCCAGGAAGTATTCGCCTCCGACGCAGTGAAAGACCAACTTGCCGCCGGTATTCCGGGGAGTCTCGTGACGGACCGTCGACAACGCCGCCCCTTTTGCGCCCCTGTTTCGTACTACCACGCTGGCATCGCCCGCAGGATTGACTTCGTACGTGCCGGCCGGAAGAGTTGCCGACCCAACTCTGAAAGCAAAGGGCACATTGGCTTTGGCAAAAGTCTGAGCGTTGGCCGTGACGCTGAGCGCCAGTGAGATCACCAGCAGCGGCAGGATCCCGATAAGGTTGCGTTTCATGACATCCTCCTTGGGGCTCCTCGCAGTGGAACCCAACTGAATTTGTCACTTGAGCTTGCTTGCGTTGTCCCTCGAAGCTTGCTGTGACGCTTTGAGATATTGCACATCCCGTGCCAAACCGAACCGCGCGCACTCTCGAAGCAATTCGTCTGCGTTTGTAACAACATGAGCAGAGTTGTCTTCGCACGCCATTGCCAACCCGCGGAACAGCGGTAGTTGAACGGCTACTCGCGAGGAGCTTTTTGGTTCCCGCACCAGAAGCGGGCGGATTCGCCTGTTTGGCGAACCCGTGTCGGTGGCCAGTGGGACCTGAAGGCATTTCTTGTCGGCTGGCGGCAAGAAGCTTAGGGAGCAGGCCGTTCGCACCATCCGAATCGCGCAGGCGCAGCCTGCTCTATAATTGAAATCTTGCATGGTTCGTGATGGCTATTTCTATGCCGCGCCGTTAATTGCAGCCGCCATTCTCATCGGCTGGCTGACTAATCCCGCGTGGGCAATCGTGCCGTTGCTGCTGGCGAGTTTTTTGCTCTGGTTCTTTCGCGATCCCGAGCGAGCCATTCCCCAGGATACTGGAGCTATAGTTTCTCCTGGCGACGGCAAAGTGACCGATGTCTCGGTCATCACGGCAGAAGCTGGAACTCGCATCCGGATGAGCATTTTCCTCAGCGTTTTCGATGTTCACGTTAACCGTTCGCCCATTGGCGGGACCATACGCGATGTTCGCTATCAAAAAGGAAAGTTCCTTGACGCACGCAGCAAGCTGTGCGCGGAACAAAACGAGCAGAATGCCGTAACCGTCGAAGGCGGAGGACAGACCGTCATCTTCAAACAGATTGCGGGCTTGCTGGCCCGGCGAATTGTTTTCAATCCGAAAGTTGGAGACCATGTTGCCCGCGGCCAGCGCGTCGGCCTGATCAAGTTCGGCTCTCGCGTAGACGTGCTGTTCGATTCCTCCGCGAAATTGAACGTCAAAGTTGGAGACCGCGTGCGGGGCGGCGTCACCGTGCTTGCCTTCCTGCCTACCGCGCCAAAACTTGCGGCTACCCTAAGCTCGTCGCGCAGCGAAGGAGCGAATTGATGGAAACTCTTCCCCGGCCGCGCCGTCGACTGAGCAAGGGAATGTATATTCTCCCGTCGCTATTCACCACGGGAAACATGGCTGCCGGATTCTGGGCGATCCTGCAAGTCATGCAAGCCACGGTCACCGAGTACAAGCATCTTGACTATGCCGCGGAGGCGATTGGCTTCGCTGTTCTTTTCGACGGGCTCGATGGCCGCATCGCGCGCATGACCGGCACCAGCAGCGAGTTTGGGAAAGAGTTCGATTCGCTCGCTGACGTAATTACCTTTGGCGTCGCGCCTGCGATGCTTGCCTTCACCTGGGGATTTCATCTCATGCCTTCAGTGGCGTTGACCGAATGGTTCGAGTGGCACATCAAGTTGACGCAACTGGGAGCCATTGCCAGCTTTCTGTTTTTGATGGCTGGGGCCAGCCGCCTGGCGCGCTTTAACATCACCTCGAATCCGCAGCCGTCGAATCCGGGACGTCCGGGAAAGAAATATTTTGTCGGAATGCCGATTCCGGCGGGCGCGGGAGTCATTGCCGCGGTCGTGCATTTTGAAGCGGGTGACCCAATCGCTTCCTGGTACACCGCTCTCACCTGGCTGGCCATGGTGGCCGCAGTCGGTTATCTCATGGTGAGCACGTGGCGCTTTTATAGTTTTAAAGACATCGATTTCCGCTCGCGGCGTCCGTTCCGCGCCATCATTTTTATTGGCGCGCTATTGGCCGGCATTTGGTTCTTCTCCCGACCCATGCTGTTCGTCGTCGCTTTGCTCTATATGTTTTCCGGAGTCTTCTGGCGCTTGCAGTGGATTTTCCGGCGGCGCCCTTCACCGCCCGCTCCGCCTGCCTATAAAGAGGCTTCGCAAACATCATGAGTTCGTCGCCTAAACCGGTTTCTCCAGTCTCCGCGCCTCGTGGCAACTTATACCGTGCCGCGATCGTTGGCGCTGCATCGCTGAAGGGCAAAGAAGTTGCGGAGATGCTCAGTGAACGCAACTTTCCCGCAGTCGATGTCCGCTTGCTTGACGACGACGAATCTCTCGGCAAACTCGAAGCCCTGGGTGACGAAGTCAGCTTCATCCAGGCCGTCCGCTCCGAACAATTCGAAAATGTAGATTTCACTTTCTTCGCTTCCGACGCGGCGAGCACACGCAAGAGTTGGAAAGGCGCACGCGATGCGGGCAGTACGATCATCGACCTTTCGGCGGCTCTGGAAGATGAGCCGGGAGCGACTGTGCGCTCGCTGTGGCTCGAGCGCGAACGCGGACAGATTCCTCCACTCGAGTTGCAGCCCGGACCGTGCATCACCGCGCATCCTGCAGCTGTAACTCTCGCACTTCTTTTGTTGCGCGCGCGCAAAACCGGCATGGTTCGCCGTGCCGTAGCGACGGTCTTCGAGCCGGCCTCCGAGCGCGGCCAAAAAGGCATGGACGAGTTGCATCAGCAAACTGTCAACCTGCTCTCCTTCCAGCCGCTGCCCAAAGATGTCTACGACGCGCAGGTCGCCTTCAACATGCTTGCTCGCTACGGGCCAAATACGCAGCCTGCACTGGATTCGATCGAGGCGCGCATCCAGCGCCACTATCAAAAGATCGCGGGAGATGGTGCGCCGCACATCTCTTTACTGCTGGCGCAAGCCCCAATTTTTCACGGCTACGCGCTCGCTTGTTCGCTGGAAATGCAACAATCGGTCGATCTCAACACTCTGAGCGCAGTGCTGGTGGGCGATCACGTCACCATTACCGCTTCCGACGACGACAGCCCGAGCAATGTGAGCGCCGCCGGACAACCGGATATTCTTTTGTCGATCAAAGGCGACTCCGCGCAGCCGAACAGTTTTTGGCTTTGGGCCGCAATCGACAACCTGCGAATCAGCGCCATTGGCGCGGTCGAGTGCGCCGAGAGCATGGCTGCGGCGCGACCGATAGGAAAGATCCAATGATCTGCGTTGCACCCGGCGCGGAGGTTGCTGCGAACACCACCACGAACCTTGTCATTCCGAACGCGGCCAAAGGCCGGGTGAGGAATCTGCTGTTGCTTATGCTGCCAGCCCTGCTTGCCGCGGCTTCATGCGGTTACCACACGGCCGGCCACTCGGTGCAACTCCCGGACAACGTCAAGACCATTGCAGTCCCCTCGTTCAAAAACGAAACCAACACTTACCACATCGAACAGATGCTGACCGCATCCGTCGTGCGCGAATTCACCACGCGCACGCACTACCATTTGCTCAACGACGCCAGTGAAGCCGCGGACGCTACGCTGCGCGGCACTGTGCTCTCGACCTCGTCTTCGCCGCTCACTTACAACACTGCTACAGGACAAGCGGCCAGCGTGCTTATCGTGGTCAGCATGAAGGTCTCACTGACCGACCGGCAGGGAAAAGTTCTGTATCAAAATCCGTCGTACCTGTTTCGCGAGCAGTATGAAGTCTCGCAAGACCTCAACAGCTTTTTTGAAGAAGACTCGCCGGCGTTCCGTCGCCTGTCTCAAGACTTCGCCCGCACCTTGGTCTCCAACATTTTGGAGGGCTTCTAAGCCGTCGTTGGTCATTTGTCATTGGTCGTTAGCCTTTCGCTACCCACTCAACGACAAAAGACAAACGACGCAGGTAGAATGGGCTTTTCGCTAACGACAAACGACAAACGACCAACGACTTTCTTCATGCGCGCTTTCGCCCAGGCCGAACGCTTTGTCAGCGAAATTTCTTCGCGCAAATTGCGCGCGGCTTACGTGTTTGTGGGCGATGAAGCTTTCTTTCGCAAGCGCTTTCGCGACGCGATTCTCGAACATCTTGTTCCGGCCGATCTGCGCGACTTCAGTCTCTTCGAATTCGATCTCTCTGAAACCGATCTCGCCGAAGTTCTGGATCGAGCGCGCACGCCTTCGCTGATGGCGCCGTTCCAGGTCTTCTTCGTGCGCGGCGTGAAGAATCTTTTTGGCCGCGGATCGAACGACGAAAAACTTGCAGCCATCGAAGAGTACTGCAAGAACCCGAACCCCGACGCGCTCATCGTCTTTGTTGCCGATCACATCAGCATTCCCGCCGACGTGCGCAAAATGGAGATGCAGGATAAAGACCGCTACCAGCGCATTCGCGAAACCATGGGCCAGTATTGCGGCATCGTCGAGTTGGCGCGCGTCGAAGAAGGCGAAGCGGTTCGCTGGATCGGAGAATACTGCGCCAGCCGCAGCGAGCCGGTGAAGATCGAGGCGGACGGCGCGCGCGAACTGGTCGATGCTCTCGGCGGCGACATGATGATGATCTCCAATGAACTGGAGAAGCTGATGCTTTATGTCGGCGCCAAGAACCGCATCACGCTGGGCGACGTGGAGACGATGGTGCTCGCGGCGAAGCAACGCTCGCTCTATGAACTTACCGATGCCATCTCGGCGAAAGAGCGGGTGCGGGCGCTGGAGGTGCTCGACGCCATGCTCTCTTCGGGCGATGGCGAAGAAGCTGCTATCGGACACATCTACATGCTGGCGAAAACTTTTCGCCAGATGCTGGTGATTCTCGAACGCAACGTGCGCGACCAGCGCATGTTGTGGGCTGCGCTGTGGCAGGGCTTCCGCGTGCCTCCGTTTGCTGCCGATGACATCATCAAGCAAGCTCGCCGCTACAAATCACGCCGCGAATTGACACGCGCGATTCGCCTGGTGGCCAAGGCCGATCTCGCGTTGCGCTCCAATCCAGTGAGCAAGCGCATGGTGCTGGAGAAGTTGGTCATGGATTTGACTGCTGCGGCGGCGGTGGAGACTCAGGGATGGATGCAGGAGAGTATCAGCTACTAGCTTCTAGCCGCTAGCTTCTAGCCAAGCCCGCGAAAAACGAAAAATAAAAAACAATTTTTCGTAAATTATTCATTTTATTGGAGTTGGGCCGAATTGACCTGAGGGGGCGACCGTAAATTCTTCTAAGCAAAGGAGATATTGGTAAATCCTTAAGGAATAATGACTTAAGTCGCATTGCTAGCGAAAATCCTGCGGAATTCGTGAGTTCTCTCCGCAAATCCTTCTATTTACTGGGGTTATCGATGTGCTATTCAGTTTTCAAAGAGCCAGTGCGTTTTGCGTATAGAGGTAGGATCGCAGGGTCGAGGAAATGGAGTCAATTGGATTGTGATCGTTGTGTAGTTGGATTTCTGTTTTGGGAAATGAGAGATACATGTTTGTTGGCACGTGGATCGTCGCGGTTCTAGCGGTGATGGCAGTTCCCATTCTGCTGGTGCGGTTTCGCACGCGGTGGGTGGCGAAGTTCAATCTGGCGGTGACGAACCGAATTACGAGGCACTTTGTGGAGTGGATGCCGGGGTTCGGGATGCTTACGCATGTGGGTCGAAAGTCTGGGCGGGTTTATCGAACGCCGGTGAATGTTTTTCGGCGGTCCGGAGGATTTCTAATCGCGCTCACTTATGGACCGGACAGCGAATGGGTCAGAAATGTGCTGGCGGCCGGAGGCTGTGAGCTCGTGACTCGCGGCATGAGCTATAAGCTTTCAAAGCCAAACTTGGTGCATGATCCGGCGCGAGGGCGCTTTCCAATTATCGTCCGGATTGTGCTGAAGGTGATTGGGGCGGAGTATTTCTTGCAGCTTTCGAGTACGCCTCGCTAGAAGCCATCTTACGATGAAACCGGAGGTGTACACTACGGCTTCCCTCAGGGGCTAAAGCCCGCGTCTTTATTGGCTTTGGATGGCACGGCTGAAGCCGTGCCCTTCCCAAGACGAGATGAGGCGCTCCTTGTGCTGATCCTTCTATCGATGTTGGTTATTTTCACAACGCGAATTCCACCCTGGGTTTTCATGTGGGCGTTGTCGTTTGCGATTTTTGCCAGCCTCAAGTGGATGACCTGGTGGAAAGCGCGTTTCAAAGTTCCGCATAACGCCGCGCGATCGTTCTTTTATCTAGCGGCTTGGCCGGGGATGGACGCAGCGAGCTTTCTTGATGCGCGCAGAAGGGTCGCCAGGCCAACAGCGAGGGAATGGTTGTGGGCGACTTTTAAGACCGCGACTGGAGTAGCTTTGATGTGGATGGTCGCGCGTCACGTTCCCGAAGACGAGCCTCTTGTGAGGGGATGGATCGGGCTTTTTGGTCTCATCTTCATTCTGCACTTCGGCAGCTTTCACCTGATCGCTCTGTTTTGGCAAGCGGTAGGCGTCGATGCGCAGCCGATTATGTCGAAGCCTCTCCTTTCAAAGACCTTAAGCGAATTCTGGGGCAAGCGATGGAACCTGGGCTTCCGCCAGATTGCTCACGACTATATTTTTCGACCTTTCTACAAGCGGACTAGTCTGGCTATTGCCGGGTTTCTGGTATTTATCGCTTCGGGATTGATTCACGACCTGGTGATCTCTTTCCCCGCTCATGGCGGATACGGTCTCCCAACCGGCTATTTTGCGTTGCAAGGTCTTGGAGTAAGTTTGGAGCGCTCGGCGGTTGGCAGACGATTCGGCCTCCAGGAAGGAGCCAGCGCGTGGATCTTCATGGCTGTGGTGACTTCCGCGCCTGTCTTCTGGCTCTTCCACCCGCCATTTGTGCTGCGGGTGATTGTGCCATTTATGCACGCGATTCACGCTTTATGACGCATATCTCGGCGGAGCGTTTCTTCGATCTCGATTTGTGGCTAGCTGGAGCCGCACATTTCGTCATTCTCATCGCCAGTTTTCAGGTTCCTTCACGCCTGCAATGGAAGCAGGACCTTGCCCAATTAATGCCTTTGAACCGCAAACTATTGTGGGTGCAAAGCAGTTTCACGGTTCTAACGATTATTGCATTTGGTGTTTTGACGTTCAGCCTTCATCGGGAGATGCTTCGCGGCGACCGCTCCGCAATGGGAATCGTTGGTTTCGTCGCGACCTACTGGACAGCGCGCATTATCGTCGACGCATTCTATTTTTCGCATACCGACTGGCCTGAAGGCCAAATGCTTGTGATCGGCCACGTCCTGCTAGTTTGTCTGTTCGTTGTGCTCGCGAGCAGCTATTGGGCTTTGTTCGTGTGGCATTTGGTTTGAAGTGGAGGATAAGCGGACCTCAATTTACTATGCATACGATTTGAATTAATGAGGTGGGTGCGGTAGTGCGGCGAAGTTTTCTGCCGTCCCTGTCGGGACTTGGTTTCATTTATTCCGGGTTTTCCCAGCACTTACGTGCTGGGCTATATTATGCCACCGCTCTGCGGCTGATGAAACTCAATCATCCAAGTACGACCACCGGGGCTGAAGCCCCATTCCTTGTGGGGGCGCTTAACGCGGCGCTGAAGCGCCGCTCTTCCACGGCCTGCCAACCCTGCCGCGCTACCGCCAGCGGTGCTACGCGCTTCGCTTCTTAGGTGGAGCAGGATGGGAAGCGTTTATCAATCCAGCTTGGGATAGAAATCTGCGCCACGCCCTTCGGGGACTAGATCGAGGATGGTCCAAAGCGGATCGATGTCGGGTGCGCCGCGCGGGTCCTGGCCGGGATCGGCTGTGCCGGGGCCCATTTCGCCGCTCCAGAAGTGGCGGACTGTGCCGTCGCGTCGCGTGAATACATTCAGAGCCGGGATGTCCGCGTCTTCGGGGCTCACGTAGGTGCGCGTGTAGTTGCCTGTCGTATCCGAATATAGGTGCAGGTTGTGCCAGCCTCGCTCTTTCTTGAAGGCGAGGAGGCGTTCGATGGGGGAGCGTGCTACTACGGCGAGTGCGGCACGGTGACGGAGATTTCTGGCCGCGCCGTCCCAGGAGGAGAGCATGGAGGTGCATACCGGGCAGGGACGCTGGCGCTGCGGTCCAAACATGGCACTGTAGACAAGCAGCGTTTGCTTGTCGCCGAAGATGTCGCTGAATCGCACAGCTCCCATTTCACCGAGCAACTCGTAGTTTTCCGGAATTTTTCCGCCGGGAGGCAACGCTCGGCGTTGGGCGGCCACGCGCTCGATATGGCGGCGGAGTTCAATTTCTTCGGCGAGCAGAGCGTTGCGCGCGGCGCGGTATTCGGCGCTCTCGTTGGGGAAAGTTGCTTTGTTTTTTGACGCCAGTTCTTTTGCGGGGATCAGAATTTTTTCGTCTGCCATTTTGCTCGATTCAACGGGGAAATTTTATGCCGTGTCTATTCTGTTGGAACGAGAGTATTTCGCGCAAGGTTGCCAGTGATGCTCCAATGCCGGATTCTCTGTTTGTCTTTCGCCCCCTCCGGGGGTTGGTCTCATTCCACTTTCTCCCACGGCTCGCGCCGTGGGCTGCATTCTTTCGCCGCTTCGCGGCTTGACTGAGCGGCTGCTTCGCTATTTCATCTCCCGATGTCCTAGTGGCATCTTCCTGATAGCCGCTCGAACCTTTATTTTTTACGGGCGATGCGACTCCCCCATTCGAATATCCAGTCTCTGCTTTTATCCGTGCTTCCTGTGGCCGCACTAGCATTGCTCGTGACGCTATTGCCGTTGCCTCTGCTGGCGGCCACCGGATTGACATTCTTACCAACAGGCCTGAGCTACGGCGATGTTGCAATCGGCAAGAGCCAGACTCTTACCATGGCCGTAACCAACAACGGCACAAAGAGCCTCACAATTTCAAGCGTGACGGCGAGCAATAGCAAATTCGTAATTGAAAAGATAAAGTTGCCGCTGGCTGTAGCTGCCGGGGGGCATATGAATGTCAGCGTGACGTTTGCTCCCACTGCCGCAGGTCTGTTAGATGGACACGTCACCGTGGTTGGCAGCAGCGTCAATGAAGAGTTCGGAGTATCCGGCACAGGGACGAGCACCACAACCAAATCGGAGTTGAAAATAACGCCCTCCGCACTCAGCTTTGGCGATGTGGCCGTAGGAGGCAGCGGAACGCAAGCGGCGGAATTGAGCGCGAGCGGCGGGAGCGTGACCGTTACTTCCGCATCCAGCAGCAGTTCGTTGTTCGCGCTGGCGGGCGTCAACTTCCCGTTCGCGATTGCATCGGGGAAGAGCGTGTCTGTGAATGTCACATTCACTCCGCCCAAGAGCGGGGCGGCTTCCGGCAAAGTCTCATTTGCCAGCAATGCCGGAGATTCTCCAACCTCGAGCACGGTGAGCGGTACAGGCACCACGCCGTTTGTGAGTCTTTCCTGGAGCGCGAGCACTTCGGATGGAATTTCGGGATACAACGTTTACCGCAGCACGACTCCCAAAGGTTCTTACGTCAAGATCAATTCCAGCCTGGTGAAAGCCACCAGCTATACCGACAGCGATGTCGCGAAAGGCAGCTACGCCTACGCGGCGACCGCGGTGAATTCGAAGGGCGAAGAGAGCGGATACTCGAGTCAGATTGACGTTGTGGTGCCGTAGCGCCGATTGCATCTGTCTTGACAAGCTTTGGGAATTTCGTCAAGATTAACGCCTCCTCAACCCCAGGCCGCCGCTGGGGTTCCGGCCCAATCACTCTGACTAGGAGAATCCGTATGACCCGGTCCATTCTTGACGCGAACTCAAAGAAAGCAAATACCAGGACTCGCCTGTCCCACAAACTCGATCGTCGTCTCATTGCGTACAGTGCCGCAGCGACGGCCGCAGGTGTCGGGATGATCGCAACGTCTCCGTCCGCAGAGGCGAAGATCGTTTACACGGCGGCGAATCTTACGATTCCCGCCGACCAGAGCATCAGTTTCGATCTCAACAATGACGGAATTCCTGATTTCGGGTTTTACTTCTATCAGTATGGCGCGGTGCGAAAGCCGCTGGGCTACCACGAGGAGGGACTCGAGGTCGATCCCGCGAAAACGGGCAACGCAATTTGGAGCGTGCAGAGCAGCAAAGGAGGGGCGTGCGCCGCGGCACTGCCTCCGGGGGTAAAGGTGGGGCCGGGAGCGGATTTCCAGGGCAAGTCGCTTGAGCTTTGGGGGTCGGGAGGAACAGCGTACTCCGGACCTTTTGTGTTTTGTGAATTTGGGAAGCGGACGCGAGGCGCTTTTTTGGGCCTCAAGTTCTTGATTAACGGACAGACTCACTACGGTTGGGCTCACGTGACGATCAAAGGCAATACGGCCGTGCTCAACGGTTATGCATATGAGACGGTGCCAAATCAATCCATCCTTACCGGCAAGGCCAGTGGGCCGGCCGAAGCGAGTGAATCCTTACCAGTAGCGATCCCGGCGCAGCCGGCCACGCTGAACGTGCTCGCACGCGGAGCGCAAGGGTTGGATATTTGGCGGAGATCGGCCGACGAGATAGAGAACTGAAAGCCGGCTGCTTCGATTTCCGCTCCGAGTTCCTAGGCGTAGCGGAACGGGCGTTCTTCATGACTCGCCCAGAAGTAGGCGAGGATGATCATGCTGGCGATGGCGGCATAGGCACACCACAGCGAGGTGAAGGCGTAGCGCTTGAACGCCATCACGACGAGGATGATAGCCAGGTTGGCCACGCCGAAGGTGACCATCATTTTGATCTGCGAGAAAAACAGCGAGCCGCAGGTTGCGATCACATAAAGCACCGCAACCGCCGTGTTGTTGGTCGCTTGGTTAATGTAGACAATGCTGTTTCCGCGAACGTAGATCTGCGTTGGAAATGCCGTCAGCGCCCATAATATGTAGAGCGTGGTAGCCGCGCCGAGCACCAGGAAGGGCTGCATGCGGAGGCGGCTTTTTGCGTCAGGCTCGAACAGCAGCACGCTGAGCGGCAGCAGAAATGGGAGCAATCCCTGCGCGTAGAGCATGAAGGCCGCACCCATGTCATGCGTCACCGCTGGCGAGAGAATTCCATCCAAGCCCAGCCAGACAAATCCTTCAATGAACTGATGAATCGCGAACAGAAGTGGGAGCGCGGCGAAGAGTAGTTCGCGCCGGTGCCTGACTCGCGTCAAAGTGACTACGCCAACGGCGGCCAAGGCCCCACTGCCGACAAAGTTGGCTGTTGCTGAAAAACACACGTGCGTTTCTCCCTTAACACGTTCCTGGTCGTTGTCGGTTGTGAGGATTACATTTTTTGCCTTGGAAGGCAAAACGTTTCGTCAGTTGCATGGCGTGGTAACTTCATAAGGCTGTTTCTCCCCGGGGTAACGAAGCCATGAGCTGGCGTCACTTGATCGAAGCGCCGTGGATTGTCTTTGTCGTGTACTGGGCGATTGGGGCGCTCAAAACGCGGCGCACAGCGACGAAGGAGTCGTTCACTTCGCGGTATGGGATTCTCTTTTTGGAGATTGTGGGCTTCGTTCTGCTATTCAGCGAAGATGCGGAGATTGGAGTTTTGGGGCAGCGAGTGATTGCGCGCGGGGACTTAGCCGCTTCTACTGGAGTGGCCTTGACCTGGGCGGGTATTGGCATTGCACTGTGGGCGCGCTGGCATCTGGGACAGTATTGGAGCGCGCGAGTGACGATCAAAGAGGATCACAAACTGATCCGCACGGGGCCTTATGCTCGGCTGCGGCATCCGATTTATACGGGGCTGGATCTGGCGGCGATTGGTTCGGCGATCGCAATTGACCGGTGGCGATGCGTGGCGGGAGTTTGCCTGATTGTGGTCGGCTATTGGATCAAAGCGCGGAAAGAAGAGCGCATGTTGACGGCGCAATTCGGCGAGGCATTCGCGGAGCATTGCCGGGAGACAGGATTCTTACTGCCGAAATGGTGATGACAATTGCGGAGCGTGAAAAATGCGGGAACTGAGCCGCAGGGCAGAAATCGGCCAAAGGTGCTTCGCGATCTTTGGGTTTTGGATCGCGTTCCTCATCGTCTTTGCGATCCTTGTGGAATTGATATCGTACGCCGCGCTGCCGCTGCTCCCGCAATCAAGAGTGGATCCGCTTTCGCCGCAGAAAAGTCCCGCCTATGACAACGAGAAATGGGGCGCCGCATTTTGGGCGGAGCAAGTGGCTTTTTGGGACAAGGCGCGAAGCAACTATCTGCCATTTGTAATCTGGAGCGTGCGAAAGTGGCACGGAGAATTCATCAATACAGATGACACGGAGATGGGAACCTGGCGCAGGACAATTCAGGCGACGGGAAAGCAGTGCGGCCCGGGAAACATGAGGCAGGTGTGGGTCTTTGGAGGTTCTACTGTCTTCGGAATAGGCACCCCGGACGCTGAGACGATTCCGTCGTATCTTGCGCATGAATACAATGGCAGTCCCTCCTCGTGCGTAGTGATAACCAATTTCGGTTCTGAGGGGTATGTGACGAATCAGGAGTTGATCCTGCTGACGCAGCAGCTCAAGAGCGGACGTAGACCGGACGTCGCGATTTTCTACGATGGTATCAACGATGCGCTGGTGGGCGGCTTCTCACCGGGAGATGCAACCGAGCATTGGAGTTTTGAGAACATTCGGTCGCGATTTGAGAGTAATGACAGTGGCAGGCTTGGTTGGCTAAAAAAATCGCATTTCTGGCGCTTGATCGGACTGCTAACAGAGAAAAAACGTCTAACCCAGAGCGCGAGCACTTCGGACTCGGAATTGGCAGGGAAGGCGCGGGCCACCATTGGGAACTATGAATCGAATTTGAAGATGGTGCGTTTGTTGGCGGATGACTACGGCTTCAGGACATACTTTTTCTGGCAACCGGTGTTGCCATATGGAGACAAGCCGCTGACGCCGTTCGAGCAGAAGCTGAGAGATACTCGGGCGCAGGAATACCAGGGTCAGGTTCACCGGAGCATTGAGGCGGTCTATCACCTCGCAGAATTGGACTCGGCGTCGAAGAACTTCGTTTTCCTAGGGCGCGCCTTCGACACGACAAACGAGCTTGTTTATGTAGACGATTTTCACCTGGGGCCCCGCGGTAATGAGATTATCGCGAAGGTGATAGCACGTGAGGTCGGTGCCGTCGGCGGGGCAATCCCAAGGAGTTTAAGTGGCGATAAGAGCGTTACGCCTTAAAGACGACGTCTCAGCCTGCAAAACAAATCTTCGCGGGGGCACCCCTACTTCATCGCGATGACGCGTTTGCCCAGGCGGGACTTATAACGCGAGGCGGTGTTTCCGTGCAGAGTGCCCTTTTGGATGGCTTTATCCAGAGCGGAAACGGTGGTGCGATAAACTTTTTCGGCGGCGGGCTTATCGCCTTTTTCGATAGCCTCGCGCAGTTCGCGCAAGGTTCCACGGAGGCGTGAGGCGTTGGCGCGATTGCGCGCGGTGCGACGTTCGGTTTGACGGGCGCGCTTCAGCGCGGAAAAATGATTGGCCATGTCTGCTTCGTTACCTTTGTGTGTACAGTCTTGTACAGCGAGATATTCGGGAGGGTCCGAAGCTCAAATTATACGGGGTCAGCATCCGACGGTCAAACAGCCGTCGTTGATCTCTCTTTCGCTGACTGGGGTTTGGTCGGATTCTCCTTTGGTGCAGTGTTCTTGTCATCCGTATCGGGTCGTCGTTTTTCTGTTTTTTCTCTTTTCCCATCTTCGGTATTTACCCGTTCCGGGTTCGCAGCGACATCCTGTTTAGGCTGAGATGCGACGGCCGCCTGGGGATCATCTGGACTATCCTTCTTGTCTTTTTCGTTTCTTGCATCGTCTTCGGGCTTTGCACCTGTCTTGACTGATGCTTTGCTTTCCGGCTGTTCTGCGGATTCTGACTTGGTTTCGTCGGGCTGTTTCGGACCTTCCTGCGGCTCTTTCGTTTCCGCCTTCTCGGATCGCTTGGCGGTGGCGAGCAGATGATTTATTCGTGCGCGCTCAGCGACCCATCTGACGCTGGTTGCTTTGGATGCTTCTTCAAAGTACGGCGTCAGTTGCTCATCGGTGGCGAGGCCTTTGCCCTTTAAGAAATGCAGAATGGCCGCACTTTGTGTCTCTACGTCTTCTATATGCTCGAATAGCTCATCCAGGATTTGCTGGGCGACGTCTTTGTCCACGTTGAGCCTCTCTTTCGCGTCGATGCTTGGATGCAGAAACGGCGGGCTGCGGGTTGGCCCAGAAAGAAAGCAGATTCCCTTCGGCTCCACTCAGGGCAGGCTCTCCCTCTCGCTTCTCTCGCGCATTGGGATGACAAATTTCCCGTGTTCGTATTCCTCCATTCTCAATGGGCGAACAATTCTCGCTCCGCGCCGCGGAACAGAGCATTGATGGCTCGTGCGACCAACCGAATCAAAAGGATGATCACTAAGACCAGGGCAACCGCAACGGCCCCGGCGAAGTAGGGATGGCGCGTGGCGAGCCAGGTTAGTCCGAGTGCCAGTGCGTCTTCGCCGAGGCTGAGGCCAATGTTCGAGAGCGGTTCGGGTGAAGGCGTGATTGCCGCGCGGACAGCGGTTTTGCCGCCGTGGGCGGCAAGGGCAATCGCCGCTCCTAAGAAAGTGGCAAGGAGTTGGTGTTCGGGCGAGAGTTGTCTGGTGGCTTGATAAGCGATGAGTCCGGCGACGGGAACGCGGATGAAAGTGTGAAGTGCGTTCCAGATGAGATCGAATGCGGGAATTTTGTCGGCAAAGAATTCGATGGCGAATAAAGCTAGCGCAACGGCGATCACCGGCCAGCTTTGCAGCAATTGGAGGCCAGGAGGAAGTGGCACGTGGCCGAAACGGGAGAGTAGTCCGAGGACGGAGACGGTGAGGTAAAGGTTTAAGCCTGCGGCGAAGGCGATCGCGGCGATGAGTGCGAAGAGCTCGGTGAGCGGGATTTGTAGAAAATTGAGCACAGCGGATCTGCGGATTATGGCAGAAATGTGGCTTCCTCACACGGTTCGACGGCGATCCCAAATCGAATATACGGACAGCGGGAGGAACAGCAGGTTTCTCCACTTCGCCGTCGCTTTCGCTCCGGACTCCGGTCGAAATGACAAATGCTTAGGCAAACAACAAAATTCCTGGACAAGCAAAAGGGCCGCTCCGGCGAGCGGCCCCCCTGGTACGTCTGCGCCAACAATTACAGCGTGGATTCGATTTCAAAGCCCCAGGCTTCCAGAAGAGGCTCAGGGATGTACTTCGAGTTCTTGTTACGCCGCGCCCACTCGCGCAGGCGGGTCGAGCGCAAGTACTGGTCGGGGGAGAGCTTGTATTCGCGCACGACCTGTTCGAACTCCGTAATGGTAGGGGTGATTGGCCCGATCGGTTCAGGCTTGCCCCAGTTAGGATTTCCGCGTCGCTTGGCCATAGAAAACGCCTTTCCGCTAAGGGGATGAACTCTTAAAGACTGCGCTATAAAATACCGCTAACTATATGATTCTCCAATTCGTTCCCAGGATGCAGAACAACAAGGACAATTAGACTTCTAATCGCCCTACAGAGCTATCCAGGCTAATGGAGACTAAGCATGTTACGACGGAAATTCTGCGCCGTCAATGATTAAGTTCCAGCCCTGTTTCTTTGTAAATAATTGAAGATTAGTGAGTTACACCCCACAAAGGCGAGGCGCGTCCGCACGAGGGTGGCAGACCCTTCGGACTTGGCAACAGGCCAGACCGACAGTTTGCAGTCTCCTCGGTTGATTGTTCTTTGTTCTTTGTTCTTTCTAACTCATGTGGCGCTAAGTGGTTACGGTCGTAATCCCACTGCATTGGTTGCGGTTGCTGGCCGGGACCGTCAAAACGTAGGATCGGAAGAGAACGCTCTCCCGCATTTTTTTCGCCGAAAGCTGAACCCTAATAATGATGCTCAAATCAATGGTGCTGTGCGCGGATGAAAAGATCGTTCGAGTGTTGCGCCGTACGCTGAGCGATCTCGAGATCTCGATGGAGTTGTGCGGCGATCCGGAGAGCGCACTACGCAAGCTGACGCGCGACCGATTCGAAGCAATCATTGTCGACCTGGCGGGCAACGGAGCGGCAGAGGTTCTGAGAAGCGCGAGAAACGCGCAAGTCAACAAGCGCGCGGTGGCCGTCGCAGTGGTGGATACGGCGATTGGCTTGCGATCGGTTTTCGATTTGGGCGCACACTTTGTTCTTTACAAGCCAGTGTCGGTGGAGCGCGCCAAGTCCAGCTTTCGCGCCGCGCGAGCTCTGATGAAGCGCGAACGGCGGCGCAATATCCGAATTCCGGTGCAAATCCCCGTGACGGTCCGCAGCGTTAATTCCATCGATACGATCCAAGTAACAACCTCGGACTTGAGCGAAGGCGGAATGGCCGTCAGCATCCCCAAGCGCGCGCGTCCGTCGGGTAAGTGGCAGGTTTCTTTTGTCCTGCCCGGCAGCGAAACACCTTTCGACCTGGGAGCCGAGTTTGCCTGGGAAGGGAATGCGGCTTCGGCGGGATTGCGGTTTGTGCAGGCTTCTCCCGACGACGCGCGCCGGTTGCAGGATTGGATCACGCACAATTCAGCGGAAGCCGACCAAGATGATCCGCCTGTGCGGTGCCAGCTCACGGATTTGAGCATGGGCGGTTGTTATCTTGAGATTCAATCGCCGTTTCCGGCTTCAACCCGGGTCACGATTTCCATGCGCGCGGCGGCTCTGGAACTTCGCGCAGAAGGCGTTGTGCGCGTGATGCACCCCGACCGCGGTATGGGAGTGGAGTTTACACAAACAACTCCGCAGCATCGCGAAGGCCTGGAGAAATTTCTCGCGGTGCTGACGGGAAATCGCGATGTCCGGCCGGAACTGATGGTGCAGCCTGAAGGCCTGGAGCCAGAAGTGGCCGGTATTCAGAGCTCGGAGCCGGGTTCTGCATCGAGCGATCCATTGGTGGGATTGTTCCGCAGCAAGGCTTCCCTGGCTCCCGAGGTTTTTCAGACAGAATTGCGGAAGCAACGCGGCACAGTCGCAGTCACCGCTGCGGCCGCGAAATAAGAAGCTCCGCTACTTTCGCGTTTGATTCAACCAGAACATTCACCGCTCATTCAGGAGGCGGAGCGACGCCTTCCGCGGGGCCGCCTTTGACCAGTTCCGTCTTAACCATGGATTTCTGGTTGGCGACGAGATCGATATCCGTCTCGAATGTTTGATATCCCGGCAGAGAGATCTTAACCTTCCGTTTGCCCGGAGCCACCAACAAAGCCTTGCCGACCCCATTGAACTCTGCCACGTGGCCTATGAAAACTCCGTCGACAAAAACAGCGGCTCGGTCCGGCTTGACATCGAGTTTAATTTCCGCCGTAATCTGCGGCAACTGAACGCGTGTGTCTTTCTCCATCTTTACTTCGAGGGTTTGCTTTTCTCCCGCGCGCAAAGTCACGCGGCGAGTGAAATCGACGTATCCACCCTGGCGGATGCTGATGTCGTGATCGCCAGGGAGGAGAAGAAGTTTCTTGGAGCCTTTGAGCTCGTTGAGATAGCCGATGTATTGGCCGTCAATCCAAACGCCGGATGTTTTCTCCACTTTCGTCGCGCCGACGAGTTCCACTTCGCCGAGAACGTCGTTGCCTGCGCGCGACAGGACTGAAACGCTCGCAACAAAAGCGACGGACAGAAATAAAAGAGCAATCGTAGAAACGGAACGCTTCATAAGAACCTCCGTGTCAATCTATTTTGATGCCAAAGAACAAGCGACGGAGCAGCAAAACATGCTGCGAATATTCCAAGCAAACATCTACAACGAATAGGTTAAAGCGATTTGGAACGCCGTGAGTTTGCCGAGAATGAAATGCGAGACGCTAAAGCTAAGACGAAATACCGGACCCGACGAGGCTTGGCGCCTCTCACGCGAGCGGAAATTGGCGATCAGGAAACGGATGTGTAAAATCGGGCGACGTGCCCTATCATGAGTGAGACGGCCGCGCGCGGGCGTGGCGGAATGGCATACGCAGCGGACTTAAGGAAAACTTGAGTGCTCGCCGGGAAACCGGCGATGTAGAACTGCTCAAATTCGGGGAAACCTTGAATGGCAATCCCGAGCCAAGCCCGGTGAAAACAGCCGGGAAGGTGTAGAGACTAGACGGGCAGCGCCTAAGCTCCGGATTCTTGGAGGAGGGTGAAGGGATAGTCCAGACCGCAAACCTGGCGTGAGCTTGATCCAAGAGCGTCACGTTCGGGCGGCGAAAGCCGTAGACGGTATGAAAATCCGCAGGGCTTAAACGGCCCATGAGGGTTCAAGTCCCTCCGCCCGCACCAGGTTTTGCTCGTGTGATCTCCAGAGAAAAACGACGGAATCTTCGGCGCGATTGTTGACGTTCCGATTCCGCGTTTATCGGCACGGCGCAGATGATTCCTGCAAAACGCCGTAGCAGGCATCCGCGAAAATAGCGCCATCCGCGTTGTCCGACGGAGTTTCTCCATTCCGAATCGACCCTTATGTATAATCCGCCCCATGCAAGGAATGCCGTGGAGCACGATTGCGCTCGGCTCACTGTTGCTCATCGCGGCCCGCTCAACAGGAGGACAGGAAGTGCAATCTCCGCAACCTGAAAAGTCAAAGCCGCCTGTCAAAACGGAGCAGCGCGGGCGCATCCTTGGAATCGGCGGCATCTTCTTCAAATCCGCTAATCGCGATCAGATGCGCGAATGGTATGCGAAGCATCTGGGACTCGCTGACAAAGGCGAAGGCGTGATGCTTCCGTGGCGCGAACACGACGACCCGCAAAAGGAACACGTTACCGTTTGGAGTGTTTTTCCCGCTTCCACTAAGTATTTCGATCCCAGCCCCGCGCCGTTCATGGTTAATTACATCGTCGACGATATGGATGCTTTGCTCGCCCCCTTAAAACAAGAGGGAGTAAAAATCGACGCCAAACGAATGGATGAATCCTACGGCCGCTTTGCCTGGATCTATGATTCGGATGGAAATAAGATCGAGCTCTGGCAACCGTTGCCCGCAAAGCCCTAAGGCCTTCTGCCGCATTCTGGCAAGAGCGAGCTCATCCCTCAGTACCACTCGATGCTTGCTCAAGCCGGGACTCCCAAGATTTGACTTCACGAGTTAGCCAACACCGCTTGCTGGCTGCTTTCTAGCGGCGGGCGTTCGAATGTCGTCACTCGGGCAGAAGTGGAAGCCTCGGCAAGCCCACAATTCTTCGGCACGACATCTCCGCGATGACATCGACTCCGTGTCTGCAAATTCACAAGAAAACGCATTGAATCCTCCTTGACAAGAAAAATTGTCAATGGTACTGTCTCCTCGTGCTCGACCTCCAAGTCATCGACGATCCAGCAGCAGCGGCGGCGGCTTTGGAGCCGGTGCGAAGTCGGCTCCTCTCTGAGCTGGC
>JBAUXX010000079.1:0-1859 GCA_049584475.1 Candidatus Sulfotelmatobacter sp. | reverse complement strand
ATCGAGTGTTACCGAACCGCTCGCCGCAATGGAGCGATGCCGCGAGCACCGCTGTATTGCGTTACGCTCCGTTGCAGACGCTGGCATATTGTACTACTAGAGCTGAGTTTCTTTTCGTGCTGAGAAGATTTCATGCGGCAAGAGTCGTAAGCTGCTGAGTCGTAGCGCGTTGAGCCGAGAGAATGGCATTGAGAGTGAGCCGGCCCTTGTCGGTGACCTGATAGCGATGGGTATGGGGCAGTTTTTGAATAATGCCATGAGCTCGCAGCAGACGAAGCTTGCGACTGATGGCGGCGGAACGGCGGCGAGCTTCCGGCTTGCCGGAAGGTGCGGTGGAATACAGGAGAGTCTTTATATCGCGGTTGCGCATACCGTTGATGACGAACTCACCTCGATTGACAGCTGTGAGGAGCGCCAGATCGCCAGGCTCGAAGGGATGCAGGGCGCGGACCCAAGAGTGGTTCCAGCGGACGCGCTGTTGGAGTTGAGCGACCAGTTCGCCCAGCGTGGTGGTGTCGTCCACTGTGGCCAGAGCAGTGTAGTAGCGGTCCAGCGCCTTCTGGGAAACTTCCGTCCGGCGATTGAGGTCGGCGATGCCGGCGCGTAAGGGACGCCACTGCTGTTCGCCTTCGGTCTGGCCAGTTTTGTGGCGGAAGACCCAGAACTGTCCGGCAGCATTGAGGGTCAGTTCAGCGCGGAGCACAGCACCCCCTTCGCCATAGGCCTTGTCGTACAGCTTGATCGAGTTTTTTCCCAGCCGGTGTTTGATGCGCACACCTTCCCGCCGGATCTTCAGATCGCTGACCACCTCGTGTGCATTGGGACCGACGGCCTCCCCTTTGCGGTTGACCTTCTTGTCCATAAACCGCATCACGTCGGGACTGGAGAAACTGACCATGCCCAGGTGAATCAACTGCGGATACAGATGCTGCAACTGTCCTGGATCGCGGAAGACCACATCCATGGCCCACTCGCTTTGAAAGCTGGTCCAGTAGTAGTTCATCGGATATTTTTCGCACAGCTCTGGAAAAAGCGGATGAATACGCTCTAGGCAGCCATTCAGCGCACTGGCCCAATCGGTGGTCAGTTGCTCGTCCAGCAAGGTCTGAGCACGTGCGAAATTATCGATCCAGGTAAAGCAGTTATCCTGCCGCAGATACCGCAGTCCCTCTCGATCCATCTGACGGGCCAACCACTCTCGCCCGTTCCTATACACGTACAAGGTGAACGGGAACCAGGTCTGCAGTCGTGCGCTCATGAAGCCGAACACCGGATCGATCCAGTAGTGGTACACGAATAGGCATTGCCGCATTCCTCGCAACAGCTGCAGTTTCTGGGTTTGACGATTACCCGCTACTCGCCAACTGGAGCACGGTTCCACCGCTGTGAAAGCGCAGATCGGCCCGCTGCCGATGTGATCTTCCCGCGCGATGTTGCGGGCCATTTCTTCTTTACTCTGCTTGCCGCTGGTCAAATAACGAATAGGCCGTTTTAACTCTTCCATCGACGCCAACGAGGCCTGCTTCACTCGCTGGCTGACCTGGCTCACATAATTGGCGTAATCTTTCCAAGCAACCCCCTGCGCCCATAGGAATCCCTTCATTCCCGTTTCATGATTCAAAGGCAAGTTCCCACGGAAAACCAGACGGTCGAAGCCGGTTATCACTCCGTTCAACTGATCCTTGTATCTTGCGATAAACTCGTTCATGGCGTTTCCTTCCTTTTCGGTTTGTGTGGTCCTTGAACAACCGACATAGTACCGAAAAATAGGAAACGCTTTTCGTTTGGTTGCGGCTATGCTGCTCTGCGGGGCAGCCAATCTTGGCTGCAGCCGGCTTTCAGCCGGCTGACTTTACAAA
>JBAUXX010000078.1:0-96585 GCA_049584475.1 Candidatus Sulfotelmatobacter sp. | reverse complement strand
GTCGTTGGGCGTTCGGGATCGCGAGGCCGGACGAGATGCCGGCGCGGGAGAATCGGCAGATGCTGGCTGGGTTGCGGGTTCGGGAACGGAATCAGCTTCAGGCGCAGAAGCTTCCGGCGAGTCCATTTGCGGCTCGGCGACCTCGGGGTTGGACTGTTCGGCGTCGAAATAAGCTGGCTGCAAAGGGGGCGGCGCAGCCCCTTCCGGCTCGGGAGTCTTTTTTTTGCGGCGTTGCAGGCGCTCGCGCATCCATTTGCGCATGCAAGGCTTGTAACACAGATGCGGCAGCGGGAGCAATGCGAACCGCTAATAGCGAACCAAGGCCGCCAGCGGAATGTTTCTTTTTTAGTCGAGAGGTTTAGAAAAGCGCCATGCCCAGTCAGATTCCGTCGGCGATTCGCGGTCAGAAATATATCTCACTCAAGACATTGCGCAAGAGTGGCGTGCCGGTGGCTACGCCGGTGTGGTTTGGAGAAGAGAATGAAAAGCTTTATATAATGACAAAATCCACGATGGGCAAATTCAAGAGAATTCGCAATAATCGTTTGGTGCGAGTGGCGCCGTGCACTATTCGTGGCGTCGTAACGGGCGCTGAGTCGAACGCCACGGCGCGGATTTTACCGGTCGAAGAGCATGCTGCGGCGCGAAAGACTATTAATCGCAAGTATTGGATGGCACGACTCTCTTCGCCGTTTTCGCGGGCAGATGCATTTCTTGAGTTGAGCTTTGAGTGAGAGGAAGCGTTTCAGCGTCGTGTCTGCGGTTACATGACGCGCGAGATCCTTCGCTTCGCCTGAAAAACAGCTTCGCTCAGGATGACCGCCCCTTCAGAAATCGAACAGCACCTGCCGTTTACGGGGATTCCAGTTCCCTGCTAACATCATTGGTTTGCGAATCAACTCACCGTCGAGTCTGAGTACGCCTTCATAATTTTACGGAGGAAACATGGCAATTAAGGTAGGCATTAATGGTTTTGGCCGGATTGGCCGCAACGTGTTGCGCGCTTCGTTGAACGATCCGAATCTGGAATTCGTCGCAGTTAACGATCTGACTGATCCGAAGACACTGGCGCATTTGTTGAAATACGACTCGATTCTGGGGAATCTGACCAACAACATCAGCGCAAGCGCGGACAGCATTCAGATCGACAAGAAAACGATCAAGGTGTTCAAAGAAAGAGATCCTGGGGCGCTGCCGTGGGAATCTGTGGGAGCGCAGGTAGTGCTGGAATCGACCGGGCATTTCACCGATGCCAACGATGCGAAAAAGCATCTTCGCGGCTCGGTGAAGAAAGTTATTATTTCGGCGCCGGCGAAGAACGAAGACATCACGGTGGTGTTGGGCGTCAATCACGAAAAGTATGATGGGGCGAAGCATCACATTATTTCGAACGCGTCGTGTACGACGAACTGCCTGGCGCCGATTGCCAAAGTAATCAACGACGAATTCAAGATTGTCAGCGGGACGATGACCACGATTCACTCTTATACGAATGATCAGGTCATTCTGGATTTCCCGCACAAGGACTTGCGGCGAGCGCGTGCTGCGGCCATCAATATGATTCCGACTTCGACTGGCGCGGCCAAGGCACTGAAGTTGGTTATTCCCGATCTGGCGGGCAAGTTGGATGGGTTTGCCATGCGCGTGCCGACGCCAAATGTTTCCGTTGTAGACCTGGTTGCATGGGTGGAGAAGAAGACGACAAAAGAAGAAGTGAATGCGGCGTTGAAAAAAGCGTCGGAGGCCGGCCCGCTGAAGGATTATCTAGGATTCGAAGAGCACGAACTGGTGTCGTCGGACTTCAAGGGCGATTCCCGTTCCTCGATTGTCGACGCGCCGATGACGCTGGTGGTCGCCGGCAATTGCGTCAAGGTGATCTCGTGGTACGACAATGAGTGGGGATACTCGTGCCGAGTGCGCGATCTGATCAACTATATCGCGGGCAAGGGTCTATAAAACATTTAACGCAGAAGCCGCCAAAATCGGCGAGGAAAACGTTAAGTAAAAAATGTTGTTTTCGCGTTTTGGCTCGGCGGTCTTTGCGGTCTCGGCGTTGAAGTTGCATTTCCGGTTTCTCTGATATTCCCAAGTTCGATTTTGTCTGCAAGAGAAGGACAACCAGCCATGTCCAAGCTTTCCATACGTGATCTGCCAATTCATGGCCGCCGCGTTTTTATGCGAGTCGACTTCAACGTTCCCTTGGAAGACGGCCGAGTCATGGACGACACGCGCATTCGCGAAACCCTGCCCACCGTCGAATATGCGCTACGCCATGGGGCGCGGCTCATCCTCGCCTCGCATTTGGGACGTCCGAAGGGCAAACCCAATCCGAAGATGAGTTTGAAGCCAGTGGCCGAGCGCCTACGCATGTTACTCGACAAGGAATTGGCGCGAGGCGAGAACGTTGGCTTTTCCCCAGACTGCGTTGGGGCGGAAGCGGAAGAAGTCGCCACGCAACTGGAGATGGGGCAGACGCTCCTGCTGGAAAATTTGCGATTTCACGCCGAGGAAGAAGGCAACGACGAGAAGTTTTCCCGGCAATTGGCAAACCTGGCGGAGTTTTACGTGAACGATGCGTTTGGTGCCGCGCACAGGGCTCACGCGTCAACCGTGGGAATCACGAAGTTCATTCCCAAAGCTGCGGCTGGGTTGTTGATGGAGAAAGAATTGCGTTACCTGGGTACGGCACTGGAACATCCAGAGGAGCCTTTCGTTGCGATTCTCGGCGGCGCGAAGGTCAGCGACAAGATTGGCGTGATCCGGCATCTGTTAACCAAAGTCAACACGCTGATCATTGGCGGAGGAATGGCATATACGTTTCTGAAGGCGCAGGGACAGGAGATTGGCAAGTCCCTGCTGGAAGCTGACAAGGTGGATCTTGCGGGTCAGTTGCTGGCGGAAGCAAAGAAGGCGAATGTGAAAATCCTGCTGCCGATTGATCATGTGGTTGCGATGAAGCCGGAAGCGAACGCGGTGGTGCAGCAGATCGGCGAGGGTCAGCCGATTCCGGCCGACCGCATGGCTTTGGATATTGGGCCGAAAACAGTTGAATTGTTTGCCGAAGAAATTTTCGGCGCGCGCACGATCGTTTGGAATGGGCCGATGGGAGTCTTTGAAGTTCCGGGATTTTCCCGTGGCACCTTCAAGATTGCGCACGCGGTGGCCGACAACGGAGCAGCTACTTCCATTGTCGGAGGCGGCGATTCGGTCGCGGCGGTGCAGGCGGCGGGCGTGGCCGACAAGATGACTCACATTTCCACTGGAGGCGGCGCCTCATTGGAATTTTTGGAAGGAAAAAAGCTTCCTGGTGTGGAAGCGCTAACCGATAAGAAGTAACGATCCTGGGCGCCCTCGTGCAAAAGTCCATAACTCGGCTGGTACTGGAAAGCGGAAAGACGATTGAGATCCACGGGCCTGCGGACATCACCGAGGAATCGACCGACGCGATCGTGAATGCAGCCAATTCTTCTTTGCTGGGCGGAGGCGGAGTCGATGGCGCGATCCATCGCGCCGGTGGGCCTGCCATCCTAGCCGAATGCCGCCAGATCGTTGCTGAGATCGGCAAGCTACCTGCCGGCAAAGCTGTCATAACTACCGGTGGGCATTTATTGGCACGACATGTAATCCATACGGTGGGACCGATTTATGGCAACGGCAAACGCGATGAAGCCGAAACATTGGCCAGTTGTCATGAAGAATCCGTTCGCGTTGCCGATGAGCGCGGTCTCAGGTCGCTGGCATTTCCCGCAATTTCCACCGGCGCTTACGGGTATCCCGTGACGGAAGCGGCGCCCATCGCTATTGCAGCCGCGATGGAAGCGCTGATTTCCGCCGGCCATGTAACGCTCATCCGGTTTGTGCTCTTCGATCTTTCCAGTTTGCGCGCCTACGATCATGCTGCACAAAAGCTTTGCACTTCAAATGCTTCAACTCATTTCAGATTGGAAACAGTTAGCCGGTAACGAAATCCGCTTATCAGGCATCGAAAGAAATCCATGAGAAAAAGAGTGATGGCCGCCAACTGGAAGATGTATAAGACTCCTGCCCAGACTAAGGATTTTTTCCAAGCTTTCCTGCCGGAAGTCGCCGGGCATTCGCGCGACGAGATCGTGATCTGTCCGCCTTACGTAGATTTGGCAGCGGCAGTGGAGGCGACTCGGAACTCTAACGTCGCAATTGGAGCCCAGAACCTGCATTGGAAAAACGAGGGCGCTTTTACTGGAGAGATTTCGGCGGAGATGCTGCTGGCATTGGGAGTTACGTACGTCATTGTGGGGCATTCGGAGCGCCGGCAGTATTTTGGCGAGACGGACGATACGGTGAATTTACGCCTGAAAGCCGCGCTGGAAGCCGGATTGGCCGCCATCTGCTGCGTAGGAGAAGTACTGGAAGAACGTGAGGCAGGATTGACCGATGACGTGCTTCGCCGCCAGTGCGTGCGGGCGTTCCACGCAATTTCAGGCAAGAAGGCGGCGCACATAGTGGTGGCGTACGAGCCGGTGTGGGCAATTGGCACGGGCAAGACGGCAACGCCCGAGCTTGCGGCGGAGGCTCACGCCGTGATCCGGCGCGAGGCGAAAGAGATTTTCGGCGACGAATTCGCCGCGAGGCTGAGAATTCTCTATGGCGGCTCCGTCAAGCCGGAGAATGCCTCTGCTCTGATGTCGCAAGAGGAAATCGACGGAGCTTTGGTGGGCGGAGCGTCTCTAGACGCCAAATCGTTTGCGGCGATTGTGAAATATTAGCGTCGGCCGCGAAGTTTATTTCAAAGCGCGACTATTCGTGCCGCAATGCCTCGATCGGATCGAGGCGGGAAGCGCGGAAGGCCGGGACCATGCCGCTGACGAGTCCTACGGCGCCCAGGATGAGTGTAGATGCGAGCAGCGTGCCAGGAGCGATGATCAGGCGGATGTCTCCAGCCTCTCCGTTCTTGGCGAAGGCGCTGTACAGCGTGAGCCTTCCTACGGAAAGCGCGACAGCATAGGCCAGTATCACCCCCAGCACTCCACCGATGAAGGTAATCGTTAAAGCCTCAGCGAGGAACTGCAAAAGTATGTAGCGGCGTGGCGCGCCCAGCGCTTTCTGCACGCCAATCTCACGCGTGCGCTGAGTGACGGAAACCAGCATGATGTTCATCAGCCCAACCCCTCCGATGCCGAGGGTGAGCGTGCCAATGAAGCCCATCAGGACCTTCAACCCAAGTGTAATGATTTCGAACTGATGGACCTGCATCATGAGATTAAAGACTCTTATCGCCTGCCGGTCGGCCTGGTTGAATTTGTGTTCGCCTGCCAGGATGGTGCGAACCGTTTGATCCAGGCTCTCGTACTCCGGAGTTTGGTAGGTGAACCAAATGGAATCCAGGTAATGGGTGCTCTTCAGTTCGCTCATGGTGCTGAAGGGGACGTAGACCACGCGATTGATGTCGTCATTTCCTTCCTGCATCTTGGCGGCGAGGACGCCAATAACCTCGAAGCTCAGGCCGTCGAGCCGGATGTGTTCACCCACAGCATTTCGGCCGGAGAACAATTTTTCCTTCGCTTCCGAACCGATTACCGCAACACGAGCGCGTTGAATTTCGTCTTCGGCGTTGTAGAAGCGGCCCTGCTCCATCTTCAGGGCGCGGACAACGATCACATTGGGATCGTTGCCAGTGACGGCCCAGGTGAAAACCCTGGTGTCATATTGAACACTGGCTTGTTTGCTGACCTCGGGAGTGATGTGGGTGATTTGCGGAAGATTGGTGGTAAGCGTGTCTACGTCATCCTGGGTAAAGCGGACAAGGATCCCCGCCTTCTGCCCGCCGGCCTGCATGGAAGTGCGATCCGGCACCACGATGACGAGCTTAGTGCCGAAGTTAGCAAAGATATTGGCGCAGGCCTGGCCAAAGCCATCTCCATACGCCAGCAGCATGACAACTGTGGCGATGCCCCATGCCATACCCAGCATGGTGAGGGCAGTGCGGCGGCGATTGTGCCGCATAGCGCCGTACGCCTCTTGAAACAGATCACGAAACATAGCGTGTCATTTGTAGATCGCTCGTCGGCGTCACTCTTGCCGGAGAGCTTCCACGGGCTGCAGCATGGCCGCTTTGCGCGCAGGGTATAGGCCCGCGACCACTCCCGCCAGGGTTAGGCTGCCAATCGCCAAAATGGCGGACATCGGCACTAATTTCGGCGGATCGAAGCCTCCCGGTCCCTGCACATTTCCCGCCATCGCCATCAAGCCCGCCGCAAACGCCATGCCGAGCAGTCCGCTCCCCAGCGTTAGCAGCAATCCCTCCAGAAAAAAGTGAAACAAAATACTACGGTTCGTAGCCCCCAGCGCTTTTCGCAATCCGATTTCATGGGTGCGTTCGCTGACCGCAACCAGCATGATATTGATGACCCCAATGGCGCCCAGCGCCAGCGTTATCATTCCCACCGCTCCCAGAAACATGTTCATAACATCGAAAATTGTTCCCACCATTTTTGACGACTGAATCGAATCCCACTCGTCAAAAGCGTTTTCATCGTTGGGGTCGAATCCATGATTGCGCCCCAGGATCTTGTGCACGTCGTCCTGCGCCAGCAGATGCTCGGCGTTCACCCGTGGCTGATATTCGACGAAGGAAATGGCGTTCTGGTGGTTTTCTCCCTTGATGGGAAAGAAAGTTGCCATCACCGGAAATGGAATGTAGCCGCGCATATTCAGCCATGTGTTGTCGCCGCGGCCGAGATGCGGCAGGGTGCCGATGACTTCGAATCGGATGCCGTTCAGCAGAACGGCGGCGCCTACCGCCGGACGCCCGGGGAACAGAGTCTTCAATAAGTCGCTGCCGAGGACGATCACATTGCGTCGCTGCGCTTCATCCATCGCATTGAGCCAGCGTCCGTCTTTGAGCGGAAGATAGCTGATCTCATTGAGCTGCGGTTCCGCTCCAAGGATCTCCACGCCGGCAGTTGCGAATTCGCTCACCTGATGCAGGTCAGTGCGGGAAAGCAAAGGGCATGCATTGCGGACGTGCGGGGCCTTACGGATCTCCAGATAATCGTCGTAGGTGAGCAAATAGGAACGGGCAGAGTTCATGCTGCCCTTGACGGCTGGGGCGCGTCCGGGAAAGACAAACATGATGTCCCGGCCAAACTCGGCCAATTCGCGCTTATTACCCGAACGGAAACCCTCGCCCACTCCGACCAGCAGCAACAGAGATCCCACGCCCCACGCAATCCCGAACATCGTCAGGAAGGAGCGCAGTTTGTGCGCCCACAGGTTGCGGAAGATTTGCGCGAAGATGTCGAAAACCGTGCGCATAATCGAGATACATTGTACCGCTTCGGTTGTTGCCCGATCTCGCCTGGAAGTGGCACACAATATCGTGAGATGCAATAAACCGAGCAGAATAGGCCTGCGCTGTTTTCGATCACCAAGAGCCGGTAAATCATCGCGCAAGTGCTGATTCCATGGCATGAGGAAACTGGAGGTAGATTCTCGTGTCCTAAGGTCTGCGCTCTGCGGAACCAAAGCGGGGACCGGCGAGTCTGTTTCCGTTGCAGTACGTGGCTGGACGCGATACCATTAGACGGTCCAGTGCTGTACCCATCCTCAGACTCCGAAATAATTAATGTTTCTGGGTAGAATAGAATTTGTAGAAGTGCGGAAGTGGTGGAACTGGCAGACACACCATCTTGAGGGGGTGGCGCCGAAAGGCGTGGGGGTTCAAATCCCCCCTTCCGCACCATAGATCTTGAGGCAGTACAAATTTACAAATTCACAGACTAAAGAGCTGAATTCGGCCGGTTGAGCGGTAGCACTTCGCCGGCCAGCGCCGCGAGAAAGTACAAATCTAAACTCATGATTACACTGATCACCATCATCCACATCCTCGTGTGCTTCTTCATTATTGTCGTGGTTCTATTGCAGAGCGGCACCAGCGGCGACATTTCAGCGGCGTTCGGCGGACAAGGGAGCCAGACCGCTTTCGGTACGCGTGGCGCTGCCACGGCTCTTTCGCGGGCAACAACCTGGTCGGCGGTATTATTTATCGTGACTTCCATCACGCTATCGATTTATGCATCGCGCCGCACTGGGCCGACTTCGGTTCTGCAAGGCATCAAGTCACAGCCGGTCAAGACCCAGCCGGCGCCAACCCCGGCAACTCCTCCGCAGAAATAAGTTCCGGCCCTTCGTCGGTGGAGCTTGTTTTCAGCTCACTCAGCGTGCAAGCGCGGGGCGGCTCTGGCGGCGAGCGTGTTGAACACGGCGTTCCGATTCAAGGCCTACGCTGCCGCAAAATCCGCAGTACTGCAGCTTTCCTTTTTCGCGCCTACTCATTTCGCCGTAATTGTATTTAGCGAATACGGGTGCTACCATCCGACTAGGGTTGTGAAGGAGGATTCAGATGTCGGATCGAGATGGCGGCAGCAGCTTCGTGTGGTTCCTCGCGGGTTTGGGCTTGGGCGCACTGGCTGGAGTTTTGTATGCTCCGCGTTCGGGCAGCGAGACGCGCGACGTATTACGCGCGCGAGCCGAGGAAGGCCGAGATTACGTGCGCGGGCGTGCGCAAGAGGCTAAGACTCAGGCAAATGACTGGGTTGATCGCGGTCGTGACGTGGTAAATCAGCAGAAAGAACAGTTCCGCGCGGCTTACGAGGCGGGTCGGCAGGCCTATCACGAAGCAACGAATGAAACGGCGGCCCCGAAGACTTCGTAGGCAGCAGGCGGCCCTGCCCGGCACTGCGTGCCGTACCTCTAGAATTGGCGGAGGCTCGTTATGGAAAACCTAATCCCCATATTTATCGCCGTAACGGCAGCAGCCGTAGTTCTGCAGGCGCTGGTCCTGGTATTCATGTACCTGGCCCTCCGCAAAAGCAGCGCGCGCATGGAAGCCATTGCCACTGAGGTGAAGGGGAAAACATTGCCCGCGCTGGAAACGGCACAATCGATCCTGACGGATATCCGTCCTAAACTGCAGGTGATCTCCGATAATCTTTCAGAGTCCACCGTTCTTATGCGTGCGCAGGTGGAACGGATGGATGCTACGGTCAACGACCTTGTCGATCGAGCTCGCCTGCAAGTGATTCGTGCCGATGAATTGTTGACCCGCACGCTGGACCGCGTTGAGCGAACCTCGGAGATGGTTCACACTACGGTGGTTTCTCCGATTCGCCAGGTTTCCGGGATCATGCGTGGTGTGACTGCTGGAGTCGAGTATTTGCTGGGAAATCGCTACCGGCGAAATGGCGGCAACCGCGAGCGGCGGCCGGTTCCGCAGGACGAAATGTTTATCTGATCCGGCTGACTATTTCGGGTTTGGCGCAGGTTTCTCGCTGATGTAGTCTGATTTACATGGTTCGCAATTCCTTCCGGCTTCCCTTCCCGGCTCTTCCGCTGCTCGTCGCCGGCTTCCTTTTCGTCGGAGTGCTTGTCTCTCCCATCATTTCCCTTGCCGACGAAAAACCCATCGTTTGGAGCGCTCAAGAAAAGCCGATCCTCGACCAGATACGAGGGCTGCGCAAGCTTCCCGATGATGTGCGCGCCCGCACCACGAAAGAGCTAGCCGTTCAGATTCGCCAGCTTCCGGCGACGCCCAACAAAATGAGGCTGGCTGGCGGTCTGGCCAATTTGTCGACTGAAGGCGATTTCGGCCGCGACACTTTGCAGGAGGTAGCCAGTACTTTGGCCTCGGCCCTGCGAGAGCAACCGCAGCCCGGCAAGAACGGTCAGCCCAACTTTCTCTATGTGGAACTCGCTTCTCTGGTCCGCTACGAGCATGTGCAGGCCTCTCTCGATGCTCCGCAGTTAGCCGCGGCCACGGCTAAGCTGGAGGCCGACGATGCCAAACGGCAGCAAGCCGACTTCACGCTTACCGACTTGCATGGGCAGGCCTGGAGTTTGAAGAGTCTGCAAGGCAAAGTTGTGCTGGTGAACTTCTGGGCGACCTGGTGTCCGCCGTGCCGCAAAGAGATGCCCGACCTGGAATCGCTTTATCTCAGATTCAAAGATCAGGGCTTTGTCGTGCTTTCCATTTCCGATGAGGAAGCGGCAAAGGTGAATCCATTCATAACCGAACGAAAAATCACGTATCCAGTTTTGCTCGATCCGGGGAGAAAGGTGAACGAACTTTTCCAGGTCGAAGGCATTCCCAAAAGCTTCGTCTACGACCGCAGCGGCAAGCTGGTGGCGCAATCTATCGATATGCGAACGCAGCATCAGTTTCTGGAAATGCTTGGCCAGGCAGGACTACAGTAAAGGAAGCAGGAGGGTCGATGCGTTATTTGGTGCGAGCCCGCGTCAAGCCGGGACGCGGAGCGGATCTGCTGCGAGCGATCGAAGATGAAAACCTTGGACGAGGTTCGGTTGCCGAAGGCGAATATCTGCGGAATATGCAGGAAGCCCGTGTCTGTCCGGATCAAACGGCCCGCTGGGTCGAAGTCTGCTACTGTCCCACGCCCTTGCAGGAAGAGCGGCCTTATTGGGAAGAATTTTTCGATCTGACGCGGGTGCAGGACGCGCATGACCGCCGCAAGTGCCGCGATGAAAGTGGAAGCGAACCCTGGGCTTGTGGAGATTGCGACTGCACCGCGCGCCTCGAAGAAAAGCTGAAGGGTTCCGGCCCATTATTTCTAGATCAACTCCGTCACTCACAGACAAAGTAACAAGGCTCTCCTATGTGGACCAATCCTGACTTCAGGGAGAAGAGTCTTTGCTTTTTGCTTGGTTGATGGCTAAAGGCGGGATACGAGGTAGGTATTCACGGCGCCCACCCTTGCGGAGGATTCAAGGGTGGGCTGCCGCGACAGATCAACGAACGATTAGTCGCCAACGCCGCAGGAGCAGATGCCCCGGCCGCTGCCGTCGAGCACGATCGCGAAGCACTCGTTACGCAGACGCGTAACTTCTGCCGCGCTCAGGGTGGCATCTTGCGAAGCGGTTTCGGTCTCCGCGAAGTTGCCATTCTGAATGTGCGTGGTCCAGGCGCGGATCGCGGGCTCGATTACATCGGAACCCGAGGTCTGTCCGGGAAGCGGGCAGGCGTTGCCGATCGGCGAAACCGACAGGATCTTGATCAGGCCGGTCGTCAACGTCACGCCAGTCAAGGGGTTGCCCGTCAGGTCAGTGTTGACCGACAGAGTGGCCAAACCATCTGGCGTGTTCAGGCAGCCGCAGCACTCGGCCATTTCCTGCTGAGGATCGAACACGAAGATGTACGAGCAAATGTTGCCCGCAGCTGTGCCTGGATCGGTAACCCGCAGCGTTCCATCCGGAGCGCCGGCGGTGTGGGCGTTAGAGAAATAGTCCACTTTCAGGACATCGGTTATGCCGGCTGGCGGCGCGACCGTTAAAGGTCCGTTCGTTGCGGCCAGCGCGCTGGCCGTACAAAGAGCAATTGCACACATTACAATCATGAAGCGACGCATATTTTTTCCTCCTCAAGGGTGATGTTGGGTTGACGGCTGGCGCCCGAGAAGCCACGCCAATTGCCGCGTTTCGAGCTTTACTTTAACCCGGTTTTGCCAGCCCGCAATCGTCTGGGTTCACTACTCACTTGCGAGCTAACCCATTTGGGCTAGATTCCTGGCTTCTAGCCCCATTTATACGGGTTTCGCCACAAATTCATCCTCTACCATCGCAAGTAATTGCATGGTATGTGCCCTTGGAATCCTCCGGTGGCGGGGCCGTCCGTTACAGGCCGAACTTTTTGGCGCTGTGTATGGCATTCCGTTCGCAACGTATCGGAATGCCAGTGCCCCAGAAGCAGGAGAATTTTAAGTTTCCACCGAATGAGCAGGAGCAAAGTCCAGTTGAATAAGCCACAGGAACAATCGAACAAAACCACCAACGCGAAGCCGATCCCGCACATTCCGCTCCCCTTCGAGGAAGTGATAGCGGCGTGCTCTGGGTAAAGCCGCCGGAGAAAGCATCTAAAAAAAACGAGAGGACTAAGAAGCTAAATAATCTATTCTAGCCGCTCGATTGTGTAATAAAGAGAGTAGGCGCTGCCGTCGGGCGTGCCAAGTTGGGTCACGTCATAAGTGACAGATGTTCCACCTTTCGCCTGAAACAGCAGCGTAGTACCGTATGGTCCGACTTCGTTCCAATTGAAGGCTCCTACAGTCTGGTCATTCTGCGGGTCAATGAGGATTCGAGTTCCTCCAGTCGCTACACCAGCATCATCAGTCCACGTGAAATCGTACGCCCAGCTAGATTGAAACCCGCTAGTGGCTGGCGTTGTGAGAGTTGCGTAGGCTGAGAGTCGAAAAAGCCCGCTTCGGGGCGGGGTGAAAATCGTCGTGGTTGGAATGTTTGAGGTCTGCCCAGTAAGCGCACCCGTGGCGATTACGCGCGGGCCAGCAAATGTTCCTGTTGTGGGACTGCTAGTCGCAAACCCAATAGCTAGAACGCCCAACAGTAAGACCGCCACAGCAAGAGCCTTGTTCATAGAAACACCTTCGGCGAGAGGATTGGGGAGGGACGGTATCGTACCACGGGGCAAAGCATAGGGTTTGTCAAAGGCATAACTCCGAATTTCTTGGTAGACAAGACGCTCCTCTTGCAGTGTAATCCTGCACCATGCAAACGCTGGGCCTCTCAGATTCGACCGTTCGTGCGGAAGGCCGCCTCAAAAGCCTTTTCTGGCCATCGATACAGAGTGGTGTGGACGTCGACTATCTTGCGACACAGGGTTTTTGGGTCTGCACGATTGTCGGAGTGATGTCCCTGGTTTTCCTGACCCTGGCCGGCGAGCCCGTCAATGGAATCCTTGTCTTCCTCTTGTTTCATCTCGGCGGCATCGGGGTTCGGGAGCACAATCCATTTGCGGCGGCGATCATGCTTGTCTATTACGTGATCGACTTTCTCGCGTCCGCTATTTTCGTGTTGACGAATTCACCGGGTATCGGAGTCGTCAGGATCATCATTATCGCGCTGCTCATGTCGAACCTTCGCGCCACATGGATCGCCGGCAAGTGGAAACCCGATTCGGACGAAGCCGCATTGCCGCCTCGATTTGCAGAAACATTTTTCGATAAATTTGCCGATGTGTGGCCCGCGTTTATTTGGCCGAAGATCAAGATTGTTTACTACATCTTCTCGTTCGCCTATCTGGCGATCATCGTGGCCGGGCTCATCGTCGTCATGCTTCGCGGGCACTTCTAGTGTTCACCCGTTGACCATTCATCAATCGGCGGCCGCACTCCACTGCGCATTAATTTTTGGCGGGTGCAGCAAGGTTTGCAGAACCACACAATATTGCTCGGTTTTCTCCTGCAATGCCCGTAATTGCTCTGAGGTTGCCTGCGGCGCGTCGACGTTGAATTGCAGGCGAATTGCTTCGAAACCGATCAGGGCGTCTTTCGAAATGCCCAGCGTTCCTGATAAGTCCAGATCGCCCTCCACAGTGACCTCGATATGGCGCGTGGGAATGCCCATCGCCGTCGCCACCAATTGACAAGTAAGCTGCGCACAAGCAGCCAGCGCTCCGAGCAGAAGATCTCCGGAACAAGCAGCGGTTCCTGCCCCGCCCACGCCCTTGTGCGCCTCTGCCTGATAGATCGCGCGGCCGATGTCCACGGAGCAAGATAGGGGCGTGGCGGTCTCGCTTCCCTTGGCCGTTAGAGTAATGCGTGAACTGCTGGGATCGCGGCGGTACCGATCCTTCAATGGCTTCTGCAGCGATCGAATATCTGTCACAGACTTGTTCATCGGTCCTCCGAAATTTCCATCCCACGAATTTCACGCGAATTTTCTCGATGTCCGCTTATTTCCTGTCCACAAAAGCTGGACGAAATTGTTTATAATAGTCAGTAAATTCAGTATCCTTCCGCATTTCACACTTAGTACTGCCCAGTCGGTGATTCTGATGTGCGCCTGGAAAAGGCTTGCGCAAGCGTGCGTGAGCGCCGAAACTTAAACGTTCCGGGAATAAAGGTGTTCGCAACTCCCAGCACCTCCTCTGGCCAATTCTCATTCGGTGGACTCCTGTCCCAACGCTGAATGGAGCTCGACTTAAGGACGCTTCTTGGCTTCCTTTGAATCCCCCATTTCGAGAGGTCACAAGATGTTGCATCATTTCTCACATTCCGCGCTTAAAAGGCGCGCGAACCGAACTATTTATTTGAACTGCCTGGCTCTGACAACCATTCTTTGCTGGGTTATTTTCTTCATCGCCTGCTCTGGTTCTTCTTTTCCAGCCAGCAACAGCCCCACATCGACAGGCACTTCAACTTCTAAGCTTACGGTCTCCTCCGTTCTTCCTCCGGCCACTATGGGCGCGGCTTATGACACAACGCTGACGGTGACCGGCGGAGTCGCTCCTTACGCTTTTTACGTCGCATCGGGTCAACTGCCGCAGGGGGTGCTTCTCAACGACTCCACCGGTGCGCTTGCGGGGACACCCGCAGCCGCCGGAACTTTCAGCTTTGCCGTCTCCGTTTCGGATTCCAGTGGACTGTCTCAACAGCAACCTTTGCAAATGGCGGTTTCAAACCCGCCCACAACACCAACTCCTACCTCGCCGGCTCCATCGCCGACTGGCGGAAGTAACGCAGGAAGTTCTTTCTCGAACCTGCAGCACAGCGGCGGCTGGGGTCAGTTTGGGCAAGGACCGCCAGACTTTGTTGACTGTTCTCCTTCACCGTGCGATGGCATCGCGTTCTCCATGACCCAGGGTGTCGCGTCACCATCGCTGAGCGGGCAGGCCACTGAATACTATGTCGGAGGCAGCGCCCCCTTTTCTGACGCCCTGTGGAACAATCATCTGATTGGTCCCGATTCTTCGCAAGGGATGCCGGATGCAGACCAGGCGCTTATCCCCAATCTGCACGATTTCACTTACGATGTGTACTTTTACGGGGACAATCTGGGTCTGGCACAGGCGCTGGAGTTCGACATCAACCAGTTCTTCGGCAACATGGGTTTCATCTTTGGCCACGAGTGCCGCATCGCATCGGGCAATGAGTGGGATGTGTGGGATAACCAGAACAAGCGCTGGAAGCCCACCGGCATACCTTGCTATCCAAACAACAATTCCTGGAACCATCTGACGATCAAAGTGCAGCGGACTTCGAGCAACGCGCTGGTCTATCAGTCGATCACTCTGAACGGCGTGACCAGCAACCTGAACTGGAGCTTTGGCGCCGGTTCCTCGAATGGCTGGTATGGCTTGACCATTAACTACCAGATGGACGGAAACAGCCAGCAGAATTCCTACAACGTGTATCTCGACAACTTGACGTTTTCTTACCAGTGAGAGGGCGTGGCGCATGGCGCCGCGGCTGCTTGTTTCGATTTATTAGAGGATAGAAGCTGTTTTCAAATAATCCATCCGCCGCCCACGACAACATCGTTATCGTAGAAAACAGCGGCTTGGCCAGGAGTGATTGCGCGCTGAGGCTGATCGAAGGTCACGAGAATCTCGTCGCTTCCGGTCTTCTCGATCATCGCGGCGGCGGGCTCGTGACGATGACGGATTTTTACGGAGACGCGCATCGGCTCGGTTAGATCATCCACAGCGATCAAGTTCACGCGGCGCGTGCGCAACGTGCGGGAATACAGATTCTCTTCTCCGCCGACGACGACCTGCTTGTCGGCGCCGTTGATCTGAATCACGTAGAGCGGAGATCCGGTCGCGACGCCTAGTCCTTTGCGTTGGCCGACGGTGAAGTTATGAATGCCGTGATGTTCGCCAATCACTTCCCCGGCGGTAGTCACGAGTTCTCCTGCGGTGTCGGGCAAAGCCTCGCCAGAGTCGGCGAGATAGGCGTCGATGAACTGCTTATAATCGCCGCCGGGGACGAAGCAGATTTCCTGCGAATCGGGCTTTTCGGCCAGCGCCAGGCCGTGCTTCCGGGCGAGTTCGCGCACTTCGGGCTTGGTCATGTCGCCCAGGGGAAACAGAGTTCGGCTGAGTTGCTCTTGAGTGAGGCCGAACAGAAAGTAGGTTTGATCTTTGCTGTGATCCGCGGGACGATTGAGCAGCCAGCGGCTACTCACGTCGTCGAATTCGACGCGAGCATAGTGACCTGTGGCCACGCTGTCCGCGCCGATCTGCTGCGCGACGGTGATCAGCTGATCAAACTTCAGATGGTTGTTGCAGAGGCTGCAAGGGATTGGCGTGCGGCCGGAAAGATATTCCGCTACAAACGGCCGCACTACATCGCGCTCAAACCGCTCCTCATGATTGACCACGTAATACGGAATGCCGATATGCTCGGCGACGCGGCGCGCGTCGTACACATCATCAAGCGAGCAACAGCGGCCCTGCACGGATTCCGGCATGCCCTCGTGCCCCGCCAGACGGCGCTGATTCCAAAGCTGCATCGTGAGCCCGATGACGTTGTGCCCTTCGGCGCGCAGCATGGCCGCCACCGTGGATGAATCCACACCGCCCGACATGGCTACGGCGATGGTTTTGGTGTTAAGCATTCAGCAATTAGCAGTCAGCACTCAGCCTTGAATTATTTCTCGCCTCACCTACGCGGTGGCCTTTTTATATTCTGGCGACAAATCTCTTAAGCGTTCTACAACACTCGGCACTAGCGCCAGCACGAAGTCGACATCTTCAGCGGTGTTCTGTTTGCCCAGGCTGAAGCGAATGCTGCCGCGCGGGCGGTCTCCGCGCAGCCCCATCGCGGTAAGAACATGCGACGCTTCAATCGCGCCCGATGCGCAAGCGGCGCCGGTGGATATAGCCAAACCTTTCAAGTCGAGTGCGATGACCATGGATTCGCCCTCGATGTGGCTGAAGTAAATATTCGTGGTGTTGGGAACTCGCGGAGCACCCTCGCCGTTGACGCCGGATTCCTCGATCTCACTTAGAATTCCCTGTTGCAAGCGGTCGCGAAGTTCCGCCATCTTCTGATCGGCGCCGTCGGCAAAGCCTTGCATCGCCAGCTCCGTGGCTTTTCCCAGTCCCACAATTCCGGGAACATTCTCGGTTCCTGCACGCCGCGAACGCTCGTGACGGCCGCCGTAAAACAACGGTCGAATCGCAGTTCCCTTGTGCAGGTACAAAGCTCCAACACCTTGCGGCCCATGCAGTTTGTGGCCCGATAAAGACAAAGCTTGGCAGCCAATCTTCTTCACATCCACAGGAATCTTTCCTACCGCTTGGACAGCATCGGTATGGAACAGTACTCCAGCTTCAGCAGCAATCTTGCCAATTTCTTCCACCGGTTGTATGACGCCGGTTTCGTTGTTCGCCATCATCATAGAAATTAATTTCGTGTTAGAGCGTATTGCGCGCCTTACATCTTCGGGATCGACCAGGCCTCGGCCGTCAACAGGGAGATACGTCACTTCGATCCCGGTTTCCTGCAAGCGCTTGCTGGAAAAAAGAACGGCGTGATGCTCGATGCTTGACGTGATTATGTGGTCGCCCGCTTTCACCAACCCCGCAATGGCAAGATTGTCGGCTTCTGTCCCGCCACTAGTAAAGACGATCTCCGAAGCGCGGCATCCGACCAGCATTGCCACGGATGCGCGGGCACGCTCGACTGCAGACCGAGCGTCCTGCCCGTGCTGATGAATAGAGGACGCGTTGCCGAAGCGCTCCCCAAAGTACGGACGCATGGCATCGAACACGTTCGGCAGAACCGGCGTGGTCGCATTGTTGTCGAGGTAAACCCGGCGCGGAGAGCTCACAGTTCTATTTTACGCTGGAGCGAAGGTACAGATGGAATTTCCAGGAAATTCAACGATAGAGAGGTCCTATCGTTGCTCGATCGGTACGTAGCGATTGGGATACTCCGGCCCTACATAGTCCGCTCGAGGCCGAATGAGGCGGTTGTCGTCGAGTTGCTCAATCACGTGAGCAGCCCACCCGCTTATACGCGAGACGGCAAACACGGGCGTAAAGAGATCGACTTCAATGCCAAGCGTGTGATATGTGGAAGCGGAGTAGAAATCGACATTGGCATTGAGCTTCTTTTCCGTCTTCACAAAATCTTCGATTTTGTGCGACATCTCAAACCATTTTGCCTGGCCGCTGGATTTTCCCAGGTCGCGGGACATCACGCGTAAATGGGTAGCGCGCGGATCTTCCGTGTGATAGACACGGTGGCCGAAGCCCGGAACCTTCTTTTTCTGCGCCAGCATGTTCTTAATGTGATCAATCGGATCCGCACCGGAACGATCGATCGCCTGCAAAATTGTAAACACGGCTTCGTTCGCGCCGCCATGCAGCGGGCCTTTTAACGCACCAATCGCCGAGGTGATCGCAGAGTGCATGTCTGAAAGGGTCGCCGCGGTTACCCGCGCGGCAAAAGTCGAAGCATTGAGTTCATGGTCGGCGTGGAGGATCAGAGCGATATCCAATGCACGTTCTGCAGTTGACGAAGGAGCCTTCCCGTTCAGCATCAACAGAAAATTGGCCGCGTGGGAAAGCGAGCGGTCCGGTTCTACGATGGGCTTTCCCTTGCGGATACGATCATAGGCGGCCACAATCATCGCGATCTGGGAGGTCAGCCGTATGGCCTTATTCACGTTCGCGTTGTGATCGTTGTTCCTCTCTTCCGGATCGTAAAAGGAAAGTGCGGAAACCGCGGTGCGCAACACATCCATCGGAAGTGCGTGCTGCGGAGCGCTGCGCAGCAACTCGAAGATCGCGGCATCCATCTTGCGCTCTTCCGCCATTTTTTGGCGGAGCTCGTGAAGTTCCGAGCTTGTAGGCAAATGGCCAAACCAGAGCAGGTAGCAGGTTTCCTCAAAAGTCGAATGGTCGGCCAGTTCGTGAATATCGATGCCGCGATACGCCAGGACACCCCGGTCGCCGTCGATGTAGCAGATGCTGGAGGTTGTGGCAACCACCCCTTCTAGACCTTTTGGGGCCTGCACGGTCGTGGACATAGTCTTTCGCCTGGTTCCTAAGAAATAAATTTTCTGCCGTCCGCGAGCGGAGACATGCGGATTCGCAACCCTTTGTTATACGCCAAAGGCCAGCAAGTTTCCAACCATCGGTTGTGACTTTGGTGGGAGGGGTTTAGAGGAGAAAACGTGCGTCGAGCTTGTCAGGCGAGTAGACAGCTTGGGGAAGGGTCTTGCTGGATTCGCGCTTTGATCGGTCAAATTCAGATCGCCGTGATCGGAATTTCAGATCCTGCGGCGGAAATCGCCACTGCCAGCGTCCGTAAAACAATACAAATCTCCAACAAAGTGTAGAACAGATTTCCACAGCGCGTGACAAATCCACTAAAAACATAACACTTCTTTACAAAAAAGTTTGGAATATCAGTTGCGATGTGTTATGTGTACTTCCGAAAGTTCCCAGCTTCTTTATTTACGTTCATTTTTGGTTGTCTGTCTTCTTAGTTCAACTCTGGTGGTCGGAGGAGGCAGTCGCACATGCATACCACGAGGTTCTCTCTTGTAGCACTCGCTCTCTGCTTGGTGATCGCAGTGCCGATGTGGGGACAAGCAACCAATACAGGATCGGTAGTGGGAACGGTGACCGATCCCTCCGGTGCGGTAGTGCCCGCTGCCTCGGTGACTCTGACCGATGTTTCCACCGCCACGCCGCTGAACACCGTGACGAATAGTGCCGGCCACTACGTATTCGTCAACGTGAACCCGGGCATCTATGATTTGACGATCAACAAGCAAGGTTTCTCCACCACCAAGGTCTTTAAGCAGGAGGTGAAAGTCGGAATCACCACCGCTTTGGATCTAACCCTGCAAGTCGGCACCTCTTCCACCACCGTGGAAGTGCAGGCAGCGGGCACAGAGTTGCAAACCATCAACGCGACCGTGGGCAATACCGTCACGGGCATCGCTCTGGATTCTCTGCCCAGCTTGAATCGCGACGTCAGCACGTTCGTCGAATTGCAACCGGGCGTGAGTCCTGATGGCAGCGTGGCCGGCGCGGTCGTCGATCAAAGTTATTTCTCGCTGGATGGCGGCAACAACTCCAATGATATGGACGGCAGTATGAGCGTCTATACCGCCAGTTTCGCGGGCGATCCGACCGGAGGCATTTCCAACCAAAGTAATGCCGTCGCGGCCGGCCCAACCGGCGTCATGCCGACTCCGGCGGATAGCGTGGAAGAGTTCAAAGTAAACAGCGCCGGCCAGACGGCTGATTTCAACAGTTCCGCTGGAGCCGAGGTACAGGTCGTTACCAGGCGCGGCACCAATACCTGGCACGGTAGCGCGTATGAGTACTACCTGGACAACAACTTTTCGGCCAACACATGGAGCAACAACCTGACCGGCACGCCAGTTCCTGATTGGCACCGGAGCCGCTTTGGCGGCCGCGTCGGCGGACCGATCCTGCCTAAGCTTTTGGGCGGGAAGACCTATTTCTTTCTGAACTATGAAGGCTATCGCTGGCCGAACTCGGAAACGTTCGAAAGAATCGTTCCCTCGGCCACCATGCGCCAGGGAATCTTAGTTTTCGATGGCGTGTCGTATAACCTGAACACGAATGCCAACTGTACCTCCTTCCCCGGCGGCGTCTGCGACCCTCAAGGGATCGGAATCAACCCGCTAGTGTCGCAGATGTGGAACAAGTATATGCCGCTGCCGAACGAGACCAATGGCGACTGCGGACAAACCCGTTGCGACATGGTGGGCGGCGTGGGAAACATTGGCGGCTATAAGGCGAACCTCGCCCTCCCGCAAACCAGCAACTTCTGGGTCGGACGTCTTGACCACGACTTTAGCGACAAGTGGCATTTGATGTCGAGCTACCGCTACTTCAAGCTAAAGGTTGCTACCGACGACCAAGTAGACGTTGGCGGCTTCTTCCCTGGAGATAAGCTCGGAGTTCCGACTTCCCAGTCGACCGATCCGCAGGAGCCCTGGTACTTTGTAGCCGGCCTCACCACCAACATCAGCCCCAATCTCACCAACAACATTCACTATAGCTATCTATATGACTGGTGGCAGTACGGCAGAGGCGGCGACGCGATACAGCTTCCCGGTTTGGGCGGAGCTTTGGAACCGTTGGGCGAGTCGAAACTTCAGAACCTGAGTCCCTTCAATGTAAACACGCAGCAGACTCGCAGACGCTTCTGGGATGGCCATGACAACATGTTCCGGGATGACGTTAGTCTGCTGAAAGGCAATCACCTGTTGCAATTCGGCGGCACCTATCAACACAACTTCGACTGGCATCAACGCACGGATAACGGCGGCGGAATCAACTACCAGCCCGTTTACCAACTGGGAACAACATCCAACTCTGGCATTAACATTGACGGCTATGAGCCAAGTGACCCGAACATTTCTACTGCGAGTTGGGAGCGCGACTATGCTGCCACGCTGGGCATCGTATCCATAGCCCAACAGGCATTTACCCGAACTGGCTCGAACCTGACGCTGAATCCGCCCCTGACACCGGCACAGGACATGAGCACGATTCCCTATTACAACGTCTATTTCAGCGACACCTGGCACATGAAGCCCACCTTTACGCTGACTTATGGTCTGGGGTGGACCCTCGAAATGCCGCCGGTGGAAAAGAACGGCGCGCAGGTAGAACTTGTAGATGAGTCCAATCAATTAATCGATGTGCAATCCTACCTGCACTCGCGGGAAAAAGCCGCGTTGCAAGGCCAGGTATTCAATCCGACTGTGGGCTTCACCCTGGTTGGCAACAGCGAGAATGGGCGTAAGTATCCTTATAACCCGTTCTATGGATCGTTCAGCCCGCGCGTTGCGGCTGCCTGGAATCCGCGCTTTGACTCCGATTCTATGGCAGGCAAAATATTCGGTCACGACAACACAGTCATTCGTGGCGGATATGGGCGCGTATACGGACGTCTAAATGGAGTGGATTTGGTGCTCGTTCCCTTGTTGGGCACTGGTTTGATCCAAGCCGTGCAGTGCGTCGATCCGACCATTGCTGGTGCGTGCGCCGGTGCTAACAGCTCGACACCCGCTACCGCTTTTCGGATTGGGGTTAACGGTTTGACAGCCCCGCTGCCATCCACAGCTCCAGGAAACCCGGCTGGAACAATCACTCAGACCTTGCCACAGCCTTATTTCCCGGGAATCAGTGGCGTCGCTGCGGGCGCGGGCGAGTCGCTGGACCCGAATTTTCGGCCTAACGTCGTAGATTCCTTCGATTTCACGATTCAACGGCAGTTGCATCGTGGAGTCACTGTGGAGTTGGGCTATATCGGCCGCAGAATCACCCACGAATATCAGCCGATCAATATCAACGCTGTTCCTTACATGATGACCAAGGGGGGACAACAATTTAAGACTGCATACGCGAACGTGGCGGTGGCGTTGGGCTGTGCTGTCTCGACCAGCGCTTGCGGAGCGGCCGTTCCGGCTGCCACGTTGCCTACTTCACAAGGTGGAGGTCCAAACCCTGCGTACGGGGGATACATTAATTCCATCGCCTCTCAGCCGTTTTTCCAATCGGCTCTGAACTCTTCCTATTGCAATGGCACTTTCTCCAACGGAACGGGTACTTACGCGAATTGTACTGCGGCCGTTGTCGACAAGGAGCTCGGCAATATCACTGGACAAAATGTGTGGAGCATGTGGAGCGATCTGGACGACGGCGGATTTAACTTTCCGCGCACTATGATGAACACTCCCATCCCAGGCGATCCAAATGGGGCTAACGGTCAGTTAACCTCCGGCGTGGGTGTTAACGCCAGCATCGGCCATGGAAACTACAACGGCGGCTTTGCCTCGCTGAAGATGAGCGATTGGCACGGTCTGACAACGCAGTCCAATTTCACCTGGTCCAAAACTCTCAGCACAGGTGCCGTCGTCCAAGCCACCAGCGAAGACACCGCCGTCGATCCCTACAACCTCGACGCTGGCTACGGACTGGCGGGCTTTGACCGCAAGTTCGTTTACAACTTGTTCTTCGTGTATCAACCGCCGTTCTACAAAGGACAGCAAGGCGCCCTTGGTCATATTCTCGGCGGCTGGACACTGGCTCCAATTTTCACCGCTGGCAGCGGCTTGCCAATAACCCTCGGCACGGTCAATGGCGGCGGTCAGGCATTCGGGGAAGGCGACTCGGTAAACTTCTTCGGTAATGGAAACTCGGAAAACGCTGTTCCAACTGGACACATCAGCACGGGAGTTCATTACACTCCGGGTTCGCTGCCCAGTCTCTTCGCAGACGATACTGCAGCCTACAACCAGATCCGGCAGCCCATCCTGGGGTTGGATACAAAGGACGGCGGCTGGGGCGTTCTGCGTGGCCTGCCTTATTGGAGTCTGGACATCAGCATCAAGAAAAACTTCAAAATTACGGAGCGCGTCAATTTTGAGTTCCAGACTGTGATTATCAACGCCCTGAATCATGCGATCTTCGACGATCCGGGTCCAGGCGACTACCTCGACACCAGCGCTGGTCCCGACGGGTTCGGCACGCTGCCAAAACAAGGCAACACTCCGCGCACAATGGAGTTTGGCTTGCGTCTGAGCTTCTAACTCACAACATGCGAGGCGCCGCTATGTGGCGCCTCGCATGAACACAACTCTGGCCACCGCACCTTTCTGGTGCGGCTTTTTTTCCTGCCCGTTGTCTGTCTGGGATTAGAGTCGGGGCTTCAGCGAAATACTATTCACTACTTCCCTACCCACTTCAGTTCGCGTTTTTCCAGGAATGCGCCGATGCCCTCCTGCGCGTCGTCCGTCTTCACCAATTCGTCTAGATAGATCCGCTCTGCGCGGGCTAGCCCTTTATCGAAGTGCATGGAATCCCACGCATAGAGAGCCTTCTTTGTGACCGCCAAGGAAGAGGGGCTCAGCGTCTTCAAGCGATCTACACACTCCTCCACGGATGCGGTGAACTTTTCTTCGGACAATGCGCGATTCGCAAGGCCGATCGCCGCCGCTTCAGTGCCATTGATCGTGCGTCCGGTCAGGATTAGTTCCGCTGCGCGCTTCTGCCCTACCAGCGCAGCCAATGCTGTGCAAGCAACGGGCGGATAACATCCCAGCTTGATTTCGGGAAATCCCCATTGCGCGCAATCGGTCGTGTAAACGATGTCGCAAACCATCGCCAACTCCGCTCCGCCGCCCAGGGAATGACCATGCACACTCGCAATCGCGACCTTCTTCGTCGCAACCAAAAGACGAATGACGGTATGAAACTTCACCAGCATCTCTTCGACCCTGTCCGGTGTGTGAGCCGCCACGTCCACTCCCGCGGAAAAATCTTTGCCTTCACCGGAGATGACGACGATGGAAATGTCTGGACGCGCTTCGATCTCGCTCAATGCCTGAGCTAATTGTTCCATCATCGGAACATCGATGACGTTCAGCGGCGGATTGTGTAGGACGATCCTGGCGACGGGAGGGACGATGTCTAGCTTGATGCGAATGAGTGCGGACTCGACAAACGTGCTGGCCATGATGTTCGCCGTCTTTCGGTTATAAGGCAAACCGAAATTACAGATTAATGGCTGACTTCCGGACTTCCCCGATTGACGCTAGCGGATCGCGCGCTCCGGTTTTTTCCGCGATCCATTTCTTTTCCGTCTCAATGATATCGAGGAGCAATTTGCGATCGGCCGGACCCGGCATGTATTCCTGCAAGTGCTCTTCGTAATAGCGGTCGTCAATCGGCTCGCCGGTTTGCGCGTGGAACTTCTGTCCCGCCCACCGGCCGATGAAGCGGTTGAATTTAATGTCGGGCGCGTATAGCCTCGCGTTTCCCGGCTTGAGTGAACCGTTGAAACGTTCGATCAAGCCCGCCACTTCGTCGCGATACAGCTGGCGGTTATAGTCGTTGAGATCGTCGAGGTCCGGCTTCTCTTCGTTCTTCGGTTCGTTGTAACGTCCCTTCACACCCCATACATAGGCCCAATGCGCGGACGAAGAATGATCGGTACCGAACAAATCGTATGAGCTCGAGATCCATTTGTTCAAATACTTCTGTATCAGCCAGCCGGGAATCACGCCCGCTTCCACGATGCGCCGCAGGCCGTCGTTGCCCGTACCCATGTGAAAAGCCTCTTCGCGCAGCATGTAAGACATCGACCGCCCAAGGGGCGCGAAGGCAGAATATTTCAGCATCTGCAACTGGAATTTTCCGTCGCGGTCGACGAAGTCGGTATAGGTGAAGAAATCCATCCAGTTGTCGACGTCAACGTTGAATGCGCCGAGGAGCCGCTTATTCTCAAAGGCCCGGCGCTCCAGCATTTTCTGCGCCTCGACTTTCCCGGAATAGCCGAAGTGATCGACCAGGAGCGCGCACATCTGCCAGCCGTGGCGCATTTCTTCGATCATGACGCGGGTGATTGCGCGGCGATCCCAGTCGGTGGGAGCGTTCTCCAGCAGATTGCGTTGCTGCTCCACGCTGGCGAATTCGGTATCGCCCTGGTAGACAATCATGTTCATGAGCGCGTCGCGCATCTGCTGCGTGGGAATCTGGCGCAGGTTCTCCCACTTGCGGCGGCCTTTGTAGGAACCGAACTCGATCTCTTCGGTATCGATGGCGCCATAGAGGGTGTCGAAATGAAAGGCCTCGATGTCGGCGGTATTGACGCCGATGTCTTTGCGCCAATCATTGAACAAACCTTCCCAATCACTGAAGGTTCCGATTTTTGCTACTTTTCCCGGCATGAAGTTGGACTCCTTTGATAAATCGCTACCGACTGTCAGCACTCGGCATTCAGCGTGTATAGTTCGCGCGAGATCAGGTGGCTGAATGCTGAGTGCTGAATGCTGAGTGCTGAGTGCTAATTGCTGAATGCTTATTTTGCCTTAAACACCGCCGGCCGTTTCTCCACGTACGCTGCCAGGCCTTCCTTCGCATCTTCACTCTGAAACAGCAATTGCTGATTCTCGCGTTCGACCGCCAGCGCGGATTCCATGGGAATTTCCCAGCCGGTCTGCACCGCGCGCTTGATGCGGCCGACAGCTTTCGCTGCCTTGTTCGGCGGGCAAAACTGTTTCGCATACTCCATGACGTTTTCCATGAAGCCGTCGCGCTCGTAAATGTCGTTGATGATGCCGAGTTCCTGCGCTTCTTCAAATGAAAAGGTATTGCCCGTAACCATCAATTCAATTGCTTTGCTCTTGCCCACCAGGCGTGAAAGGCGCTGCGTGCCGCCCGTGCCCGGCAGCACCCCAAGATTCACTTCCGGCAGACCGATCTTGCCCGCATCTTTGCGTGCGATGCGAATGTCGGCGGCCATGGCGATCTCCAGACCTCCTCCTACACAGTGGCCATTGATCGCGGCAATTACCAGCTTCGGCGTGTGCTCCAACCGCAACAGCATTTCATTGGCGTGCAGGCAGAAGTAATACTTGAAGGTAGGATCGACGCTCGACAGCATTTTGATGTTCGCGCCAGCGGAAAAGAACTTGTCGCCCGCGCCCGTGAGCAAAATCACGTAGGCATCGTTGTCCATACGAGCCTTCAGGATCGCGTCATCCAGCTGCCGGTTCATTTCGTAGGTGTAAGTGTTCGCAGGCGGATCGTTCATCTCGATTACCGCGACTCCGCCGTCGCTGCGATAGTTGACAAGTTGCTTGGTAGATTCGCCGGTTACCGGCTGTAATGTTGTGGCCATAGATGTCGCTCCTTAATGTCGCAGATGTGAAAACGGTTGCCGTCCATGCTTGCGTGTCTTAGTATCCGTCATCACGCCGCGCAGGAAAATATCTCCCATCTCGCGGGAAAGTTGCTGCGCATCGGCGTCAACGCGCGGATTGTGCCAGGTGTAAATCCAATTCATCATACCGAACAGGCTGAGCACGCCAACCCGCGTGGAAAATTGCAATCCGCGCTCGGCCTTCAGTTGGTCGAGCAGTCCCACACAAATCCGATAGTACTCTCGTTTCACGGCCGCAAGCTCCGAAGCGAATCCATTCTTCAGCGCTTCGGCTTCGTGAGTGAGCACCTTCATGGACTGCGGGTTAGCAAGAAAGTAGTCCAAGTGGTTGAGAATGAAAATCCGTATTCGCTGTTCCGGGTCTTCCGCGTTTTCGAGCCTCGTCTTGAGCTGTCGAACGATGGTTGAAAACGTATGCTTCTGGATGAGAAACAGGAGCCGCTCTTTGGATTCGAAGTAGTAATAGAGGCCGGACAATGACATGCCGCTAGCGCGAGACAAATCGCGCATCGAAGCGCCTTCGTATCCCTTTTCGCAGAAGACGGCGGTAGCGTGCTCCAGGATTTCCCCTAATCGCTGGTCGAATCTGGTAACCGGGTGCGCTGCATGGGGCCGGCGGGAAAGCTGTCCTGCGCGGGAAATTCGCGGTGCCGATGAGGCAGTGGTCATGACTGAAGTTATGACTAACAAGTGATTCGAACGTTCGTTCGAACTCAAGTAGTATACGCCCGTCGGAATGCCAGTCGCAACCTTTGTGGGGCAATTTTACGCGCGTTTCTTCCGCTTCCCCGCGGCATCGTAGCCTTGCCAGTGTAGGGCGTCGCGCAAGTCGGCGTCGGTGGTAAGTTCGAAGGTGAACCAGCGGGCTTTTTGCATAATGGCTGCTCCCACGCGCGAATCCTGCCGCATACGGGCCAGCGCTTGCGGTCGCGGCGATTCCAATTTGAAGACGAGCGAGTTTGCTGTTTGCATGCCGCGAGTGCGAGGAAGGAGGCCAAAAAGCTTTTCCTTGCGGTAAAGGGCGTTGAAACCGAAGAACGGACGCAGAGTAACATTGGGCCAGTTGCTCATTTCCGCAGCCAGCGCAGCCGACCAAGCCTTCATCTCTTCGGAAATCGCGGGCAGCGAAGTGCGATGACGTTTTGTTTCGCTCACTGGCTCGTGGGGGTGGGCATCTCCCGCTCTACCAGAAGGATGCGCTTCACCTGATTGCGACTCAAACTCTGGTTGTTGCCACCGACTTTAATGACGACTTCCATTCCGGAGAGCGACACCACGTCTCCACTCAAAACGCTGCCATCACGCAATTCGATCGTGTCGTGAGCCGAGGTTCCAAGCTCAAAACTAACGCTGCCCCCAGACGCGTCGTCGGGGCCGACCTCGAAGGGAAACTTGCCGGGATTGAATCCTTCTTTAGTAAAATCGAGAACGTGTTTGCCGACTGCGATGCGCACAATCTTGGGAGTGATTCCGATGTCTTCGCCGTCGAGCCTGGCGCTTGCGCCTTGCGGAACGGTATTTATCGTGAACGATACAGTCCGAGGCGGAGACGCAGGGCCTAGTTCTTTCGGCAGGTATCGGGGAGTCACAGACAACGAAGCAGGCGGTCCGGAGGAGGCGATCGTAGTCTGGAATTTGATCGTCTCTCCGGGAGCAACGTTGCTGACGCTGACATTGGCTTCTGCGATGCGGACCTTGTTTTTGTCGTAAACGTAGAGGGCAAAGCTCGCCTCCGGAATGCGCTTGGTCCATAGATTTTCGGCCGTGGTATCTGTGATGTAGGTTCGTTCGCTGCCTACCGATCCGACCTCCTTAAACTTGCCAAAGGTAAGACGCAAAACCGGATCGCCTTTCTCTGGCCACACAATCACCTGGAACGGCTGATCTTTGGCGAGGGCCACCGACAGAAAGGCCAGCAGAACGACGGCCATGTATCGTTTTTTCATTTGGTGGAGAGTTTTAGCATAATGTGGAGGACGATGCAAAGCAGAAGCTCAGGCGTTCAGATTTTGCCTGATTAGTTCCGAATATCCGCCATTAGGCGCTCGACTTCCGCTTTCGCCTCTCCCGTAAGTGGCAGCAGCGGCAAGCGCGACGTGCCGCCGTAGTAGCCGTTTAAGTCCATTCCGTACTTCACGCCGGGTATGCCGAAGGTTCCGACCACTCGCTCGGCTGCCTGTGCGATGCGCTGCTGCTTCAGGCGCGCCAACTCGCTATCGCCTTCTTTCCAGGCTGTATAGATCTCGTAGCAAGCGGTCGGCGCCGGGCACGCAAAGGCGAGGATCGCGCCGACCGCACCGGCCTCGAGAGACGGGTGAAGTTTATGCGCGGCGCCGACCATGACTTGAAAGCCGACTTCCTTTTGCCGTGTTTTCAGCTTGCCGACGACTGTCACGGCCGATGAAGATGGCGGCGCTGGCGCTCCCGGCGACGCGCCGATCGAAACCAGTTCTCCGCCGCCGGCGCTAGTGATCGAGTTCGCAGTGACCATGCGCGGCGTGACTGCATCGAAGGTCTCGGTCACTGTAACGCTCCGCTGTACGTGCCGCGTGCCTTCTGCCATTTTGCGGATCTTCTCGACGTCGCCGCCCGATTCCTTGATGCCGATAATGTTGGGATGGCCGGCCAGTTCTATGGCGAGTTCGACCGGCATGTCGTAGCTGGTGGCCTGAGGAAAGTTGTAAATAATCAGCGGCAGCGGCGAACGGTCGGCTATCGTGCGGTAAAACGCCAGCATGTTCGGCGGTTGCATTTGCTTTTTGTAGTAATGCGGCGTGCGGATGAGAGCCGCGTCGTAGCCGAGTCCGGCGGCGTATTCGGTGAGGCGAAGCGTTTCGATGGCTGACTCGATTCCCGTTCCGGCGATCAAAACTTTGTTCGGCGCAGCCGCCTCGCGAGCCGATTTCAAAACGTCGCGCCGCTCCTGATCGGATAGCAGGATGGCTTCCCCAGTCGATCCCAGGACCACGATTCCAGCCGATGGCGTTCGAGAATAGCGGTCTACATTGTGTTCGAGCTTTTTGAAATAGACGTTGCCATCGGGATAGAACGGCGTGGTGATGGGCGGGAAAATGCCGTGTAGGAGCATATCGGGTTCAGCGTATCACTTCTTCATTTTTGGTGGGGTTAGCAGCGGGATGGCTTCGCGCTTGTTGCGGCGGTAGACGCGAAAATCGTCTTCATCTGTCGTAACGACCTGGTGTCGCGGATACAACTCGCTCATACGAATCAGGCACACATCGGCGAGGTCAGGATTGCGATCGGCGTAGCGCACCGCGAGCGCGAACACCTGCTCGATCTCACTCCCACAGTCAAAGGCAACTCGGACGACGTGGTCGCGCAACATTCCTAGCACTTCATGGCTGGATTGGAGATGAAATGCGGTTTCTGCCAGCACGGCCTCGCACGTCAACACCGGCCAACTGATTCGTTCCGCGATTTCCGCGGCCCAGTCGTGATATTGGTCGTTTTCCCGAGCCAAGGCGACCAGCAGGCCAGTATCGGCAATGACCTTCATCGCTGCGAGAAGCCTTTGCGCGTCGAGAGATCACGAGGACCGCCTTTAATGATGCCCACATATTTGCGCCAAGCCTGATTCTTGCTAGCGGAAACATCCTGAGAAAGTCCGGTTTCCACATACTGGCGGACCATTCGCCCCACAGGAAGTCCCGTGCGACGAGCTTTCTCACGGAGCCGGACCATGAGTTCTTCAGGAAGGCGAATACTGAGTGTGTTACTCATTTGCAAGGAGTGTAACACACCCATGCGCCCTGGAAAAAGCTCGCGTACGAACTCACTCACACAAGCTTCGGTTCGGGCACCGCGCCGAGTTGTACCAGCAGACTCAACTGGTCCCATTTGTCCCAGGCTTCCACAATCATGCCCTCGGCGAAGCGCTGGATGCTGATGCCGTCTACGCTCACTCGCTTGCCCGTAGGCGCAATTCCGAGGAAGGGTCCGGAGTGGACCATTGCCATCGTCCAACGGATAACGGCGCGATCGCCTTGCTCAATCGTGTCGTAAATATCAACGTGAATATCTGAGAAGGCGGCGCGAAACGCGCGCCAGAACTGCTTGAAATGTTCGGGACCATTGATATTGGCGCCGTGTTGCGCCTGACCGTAGCCAATGGCATTTGGGGCGCACATCGCGTCTATAGTCGCTTCGTGGCCCTGGTTCCAGACTTCTTCAAACCATTTATGAATTAGAGTGGCACTTTCGCCCATGACCACTTGCCTCCTGATGAGCCAATGCTACTGGCGGATAGCTCCGCGCTCCGCATGCAAATGCTGCAGGGCCCTGACGTTCACCTCTCCGCGCTGCAACGCAGCGATTCCTTCGGCAGCAGCCCGGGCAGCGGCGAGCGTGGTGATCGTCGGAATGCGCGCAGTCACCGCCGCGCGGCGGATGGCTTTCTCGTCAAACCATGGCTCCAGTCCCGTTGGCGTGTTGACGATTAGTTGAATTTTCTGGCCCTTGATGAAATCGACTACGTTAGGCCGGCCTTCCTTGACTTTGTAGACGCGCTCGACGGTCATCCCGGCGGATTCGATCACGTCCGCCGTACCCGCCGTGGCCACCAGTTCGAATCCCATCTCCACAAACTTGCGGGCAATTGTGACCACGTGGCGTTTGTCATTGTCGGTCACGCTGATGAATACCGTGCCCTTGATGGGAAGCTTTTGTCCAGCGGCGAGTTGAGCCTTGGCAAAGGCTTCGCCGAAGTTGTCCGCCACGCCCATCACTTCCCCGGTGGATTTCATCTCTGGACCAAGGACTGTATCGACGCCGGGAAACTTATTCCAGGGAAAGACGGGGGACTTCACGTAGTAGCAGTTGCCAGTATCGAGGTCGGAACGCCGCTCAATGTTTTCCGGAAGAAATTCGCGCAATTTGCGGCCGGTCATCAGGCGAGCTGCGATCTTCGCCATGGGAACACCCGTCGCTTTCGACACGTAAGGTACGGTGCGCGAGGCGCGCGGATTGACTTCCAGAACATAAACTTTTCCGCCTTCGCTGCCGTTGCCGGTCATTCCACCGTTGCCGCGCGGGATGGCGAACTGAATATTCATCAGGCCGATGACCTTCAATGCACGCGCCAGCTTGAATGTGTATTCGCGCATGCGCTCCAGCAGCGGTTGAGGAATATCAACCGATGGCAACACACAGGAAGAATCGCCGGAGTGGATGCCGGCTTCTTCAATGTGCTGCATAATTCCGCCGATGACTACGTCTTCGCCATCGGAGAGCGCGTCAACATCGACCTCAATCGCATCTTCGAGGAAGTGATCGATCAGCACCGGGCGGTCGTGCGAGTATTCAACCGCCTCTTTCATGTAGCGGACGATGGATTCTTCGTCGTAGGCGATGACCATGGCGCGTCCGCCAAGAACGTATGAAGGCCGCACCAGCACGGGATAGCCGATTTTCTTCGCGCCGGCAATCGCTTCATCAATGGAGGTCGCCATAACGCCAGGAGCTTGCGGAATCTGCAATTCTTCGAGCAGCTTGTTGAAGTGCTTGCGGTCTTCCGCAAGGTCGATTGACTCGGGCGAAGTGCCGATGATATTCACGCCAGCAACTTTGAGCGGCAGCGCGAGATTCAGCGGAGTTTGTCCGCCGAACTGTACGATCACGCCGACCGGCGCGCCTTTCGACGTCTCGTGCTGATAAATCGCATACACATCTTCAAAGGTGAGAGGTTCGAAGTACAAGCGGTCGCTGGTGTCGTAGTCGGTCGAGACAGTTTCCGGATTGCAATTGATCATGATCGTCTCGAAGCCGTCGTCGCGCAGCGCGAAGGACGCGTGGCAGCAGCAATAATCGAACTCAATCCCCTGCCCGATGCGATTCGGGCCGCTGCCCAGGATGATGACTTTTTTCTTATCGGTCGGTGCAGCTTCGTCTTCATCTTCGTAGGTCGAATAGAGATACGGAGTGAAGCTTTCGAATTCGGCGGCGCAGGTGTCGACGCGCTTGTAGACCGGCATCACGCCATGTTTTTTTCGCAGGTGCCGGATTTTTTCCTGGCCTTCCAGGCGCCAAACACTAGCCAGTCGTCCGTCTGAAAAACCCATGCGCTTGGCGTCGCGCAAGACTTCCGTAGGAACCGATTCGATGGGGTGCTTTTCCAGTTCCAGTTGCTGATCGTTGATCTCCTTTAACTGATAAAGGAACCAGGGATCCATCGAAGTCATCTTTGCGATCTGCTTTACCGTGTGGCCCTGTCTTAAAGCGTATTGCACGTATGCCAGCCGCTCGGGATGCGGCGTGACCAGGCGCTGCGTGAGGATCTTGGGCTCAATCTTTCCGCCGCCCACGCGCTTGCCGGTATCGAGTGAGCGGATGCCTTTCATCAGCGCTTCTTTGAAGGTGCGCCCGATGGCCATCACTTCGCCCACCGATTTCATCTGCGGGCCAAGCGTGTCGTCGGCACCGGGAAATTTTTCAAACTGCCACTTGGGGATTTTCACAACGACGTAATCGAGCGTCGGCTCGAAGCAGGCCGGGGTTTTGCGCGTGATGTCGTTAGGAATTTCGTCGAGCGTGTAACCGACCGCAAGTTTCGCGGCAATCTTCGCGATTGGAAATCCTGTAGCCTTTGAGGCCAGCGCCGAGGAACGCGAGACGCGCGGATTCATTTCGATTACTACCATGCGGCCGGTCTCGGGATTTACGCCGAACTGTATGTTCGATCCGCCGGTATCGACACCGATCTCGCGGATCACCGCAATCGACGCGTCGCGCATGTGCTGATACTCGCGGTCGGTAAGCGTTTGAATCGGTGCGACCGTGATCGAGTCGCCGGTGTGCACGCCCATGGGATCGAAATTCTCGATCGAGCAGATGATGATGACGTTGTCTTTGGTGTCGCGCATCACCTCGAGTTCGAATTCCTTCCAGCCCAGCACCGACTCTTCAATCAGAGCCTCGTGCACGGGAGAAAAGTCGAGGCCGCGGCCCAGCACTTCACCCATCTCTTCGCGATTAAACGCGATACCGCCGCCCGAGCCGCCCAACGTAAATGACGGTCGAATAATGACGGGAAATCCAATCTTGCCGGCAAACTCCAGTCCGTCTTTGATGTTATTGACCAGCGCCGACTTGGGCACTTCGAGGCCAATCTTCTGCATCGCATCTTTGAAGACCAGCCGGTCTTCGGCTTTTTTGATGGCCGTGACGTTCGCGCCAATGAGGATGACGTTGTACTTTTCCAGCACGCCGCCGTCGGAAAGTTCAATCGCAAGATTCAGCGCCGTCTGTCCGCCGACTGTAGGCAGCACGGCAAAACCCGCGCCGGGAGAAATTTCCCGCTCGATGCGAATAATTTCTTCCAGATACTCCAGAGTAAGCGGTTCGATGTAAGTACGGTCGGCGGACTCGGGGTCGGTCATGATGGTCGCCGGGTTAGAGTTGGCGAGGATGACTTCATAACCCTCGGACTTGAGCGCCTTGCAGGCCTGCGTGCCCGAGTAGTCAAACTCCGCCGACTGGCCGATGATGATGGGGCCGGAGCCGAGGATCAGAATTTTGGAGATGTCAGTGCGTTTGGGCATTTAATTTTTGGTTCATCAGTCTGTCATCCCGACCAAGGACAACGGTCAGCGAAGCTGATCGTTGTCTGCGTGGAGGGACCTGCTGTTCGCTTGCCGTGTTGCGCCGCCGGCCAACAGTAGGTCCCTCGACTGCGAAAATCGTTCGCTTCGCGCACGATCTTCTTCGCTCGGGGTGACAGAGTAATTTTCACCAACCGCTAACCTTGGAAGACGCGCCCTTTCAAAGCATGCCCTTACCCTTTCCACTCCTCCATCATCTTCGTAAATTCCTTGAACAGATAGTGCGAATCGTGCGGGCCGGGCGCGGCTTCGGGATGGTATTGCACGCTGAACAGCGGCAGGTTCCGGTGGCGCAGCCCTTCCAGCGTTTGGTCGTTCAGGTCGATGTGCGTTAGCTCGACCTCACTCTCCGGCAGCGAATCGGGATCAACGGCGAAGTTATGGTTGTGGGCGGTGATCTCGATCTTCCCCGAACTCAACTGTTTCACCGGATGGTTGCCGCCGTGATGGCCGAACTTGAGCTTGAAAGTCTTGCCTCCGAGGGCGATACCTGTAAGCTGATGCCCCAGGCAAATGCCGAAAATCGGCTGACGACCCATAAGCCGTCGAATTGAATCGACTGCGTACGTACACGGCTCGGGGTCGCCGGGACCGTTCGAAAGGAAAACTCCATCTGGCTTCAGTGCCAAAACATCTTCCGCCAGAGTCTGCGCTGGAACTACTGTTACTTTGCAACCCTCGCCACGCAACTTTCGCAGAATGTTCTTTTTAATACCGAAATCATAAGCCACCACATGAAAGCGCGCTGGCTCGTCTTTCACACCCACCACGGCTACCGGCTGATGCGAGCGCTCTCCAACTTCCCAAACATAAGGACGCTTCGTGCTCACTTCTTTCGCCAAATCCGTGCCGTCCATTTTCGGAATCGAGTTGGCCTTGGCCACCAACTTCTCTACGTCGCTCTCGATCGTGGAGACCACGCCCCGCATCACTCCGTGATCGCGCAAGTGACGCACCAGCGCCCGCGTATCAATATCGGATAGCACTGGCACCTTGAAGTGTTCCAGATACTCTTCGGCCACCTGTTGCGAGCGCCAATTCGAGCTGACGCGCGAAAATTCGCGCACGATCAGGCCTTCGATCCACGGACGCGTGGCTTCGTTGTCGTCGTCGTTGGTCCCGTAATTGCCGATTTCGGGGTTGGTCAGGACAACGATTTGTCCCGAGTAGGAAGGGTCGGTGAAAATTTCCTGATAGCCGGTGATGGAAGTATTAAAAACAACTTCCCCGTAACATTCGCCTTTGGCGCCGTAGCCTTTGCCTCGGAAGACTCGCCCGTCTTCCAGCGCAAGGATAGCTTGCATTTCCGCTCCGGTGGGTGGATTTTATAGAGTTTATCAGGGAAGGCGAATTGCGCCAAGCGCGAACCTTCTTAACACTGAGTCCGCCAAGATCGCCGAGAGGGTCTGCGCAGATCGTTTTCCTACGTTCTACCGCACCCGCCCCAATTTTTCCATGGGCCAATAACCAAACACAGCCTTGCCGTAAATGTAACTCTGATTCACGGGGCCGAATTCCCGGCTGTCGCTCGACATGGAACGGTGATCGCCTAGAACAAAGTAGCAATCCGGCGGTACGGTGATAGCCGGGTAGGATCGAGCGTCGGCGTAGGCCGGAGGCACATAGCCCTCGTCCAGCGCTTCGTTGTTCACATAGACCTGGCCGCCGTCGATGCGAATGTGGTCGCCGGCGACTCCGATCACGCGTTTGATATAGCTCTTCGAAGGATCTCTCGGATAGCGGAAAACGACGACGTCCTCGCGTTCAATTGGTTCCAACCGGTACACGAACTTGTTCACGAAGATTCTTTCCTGATCTTCGAGCGCCGGCATCATGCTGACGCCTTCGACTTTTACCGGCTGATAAATGAAGACGATGATGAACGCGGAGATGGCCAGCGAGATCATCAGATCGCGCAGCCAAACCCACAACGCGGGCCGGTGGGCTGGTTCCCGGCGCGCAGAATACTGCACATCCGCGGCGGCGGTGTTCGTATGAGAAAGGGTTGAGTCCGAATTTTTTTCTAAATCAAAAGCTTCCGCCATGCGTTCTCATTGTATACAGAACCGGAGCGGACAGTCTGACGTTGCCCCACGACGTGTAAATTCAGGTCAAGACTAATTCAGGTCAAGGTTGCAGATACTTTCGTCTTTCGGAGGGCGGCAAGCGCAAGGTAAAATACTTCAGGTTTATTGAGGATGTCATGACCTTACGCAGATTGCTCTCCAGCAAATTCATTTATCGCGCATCGACCCTATCATTCGTTTTCCTCGTCACTCTCACGGTGTCGGCGCAGTGGACTTCACAGCAGGAAGAGGGCGGAGTGCCGGCTTACAATTCCGCGGCTCCGGCCAAGGGCACAAAACTGCCGGCGGTGCTGACCAAAGATCAGCTTTGGGGCGGCGACGCACAGTATCCGTACCAGACCCATGCCTACGAGCTTGCGGCAAAGATTCCGGCGGTGCTGCATCAACAGCCTTGCTATTGCTACTGCGACCGCATGGGGCATAACAGCCTGCACAGTTGCTTCGAAAATACTCACGGAGCACGATGCGCCGTTTGCCTGAAGGAGCTTTACTATTCTTATCAGCAGAATAAGAAAGGCCAGACCGCGGCGCAGATTCGCGCGGGGATTCTCAAGGGCGATTGGAAGCAGATTGATTTGCAGTCAGCCGCGACGATGAACTAGAAAGCCCGTATCTTCCAATCCGGTCGCGGCAACAGCAGGTTCTTCGACTCCGTGAAATGATCCGCTTTGCGGATCATCTCACATGGCTCGGAATGACAATTTTGAGGTACCGTCGAATCCGGGCTCCAAGTCCCTCTTAGCACAAGCTTTACCCTCCATTGCACAATCGTAATCTACCCAAAGGGACAGGTTAACGAGATGATGACCCTGCGTCCGAGCCCATTGGTCGGAATCGGAAGTAACCACCATGCAGCAAAAAATATTGGATGTACTGATGTTGGGGCGGTGCTCGCACGAGTTTTCCTGGCCGCGCCGTGGCACCGACGGCACCTACTATCAGGTTTGTCTGCTCTGTGCTGCCGAGTATGAATACGATTGGGCGACCATGCGCCGTACGGAGCGCGTCGAACGCCCCACGGTGGAAACTGGTATTCGCCGCAATCATCTGCGGGAAAAAAAGCGCCCTTCGTGGAAGCCTCGCGCACGGCGCGTGAAACTCGATTTACCGCTTCGCTACCGCGTCAACCACACCAGCTCGTGGTACGAGGGCACCATCGAAAACATCAGCCAGAGCGGCGTGCTCTTCCACGGACAGGAAGCTCTTCCAGTCAATTCTCTGCTTGAGATGGTGTTTGAAATGCCCGAAGAAATCTCAGGCCAGAAGAACAGCAATGTCGTTTGCCAGGGACGCGTCACGCGCGCCGACGGCGATGTCGAAAGCAGCGACAACGAGGGCAAGAACGAGGGCGACGCGCAGCAGCAACTTGCCATCCTGGCCGCATCAATCGTCGATTACAAATTCGTTCGCTAACCGAATCGATCGAGAATCCTTCATGCGGTGATCCGACCTTTCGCTGGTTCCAGGTGAATTTCCATCCAGGGGAAATACATCTGCGCCGCTTGCCAGCTGCATCTAAAATGGAGTTGTGAGCCGGCCCAGCTTTCCCAGACATCTTGTGTTGGAGTCGAGTATGAAAGAACAGCGCCTGCGTCTTTGCACGAGCTCCCTTGCCTTTGCTCTGGGGCTCTTCCTCGTCTTGGGCATCGGAATCGGGTGCGCCAAAAAGCCCGATGACGCCAAAATCTCCAGCGAGATTCAAAACAAGTTCAGTCAGGATTCGGGACTGTCGGCAAAGCAACTCAGCGTGCAGTCCAGCAACGGAATAGTGACATTGGCTGGCGCTGTGGACAACGACGCGCAACGCGACGCTGCGGCCCGCCAGGCGGCCTCGGTCGCGGGAGTCAGCCAGGTCATCAACAATTTGCAGGTAGCTACCGCGGCAGCCAGCGCACCTCGGCCGTCGCCTGCTCCAGGCACCGAAGTCCCACCGGCAGCAGCAAATCCTAAGCCCACTCTCGGAAAAAAAACAAAATCTCGCAGATCGCGATCTGACGACGAAGCAGATGCGGCTGCTGCCGCCGCCGCTTACGATGCGTCGGCGAATCAGAATTCCGGGCAGGATGCCGGCGCGAATTCCGATCAGACTGTGGCGAATAACGATGCTACGCCACCACCTCCAGCTCCAGCGGATACGGCTCCTCCAACTCCAACTCCGCCGCCACCGGCGAAAAAGATCGTCATCGATCAGGGAACTCAGCTTACGGTTCGTCTGGTGGATCCGATCGACAGCGAGAAGAATCAGACTGGAGATACTTTCCACGCCACGCTGAACACTGCGCTTACTTCTGGCGGCGAAGAAGCGATTCCCGCTGGCACCGATGTCACAGGCCATTTGGTGGACGTGAAGAGTGCCGGAAAATTCGCGGGCCAATCCGAGATCGTGTTGCAACTCGACAGCATCCATTCCGGCGGCCAGACTTACACCTTGCAGACCGATCAGTATAGGAAACAAGCGGCATCACGAAGCAAGAACACAGGCGAGAAGGTCGGCGGGGGAGCGATATTGGGCGGAATCATCGGAGCGATTGCAGGAGGCGGCAAAGGCGCGGCAATCGGCGCGGCTGCGGGAGCAGGAGCGGGCGGGGCGGTCCAGGGCGCGACCAAGAGCCAGCAGATCAAGCTGCCTTCCGAGACGGTTCTGAATTTTACTTTGCAGGCGCCAATCACGGTGACTAAGTCGCCCAGCCCGGACGCCGACCGTCCGAAGCTGGGCAACTCGTAGCAATCATTTTCTGAAGACGTGGCTGGCTTCGTCTTGATGACGGATTCGTCTTAATGAGGGCTTCTTCTCCTCAGGGATGGCCTTCTCAGTGGGTTTTGCTCTGCGGCTCTTTTCGCTTCTCTTCGGAATCTACGGCAAACAACATATAGTGATCGAAGCTATGTCGCCGGTAATACCGCTTTCGGCGAAAATCGAAGTAAATTTCCGCGCTTTTGGGCAGCCACAGAGAAATATTCTTTTTCGCAAATGGGATCGGCCCATACTCCACAACCTGATGCTCGCTGAGGAGCTGAATCTCAGGCATGGGGCTGACTAGGTCCGACTCAATACGCACGATCTCAAATTTATCCGCAGTGATCCAGGCGCGGCCCTTCAGCTGGACCGGATAAACTCGCGGCCCAACTTTATAACTATGAATACGGCTGGGGCGGTCGTCGCGCTGTTGAAAGCGCACCAGCCAACTCGCCTGCCCATGCCAGTCACCAAGTCCTTCGCAGGTCATGTGAAAGTTGTCTCGCATGTGCGGATGAAACACCAGCGCCAAGGCGGCGAATCCCGCGCTGGCAATCTGGTCGGGATAGCCGGCAAGGCCAAGTTTGTCAGCGCGGTACTCATCGACCGAAAGAAATCCCGGCTGCTGCTCGGAAATTGAAACCACATAGTTGAACTTGCGCGTCTCGGTACGAATGGGAAGGCCATACTGGTCGAGCCGCTGGTGGAACAAATCTTCCACGGCGGCAAATCGCGTTACGTCCTCCACTAATTCCTGCACACGCTTGCCGGATTCCTCAATCACCTGCTCAGTGGGACAAACCATGCCAGCAGCGACGTTGAGTTTGACCTCGTCGATGCCCGGCGGCGCCCAGGATTTCACCGACAGCCCTGGCGCGGAAAAAGCCAGTAGTGGGTCCACACCCGTGAACTTCGAGGCGCTATTCGCCGCAATTTCCGTCGGCGCCGAACTAGCATCCTGTTCCTCAACCTGAGTAATCAGGCTGCGCACCTGCCTCGCCATGGGATGGCGTGGCGAATCCTGCAGAAACGTATTGAGCGCCTGCACGCCTTCTTTGTCCTGGCCCAGACTCACCAGCGCTTCGCCCAGCACCAACTGCGCGGAAGCGGCGTTGCTTTTGCCTTTGGCGATGGCAACTTGCGCCTCATCCCGCGCCCGATCGTAATTTTTCTGATGCAGATATGTGTCCGCAAGCAGGTTATGCGGCTGCCAGTTGTCGGCGTCAGCCAGCACCGCACGCTCCAGCGCCGACCGCGCTGCGGGATAATCCTGGCGTTCCAGCCCCGCTCTTCCCAATAAAGTTAGCGCCTGTCCGTTGTTTGGATTGATATTCGTCGCTGCGCCCAAATAGTCGCCCGCCCGTACGTAGTCCTTCTTTTCGAAATAGAGATAGCCCAGCAGAAAATTCAGATCCGCGCTTGATGGATCTGAGTGGTAGGCCTCGTCCAATTGCCTCTCCGCTTGCTTAAGATTGCCCGACTTCAGCGCCGACACCGCCCTCTTGGTTTCTTTCCGCGCCTTGGCTGACATCACCTTATCCTCCACGTCTAGGTTGATGGCCGACGCGTCCCGGTTCAGCACAATGTCTACCTGCAGCGGACCTAGCGAGTTTATGACCTGCAACTCCCGGTGCGCGCTGAGATATCCCACGGCGCTCGCTTCGATGTCGTAACTCCCATAAGGAATGTTGGTGAATACACCTTGAGAGGTATCTTCGGTCGTCTGCCAGGTGGCTGTCTGGTTCGCCAGGTTCACTAACTTGAGCAGCGCCTGCCGGTCAAGATGAGTGATGGATTTCTCTGAAGCCACGTTGACGACGATTACGCCGGTGCCGGCCGCTGTGTTGTAAGAGGCAGTGTGATCTTCCAGTGAAGCGCCGGAGTGGTCGTATATTGCAGATCTCTGCGCCATTACTACCAGGGAAGAACCGGACAAGACGGCCGCGCAAACCAAGCGCAGAATGATGTTCGTAGGAATACTACGGCGGCGCGTCATAGGTACCCGGGAAAGTCTGGCACAGTCTTGTTGACGGGTCAAACCTTATGAAGGGATGACCCACGGACTGGCCTTAGGCTCTTCAAAGGGTGCAGCCGCGAGCTTCGCGTGTGGGCTTAGACTATTCGGTTGCAGCGCTCGCCGTCTGTGCCATCCGAAAGGGCACTCGCCCGAAGAAGATTCCGGTTTCCACCTCCACCGGCTTTCCGTCTCGCAAACAGCGCTTGAATTTCCAATGATGTAGCGCATCGGTGATGGCCTTCGCCTGATCGGGAAATGCACTGAGGAAGTGAATGTGCTTTACCCTTCCTTCTTTGTCGATGATGATGCGTACCGGAACGGGATTGAACCGGCGCTCCGAAAAAACGGGATCGACTCGAGTGATGAGATTCTCATCGCGCGCATAATCCTTAATGCAGACCGGGGACGCGCCTCCGCCGGTGCCCGCCGCGGGACTGGCTTCCAACGGCAATTTCATTTTGTTCAAGTCGAGAACCAGGTTCTCCAGCAGTTTCGTGTCGCGGCTGGTGAGCACCATTTCCACGGCGTGGCATCGGATTTCGGTGGCCAGAACATACCAATGAAGCTGCGCCGCCGGAGACCAATAGGCAAAAAACGTAAATGGACGATCGGCAATCTTAGTCGGCGTGGGTTGCATTTCAACCTGATAGTCAGCCTGCAAATGGTTCTTCGAGTAATTCACCAACTGCGTGGCGCTAGCCGCGGGCAGCGGCGTAAAAAACATATCCTGCGCTGTAAGCAAGATGGTCCCGCGGGCAGTTCCTTTGAAAGTATCGGCGGGCCGCAGTTGCGCCAGGACGTAGCGGCCGGTGTCCGATGGAGGCGGCCCTTTGAATTTCTCGGTCCAATCCGCAGGCAACGGATAAGTCAGTCCGAAATATTGGTTCGTGTAGAGATTGCTCGCCACGCTCCCGCCTTCGGGCAATGGAGTCGCTGAATCGCTGGCACTCGACCATGCGCCCTTCACCAGGATGACATCCTTCGGCACCTTCGTCGTAGCGTTAGTATTGTCGGAAAAGTCACCGCCGTTTCTGGGAGAGCTTTGTAGCCCGGCCGCCTGGCCAAAGGCAAACAACGGTACGAGCAAACCGAAAAAAGCGAGACAACATAGAAAACGAGAGCTCATACGTTTCCTTTCCACACAAGCAAATGCCCTGGCGGCCACACGAGGCAAAGTTGGGTAAAGAGCTGGCGAGACACGCTCCGTGTCTCGCCAGAGAGTTTTGCGCACCTACAGCGAGCGCAAGAAGTCCAATATCTCTTGCTGCTGAGTGGTGGAGAGGTCCTCGAAGAACTCCTCCTCCGGGACTGTCGCTTCGCTGCCGTGGCTGGCATGAGCCTGAATTGCCGTGATCAGGTTCGTGGTGCGGCCATCGTGCAGCAGGAAAATCCGCTGTCCCAGGCCCCACAACGGCGCCGTGCGGAACTGGTCCCCGCCCGCGCCGCCCTGCGAGACGTTGTCCGCCAGGCCCGTGCCCATGTGATGGATCTCAATGTCGGAATAGGCCGGCACCGAAACCTTGCTCAGACCCGAGGTAATATTCGATGTCTGCGTTGCGCCGGGCGAAGAATTGTGGCAGACGGCGCAACCGATTGCGGCAAACAAGGAAGCGCCGGCTGAAATGGTCGATGAAGGTACGCTCGATCCGTTTAATACAACGCCGCCTGTGGGCGGCGGACCCAGCAGGCGCATGAAGTTGGCAAACGCTGAGACATCATCCAGAACCGCGGCGTTAGGCGTCGCCGCCGGGTTCGAGGTGTCTTCCGGATAACCGGTTCCAGCAAGGTTGAGGCAGCTCGAGGGCAATCCGGTTTGTTGCTGGTCTTCTCCCGGCAGTGGACGGTCTTGAGGGAACAGCAGATTGCTGATGCCCATCTCCACGTTGTAAGCCTCGCCGGAAAAAATGTGCAGCGACTTGTTCTGTGCCTTCCAGCCGAAGCGGCTGATGGTGCCATCGTTGCCGTTATGGTTAAAGGCTCCGCTCACTCCAAAATTGTTGTTGAGATTGACCAGTTCGTTGTTCAACAGCGTGGAATCGTCAATGTTCTCGATCAGTCCCGTGCCAAAGGTTGGCGTGGGAATGCGAAAGATGACATCGTTTTCCGACACAGCGGTCGCAAAGCTAGGCTGCGGCAGCGTGCTGCTGTTATTGCACGTGCCGGCATCGGAGCGGCCCGTGACCGTGTACAGATCTTCCACTCCTCCGTTAGGTTCGCTGGTATTGACCGACCCGTTGCTGTTAAAGAAGAACGGGAACCGCGCTTCACGCGTTGGCCCATTCGCCGTAATGAACGACGGAACGGTGTTGCCCGGCGCAACCCCATTGGTGGGGAAGGCGAACTCCGGATTGGTGGCCGCACCGGTTCCCCCGATCGCCGGCTGCGCGTGGCAGGAACTGCAACTGTTCGAATTGAATCTCGGCCCCAAACCGTTATTGCCCGCTGGGCTGCCGGAAACGGATTCCACCGCCTGGAAGCGGGTCAATCCGTCATTGAAAAACGACAATAGGCTGGAGTTGCTGTTTACCGAAGAAAGTACTGCTCCCGTGCCGCGGTTGCCGCTCTGAACTCCAGGATCTGTTTGAGCGAATGCCGTTCCTACGAGGAACAGCGTCGCTATAGTCAAAATTGAGACACATATGGCTCTCTTGATCACGACTCCTCCTTGTGGATTTTCCGTTAGTTCCTGCCTTGACCTCGGGATCGGGAAAAGCACATGGGACCCGTATCCCGGGGAATGCACTGCCCTTGCCCTGCTCCCAGGCGAACCCGCCGGGGCCAGAACATAGCTTTCACAAAGATTCGTTCTGAAGGTTCGCTTCCCCCGAGGAAAGAAAGTCGAAGAAGGAGAAGCATCCGGACGCGTAGTGTTGAACTTCGTTCAACGGCTCGCGTCTCACATTTCTGTTTAGCTCCCGCGTTGCCTTGCAGTCGAAACTGTCAAACGGTTGGCCGCGGGTTGCGCCCCTGCATCAAAATAAGTGACCCTCGCCTGGATGCCAGAGCACTTGGCTTCAAGGGAAGGACACTGTGCGCGGAACACTAGCAGAATGATTGAAAGGCAAAACAAAATCATTATTTTGTTACGAAAGCCGAAATTGTCGGGGGCAGGCCACGAAGCTTTCGGGGGACCGGGCGGGGAAATGTCGCGGCACACTTCGTTTCCGGTGAACGATCCCTTCGCGTAAACTCTGTTGGGCGCGACCTTGATGCCTTCGATCACCACACTCCTGCATACCTTCAACCACGGCCTGATGCTGGGCCGCGCCCTGGAGACGTTGTATCCCTGCGATGAAATCCTGATCGTAGATCACGGTTCTTATGACGACACGGTGCGCGTGGCCCACGAATATGGAGCAAGGGTCATTTCCCTCCCCCCCGATGCCCTGCCCAGTTCCTGGTTACAGGCTGCCAGTTCTGACTGGATACTTTGCCTGGAGCCGCGCGAGTCACTGACCGAGGCCTTAGCCGCAAGCCTGTATGAATGGAAACTAGATGAAGCCGGCGAAGGTACGCGTGCAAGGGCCTGCAGCCTCTCTTTGCGCGAAGAAACTGCAACGGGATGGAGGAATCTGCCGAACCGGGAGACGCGTTTAGTTGAAAAGAACTGGTCCCAGTGGCGGGGGTGGCTGCCCGCATACGATCCTTCGGCAAAGATGCTCGACGGGCCCGTGCTGCGCTTTATGCGACCAGCGGACGTGCTTCAGTCGCTGAGCGGTAAAGGCTTGGTCTAGTGTCGTTTGTGCGGCTCCTGCGACTCCAGGCATCGGCCATTTGGACAGTGACTTCAGTACCTTCGCCGGTCCGGCCCAGCGACTTATAATCGTCACAAGACTCGGAATTTTCCGCGTTCTGAGCTAAAGACACGCAAATGGACCCGCTGTTCTCATCGGCGATTTTCTTCTTCGGGCTGGTCTTTGGCAGCTTTCTGAACGTGTGTATCTACCGACTGCCGTTAGGCTTGTCGGTGGTCACGCCGCGTTCCGCCTGCCCTAAGTGCAAGCAGCCCATTGCCTTCTACGATAATGTGCCGGTTCTGAGCTGGCTGATCCTGCGTGGCCGTTGCCGCCATTGCAAGACCGGAATCTCGGCGCGTTACATCCTGATTGAGCTGCTTACGGGATCTCTTTTTCTCGCATGCTATTGGTACTTCGGCCTGAGTCTGGCCACACTGAAATACTGCACATTCGCGTTTCTTCTGCTCGGTTTAATCTTTACTGACGCGGAAACCAAGCTTCTTCCCGACAAACTCACTCTGCCGGGCTTGGCCCTGGGGATTCTTTTCAGCTTCATTGTTCCGGTCAACGATCTCGCTTCTCAGTTTGGCCCTGGCCTCGTCAACTTGCCTTTAGGCGGCGAATTTCTTTCTCGCATACTTTCTCTCCTTGATTCTCTGTTGGGCGCTGCCGTGGGCGCTGCTTTCATCTATGGCGCGGGGGCGATCTATTTGCGTTGGCGCGGCGCGGAGGGCATGGGATTTGGCGACGTCAAGCTGATGGCCATGGTCGGTGCATTTCTTGGGATCAAGCTCACTGTGTTCACCATCTTTACCGCATCGATTGTCGGCTCCGTCTTTGGTTTAACGACAGTCCTGGTGGTCTGGCTTAAGCGGACCCGCCGCTTCATGCGCCAATTGACTAACGCCCAGGCGGCGAGGCGGCGCGCGTGGCAGTCGGCGCAAATGGTCTACCGTTTCTATCAAATGCCGTTCGGAGTATTTCTCGGCAGCATGGCCTTGCTGGCCTTCTTCTTCGGCAACCAGTTTCTGCGCTGGTACGGGAGGTTCTTTTGAAATTCATGGCCAACCCGATTGTTTTCCGCGCCGTGTTTGTCTTGATTTGCGCCGCTTCTTCATTCCTGGTAGGGATGATATTCATCCGCAAGCTGCGCAACAGCATCGCTGAAGAATCCGCCATTTCCGCCGATCCGACGCCCTCCTTGCAAACTCTGCCTTTGCATCTCTACAACACGGTGATCCAGCAACTGAAGCAGCAGAAACATGAACTCCAGGTCCAAACGCAGGCTGAGCATCGGCGCGCCCGGATCACGGAAAACTTCAGCCAGGCCGTGCTCTCCAATCTTTCCAGCGGTGTTCTGGTATTCGGCACGAATGGATTGATTCAGCATTCCAATCCCGCGGCGCGCGAGATTCTCGGATTCGCATCGACCTATGGCATGAGCGCGGCCGACATTTTTCGCGGCGCGGCCATCTGGACGGGCCATGCTTCTTCGGACAAGTTTGATGACGGTGCGGTCGCGCAGCCGTTTCCCCTGGCCGATGAAGTCCATTCCGTTCTTCATGAGGGAAGCGCTCGCCGGCAGGTTGAGACCGATTACAAGACGCCGTCCGGACAGTCACGGCATATCTCGGTCACCATCTCACCCGTCGTCGCCACCGGTGGCAGTCTGCTGGGCGCCGCGTGCCTGGTGACCGATCTTAGCGAGTTTGAGAACCTGCGGCGGCAACAAGGCGTTCAAGCGGAAATCAGCGCGGAAATGGCGCTTTCGTTGCGTTCGTCCCTGGCTACGATTTCCGGCTACGCGCAGCAACTTGCCGTCAATCGTGATCCCCAATTGGCCAAACAACTTGCACAAGACATCGCCGAGGAAGCCGCGCATCTGGATCACAGTGTCGGTGGATTTCTTACCGGCAAAAAAACTCCGGCGGCGATAAGCGCAGGGGCGAGTACAACCGGCTGAAGAATCGGAAAATAAGCAATGAAATCCAGAAAAATCGAGTCAACGAATATGAACTCACACAAAACGGAAATCGACAAAATCATGGGCACAATGAAACGTACCGCTCACCTGGCTTTGGGAACCACTCTGGCCCTCAGTTGCCTGACCCTTCCGGCAGTTGCGCAGGATCAGGCGGCGCAAAACCCGCAAGCTGCTCCCAGCGACTCAACCGGTGCGCCTCTCGGCGATTATGCGCGAAAGGTTCGCAAGGAAGATGCGAGTAAGAGCAAGCCGAAGGTCTTCGACAATGACAATCTGCCCAGCGAAGATAAGCTCTCCGTCGTGGGTCCGGCGTCGCCGGAGAACGCAAACTCCTCAGAGGCTAGCCCGGCAGAAGCGACACGCGAAGCCACTAGCGAGGCCAAACCTGCGGAAACAGGCGCGGCGACACAACCTGCGACCGGAGCAAAAGACGCGGCCAAGTCTCCCGAAGAGGAGCAGAAAGCCAAAGAAGCGGCCTGGAAGCAGTGGCAGGAAAAATTAAGCGCCCAGAAAGATCAAATTGGCTTATTGACGCGTGAACTTGACGTGCTCCAACGCGAGTATCAGATCCGCGCTGCCGCTATGTACGCCGACGTGGGCAACCGGCTGCGCAACTCTTCCTCATGGGATAAGCAGGACGCCGACTACAAACAGCAAATCGCCGACAAGCAAAAAGCGGTCGACGACGCTAAACAAAAGCTCGACGACATGGATGAAGAAGCCCGAAAAGCCGGGGTGCCTTCTTCTATGCGCGAACCGTGAGGCGAAGTTTCAACCCAAGAAGCAACAGGTAAGAAACCTGCGAGACCGCTAGGGGTACGGCTTTCCGTTCTCAGGGGCTAAGAGTTTTTTTCCCCGGGTAACTTCTGGCCAAGCCGCTCGTAGTGCTTGAATCTGCTTCGCATGGTGCAGCCCATGCACCAGATGAAACTTTCTCCACTCCCGCCCTGTTAACGGACCGAGAAATGGATGATCCAGCAACTTCGTCCTCGATCCGAACTGCAACTCGCACCTGGCAATGATTTCATCCATCTCCGCAATCTTCGATCCGAACTCGCGCGCAACAGTCTCTTTTCCCAAACCGCGCGGCTTCGCATAGGCTGGCGCTTCGCGGCCTGAAGGAAGATAACCTAAACCTGTCACCACCCACGCTCGCCAGCGATGTCCCCAGTTCACGTGCGAAGCCAACGGCGAACCCTTCTGGACCGCCTTATCAAATCCCTTAATCGTGCCGGTGTAGGTCAAATACAAATGTTCCAACACTTCCATCGCACACCATTTCCCCGTGGGATGCCAGTTCAACTCCTCTTCCGACATTCCCGCGATCGCACCGTCTAAAGTCCGCTGCAGTCTCTCCAGCTTGGGGTCCACCCGCCACCGCCTTTTCCGCCGCTTTCGCCGATGATTCAGTTAGAATGATGCGCGGCATTCAACCGATCACGTTATATCAAGAAGGATCACATGAAAAAGCGGAGCCTCATTCCCTCACAAGACCGGCAGCTTTCAATGTCGGCTTTAACGCAAATCTATGCGGCTTTCATGCTGCTCGCTCTGCTTGCCGCTTGTTCTTCTCAACCCAGCCAGCCGGCTGAAACTCCAAAGCCCGAACCTAAGGGACCAGAGCTGCTGACGGGGCGTTCCGCTTTCCAAAAAACTTACATCGCCGCCCGCGGCTGGCAGAGGGATGGACAACCCTTTCGCATCGAGTCCGTGGTGACCACCGATGGCGATGGGCACGATGGGAAATGGGCCGTCTGGCGAGTGAGCTTCGCTTCGCCCACGCAACGCGCGGTCAAATCTTTCGTTTGGTCGGGCAGCGCCGCCAATGACGCTCCCTCCCGCGGCATCAATCCCAGCACCGAGGACAGCTACAACCCGAGCAATTCCAACACTCAGGTATTCGATTCGCAATTCTTGAAGCAGGATTCCGATCAGGCCCTCGAAGTTTCCAAGAAACACGGCGGCGATAAAGTCCTCGAAAAGAATCCCGACACAAAGATCGGCTACGTCTGTGACTGGAATCACAACACGAATCAACTGATCTGGCACGTTATCTATGGCGGCAGCCGCGACTCTTCGAAGTTGACTGTCTCCGTCGATGCATCGACCGGCGAGTTCATCCGCGTCGAAAAATAGGGCGATTCATGGGAGATGAACTGCAAGACAACGGAGCTCGAAACGGGCACAGCCATCTGACTATTTCGTTTGCTTTGCGCTGACCGCGGGGACTTTCAATCGCTCAATCGCCTTCTTCGATTCTTCAGCTTGCGGCCCGTGAGGAAGAATCCTCAAGTAGCTCTGATATTCCGCCAGCGCGTCGTCCGGACGCTCCAACTTCTCCAGGCACACCGCCAGTTGATAGGTGGCAATTGCATCGTCGTCCTTATAGTAGAGGGCCTCGCGGTATCGATCCTCGGCTGCGCGGTAGTTTTTCCGTTTGAAGTAGAAGTCGCCCACCTCAACGTCTTTCGCGGCCTTATGCGGATCCCAGGGACGGAACTCACCCACTCCGCTTCCGCCGGCTGCAGCCTCGGCGTCACTGACCGCTTCAGCACTCTTGGGATGCGCTTTTGCGTCGTTATCCGGAGGACTCAAATCGACCTGCGTATCCCTGCTGGAACTCTCGCCGATATCCGAACTCAAAGTCGCGGCGTTGACTCGATCCGAGCGCGGTGGAGATAAATCGGGCGCCGTTGCCTTCTGCGGTGAAGAAGCCTGCGGTTCCGGAGCAGCCGGCGTCGACGACGGTGAACTCGGAGGAGTGGAATTATTTTGGGAGGAAGTACTTTGCCGCAACGCCGACGATGTGTCCGACAAATTCAAAAGGACAACAAACAAAGGCAAGAACCGAAATGACCGTCGAAGCATGATTTCATTTTAGCGCCGCCGAGTCCAAAATGCGGGCTATTTACGGCGTGAACCCAACATCAAAAAACAAGGCCGCTCTTCCGGGGGAGGAAAAGAGCGGCCTCTTGGCGAAGTCCTCCGAGGAGGAAATTCTCGCGCAATCTACAGCGAACCGGACGGGGCAGCCGCTGCCGGCTGCGCATTGTCACCCTGCGTATTGCTCATTAATCGCACGTCCACGCGGCGATTGTCCGCGCGTCCCTGGGATGTCTTGTTTGAATCGACGGGTTTGTCCTTGCCCAGCCCAATCACGTAAATCTTGTGCGCAGGGACGTTGTACTTCATCGCCAGGTATTGGATGACCGAATTGGCGCGGCGCTGGCTGAGATCGTAGTTGTAATCCGCCGAACCTACAGAATCTGTTCCGCCTTCGAGGGTGATGATATAGCCCTTGGTTCCGGAGATGCTTCCGCCCAGTTGGTCCAGCGCCTCTTTCGACTTCGGCGTCAGGTTATCTTTGTTGAAACCGAATTTCACAGAGGTTTCAGCCACGGCGTGGTAGTTGTCCAGATTGGCCACAGTGTTGGTCAGCACGCCGACGCGAGTGTTTGCATTATCCGCCATCTGCTGAGCCGAAGCCGCATTCTGTCCCGCCGTCTGCGCCTTCTGGTCAACTTCCGTGGTCTTGGCGTTGACGGCTTGAATGCCCGCCTGCGCCCGCGCATCAACGTCCTTGATGTCCCGCGTGTTCTTTGCCGTCAGGTCATCGAGTTCGTTGGTCTTGTTGATCAACGGAGTCGTCTGCTGTTTCACATAGTTCTTGCTTGAGCATCCGACCGTCGCGATCATGGTCGCGGCCAGACAAATCACAAATCCCGGTTTCACAATGCTTAACGAAGTGCGGTTCATAGAGAGGAGGCTCCTTGTCGAGTCGTTGATCTTTCGCGCTATCCGCGCCTAAAGCAAAACTTAGCCCTTGGAGAATTGATGCAACAACGTACCGCACGGTTTACTTTTGCACGGGGAGTGCCAGTGTGCCATTCGTGACACGCCCGTCAGAAGTATATACGTTTTCAAGCACTTGCGGGATAAATGATAAAAATCTATCAACTCCCGGTTGCTCTCGTGGCCCACGCAAACACACATGAGACAGGGAAATTTTATACAGTCGCAAATCAGCATCCTATTTCCAGATTCCTGTAATTGGGGCGGCGGCGCGATCATTAGAAGTGAGCGGCTCCAGTCCGAAGTTATCTTCGATGGTGCGCAGCACGTTGTAGTGCGTGTAATGTCCCGCCAGCACTTTGGGATTCTGCTGGCTGGCTTCTTTGACCATATCCCCCAGGAATAGTGTGAAGACCCGGTTATCTTCGTTTCCGCCCGACTCATCAAAAGTGATAATCACCAGCGTCCCCTGCCGAAGTTTTTCTGGAAATGAATCATCGAGAAACTTCTTCAACCATGCCGCCGCCACTCTCAGAGTAGTGTCGTGTCCGTCATGGTTCATGTTAGGGCTGTAAAAAGAGTAAGCCACCAGCCCCTTTTTCGCGTCCTGCGTGAAATAGTTATCGGATTTGCTGGAATCGACTCCTATCACGCGATCGCACCACTTCTCTTGCACCTCGCGAAAACTCAAAAATGGCACGTGTTTCCGGGCGTAATTGCCCAGGTCGCGCGGAACATGTTGACTGTTCACGTTCCAAGGACAATTGCCCGGGGGCAATTCCTCCGCATACTGCTTGAAATCCAGCCCAGCGCCGATCAGGCGATCCGCGATGGTCTTGTGCTCCGCATCGTCGGGAAAGTCATGTTGCTTGTCCCCCATATATGATCCGCCGCGGTGAATATCGAAATCCGTGCCCGCAACCATGGCCAGATAATTAGGGTAGGAAGGATGAAACAAAGCATGAAAATTACTGAAGCTCGCCCCATGAGATGCCAATGAAGCCAAGTCCGGATTTTGGATAGCCGCTTCATAGTCAACGTTCTCGAGCGCGATGACTAGCACGCGGTCGAAGTGGTGAGCGCTGGCACGCGACGCGGCTCGTTCAGCCTCCTCTTTCTTGCCTTCGGAAGATTTTGTCACTTCCGCCTGGCCCGGCGCAGCCGATTGCGCCCCGGCCCGGATCAAGCATAGAGAGATAACGAAGACAAGTAAGCCCGTGAGCAGGAAGCGCCGGGAAGAAATAAAGCCTGTGGCGAGGTGGAAACGCATCTTCCTCCTTTTTGTAACACATACGGGCATCTTGAAGCAGCCTGTCGGGTAACGCCATCAAATAGAATACAAATATTCCGCAACATGGACCTGCACGCGAAAATTCGCACGATTCCAACGGAGCCCGGCGTGTATCTGTACAAGAACGGCGAAGGGGAAGTGATCTACGTCGGCAAGGCGAAGAATCTGCGAAGCCGCGTGGCCAGCTACTTTCACGAAGGCCGATGGGAGGATGCCAAGACCGGTACGCTCGTCCGCGAAGCCGCCGACGTCGACTACATCGTAGTCGCCAACAATAAAGAAGCGCTGGCTCTGGAGAACAATTTAATCAAGCAGCGCAAGCCGCGCTTCAACATCCTGCTGCGTGACGACAAGACCTATCCGTACGTAAAGCTCACTCTTGCCGAGCGCTGGCCGCGCGTCTATGTCACGCGAAGGTTGCGTAAAGACGGCAGCGCCTATTACGGACCATACTTCCCTGCTAATCTCGCCTACCGCATTGTGGATCTGATCCACCGGAACTTCTTGATTCCGTCGTGCAAAGTCGATCTCACGCGCTTTCATCCGCGCCCCTGTTTGCAGTACTACATCAAACGCTGTCTGGGCCCGTGCGTGGAAAATCTGACCGGCCCGGAGGTTTATCAGGAAGCCGTGCGCGATGTAAAACTTTTCCTCGAGGGCCGTCCGACCGATCTCAGCAAATCGTTACGCGAGCGCATGGAACAGGCAGCCACAGACCAGGAGTACGAACGCGCAGCGCGCTATCGCGATTTAATTTCCACTGTTGAACAATTGCAGGAGCGCCAGCGCATTGCGGCGGCGGAAGGCGACGACGCCGATGTCTTCGGCTATCACTATGAAAACGGCATGCTGGCGGTGAATTTGTTTCACATGCGCGGCGGCCGCGTCGTGGACCGCCGCGAATTTTTCTGGGAAGATCTCCCCGAGTTTCTAGGAGGCGACGCCGAACCGCCTTCGGCAGCGGAGATCCTTCCCGCTTGTCATCCTGAACGGGGCGAAGGACCAGTCCAGTCCGGCGGTACTGCAGCTGTCAGCGATCTCATAGGTCCTGAGGGCCACCCAGAACGCGGGCCTCAGGATGACAATATTGACGATGGAGGCCAATTCCATCCCGACGAATTTTTTTCCTCTCTGCTCACCCAGCTTTACATTGGCCAGCCCTACGTGCCCCGGAATCTATACATCCCCGTCGATTTCGAAGATCGCGAAGCGCTCGAAGACCTGCTCTCCGAACAAATCGCAAACACCGGAGGCCACGGCGCTCGCGTTCACATTCTTGTGCCGCAACGGGGAGACAAACGGGCTCTTCTCGACCTTGCCGGTACCAATGCCAAGCAATCCTACGATCAGCGCTTCCGCGTTCTGAAACCGAATGCGAGAAAAATTCAAGAAGAGCTGCAAGACGTGCTCACCTTGCCCAATCTGCCTAAGCGCATTGAGTGCTTCGACATCTCCCACATTCAAGGCGCGGAAACCGTCGCCTCGATGGTGGTTTGGGAGGACGGGCACATGAAAAAATCCGACTATCGCAAATTTATTATTCGCACCGTCGAAGGCGTAGATGACTTTGCTTCGATGCGAGAAGTGGTCACGCGGCGTTACAAACGCATTCAGCACGAAGACAAGGCGATGCCGAGTTTAGTGCTGATTGATGGCGGTCTCGGCCAACTGCATGCTGCGGCCGAAGCGTTGGAGAGCCTCGAAATCATCAATCAGCCGTTAGCCGCCATCGCCAAGCGTGAAGAAATTCTCTATGTTTACGGGCAGGAAAAAGATCCCATCGCCCTCGATCATCATTCGCCGGTGTTGCACCTGATTCAGCTTATCCGAGATGAAGCTCACCGCTTTGCCGTTACATTTCATCGCAAGCGCCGCCAGATGCGTGACCGCTCGACCGAATTGCGTGAAATTCCCGGAATTGGAGAAAGCACCACTCGCCGACTGCTCGAACATTTCGGCAGCGTGCAAGCGGTCAAGCAAGCCGACGCAGCCGCGCTCTCCTCAGTCGTGACACGAGTGCAAGCTGAATCGATCCGGAATCATTTTCACAAATGATTCTTTCCGAATCCGCTACTTCGATTCAGTACTGCTATTTCCCATATCGAGCACAACTTTGTAGCTTCCATCCTTTTGCCGCTTCCAGATGCTCGTGTACTTCCCGTGACTAACCACCGGCTTGCCGTCCTTCCCCAGCGATCGGAATTCATACGTGCCGTAGGTATAACCGAGGTCGCCGGAGGAAGACATGTCCGCGCCGACGGGAGTCCACGTGAGATGGTTATTCTTGTCGTCGAGAAAGCCCATGGTCTTCGCGATGTTCGCTTTCCCGGGGATGGCGTCTGCGCCGTTCGGCACTTCGACCGCATCATCGGCGTAGTAAGACATGTAACCTGACGAGCCTTTTTCCGCAGCGGCTTTCATGAACTCAGCTTCGAGTACCTTCAATGTTTCCGCGCTGTTTTTCGCAGCAGCGTTGGCGAAGAAACCTGCATTCGGCACGAGCACACTTGCCGCAAACAGCGTCACCGTCAGCACGAGCAGAAACGTCTTCATACGCCCTCCTTAAATCTGAGCGCGTATTCTAACCGACGAAAGTCTCCACCACAGAGATCACAGAGAAATCACTGGGCAAATCGCTCGCTTTTCTTCTTTCGTCGATGCCTTTCGTGATGAAGGTTTGAGCCTTTGCTACACTAAGCCCTTCGCATTGATTTTCGGACTCGCATGAAGCTTCGGCATTGGATTATCGGAGTCGTCCTGGTTCTGCTGATCGGCGCTGCCATCGTGGGGCTCGTGTGGACTCGCCCGCTGCCACAGCCCGCGGAAACCGACGCTACCACTTCTTCCCCAGCGACGAAGAGATTCCTGGCGCGCACCTCGCCCGAGCAAGAGCGCCCTCTGGTTGACCAGCGTCCTCTACAAACGGCGCGGCGCATGGCGCAACTAGCCTCGTCGTCCGAGGGCCAGCGTTTCGCACGCGAGGCGGAAAAAGTTGGCGATCACGAGGTCGATCTGGCGTTTGCCGACGCATTGCGAACTGCGGCGAACAATCCTCCCAAGCTCACGCCTGAGATGAAGGCGATGCTTGACCGCAAGACCAAAGCGGAATCCGCACTCAAAGCAGATCAGGACCGCATCGACCAACTCACCAAGCGTCTCGCCGCCGCGCCCGAGTCGCAAAAGGATAACCTTCAAGACCAGATTGCCGTTGCCAAGGGGCAATTCGAACTCGATCAGGACGAATCCGAAGACGCGGCTGAAGACCTCGCGCAGGCCGGGGGAGATCCACAAGCCAAGATAAAACAGCTATTGGAGGAGCACGAGGCTGGCCACAGCGAAGCGCAAGGCCCAACCGCCCCTGATCCCGACTACAATGCGCATACGCTCTACACGGCATTTCGCGCGTGGAGGGAGTTACGGGACCGAATCGCCCAACTCGACGCGGCTCGAGAGGAGACAACGGAAAAACAGCAACGCCTGGCCTCGCGGCATGCAACTTTTGCAAAGCACGTCGAAGAAGAAAGGCAAGATCGCGAAAACGCCAAGCAGCAGGCTGCGGGCTTTGCGCAGAAGACAAACAGCACAAGCCGGGAAGAGTCGAAAGCCGCAGCCGGCGCCGCTCTGAATACGCTAAAGCATTACACGGAAGATCAGCGAAATCTCGCCGACCTCGGCAAGCGCATTCAAGATGAGCAGGAACTGAGCGATATCTACGGCAACTGGATCGCGCTGATTGCAACTCGCGAACGCATGGCGCTGCACAACATGATCCAGGCGCTGCTATGGATTCTGTTTGTCGCGCTGGTGATTTATTTGGCGGATCGGGTTGTGGATCGCCTGTTTGCCGGAGTTGCAACGGAAAACAAGCGCATTGGCACATTGCGCGCGGTAGCCCGCTTTGCCCTGCAAGCCGTGGGCGCCATTGTCATCCTGTTTATCGTTTTGGGCATGCCCAGCCAAACGACCACAGTGTTGGGGTTGGCAGGCGCTGGGCTTACCGTTGCGATGAAAGACTTCATCGTGGCATTTTTTGGCTGGTTCGTGCTCATGGGCAAGAATGGAATCCGCGTTGGCGACTGGGTGGAAATCAACGGTGTAGGCGGTGAAGTCGTCGAAGTCGGATTGCTGAAGACCGTTGTCCTCGAAACCGGCAACTGGACCGACGCCGGCCATCCCACAGGCCGCAAGGTCTCTTTTGTAAACAGCTTCGCTATCGAGGGACACTTTTTCAACTTCACCACTTCCGGACAATGGATGTGGGATGAGTTGCAATTCTCTCTGCCCTCGAATCAAGACCCATATACCTTTATCGATGACTTGCAAAAACTGGTCAGCAAAGAAACCGAAGCCAATGCCAAAAAGGCTGAACTCGAGTGGCAAAGCACGACCTCGACTTACCGCGTGAAAGGTTTTTCCGCCGAGCCTGCCATCAACGTGCGCCCCACAGGGTCTGGTGTAGAAGTCCGTATCCGCTACATCACTCGCGCCTCCGAGCGGCATGAGACCCGTCGCCGCCTCTATGACGCAGTGGTCGAATTGATGCACGGTAAGCGGGAAGCAGTGGCGAAGTAGATGTCCGTATTACAAACGAGGACGACTATGCCGAACCCGGTCATTCATTTCGAAATCGGTTGCTCCGACCGCGCGAAGACGCAAACTTTCTTCGGCTCGCTATTCGATTGGCAGATGCAGGAAGCCGGTCCCGCTACCATGATCACCACTGGCGGCATCGGCGGACACATGACCGCGCTCGGCCATGAACCGCATCACTACACGATTTTCTACGTGCAGGTCGATGACGTGAAAGCCTATCTCGACAAAGCTAGTTCCTTGGGCGGAAAAACACTGGTGCCCCCGGTTGAGATTCCCACGGGCACATTCGCCTGGCTCGCCGATCCCGACGGAAATACGATCGGCTTGTTTAAACCAAAGGTGTGATGCCGTCTCATTAGAAAGCAAACCAGCCCCGCAGAGGCCGGGGGTGCCTTCTTACAGCACTCCGCCTGTCTTCACCGCCAGAACATTCAATGCCATCTCCAGTTTTGTGATCGCCGCCCCGACTTCCGGATGCTCGCCAAGCTTTTCCTGGAGAGCCTTCAGAATCTCGTGAGCACTCGTTATATGCGCCGCTGCCTGGCTCGGGTTCTGTTCGGAATTGTGTTGGTCGTGTGACTCCATGGGATGGTCGCTCCTGTACCTTCCCATACTATGGCATCTCGTCTAACGCCGTTTCTTCCAGATGAGCTTTCACGTTCTTCGGCAGGCGCGAAGCGTGCAAAATGTCTCGCAATTGCTCAGGGGGCAAAGTTCGGGCCAGAGCCATGGCGTGAGTGAGCGGAGTTTTCTCATTCAGCAGCAGTGCCACACGAATCTCAGGACGAGTCGACCACTTTGCGCTGCGACAGAGGAAGGTGACTAGAGTGTCCGAAGCTCCCGGCCGGCGCAGCATGTTTACAATGGCCACTTCGGTCAGTCGAGGATTTTCCAATGCTGCCTGCCAGACTCGTGATTCTTTATCGAGTAGCAGCGCCGCAGCGACAGTTGCGGGAGAGCGCCGCGCGAGCGAGATGCGTTCACCCAGAGTAATCGAAGGCAGACGAGTGAGCAGAAGCTCGGCAGCAGCCTTTCTGAGATCGGCCGCGACGGCGGGCAGAAGCGCAAATCGCGCGAGATCGCCTGTATAAGATTCACGAATCAATCGTAGCGAAACACGTCGCGCCGTCCGCGGATGAGCCGCAACGGCCAGTCGTACTTTTCGCGATTTCATAACATCGGTATTCTTGACGATTTTCTGAATAATCTCCGGAGCGAGGTCTGAATGACTCAGAAGAGCGAGAGCTAAATCCTCTGTGAGCGCTTCGGCATCAAGTTCTGGCAGCGAAAGTTTCGCCATATCTACTGAATCTGGTGTCGCGGAGATTTCGTCGGAATCCATTTCACTCCCGCAGCGGTAGATGGAAATAAGCTCCCAAAAGCGGCCAGCTTAACTTTGTTCCCCTCGCGCCAGGCGCAACGCACCTTCGACCGGCTCCACAACCTGCGGCAGGATTTCCGCGGCAGAATACAGCTTCTTTATCTCATTGTAGAAAACTTTGCGCACCAGATCGGAATGACGAAAGACGCCTCCCACCATGGCCAATGGGATTCGAGTATGCAGTTCTTCCTCGGGAAACAGTCTGGGGATAATGACAGAGGCCAGTTGTGCAAGTTCACTCGCGGCGCACGTTAGAACCTGCCGTGACAGTTCGTCATCCGCATTCGCGCAAGCCAGAATGCCAGGAAAGAGTGCGGCGAAATTGGGAGCCGGAACCGCATTCACAGCCCGGACCAGATCGTCGATCGAGACGACATTCCACGTCTCCCGAAGCATGCGAAATAGCTCAAGATCAAGATGTGAGCGGCTTCCAGTTTCTGCTTGCGCCCGGTCATAAGCGCGAAAAAGCATTGCCACCGCGTTCCTTCCAATCCAATGCGCCGAGCCTTCGTCGGAAACCGCAAAACCCCAGCCTCCCGCGCGCACTGTATTCCCCGCCGCGTCGCGTCCGTAAATAATAGAACCAGTTCCGGCGATCACGACAATCCCGGGCGCGTTTGGAAATGCAGCCTCCAGAGCGATCTGCATATCCCCAGTAACCAAGACGCTGGTAGAAAGAAGTTCCGCCAGAATACGACGGAGAGTCGAGATAACTTCGGGCGATCCCACCCCGGCCCCACCCATACAGGTACGAGCCATACCCTTCGGCGAAATTCCGACGGCGGCGCAAGCTTGCGTTACGGCTTGATGCAGCGAGCGCCGCGCCTCGGCTTCCCCCACTCGCACGATGTTGCTCGGCCCCGCGATTGCTCTGGCGAGAATCGAGACATCGTCACCCACGGCGCAAGTTGTTTTGGAGCCGCCTCCGTCTATGCCAAGGTAATAAGCCACCGCTTAGTTTTAGCACACGAATCAACAGCGGACCTCAGACCTTGGACCTCGGGCGTGGCGTTCCGTCGCACTTGCGAGTACTACAGTTCTTAGGCCTGAAGTCTGAAGTCCGAGGTCCGACGTCCTGTTTCTCCCCGTCCCCAAAACTCTCACTCGCGCGCGACGGCAATTGGCGACATAATCCTCGTAAGCATTTCGCGAGAACACAAGCCAAAGACTGAGACGATGACTTCGCCGACCTCACAAATTCGATTTGTAGAACTGCCGAACAAGGGCGATGTCCGAGGCTACAGCTTCACCGTCCCGCTGGAGGCGTTGGAATATGTCGGCAGAGCAGCTGACGTTCATCTGGCATCGACCGATCCGGGCACGGTACGTGGCAATCATTATCACGTGAACACCCGCATGGCGATTGTGGTCTTGCCCGGATCGAAGTGGTCGTTTCACTGGGATGAGGGCGTGGATACTCAACCACAACATCGCGTGTTCGAAGGGGACGCAGCGGTTCTAATTCTGGTGGCGCCCGGGGCGTCGCACGCAGTACGCAATGATGGCAAAAGGACTTTGTGGGTAGCGTCGATTTCGTCGGAGACCTACGACGCGGCGGACCGGGTAGAACGAAGAGTTGTTTAGATTCTCTGTTCTCAACTTCGCATGGGCATGAACCATCTCGATCTGGCAATCATCGCGCTGTATCTGGCCGCGATCACTCTTTTCGGTCTACGCTTTCGCAAGAAACAGCGCACCCTGCGCGACTATTTTCTCGCCGGTCGCGATATTCCCTGGTGGGCAATTTCACTGTCCATTGTTGCGGCTGAAACCAGCACACTCACCATCATCAGCATTCCCGGACTCGCTTACGACACCAACCTCGGTTTTCTGCAAGTCGTGATGGGATACGTGGTGGGGCGTGTGGTCATCAGCTTCGTTCTGCTGCCGCACTATTTTCGTGGCGACCTCTACACCGCGTATGAACTAATCGAACGGCGTTTTGGCCGCGGCCTGCGCTCGCTGACCGGCGGCCTGTTCCTGGTCACACGCGCCGCCGCCGAAGGCGTGCGCGTCTACGCCGTCTCGATCGTTGTTTCAATCGCTCTGGGAACAGGAGAGGTCACGTCGATCGCCATTATCACTTTATTGACCTTGATCTATACGTTCGAAGGCGGCCTGGCAGCGGTCATCTGGACCGATGTGGTGCAGACCGCGATCTACGTGGGCGGAACGCTGATCGGAGTGAGCACGATTCTGCATCTGGTTCCCGGAGGATGGACGGCGATTCATACTGCAGCGGCCAGTGCCGGGAAACTGCAAGTTTTCGACTTCAGCACGAACTTCTGGATTCCGTACACATTCTGGTCCGGAGTAATCGGCGGAGCGTTTCTTACGACGGCAAGCCATGGCACCGATCAACTCATCGTGCAACGATTGCTGGCTGCCCGCGGCGAGAAGCAATCAGTTGCCGCATTGCTTTCGAGCGGAATTGTCATACTGTTTCAGTTCGCGTTGTTTCTGGTCGTTGGCATCATGCTCTGGGCTTACTATCGCGTTCCTTCGGCAACCTTTGGCCGCTCTGATCGTATTTATCCGACATTTATCGTTACTCACATGCCGCACGGAATTTCCGGATTGCTGATTGCCGCAATCCTGGCTGCCGCAATGTCGAATTTGAGCGCCGCGCTGAACTCACTCTCGTCCAGCACCATGTTGGATTTTTTTGTCCGTTCACGAGAGCAGACCGACGAGCGGAAACAAATGCGCCTTTCGCGTCTGGCCACGGTCGGCTGGGCGCTGGTCTTGTTTGGACTTGCGGTTCTGTCCTTGCACAAAGTCGGGCGCGTAATCGAAGTGGGATTGCAGATCGCATCCGTGGCCTACGGTGCATTGCTCGGGGTGTTTTTACTGGGAGTGCTCACGCGTCGCGCGAATCAGCGCGGGGCAATCGCAGGAATGGCGTGCGGCTTCGCTGTGGAATTGTATTTGTGGCGGTGGACGCAGGTTCCCTGGACATGGTGGGTAATGATTGGCACAGCAATTACGTTTGCTGTCGGATACGCCGCAAGCCGCTTCTCTGGCGACCGGACGCTTTTCCCGAAGACAGAAACCCGCTAACGATATACTGGCGCACTCGACATGCCGGAACAAATGCAAGCTCCGCAAGCCGATCTGTCGCGTGACCTCGGCGTCAGCCACGCCACAGCCGTGGTCGTAGGCACGATCATCGGCAGCGGAATCTTTCTCGTGCCTGCCGAAATGATGCAGGCCGTCGGCTCGGCAAAACTCGTGTATTTGGCGTGGGTGGTGGGTGGATTACTCTCCTTTTTCGGAGCGCTGGCCTATGCCGAACTCGGAGCCATGAAACCGCAGGCGGGCGGCGAATATGTCTATGTTCGCGATGCCTACGGACCGCTCGCAGGATTTCTTTATGCTTGGACCTGGTTCGTCATCGCCAAACCGGCATCGATTGCGACAGTAGTTATAGGCCTCGTGCGCATCCTGGGCACATTTCAGATTTTTCTTTTTTTTTCCGCCAACGCCATATCGGTTCCCATCGCCATAACCTGGGGACAGCTTGTGGCCATCGCTGCCGCCATTCTGATTTCTTTGCTCAACTATCTCGGAGTGAAAAAAGCAGGCGAGTTCCAACTCGTATTCACCATGTTGAAAGTCGCAATTATTCTCGGCATCGTCGTTGTGTGCTTCGGTGGAGGAGCAGGCAACTGGGGCCACTTTCGCGAAATCTACATCGGCGCCAAAGGAGGCATTGCCGGTTTTATGGCGGCGCTGATTGCCGCGCTGTGGGCCTACGACGGATGGAACGACCTTAACATGGTCGCGGGGGAAATCAAGCGCCCGGAACGAAGCATTCCCATCGCGCTGATCGCCGGCGTTGCCACCGTGGGGTTGTTGTACGTGCTGGTAAACGCCGGCGTGCAATACGTTCTACCCGCGAATGCGATTGCTGCTTCGCCGAGGCCCGCATCCGACGCCGTCGCACGAGTCATGGGACACGCCGGCGCAGCCATTGTCTCGTTGGGCATGGCGCTGTCGATGCTGGTTACTCTCAACGGCACGATCATGAGCGGCGCGCGCGTTCCCTATGCCATGGCTCGTGACGGATATTTCTTTCGCGCCATGGGCAATGTGCATCCGAAGTTTCATACGCCTTCGGTCGCGATCGCGGTGCAGGCCGTGCTTTCGATCGCGCTGTTGCTGCTCGGAGGAAATTTCCGTCAGCTCTTTTCACTGGCCATTTTTGCCGAATGGCTTTTTTACATGATCGCCGGCAGCACGGTTTTCGTCTTCCGTATTCGCGAGCCGAATGCTGTACGCCCCTATCGCATGTGGGGATATCCGGTTGTCCCGGCAATTTTTGTAATCACCGCAGCCTGCCTGCTCTACTACACGTTCACCGAAAACCTGCGCAACTCAGCGGGAGGATTGCTCGTGATTCTGTCGGGAATTCCGTTGTTCCTGTATTTCGCCCGTCGTAAAGCGACCGGATGAGGTAGTGACGCGGGAAGGGCACGACTTTAGTCGTGCCGCTGAACACGTTAGACCATCCGCGCTTCAGCGCCTGGGCGTTCGCTTTAAGGAAACTCTGATTAACTTATGATCTGTCATTTCGAGCGCAGCGAAATTGCCCGCTTTGGGCAATTTCACGGAGTCGAGAAGCCTGTTTTCCTCTGTTATCGAGTTTAATCAGGGCTTTCTTAGTTCATCGAAACGACTCCCTCAAACTTAAATTACGCGATTACAAAATTACCGAATGCCTTCTCCAGAACAAGAAATCCTCGAACTCTTCGAAGCCGGGGACCGTGCGCTGATCTCAGCCAATCCCGCCGAGCTCTCGCGCATCTTTGCCGACGACTATGTGCAATACGATGAGTCCGGAAAGCCCTCAACCAAACAGGACGTGATCGAGAATTTAACCTTTGGCAAGATCCGCTACGTGTCGATGAGTTCCACTGGTCGCAGCATTCGCGTCCTGCGCGATGACGTAGCCATCGTCCACGGCTCGGAAGTGGATGAAGTTGAGCAAGACGGAAAGCGCTTCAATGTGCGCTATGTCTATCTCGATGTGGTTATGAAGCGCAACGGCAAGTGGCAGATCGTATCGTCGCAACTGACGAAGCTCGCCACTCTTTCCTAAATCGGAACGATTTTACCGGCGGCCAACCGCTGACGGCGCTGAGCCAATTCTCCCCTGCCAGTGACTCCACACGAACCACGCGGCGCCCGCCACGAGCATCACCACGATTACCGCGTCGAACTTGTGAAAGTATTTTCCCAATGCACGCCAGTTCTCACCCAGCTTCATTCCGAAATAAGCCAGGGCCAGGCACCACGGCCACGATCCTAAGAACGTATAGATGTGAAAGCGGCCGCGCGGCATGCGCGCGATGCCCGCAGGCAGAGCGATGAACGTACGAATCACCGGCAGCAACCGCCCGATGAATACTGCTAGATATCCCCACCGCAGAAAGAAACGGTCGGCCCAATCGAGTTCGCGCCTTCCCATCAGAATCCAGCGCCCGTAGCGCTCGACCAAGGGACGCCCGCCGTAGCAGCCAATCTCATATGCAACCAGCGACCCCAGGTTGCATCCCAATGCTCCCGCCGTCGCGACCAACAGCAGCTTGAATGTTCCGGTGGACACCAGATACCCGGCGAACGGCATGATCAATTCTGAGGGCAGCGGAATGCACGCCGACTCAATAGCCATCAGCAGCGCGATCCCGGCGTAGCCGGTGGCAGCCACCACCGACTGGATAAACATGAAGATGATGGTCAGAAGTTTTTCAGTCATGAAGGAGAGTTCTCAGTTCTCAGTTTTGAGTTCTCAGAAAAATCCCGCTATACGTCGATCTAGAAACTGAGAACTGGGAACCGAGAACTAGAAACCGCTCCAGTGTATCGGAAATGCGCGGCGGAACGCCGCTGGATGGCGGAGTTGCTGGAGAAGACCTGCTTAAAACGATCCGTCCTGGGTGAAGGTATATCCCGGAAGTCCCCAGCCCTGCGCATTCTTGATTACTTTAATACGCACGGTGGGCGCGTCGGGCGCGGTAATCCCCGCTGGCCGCAACATGGCGAATTGCGAAAACACTTCGTGATAGACCTTGGTGACCAGATAATCCTGGCCATTTTCATCGCTGCGCCATACCTGCCCGAGTTGGATAAGATGTGCTGCCACAATAATTTTCCTGAGTGGGATGTTGTCTTCAGACTATCTCCGCGTCAGAGTCCCGTCAATTCCCAGCATGGTTACCGAAGTTCAGGGGCCGAATCGCCGATCTCACGCCTCTGCTAACATGTTGGCCCCAAGGAGATTTCAGCCTCATGCCTCGTGGTAAGACCCCCCGCCAGCCCTCCCGCACAGGACGCCAAGACAAGATTTCTTTAAAGACAAAGTCGATTGCTCCGATTCGAGGCAAGGCCTCGACAGCGCCTTCGAAGGCACGCAAAGCGGTCTCGTCAGCCCCCAAGCCCCCATCCTCCAAAATTAAAGGTTACAATCCGCTCGCCCCAGATCGCATCTCCACGATCCTCCAGCGTCTCGATCAACTCTATCCTGAGGTCACCTGCGCCCTCACTCACACTACTGCGTGGGAACTGCTGGTCGCAACCATTCTCTCGGCGCAATCCACGGATGTTAACGTCAACCGTGTCACACCGGAACTGTTTCGCAAATATCCGACGGTCGAAGCCTTCGCCGCGCTCGCGCCGGAACAACTCGAGCCCGACGTGCGATCCACCGGATTCTTCCGCAACAAATCCAAATCGGTGGTCGGCGCGGCCAGGAAAATCGTCGCCGACTTCGGCGGTCAAGTTCCGCTTGACATGCAGGACCTGTTGACGCTGCCGGGAGTCGCCCGCAAAACAGCAAATGTTGTGCTCGGCAGTTGGTTCAAGATTGCCGAAGGCGTAGTCGTCGATACTCACGTCCACCGCATCTCGCGCCGCCTGGAACTGACAACCAACAACGATCCAAAGAACATCGAGCAGGACCTAATGCGCGTCATCCCACGCGAGAAGTGGATCCTCTTCTCCCACCAGATCATCTGGCACGGCCGCAAACTCTGTTACGCCCGCAAACCCAAATGTATTGACTGTGCACTGGAAAACATTTGCCATGCCGGAGACAAGACCTGGAGCACAGTGGAGATGCATAAGAACGCGAAGTTATGAATTGCGGTTTTAGTATAATGGTCACCAGGGTGACCACATGAAAATAAGTACGATACGCGAGTTCCGCGACCGAGCTACAACGCTGCTTCGCTCTGACGACCCAATCTTGCTCACCCGCCGGGGACGCGTTGCCGGCCTGTTCCTGCCGTGGCGGGAAGCCACTCTTCCTCTCGATTTGAAGCGTGAGCTTTTCTCTATGCTCACAAGCGAGATCGGACTTCACTTGAAAAAGCAACGCCTGAAAGAAAAGGATGTTCTCCAGGATTTCGCCAAGTGGCGAAAGGGACACCGTGCGACTGGCCGCCGACGCTAACGTCCTTCTTTCGGCAGTAATCGGAGGGCGCGCGGGACTGGTCTTTGGGCGCCCCGAGATTAGCGAAATAGTTACCACGGAGCAAACCTTCGCGGAGCTAGAAGAATATGTACCAGTTCTCGGCCGTAGCAAAGGGCTACCAGCAGATGTGTTGCTCCTCGCAGTTGCCGCTCTTCCCGTCACCGTCGTCAACCGCGACGTATACGCTAAGAGCTTGCCGAAAGCGCTTCGTTTAATCGGTCATCGGGATGCTGACGACGCCGAACTGCTCGCCTTGGCCCTCCATTTCGAAATTCCACTCTGGTCGAACGACAAAGACTTTAAAGACACTGATGTCGCCCTGTTCACCACAGAACACCTACTGCGTCGCCTCGGCATCATTGAATAACATTATCCTGAAAACGGCCGCGGATTCAGAGCGACATTGGAAACCGCCAACTACAACTCACACGGCCTCCGTTAAAGGGGTCTCGCTGTATACTGTAACGTTTTCGCGCCCACAGAGTTTGCGCAGCCTCGGCTGCACCAGCGAAAGGAAATCGTCCCATGGCCTCGAACGCAGTAGCGTTTGCCCGCAGCAATCAGCCCCGGTTCCTCAACGAACTAAAGAACCTTCTCCGCATTCCCAGCGTGAGCACTCTCGACGAGCATAAGCCTGATATTCAGAAAGCCGCTGCCTTCGTAGCCGACGAACTCCGGCGCATCGGCATGGAGAATGTAGAAATTATTCCCACGAAAGGCCACCCGCTCATCTACGCCGATTGGCTTCACTCATCGGGCAAGCCCACCGTGCTCTGCTACGCGCACTACGACGTTCAACCCGCCGAGCCGCTCGACGAATGGATTTCCCCGCCCTTTGAACCCACCGAACGCAACAATAATGTCTATGCTCGCGGCGCGGTCGACGACAAAGGCCAACTCTGGATGGAAGTCAAAGCTCTCGAATCGCTGATGCAGGCGGGTAGCGGCAAACTTCCCATCAATGTGAAGGTGATTTTTGAAGGTGAGGAAGAAGTCGGCGGCGAATCTATCGCCGCTTACATCCGCAAAGAAAAATCCAAACTCAAATCGGATTTCGCTCTCGTCTGCGACACTGAACTTTTTGCGCCAAATCTTCCAACGCTATGCGTAGGCCTGCGTGGCCTCGTGTATACGGAAATCGAGGCGGTAGGCGCCAAGACCGACCTGCATTCCGGCATGTACGGCGGCGCCGCGCCGAATCCCTTTTTCGCGCTCATCGAAATCATCGGCAAACTGAAAGATGCAAAAGGAAAAATTCTCATCCCTGGCTTCTACAAAGGCGTGAAGGCCCCGAGCAAAGACGAACTCAAAGCCTGGAAGCGCCTGCCCTTCAATGAAGAACATTACCGCAAAACCGAAGTTGGATCGAAAGTGCTTACTGGAGAACCCGGGTATTCTGTCCTCTATCGAACTTGGGCGCGTCCCACTCTCGAAGTTCATGGGATGCCCGGAGGATTCACTGCTCCCGGAGCTAAAACCGTGATCCCCGCCAAAGCTACCGCGAAGGTTTCTATGCGCCTGGTGCCCAATCAGGACCCCGACGACATCTTCAGGCGGTATACAAACTTCGTGAAGAAACTCACGCCCAAAGGAATCGATACCAAAATCAAAGTTCACAGCAAAGGCCCGGCGTGCGTTGTCGGCACCGACAATCCGTACATCAAAGCTGCGACGGAAGCTCTGCACGATACTTTTAAGAAGGAAACGGTTTTCATCCGCAGCGGAGGCTCCATTCCTATCGTTACCGACTTCCAGGATGTGCTTAAGATTCCCAGCGTCATGATGGGATTCGGCTTACCTGACGACAACCTCCACGCGCCAAACGAAAAGTTTCACATTCCCAACTTCCATAAAGGAATTGAAACCATCTGCCTCTTCTTCGAGAAATTAGGAGCAAAGTAGTCAAGAATATCCAGTCTTGTTAATACGAAATCAAACGCAACTATTGACAAGGAAACGTAAAACAGCCTAGGCTTTGCCCGGTCGGGGCTTGGATATTTCGGAAAGACGCCGTGCGGTGCGTTTATCCCATTTCACGCCTTCCGACACAACTGAAAAGGAGGTTGGTAATGACATCGCTTCGGGCATTGTGTATCGGCTTAGTCGTATTCGCTTCGCTGTCACTTCTTGCGCAATCTGGCACAACCTACTATGTTTCCAAGAGCGGCAAGGACAGCGACTCCGGAAGCTACACCGCACCCTGGTTGACGATTCAGCACGCCGCCAATTCGGTAACGGCGGGTGCAACGGTTTATGTGGAAGCTGGCACGTACAACGAATCTGTCAACTTCCCTGCCTCGGGGACAGCGTCGAATACCATCACCTTCGCAAGTTATCCTGGGCAGACCGCCGTGATCGATGGGACTGGCCTCAGCGTGAGCGGAACGCAGGGACTCATCAACATCGTGAACCAAAGCTACATCACGGTCAGCGGATTTGAAATACGCAACTACACCACCAGCAAGGCGGCCCTGACCCCGGCCGGCATCTGGGTTACGGGTTCGGGCAGCGGCGTGCAGTTGCTCAACAACCTCGTGCACAACATCACAACTACCTCGGAGAAGAACGGCAACGCCTTCGGCATCGCCGTGTATGGAACTTCAAGCGCACCCATTACCAACCTCACCATCAGCGGCAACCAGGTTTACAGTCTGAAAACCGGCGAGAGCGAAAGCGTGAATGTGGATGGCAATGTGACCTATTTCTCCATCACCAGTAACATCGTCCACGACAACGACAACATCGGCATTGATGCGATTGGATTTGAAGGAGTGGGTCCCACCGGCTCCGACCAGGCCAAATACGGCGAAGTCAGCGGCAATACCGTTTACAACATCAGTGGGATCAAGAATCCTGGTGAAGGCAATTCTTACGATGCCGACGGTCTCTATTGCGACGGCTGCGCCTACGTCACCTTCGAACGGAACACCGTCTACGCCTGCGATCTGAACATGGAAGCGGCAAGCGAACATAAAGGGCACAACGCCAGCTATGTCACCATTCGCAACAATCTCTTCTATGACGCCAACACGGTGGGCATTTCAATTGGAGGGTATTCGGCGAATGTCGGCGGCAGCGACCACGTCGTGATCGTCAACAACACTCTCTATAACAACAACACGAAAAACGGCGGTGCCGAATTTCAAATCCAACATAATGCCCCGCCCAGCGCTGGCAATATTTTTGAGAATAACATCGTTTACGCCGGAGCGCAGAATGTCTGGATCTACAGCTACGTCAGCGGGTCGACGGCGACGGCTAATTGGAACCTGTACTATTCCACCAAGGGTTACGTTCAGGGAACATCCATCGATTGGGGCGGGAAATCAAACTACAAAACCTATGCCGCATATCAGTCGGGCAGCGGTGAGGATGCGAATTCGCCGAACGCCAATCCGCTATTTAACAACCTGGGATCGACGCCTCCGAATCTTGACCTCGCTTCCGGCTCGCCCGCCATTAACGCCGGCAGCACCGGTCTTAGCTGTAGCGTGGGATACTGCAATGGAGCTTCCATCTACGGGAGTATGGACTACGCTGGCAATCCTCGAGAGAACAGCAGCGGCCAGATCAACATCGGCGCTTACGAGCAGTAGGCTCACTCTGTTTGGAGAGCACCCGAGGCCGGGTGCTCTTCCGTCTTCTCAAGACCCTACGCGGCGTGGTTCGTTGTGCGGAACTTCTCCCACCACACCGCCGGGTCTGCGGGCCGGTTCAGCATCTTCGACAACTCCTGTTTAATCTCCCGCAAACGATTGGTACGTAACTCCATTGCCGTCTGATCCATGGCGCTGTGGTCGCCCGTTTGCGCGCAACGCGCGTTCATCGACCGCAAATCCGTAATTTCCTGACGAAGGCTGGTAAGGTGTTCCGATATATAGGGCATGTTTCGATCATACGCTCTATTCCCCGTACCGCCCGGTCTTAATCGCGATGGAGAAGAAACGAAAGACCACCATGTTCGAGAATGAATTCCGGCCCCACGCCCTTGCCTTTTTCCGCTAAACCCGGGCCTCGCGATCCGCAACGCAACTTGTTCAATGATCAAGTCTTCACCATCGGTACCAATCGGGTCACTGAGGCGGAATTGCCCTGAAGCCCAGATTTGGGTAATACTTAAGAATAGTCTTCAGAACTAGTTCTTTATAAGGAGTTCCTATTACGAAGAGCACAGGAAGAGTTTTGCACATGGCGCAAAAAACTGCCCCCAAAAAAACCGTGGCGGACGACCCCCAATACAAGCAAGCTTTGCAAAGCTACGAGGCGGGCCTGCGGGCGATGCAGGAACATAAGTTCGACAAGGCCAAACCCCTGTTTCAGAAAGTCGCGGCAGGGCCAAACCGCGAACTCGCGGATCGGGCGAACGTCCACTTGAGTGCGTGTAATCAGCACTCCGAGCGGACCACGACAACACAGTTCAAAACAACCGAAGAGCACTTTGATTATGCTGTTTCTCTGATGAACGTCGGCGATTATGTGAGCGCACGGGAACACCTGGAAAAGTTGGCCAAACAAGCTCCCAAAGCCGACTACGTGACGTACGGAATGGCGGCGCTGGACTGCTTGACCGGGCATGTGGAAGATTCGCTCCGGCGGCTGGAAGAAGCTCTGCGGGCCAATCCGCAACTGCGTTTTCAGGCGCGCAACGATTCCGATTTTCAAAATCTGGCGGAAGATCCTCGCTTCACTGAACTTCTCTATCCCGATCCCGGCGCCGAATTCGGCGCGACCGAGCACGAGGAGCTGCACGAAGACGAACTGGCATAGCGTGGCTGCGAGGACGCGCGCCGATGGATAGCAAACCTGCCGAAATCTTGCCTGCCGATCGTGTGTCCGGCAATCAGGCTGATCCCGACCGTGGACTGCGAGTCGTAGCCATTGGCGGCGGCACGGGCCTCTCCACGCTACTCAAGGGATTGAAGCGCTTTGTGTTTACTCCTGCGGAACTGGTCCGGGCACGGGCAGGAACTCCGGTAATTCGCGATCTTTGCGCTGTAGTAACGGTTAGCGATGATGGCGGATCGAGCGGACGGTTGCGCAAAGAGTTGAACATGCTGCCGCCGGGCGACATTCGTAACTGCATTGTCGCACTGAGCGAAGACGAAGCGCTGCTGTCCAGATTGTTCCGTCACCGCTTTGAAAAAGGATCTGGGCTCGAAGGGCACAGCTTCGGCAATCTTTTTCTCGCCGCCCTCACTTCGTTGACGGATGATTTCTCCGAAGCGGTCCGGTTATCGTCGGAAATTCTAGTGACGCGCGGGCACATCCATCCGGCGACCACGTCCAACATTGAACTGGAAGGCCTGATGGAAGACGGCACGCGCGTTCGCGGCGAAACCAACATCACCGCCAGCAAGGTCCGTATCCGTGAGCTCTTTCTTGTTCCTCCCGATGTAGAGCCGATTCCGCAAACTCTGGACGCGATTGCCCAGGCCGACATCATTACGATTGGACCGGGATCGCTGTTTACCAGCCTCATCCCCAATCTGCTGGTGCGCGGCATTGGCCATGCGATCGTGAAGTCGTCTGCGATCAAGGTTTACATTTGCAATCTGATGACGCAGGCCAACGAGAGCCTGGGACTGACGGCGGCCGATCACATTCGCGCCCTCAACCGGCACGCGCAAGAACAGCTTTTCGATTACGCGTTGATCAACCGCACGTCCATTTCCGACCAACTTAAGGGCAAGTATGCGCTCGAGGGCGCTTGCCAGATTGTCAACGATCTTGGGGCCATTGAATCTCTCGGGGTAGTTCCAGTGCTGGGAGACTATTTAGATGAAGGCGATGTGGCCCGTCATAACACGAACCGCGTGGCAAAGGATTTGTTGCAACTTGCGGAGCGGGAGTCACGAGACAAACTGGCGGTTAACCGGAGATCGAACTAGATCATGCGAGCCTCGCTGATGCGATGGACTGTGCCGGCGAGTCTGCTTCTGCTGGGATGCGGCTTATGTCTGGCGCAGGATGGTCCCGAACAAGGCGGTTATGAGATTCAGGCGTGGGGCGCGGGTGGTCACTCGGTCCCCGGAGGCACGAAGGATACCAGCGTCGCGAATGCGGGGCTGCGCTTCGGATGGATCGTTACCGGCGCACATCTTCCGGGAATCCTTCGCGGGCGTTTCGAGTACGCAGTCGACGCGGTTCCTCTCTTTCTGATTTTTCAGCCCGCGAACACGGCTTATGGCGCGGGATTCGATCCGCTGGTGTTGAAGTGGAACTTCGAGCGCCGCGCGCGTTTTTCTCCTTATCTCGAACTCAGCGGCGGCACGCTGTTCACCAACGTTAACGTCCCCACATATACGAACACCGTAAACTTCACGCCCTCCGCGGCATTCGGGACCCACATTCTTGGCGCGAAATATAACTGGAGTGTGGAGCTGCGCTATCTGCACATTTCGAATGCGGGACTGGCTACGCCGAATCCGGGGCTGAACACCGTGCAGGTGCGGCTGGGGATAGGAAAGTTCTGGCACGGACACTGACAATGGCTGATCGCTTGGTAGCGGTATTCGATCTCGGAGGAGTGCTGATCGACTACAACCCTCGCTATTTATATCGCAAGCTGTTCCATGGAGATGAGGAGGCGATGGAGCATTTTCTTGCGAACATCTGTACGTCATCCTGGAATTTGCAGCAGGATGCGGGACGGTCTTTTGCCGATGCTTGCGCTTCGCTGAAATTACTGCATCCCAGCCAGTCAGCGCTGATCGACGCCTGGTTCGAGCGGTATGACGAGATGCTGGCGGGGCCGATCGCGGGCACGGTTGAGTTGCTCGCGGAATTGCGGACTCGCGGCGTTCCGTTGTATGCACTCAGCAACTGGTCGGCGGAAACTTTTCCGGCCGCTCTCAAGATGTTTGACTTCCTGCAATGGTTTCGCGGGATTCTGCTCTCCGGCGAAGTCCGCCTGCTCAAGCCCGATCCTGAAATCTTCCGGCGTTTCCTTGAAACTTTTTCCATCGATCCGGGCCGTGTCGTCTACATCGACGACTTGGGTCCGAACGTAGAAGCCGCAGCAGCGCTGGGTATGCATGGCATCCGCTTCACCGATCCCGCTGCGTTGCGTGCTGAACTGGCCGCCTTGGGTTTGGTTGATCCATGAGAACGCTTGATCGGCATGCTCCGACGCAGCGAGTTGAATAGCCTGCGCTGCGTCGCTTGACCGCCGAGGATTGCCTGTTCCGCTCTGCCCCAGATATGCTCTTTACTTATGTCCACGCTCGTTGAATGTGTCCCTAATTTTTCCGAAGGCCGCGATAAAACAAAAGTTGATGCCATTGTTGACGCTATGAAGATCCCCGGCGTCTATCTGCTTGATCGCGAGAGCGATACCGACCACAACCGCTCGGTCATCACTTTAGTCGGCGATCGCGAAGCGATACAAGAAGCCGCAATTCGCGGCGTGGGTAAGGCCGCCGAACTGATCGACCTGAATGTGCATACCGGCGCGCATCCTCGCATGGGAGCTACAGATGTCGTGCCTTTTATTCCTATCGATGGTGTGACTATTGAAGACTGCGTGGCAATGGCCCGGCACGTGGGCGCGGAAATCTGGAAGCGCTATCAAGTTCCCGTTTATCTCTACGAAGCGGCCGCCGCCACGCCGGAGCGGCAGAATCTGGAAAACATTCGGCGGGGACAGTTTGAGGGCATCCGAGCCGAGATCGCGACGAATCCCTCGCGCTGTCCCGATTTCGGTGAGCCCTGCCTGCATACCACGGCGGGCGCGACAGTGGTAGGAGCACGCAAAGCTCTCATTGCCTACAACATTTTTCTGAACACTCCTGACGTCGACATCGCCAAGAAGATCGCGAAAGCCGTGCGATTTTCTACCGGCGGAATGCGGTTCGTAAAGGGCGCGGGATTTCTGGTCCGTGGACTGGCGCAGGTTTCAATGAACCTCACCGATTTTGAGCAGACCCCGGTCCATCGTGTTTTCGAATTTGTAAAACGGGAAGCGGCACGTTACGGCGTTGCGCCTGTGTCCAGCGAAATCGTTGGGCTGATTCCCAAGAAAGCTCTGGAGCAAGCCGCGGAATGGTTCTTGCAAGTAGAAAACTTCGACTCGTCTTTGATTTTGGAGAACCGCCTTGCCGCTGTGATGGGCGGCAAGATGGCGGTGGGCGGGCTGCGCGCGGGAGTTGAGCCGTTTATCGAGCAGCTTGCAGCGCCAACGGCTACGCCGGGGGGAGGCAGCGCCTCGGCCGCCGCAGGAGCCATGGCTGCCGGACTGGCCGCGATGGTCGCCTCGATGTCTCGCGGCAAGAAAGCCTATTTGCAATACGAGCAACCGCTCAGCGCTGCAATTGCCAGTCTAACTTCCTTGCGAGAAGAACTTAAGGCCGCCATTGATGCCGACGCAGGGTCCTACAACTCGGTCATGAAAGCGTACAAGGAAGCCAAGTCGGCCGCTAACGAAACAGCAGCGCAGGCTGCGATCGAAGCGGCATTGAAACAGGCCACCAGCGTGCCGCTGAGCGTGGCGGAGAAGGCTCAGCAGGTGGCGCAGATTGCGACGAGCCTTGGGCCTATTACAAATCCCAACATGAAGTCTGATTTGACCACGGCGTCGGCGCTGGCCCGCGCGGCAATTACCGGGGCGCTGGCAAACGTTGAAATCAACCTGGCTTCGTTGGCCGATCAATCTTTCATCGCGGGCATACGAAAGAAAACCGCCGCCTTGACTACATAGCCCTTCTTTGTGAGAACTCACCGCCTGGAAGCTGCCTGATACGAAATCGCGGTGTGACCCGACTCCTGTTCGTTACTGGGTCATCGTCCTTTCGTTTGTCTGTGTGGGAATAGCAAGTAAAATAGAATGAAGATACGCAATAAAACGCCGCTCCTGCGTTCTGCATCATACTGTCAAGAGTTTGTTGATGCGAGGGTGTCGTTTTATTTTAATTTCCGAGGTTCTCATGAAAATTGTAAATCTGTGCCTGACTCTTCTGTTGCTCCTTGGTGTTGCGTCTGCGATGCCATTGAACTCTTCGGCGCGATCCGTGATCCCTGGGGACTTGCTGCAACTTATCTCGGTCGATTATCGGGCGATTAAGGATTCACCGACGGCGATGGCGCTCAAGCAGCAGGTGCTGCCGGACAACATCAAGCAGTTCGAGACGGCGCTGAAGGCCATTGGACTGGATACGGATAAAGATGTCGACACGTTGACCTTTGCCTCGTTCCGCAGCGGCAAACAAGGGGTCAAGACCGTGGGCGTGGCCACCGGGCCCTTCAACATGAAGGCGGTCCTCAAGAAAATGAAGCTGCAGAAATTTGTGCCCAAGAAGTATGGCACCTCCGACATTTATCCGATGGATGGCGGCTTTGTCATGAGCTTTCTCGACGACAGCACGCTTCTGTTTGGCGACGCGACCTCCGTTCATGCAGCTCTGGATACACGCGACGGAAAGGTCCTGTCCCTCGATACGAACAGCACCATGGCCGACATGATGTCCAGCGCAGATTCCGCGCCGGTGTGGAGCATTCTGGATCAACAGGGCACGCAGAATGCCATGCGCTCCGCTCTTGGCGATGCCGCCAAGGTTGCCGACTACGACACGGTCAAGAAGCGTTTGCTGGGATCCCGCTACACATTGAGCTTTAACAGCGGAGTGAATTTTGACATGACCGTAGTGACATCCGACAACATGACAGCGACGACAATCTCGTCGCTGGTGAAAGCCGGGCTGCTCTACAAGAAAATGAGCGCAACTCCGTCGGAAAAGATTGCGGTCGACAACACCACCGTTGACTCCGATAGTTCGAACGTTCAGTTGCACTTCAAAGCCAACGACCAGCAGTTCCAATCGCTGATGCATTCGGAACTGTTTGCGGCAGTCACGCACTAGAAAAAGCGACATCTGCCACGGAGGCACTGAGACACGGAGAAAATCCAGTCTCAGCGCCTTTTACCGCAATTCCGCCCTTGAGTTCGCTACTTCTTCTGCCGCTTTTCCCGCGCCCAATTCTCTTTTATCGTCTGCCTGGTTCGGGCAATGGCCAGCGCATCTTCCGGAACATCGTGTGTGATACACGAAGCCGCCGCCACGTAAGCGCCTTTGCCGATGCGTACAGGGGCGACCAACGCGCTGTCGCTGCCTATGAATGCTCCGTCTTCGATCACTGTCTTATGCTTGTTTACACCGTCATAGTTACAGGTGATAGTTCCCGCGCCGACGTTCACTTTTTCGCCGATTTCCGCATCACCCAGATAGCTCAGATGGTTGGCCTTCGATCCCTTGCCCAGTTTTGTTTTCTTGGTTTCCACGAAGTTGCCTACGTGGGCGCCTTCGCCGATCTCGCTGCCGGGCCTCAGATGGGAGTAAGGACCTAGAATCGCGCCGTGCAAAACGCGAGATTCGGTGATGATGCATCCGGGAAGAATCGTAACGCGGTCGCCAATTTCGGCATCGCGGATCACGCTGTAAGAACGAATGTGGCTTGCGGAGCCAATCGTGGTCTTGCCCAGGAGTTGCACGTAGGGTTCGATCACGGTATCCGCCGCTACTTGCACGTCGACGTCGATCACGCACGTTGCGGGATAGAAAACCGTAACGCCTTCCGCCATCAACTTGCGGCATTTTGCCAGACGCATCTGCTCGTCAATCGCCGCCAGTTCAGCGCGCGTGTTTCCACCCAACACTTCGCCCGGATTCGGCGTCTTGTATGCCACCACACGCTTGCCCGCTTTGCGTAGAACCTCAGCCATGTCGGTGAGGTAATATTCGCCGTGGGCGTTGGCGGTGGAAAGCTTGCTGATGTTGCCGTACAAATCTTTCGCCGAAAAAACGTAGAAGCCGGAGTTGATCTCGCGCAGTTTCCTCTGCGCAGCGGTCGCCGACTTCTCTTCCACAACTGCTCGCACTTCTGAACTGCGCGCGGTTTTACGCATCACACGGCCATACCCCGTCGGATCATCGAGATCGGCGCTCAGCAACGTCATTGCCGCATGTTCGTGCAAATGGAAATCGCGAAGTAGACCGATCGTTTCGGAAGTAATCATCGGAGCGTCGCCGGAAAGTACGATTATGTGGTCATATCCGTCGAGCGCTTCCTGAGCCACCATGAGCGCATGTCCAGTGCCACGTTGCTCCGGCTGCAATACGAAATTAACTCCGGTTGACTCCAAGGCCTTCCGCACGCGTTCGGCTTCGTGGCCAATGATCGCATACACGTGTTTGGAAGAAACAATCTGCTTTGCCGCAGCGATTACGTGCGCCAACAGCGGCTTTCCGCCGACTTCATGCAGGACTTTTGGCAGTTGTGACTTGAGGCGGCTTCCCTTGCCGGCGGCCATGATGGCGACGGCGATACGCGGAGGTTGTTGAGCGGCAGTCTTGCGCCGTGCAGCGCTGGCTTTGGGCATCGAATTCACTATATCGCGGCGGAGACGCTGGCGAAAACCGCGGCTCATTCAAGGCGATTCTTACAACCCCAGACCGCCGTCCACCGCCAAAACCTGCCCGGTAATGAACTGGGGCGCGGTTGCGAAAAACAAGACTGCCGCGGCGATCTCCTCATCACGGCCGTTGCGACGCATTGGTGTTTCCTTAGCCATGCGCCGCATGAACGCAGCGGCTGACTTTTCGCCCAGATCGATCATTCCAGGCGCAACCGCGTTGACGGCGATCTCCGGCGCCAGAGCTTTCGCCATCACTTTGGTCAGCATGTGCAGCGCGGCCTTCGACGAACAGTAATGAGCATGCGTCGCCCACGGCCTCAGTCCGCCCAGCGAGCCCATATTGATGATCTTCGACTCGCGGCCTTTACCACGCATCCACTTCAAAGCCTCACGCGAAACCAGAAACGGTCCACGAGTGTTGGAAGCGAATATCGCGTCCCACTGCTTCAATGTCAGTTGCTCGAACTCGGCGGCTTCGTAGTTAGCCGCGTTATTCACAAGGATGTCGATGCGGCCCAATTCCCTTCCCGCCTGTTTGATCATGGCTTTGACGCTGGCCTCCTCGGTTACATCGCAACTAATAGCGAATGCGCGAACGCCTAGCGCCGTCAGTTCTGCGCAGGTCTCCCGCGCTTCCCGGGCCGAATTCCGGAAGGTAATGGCGACATCGGCACCGGAAGCCGCCACCGCCATCGCCGAAGCACGGCCCAACCGCCGAGCCGCCCCCGTGATCAGGGCGGTTTTGCCCCGTAACGGCTTGGATGAGAGATCGTTCATGGGATGGATTTTACTTCCTAATCACCGCATGGCGCCAAACTGGGCCAGGAGGGGGCCCAGTTTGTGGAAATGTGTGGAAAATCCCCACATTTGCGCGTTAGAATTCCGGCATGCCGGATTCCCGGAGCGTTGTGGTCTACTCGCGCAGGGGATGTCATCTCTGTGAAGTGGTCAAAGAGAGCCTCACGAAACTCTCACGGCGAGGCGGTTTTACGTGGCAGGAAATCGACGTTGATTCCGACCACGAACTACGCCGGCAATACAACGACGAAGTTCCAGTCATCTTCATTGACGGCCGCAAGGCTTTCAAGTACCGCATGGATGAACGGGAATTCTTGCGGAAGCTGGCCAGCTGACACCCTCCGCATTTTTAAATGCATTTCCCGTCGATCATTAGAACGCCCTCGGAATTTCTATGGTCTCGCTTCGAATATTAAGTTGAACGGCGTCTGCGTCGCTCTGCGGAATCGCCCGAATCCACCCGAGGAAACTACTTCCTGCAAGCGTTTTTCTCCCGCCTGCGCACCCAAAGCGAGGCCTACTTCCTGAGACAACGACGCCGGAGTGCACAGTAGCGTCGAGGCCCCGTAAAAAGCCCGCCCGACCGGATGCAGGTTATCTTCGATTTTGTCGCCGGCAAACGGTTCAACAATCATCCAGGTTCCGTCGGGTTTCAGAGTGCTGCGGACGTGGGCTGCGGCTCCCGCCGGATCGCCCATATCGTGCAGGCAATCGAAGAAGGTCACGAAATCGTAATTGTTTCCCGGATAGTCTTTCGCCTTGGCAACTTTAAATTGAATTCGATCGCCAACGCCCGCATCTTTGGCGCGCTGCCTGGCTGTTTCAATCGACTTTTCGTGATAGTCAAATCCGACGAATGTGGATGTTGGATAAGACTGCGCCATTAAAATAGTCGAGGCGCCAAGACCGCAACCCACATCCGCGACGCTTGCTCCTTTCGCGAGCTTTTCTTTCACACCTTCCAGAGCCGGAATCCACGAGGTGATAAGGTTGGCCGCATATCCTGGACGAAAGAAACGCTCCGTGCCGACGAACAGCTCCGGATCGTGCTCATGCCAACCCATCCCTTTGCCGGTCTTGAATCGGTCGGTGATCTGCCCTTCGGCTTTGACCGCTGCCAAAGCAACCTGAAACATGCCGGGCAGAAATGCCGGGCTATTGTCATCGGCGAGTGTGAACGCTTGTTCCTCGCTCAGGGAGAATTTTCCGCCGTTGCTATCGTATGTGACGTAGCCTCCGGCGGCCTGATTACAAAGCCATTCGCGCACGTAACGCTCCGCGGTTCCGGTGCGCTTAGCCAGCTCCGCAGGAGTTTGCGGCCCTCCGGCAGCAAGCGCCTTATATAAACCAAGCTTGTCCCCCACGCCGACAAGCGCAGCGTGAAAAGTTGCGCCAAAATCCACTACAGCTTTGCCCAGCAATTCATTCAATTTGTCTGGATTGATACTCATGGCAGGTGCTCCTTTCTAATAGGCCGATGCAAGATTCCGGGGATGCGGCATTATACCCCTGAGCTGGACGGTTGTGGGTCGATCTGCCCGTCTCGCGAGAGACGGACGATATACGGATTCCGCACTAAAACACCGCTCAATCCGGTCGATCTCCGGTTTTCGCGTTAGAATCTCCTCCGGCCATGTTGCGCACGCAATTCTACGCTGATCCACACAATCTCTTTGTCCACGATGTCATTCTCGAGTCGTGCCAGCGCAATGCAAACAAAACGGCCCTGGTCGATACGTCGTGCGGACGCCGCTTCACTTACGCCGAATACGGAGAAACAGTTGAGTCGCTGGCCCGCGGGTTGATCGCAACGGGCGTGGCTCCCGGCGAAGTCGTGGCTGTCTTTCTGGCAAATTCCTGGGAGTTCGCCGCGGCTTACCACGCGATTACTCTCGCAGGCGCGATTCCCACGCTCTTGAATCCCAGTTACCGTGAACGGGAGGTTCGCTACCAGCTCGAAAACTCCGGAGCGGTGATCCTGATCAGCGACGCGTGCAATCTCGAAGATATCGACCTCGCCGGTCTGCCCGCTCTGCGACGGGTTTATACCACGCGGCACGGCTTGCCCGGTACCGAGCCCTTCGCGAGGCTGTTGCAGCACGGAATCGCAACGCTTAGATCTGGATCTTTGCCGAAGCCGCCCCAATCTTCCGAACAAACTCTGGCGGCGTTGCCTTATTCCAGCGGAACTACCGGCCTGCCCAAGGGCGTGATGCTGTCGCACCTCAATCTGGTCGCGAATATTTACCAGCTTCTTGGACCCCATGCAGCGCCCTTCAAGAACGACGAGCGCATTCTCTGCTTTCTTCCGCTCTACCACATTTACGGATTGAACGTGATCCTCAATCCCGCGCTGGTTCTCGGCGCCACCCTGATATTAATGCCCCGATTTAATGTTCACCAACTGAGCGAATTGTTGACCGATGAACAGATCACCATGATTCCGATGGTTCCTCCGGCAATCAATGCCCTCTGCCAGGCCGCGGAGGCCGGCCAGTTTCCGCGCGACCATCAAGTACGTTGGGCGAAGTCCGGTGCGGCCCCGTTAGCTCCGGACTTGGCGCGGCGTTTCACCACCCTTACCAACATTTTGGTTTGCCAGGGCTACGGTATGACCGAGGCTTCTCCGGTCACGCATGTCGGATTTTTGGAACCCGGGCTCTATCGTCCTGAATCCATCGGCCATCCGGTGGCAAAGACAGACTGCCGCGTATTGGTGCAAGAAGACTCCGATCCGCACGCCTCTCCTGAGACCACGAGCGACGCTTCCGATGGCGAAGCTGGCGAACTGGTGATGCGCGGGCCACAAATCATGCAGGGTTACTGGAAAGAGCCCCAGGCGACTGCGGCAGCCTTGCGCGATGGTTGGTATTGGTCGGGCGATATTGTGACCCGGGATGCGGATGGATTTTATTGTGTCATCGACCGCCGCAAAGAGATGATCAAATACAAAGGCTTCCCTGTCGCTCCGGCGGAAGTGGAAGCCGTGCTTCTGGAACACCCGGCGGTGCGCGAATGCGGTGTTGTCGGGCGTCCGGATTCTGCGGCGGGGGAAATCCCAGTGGCTTTCGTTGCGTTGCGGGAGAGTTTTTCCGGCTGCGGAAAATTAGAAGAAGAACTCTGCGCCTTCGTCGCGGAGCGCCTCACGACGTATAAGCAGCCGCGGCAAGTACACTTCGTGGACTCGATTCCGAAGACAGCATCGGGAAAGGTCCTGCGCAGAGAATTACGGAAGCAAATCTCCTAGGAGTGCTTTCAGCGATCGCTTAGCGATCAGCACTTAGCATTCAGCAGCAGGACCCGAGTGCTGTCGGTTAAATGCAAAAGACAGGCCGGCACGACCGCGCGGCCGTGCCTCCCTCGAAAGTCTGCGAAATGCGTAGGGCTATTTCTTCTCCTGACTCTTGTCCGCAATCGAAACCAGTTCGACCTCGAAAACCAGAGTGGCTCCGGGAGGAATCCCGGGACGGCCGGCATCGCCGTAGGCCAGATCGGACGGAATAAAGAGCTGCCACTTTGAGCCTGCGGGCATAAGCTGCAAGGCCTCAGTCCATCCTTTGATGACGCCAGTCACCGGGAAAGTGACAGGCTGGCCGCGTTTATAGGAGCTGTCGAACTCCTTACCGTCGATGAGCGTGCCCTTGTAGTTGCAGACGACAGAATCGGTGGCTGCCGGTTTAGGACCGGTTCCAGTGGTCAGGATTTTGTACTGCAAGCCGCTGGGCAGCGTGACTACGCCTTCTTTGGTTTTGTTCTCCGCCAGGAACGCATCCCCTAGCTTCTTGTTTCCCCCGGCTTCTTCCTGCGACTTGGCCTGCATCTTCTGGCGCATTTCATTCTGCATCTGAGTGAGAGTAGCGCGAGCTTCATCTTCGGTGAGGATCGTTTTGCCGCCGGCCAGGCTGTCTTTCAGCCCACGAGCCAGGATGGCGGGATCCACACTCACCTCCTGCCGCTTCATGCTCGCTCCGATATTCATGCCCAGGGCGTAGCTGAATTTTTCTTTTTCAGTTTTCAGAGTGAGGGGTGTCGCGGTCTTCGCCGACGTGGCGGTCTTGGGCTTCGGCCTTGTTGTCGCTGTCTGCGAGGCCTTGCTTGCGGGAGCCGCAGGTTGAGTTGTCGCCGGCGGAGTTTGCTGCGAGAACAGACTTCCCGCCAGCAGGATCACGGCCGCTACTAGAGTTGAGGCTAGGGTAAGGGTCTTTTGCATATTGGTATTGTCCCACACCTGGATAAATGCGCCGTAAATAAGGACACGCGATTCAGCCCCGCCAGCCAAGGGAATCACGTTTGACAATTTGTTGACAATTTCAAGTGGTGGTGGCCGGACAATTCCTTTGGGGATCTGTGCGAGTGATTGTCTCGCCACTGTTTGCCGGCAGATGCGCCCAGCGCCAGCGGACTCGGGCCGAGACAGGAAGATCGAAGCGTGAGATGTCTTCGATCTCTCCAGTTCTTCGAACGTTGAGGAGGATTGTCATGAGAATGTTTCAGGTCCGGGTTTTGTGGTGCGTAGCTTTGGTCCTCGCGGTCTGTGGTTTCTATGCGGATGCACAGGCCAGTCCACCCAACAAGCAACCGGGGATTTCTACGGTTGCGTCTACTGTTCCGGCAAATGGAGATGTGAATCCGTACGGCATAGCGGTTGTACCCAGCAGCACAGGCTCTCTGGTTCAGGGGAATATTCTGGTCAGTAATTTCAACGACAGCGCTAACTTGCAGGGCACAGGGACGACAATTGTACAAATTTCTCCGAGCGGAACGGCCAGCTTGTTTGCGCAAATCAATGCCGGGAGCTTGCCTGGCCTTTGCCCTGGCGGCGTGGGCTTGACCACTGCTTTGGCCGTGTTGCGTACGGGATGGGTGATCGTGGGCAGTCTTCCGACTACGGACGGAATGTCGGACACGGCGCAGGCGGGATGTCTGCTGGTGCTAGACAGCAATGGTAATGTGGCGGAGACGTTCTACGGCTCACTTATCAACGGTCCATGGGACATGGCGGCGCTGGACAACGGCAGCACCGCGGATTTGTTCGTGACCAATGTGTTGAATGGAACTGTCGCGGCCGGAGGCAATGTTGTGCACGCCGGGACCGTGCTGCGGATGGGACTTACCATTGCGTCCGGTTCCATGCCCGCGCTGCAATCGATGACAATTATCGGATCAGGATTCCCGGAGCGAACCGATCCGGCCGCATTGGTCATTGGCCCGACGGGCGTGGCGCTTAGCCCAAATGGAAGCACGCTTTATGTCGCCGATAGTCTGAGCAATCGATTGGCGGCGATTGCGAATCCGGTGACTCGTTCAACCTCCGCTGGTATCGGAACTACGATTACTCAGGGCGGAGCGCTCAACGACCCTCTCGGTCTGACTGTTTCGTCGGGTGGCAATATTCTGACCGTGAATGGAAACAACGGCTTCATTGTGGAGACAACGTCGGCGGGTTCACAAATTGCCAAAAGGCTGATCGATAGCAGCGGCACTCCCCCGGGAGCAGGCGCGCTGTTTGGGCTGGTGGATGTGTCGGGGGTCGGCATCTATTATGTGGACGATGCCACCAACACTTTGAACCTGTTTAGCTTTTGAAGTCGTTCTAAATTGAACACCTACGGTCTGAAAAACACGCGCGCTATGGTCGAAGAGTCGCCATAGCGCGCGTGGCAAAAATCCTCCCTAGTCCAATCGCCCACCAGCTGTGCGCCGCTTAACTTACTTGCTGTCGGGCTTAGTATCGGACTTAGTGTCGGACTCGACCGCGGGTAACTTCTTCGTCACCAGAAAACTCCAGATGGTTTCGTCGGCGTTGAGGTCCTGGCTGGTCTTTCCGATTTGCTTTTCCACCTCGTACTGCTCGCCGCCCGGCCACGTGTTGCCGCCTCCTTTGATGTCGTAGAGCACGACTTGCGCGCCCTGTTGGCAGCCTTCGTAGGTATCCACTTTGGTTTCCATTCCGCCTTTTTCGTGAGCGGGCAATTTGGACTGAGCCGGTTTCTCGGAGCAGCGGTCGATTCGGGCCCAGGCCTTGGCGCTGTCGTCTACAGAGACGGTCTTTAATTCGAGATTGTGCTCGGTGCCCCCACCGTGCGGGACGACTGGGTCTTCCGTGCCGTTAATCATGACGAGAGCTACGGGCCGCGTGGGCAGACAGATCATCGTCTTCGGCATGGCAGCGCCCACCGCAGCGACGGCGGCAACGCGGTCGGCCATGGCACACCCGACTCGCAGAGCCATGAAGCCGCCTTCTGAAAGTCCGGTGGCGTAGATGCGCGAGGCGTCGACGGAAACTTTGGATTCGATTTTGTCGAGCATGCTGTTGAAGAAGGCGATGTCATCGGCAGAGGCCGGATGCCGGTTCTCATCGCCCGAGCCTTGCCCACCGTTGCCTCCGTTTGGATAGTTGCCTCCGCCTTGCGGGTATCCGCCGCCCCCTCCGGGATATCCTCCACCACCGGGATAGCCACCGCCGCCGTAACCTCCTCTGCGCCGTCCCGGGCCGGGACCCATTCTCGCGCGAGGCGCTTCGGGACGAACGCCAACATTCCAGCGTCCGTGCAGAGCCGCGGGATAGACGGCGATGATGCTGTCCTTGTCCGCCAGTTCGTTGAAGCGAGTCAGCCGCGCGATGTCGTCGGTATCCTGATTCATGCCGTGCAGGACGATGACTACGGGATAGTGCTGGTGCGAGTCGTATCCTTTGGGCAGCCGGACAACATACGTGCGATCGACATCGTCCACGTTGACGGTTTCCTTAGTCTCCTGGGCGCGCGCCGAAGTGAATGACAACAGGATGAAGGAAAGGCTAAGCGCCAATGCGGGGGTCAGCTTTCTCATTTCAAATCTGCAACACGACTTCATTCTGCCTCCTGGGAGTGACCGCGAGAACCAAGCTACCCTATCCTCCTGCTTGGAAGCGTGAATGTCCACTCGAGTTGGCCGCAGCCGTCTGGAACTTTCTCCGATGAAACGCCGTATCTAATTTTGGTCGCGGTGGCGTAAACAAGGCTGGAAGAGGAGAGAAACCATGGACGGAATCACCGGTTTGGCGGCAGTGATTATGTTGCTGGGAATGCCCACGTCAGTTCTGGGAATGTATACGTATTACCGCGTGCGCAAGCTGCGCACGGAGGAACGGCTTGCGGCTATCCATCGAGGAGCTAATGTCCCCATGGAGCCGGATCTTTCCGAGGGCGCGAGATCGCGGCGGTCAGGAATCTTGCTGATTGCCGCTGCGATCGGCTACATGCTGACTTTCACACTCATCGCCCGCATGGAGCCGGATGCCTGGGTGGCTGCGGCTTTCGGAGCGATTCCCCTGGCTTTAGGGATTGGATTCTTTATAGATTCGGCGCTGATTCATCGGGACGCGCGAGCGTAAACGACCGGCCCACGTGTGAATCGATTTCTACAGCCCTTTGTAGATGCCGCCGTCGACCAAGATAGTCTGGCCGGTGATGTAGGAGGCGCGTTCGGACGCCAGCCAGACAATGGTTTCGGCGACCTCTCGCGGATCGCCGAGGCGCCTCAGCGGCGCCTCGGCGGCCCAGGCATCGAAAATTTCCTGCTCGCTCTTCCCTGCCGCAGACGATCGAGCCTTGGCCAATTCCTTGAGACGATCTGTGGCGGTGAAGCCCGGACCGACATTCGTCACCAGAATTCCATCTTTGCCAAATTCGTTGGCCAGGCTCTTCATCAGACCAACTACGGCGGCGCGCACAGCATTGGACAGTACAAGATCGGCAACCGGCTGCTTGGTAGTTATCGAAGTGAGAGTAATGATGCGTCCCCAGCGTTTGCGCTGCATGTGAGGAATCACTTCGCGGGCGAAATAAACTGTGCTGAGAAAGTTCATCTCGATCGCGCGTTGCCAGTCTTCAAGGCTCGCGGCGAGAAATCCTTTGGCGGGCGGACCACCGGCATTGGCGACGCAGATATCGACGCCGCCAAATTGTTTGACGACGGCAGCGATGAAAGCCGAGACGGACGATGCGTTGGTTACGTCGCAAGTCTGGGCGAAGACCTCCGCGCTGTGCTGTCTTTTGATTTGCTCCGCAGCCGACTGCAAAGCCTCGTCGTTCCGCGCACACATGGCGACGCGGCATCCCTCGGCGGCAAAGGCTGCTGCAGTGGCGCGCCCGATTCCCTGGCTGGACGCGGCCACTACGGCCACACGGTCTTTCAGGCCCAGGTCCATGGAACGGGATTATAAATGCTACTAACGCAAGAAATCCCGGCCTGATCAGCCGGGATTCGGTGTCTTGCAGCGAAGGCAAGTCTAGAAAACAAACTTCAACGCCAGTTGCAGAATGCGCGGCAGATGTGTGCCGCCCGAGCGAAGATAACTGCTGCCTACACAGCTAGGATCGCCAGCCGAGTTATTCCCTCCGCCGAAGCAACCGATCGTGTTGGAATCGGAGCCGTGGCCGGAGTTGTCGGCCGCAGAGCCCGCATCACCTCCCAACCATGTGTATTCCACGTGATTGAAGACGTTGAAGGCCTCCGCGCGGAATTCGAAGTATTTATTTTCAGTTATGGCGAAATGTTTCAAGAGCGCCATATCGAAGTTCGTCCGCCAGGGATTCCGTAAAATATTTCTGCCGGAATCGCCAAACGTCAGACCGGTCGGGAGCACGAACGCCGCAGGATTGAAGAGAAGAGGTCCAAAGCCATCGAGCCTGCCGGCGAGCGGGCTGCTGGAAACTCCGTGATTGGGATTGCCGACAAGGTCGGGATAAGAGCCGCCAGAGGAGAAATCGTTACCGACGCCGGCATTGTCAGAGGTTGCGTTGATTCCCTGGTTGTAAACACTGAATGGAGATCCACTCTGAATCAGGGTTATGCCCGACCATTGCCAGCCGCCCAACAGCGAATGCGCTAATCCCTTGGCGCGGAAGATCGGCACATCATAAACGTATGCAACGGTGATATTGTGCCGCTGGTCGAAGTTCGAACTCGCCCTGTAAGCATTCAAGGCATAGGAGTTCAAGAATCCGAGATCGTTGTAGTCGGAGGAGTCGTCGATGGAGTGGCTATAGGTGTAAGCGGCGTTCAATTCCAAGCCGCCGATGTTGTGCCGCAAAGAAGCTTCCAGCGCGTTGTAGTTGGATGAACCTGTCTGATCTTTGCGCTGGATGCCGCCGATGCCGAGGTAGGGCCGGTAGTTGGCAGCGCTGTTCCCGCAGGCCACGGCGAGATTGTTAGCCCACCCTCCTGTGATACCGGTCGTATATGTCGTATTGCCCGTCGCGGTGGTTCCATCAGGCAATTGAACCGTATATGGTCCGGGAGTGGCGGTGGCCAGACCAGCCGATCCGGGAGTTGTATCAACGGTAACTCCGGGACAATCGAAGAGTGAAATTGGCTGGCCTGACTTGTACGGGTTCTGGCTCGCTGGAACCGGCAGCATCTGGTTGTAGTCGTAAGACCGTGTGAGGTGTACACCGGCACTGCCAACGTAAGAAAGAGTAGCGACCGTGCTTCTGCCGATATCGTGCTGGACATCCATGTGCCATTGCTGCATGTAAGGCCACACGGCTTTATTAGGAAGAGATACAAATTGCAATGGGGTGGTGCCGCCAGCCGACCCCAGGAGACTCGGATTCAAACAGTCGTATCCCGAGACTCCGCCGCAGGACGCCCCGTTCAGAGCAAATGGAATGCTGGTAATTGGGGTGCTCTTGCTTTCGTACTCCAAAGACTCGGTGTTCGATTCATTGCCGTTGGTATGCTCAAAGAAGATTCCGTAGCCGCCACGGATGGCCCACTTGCCGTCGCCTTTGGGGTCAAAGGCAAAACCAATACGCGGAGCCGGATTGATCCAGTGGTTCTTCATGCAGCCACCGGGCACGCCTGGCGTAATGCCGCAGTCGACCCAACCGTTGTAAGGATTCCCTACGACCAGACCCGTACTCGGATCCACATTGCTCGCTCCCGGTACATAGGCGGCAGGATCAAAGTTCCAGGCCAGATGATTTTCTTCGCTGTAGGTGCCGAAGAAACTCATGCGCAGGCCGACGTTCAACGTCAAACGCCGAGTAGCATGCCAATCATCCTGAAAGTAGGGCTCAAATATCTTGTACTGCTCGTGCATTTTGAGCGCTGCGCCTTCCTGCGTGTAGCTGCTGATGTTGCCGAGGAGAAGATCGGCAAAAGCATTTCCGGTGGAAACGAGGCTTGTGTTGCTGTACGACAGCAGGCCGTTCACTCCGTTGCCAGGCTGAGGAATCTCGTTTTTGTGCGCGTCGACGTAGTAGGCGCCGAATTGCAGGTTGTGTCCACGGATGATCTTCGTCACATTGTCGCGGAAGGTCGCGGTCGGATTGGAATTCAGCGGCCCGTTGGGAACGTATCCCGGATCCTCGGCGAATCCGCCGCCATACTCTCCGCCACTGACGCTGATCCCGGGCACCTTTCCGCCAAAACCGTTGTTGTAAAGGCCGACTGTAGGAAATCCGGAAGGACGCTGCCAGGGACCGGTCAACTGGGTGCCGATGTGATCCGTCGTGTAACTGGCGACAAATTCGTTCAGAAGAGTGGGGGAAACATTGGCGGTGAGGCGGGCTACCATGCTGACACCGGGGTTGGTAAAGTGAGTTTGGATTGTTGGGAAACTAGTACCTGACGTCCACAACGGCACTGGGTATTGCTGATCCCAGGAATCGTGAATGTAACGGAAGCTGGCGCGAACTTTTTCGGAGATGTTCTGATCGACTTTGAATAATTCCTGGCGCCAGTGTGTGGGCAGAGTTGGCGTTTCGAACCAGGTGTCTAGGACTCCCGGGCCTAGGGCTCCCGACGCGATATTGGGCTGGGGAATCATGGCCATGAGAGCGCCAGTCACCGGTGCCGCCGCTGCAAATGCGGGAACGACATTCAGGTTTGGGGTATAGCCAGCCGCGTTAGTGTAGCCGGGCACAATCGGGCAATCGCTGAAGGACGGCACCGGTCCACCGATGTTAGGGCAGTCGTCTGAAAAATCTCCGCCGCGCTCGGCCATGGTCGGAACCGGAGTCGAGGAGAAGAATCCCGAGGCCGGAGTCAGTTCACGGCGCCACTCCTCCGACCAGAAGAAAAATGTCTTTTGCTTGTTCGTGTTGTAGTGGCCGGGAATATAGACCGGACCACCGATGGTAAAACCAAAATCATTCTTCTTGTACGCGGGCACAGAAGTCTGAAATTCCGGCGTGGCGTTAAACGCGTCATTCCGCAGAAATTCATACGCATCGCCGTGGAATGAACTGGTGCCGGATTTGGTTTCCACTTCCACCGTGCCCGAACCATTCCGGCCGTACTGCGCACCGAAGTTCGACGTCAGCACTTTGACCTCGGCGATCGCGTCAATACTGGGATAGACGTTGAGCGTCTCGTTGCTGCCGTTGTCTAACGCATCGCCGCCGTCAATTTCAAAATTGTTGTATTCCGTGCGGCCACCGTTTATGGAAAACGCCACGGTGGAAGCGCCGGGCTCGCCTTCATCCGATCCCGATTGGTTGGTCACACCGGGAGACAGCGCGACCAGTTGCGTGAAGTCACGCCCATTCAGTTCGAGCTGGCTGACTTCCTTGCCGCTAACAGTATCGCCGAGATCGGAAGACTGCGTTTCTACCTGGGCAACCTCCGCGCCCTGCACAACGACTTCGGTGCTGATGGTCCCAACTTGCAGGGCGACGTTTACGCGGGCTTTCTCCGCAACCGTCAGCACGACGTCTTTGGCCTGATATTTCTTGAAACCCGCGAAAGTCACGGTGATGTTGTAACTTCCAATGGGCAGGGCAGCGAAAAGAAAGTCACCGCTGCTATTGGACGTGACGTTTTGGGTGATGCCGCGTTCGCTATTGCTGACCGTCACTTGAGCCCCGGCAATGGCCGCGCCACTAGGGTCGGTTACCGTGCCGGTGATAGAGGCGGTGTCCTGCGCAAACGCGGCGACACAGAGAGCTGCCTGCAGGAAAATAGCTGGCCACAGCATCCGATTGAGTTTCATGAATTCTCCCCGTTTCGCTCGGCTGTTTGCAATCCAAAAACCATCTATTAAAACGTATGAATAGTGCGTTTTTTAGGTATCGTCTGTCAAGAAAAAAGACAAGGCCGCGTCTAATCTGAGGTCGCTTTTCAGCAAAATCGTTATGCTTGCCTGTTTAGCAAATCTCCTCTTACGAGAGAGGTTGAGGCCTAAACATGGCGCGTCGATTCCCGCACCACAAGTTCCGGCGGCACTTTCCGGTGGGCAGCGGTGGCGATCTCGGATTTTTCAACGACTCGGTTAATACCGTCTATGACAATGCTCGCCCCGGAAGTCCCCATAGCTTCCATGGGCTGACGAACCGTAGTGAGAGATGGCGTATACAGTGCCGAAGGGGCAACGTCGTCAAATCCGATAACGGAGCAGTGCTCGGGCACACGCAGGCCAGACTTTGCCAGAGCGCGAATCGCACCGAACGCGCTCATATCATCGAACGCCAACACCGCAGTGAAAGCGCGCTTCGACAGGATCAAACCTTCCGTGAGCTTGCAGCCCGCCTCAAAGCTCGAAAGCGGATCCCGCGATTCAGGCAAATCGACAATCAGGCGCGGGTCGAGTTCCAGTTGCAGGGTTTTGGCGCAGGAACGAATGCCGCGCCATCGCGGGGCGCTATCGGTGAGCGCTTTGGGCCCGCGAATAAATGCGATCTTGCGATGCCCCATGGCGTGCAGGTGTTCGAGCGCTAAATAACCTCCGACTTCATTGTCGACAATGATGGAACTGATCGAGTCGGTCTTGAGTTCGCAGCCGATCATTGCTGTTGGGATGCTGTTCTTCTCCAAATCGCCGAGCACGTTGATGTCGAGGAAAAGCCAATTGGCGAGAACGATGAGGCCTTCGATGCGCCGGTCGAGCAGCATCTCGAGATAGCGCTCGAAACGGAGGCGCTCGTTATGCACGTCGGTGAGAATGGGAAGATACGACGCCTGATAGAGCGCGTTTTCGATGCCGCGCAACACCAGGGTGCAATACGGATCGGTCATGTCGAAGACCATGACGCCGACGGTGTGGCTGCGTTTGCTGCGCAACGAACGCGCAAATTGGTTTGGCCGGTAGCCGAGTTTTTGCGCCGCGCGTTCGATGCGTTTTTTGGTTTTCGCCGGTATGTAGCGCGACAGCGGAGCGCTGTTTAGAACAATGGACACGGTGGTGGACGAAAACCCGCTTTCTTTCGCCACGTCTCGAATGGTGACCATCGAAGTCCTCGATCAAAGTTAGCGGCAATGTTTGCGATGCGATGCACCGCTCCGCTTGAATTCCGAGCGAACGCTGGCGGACACTACAGCAGAGAGCGCAATGAGTGTCAAGCATGCGATTCCGTTTTGACGTTTTGATTTTTGTTTTGTTGGCGGTGGCAACTGCGAGTGCCGCCGCGCAAAATGGGGCGCCCGTTTCGGCGCCAGAGTCGCGAAATACCGCGTCTGCAGCCTCTTCCGCCGCTGTGGCTACCGCCCCGGCCGCATTGTTTCAGCAAGGTCAAGAAGAGTTGAACCACGGAAAACTCGATGACGCGGAGCGCGATTTCCGCAAAGTGCTGGCGATTAATCCGCGCGAAGGCGGAGCCTACGCGAATCTCGGCGTTGTTTACATGCGGCGGAAGCAGTGGTCAAAAGCTCTAACCGAGCTGCGGCGAGCCGAACAACTGCTGCCGCATGTGGCCGGCATCCGGCTGAATATCGGGCTTGCTTATTTCCGGCAGAATCAATTCCTGAAAGCGATTCCTCAATTTGAGTCGGTTGTAAAAGAGCAGCCGGATGCTTTGCAGCCGCGCTATCTGCTGGGGCTTTGTTATTTTTTCGCGGAGCGATGGAAGGAGGCTGCGTCGACGCTCGAACCCCTATGGCCTCAGGAATCGGGCCAGCCGAATTATCTCTACGTTCTTACCATTGCGGCTCACCGGGCCGGGGAAAAGGAGCTCGACGATAAAGCCCTCGCGCAACTCGTAACAGTCGGCGCCGACTCGCCCGAGTTTCATCTCTTTCTCGGAAAAGCACACCTTAACCTCGAACAATACGACCTGGCACTGAGCGATTTTCAGGCCGCTGCGAAGGCCGATCCAACACTGCCCTTCGTGCACTTCAATCTTGGCCTCGCGTATCTGAAAAAACAGGACTATGAAAATGCGCGCGATGAATTTCTAAAAGATGCGAGCATCGAACCGGATCTCGCTCTCAACTATGAGGAACTCGGGGATGTTTATTCGCTGATGCAGCAGGACGCAAATGCGGAGAAGAGCTACCGGGAAGCGTTGCGGCTCGATCTCAGGTTGGTGAATTCTGATATGGGGCTGGCCAAGGTTTATCTCAGAGAAGCAAAATTCCAGCATTCGCTGTCCGCGATCGATGCCGCGGCTAAGCTTAATCCCGCTCGCACCGACGTCCATTATCTGCGTGGACAGGCTCTGTTGCGCCTGGGGAGAAAAGAAGAAGGGAAAAAAGAACTGGAAACGGCAGTGCGCCTCGACAATGAACGCCGTGCGCAGAGGGAAAAGCAAGTCGAGACGGGCACGGTGCCTTCTCCGGAGTTGCTGCTCGACAAATAGCATGATCGCCGGTGGTACACTGGCTCCACTAATTAGCGGCTCTTACCTTGGGGAATGAGCTGCTTTTCCTGCGCCATTCCAGGCGCACGGTTGCGGTCCTTCACGGAGGCTTGATGAAACTCACCCTGAAAATAGTGGCCCTTGCCATTGGTATTTTGATTGTTGTTGCGATCGCGATCCCCTTCCTGATCGATGCGAACACTTTCCGGCCGAAGATCGAGTCGGAACTGACCGGCGCTCTCGGCCGTGAGGTAAAGGTAGGCAACCTCTCTCTTGCGCTCTTGTCTGGCGGTGTTACAGCGGACAACATTTCCATCGCTGATGATCCGGCTTTCGGTAAGAGTCCGTTTGTGCAAGCCAAATCGCTCAAAATTGGCGTGGAACTCGTCCCACTGATTTTTTCGAAGGAACTGCGCGTGACCGAACTGACTCTGACGCAGCCGGAGATCAGCCTCGTCAGGTCAGAAAACGGGGAAAAGTGGAATTGTTCGAGCCTGGGAAATAAGAGTGAACCCACGCAAACGAGTCCCGGAAAGGCGGCTGGCCCGAGCAGCAACCCGGAGCTTTCCGTGAGCAAGCTGAAGGTGGATGATGGGCGCTTGACTGTAAGCCACGCCGGCTCGTCCGAGAAGCCGCATGTATACGATAAGGTTACTATTGAGGTGACTAACTTCTCTCTGGCTTCCGCTTTTCCGTTCACGATGACCGCCGACTTGCCGGCGGGAGGAACCGTGAAATTAGACGGCACGGCAGGTCCTATTAATGCCAATGACGCTGCACAGACGGTGGTGCAAGCAAAGATCGTGGTGCGGCAGATGAATTTAGCCGCGTCCGGATTCATCGACGCCGCGTCCGGAATTTCCGGCATCGCAGACTTCGATGGAACTGTCTCTTCGGACGGACACGAAGCGAAGACCAATGGCACATTGAAAGCCTCGAAATTACAGGCCGTGGCCAAGGGATCGCCGGCGGGCAAGCCGGTGCAGTTGCAGTACGCGGTAACTCACGATCTGCCCAAACAGTCGGGTGTTATAACCCAGGGCGACTTGTCTATGGGCAAAGCCGTGGCGCACCTTACCGGCAGCTATGAAATTCACGGCACGACGACCAGCGTGAACATGAAGTTGAGTGGTCAGGGCATGCCGGTGGACGATCTCGAAGCCATGCTGCCAGCACTGGGTGTCGTGTTACCTCCGGGGTCAACACTCAAAGGCGGCACGCTCACTACAAATTTTGCGATTGTTGGTCCCGTTGACAAGCTGGTTACCACTGGGACGATCCGCCTCGAGAATTCAGAGCTGGCCGGATTTAACCTCGGGTCGAAACTCTCCGCTGTCTCGGCGCTTTCCGGCAAGAATACCGGCAGCAACGACACAAGCATTCAGAACTTCAGTTCGGATGTTCACGTCGCTCCGGAAGGAATGCGGGCCGACAACATTAACCTCGCGGTTCCTGCGTTTGGAGTCATGACCGGGGCTGGGACAGTTAGTCCGAATAACGCCCTCGATTTCAAGATGAATGCGAATCTCAGCGGAGGTACTGTTACTGGCTTGACGCAGATGGCCGGACTTGGCTCTAAGGGCGGCAGTATTCCATTCTTTATTCAGGGCACGACCTCCGATCCAAAGTTTGTTCCCGATGTGAAAGGGATGGCTGGCGGAATGTTGCAGCAAGCTCTGGGTGGAAAAGGCAACGGCCATGGGCAGAATCCGCTGGATGGAATCTCCGGCATGTTCAAGAAGAAGCCTCACTAAATTGCCGTGGCCTTAAATATGCGCAGTCTCAATAATTTAGATCGCCGCCCGCCGGTTGCGATACCCCAAAAGAGATGTCCCCATGCTGTAGGCCTTCTAACATCATTGTTCGAGCGGATTGTACGAAATCTGATTTTCGGAAACGCCTCGCCGATCTTCTGAAAGAAGCGGGCACAGATGCAAGAAAGTGCAGTAGCACCTGTGAGTAGTTTCTCTTGCCCGTCGCGGCCTCAGGGCTTAAACTCCTGAGGGATTGGGCGCGATTGTCCCTTGAGGCAGGTTCATGTTTTCTCGGCTAGTCTCATCTCTGTTCCTTGCACTGTCGCTTCTCGGCTCGCTGTTCTGCACTGCCACCGCCCAAGTGTTACATTTCCCCGCTCCCGGCGATGCCATGCAAACGTCAATGAGCATCGACGCTATTCAATCGGCGCAGATGGACTTTAATCTTTTCACCATCAATAGCCGGGATGAAAACTCTCCTCTGGCGCAGAGTCCCAGTGCTTCCATCTCCAAACTGGACCTGAAGGCGCCCGGCAAGGCGCGCCGGGAATATGAAAAGGGCTTTCAACTCCTGATGGGAAAGGACCCTAAAGGTGCGATTGAGCACCTCGGAAATGCGACTGAAATCTATCCCAGCTTTGTAGCGGCTCACAACGCGCTGGGCTCCGCCTATCTGGCCCTGAATCAGAATGAAGAGGCGCGGACAGAATTCGATAAGGCGGTCGTGCTTGACGATCACCTGCCCAATTCTTATTTGAATCTCGGATGTGCGGAATTGGCATTGAAGCAATATCCGGAAGCCGAGGAGTCTCTGCGGAAGGCCTCATCGATCGCTCCCCTTGACCTTCAACTGCATACGGCGCTCGCTTACGGTGAATATCTGAATCATGATTATCCGGCGGTAATCGAGACGGCGCGCCAGGTACACGGGCGTAAACATAAGAGCGCCGCGGTGGTTCACTATTTTGCGGCCGCCGCTTGGCAGGCGCAGGACAACCTCACCGAAGCGCAACATCAGATGGAAGTGTTGTTGCAAGAAGATCCAAAGTCATCTTCAGCCCCCGATTTTCGTCAACTTCTGGACGACATCAAAGCCGAACAGGTCAGCCGGGCCCAGGCCAAGTTGCATCCCGTTCAGCCGGTCACATTTTCCTTCACCTCTTCGGGCGGTCCCACTTCGGAAGAAGCATTGCGGCAAGCCCAACAACTCTTGCAGGACGTCAAGGAGAAGAATCAGATCGCCGAGGCCGAAGCGGCAGCAACTGCGGATTCCAACTGCACGGGTTGCGCCACGACCGTTGCTGTCGCTACGCCCGCTGCGTCCAATTCCACAATCCTCCCGAAACAACCCGGGGCAAGGAGTACTGGCTTAACCTTGCGGGCCGCCGTGGACGAAGTCGCAATATTCTTCACCGCCACCGATCACGGAAAATCTGTGACGGATCTCACGCAGTCGGACGTCGAAGTCCGCGACGACAGTAAACCTCCGAGTGGCATCCTGTCATTTCGCAATGAGGCTGAACTCCCCTTGCGCCTTGGACTGATTATCGATACCAGCAACTCCATTACCAGCAGATTTTCGTTCGAGCAGGCCACTGCTACCAAGTTCCTGCAAAAGGTGGTTACCAACAAGGATGATCTCGCCTTCGTTATAGGCGTTAACAACTCCGTCCTTATGGTGCAGGATTTCACCTCGGACCAGGGTCAAATCAGCCGGGCGATTAATCAACTCGCCCCAGGTGGAGGAACGGCTCTATGGGACGCGATCGCTTTCGCGGCCGAAAAGCTTTCCAGCCGTCCTGAAATTCAACCCGTCGCGCGGATCCTGGTCGTAATCAGCGACGGCCAGGATAACTCGAGCAGCATTCCCCTGAAGGAAGCCATTGCGGCGGCCCAGCATGGAGAAGTGGCGGTCTACACCGTGAGTACGCGCGATGATTTCAACGAACAGCAAAGCGCGTTAGTCGGCGACCACGCGTTGCAGGCCATCTCCGAACTTACCGGTGGCGCGGCCTTTGTCCCTGGTTCGTTGCGACGCCTCAACGGAAGCTTTACCGATCTTCAGCAGGTCATCCGTGGCCGCTACCTGGTCTCCTACAAGCCTGCTTCCTTCCAGCGCAACGGTCAATACCGCAGCATCGATATTGCCGCCAAAAAGGATGGCCGCCCGCTTAAAGTCTATGCCCGCAAAGGCTACTACGCCGAGGCCGGCCAATCTCCTGGCGCTACCCCATAGCCTTCTATTCCAGAAGGGATGTCAAGAAAATTTCTTGGTGCGCGAACTGGAAGCCGTTTTCTGGGGACTGAAATCATCGATTCGGCCCCGGGGCAGTGGATCGGCGTCAACTAGGCATCCGCATGCTGCCGTTAACTCGTTAGCGAAAGCCCTTTCCCTTTTTCCACACCCGCCTGTGACATTCAACCTTTACTCGAATTTCCAATCCTTGCAATCATGCCAATAGCGCGATTTCAGCGCCTCAAAAGCCGCATCCCAAGGATTCCATTTCCGTGGAAAACCACAACGAAAAGGTCACTCCCGAATTCGTCCGCAAATTTCGCGCCGACCTAAGGGCCTTACTTCTCAAGAATTTAGAAGCAAGTCCTTCCTTTAGAAGAATTTGCAGACAAGCGCTCGGACTACCACCGGCTAACTCCAATCAATCCAATAATTTAACAAAAAATGATTTCATTTTTCGAGGTCCAGATTCCATGCCGTCCGATAAGTTGGAAGCACGACAATCAGAAGCTCCGCAAGCAGATGCATTCAAAAATGTCCGCAGTTGCCAGCACATCAAAGTCACCGGTGTGCCCTGCGGTGGCCCACCCATGCGCGGAGAGCAGTT
>JBAUXX010000077.1:0-21863 GCA_049584475.1 Candidatus Sulfotelmatobacter sp. | reverse complement strand
GTGTCCGGCCACGCGCGGCATGTGGCGGCGCTTGGCCCAGCGCCCGTTGCCGTCCATGATGATCGCGATGTGTCTGGGGAGCCGGTTCTTGTCCAGGTGACGGTAGACTTCAGTTTCTTTTCGATCCAGTCCGGTAGGAACTTTGTCCTGCAAAGTGAATCCCTCGACTTGAAGGTAACACAGGGAGGAAGGTGGGTGCAATGCGAAGTTGGCTCCCTGTGCTGCGAAGCTGCGCTCTATCAAATCGAGACCTAAGTTGAGTTTAGATCGGCAGCTCCTGCGTCGTAGGGAAGTGATGCTGCTCCCGCCCGACTTTGCCGTCGTACTTGGTCGTCATCTTAAACAACTCCAGGCGACCATCGGAGGCGAGGAAGCGGCATTGCTCGCGCAGCGACTTCATTGCAGCCGCATCCAGCGGCTCAAAGTTCACCGCGACTTTCAGATTTTGATCCAGTACTTGCATGCTGTCGACGCCGCTGATCGTCGTCGCCACCGGCAGGCTCATCGCGTAGCGCAGGCCTTGTTCGGGGGTGACTGCACCGTGCCGCACCAGTTCTCCGCTTCCCCCAAGGCTCTTCATGCCCAGCACGGCGATGCCACGGCGCGTGGCTTCCGGCAGCACATGCGTCTCGAAACTGCGAAAGGTCGCATCGCAACAGTTGAGCGGCATCTGCACCGTATCGAAGGGGAAATCGTGGGACAACATCTTTAGATGAATCTCCGGATCTTTGTGTCCGGTAAATCCGATAAAGCGAACTTTGCCCTGTTGTTTCGCCGCGAGCAGCGCCTCCGCCGCGCCGTTTGCAGCGAAGATCAAGTCGGGATCGTTGTCGTAAACCACCTCATGGATCTGCCACAGATCGAGGTGATCGGTTTGCACACGTCGTAACGACTCTTCCAGCATACGCATGGCGATTTTCTTGTCACGGCCGTGGGTGCAGACTTTGGTCATGACAAAGGCCTGATCGCGTTTTCCCTTAAGCGCTTTTCCCAGCCGTTCTTCGCTCAGACCGTCGTGATATTCCCAGGCATTGTCGAAAAAAGTTACGCCGTGATCGAGCGCCTTGGCGACGATTTCAACCGCAGCCTGATCGGTCTCCGCTGAGCCGAGATGATAACCGCCGAGTCCCATCGCGGAGACTTGCACGCCGGTCTTACCCAACGGCTTCTTCGGAACCTGCCCCGATGGAACTTGCTGCGATTGGTCAGTCTGCTGCTGCGCCATGGTTCCTCCCACCATCTTCGCTCCGCTGAAAATCGGCGCCGTGCCCAGAACGGCAGCGCCTTTGATAAACTTGCGTCGATTAAATTCGGCTTTCGGATTCATTCGCGTACTCCCGAACCTGCGTTTCTAAAACTGTTTCTCTGGAAACGGATGACCGGTGTTTTGCGTGGCTCCCAGCATGTCTTTGACTTCCGATTGCTGAGTATCCAGCGGAAATCCATGAGCGAGACGGGATTCCGGGTTATCGAATTTCAGCGATAGCTTGTAGAGTTCGTAACGGCCATCGGCGGCGTCCGGTTTGCAGCGCTCGCGAAGAGCATTCATTTCCGAGTCGGACATGGGCGTGAAGTTCTGCGCGATTTGCAGATTCTGGTGAAGGATTTCCAGGCTGTCGATGCCGGTGATCGTGGTTGCGACGGGCAGGCTCATGGCGTAACGCAAAGCCTCTTCAGCAGTGATCACGCCGTTCTTGATGGCGTCGCCGTGCCCATTCAGCGGCTTCATCCCCAGTACCGCGATGCCGCGCTTAGTCAGTTCGGGAAGAACTTGCTGTTCGAAGCTGCGAAAGCTGGCGTCAAAAGCGTTGAGCGGCATTTGCACGGCATCGAACGGAAATCCAGTATTCAACATGGCGAGGTGAACCTTGGGATTCTGATGGCCGGTGAATCCCACGAAGCGCACCTTGCCATCTTTCTTAGCTTTGGTCAGCGCTTCCGCAGCGCCGCCAGAACGAATAAACAGGTCGGCGTCATTGTCGAAAGCCATCCCGTGAACTTGCCAGAGGTCGAGGTGATCAGTTTGCAATCGCCGCAAAGATTCCTCCAACATCTGGAGCGCCAGGCTGCCATCGCGACCGTGGGGACAGGTTTTCGTCATCAGAAAAACCTTATCGCGACGGCCTTTCAGTCCCGCACCCATCCAGACTTCGGTCTTGCCCATGCGATATTCCCAGCAGTTGTCGTAAAAAGTGATTCCGCCATCAACCGCTTGATGAACGATTTCGACCGCAGTTTTTTCGTCCGGCGCATCGCCGAGGTGGTGGCCGCCGAAGCCCAGCGCCGAAATTTGCGCGTCATGGCGCCCGAATTTTCGCAGAGGAATCGCTCCGCCCGAACTTTGAGGCATGAATTGCACCCGCTTATTGGAGTTCAAATTGTTTATGCGAGCGTAGGATGCGACGGAGCAGATGCAGGTTTACGAAGAAACATAAACATCGTGGCATACTGTTTGTCCTATGGCGTACACATGGTTCGTGCTTTTGCTCGCGGTCGCCGGCACGGCTCTGATGTTGCTGCTGCTGCACGGAACTCCTTTGGGTCGGGCAATCCATGAGCGCATTCCCGACCGGCCGCGGCGGCGGCTGTTTGTGGCCTCGGCAAGTTTCTTTCTGACGTTCGCGGGCGTCAGAGCCGTGGTGTTTGCCGTTCTGCATCAGATTCCGCCCTTTCATTTCATTCAGGCCGGAGGCCGGCATATTCACCATTTGGTCTTTGGCATCATTATCTTGCTGGCCGTAGGATATGGCTGGCTGTGCGAGGTCGGAACCGGAACTGACGGCACGTCGATTTTTATCAGCCGGCTGATGTCGATTCTTTACGGAGTTGGCGCGGCTCTTACGCTTGACGAATTTGCTCTCTGGCTAAACTTGAAGGACGTATATTGGTCGCGCGAAGGGCGGTCGAGCATTGATGCCGTGGTTCTGTTTGGGGCTCTGCTGGCGGCCGGGAGTTGGGGCGCTCCTTTGCTGAAGCGGCATGCGGGGCGGCGGACTGCGCGAGCCGCCAAGTGATTGCTCGTGCCGCCAGGAGCCAGGACACTGCCTCGAGTGGACAAAATCTTGGTGCGAAGATTGGACCGAGTGGAATGAAGCGCTTCCTGGTGCGGGCATTACTCGTAATTGCAGGGTGCGGACTCGCCGCTTTTTACAGCGTTGCGCAAGACAAGGACGCCCTTCAGCCCGGCTCGTCCATGGAAGCTGCGGAGTTGGCGATAGCCGCTCCTGACGAACTGAATTCTCCGTTGACCGACCTGGCGCGACAGTTCGAACAGAAGACGGGCACGAGTGTCCACTTTAGTTTCGCCGATGAGGCGAGTTTGCTGAAGCAGATTCGCAGCGGCTCGGCTTTCGATGCGGTATTTCTCGAGGAGATGAATGATGCGCGCCGCCTTGTGGTTTCGGGCGCGCTGAGTGGCGCCTCAGTTATCGAATATGCGCGCGATTCAATAGCGCTGTGTTTTGGCCCTTCGATACACATCAAACCCCGGTTCGGCAATCCCTTGCTTCTGCTTACCGATAAACGCGTCCCTCTGGTCGCTATTGCAAGTCCGCACACGGCCTTCGGCAAAATTACGTTGCAGGCTTTGAGTGCCGTCCACATTTACGACCCCGAGTTCAAACGAAAGCTGGTGGTGGCGCAGGACGTGGCCGAAGCGGCGCAGTTGTTGAAGCAGGGGCGCGCAGACGCGGCTTTGCTTCCGGGCAGCGCGATACGCATGTATCAACTGAGTAGCCTGTGGGTGCTTCCCATCGATCCCATTCACGTTTACACTCCGGTCGCGAAGGGAGCGGGAATGCTCAGACGATCGAAACATTCCCGGCTGGCGCTGGAATTCCTGAGATTTGCAGCTTCGCCGGAGGGCAGGGCAATCTTCCGCAAGGCTGGCTTCGATGAACCTCAGCGCTTTGCGAAGTTGCGCTAAGCAAGCTTCCTCGAATGCAATCGGCCGATGCGCAAAGTATTGGCGGGGTCGATGTGAGCCGCGCGCAGGGCGGAATCCCGCATGCCGCCAGGGCGACGGCGATGAGCAACATCGCCGCCTTTTTTCCGCGACTCGCCCCAAACTGAAATCATCGTTTAGCCGCCGCGTAGCGTCCTGGATATTACTCAAAGATCGGCTGGCGGAGAGCGTCTGACTTCCATCCATAAGTCTTCCGGGGCCGTCGAAGCGAGAAAACAAATTGACCAAGGCTCCGCTTCCCGCTTAAATATAGGCAGTAGTGACTACATTCAATGTTCGCTCAGTCGAACCCGCGCGCTGCTCCCCGGCAGACTGCTCTTCTGGCCACGTCCCTGGCCCTGCACGGACTCTTATTGGGCTGGCTATTGCTGCCCTCCGAGCCACAGCTTATCAATCCAACCTCGGTTGAGCGGGGTGAAAACGGACGCGTGGTGTCTCGTCTTTACTGGGCCAGCCGCTCACCGGACGACAGCGATTCCGCCGCTTCCGACAGCGCGACAGAAAAATATCGCCGCCAGAGGCTGGCGCACACAAAACTTACCTGGAAAAAAAATAATGCGCCGCGTCCCTCCAACATTCCGCCGGCACCGACCGAAAGCGAAGATCAGTCGAAGTCGCAGACGCTTTCTTCGCTGGGCCACGGCGCGCTGGCTGGATCGCCTTATGGAACGCTCATCAACGGAGCGGCGACAGGCGACGAAATTCGTCCCGCACTTCCGGTCCAGACCGTCGATCCGGTCGCCTACCCTTGGGAGCTGCCGAATATGGAGGGCAATGTGGTAGTCGAAATCACGATTAACGAGCAGGGAGAAATCGTGAATAAGTCGGTTCTGCAGAGCATGGGATCGAAGCTTGACGAGAGGGCGCTGGCCGCGCTTAATGGGTGGCATTTTCATCCCGCCACGCGCAACGGCGTAGCCATCGCTTCCAAGCAGGACGCTGTCTTCCATTTTCGCGGCAGAGCGTAAGGCGCTCCGTCCCGCCGAATTCGCCAGTATTGCTGAGGTCTAAGAGAGCGCAGGTAGTTGGCGCGAAGAAGATGTCTGGTGCGCCCCGAGAGATTCGAACTTGAGGCGTTATGCCGGCGTGAGCGAAGCGGGAGCCCGCAGCCGAAATCCCGAGCGGATTTTGCGAGGGATCGATATCGGAAATTGGTGCGCCCGGAGAGATTCGAACTCCCGACCTATTGCTCCGGAGGCAATCGCTCTATCCATCTGAGCTACGGGCGCACGCTGAATCAAGTTTACATGCGGATCAGTCCGCCTACAATGTGAACGGGGACACGCGGACAAACTCCCGTCCGCGGCTGCACTTCATGAAGGAAGCAGCGCCGAACTTGACGTTGAAACTTTTCCCAGGGAGTAAACAGAAAACTACTAGTAGCGGTCGCGCCGTCCACCACCGCCGCCACCGCGCCCGCCACGATCTCCGCGATCACGGAAGCCGCCACCCCCACCACCTCCGCCGCTGCGTTCGGTCTTGGGGCGCGCTTCATTCACGTTCAGCGTACGCCCACCGATTTGAGAGCCGTTCAACGCGGTGATCGCCTTTTCGCCGTCTTCATTGCTCGCCATTTCAACGAAACCAAAGCCGCGGGAGCGGCCAGTATCGCGGTCGGTCATAATGCTGACCCGGTCGACCTGGCCAAAGGGTTCAAAGAGCTGCCGCAACTCATCTTCATTCGTGCTAAAGCTGAGGTTTCCTACAAAAATATTCTTCACTCGTTCTGCCTCTGCATTGCGCTGTCGGAGTGCAAGCTCAATTCGGCGGACTGCAGGGCGGGCGGACCCTCCTAGAAATCGAAACCGGAGCTGGCGAACAGTCAAATGCGGCAGAAGTATAGCAGGTTTAGATAGGTGCTCTGTCAACCGGAATCTTCACTTACTACTGGAGGAGAAGGCGTTTTTTCAGGGTTTTCGAGCGTCGAGCAGCATAGGGCGCTTCTCAACACTTATCCACTTTCCAATATCCTTCGCTCTGGTAGCCCATTTCGAGCACACGGTTCTTGGGATCGTGTCGCTTACCGCACATTGGGCAGATCATGTAACGGCTCCAGGAAGTGCCGCGCCGGTCGTAGTCGGGCGCAACGGCAAACGTCGCGCCGCAACTGCATGGAACCAGAAACATACGGAGCTTCGTTTCATTTGCAGATTTGGTTTTTGCCGCTGAAGATTTCTTCGCGCCGGATTTTGCCGAAGACTTCAAGCTTCTTCCATCGCCGCCAGTTGATGCTTCTTCCGTTTGTTGGATTGCAAAGTCTTCTTCCGCAAGCGCAGTGACTTGGGAGTTACTTCCACAAACTCGTCATCGGCAATGAACTCAATGGCCTGTTCGAGATTCAGATTGCGGAACGGCACCAGGCGAATGGCCTCGTCGGCGGTCGAAGCTCGCATGTTCGTGAGCTTCTTCTCGCGCACGGCATTTACGTCCAGGTCGTTATCCTTGGCGTTCTCGCCGACAATCATGCCTTCATAGAGTTCAACTCCCGGGCCCACGAACAGTTCTCCGCGCTCTTGCAGCCCCCATAACGCGTATGCGGTCGAAGGTCCAGCCCGGTCAGCGATCAGAGCGCCAGTAAGGCGATGCGGAATGTCGCCCTGCCATTCGGTGTATCCGTCGAATAACGCGTTCATCACGATCGTTCCGCGCGTGTCGGTTAACAACTGGCTGCGCAGTCCAATCAACCCGCGGCTGGGCACGCGAAACTCGATTCGCACGCGGCCGTAGCCGTGATTGTGCATGTTCGTGACTTCGCCCTTGCGTGAACCTAATTGCTCCATCACCACGCCTACAAAATCCTCCGGAACATCTACCGTTAAATGTTCCACCGGCTCCATCAGCTTGCCGTCAATTCTCTTGGTAATGATTTCCGGCTTGCCCACCATCAGCTCGTAACCTTCCCGGCGCATCATCTCGATGAGAATCGAAAGCTGCAATTCTCCGCGGCCCAGGACTTTGAATACATCGGTCGATCCGGAATCTTCCACGCGCAGCGAAACATTGGTGAGTAGTTCCTTCTCCAAACGCTCGCGCAGATTGCGCGACGTGACATAGGTGCCTTCACGTCCGGCAAATGGCGAGGTATTGACGGTAAATTGCATGCCGATTGTCGGCTCATCGATCACAATTGGCGGCAGCGGCGCGGGATTTTCCACGTTAGTAATCGTCTCGCCGATCGTGATGCCCTCCACTCCGGCCACCGCGATGATGTCTCCCAACTCCGTTTCCGTAATGTCCGTGCGCTTCAACCCGGAGAAGGAAAACAGTTTCGTGATCTTGGTCTTCTGCATCGACCCGTCGCGCTTGGCAATAACCACATCTTCACCGGTGAACATTCTGCCGTTGAACACGCGGGCAATCGCCAGCCGCCCGAGATAGTCGCTGTAATCGAGGTTGGCGACCAGAATCTGCAGCGGTCCGGCGATATCTCCCGATGGCAATGGAATGGTTTTTACGATCGCTTCAAACAGCGGCTGCAAATTCTCGCCTGCAACTTTTAAATCAGTCGAAGCCGTTCCCGTTTTCGCATTCGTATACAGCACAGGGAAGTCGAGCTGGTCTTCTTTTGCGTCCAGATCGATAAACAGATCGTAAATCTCGTTCAGCACTTCCTGTGGACGCGCATCGGAGCGGTCAATCTTGTTAATGACCACAATCGGCGGCAGCTTTCCTTCCAGAGCTTTGCTCAACACATATCGGGTCTGCGGCAGAGGTCCTTCGCTGGCATCTACCAGCAGCATGACGCCGTCCACCATTTTGAGCGCGCGTTCCACTTCGCCGCCAAAGTCGCTGTGGCCCGGCGTATCGACAATGTTGATCTTCACATCGTGATAGAAGATGGCAGTGTTCTTGGCGAGAATAGTGATGCCGCGCTCGCGCTCCAGTTCATTCGAATCCATCACGCGTTCGACGTGGTGCTCGTTGGAGCGGAACGTACCGCTCTGCTGCAGCATGGCGTCGACCAGCGTGGTCTTGCCATGGTCGACGTGCGCGATAATCGCAATATTGCGGATGCTTGAAGTCAAAAAGGTCCTTCCGAATAGCGGGTCTACTACTACTTTACTATGCGGGAGATGGAATTCACTACGGATTAGAACCAGTGGGCATGTGCTGGTGCGGTGATGCCGAACGGTTGCCGCTGATAAATCCTCGGTCTGTCTCTCTGTTCTCTGTGTTCAAGGTTTTTGTTTGCGAGTTAAAGCGTCAACTAAGCACCTCAGCCCGAGCACGCAACCGATACCAAACCACAATCGTCACCAGCGAGAAGACGAAAATAATCGTCGACACTGCATTGATCTCCGGCGTGATCCCCCGCCGCAGCCGTCCCCAAATCTCCAAAGGCAGCGTATTATCGCGGCCGATCAGAAAAAAGCTCACAGCAATCTCGTCCATGGAAAGCGTAAAGATCAGCAGCGCTGCGCCGATAATCGGCAGCTTAAGATTAGGCAGCGTCACTCGCCAGAACGTCTGCCAGTAGTTCGCACCGAGATCGAGAGACGCTTCTTCTTGCGCCCGATCCAGCTTGCGCAAGCCGGCGAAGACTTCCGTCGTTGCCACTGAGATTAGCGCCGTTCCATGTCCCAGAACAATCGTCAGCAGGCTTAGTTTGGTCCCGGTGATGTTGAACAGCATCAGCAGCGAAAGTCCGGTAATAATTCCTGGCAGAATTAACGGTAGCAGTACCAGTCTGCGAAACAGCGCCTTGCCCGGAAACTCCGCCCGGTCCAGGGCCAGCGCGGCCGGGATGCCGAAGGCGAGAGCGATAACCATTGCCGCAAATGCAACTTCCAGGCTGTTGATCACCGAATCCCAGATCGCTCCGTCGGCAAATAGAATGCGATACCAGTCGAGCGTCAGATTGCGCGGCGGAAACCCGCCGACGCCCTCTCCGTTGAACGAATAAATAATGAGAACAACGATCGGAAGATAAAGAAACAGAAAGACGGCTATTGCCTGAAGCAGCAGCCAGCGCGGAGATCGCACCAAAGCCGAATCTCCGCTCACGAAAAGCTCCATTTCTTTTCCAGCCGTTCGGAAAAGAAGAGCAGGCTCACGACCAGCACCAGCATGGCCAGAGAAATCGCTGCGCCAAGCGGCCAGTTGTACGCTGCGCCAAACAGGCTGACTACGATATTAGAAATCATGATTCCGCTCGGCCCGCCCAGCAACAACGGAGCGAGAAAATCTCCCAGGCTGAGTACAAAAGCAAACGTAGCGCCTGCCAGCACTCCGGGAATCGAAAGCGGAAAAATTACCCTCCAGAAAGTTTGCGACGGTGTCGCGCCCAGATCATGCGAAGCTTCTACAAGGTTGCGAGGGATGTGCTCGAGCGCCGCGTAGATCGGCAGAAACGCAAATGGGGTGTAAATATGCGTCAGAGTCAACACGACGGCAAACGGACTGTAGAGCAGGAACTCTACGGGATGCTTAGTCAAGTGCGCATATTGCAACAGCGTGTTGAGAACTCCGTCGGAGCCTAGAATGGTTTTCCACGCATAAGCCCGCACCAGATAACTGACCCACAAAGGAATAATGACTAATTGATAGAGCAGATCTTTACGCCGGCCCGCGTAGAAGGAAAGAAAGTAAGCCAGCGGATACCCGAGCAGCAGCGAGAAACAAGTCACCCGGGCGGCAATCCACATGGAGCGCAACAGAGTCTGCCAGTAAACGTCAACGCGAAAAAGTTGCGCATAGTTGTCGAAGCTCCACGAATGCACAATCGTCTGCGCGGGCGAAACAGACCAGAAGCTATAGCAAAACATCAGCGCATACGGCAGCAGCAGAAATACCGCCACCCATAAAAAAGGAGGCGCGGTGACCGCCGTTTTGTATGCGCGGGAAAACATCAGAGACGCTCCGGAGACTCGCGCACCAGCACGGCATCGGCCGGTGAGAATTCCAAGGTAACTTCTTCCTGTTCGCGAACTCCGATCGGCGTTCGCACTGCCAAGACCAAGCCTCCATCACACTCCACACGAATTAATTCTGTAGCGCCATGAAATGCCTGATGAATGACTTTGCCGCGAAGATGTAGCTTTCCTACTGCCGCCGCAGAAACTACACGAATGTTTTCCGGCCGCAACGAAAAGACCGCAGGGCCGTCCGGGACCGCAGTCGCCCATATAAGAGAAGAACAGCGCGCCGTGCCGCTACGCACGTCTGCTCTCAACAAATTGGTGTGACCAATAAACTGCGCCGTATATGCGGTCGCCGGGCGGCTATAAATCTCCCGCGGTGTCGCCACTTGTTCCAGTTCGCCGCTGCGCAATAGCGCGATGCGGTCCGACATCACCATCGCTTCTTCCTGATCGTGCGTCACAAACACAAACGTAATCCCCACCTCGCGTTGCAGCGATTTCAACTCCACCTGCATTTGCCGCCGTAGGTTGGCGTCCAGCGCGGACAGCGGCTCATCGAGCAGCAACAGCCGGGGACGATTCACCAACGCCCGCGCCAGCGCTACCCGTTGCTGCTGCCCCCCGCTGATCTTCGAGGGCTTGGTTTTCGCGAATGCCGACATCTTTACTTTGTCGAGGGCCTCCGCTACGCGCGACGCGATCTCCTCCTTGGGCGCCTTCGCTACCCGTAATCCGTAAGCGACATTCTGTTCCACCGTCAAATGTGGGAAGAGCGCATATTGCTGGAAAACGGTATTCACGCGGCGCCGATACGGCGGCAGAAGGTCTAATCGCTCGCCGCCCATCCACACTTCGCCCGAGCTCGCGCTCTCGAAGCCCGCAATAATGCGCAGGAGCGTAGTCTTTCCCGAGCCACTCTCGCCGAGAATCGTAAGAAACTCGCCTTGTCCAATATCGAGCGAAATATTTCGCAGGACAACGTTCTTGCCAAAACTCTTCGCGACATTCTGAATGCGTAGTAACGGCGCTCGCCGCACATCATCTGCAACCAGTGCCGCAGCGATTTCGGTTGTGCTCATGTGTCCCCGACGTCCACCCGTACCTAAATAGGCTGGATGACAAGCTAGAAGCCAGGAGCTAGAGGCTAGAAGCTGCCCTACTGCGCCGCCTTCACTTCATTCCAAATCTCGTTGTACTTCTGCCGCCGCGGCACGTTCTGCCAGAAGTAAAGACGCTTCTGGTAGCTGTCCACATTATCCAGATGAATGCTCTTCACTTGCTCCGCCGTCATAAACTGCGCCGCCTGCGGATTCGCGGGAGTATAGCCGGTCACATCCGTAACTTTCTTCTGCGTCTGCGCTTCGACCATGTATTCGAGGAACTCCTGTGCCAGTTCTTTGTTCTCGCTCCCGGCAGTGATCATCAAGTGATCGATCCATCCTGTTGTGTTTTCTTTGGGGATCGTTTCTCCCACCGGAAAATTAACCTTCCGCAACTGATTGGTCATCAGTGGCCATCCCATGGCCAACGCAATCTCGTGATTCTGAAAAAGATTCGTCAGTTCGCCACCGGTGGACCAGAACTTTCGCACATTCGGTTTCAACTCGATCAACTTCTTCTTCACCGCTTCCAACTGATCATCGCTCAGGTTGTAAAGCTGCGACGGATCCGGCTTGTCATACCCCAATACCTGCGCAGTCATATATATGGTCGCGAGATCGTCCCACACAGAAACTTTGCCCTTATATTTCGGGTCCCAGAAAACGCCCCAGCTATCCGGTGCCTGCGAAAAAACTGTCGTGTCATAAATCATCGGGTCCGGGCCCCACACAAACGGCACGCCATAGACCTGGCCGTTCATGCGCACCAGAGGCAGGGAAGTGAGCTGCGGAGAAAGCTGTTGGTAGCCGGGAATCTTGGCGAGATCAAGCGGAGCTGCCAACCCGGCCGCGGCAATTGAAGTCGCGACGTCGCTCGATGGCGAAATCACATCGTAATTGCCCGCACTCCCGCCGCGCAGTTTTGCCATTAGTTCATCGCTCGATCCCATGTACGAAGCGGAAATCTTGCAATGATGTTGTTCCTCAAACGCTTGCAGAAAACTCGAGTCGGCATAACCCTCCCACACCAGAAGATTCAGTGTCGGAGTTTTCTTCGCGCATGATCCAGCCAGAAGCGCCAAAGCCATTGCCGATAAAATTGCAGTGAACCGTCGCGCAATCATCCCGACCTCCCAAGAAATACTCATTCCGGTGCCACTCTGTGAAACCCCTGTGGTCCTCTGTGTTAAGGGTTTAAGCTCCTAACTAAAATGTCGGCGGCGTATTCACCCACAAAATCCAGCATTCCGCCCGCCCCGGATTTTTCCACCGGTGTGGAGTCGCACTCTCGAAATAAAAACTGTCCCCGGTTCTTAGCCGGTATTGTTTTTCCTGGACCGTAATCGCCAGCTCACCCCGCAGAATATACAGAAATTCTTCGCCTTCATGTGTGTAGGAGTCTCCGCTCCCAGCATCGGGTGCAACGCGAAACAAATGCGGTTCCATCACCGTGTTTCCCCAGGCGAGCAGTTCCATCTTCACGCCAGGGCCCGCTTCCAGAATCTTTCGTTCCGCCGGACGCACTTGCAGACTGCTGGTCTCGGCCGCATCAAAAAAGTCCAGGATGTTCGTCTTATAAAACCGCGCCAGCTTGCGTAGTGTTCCCACCGACCCGCTCATCTGCGAACGCTCGAGAGCGCTGAGAAAGCCTACGGAAATTCCCGCCACCCGCGCTACCTGTGCCAGCGAGAGCCCGCGCTTTGCCCGCAACCGCCGCAAATGCGCCCCGATCGCGCCGGCACCGCCATCGCCCGCCGGAGCCGTCTTTCCTTCACGTTTCAGCAGTTGGACAATCGCCGCGGCATTCATCCCGCGAGCCTTGCGCAGAAATCGCGCGCGCTTGAGTAACTTCAAATCTTCCGCGCTGTAAAGGCGATAGCGGCTCGACGATCGCTGGGGCCGCGCCAGTCCCAGCTTTTCCCACGCACGAATTACCGACGACGATACGCCCACGCGGCGCGCCACTTCGCCAATCTTTAGGTACGGCGTGGAAGCAGTGGAATTGTTCGACGACAAACTCCAACCTCGAAGTCGATAAGAATAATTTAAGGCACCGAAACTACATGGCAACAACGGAATGTGCCATGCAAAGTCTCGATAGTCAGGACGCGTTTTTTCTCCTTGACAGTTTGCGCCTCCCTTCTCTAACCTTGCGGGATTATAGCAAGGTTGTGGCTGCGCACAAGCTGTCGTTTTTCAAAACAAAATCTAGTCTTGAGTGCCTGGAGGTTCCATGCCGCCACTGCGAGCCCGTTGGACAGCCGCTTGCGTTGTTGTTGCGATCTTTCTTTTGATTCCGACATTTCTCCTGGCACAAGGCGCCGACGGCCGCATTGTTGGCCGCGTCGCCGATCCTACGGGCGCCGTCCTGTCGAGCGTGAAAATTACTCTGACCAACGAAGCGACCGCCATCAGCCGCGACGTGCTCACCAATGACAGCGGCGATTACTCGTTCGTTGAAGTCGTTCCTGGCACGTATACGATCCAGTACGAGTTGAAGGGGTTCAAGAAAAACGTTCAAAAAGATGTGATCGTAGACCTCAATCAGGTGGTGACACTCAACTCGACGCTGCAGATCGGCGGCTCGCAGGAAACAGTGGAGGTCACTTCGGAAGCTCCGCAGGTCGATACCAGCAGCACTCAGCTGGGCGCTGTGATCAACGACCGCTCGGTGAATGAGCTCCCTCTGAACACCCGCGACACTTACCAGTTCCTGCAACTCCAGCCCGGAGTGCAGGCTCAACTTGGATCCAGCGGCAGCCTGTTTGCCGGCTCCAGCGACGCTGGTTCGGTTTCCGTCAATGGCGGCCGCACGCGCGCCAACAACTTCAGTGTCAACGGTGGCGACGCCAACGATCAGTTTGTAAATACTCCCACAATCCAGCCCACTCCCGATGCGGTTGAGGAGTTTCGCGTCATCACCAATACTTTCGACGCCGAATACGGCCGCAACTCCGGCTCCGTCGTGAACGTGATTACCAAGTCGGGCACGAATGCCTTCCACGGAAATCTCTACGAATATTTCCGCAACACCGTTCTGGATGCGCGCGGCTATCCCGATACGAGCAAGCCACAGCTCAATCAGAACCAGTTCGGAGGCACATTCGGCGGTCCCATCAAGAAAGATCGCACTTTCTTTTTTGCTTCTTACGAAGGACGACGGATCCGCGACGGTGTTCCGGGGCAATTGCTGAATGTGCCGACGACTCCGGAGTTTGCCGGGGATTTCTCCGCCCAGGGTCCGTTCAGCGGCGGGATCTCCAGCGTTTTTGTCGCCCAGGTGCTGGACGGACGTTCCGGCTGCGACGCCGCTCTGGGCTTGGGTGCCGGCGGCATTGCCGCCATGACGCCCGGCTCAGACGGTCTCATCGATTGGTCTTCGGTATTTCCCACCGGCGTGATTCCAACGGCGTGCCAGGATCCTGCTGCGGCCAATCTGCTCCAGCGCTTTGTTCCCGCGGGCAACGCTGGTGCTGGTCTGTTCCAGGTAGTCCCCGTAGGAACAACGAACGCCGATCAGGTTACCTTCCGCTTCGATCACAAGATTAACGACCATCAGAACTTTACCGCCTATTACTACTTCAACGATGGTCGCGAGCTCGACCCGTACAACACCTTCGAGGCGGCGGGCGCCAACGTTCCTGGCTTCGGCAGCTACAACAATGCGCGGAATCAGCAGTGGAACCTTACTCATACCTGGACCATCAGCAACGCGCTCGTGAATGAGGCCCACTTTACGTACATGCGTGAGGGGCAACTTGGGTTCTTGAAGAACCAGACATCGAATGCTGTCACTTCCTCCTGCTCCGGGGCCGCTGCCAAGTTCTGTTTTACCGGCACTTCTGATTCTTCGGCCATCACTGGCGAATTCGGAACTGCCGCCAATCTCGGCATTACTCCGGGACTGTCCTCGAGTCTCACCGGGGTGCCGTTTGTGAGCATTTCCGGCGGCGCATCATTCGGCAATAATTTCGAGGGCTTCCTGCCGCAGGTGGGAAACAGTTTTCAATGGACCGACGAACTTACATGGCTGAAGGGCAACCACACCATCAAGTTCGGGGTCGACGTCCGCCGCGCGCGCTTCGATCAGTACTACTACTTCGACGTGAATGGCGAATACACATTCGACAACAGCGGGCCCAACGGAATTATCCCCGCCGACGGCGACCAATATGCCGAATTCCTGCTGGGTTTGGCGGATGGCTACACTCAGGGCTCCGGCCAGCGTGAGGACGTTCGCAGCACAGCGGTCTATCCCTTCGTCCAGGACAGTTGGAAGATAAGGCCGAATTTAACTCTCAACTACGGTCTGCGCTGGGAATTCAGTCCGCCTCCGACCGACATCAGCGGTCACGTCGAAACTTTCCGGCCCGGACAGAATTCCACTGTCTATCCCTGCGGCATCACGAACAGTACGAACTACTGGGAAGGTTTTGGCGTCGCGAATCCTACCTGCGCTAATACCGGCTCCGAACCCACCGGTTTGGTCGTCCCGGGCGATAAAGGCGTCCCCGCCGGAATGACCTCCACGTACTACAAGGCCATTGCCCCGCGCATTGGCTTGGCATACAGCCCAAACTTCACTGACGGTGCTCTGGGCAAGCTGTTCGGCGGCAATGGTAAAACCAGCATTCGCGCGGGCTGGGGTCTTTTCTACAATCCGATTGAAGAGTTGGTTCTTGCCCAGTTCGGAGCTGAGCCTCCCTTCGGCGGCAGCTCTTCTCTCTCGGATGTCTTTTTCAACACTCCGTATGTAAACCAGGACGACTTTCAAACTCCCAATCCCTTCGGCGGCATCATCACACCCACCAAAGGGCAGCCCACGGATTTATCCCTGTTTCGTCCAATTCTTCTTTTCGGTGAGTTCCAGCCTCACCTGCGTGCTCAGTACACCAGCCAATACAACCTCACCATTCAGCGTGAGTTGAGTGCCAGCACCATGTTCCAGATTGGTTACGTGGGATCGCAGGGCCATCGCTTGCTCGCCTCACACGATATCAATCCCTCTAATCCGCAAACTTGTCTCGACATCAATACAGTCTTAGGAGCAGGGACCTGCGCACCCACCGGGGAAGACGAGCAATTCCTTTTTCCTACCGGTTCGGTTGCCCCGCCGGGCGGATTCCATCTTCCTTACGGCCCGAACGGTCCAACCGTCATTCCCGCCGGCACATCGCTCTCCGGATTGAACCTTGTCGGCCTGCGTCCTTATTCATCGCCCAATTGCAATCCTTTCACAGGAACGGGTTGCCCAGTTGATGGCGTGCCCGTCTTCACCGACATTTTCGCCGAAGACACCATTGCCAGCTCTTCTTACAATGCGCTGGAAATGATGCTGCAAAAGCGTTTCTCTCACGGACTGCAGTTCCAGGCCGCTTACACTCTCAGCAAATCAATCGACGACGGGTCCACGTTTGAAGAAACTCTGAATCCGTTTAACTTCGGCGCGAGCCGTGCTCTTTCGCTGTTCAACTCAAAACAGCGTTTCGTCATCAGCTATGACTGGGAACTGCCGAGCACCAACTACAAAGGCTTTGCCGGACGCGTGCTGAATGATTGGGAGGTCTCGGGCATCACGCAATTCCAGAGCGGATTTCCCATTCGCCTGAATACCGAAGACGACAACGAGTTGATCAACAGCCTGTTCTTCCTGGGCACGGAAGCGCCAAGCCTGGTAGCGCCGTTTCAGAAACTCGATCCCCGCAAGACGTACACCAATCTTGGCCTCACTACTCCCGGATATTGGTTCAATCCCAACGACTTTCAAGATCCGCCGCTCGGTCAGTTCAACAACGGCACGCAGCGCACAATTTGCTGCGGCCCCGGGCTGATCGACTTTGATTTTTCGGTGCATAAGAAAATCGCGTTGAGCGAGACGAGATACCTACAGTTCCGCGCCGAGATTTTTAACATCTTTAATCACACGAACTACTCCAACCCGGACGGAGGGTTTTCCGACGGACCGACAGCATTCGGCAAGATCACATCGGCCGGCGATCCGAGGCTGTTGCAATTCGCGTTGAAGTTCTTTTTCTAGTGTTGAAGTGCAGGGGCGTTGAAGCCTTGAACCTTTGAAACCTTGTAAAATAAAAGCACCATCCCCCGGGCGGCCCCGCCGTTCGGGCAATCTAATGGCCTCTGCCCACTAAGCCAGCGGCCGGACTTATCCCGGAGAATCCGATGTACCCCGACTTGCAGAAAGAACTCACGGCCTTCGAGCGCCGCACGCCCAAATCCGCCGAAGCCCACAAGAACAATCTCAAACGCATACCCCTTGGAGTTGCCAGCAACTATCGCGCCTACGATCCCTGGCCCATCTTCGTCAAAGAAGGCAGCGGCAGCAAGTTCCGCGATCTCGACGGCAACGAATACATCGACCACAACCTGACCTTCGGCGCGCTCATGGCCGGACACTGCCATCCCGCAGTCATGAAAGCTGTGGAAAAACGTCTCAGCACGGGAACTATGTTCGGCATGCCGCACGACATGGAATGGGAACTGGCGGAAGAAATCTGCACTCGCTTTCCCGTTGAGATGTGCCGCTTCGGCAATAGTGGCACTGAAGCGACTATGCACGCCATCCGCCTGGCTCGCGCCGCCACCGGACGCGACAAGATCATCAAGTTCGAAGGCGCATACCACGGCCTGCACGATAGCGCTTTGGTCAGCGTAAAACCTCATGCGCCGGATTTCGGCGACATCAATGCGCCCACTTCCGTTCCCGGCGGTTTAGGTGTTCCGAAGAATGCAATTGAGAACGTTAAGGTCGCAACCTTCAACGATCTCGCCACCGTCGAGCGCCGCTTCAAAGAAAACCCCGGAGAGATCGCCGCTATCATCCTCGAGCCGATCCTGATGAACGTCGGTCTTTGCATGCCGGAGCCCGGCTTTCTTAAAGGCCTTCGCGATATGGCCACAAAATACGGCGCGCTATTGATTTTCGACGAGGTGAAAACCGGCGCGAAACTTGGCTGGGGCGGAGCCTCGGAATACTTTAACGTGCAGCCCGACATGATTTGCCTGGCCAAGTCGATCGGCGGAGGCTTTCCGCTCGCCGCCTTCGGTGCCAGCAAATCCGTGATGGACTTAATCTCGCAACACAAAGTCTTCCACGGCGGCACGTACAACACGAATCCGGTTTCAATGGCTGCCGGCCTCGCGACGTTCCGCGAAGTCCTCACCCGCGACAATTATGCTCACGTCGATAAACTCGGCAAGAAACTTGCCGCCGGATATCGCAAGACCATTGCGAAAGTCGGCCTGCAAGCCTATATCGCCGATGCCGGGGCGAACGGTGCGCTGATGTTGTATCCCAAAGAAATTCGCAATTACCGCGACTGGACCACCATCGACATCGATCTCTGGCGTCACTACTGGTTCGCGATGGTCAACCGCGGCGTGATGCCTCAACCCTACTGGTGGGACGAACAATGGACGATTTCGGTTCAACACACCGACGCCGATATCGACAAACATCTATCCGCTTTCGACGACATCGCCGCATCGCTCGCGAAAGCGCAACAAGAACGTGTAGGTCAGCCAGTCCTGGCCGCGCACTAAACGAATAATGTAGGGCGGGCACTCTTGCCCGCCTGGCTGCACCAAAAAATGCTGATGTGGGGACAGCCACTCTCGCTGTTCCCGCCGTGTGGAAAAAGAAAGTAAGAAGCACAACGAAGAAGCACAAAGAAGACTTTGTTATTCCGAACACAGGCGAAGCCGTGTGAAGAATCTGCTTTTTGCTGTCAGCAACAGAAACCTTGTCCCCCACCACCCAACCCGCCACCAAACTCATCCGCGCCCTCGGACGCCGCGATCTCGTCCTCCTCTTCGTTGTCGCGGTTTTCAATCTCAACGTCGTCCCCTCGATCGCGGCCAACGGCGGCGTCACAATCTGGCTCTGGATCGTCTCGCTCATTCTTTTCTTCTTTCCGCAAGGCATCGCCGTCATCGAACTCGCCCACCGTTACCCCGGCGAAGGCGGCGTCTATCTCTGGGCCAAAGAAGTCTTCGGCGACTTTCACGGATTCCTCTCTGGCTGGTGCTACTGGACCAACAATATGCTCTACGTGCCGACGATCATGCTCTACTTCGTCGGCGTATCGGTCTACGTCCTCGGCCCCAGCCATCACGGATTGGTCGACAACAAATATTTCGCCGCTTCTGTTTCGCTCGCTCTTCTCGGAATTCTTACCCTGCTCAACATTCTCGGTCTCGGTGTCGGCAAGTGGATCAACAACGCCGGCGCCATCGGCACTTTCATCGCGGCCGCAGTACTCATCGGCCTGGGTGTAGCGATCTGCTCGCGCTTTGGTATCGCCATCACCGCTGCCGATTTCAAGATCCCCGCGAACCCTCGCTTCGTTCTGAATTCTTTCGGAGTCATCTGCTTCGGCCTGATCGGCCTCGAACTCGCCTCCGTGATGGGCGACGAAATTCAAGACCCAGCCCGCACACTTCCCGGAGCTGTCGCCTGGGGTGGCATAATCTCGGGCACTCTTTACGTTGCGGCCACGCTTACTTTGCTGGTTTCCATCGGCAAGAACGTGAATGTTTTGCAGGGCGTGGTTCAGGCCGTCACCGCGATGGCCGCTCGGGTCGGCGTGAGTTGGATCTCCGTTCCTTTCGCTTTCATGCTTAGCTTGGCCATCGCGGGCATCGGTTCGGCGTGGATCGGCGGCTGCGCTCGCATCCCCTTCGTCGCCGGACTCGATTCCTACATGCCCTCGTGGCTGGGAAACATTCATCCACGCTTTGCCACGCCCTACACTGCGTTAATCGTCCAGGGCATCGTCTCCGCCGTTCTCGTCGTTCTGAATTTCGCCGGAGCCGGTGTTCAGGAAACATTTCAAAAGCTTCTGTCGCTGGCCGTCGTTCTAAATCTTGTCCCCTTCGTCTACGTGTTCGCATCGCTCCTGAAATTTGCGGTAACGGAACGTGTTCCACGCGGCCGATACGGACGCGTGACGATGTTCGTAGCCGGGGCCAGCGGATTCTTGACTACAATCCTCGGAATCGCGCTCGTATTTTTTCCGGCCCAGCAGATCACATCGCTGTGGTCCTACGAATTATGGATGTTCGGCGGCACCGCATTCTTCATTGGTCTGGCCGCGTTCTTTTTCTTCGTTTATAGCCGCCTAAAGGCGTCGCAACCGATGGGGAAGGGCACGACTTCAGTGGTGCCCCTGTGACACTACATCTTGGGAAGGGCACGACTTTAGTCGTGCCGTTGAGGCGAACATAATTCGGGCCTTTAGGCCCTGAGGTGAGCAGGAGACAACGATATGCCCGGCGGAGTCACAACAGAAGTAAAAACTTATCAGATGTTCATCAACAACGAATGGACCGCGAGTCATTCGGCGAAAACCTTCCCCGTCTACGATCCCTCGACCGAGGAAGTCATCGCCCAGGTCCCCAATGCCGGCCCCGAAGACATCAACCGCGCCGTCGCCGCTGCGAAAACGGCTTTCGAAGAAGGCCCATGGTCCAGCACCACCGCGCAAGAACGCGGCCGCGTCCTCTTCCGCCTCGCCGAAAAAATCCGCGCCAACCTTCCCGCTCTCGCCGAACTCGAATGCCGCAATACCGGCAAGCCTATCGTCGAAGCCGAATACGACATCACCGACGCTGCCACCTGCTTCGAATATTACGGAGGCATGGCGACGAAAGTCGTCGGCTACGTCAACCCCGTCCCCGACAATGCAATGTCGCTCACGCTGAAAGAGCCAGTCGGCGTCGCAGGGCAAATCATTCCATGGAATTATCCACTGCTAATGGCTGCATGGAAACTCGCTCCCGCCATCGCCGCCGGATGCACCTGCATCCTAAAGCCTGCCGAACAAACGCCGCTGACCGCACTGGAATTTGCCAACTACTTCGCCGATTGCGGCCTTCCGCCGGGCGTTGTCAACATCGTTACCGGCTTCGGCGAATCCTGCGGCGCGCCGCTCGTGCAGCATCCCGACGTCAATAAAATCGCCTTTACCGGCAGCGCAGCTGTCGGCAAAATAATCGTCAAGCAAGCCGCCGACACGGTGAAGCGCGTCACCCTCGAACTCGGTGGCAAGTCGCCCAACATCTTCTTCGCCGATGCCGACTTCGAAGCCGCCATCGACGGCGCACTCTTCGGCGTTTTCATCAACCAAGGTGAAGTCTGTTCCGCTGGAAGCCGCATTCTCGTTCAAAAATCGATCTACAAAAAGTTCGTCGAAGCCATGGCCGAGAAAGCGAAAAAAATCAAACTCGGCCCGCCGCTGGAACGCGAAACAAAAATGGGTCCGCTGGTCAGCAAGGAACAATACGACCGCGTGAATCAATACCTCGAAATCGGCAAGAGAGAAGCGAAGCTAGCCTCCGGAGGAGGCCGCCCAGAAAAATTCGCGAAAGGTTTCTACGTTCAGCCGACAATTTTCTATGACGTGACGAACTCCGCCCGCATCGCCAGAGAAGAAATCTTCGGCCCGGTCGCCGCGGTGATCCCTTTCGAAGACGAAGCCGACGCGCTAAACATCGCAAACGATTCCCCCTACGGCCTGGCCGCCGCCGTCTGGACTCGCGACATCTACAAAGCCATGCGCGCCGTAAAAAAGCTTCGCGCCGGAATCGTCTGGGTCAACCATATGCAGCCAACCTACGTCGAAGCTCCCTGGGGAGGCTACAAACAATCCGGCTTCGGCCGCGAACTCGGCCCCTGGGGGATCGAAGAATATCTGGAAACAAAACAGGTCCACATCAATCTGAACGAAGCGCCGATCGGTTGGTATTGATGCGAACGAAGCCATTCCTTAACTCTTGTCATCCTGAGCGAGGATTGTGCTTCGCGATAGCGAAGCACAACCGCAGTCGAAGGACCTGCTGTTCTTTGACAGCGCAACAGTTGCCGCAAGCCATTCTCACGAGAACCTAACATGACCACAATCCGCCTCAACCCTCCAATCC
>JBAUXX010000076.1:0-46087 GCA_049584475.1 Candidatus Sulfotelmatobacter sp. | reverse complement strand
GCGCCGGGGTCACGGCGGTGCGCTCGACCGTGGAAACCGCGGCGCGCATCGGGGTTGGGGCGCTCACGCTCTACGCGTTTTCCGAGGAGAATTGGAAAAGGCGCCCCAAGAGCGAAGTCGATTTTCTGATGCGCCTTCTGAGTCGCTACCTGAAGGCGGAAGTCACTACATTGAACAAGAACAACATCCGCCTCGAATATATCGGGCGGCAATTTGAACTTCCTGACGACGTGCAGGAGCGCATGGAGTGGGCGCGCGAGGCCACGTCGCGCAACTCGGGTATGACTCTCACGCTGGCATTGAACTACAGCGCCCGCAGCGAACTGGTCGATGCCTTCCGCTCGATGGTCAATGCGGCCTCGCAGAATGGCGGGATGGAGCACTTACGCATCGACGAAGAAACGGTGGCGCGTCATCTTTATACCCGCCATCTCCCCGATCCGGATTTGGTCGTGCGCACCAGCGGCGAAATGCGGCTCAGCAATTTCTTGTTGTGGCAGTTGGCCTACGCGGAGATTTATGTGACGCCGACCCTGTGGCCGGACTTTCGCGGTCTGCATCTGCTCGAAGGCATCGCTGAATACCAGAAGCGCGAGCGCCGCTACGGCGGGTTAAATCACGGGGAACACGCGCTCGCGGCTCACTTGAAAGTTAGCAAGTAAAGCAACAGTAGATTCCCTTCGGCTTCGCTCAGGGCAGGCTCTCACCGGGCCTTCGATTCGGAATGACAAAGGGTTCGGGGAAGCCGTATTCTTTTCCCTTGCTCAAACGAATCGCAACCGCTCTCGTCCTGATCCCAATCGTTCTGCTGCTCGTCTTGCGGGCTCCAATCCCGCTGGTGGCGGTAGTAACCGGGGCTATCGCTCTGCTCACCATCCACGAATTCCTTAAGCTGACGGAATCTTATGGCGTTCGTCCCTTGCGTCTGCCGACGTATATTTTCGCCGGTCTCCTCTTTGTGCTGCTGGCGCTCAACGCAGGAAACGAAAAGCCTCTGCTCTCAACCGCAATCTTTGTCTATGCCATGGGTTTTGCCGCGGCGATTGCGCCATTTCTTTTTCTAACGATCGCCATGCGGCGCGACGACCTGAGCAGCGGATATTCTGCTTCTGCCGCCGCAGTGTTTGCCTTCGCCTACATCGCTCTGCCGATGGGAATGCTGGTGCAGCTGCGCCAGCAGTGGGCCGGGGCTTTCTATCTTCTTTACCTCTTACTGGTCGTCTGGGCGGGAGACATTTTCGCTTATTTCATCGGCAAGTCCATGGGGCGGCATCTGATGGCCCCACGCGTCAGCCCCAAGAAAACATGGGAAGGAGCGGCCGCATCGCTCGTCGCCAGCGTCGCCGTCGGCTGGCTTCTCTTTCACTACGCGCTGCCTTTGAGCACAACCATGCTACGCGTGGGGTTGATCGAGCGTCGCGACGGCCTCTTCGGCCTGGAGCAGCCGGCCATGGCTCCAATCATCGTGCTCACGATCGTACTCAACATCGCTGCGCAACTCGGCGACCTGGTCGAATCTCTGCTGAAACGCGGAGCGGGCGTGAAAGATTCCGGCGCGATTCTTCCCGGCCACGGCGGCATGCTCGACCGCATCGACGCTCTGCTCTTCGCCGCGCCCATCCTGTGGTATTATGCAAGCTGGCGCGTGATGCAGTAGTCCTCCCCGGAGCCCTCCCCCAAGGCGCGCCAAACCGCGTAAAATTAAAGTTTCACTCTTCTTCACAAGATGAAGCGCATTGCCATCCTGGGATCGACCGGCTCTATTGGCCGCAGCACGCTCAGTGTCGCCGAATCTTATCCCGATCGATTCCAGGTTATTGCATTGGCTGCCGGCGGTAATCTGGATTCCCTCTCCGAGCAGGCCCGCCGCTGGCGTCCCGTGGTGGTTTCGATCGCTTCGGAATCGGACGCGGACATACTCCGCTCGCGCCTGAAGCAAGCTGGCCTCAGCGAGATCGAAGTGGTTCACGGACCTGCCGGACTGCTTCGCGTAGCAACTCATGCGGATGTCGATTTCGTCGTCAGCGCCATCGTGGGCGTTGCCGGACTCGAAGCCACCTACGAGGCGGTTCGCGCAGGCAAGACCGTAGGCCTGGCCAACAAAGAGTGCATGGTCGCCGCCGGCGAACTGATCACTGCCGAAGCCCGCCGCCAAGGCAAGCCGTTACTCCCCATCGACAGCGAACACAACGCTGTCCATCAATGTCTTCGCGGCGGACGCATGGAAGAAGTCGAGCGCGTCTGGCTAACCGCTTCCGGAGGACCGTTCCTCAACACGCCCCGTTCGGAATTTGCGTCCATCACGGTCGAGCGCGCGCTCAACCACCCGACGTGGAAGATGGGCCGCCGCATCACCATTGACTCCGCCACGCTCATGAATAAAGGCTTCGAAGTAATCGAAGCCTGCCGCCTATTTAATATGCCGCCCACGCGGGTCGAAGTCATTGTCCATCCGCAGTCCACGATTCACTCGATGGTCGAATTCATCGACGGCAGCATCCTGGCCCAGTTCTCGGTCACCGATATGCGCCTGCCGATCCTCTACGCTCTTACATATCCCGAGCGGATTCAGTCGGATATGCGGTTCCCGGTCATGGACCTGCGTCATCTCGACTTTACCCCGCCGGATATGAGTAAATTTCCTTGTCTGCGTCTCGCTTACGAAGCCGCCGAAGCGGGCGGAGCCAAGACCGTGGCGCTGAATGCCGCCGATGAAATTGCCGTATCGGCATTTCTCGAAGGCAAGATCGGTTTCGATCAAATCCCCCTGATCATCGAGGATGTTGTCGGCCGCATGGACTCGAGCAAAATGGACTCCATCGCCAAAGTGCTTGATGCCGATGCCGAGGCCCGTCGATATGCTCAAGAACGGGTCGCACAGGCGACAACCACGCGAACTATTGTGCGCGCCGGGGCAACATCTTTCGCCTAGTTTTGGAATCTAAGAAGTCTGGGAATCTGCGGAAAACAGAAGTCTGGGATCCTGAGAAGTTTCGGAATCTAATAAGCAGGAGAGTACGTACTCTTTATTATGTCTGAATTCTTGATTTCGCTGGTCGCCGTCGTCGCCGTCCTCGGCTTCATGATCCTGATCCACGAGTTTGGCCACTACGCTGTGGCCAAGTGGCTGGGCGTGCGTGTGGAGCAGTTTGCCATTGGCTTTGGCAAGCGGCTGATCGGTTTCCGCAAGGGCGACACCGACTATCGCATCAACGCCATTCCACTCGGCGGCTACGTGAAGATGTCCGGCGAAAATCCCATGGACGAGCGTACGGGAGATCCTGCCGAATTTCTGTCCCACTCCCGTTGGCACCGTTTCCTGATCGCCATCGCCGGGCCGTTCATGAACATCATGCTGGCCATCTTCCTGCTAACCACGGTCTACATGATTCACTACGAATATCCGGCAGTGCTCGATGAGCCCACGGTCATCGGATGGATCATCAAAGACACGCCGGCCGCGAGAGCAGGCTTTCAAGCTGGGGATCGCATCACGCGCATCGACGGCATCGAAAATCCCAACTGGGAGCAGGTTGAGACCAAGGAATATCTGAGCCCCGGCCAGCCGCTGGATGTCACGGTTGATCGCGGAGGAAAGCAGATCAGCAAGACGATTTTTCCCGAACCCGCCGGCATTGACCAGATCGGCATGGCTGGCTGGTCGCCCAAACAACCGTGCATCTGCATCAGCGATCTAACGCCCGGCATGCCCGCCGAAAAAGCCGGACTGAAAGTCGGCGACGAAATTCTAACCTTGAATAGTCAGCCAGTACCGGCGCTGGCTTCCATGGTTGAAACTCTCAAGCAAACGCAGAACAAACCCATCACTCTCACCGTTCGCCGCGCGGGCGAGATCAAGACCTTCACGCTGCAACCTGTCTTGAACGACAAGTCGTATCGCATCGGCATTGAAAGTTATCCCACAAAAGTCGCAACGCTTCCCTTCGGACAGGCCTTTCGGCTTTCGTTGGTGCGCAACCAGCGCGCTTCGCTGATGATTCTGGAACTGGTTAAAAAGATGTTGCAGGGCAAGATGTCATTGCGCTCGGTCGAAGGCCCCATCCGCATCGGCCAGGCCGCCGGAGAAGCCGCCAGCCGCAAGGGTTGGACGCCGCTGCTCGAACTCACCGCCGCAATCAGCTTGAACCTCGGCATCTTCAATCTGCTGCCGATTCCAATTCTCGACGGCGGCGTAATCCTGTTCCTCTTCATCGAAGGCCTTATGCGCCGCGACATCAGCCTGCGCATCAAAGAGCGCGTCTACCAGGCCGCCTTCGTCTTCCTGGTCCTGTTCGCCGTCATGGTCATCTACAACGACTTAATGAAGACGATTCCGGGGCTGGCAGATCGCCTGCCGTAGCTGAATAAAGTTCATCCATACCGAAACTGGGTGCCCCATTTCTCCGCTCTTTTGCGAGAAATGGGGCTTTTGAGCAACATGCGCCAAATGCACTGTCATCCGCAGAGGACGGCTCGCCACGCCCTTAACGGATGTTAAAATTAAAAAACGATGATTCCACGTAGAAAAACAGTCACCGCCCTGGTGGGTGGTGTGCGCGTCGGCTCCGATGCACCGATTGTGGTGCAGTCGATGACGAACACCGATACTGCGGACATTCCTTCCACCGTGCAGCAGTGCGCGGCGCTGGCTCGCGCCGGCTCGGAACTGGTTCGCGTCACGGTGAACAACGAAGAAGCTGCGGCTGCGGTCCCGCACATCGTCGAGCAGCTCGACAAGCTGAGCATCCGCGTTCCCATCATCGGCGATTTTCACTACAACGGACACGTCCTGCTCACCAAATATCCCGAATGCGCGCGCGATCTGGCCAAGTACCGCATCAATCCCGGCAATGCCAGCATCGGCAAAACCGGCGACTCGAATTTCCGCACCATGATCGAAGTCGCGGTGAAGTACGAAAAGCCGGTGCGCATCGGCGTGAATTGGGGCTCGCTCGATCAGACGCTGCTCACCCGCATGATGGACGAAAATTCTCTTCTCGCCGAACCAAAAGACGCTCGCGAAGTGACCATGGAAGCGATGGTGGTGAGTGCGCTGAACTCGGCCGCGCTCGCGGAAAAATACGGCCTGCGTCCGGACCAGATTATTCTCAGCGCGAAAGTCAGCGGCGTGCAGGATCTGATCGACGTCTACCGCGCGCTCGCCGCTCGTTGCGACTACCCTCTGCATCTAGGCCTGACCGAAGCTGGCATGGGCGCCAAAGGCGTAGTCGCTTCCGCCGCCGCCATGGGCGTGGTTTTGCAGGAAGGCATTGGCGACACGATTCGCGTCTCGCTCACTCCGGCTCCCAACGGCGATCGCACCGAAGAGGTTCGCGTCGCGGAACAGATTCTGCAATCCATGGGCATTCGCAGTTTCACGCCGCAAGTCACCGCCTGCCCCGGCTGCGGCCGCACCACGAGTACATTTTTCCAGGAAATGGCCGAGCAGATTCAAACTTACCTGCGCGAGCAAATGCCCGCATGGAAAGGCCAGTACGTGGGCGTGGAAGAGATGAAACTCGCAGTAATGGGATGCGTGGTTAATGGCCCCGGCGAATCCAAGCACGCCAACATCGGCATCTCGCTGCCGGGAACATTTGAAGAGCCGAAGGCTCCGGTCTACGTGGATGGCCGTTTATTCACCACGCTGAAAGGCGACCGCATTGTCGCCGAGTTTATCGACATCCTGGACGAGTATGTGGATTCGCACTATGCCGCGCGAGAAGCTGTTAAGGAAGAAGTTCCCGCGAAGGTCTAACCCGTTTCTGTCCCGTGACGTGTTACTGTCCCGTAAAAAGAAAAATAGGATTTTGTGGCGGTGGCTCGCTGTTCGATCCCGCCGCTGCGGCGCTGAAGGGCGCGTTCAAATCCAATACCAGACTGTCGGTGGCATCGGTCGTACCGGTACTGTTCGCGCTGGTGACGGTATCGATCACGGCCACCGAACCCGCGTCGCACATGGCGACGTAAACGCGGCTGCTGTCGGTGGCTGCCGCAGCCGAGAGACGAAAGCGAGTTGCGCCGGGAACGTAAGGCGTCACCGGCGCGCAAGACGCGACCGGCGCCACCGCAAAGGCCTGGCTTCCTGTGGTTGACGGCGAGAGCAATGGAAACACGGAAGACTTGACGGTGAGGCTGAGTGCGTCAAAAACGGTGGCCTGCGGGATAATGCAATTCGCTGTGGCCGTGTTCGAGTCAGGACATGCGCCGGTCGCAGTCACATAGCTGGCGACGTAAAAGCGGCTGCCGTCAGGCAGCGCCGCCACAGACACAGGAATCACTGGGCCAACTCCAGACACCGCGGGAGCCGGAATGCTGAGGCCGGCGGGGTTGCCAAGGGGCGTTGGAGGATCTGTGCTGGCGTCGAATACGAACACTGAAGCCACATTCGGATTGATCACGTATAGCCGATTCAGATTGCTATCGTAAATCGCGTAGTTCGCGCCGGGCCCACCGACCGGCTGCGGAAGCCCGACGAGACTATCAGTATCTGTGCGGATGGTGTAGAGATTGCCGTCGCCCTGCGTAACCACATACACTCGTTGCCCATCGACTCGCTGGACGGCCCAAACCGGCGCGGTGCCTACGGTAAGTGTTGTGATCGTTGACAGGTCGACGGTGCTGAGGCTTCTCACCGTGTTATCGCCCTGGTCAACCACATAAAGCTTCGTGCCGTCGGCAATCTCCGCCAGTGCGACCGGCTGGCTACCCACGGTCACCGTATTGCCGACCGTGTCGGAGATCACATTCAGCGCGGTGACCGAATTCGTACCGAAGTTTGCGACGTAGGCAGCTGTGTTCTGCGTGGTATTCACAAAGACCGGCAGCGATCCGGTAGGCAGGCTGAAGGTGTTGACTGTCCCGAAGCCAGTTGCAGTAGTTGACTGGAAGGCTGGAGAAAAAGCTGCTACCCGGTCCGACACGCCGGCATTGAGGCTACCGGCGCTGGCAACCAATATCACGGAGTGGTTGGGCAGGATAGTCCCGTGCGTGGGATTAGGACCGATGACATTTGAGCCGCTGGGATCATTGGAAGTCGCGGCAATCACACTATCTCCCGAGACGTCAATCTGCATGGCCGTGCCCGGAAAAAACGGCACGTTGCTACTAATGGCGAAGACTTCGTGAAAATTGGAGGGATTCGGAATCGTTTCAATGGGACATCCCGGAATCTGCCCAGCCGAACACGGAATGACTACGGGTCGATACACCTGGCCGCAGGACAAGCCGATCAAAGTCGCGAACATCGTGGCCGCAAGCTGGCCCGCACGCCGAAAACTCATCGAAACTCCGAAGATGAAGTTGAAAATCCGAGTGGAAACGGAAGTGTCATTGTAACGACTGTGGGCGATCCGCGCCAGCGGGAAGGCCGGCTTCCGGCTGTCGCTTCCCCACTTCCGGCGCCGAGCGTTCAGCAATCAGCATTCAGCACTTAGCCGGACCACAATTAGTCTCGGATGCCCGGTTGCTTCGGCGCGTTGGATATATAGGCGCGAACGATGGTCGAAACCTATCACGGGGAAAGATTAGGCTCGGGCAGCCAAGAAATTGTAGCGTAACCGGAAGCCGGACAGCGGAAGCCGCTTTACCGGCTCCGGCGCGACTTCCCCGCCGTTGTGGCCACCGGCTCGTCCGATTTGGCGGTCGCCGCCGGCTTCTTTTTGCCTTCCATCTGCGCCAGGCTCTGTTTGAGCGCGGCCATCAGATCGACCACCGGAGCCAGTTTCTTTGGCTTCTCGACTTCTGTTACTTCTCCGCCTTCGAGTTTGGTCTCAATCAATTTCTTCAGATTTTCCTGGAAGGTGTCTTTGTATTTCTCCGGGTCCCACTCGTCGGCCAGAGCTTCGATTAACTGGTGCGCGACTTTCACTTCCGCATCTTTCAGCTCCACGTCGGGCGCGCCAAAGCCTTCGACCTTCTTCACTTCTTCGGCGTAGTACATGGTATGCAGCATCATGCCGCCCTCGTGCGGGCGCAGGAAGACTGTGTATTCGCGGTTGTGCATGGTGATCTTGGCGATGGCTACGTACTCGCTCTCTTCGAGCGCCTTGGTCAGCAGCGCATAGGGACGCCGCCCCGCCTCTTCCGGCATCATGTAATACGACGACTCGAAGTACACGGGATCGACTTCGCTGGTCTTCACGAACTCGAGAATCTCCATGGTCTTGGCCGTTTGCGGCTCGATCTTCTTGATCTCTTCCGGCTCGATGACGATGTACTCGTCCTTGCGAAACTCGTAGCCCTTAACAATCTCGCTGCGATCCACGACCGTGCCTTCCACCGAACAAATATATTGCTGCTTCACCCGCGCCTTATCCGGACGGTGCAGCATGTTGAAGGAGATGCCCGAACTGCGCGCACCCGAAAACAGGCGCACAGGCATGGAGATGAGTCCGAAAGTTAAGTGTCCCGACCAGACTGAAGATGGCATAGTTCCCTCGCTCCAGAGCTTCGAGGCCGTCGCTTTCCTGCGAATGAGCCTCCGCGCTAACGCCTAAACCCCACAGCACAGAGAGTTTAGCCTACAATGCAAGTTTTGATGCAGAAAACGGCGCGCAGGGAGCATCCAAAGTCCAAAGCGGAGGGGTTGGGTGAACGGATCAACCACCACCAGATATAGCGTTAACGAACTGTATCCCATGGCCAATACGCCGCTAAGACGAGTTGCCGTATCAACTGCTTGAACGCCATCGCCGACTCTGTTAAGGTCTCGACCCAACATCGAGGCGTAACTCATGCTCAAGTCCATCGCCGTCGTCCTCGGCAGCTACGTGGTGTCGATTATTTTGGTCCTGGCGACGGACCCGCTGCTCTCGCGACTTTTCCCTGGAGATTTTGTCAAAGGCCGCGTCCCATCCAACAATGCCCTCGTGGCGAGCACGGTGTTTTTCGTCGTCGTCTCGATCCTGTGCGCATGGCTTTGCGCGCGTTTCGCTCCAAGCCGCCCCGCGCGGCACGTGCTCTGGTTCTTTATCCTCGGCGAAGTAATGGGCATCGCTGCGACCATTCCCAACTGGAGCAAGGACTGGCCACATTGGTACTGGCTCTCGTGGCTGCTCACCTGGCCGGTGAGTTGCTGGATCGGCCTGATGCTTGCCGGTCGCCGCACTGATTCGGTCATCGCTTAGGCCTTGGCCTGCAGCTTTTCCTGAACCTTCCCGGCCTCGTCTCTCATCTCTCAGACAGAATTCAAAACCGGAGAACAGATGAGCGACCTGCGCTATCCCATCGGTAAATTCAGTTTCAGCGAACCTCTCACCGAAGAGCAAAAAGAAACATTCCTGGGAGACATTTCCCATACGCCGGCCAACTTGCGGGCCGCTGTTTCCGGGCTGTCGGAGCAGCAACTCGACACGCCGTATCGCCCCGAAGGCTGGACCGTGCGGCAGGTCGTGCATCATCTGCCGGACAGCCACATGAACGCCTATGTGCGTTTCAAGCTCGCTCTCACTGAAAACGAGCCGACGATCAAGCCTTACGCCGAAGACCGTTGGGCGGTCCTGGCCGATTCGCAGACCACGCCGGTAGAGGTTTCATTAATGCTGCTGGAATCGTTGCACACACGCTGGATGCGGCTGCTCGGTTCGCTTGCCGCCGCAGACTGGAAACGCACCTTCCGCCATCCAGAAATGGGCGTAATGAACCTGGAGAAGACACTGGCGCTGTACTCCTGGCATGGACGGCACCACGTAGCCCACGTCACTTCGTTGCGCGAGAGAAATGGCTGGTAGGGAAAACCGGACCTCGGACTTCGGACCTCGGACCTTGAGCCCACCGAAAAATCCCAATTATGCTCTGTCTGAGGTCTGAGGTCCGACGTCTGACGTCAGCCTTTACGTTACTCCGAGTCTCCACAACAAATAGCTGCTGGCTTCGCGGAGCACAGCCAACATACGCTGAATGTGGCTGTGGGGCTTCGAGTCTGGTCGCGGTGCGACATAAACAGGGCCGATTCCTTCCTGCTCCAGCAACTTCCTTATGCGGAAGACATGATAAGCGTCGCTGACGGCAACACAACTGTGGAAGCCGTTGGCTCGCATGATAACTGCCACTCGCGCCGCCGATTCCGCAGTATCGCTGCCTTGCATTTCCGCAATCACGCTGCGTTCCGGAATGCCGCGGCGGACTAAGTAGTCCCGGCTCACTCCGCCTTCGCTGAATTGAGGATCGGCCGCGGCGCCGCCTGTAGTAATGACTACAGGCGCGATGCCGCGTTCAAACAAATCGAATGCGTGGTCGAGTCGAGCGCGCAAAACAGGCGATGGATGTCCGGCATATTCCGCCGCGCCGAAAACCACAATGGCATCCGCGGAATGCGCTTCCTGCAGCGCGGATGTGCGCACGACTTCAATACCGGCAATCGTCAGGAACGCGCACAGAGCGAGCACCGCCAGCAGCGCAAGCCTCAGGAACCACAGGCCGCGCACTCGGCGGGTGGCTGGGTCGTCGCTCATCCTTGGGCAAAAAAGCGGGAGATTTCCTCTGCGGGGATCGCGCCTTCGCGAATAACTCTCCAGCGATCGGACTCATCGGTAAGATCGATGATGGTCGAGGGAACGTGCCGCGGAGATGTGCCGCCATCGACGATAATGCTAAGGCTTTCGTTCAGCTGCATTCGCACTTCATCGGCAGTGGTGCACTCGGAAGCGCCGCTGAGATTGGCGGAAGTCGCAGTAATTGGAATCGCCGCCGCAGACACAACTGCCAGAGGAATTTTGGCGTTGGGCACGCGCAGCGCAACATTCCCTGTGTTGGCCGTTACCTTCAACGGCAAGCGCGAACCCGCTTTAACGATGATCGTCAGGGGGCCGGGCCAAAACTTGCGCGCCAGAGCATAAAATTCTTCGGGCAACGGCTTGGCCAGTTCCTCAGCCTGATCGACACTCTCGATGAGCAGCGACAGCGGCTTGTGCCGGGAACGGGTTTTGATGTCATACACGCGATCGACGGCGCGCAGATTGAAGGGATCAGCGGCAAGTCCGTAAAAAGTATCGGTGGGCATGCCCAGAACTTCACCGGCACGAATCTGATCGGCGGCATATTTAATCAGCGATATCTCCGGCGTGTCGCAATTGATTTTTACGATTTCAACGCGCAAGAACACCTTCCTCGTGTCGGCTTATATTGGGGGCGAAAATACAATAATACGGCAAAAGCTGTGCAAAGCCATGCCGCCGGGTATTATGCAGGTACTCTGATCGGGATACGCAAATAAGCATGAAGAAAACTCCCAACCCTCCCGCTGACGCACAGGACCGGCTTCGCCGCATCGAAGGCCGGCACAACCCGCTGGTCAAGGAGTTACGACAAGCCTTTGCGCGTGCCGAGCGGACTGAAGAAGGCGATTGCGCTATCGACGGCCTACGCATTGTGGAGGAAGCAATCCGCAGCGGACTTCGCTTTCGTGCGGTGTTCTTTCGAGAATCTGCGTTAGATCGCGTAGAGCGCCTGCTGCCACAAATCGGCGGGCACGTGGAAACACTGTTGCTTCCAGACAAGCTCTTCGACAGTGTTGTGCCCAGCGAATCGCCACAGGGCGTCGCGGCTCTCGTACGTGTGAAGCAATTTTCGCTGGACGATTTGATTGAGCGCATTCAGGTCGGCCCAATCGTTGTGCTCGTGGGATTGCAGGACCCCGGCAACCTGGGCACGATCTTTCGCTCGGCTGAGGCCTTTGGCAGCGCCGGCCTCGTGCTCGGCGAAGGCACAGTCAGTCCATTCAATTCCAAAGTCATACGCGCCGCTGCAGGATCACTTTTTCGTTTGCCCTTTGTCGTTGCTAAGTCAGCGGGTGGACTCGAGGAAGTCTCATCGCAGTTGACGAAGCGCGAAGTGCGACTGGTCGCAACGTCTTCGCACAAGGGCATGGCGCTGGATCGGGCGAATCTGACAGGCTCTGTGGCTATCTTCATCGGGAGCGAGGGCTCAGGGCTGCCGCGCGGCTTGCTCGGGAAGATGGATGAGACCGTGGCCATCCCGCATGCATCGCAAGTCGAATCTTTGAACGCGGGCGTCGCGGGCAGCATCGTACTCTACGAGGCAGCGAGGCAAAGGAAATGAAAGACTTCACCAGAGAGTCACATAGACGACATTGAACTTGCCTCTTTCTGTGCCTCCGTGTCTCTGTGGTGAAATGGTTTTATGGGCCTGTTTCAACCCATTCCGAATGCCGATAACGCGGCTGACCGCACGCGGCCGCTGGCCGATCGCATGCGGCCGCGCACGCTCGATGAATACGTCGGTCAAGAACATTTGATCGGTCCGAGCAAGCCGCTGCGGGCGCAGATCGACCGCGACGATACCGGATCAATCATTTTCTGGGGACCACCCGGCACGGGCAAGACGACGCTGGCGAAGATTATCGCCCACATGACCAAAGCCGAGTTCATCGAGTTCTCCGCCGTGCTCGCCGGAATCAAAGAGATCAAGCAGGTCATGGCTGACGCCGAGCGCGCCCGCCAGTATGGCACGCGGACGATCGTTTTCATCGACGAAATCCATCGCTTCAACAAAGCGCAGCAGGATGCGTTCTTGCCCCACGTGGAAAAAGGCAACATTCGGTTGATCGGAGCAACCACCGAGAACCCTTCTTTTGAAATCAATTCCGCTTTGCTTTCGCGTTGCCGTGTCTACGTACTGAAGCCGCTGACAGAAGATCAGATTGTGGAACTGCTCCGGCGCGCTCTCACGGATGAAGCGCGCGGACTCGGCTCGATGCAGGTAGCTGCGTCCGAGGACGTGCTGAAAAAGATCGCCAGCTACACCAGCGGCGATGCCCGCAGCGCCTACAACGTTTTGGAAGTCGCGGCCGCACTGGCCCAGGAAATGGCAGGCAACAATCCAGCCGAGATATCCGACGACATTGTCCGCGACGCGTTGCAGAAGCGCATCCTGCTTTACGACAAGACCGGCGAAGAGCATTACAACCTGATTTCGGCGCTGCATAAATCCGTGCGCAACAGCGATCCCGATGCTGCTCTTTACTGGCTCGGCCGGATGCTGGAGGCGGGTGAAGATCCACTCTACGTGGCGCGCCGCGTGGTCCGCATGGCCGTGGAAGATATCGGCCTCGCCGATCCCAACGCCCTTTCGCTTTGCATGGCCGCGCGCGATGCCGTGGACTTCATTGGAATGCCGGAAGGCAATCTGGCGCTGGCGCAGGCCGTCGTGTACCTCTCCGTCGCGCCTAAATCGAACGCGCTTTACACCGCCTATGGCGCGGTACAAAGTGACGTTGAGAATACTGCTGCCGATTCCGTTCCTCTGCACCTGCGAAATGCGCCGACCGGTCTGATGAAAGGCCTGGGCTACGGCAAGGGGTATCAATACGCCCACGACGTAGAAGGCAAGATCGCAAACATGCAGTGCCTGCCCGACAATCTGCGCGACCGCGTTTATTACACACCAACCAACGAAGGGATAGAAAAACGCATTCGCGAGCGCATGGAAGAGATTAGGAAGATTCGATTGCAAGCGCCTTCCGGCTATAATTCCCGCGATTCAAGCAAAGAATCTTGATACAGCCGCACAGCATCTTAGTAAGCATACTGTTTCGCGCATGTCGCATGTTCGTTGGAGGGTTAACCCTTGGCAACCCCGAGAATTAGTCTTCCCGATGTCGTCTCGACCAGGCCTTCGTACTCCGAGCAGATCGACGATCTGTTGCAGTTGCAGAAGGCGGCTCAAGAAATCTCGTCCATCCTCGACCTCGACGAGTTAATTGAAAAGATTACGGGCGAAGTGGCGCAGTCGTTTGGTTGTTTAGAAGCCACTATTTATTTGCACGATGAGACGCGGGCAGAGCTCGTCTTGACGGGAGTTTGCGGCTGTACTCGTTACTGCAAGGGCGATCGCAAGAAAATCGGTAAAGAAGGAATGGTGGGGCACGTGGCGGCAACCGGGCAGATGCACTATGCGCCCGACGTGCGCACAGATCCCTATTACATCGCTTGCGAGGAGTCCACGCTTTCCGAAGTCGCGATTCCGCTGCACGTCGCAGGAAAGTTGGTCGGAGTTTTTTCCGCTTCGCACACGGAGTTGGACGCTTTCTCGCGCCCGCAACTCAGACTGCTGCAAGCTTTCTGCAGCCATGCCGCTGTGGCTGTACACAACGCGCGCCGGTTTCAGTTCGAACGTTCGGAGCGTGAGGCAATGGATCGCGAAGCGGAGGAAGCGCGCACCATCCAGCAGGCGTTGCTCCCTAAGAGTTCTCCGTTTATTCCCGGCTTTGTCATTTCCGGCCTCAGCATACCCGCGCGCGCCGTGGGCGGCGATTGGTACGATTTCATTCCCTTCCCCGACGGCCGGTGGGGACTTGTCCTGGCTGACGTCTCCGGCAAGGGAACGGCCGCGGCGCTGCTGATGTCTGCAACTCGTGGCATGTTGCGGTCGCTCGCGGAAGCTTGCTGCACTCCCGGCGAGACGCTCACAAAACTAAATCATCTGCTGGTGGATGATTTCCCGGCAGGCAAGTTCGTAACGCTTGTCTACGCCGTGCTCGATCCGGTTACGCGCAGCTTGACGTTTTCCAACGCTGGCCATCTGCTTCCGCTCTTCATCGACAGCAATGGTGCGCGCTTTCTGGACGTGGAGCGCGGGCTACCGCTGGGACTGGGCTGCGGAGACTATTCCGAAACGCAAGTCACCTTAACCGATTGCTCACGGCTCATCTTTTACAGCGATGGAATCACTGAAGCAGTGAATCCAGCCGAAGAAGAGTTCGGACTCGAGCGTCTGGCAGCGCTGGCAGCCAAACCAGGAGCGTCTGCTATGACCATTGCCGAAGGTGTAAAGACATTTTCCGACGGTGCATGTGTGCGTGATGACGCCAGCGTGGTGTTTGTTGGAATCGGCAAACAAGAATCTTCCTAGCCGATTGTGAAGTAGCACCTCGCATCGATTTGCTTTAGGTTTGGTCCTCTTCTTGCCGCTTCTGCGGCGAGAGATTATTCTCAGTCTTCATCCCCCATGGAGGCTGAATGCAAAGAGTTCGCATATTATCGCGCCGCCGTAGAGCTTCTCTTGCGTTTGTCGTTCTCTCGCTTGCAGTGTGCGTGGTCCAGCACGCCTCCTCTCAAACACCAGATCAGAATGCAGCAATTGTCGAGCAGGGAAAGTTCCGGCTGCACAAGTTTGAGCAGCCCATCGGCGAGGAAAGTTATCAGATTACGCGCGATGCAGGTTCCCTGGTCGTAAAAGCGGATTTCAAATTCACGGATCGCGGCACCGACGTTCCCCTCACAGCCGCCTTTCGTTCAGCACAAGATCTCACACCTCAGGAATTTGAGATCAAAGGCAAAACCGCCCGGCCAATAGAAATCGATCAGGCTGTAGAAATTCACGGCGACAAGATCCGCCTTCGCAACCGTGACCAGTGGACTGACGCACCCGCGCCGCCGCACAATTTCTTCACCATTGCCGGCTATGCGCCCGCCACCATGCAAATGCTAATGGTGCGCTATTGGGCCACGCATGGTTCCCCCGCAGAGTTGGTAACGCTTCCCAGCGGCCGAATCAAGATCGAGCCACGCGGCCAGGATTCGATTTCAATCGATGGAAGAAATGAGACTTTGAATCGTTTCATCGTGGAAGGGCTGATTTGGGGTCGCGAAGCTTTGTGGTTTGATGCCCATCGCAATTTAATCGCTCTGGTTACACTCGATGCCGAGTTCGATCACTTTGAAGCTGTCCGCGAAGGATACGAGAGCGCTCTGGGAACTTTTGTCGCGCGCGCGGGTGTTGACGAAATGGCTGGCCTGGCGGGCATGTCAAAACAAGTTTCGGCCAGCGGCAACAATACGATTGTCCTTACCGGCGGAACTCTGATCGACGGCACGGGCAGCGCGCCCCTCGCCGATTCCGTGGTCGTGATCGAGAAAGGCCGCATCGTTTTTGCTGGCGCCCGGAGCAACGCGAAAATTCCCAGGCATGCACAGATCGTCGACGTGAGTGGCAAGACGATACTGCCCGGCCTTTGGGATATGCACGCGCACTTCGAGCAGGTGGAGTGGGGTCCGGTCTACCTCGCGGCTGGCGTGACCACGGCGCGCGATTGCGGCAACGAATTTGAATTCATCACGGCTGTGCGGGATGCCATCGCCAACGGCCATGGACTCGGTCCGAGATTGCTGCTCGCCGGAGTCGTTGACGGCAGCGGCAGGCTCTCCCTTGGCATAAACAGAGTGGATACGCCCGAGCAAGCGCGCATGTGGACGGATCGTTACCACGACGCTGGGTTTCAGCAAATGAAAATCTACAGCTCGGTGAAGCTGGAAGAGGTCAAAATTGTCGCCGACGAAGCGCATCGTCTTGGTATGAGCGTGACCGGCCACGTTCCCGAAGGGCTGAACGCATTTCAAGTCATCGAAGCGGGGCAGGATCAGATCAACCATATCGGTTACATCGCCGACATCATGCACGATCCGTTGCCCGCCGATGCCGACCGGAAGGCGCGCGCCCAGGCTGTGCTCGACATCGATTTCAATTCGCCTGCCGCCCAGAAGGCTGTGTCGTTCTTGAAAGCTCATGGGACCGTGGTCGATCCCACGATCGCACTGTCTGAATTCTTTGCCGCGAGCTCCGCCAAGCCTCCCGCAAGTTTCGAGCCCGGCGTCACCAAGGTCGCACCAGAACTGGCGGAGCAACTTGCCGACGTTGGCCCACCTTCTGCGCGGTCGGAATTCTTGGAGAAAATGTTTCAGAAAGAAGTGGCAATCGTGGGGATCGTACATCGGGCTGGCATTCCCATCGTTGCGGGAACGGATCAGACCGTTCCCGGTCACAGTTTGCATCGTGAACTTGAACTCTATGTGCAAGCGGGATTCACTCCGATGGAAGCCATTCAGGCCGCAACGCTGGTTCCGGCGCGAGTCATGGGATTGGAAAGAGAAGTTGGTACGGTTGAAGCGGGCAAACGTGCAGACATAATTGTGATCGATGGCGATCCTTTAGCCGACATACGCAATACCAGGAATGTGGAATTTACGATCGCCAATGGAAAGATGTACAACAGTTCCGAGCTTTGGCGCAGCGTGGGATTTAAGCCGTGGCTGGACACAGGAACTGCCGCGAATAGCAAGTAAAGGCGTTGCGGCAGCAGCCTAGCCGAACCTTGCCCGATGCTCTACCAGGATGCATCGGTCCATCACGACGAAGATGCCTGCGTTGCGCGCTTTCTCCGCAGCCCTCTCGTGAATCACATCTTCCTGCATCCACACGGCCGGCACTTTCAGTTGAATCGCCTGGTCAACTACTTCTTCCACGAACTCCGAGCGCCGGAAAATATTTACAACATCGATTTTATCCGGCACATCGAGCAAAGCCGGATAGGCTTTTTCGCCGAGGCACTCGTGAATCAAAGGATTCACAGGAATGATTCGATATCCGTGGCTTTGCATGTAAGCCGATACTCCATGGCTCGGCCGCATCGGGTTGGAGGAAAGTCCAACCACCGCGATGGTCATCGAGTTCTTGAGCAGATCGGTAATAGGGTCTGCGTGGGCCAAAATAGCCATAGAGTTCTTATTTCTTGTTCGCCGCTTCGAGCTTCTGCTTATACATTTTTAGCGCCAGCTTGCGAACAGTCTCGGAAACTTCTTTGTTGGCCGAGATGTTCTTCAAGTCCTGGGGGAGGAGATGCTTCATCAGCCCTAATCCAAGATCGAGCGGCGTCCGCGGGTTCGATACTAGATTCCGCACTACAATATAGTTCTTCATAAACCGCCGCTTGAGTGGAATTTGCCGCAACACGGCTTCCAGCACATTTTTCTGCAGGGCGAACTTTTCCACTTCACCGTCCGACAGCTTGGGCGCTTCGAGCACCGACAGAGCGACCACTTTCGTGCCGTCGCGAATCAGGATAGACCGCTCTTCTTTATTTCCTTTAAGCGCCAGTTGGATGCGGCCTTTTACGTCAAGCCCATTGATCTTCTGCATCGTATTTTCGCGCTTGGCCGGAACAGCGGGCGCGGCAGCCTTCTTAGCGACTGCCACCGAAACGGCGGGCGTATTGCCACTTGCCGGTGCGGATGCGGCGACAGGCTCGGATACATCAAGAACTTGCGAGACTGGAAAGTAATCCGCTCCCAGCAAATCGACGATGCCGCCGACGGGTTGGAATGGCTTGCCGTCTTCGGCTGTAATCTCCGCGGCATGTTCTGCGAGATAGGCGGAGACATGTTCTTCGTCCGTTCCGCTTGCACCGTCATGGGCAACGTCCACCGGAGAATGTTCCACTTCGACTTCGGATGCAGCTGCGGGCTGAGCTTGCTCCGCTACGGGATCGGCGAGGACAGGCTGGGTCCGGTCACCTCCCAGCAATTTCTCGACTTCTTCAGATTTCTCCTTCGTCAAATACGGGTTCGATCGAAGTGCCGTGAGCACACTGGTAGCACTCCGGATGCGGGCGCTCCGCAGCATCGCCTCAATCGATTCGCGCGATGCCGAGATGGCAAACTTAGCCATCTCGCTCTCCGGAACCGACGGATTTTCCAGAAGCGCCGGCAATAACTTGGGCCGCAGATTATCAGGCGAAAGGAAATAATCCAAAACTTCGCGGGGAGTTTCTGGATTGGAAGCGGCTGCCACCGAAGCTTTCTCGTCCCAGCCCGCAAGCGTCATCCGGGCCAGATCGCCAAATATCTTGTTGTTCCGGGCGAGATAGACCAGAATCTCAATGTTTTCCTCTGGCGGGACGGACAGGGCTCCGCGCGCGGCAAACTGCATCATGTTCGAAGGCAGCTTTGAAGCGCGGATTTGATCGATCATGCGCGACATAGTCGTCTGGTATCACTCATCAAAAATATTGACGGTGTCATTTCGCAACGAGTGTTTCCAGTTCATTCACCGCCAACTCGAAATCCCGCGTAATGCGGTTCAGCTTATGCCGAAGGAACTCATCCAACAAGGCCCGATAGTACCAAAGCGTGCCCTCGCGCCCGCCGTTAAACCGTGCCCAGATTGATTCCCCAACCGCACGATAATCGCTAAGGATAGAGCGCACATTGTTTAACTTATCCGCAGCGGAAACCAGCTTCGTGTCGGCATCGGCTTTCTCAAGTCGGCGAAGATATTTTTCTTTTCGCTCACGCCAAGGCGGCTTGGGATAAGTATCGGCATCGGTACATCCATCGACAATTTCTGCGACCCGCCTGCCGAATCGCCTGCGCACTTCCTTCAGCATCGGCGCGCCACCGCAGTCTTCCACTACATCGTGCAGGAGCGCCGCAATGGCAAGATCTTCGTTACCGCTGGCCTCCAGCACCAGAGAAGCCACGCCCATAAGATGGGCGATATAGGGGATAGTCGAAGCCTTACGCGCCTGCCCAGCATGTTGCGCCGCTGCGAAATCAAACGCTCGCAGAAATCGGGATCCCAGCTTTACCGGCCTCTTCGCTGGGAGCGTTCCCTTTGTCACGAGCGATTTCGCGGACTGCCGCGTCGCCATTATTGCTTCTCTCCTCGTCGCATCATCAAATAGGCTCGGATGAATGGCTGCAAATCGCCATCAATCACGCGATCCACGTCGCCGACTTCTGTCTTCGTGCGATGGTCCTTAATCATGCGGTAGGGTTGCAGCACGTAGGAACGAATCTGCGATCCGAAGTCGATATCGAGCTTCGAGTCTTCAATCTTCTTGGTCGCCTCGCGCTTCTTCTCCATCTCGAACTCATACAGCTTCGACCGCAACATGCTCATGGCTCGTTCTTTGTTCTTGTGCTGCGAGCGTTCATTCTGGCAATTGGCCACGAGTCCCGTGGGAATGTGAGTGATGCGCACGGCCGAATCGGTGGTGTTTACATGTTGCCCGCCCTTGCCGCTGGAACGATAAGTGTCGATACGAAGCTCTTCCGGCTTGATGATCACCTCAATGGTGTCGTCTATTTCCGGAGAAACATAGACGCTGGCGAACGAAGTATGCCGCCGCTTGGCTTGATCGAAGGGCGAAATACGGACCAGCCGGTGAACCCCAATTTCGCTTACCAGCAACCCATAGGCATACTCGCCATTTACCGCGAAGGTGGCCGACTTCAAACCAGCTTCTTCGCCCGGCTGATAGTCGTAGAGCACCGTCTGGAATCCCTGGCGTTCCGCCCAGCGCAAATACATGCGCAAGAGCATGTCGGCCCAGTCCTGAGACTCGGTGCCGCCGGCGCCGGGGTGAATCGTCACAATTGCATTACGGGCGTCGTTCTCTCCGGAAAGCAGCGTTTCCGTTTCCAGTTTGTCGATCAAGACACGAAGAGAATCGATCTCGCGGCGCAGGTCAGCATCCACGTTTTCGCCTTCGCGCGCCAGGTCGAAATAAGCGGCAATGTCTTCTCCACGGCGCGACAAGTCCGCGTCTGTGGCGAGCGCATGCTCCAGCCGCTTTTTCTCGCGCATGACCTGTTGCGAACGTTGCGGATTCGACCACAAGTTCGGGTCGGAGGATTGCTTTTCAATTTCGGCTAGTTGCGGACGAAGTTTTTCCGCGTCAAAGATACTCCCGGAGTTCGTGCACTTTCTTGTTGAGCGACTCGTATTCTTGTTCGAGTTCTTGGATCATGAGGATGTTTCAACCTTCTTGCGGGATGCGAAGCGCAAAAGCAGCGCCCCTGCTGAAATTATCGCACACAGATATGCGAACCAATCTCCATGCCGAGTGTAAAACGTGGTTACGGAAGTGAGCGCATACGCCGCGACCAGCGTTGCGCGAACCTTCCGCGGAATCTGCGCCGCCAGCCTGCCCCACGGGTCAATCGATGCCGTGACCCCGGTATTCGTGGCGCTCAAAATCCAGCGATCATTTTCGATTGCCCGCATCCGCGTTTGGTTCAAGTGCTGCGCGTATGCGCCGCTATCGCCGTACCAGCCATCGTTCGAAATATTCACAAAGACCTGAGCGCCATTGTTGGCAAACTGGCGCACATCGTCGGGGAAGATTGACTCATAACAGATGAAGACTCCCAGTCGCGAGCCCCCGGCATCAAGCGGAATTCGAGATTGCCCTGGAGTAAACTCCCCTACTTCTTTCGTCAGCCCTCCGGCGAATGAAAACAAACTCGGAAATGGCAAGTATTCTCCAAAGGGAACGAGATGAGCTTTGTCATAACGCGCGGTCCACTGACCTTCGGGTGAGACCAGCGCCGCAGAATTGAACATTTGCGAAGCGTGGCTTCCGCCCTGCGTAGCCGGAGACGTGCCGATTGCACCCGTAACGACCCAAACGTTCGTATGGCGGCCCACATCGCCGATCGCTCCACGGAAGAATGGATCATTCGTAAAGAAGGGCGCGGGAGACTCCGGCCACACGATAAGATCGGGGACGGTTTGCCCTTTGTTGCGCGCCCCATTATCCGCTTCAGAGACGGATCGTTCGCTAAGACTGCTCAAATCCTTCAACGTGCTTTCAAAAAGAGGTTGGGACCAGTCAGCCGCCACTGGAATATTTTCCTGGAGCAGCAGCGCGGCACGGTCCGATACAGAAGCAGGAGGATCGATCAGCCGCCCGGCTTGCAGGACCACAGCCGAGGCCAATGCAGCCATCAGTAAAGCGCCGCGTTTTTTTCGCGGAACCAGAAATGCCGCGGCAATCGCGACATTGATCACTGCGATCTCAAAAGAGACTCCGTAGACTCCCGTCCACTGCGCAATGCGGCTCAGGGCCGCATTGTCTACTTGCGCAATGCCCAGCAGGTTCCACGGAAAGCCGGTGACCCGAGTACGCGCCAACTCTACGGCCACCCAAACAAACGGCGCGCCCGCCAGCGCCCGCCATGATTGAGATGCCTGCTGACGACTGCGGGCCGCCAATAATCCAATCAGCAAACCAAATAGTCCGTGATAGAGCGCAAGATACAAGCTAAAAAGAAAAAGAATGAGCAGCGCCAGCGGCGGAGCGATGCCGCCGTATTGATGCATCGTGTCGTAAATCCAATAACACGTTCCCATGTACCACAAGATTCCGCATACGTACGCCAGCAAGAAAGCCTGTGCGGGTGCGGCCGGTTGCAATTTTGAGGAGCCGTTGATTTCGAGCGCGCCGATTGAACGCGCGCGAAGCAACGCTACCATCAGGGGCGCCAGGGCAAACCAGGAAAGAACATACAGGCCGGGCAAGGGGAAAATTACTATCTGCAGAACAGCCGACAGAACCGTCAGGAACCAGGCACTGGAATGAATTTGCCGCACGCAGAAGGATAACAAACGCAGTTTCTTGTCAGCGGTTTTCAGGTTCCGGCAATCTTTTCGGCCAACCGGCTTCTCACGAAGCTGACAATTTGCGGCGTCACGTACGGCGGCGGAGTAATCGGGAAAATCGGCTGCCGCATGCTGGGGTTGAGAGAAGCCTCTTTCCACACGGGGTCTGTATCGTTCGCGCCATGCAAAATCACCGCATCGGCACGATCCAGGAATTCGCGGGCCGAATTCTTGAAGTCAGCGGTGGCGGGATCAAGTACCGTGAGATATAAATCGGGCTGCACAAATCGCAGAACGCTGTTTGATTCCAAGATCACGTGACGCGCAACGTTGATTTTCGCCTGCAAAGCCGGCAGCGCCTGGGCCAATCTTCCCTGCTCCGTTCGCACCCAGAACACTCTGGCAGCGCCCGCCACCAGGAACCGCGATGTATCGGATTCGCCGGATCTGTCGTGCTCCTCGGAAATCGCCCACGAATGTTCCGAAGTCGCGCAGTGGCACTCCTTGCCGTTTGCCGAACAAATACCGTGACCATACTGCGTAATCTTCGCCGCCGTCCAGTCGAATTCCCGTAAAGCGGCGATCAAGCCAGCTACTACGCTGGTCTTGCCTACATTGCGAGTATGTCCGCCAACGACGACGAGTGACATGATTCAGCTTTCCGGCTCTGGACTTCGGGCTTCGGCGATAAACACGGATGATTGAACTGTTGCGAAACCAAAAACGTTCACTTCTTTTTCCCAAGCCGCGCCAGCGTCGCCAACTGCTTCAGGTATTCGCGAACCGGCTGCGCGGGCGTTCCCCAAAAAGCGACGCCGTTACCGCGCAAAATCTTGTTTGGCAAGACTCCTCCTTGGCCGCCCAGCATCACGCCTTCTTCGATGCGCGCACGCTCTCCAATGCCGACCTGCCCGCCGAGCACCACGTTTTTCTCGATGACAATACTTCCGGAAAGTCCCGTCTGCGCCGCAATGATCACATTCTCGCCGATCTGGCAGTTGTGGCCGATATGCACGAGATTGTCGATTTTCGCGCCGCGGCCAATGCGGGTTTCTTCCAGCGCGCCGCGGTCAATCGTCGTATTCGCGCCGATCTCCACATCGTCTTCAATTATTAGCCGCCCCACCTGGGGAAATTTTTCGTAACGCCCGGTCTTGTGGTCGCGCACATATCCAAACCCGTCGCTGCCCAACACCGCGCCCGCATGCACAATCACCCGATCACCCATGCTGGTCTGCGGATAAACCGTGACCTGCGGATAAAATTCACACCCTTTCCCGATTTTCACGCCGCGACCAATCACGCAACCTGTGCCGATTCTCGTCCCTTCGCCAATCGTGGCGTCAGCGCCAATGACCGCACGTTCGTCTATTACCGCGCCGAATTCCAGACGCGCGGAGGCATCCACAAGTGCGGTGGCGTGAATGCGCGCTGCGCCATCTTGCGGGGACCGGTTCGCCTTACCTAATAAATTTGCCGCCCGCGCAAACGCCAGCTTCGGCTGATCGCAGATCAGGAGCGGCTTCTCTGTCGCGGCGGCAGCCGCAAATTCTCCGGTAATCACCGCACCGGCTTTCGATTGCAAGGCCGATGCTAAATGCTTTTCATCGGCAACAAATACGAGATCCCCGGCGCGCGCTGCGTTCAAGCTCGCTACTCCGCACACCTCAACTGAGCCATCTCCCCGTAACCACGCACCAACGGCTTCTGCAATCTGTTGCACCGAACATCTCGCTTGAAATGTGCCCATCACCGCTCCAACTGTACCGCAGTCGATAGACTTGGAGAAAGTAAACGAGCACAATGAGTAGAGGGGAAAAAATTAGGCGGAAAACTAAAGGGAACGCGGACAAGCAGAGACTTTGCCACGGCCGATCACTAATCTGGCGTGACGTTAGGCCAACGGGATCCGCCGAATGACGCTATGGAACGAAAAATTTTCTGGATGATCGTCGCCGTTCTCGGGCTGGTGGCCGATATCATCCTGCCCATCTGGTGGGCGCTGTTTGCCACGATCCCGATTATTGTTTTCGCCTGGTGGGTCGCTTACCGCAGCGATTGGTTCTGAAACGATGGTCACGACGACTTCGTCATGGTGAATGAACCGGCGCCGGTACAATCCGTGCTGCCAGTTAAAGTCCAGTTGCCGGTGAAGCTATTTGCGGGTCCCGCCCCCGTATTTCCCGTAAGAGTCAACGTATTACCTGAGGGAGAAGTCGAGGTGACGACGTAGGTGATCGAGCCTATGATCGTGTTAGCCGTATTGGTCGTCAGGGTCGAGGTACCGCTTTCCGTTTGCGACACAAAACAACCCGCGCTCGAGCTAGTGTTCGTATTTGTATTGAAGGTGAACTGCGTAATGCTCAACGATCCGTCTCCATTGACGGTAAAGTTCGTGATGAACCCGAGTACTGCCCCCGACGCCTGGGCACTCCCACCCGTCAATATCGCCCCCCACAGTCCACTCGTCACCGTCGCGGCATTGCTCGCACTGGTAACGGTGGTGCCGCAACCGGCCACCATCAATTCACACGCCAACAAAAACAGTACTGCCAACTTTTTCATCATTGTCCTTGAAATAGAAATCCCACTTGAAAATACAGAGATGCACCCTCACCCGTCAATGGATGTCAGGCAGAGTAAGAACTAGCCGACGGAGGCCCCGTATTTTCTCGCGGTTACCACCATGGGCCAATTTGGCCGTCTTCAGGCTTTGGTCATTCTAAAGCTGCCGGAGCCCGTGCAGGCGAGATTGCCGGTCAGAGTCCATGTGCCGGTAATCGTGTCTCCATTCACTGTTCCCATGAGCGAAAGCGTATTGCCGGCGGGGTTTTGCGACTTTACAACGAACTGAAAAGAACCCATGGTGGTGCCGTTAAAGTTGCCGCTCAAGCCGAACGAGCCAGTTGCGGTTTGCCCTGATACAAAGCAACCTGACTGCGTGGTGAAGGTAAGATTGGAAACGGCGAGCGTCCCATCGCCATTTACGGCCAGCGAAGTACCGAAGCTGAATGCAGGGTTACCGCCGGCATCGGTGAGCATCGCGGTCCAATTTCCGTTGACGTTGGTTGAGCTAGAAGAATTGTTCGATCCGCAGCCGGCCATGGTTAAGCCCACAACCAACACTAGCGCTACCGCTAAGTTTTTCATAGAGAAGCCCCCATCCCGAGAATTCGAAGTGGCGCGCGTCGAGGCAGACATCCGGCATTTTCAGCGCGCACGAATGCGGCTGGAAGTGATGTCCATATGCTGGGATTGAAAACCCGGCGGGGCAAGAATTGTTGCGCCGGCAACGATGGTTCCAGAGTCTACTGTGGCGTGGACTTCAGCAGCAATACGCCTTCCACTTTCCCCCAATCGTCGGTAAGGCGGTCGAAGACGATGTCGCGTCGCTCGTCAGAAAATCGCATATCCCGCAACAGCAACTTGTGGATAGCATCGGTCACGTTGGCGGAAACATCCACCGTTTCTTCGTAAGCCACCCCATAAGCTACATACAAATGAGAATCCCACACCACGAGCAGCGGCTGTTTCTGCCTGAAGTCGGCGATCAAAAGGGCGGCATTGACCTCAGCCGCCGGCACAAAATCTGCCTCGACCATGATTGGGTGGCCATCGCTTAACAGTTGCCTTCCTCGGAGCTTGTCGCCAATATCCTGCAAAAACTTGGGATTCGCCATTTGAATGCGATCTTCCAGAGCCGAGTTCTTGCCGCAGCAGACCTCCTTGTCATGGAAAACGGTTTCCGCCGACGCCGCCAGCACATCGGCAGCAAGTCTGGATTTCGCCGTCACCGAGGGAAGATCGCTGATGCGGACCTCTTGGTTGGGATAGTAGTAGGTTTGTGCGCAAATGAAGGCACTCATGGCGAAGCCCAAAGCCACGGCGCATCTAGCCAGAAAAGGCAACGCGGACCTCGAAACGTAAAGCCGAGTCATGTTACCTCTTGCGCATGAGACGCTAGCCTGTTCGAGCGCAGCTGGCGGAAGGGAAACCGTGAATGTTGCACTCTTTCTCACCGTTGTTACTTCATCATACTTAGTGTTAAACCCATAACCTGAGCAGCCAGAACTGCGAGCCGATCGTTGTTTGAGCTACAAGCAGAGAGACCTTACGCTCCCCGTTTCCCCTTCAACTCGGCCAGCAACTGCTCGATGCGGTCTTCCTTCTCCAAAGCGGCCAGCCGGTCGTCGATGTTGTCGCCGGCAATTTCCGACTTCGCCTGGCTTACTGCCTCCGAGTGCGCCACTTTGCGTTTCATCCGATCGAAGGCCGCGGCTTTCGAGCCATCGCCGATGGCCAGACGAGCGTCGCTGGCTTTGCCCACGGCGCGTGAACGGCGATGCTGCGCGATCAGCAGGTCGGCCTTGGCTTGCGCCTCGGTGAGTTTCTGCTCCAGTTTGCGCAGCGCGGACTTCAGATTCTCCACCTGTGCCTTCTGGTCGGTCACTTGTTGCGCAAAGTTTTCGCTCAGCTCCCGATAGCTTTCCACGCGTTGCAGCGAGGCGCGCGCCAGGTCATCTTCTTTTTTGTCGACCGAGAGTTCCGCTTTGCGCATCCATTCGGCAACCTTGTCTTCGTTTTCTTTCCTCTTTTTCTCCAGAAGATGCTGATCGGCGATGGCGATCGCCACCTGCGTCTTGACCTGCAAAAGCTGGTTCTGCATGTCAAGAATCACCTGCTTGATCATCTTTTCGGGCTCCTCAGCTTTGTCGACCAAGTCGTTGAGATTGGCCCGCACTAATGTGGAAACGCGCTCTAGTAATGCCATGATGGACTCCTTTTCCCGAGCTTTTCAGCTCCTAGCTTGTAAGTTTTCGTTCTTCGTGCGTTGAATGAATTGAGGCACACTGCGGACAGTCGATTGCTTTGCGGCGAACAGTACTGCCGAGCGCCATGCCAATTGCTACCCCAATTGCGATCCAAATTGCGACGTGCCCCGCGGCCACGCCTAACGCCACGCCGACCGCGGCTCCCAATGCAATACCGATTCCGGTTTGCTGCGATTTGCTTTTCATCACTTTGCTCCAGATCTGCGTTCCTCTCGTTGGGGCGGAGCGATCAAAATCGTCCGCCCACTTCGAGGAGTTCTTGCGTTACTTTCCATTCGCCGCCGGATCGATTGTTTTCGTCTTCGTTTTGTCGCCGAGTTGCCGCACTTTGCCCAGCAACTCCGATAGCGGCATACCCGACAGCGTTTCGAACAGCGCCGGAACCTGTGCCGCCATCTTGGTAATGTCGCCGGTGATCTTGTTCATCCCCGAGGTATCGCCATTTCCTGTCGATACGATGGTGATCTTGTCGACGTTGGCTAGCGGAGCCGCCAGCGCCCGGACGATTTCCGGCATGCCCGCAAACAACTTGTCGATCACCGCCGCCTGGTTGTATTCCTGATAAGCTTCGGCCTTCACGTTCATGGCCTTGGCTTCGGCCTCACCCTTCTTGAAAATAATCTCGGCCTCGGCTTCACCCTGTGCCCGAATCGAGGAAGCTTTTCCTTCCGCCTCTGCGATCAGTCGTTGTTTCTCGGCCGCGGCTAAAGTCTCAATCCGCTGCCGGTCGATTTCAGCCGCCTTCAGCACCGTCGCGATCAGCTCTTTCTCGCGGCGATTAATTTCCGCTTCCTGCACTTTGACCTGCTGCTCTTTCTCAACCTGCTGTACCTTCACCTGCTCGGCGATCACCTGCTGCTGCATGATGTTGGTCTGGATGTCATAAGCCTTATCGGCTTGCGCCTGCTGACGTTTCGTGACTTCGAGATATTGCGCCTTCTTTACTTCCAGATCGCGCTGCGATTCGGCCTGCTTCGCTAACGACAAGGTCTGCGCCAGCACCCGCTCCTGATCGGCTTGCGCCGTGGCTACAGCCGATTCCCGCGTGGCCAGCGCCCGTTTGATGGCCGTATCGCGGTCGGCTTCCGCCGCGGCAACGTCAGCGTCGCGCTTGATGCGTGCGATGTCAGGCCGTCCCATGTTGGTGATGTACTCGTTTTTGTCGCGAACTTCTTTGATAGTGAACGAGATGACCTCCAGGCCCATCTTGTTCATGTCGTCCGCACAAGTGCCACGCATGCGGTCGGAAACCATCTCCGGCTGCTTGACGATCTCCTCCACGGTGAGTTGCCCGATGATGCCGCGCAGATGTCCTTCCATCACCAGACGAATTAAGCCTTCGCGCTCGGCGGGAGCTTTCGTGAGGAACTGCTCGGCCGCAGTGAGAATCGATTCGACATCGGACTTCACCTTGATCTGCGCGACCGCTTCCACGGTCACCGCAACGCCCTGCTTGGTGTAAAGATCCTGTTGCGGCGCGACATCGAACGACATCAACTCAAGCGAGAGATCGCGGCAAACCTGCACCATCGGCAACACGACGGTGCCGTGGCCTTTGACCACGCGCGTCCCGCCAAACCCGTACACGATGAGCGCCTCGTGCGGGCCCGCTTTGCGATAGAGCCGAGCCAATGCGCTCATCAGGAAAAGGATCACCATCACCGAAAGGCCGATGACGATCCAAATTTCAACCATGCGTGACATTTCAGGCATAACGCCCTCCCCTTCAAGCTTGCAATCTTCGAGCTTCCGATCTGCCCTCTAGCAATCGGTTATTCCGATGTGTTCCATCCATCGACACGGAATGCTGCGGTTGCCTCCTGAGGTTGAACTCAATGATGGAATGATTGCCGAACCACAAGAAACCCAACGTCACATAGAAAACTACGAGCAGTACCCATGCCGCTCCCGCTTTTACCGCGTGCGTAGCCAAAGCTCCGACGGTGAAAACCACCAGCAAGAAAGCCATAATGCCCAGCCCCAGCGTCAACGCGCCTTCGCGCGACGTGAAACCGTTAGGCTGCCAGTTGGCGTCGAAATGAACCGCCATGCGAGCCGGCAGTTGATCCCACGCGCTCCAGTAGCCCAGCGCTGTTATCGGCAGCACCAGCCACATCAGCCATGTCAACGGCTTGTAGAAATCTCGATACATGCGCTCCCCTATGACCAGGTTCAGTCTTTCGCCTTGCTATTTGTGTTCACATCGTCTTCTTCGCCGGACATCTCGCTCCACAAGCGCACATATGCAAGGCCCTTTTCGTAGCGCGTGACGACGACCTCGGCGCCTTTTGCAATTGCGCTGCCGTCTTCGCTGCGCACGCCGCAAACGCGGCGAGTTCCGGCTTGCGAATACATCAGCTCGCCGGTCCCGCCGGCGCGAATCGAACTGCATATCCGCCCAAGCACGCCAACCATTTCGTAGTCGGCGGGATCCATATTTTCTTCCCCGGAGATCAATACTCGACTCAGGAAAAGAAACACGATGCCTCCGCCAATCAGTCCCGCCACTGCGGCAAACAGCAATTCAAAGCTGACCCGCAGGCCCGAATAGCGCGTCAGCAAATATCCCGTGCCGCCAAACCACGCGAGAAATGCAGTAAGCGTTGGCAGATTGAATGGCGAAACGCTGCTACCGGACTGCGTGTGGGGCGCCGAACCTGCCGCTGGACCATGCGGCGCCATCGCCGCGCCGTGCGCCGGCGATGACGGTACGTGCATGCCATGGGTGTGAAAATGTGGCAGGTGCACGCGACCGCCGCTGCCTCCCCCTAGAACGAAAGAGAAAAAACTGAAGCAGAAGCCGACCGCGAAACAAATCAAATAAAAGTCAGACCAGTCCCAGGAAGATGTCTGAGGCGACATCGGCGCTAAGAATGCGATGAGATACGTCATCGAATTGGCTTCCCTTCTGCCGCGACTCCTGCGGCGGCACGACGCGATATTGCGCGGCCCGACCCCAACTCCGGCCGCAGCGCTTCGAGCAAGCGGTCGGCCAGTCCCGGCGTGTCGAGAATCGCTCCCAACAACAGAAAACAACGCCGCGTATCTTTCTCGCGCGCCGCCTTGATCATGGCGTGACTGACTTCCTCGTCGCTGGCGAAACGCTCCGAGCCGTGCAGCAGCCAAACATCAAGCTGGCCTTCGGTCGTTCGCAGGTCCGAAGTCAGTTCCGCGTGATATCCGTCCGGATCGTCCACCAAAAAGCCGGGATGGACTTTAAAAAACTTAGCCAGCAGCGCACGCGAAGATTGAGTCATGTGCGGCCTTGAGCCGCTTTCGATTTGCGATAAGTATGACTGGCTGATCGACGGCGCTTTGGGCCTGCGCGAGCCCTTCTTCGACGCTTGTCCGTTGCCGACTTCCCGGCGAAGCGCGCTGACGATCTCCGATTGCGTCATCGGCCGCCCAAGTCCCCGCAATGATCCCTCGACCTCGCGCAGGTAGCGGATTTTTTCGCCGAGCTTCATGTTTCATCTCTAATCGCAATAAATATATTGCAATATGTAATGTTGTGTCAAGCACTGAAATAGCTTGCGTTTCAATAGGTTACAAAAATTGAAGAACGGACCTCAGAAGCGTAGGTCCCATAAGGGCGCTTGACCTGCCCTTCTCTTGCGGCGTGAGTTTGCCGCCATTGGCCGCGCGGTCGTTGTGAATCTGGCGGTTGATGCGGGCGTTGCACCATATTATTGCAGGATGTTCATCATTCGCGGGCCACCGAAGTTCCCCACTTTCGCAACACCCTTCACCGCACTGTGCTATAAGTGTTTCTGCAAGAAGCAGTCGGGCCCCTTACAAAAGTCCGCCAAGGAGCTCTCATGCCCTGGATCAAATCTCCCAATGTCGCCATGTACGGCGGCGCGAACTGGAACACCTACATCAAAACTGTCCCCAACTCCTCGCCGGAACAGGCGAAGCGCATTGCTCTGCTGGACCCCAACATCAGTTTCTTTTTCTTCTGCCGCAGCGGCATCGAGATTAGCGATCCGTCATGGCCCGCGCCGCGCCGCTTCAATTCCGGTGACGCCGCGTTTTTCAGCGGGAAGCCATGGTACGGCAACGCGCCACAATGCGATTCTTACCAGAAGAATGGGATGAGCATCGCCTACATCAACAACATCACCCCAGCCCTGCTGAACACTGCCGGCTGTTATGTAACCGCCGATGGCGGTTCCGGCATCGATGTCGTGTGCATCTTCAACGCCGACATCAACGCCAGCCTGCAAAGCGGCTACACCGCCCTCGCCCCAAAGGTCGATGTTCCCCCGGGAGGCTCATATGCCTGCGCCGAAGCCAACGTTGTGCAGACGCTCCAATCCACCGCCATCCAGCAACTGCAATCGCTTGGTATCACCGTGCTTCTCTCCGTTCTTAATAATCACGATAGCGCAGGCTGGTCCGAATTCACCGATCCCGAACTCGCTCAGAATTTCGTCGACCAGTTGAAGAGCGTCGTCACTCAGTACAACCTCGACGGCATCGATATCGACGATGAATACTCCGACGGCACTGCCAATACAACTTCGCTCGCCATGGTCACTTCCATGATGCAGAAATCCATCCCTGGGAAAATAATCTCCAAGGCGCTCTTTCAGGATCTGGATTATTTCGGTGTGCCGTATAAGGGAGTGACTCTCGAGCAGACGTTGACTTATGGATGGGAAATGAGCTACGGCGGCTCGCCCGAATACAGGTTGCCCCCATACGTAAAGAAAGGCATGAGGAAAAATACTCTTTCGCTCGGCTTTTGGACTGGCCAACCGTCGCGCAATCCCGGCAACGATGTCGATTGGCTCAAGAAAAACGGCTACGAAGGCGTTATGGTCTATGTTTTTCAGATCGCGTCGGAGACCTCGCTGATGGGAACTCTCGTGAACGCCTGGTGCGGTCCTGGCAACTGGAACAAGAAACCGAATTGCCCGTTAGACCGCTGTCGTATTTCTATAACCCTGCCTCAATCCGCGATCGTGGATCGAGATAGTCGCGTAATGCATCGCCGATGAAGTTGAACGACAACACGGCCAGCATGACGGCGAGGGCGGGAAACAGCACCAGATGCGGTGCGTCAAACAGATGCGCGCGCCCGTCGTTGAGCATGGTTCCCCAACTGGCGGTCGGCGGCGGAACGCCGAGACCGAGAAAGCTCATCGTCGCTTCTGCAAGAATGGCTCCGGCCATGCCTATCGCGGCTTGCACAACGACTGGCTGAATAATGTTCGGAAGGATGTGGCGGATGATGATTCTCAAGTCGCTTGCGCCGAGCGCCCGCGCGGCTTCAACGAATTCGCGTTCGCGGGCGGCGAGAACTTGCCCACGGACCAGGCGCGCATAGCCGACCCATCCGCCGAGGGAAAGCGCCAAAATCAGGTTGAATATTCCCGGACCGCGGAAGGCGACGAAGGCGATCGCGAGAAGAATCCCGGGGAAGGAAAGAAACGCATTCATCAGCACAATGTTGACGAAGCGGTCGATGCCTCCGCCGTAGTATCCCGCGATGGAGCCGATGATGAGGCCGAGCGCCAGCGAAGCGATCACGACGCTGCTGCCCACCAGCATGGAAATGCGCGCACCGTAGATGATGCGGGAAAGAATGTCACGGCCAAGTTCGTCGGTGCCGAACCAATGCGCGTGCGATGGAGGGTCAAGACGCGTGGGGAGATTGATAGCAGCGGGATCTTGCGGAGCGATCCAGGGAGCGAACAGAGCGAAGATTATGAATACCACGACCAGCACCGCGCCGGTTGCGGCCAGCGGATTGTGGCGGGCATTGCCGGCAACCCAACTGCGGAACGAGATGGCTGCGGTGGACATTCTATACGACCAGAGAATCTCGAAGTTAACATAGACGGGCACTTGGCGACGGGCAGTTTGGTGATTCCGAATTCTGCGCGCCCACTCGCAGTAAGAGCAAACCCTTTCAACGCAGAGATCGCCAGTACGCCGAAAAATATGTTTCAAGAACCTTGGCGCACTCGGCGATCTCTGCGTTAGAACGCCTTTCTTAGGGCGTCGCGCCCAAGTCCGCTACGCAGCTTTGGGCGTCACCGCGGGCTGTTGACCGCCAGACGGCGGATGAACGATGAGCGGAATCACCGCGCTGCATAGCACGATCGCGGCGATCACATAGAGAGCTTGCGAGTAGTGGCCGGTGCTTTGCCGTATACGCGCGATAAGAGTTGGCCCGAGAACGCCGGCGAAGCCCCAGGCAGTGAGCATGAGACCATAGATCGAGCCGACATTCTCCGCACCGAAATAGTCAGCGGCAAAAGCGGGCATGGTGCCGAAGCCTCCGCCGTAGCACAGCAGGATCACACAACAGAAAGCCGCAAAGGCTGAGAAGTTCTCAATTTTCGGCAACGTGAAGAACACCAACGCCTGAATGACAAACATAGTCAGGAAGACCCAGCGGCGTCCGATCAGGTCCGAAAACCAAGCCCACAGAAAGCGTCCCAGGCCATTCGCAATCGAAATAATGCCGACCAGTCCGGCGGCAACCGCCGCTGTCACTCCGGTAATTTCCTGCGCCATAGGCGCGGCCTGCGAAATGATAGAGATCCCCGCCGAGGTGTTCAGAAATAACAGCGCCCACAGTCCGTACCATTGCCAGGTGCGCAAGGCATCGCCAAGGCTGTAAGTCTTGCTGGAGCGCTGCTTTTGCTGCGCTGCGCTTGGTGTCCATCCCTCGGGCCGGTAGTCGCGAGGAGGGTCTTTCATGAAAAATGCAGGGACTGTAACCGCGACAAAATAGGCGATGCCCAGGATGGCGAACGTTTTCAGCACACCTGCGCTGACGATCAGCCTGCTGGCGATGGGCGCTGTGATCAGCGCACCCGCGCCGAAGCCGGCGACCGCGATACCTGTAATCATTCCCCGCTTATCGGGAAACCACTTGACCAATGTCGCCACGGGAACGATGTAACCGAACCCAATTCCGATGCCACCGATAATTCCGTAAGAGAAGTAAAGCCAGTACAAATGCCCGGCAGAAAAACTGGCCAGAAAAACCCCGCCGCCATAGAGAATTCCAGCAGCAAGAGCGACATTGCGCGGGCCAGATTTCCGCATCCACAGGCCGCCCACAAAAGAAGCGAACCCCAACGTCAGGATGGCTATCGTGAAGGTGAGCGTGACCTGTGGAATGGTCCAGCCGAAGGCTTTGGTCAGCGGGATGCGAAATACACTCCAGGCATAGACCGCCCCAAGAGCGATCTGCATGACAACGCCAGCGGCTGCGATGGTCCAACGGTTCGGTTGAGGGTCCATAGCGGCTAGGAGATTACCACCGGATTTGTGAATGTTGTGTGAATTTTTCATGCTCTATCTTGACTTCTTGCGGGCCTGACCCCTACAGGATCTTCGCCTTGAGCTCGCCGGGCCATCGTGATTTCATAATGAAGAGTGCCGAGACCGTGTGGTTTCTCCGCATACGCGCCGTAGCCTCCAGCCTCAGCTTACATTCACAGGAGGAAAATCATGAGCAAGGTTTCTTATATTCCCAAAGACTACAACTCCATCACTCCTTATCTGATCATTAAGGGCGCTGCCCGAGCCATCGATTACTACAAGAAGGTTTTCGGCGCGACTGAAATTTTTCGCATGAACGGACCGGACGGCAAAGTAGGTCACGCCGAGTTGAAAATCGGTAACTCGCACATCATGCTGGCCGATGAAAATCCCAGCATGGGCCAAGGACACACCAGCGCGGCCACCATAGGCACGAGCCCGGTCAGCCTGTATGTGTACCTCCCTGACGTTGATACCGTAGTGAAACGCGCAACCGCCGAAGGCGCGAAACTCCTGAAGCCGGTGGAAGACCAATTCTATGGCGACCGCTCCGGTTTCATTCAGGATCCCTTCGGACATCTGTGGGGCGTAGCCACGCACGTGGAAGATGTCTCGCCCAAAGACATGGAAGAACGGATGAAGAAGATAGGGCAGGCAGCGTAGTTTGATTCGACCTGGGGGCGGGGCGAGAATGCCTCGCCTCTATTCTCGTTCCCTCTCTCTACCACACCTCGAGCTGAAAGTTGCGATAGCGATTGATCAGCTCAAAATCTGTCCGATTGGTTGTGATGAGACGGGCGCCGTGGGAACGAGCGGTGAGGGCAATCAGAACATCGAAGTGCAGGTCGCGCAATTTGTGCGGTTGGAAGCCATGATCGGCGCGAACGGCCGCCAGTATCTGGCCCGAATTCAGCCAGTTGTCTTGCGTTGGAGTTAGTATTGGATGATTTCTCGCTAAAGCGCCGAGAAATTTGTGTTCGGCGGGCCCAATTACACAGCGCAATAGTTCCGCAAGGACGACCGATGAATTGCGAATTAAGCCATCCACCAATGCGATCCTCCGGTGGTGTCGCCCCATGCGGACCTCATCGACCAAAATAGAGGTGTCAAAGATGACGATGTCACTCATCAAGTCCGGAGAACTTTAGTTTGCCGGAGTTCTTCTTCATGAGGGCCTTGAAGCGCTTCAGTGCAACAATTTCTCGCAGGGCGATGTGAACTGCGTCGGTGCGGGATTTGGCACCAAGCACCTTAACAGCCTCGTCGGCGAGGTCGGTGTCTAGTCGGATCGATGTCATCGTTACGGCCATAGCTCCTCCGCTGATCTATACAATGTACACGTTTTGTATATACAACTTCAAGTGCCGGAGGAGAACCTAAGGCGCGGAGGGCATCACTGCCGAATCCGCGGATTCGCCATCGAATACAACACATCGGTCAAGAAGTTTACCGCGACGTATGTCAATCCGATCGCCAGAATGCATCCCTGCACCAGGTAGTAATCACGATTTGAGATCGCCTGAATCGTCAGCCGTCCGATCCCCGGCCAGCTAAAGATTGTCTCGGTGACGATAGCTCCAGCCAGCAGCGCGCCGAATTGCAGGCCCAATACAGTCAGGATGGGAATCATGGCGTTGCGCAGGGCATGGCGGTAGACCACCGTGCTCTCGGACAGGCCTTTGGCGCGGGCGGTGCGGATGTAGTCCTGGCTGAGTTCTTCCAGCATGGAGGTGCGCACCATGCGAGTCAGAATCGCGGCCAGCGCGCTGCCCATGGTGAGCGCGGGCAGGATGAGGCTGGCAAACGAGTCCGCGCCCGAAACCGGGAGCCACCCGAGTTTGATGGCGAATAGAAGAATGAGAATGGGGCCAAGAGCGAAGTTAGGAAACGACAGGCCGAACAGGCTGACGACGGAGATCAGGCGATCGTCCCAGAGGTTGCGGCGCTGGGCGGAGCGGACTCCGGCGGGAATAGAAAGAATGATAGCGACGAACAGCGACGCCAGCGTGAGCTTCAGTGTGTAGGGATAGCGTTGCGCGACCAGATGCGTGACATTTTGGTTGTAGCGGAACGATGGTCCGAGATCGCCGTGGAGGACTCCGCGCCAGTAATGAATGTATTGCTCGCCGAGCGGAGCGTCGAGGCCGTAGAGATGGCGCGTGGCGGCAATATCCGTGGGCGGCGCGCCTTCGCCCAGCATTTGCTGGATGGGATCTCCGGGGACCAGATGGATTAGCAGGAAGACGAGGCTGACTACCAGCCAGATTACCGGCAGGGTATAGAGGACGCGTTGGAGCAGGCGGCTTAGCATCTGTCGTTGGTCGCTCGTCTTTGGTCCTTAAGCTGCCCTGAGCCTGTCAAACGGGTGTCTGCTTACTCCCGTGTTTGGTGGGCCGGCTCTACCTCACCTTCCACATTCGCCGTCTTTTCAATCCTCACCCTGGCGATGCGGTGGCCTTCCAACTCCTCCACCGTGTAACGTCGGCCTTCGTATTCGAAAGATTCATGCAGCGCCGGAATTTTTTGCAGCCGCGCCAGGACAAATCCTGCCAACGTTTCAAATCCCGCATCGCGGGGAAGAGTTAGTCCATATTGCGCTTCCAGGTCGCGGATATTCACGGAACCCTCAAGCGACAAAACCGACTCATCCTCGAGCTGCGGTTCACTCGGCGCCAAGTCGAATTCGTCTTCAATATTGCCGACCAGTTGTTCCAGAATGTCTTCCACGGTGATCACACCGGCGGTGGAACCGAATTCATCGACGACGACCGCCAGGTGGCGACGGCGCAACTTGAACTCGGCGAGAAGTTCGGCAAGGACCTTGGTTTCCGGCACGACCAGCACATCGTGCATGATCTGACCAATTTGCATCTTCGAGATGCGAGTAGAAACGGATTGCCCGAGATTCGACAGCCGCAGGCGCATCCAGCGCATCAGGTCTTTGTAATAAAGGACGCCGACGATGTGTTCGGGGCCGCGCTGCGGATCATAGATAGGAATGCGCGAGTGTTGGCCTTCAACTACGCGGACCAAGGCATCGTCGAGAACGAGGTCCGAGGGCAGCGAAAAAATGTCCGGGCGCGCGACCATGACGGCGCGCACCGTAATGCTGTCAAGCTCGATGGCATTGTGGATCACTTCTTCCTGAAATTGCGGGATCTGGCCGAACTGGCGGCTGGCAGTCACGATGAGCTTCAATTCGTCTGGCGAATGAACCGCGCCCGTGCGAGTTTCATGAGCTCCGAAGAGCCGCAGAACCAATCCTCCCGAGCGTCGCATAAGAAACAGAACCGGACTCGTGATGGTAAGAAAAGCTTCCATGGGCGCGGCAACGGCGAGGGCAATGTGCTCGGAGCGCTGCAGGGCCAGTGTCTTGGGGACCAGTTCGCCAAGGATCACGTGCATGCAGGTGATCAGGCTGAAGGCGATGGTAATGGCGATGCCGTGCGCATAGACCGCGCCGTGAGGAATTTCGTGGACGAATCGCATGCCTTCGACCAGACGGGCGACGATGGGCTCGCCAATCCAGCCGAGAGTCAGGCTGACCATGGTGATGCCGAGCTGCACGCCGTTGACGACTTCGTCGAGATGCTGGTGGAGGCGTTGGACGATTCGCGCGCCGATGCGTCCGGATTCGATGAGCTGCTGAATGCGCGTATCGCGCACGCTGACCAGAGAAAATTCTGCCGCGGCAAAGAAGGCATTGGCTGCCACCAAGAGAAGGATCAGGACGACCCGGAGCAGCACAAAAGCGATCATGGAACGCTAATTCTAACATTTTAAAAGCAGTTGTCAGTGGCTAGTTGCCAATGATGAGGAGCCGGTCATCACGCCCGAACACAAATTCAACCCAGGATTTCGCTATCCTTTTAGTTTCAGGTTGGTCTAATGGGCAGGCGCAAGAAGCAGGCAGCGCCACCTCATTTATCATAAGAATAATCGGGATTCATAGAACCTCGGAATCTCAGGAACAAAAGCAAGTCCGGCCGCGTACTAACAATTGAGGGCAGGAATCAGTCCCTCGGCATCGATCTTCAAACCAGCTCGGAACCACTTTTAGGAGGCAGTTGTGAACGGAAACGGAAGCAGCAAAAAGAAGCGCAAGAGACTATTTATTTGGGGCGGCGTTGGCGTCGCCATTGTGCTCTTAATCGCGATTGGAGTGTACGCCTCGACTCGTGGCGGCACTAAGATCGATCCCTCGAAGCTGGCGAAGGTGGAAAAGGGCGACCTGGCCAAGAGCGTGGTGGCCACCGGGAAAGTCACGCCGATCACCAAGGTTGAAGTCAAGTCCAAGGCCAGCGGCATCGTGAAAAAATTGCTGGTCGACTACGGCGATCGCGTCAAGAAGGGACAACTCCTGGCGCAGCTCGACAAGATTGAAATCGAGGCGCAGGTCGCGTCCTCGCAAGCGGCTCTGGAAGCGGCGCAGGCCAACCTCAAGAGTTCCCAGGCCGACTTCGAACGGGCCAAAGTCGATGCCGAAGGCCCCGACGTACCTCTGCTGAAACGCGCCTATGATCGCGCGGAAGGCATGGCGAAAGACGGTGTCGTTTCCGCCTCGGCATTGGATGATGCGGAGAAGAACTACGAAATGTCGCTGAACAAACAGAACGTGTCAAAGGCACAGGTAACCGTTCTGAAGGCAAAGATCGCGCAATCTCAGGCACAGGTGGCGCAGGACCAGGCTAACCTCACGCAGCTTCATGAACAGCTCAGCTATACCGATATCGTTTCGCCCATCGACGGAATCGTGCTCTCGCGCGACGTGGAAATGGGAGACGCCGTCAGCTCGATTCTTGTATTGGGATCGTCGGCCACGCTGGTCATGACGCTGGGCGATACCAGCGAAGTCTATGTCAAAGGCAAGGTCGACGAGAGCGACATCGGCAAGGTGTATCTCGGCCAGCCGGCGCGCATCAAAGTCGAATCGTTCAAAGACAAAACTTTCAATGGTAAGGTCACGAAGATTTCTCCGATGGGCGTGGAAAAAGATAACGTCACTACGTTCGAAGTGCGCGTTTCAATCCAAAACCCCGGCGGCGAATTGAAGGCCGAGATGACCGCCAACGCGGAAATCATTCTGGAAGAACACAAGAACGTATTGCAGATTCCGGAAGGCGCGATCCTTTACGACAAGGACAAGAAGGCGTCCGTCGAAATTCCGAACCCGAAAGGAAAAGACGGCAAAGACAAGATCGCGGTCAACATCGGAATTTCCAATGGCGCCAAGACCGAAGTGCTCAGCGGCTTGAAAGAAGGCGATCAGGTGGTTCTGCAGTAAGCGGACGGCGGACCTCGGACCTCAGCCTTTGGGGTCCGAGGTCTGAGGGCTGAGGTCCGATCTTCCATGACTCTCTCCGAAATCCTGCGTCAGGCGTTAGCCACATTCCGAAGCCACAAAATGCGAACCTTTCTCACGATGTTCGGCATCGTTTGGGGAATCGCTTCGGTCATTTTGCTGGTGGGACTGGGACGAGGCTTCAGCGTCGATCAGAAAAAGCACATGCAGACGCTGGGCAAGGATCTGGTGATTGTGTGGGGAGGACGCACCAGTTCTCAGGTTGGAGGCCGCGCCGCGGGCCGGGAAATTCGCCTGAACGTGGATGATGCCGATTTGATTCGCGACGAATGCTATCTGGTAAAGAATGTTAGCCCGGAACTGCAGCGCGCAATCCCGGAGGTAAGCCAATACAATTCCGCCAGCCGGGGCGTAGTTGGCATGTGGCCGTCGTACCAGGACTTCCGCTCATTGCTGCTTTCCGAAGGACGCTTGCTCACCGATGACGACGAGCGCGAAGGGCGGCGCGTGGTTGTGCTCGGATCAAAAGCTTACCGGCAATTGTTTCCCGGGCAGCCCGCCATCGGTACAACCATCTTGATCAAAAGCGTTCCGTACACGGTCGTCGGAGTTCTCCAGGAAAAGAAACAGAACTCCAGCTACAGCGGCCCGGACAACGATTACCTATTCGCACCCTATTCGGCCGTGAGCCGCGACTTTCCGCCTCCGGAAAAGAAAGGCGCGGGCATCACGCGCGGATATCTGGACGACATCGTTTTCGAAGTAGGAGATCCGGAAGAACATGAAGCTGCCGTGCGGCAAGTGCGGGAAGCGATGGGACGCATTCATCACTTCGACCCAGTCGACAAAGACGCGCTGTTTATCTGGGACACGATGGAAGGTGCGAAGCTGCTGGATAAAGTCTTCGGCGTCGTCACGATTTTCTTCGGCTGTGTAGCTATCGTCACGCTGTGCCTGGGCGGAATCGGCGTGATGAATATCATGCTGGTTTCGGTCACAGAACGCACGCGCGAGATTGGTACGCGCAAGGCGATTGGAGCCACCAAGCACGACATTCTGCGTCAGTTTTTCGCCGAGGCTGCCATGCTCACCGTAGTGAGCGGAGTTCTCGGGCTCAGCTTTGGAGTCGGAACATGCGCGGCGATGAAGCTTTTGCCGCTGCCCGATTTCGTTCCGCATCCCATCGTTTCCTGGATTTCGATCGTCGCTTCGATCGTCACACTTTCTTTAATCACCGTGACCGCAGGCATGTATCCTGCCCAGCGCGCCGCGGAAATGACACCTGTGGAGTCACTCCGATATGAATAACAAACGCATCTCGCCGTTTCTCTTTCTTTGTGCCGTTGCCATGCTCCTGACCTCGGCACTCGCTTTCGCCTCCACCCCGCAAGGCACCTTTGAAAAATCATTTCAGGTTACGGGTCCCGTCGATCTGGAAGTGCTCACGCGGTCCGGCGACATCACGATTCGCACCGGCCCCGCGGGGTCGGTTTTTATCCGCGGAAAGATTTTCGTCGGCGATCACTGGCTGATGGGACGCCGTCAGGGAGACGTTGACGCCATCCAACAGCATCCGCCGCTGCGTCAGGAGGGAAACAGCATTCACATCGACTACGTCAACGAGCACGATATCTCCGTCGACTACGAGATCACCGTGCCTGCCGATACCACTCTCCGCACGCGCAGCGGTTCTGGAGATCAAACCATTGAAGGCATTCACGGCAACACCGATTTGCAAAGCGGGTCAGGCGACATGAAGCTCGCCAACCTGACCGGCGAGATTCGCATGCAGACCGGTTCGGGCAACGTGCGCGCCCATGAAGTCGCGGGTGCAATACGCGGCGGCGCAGGCAGCGGTGACATTGAAGTCGAAGAAACCGGACAGGGCGATATCGATCTGCACACCGGCTCCGGCAACGTGACAGTACGCGGCATCCAGGGCGGATTCCGCGCCGAAGCGGGCAGCGGCGACATCACCGCAGAGGGCACACAAACTGGCGGCTGGGAGATTCGCACCGGATCGGGCAATGTGCACGTTCGCCTCCCTGCGAACTCCGCGTTCGATGCCGACATCTCCACCAGTTCCGGCACGGTAGACGTGGATTCCCCAATCGAGATGACCGTGCAAGGACGAGTGCAGGAATCGCGTAAGACGATTCGGGGCAAAGTGCGCGGCGGCGGCCCGGTGCTGTCGGTCCGAACCGGCTCGGGCGACATTCAAATTCAATAGCAAGTTTCAGCACGCCAGGTTTCGAGGTTTCAGGTCTCAAGGTTTCAAAGTAAGAATTGTCATCCCGAGCAACGCGAGGGATCTCGGTGTTTGCCGCCAGCGGCAGCGCCGACAGCGTAAGCAAGAACCAGATCCCTCACTTTGCTCGGAATGACAATTCGCAAGACCTTGAGATTTTTGAAACCTTGAAACCCTGAAACTTTGAAACCTTGCAACTTTGCAACCTATGTTCCTAAAAGAACTCATCTGGCAAGGCTGGCAGGCGCTGATGCGCGACCGCCTGCGCTCCACGCTGACCATGCTGGGCATCGTATGGGGTCTGGCTTCCGTGGTCCTGCTGTTGGCTTATGGCCAGGGCCTTGGCGGCTGCGTGCTGCATGCGTTTATGAACATGGGGAACAACGTAATTGTTCTCTGGCCGGGCCAGACCAGCATGCAGGCGGGCGGTCAGCGCGCCGGCAAGAAAGTCGCTTACGAACTGGAAGACGTTGAGGCCATTCGCGAAGAAGTCCCGATCGTGCGCGCGGTGAGCGGCGAGATCAACCGCGATTTCGGATTCAAACTGGGCACGCGCGTTGTGTCGATCCCGGTGCGTGGTGTCGACATGCCCTACGGCCAGATGCGCAAGCTGGAACTCGCAGAGGGCCGGTATTTTGACGAGAGCGACTACGCCGACCATCACCGGGTCGTCATCCTCGGTTACGAAGCCGCGAAGAAAGTGTTTCAAGGCGCGCCCGGCGCGGGCCAGCACGTCGAGATTGGCGGACTGGATTTTGAAGTTATCGGAACCATGCGCAACAAGATTCAGGATTCGATGTATCAGGGCCCGGACAACTCGGACGGCTTCATACCCTTCGGTTTGATGCGCGATCTGAAAAACATTCGCGATCCCGACGAAATCATCATTCAGCCTACCGCTCCTGAGCTGAACAAAAAAGCGCTGATGGCCGTGCGCGAGGTGATCGCGCGCAGGCATCACTTCGATCCCAAAGATGACAAAGCCACGCCGGAGTGGGACACCATCGAAGACCGGGCCATGATCAACGCATTTTCCTACGGATTGCAGGCGGTCCTGGGATTAATTGGTGTGGTCACGCTAGCCGTAGGCGGTATCGGCGTGATGAACATCATGCTGGTCTCGGTGACCGAGCGCACGCGCGAAATCGGATTGCGCAAAGCTCTCGGCGCCCGCCCGCGCCACATCCTGGTGCAGTTTCTGCTCGAAGCTCTCGTCTTAACTTTCGTCGGCGGACTCATCGGGATGGCAGTCGCGGAATTGCTCACCTGGGTGATCCCACCGATGCCTCTGTACGACGAGTTCTACAAAACCGCCAACCACGAAGGCGCAATCTTCCTGCATGCGTCGGTAGCCGTGATGGCGATTTCATTTGTCATTCTTTCTATGGTCGGCATCTTCTCCGGATTTTTCCCCGCGCTCAAAGCCGCGAAGATGAATCCGATTGAAGCGTTGCGCTACGAGTAGCGCGGCCCCGCACTTGCCTCGCCATCCTCTGTTCATCCCCTCGAAATTGTCATACTGAGGAGCGCGTTCTCTGCCCGACGAAGGACCCTGGCACTACCGGCAGTTCCTTTACTGCCGCAGGGAATCCTCCCAATGTGCAGAATGACACGTTCGCGGGCAAATTTCGGCTGCCGTATTGTTCGGCTTTCGTAAACCCAATTGTTCGGCTTTTGTAAACCAAATGCGATTCGCGCTCCCTCTTCCTCACAATCTGGTATTCCTCTTTGTATTAGTCAGCCTTACCAGTAAGTCAAAGGATTTTTCGCCGCCCTCTCAAGGCGGCGGAATTTCTTCGGCCACAAAAACTTCAACCCCCAGGAGGAATTGTGAATCGAAAAATGTTTGTACTTTTGCTCTCAATTGCGTCCATGGTCTCCGCAGTGTCCTTGTTGGGCAGCGCGGAAACGGTAATGACTCGTCATGTCCGCGAAGTCTCGCTCAACGGCGTCGCCAAACCAATCGGACATCTCCCCGCTTCTCAAATCATGCAGTTGGATATCGTTCTACCCGTGCGCGACCGCGCCGGATTGCAGAACTTTCTCGCCGAGCTTTCCGGCCAGACCGTTCCCAACCACGTCCACTTTCTCACTCCGGCCGAGTTCACGGAAAAGTTCGGCCCCACGCAGCACGACTACGATGCGGTCGTGCAATACGTGCAGGCTCATGGTCTCGCAGTTGTCGGCGGATCGCGCGATGGCATGGAAGTTCAGGTTAAAGGACTGGTTTCCGCCATCGAGTCAGCGTTCCACGTCAGCATGATGGTCTATCAGCACCCCACAGAGAATCGCATCTTCTACGGACCAGACCGCGAGCCCACCACAGACCTTCCATTTTCGCTGTGGCACATCTCCGGCTTGGACAACTTCTCCATTCCTCATCCGCTCTACGTCAGCAAGAGCGATTACGCGAAGGCGCACGGCATCAGTCCCGACGCAGTAGTTACACATGCCACCACCGGTTCCGGACCTTCGGCTTCGTTCCTGGGAAGCGACATGCGCGCAGCTTATTACGGTGGAACGGCGCTCACCGGCAGTGGACAGAACCTCGGATTGTTCGAATATCTGGGCACCGATACTGCCGACCTGACTACCTATTACAAAAACGTAAAACAAACTGAATCGGTGCCAGTCACAATTCTTTCCACCGACGGCACCAGCACCAGTTGCACCGCCCGAAGTGGCTGTGACGACACCGAACAGACCCTCGATATGACGCAAGCCCTGGGTATGGCTCCGGGACTGTCGAGTCTTGTGATGTACGTCGGCTCGACCGACACGGCAATCATCAGCTCCATGACCACGCATAGCCCGCTGCCCACCACCATCGGCTGCTCGTGGGGATGGACACCCGCCGACCCGAGCACGCTCGATCCGTATTTCGAGAAAATGTCAGCGCAGGGTCAGAATTTCTTCGCGGCTTCCGGCGACAGTTCCACCTGGTCGAGGAGAAATGAAGCCTGGCCGGCCGACGATGCCAACATCGTCTCTGTCGGCGGCACTGACTTGACTACGGCCAGCGCAGCCGGCCCGTGGAAGTCGGAGACGGCGTGGGTCGATAGCGGCGGCGGCATCTCCCCGGACAACATCGCGATTCCCGCGTACCAGAAGCTCGCGGGCGTGATCAACTCCAGCAATAAGGGCTCAACCACGTTGCGCAACGGCCCGGATGTTTCGGCCAATGCCAACTTCACCTTTTACGTCTGCGCCGATCAGACGACGTGTACGGCCAACGAGTACGGTGGAACCAGTTTCGCCGCTCCTATGTGGGCCGGATACGTCGCGCTGGCTAACCAGCAGTTGAAGGCCAACGGCTTCTCGGACCTGGGCTTCATCAACCCCTACCTCTATGCGTTCGGAGTCAGTTCCAGCTACAAAACCGACTTCCACGACATCACCAGCGGTAAGTCCGGCAGCTTCTCCGCCGTGACCGGCTACGACTTGGTGACCGGATGGGGCAGCCCGAACGGCCAGGGCCTGATCAATGCGTTGGTAGGCGAAGACTAAAAAGAAAGAAGACGAGAAAGCTAACTGCCGCTCTCAAAGCGGTTGCCCCGCCCCTTGTCGTGATTTGTGCGACAGGGCGGGGTTTTTGACTTCCACTCCCCAATCGCGCGCTGTCATCCTGAGCGAGGATTGTTCGTTGCGCGAAGCGCAAAGAACAACCGCAGTCGAAGGATCCCTGTACCGCCTGAAGCGCCCGTAGCCGAGAGGAATTCTCCCTCGATACGCGCCGATGGCCCATCCGAGCTGCTGGTGTGACGATTCGATTTACGCGGCGGGTGACCGAATTTTCATCACCATGATATTCGTGTCGTTAATCCGCACTGGACCGGCTTCGCCGCACAGGTACCAACGAAAGCTGCTCCAGCGCCACAGCTCGGGTGAAGCTACCAATCCGCGCTTCACCGGATTGAGATGAATGTAACGAAGCTTCTCAATCCGTTTCTTTTCCGTCCAAACGTTGAAATCATAAAAGCGCGCCTGCCAGAATCGATTCGCAGGCTTACCTGAAACTGGGGTGTGTGAAAATGGGGTGTGTGAAAATGGGGTGTGTGAAAATGGGGTGCCCCAGGTCTCGCCGGTTTTGCGAGACCTGGGTGCTGCCGCCACGACACTCCCACCACCAGAACACTGAATACTGCGCACAACCCCAAGCTTCAATGCCTGTATCACAATCGACAGCGTTTCCCGCTGTGGTTCGCTCACCAATAGATGAACGTGTTCGGGCATGACGACATA
>JBAUXX010000075.1:0-197543 GCA_049584475.1 Candidatus Sulfotelmatobacter sp. | reverse complement strand
GTGGTCTTGCCATGATCGATGTGACCAATCGTTCCCACATTGCAGTGCGGCTTAGTACGATCAAATTTCTCTTTCGCCATTTCCTTAGCCTCTAGCTCCTAGCTCTTAGCTTCTAGCTCAAAACCCTTGTCATCCTGAGGCGCTTCTTCTGCGCCGAAGGACTTATGCAACTCCTGCCCGCGTCGCCACACTCAGTAATACTGATATAACTTCTTAAACTTATGCCGCAGCGCCTGATCAACCGCTTCCAGTTGCGACAAATAAAATTCGCGCATCTGGGCCTGATCCGACAACGTCAGCGCCGCATACAACTGTGCCGCATTCAATCCTGACGCGCCAGCCGCATCTTCCAGGACCTTGGTTGCCAGCACCGCGTCGAAATCGCGGATGCGAATTCCCTTGCGATCCAACTGCTTCAGAAACCGCTCAACCTTAGCCGCCTGAAACACCTGCTCTACCGCGGTCCGCAACTCCGCGAACTCATGCGTCTTCTCAATCTTGATCGTTGCCTGTTCGAAAGCCAAAACCATTCCTCAGTGCTTCGTCCCTGACACCGGACCAAGCCAGTAGAGCAACGCATCCTCATTCAGTTCGAGCGGTTGATCATCGAGGGGATCCCAATAACTCTCCCCGCCATATGATAATCGGAGCCTTAAGAACTCCCTAACTACCTCTTTAATCGCCGCGCCCTCATCCACCGGTTCGCCGGATTTAGCAATATTGCGCTTGATTGCGTCAACCGCTGACATTGTGACGTGTACAACAACAGCCTTCGTTAGCGCTCCAGACTTAAGAGTGGCGGTGAACGCCAACGCGGGCCGAATACCTCCGGGTATAACTATCGCACCTGCGGGTCCTTCGATGCTCTGAACTGTCCAATTCGCCCGGACAATCGCATCTAGCTCTTGCTGATCGAACTTCGAATTTACCTGCACAAGCTTGACGACCCTCTCCGCCTCAGCCAGCTTAGATCCGTCATTTAAGACAATTTCCGCGAACAAACCGTCCGGAAACTCTAGGAACTGGGATTTGCGCTCATCGACATCGGCCCAAAGACCAGCGCTAGTTAACTGTTCACGAACCGTCCTTTCCAATTCTGCTGCAGTCATATTCGGTTTTACTTCAGGTTCTTCCTGGCCTCCGCGCAAGCCCAAAGAATATTGGTTCGAGCGGTCTTCAACTTTTCCCTGCTGACCTGCCAGTTGACGATCCAAGCCGCGTTATAGTCCGCCGTCCGCCTTAACTCGTAAAGGTCTCCTATGAGTCGACCAAAAACCTTGCCCAGGAATCTCTGCGCCTGATTCTGCAGTCCTCCATGCGATTTACTCGGTTCCATCCCGCAACTCAAAACCAAGGCGCTGCAGGCATGAAGCATTGCATAGTATGAGCGCGAAAGAGCATTTCTTACGTCAAACTCCGAACTCCCTGGATTCAAAGCTGCGGAATCCAGCAATCCCTGAGCTAATCTGAGATGCTGCCTGATTCTCCGTTCTTCTTCCGAACTCAACATCCCAGCAATCTCTGGAGCGGGAGACGGGAATCGAACCCGCGACCAACAGCTTGGAAGGCTGTGACTCTACCACTGAGTTACTCCCGCCCGTAAACCGCTTTCAGTTTTCAGCCCACCTCAGCGGAGCCGTCTCTTGCTCCGACTTTTAAAGGCGCGGCTGAAGCCATACCCTTCCCCAACTCCTCGCACCTCGAGACTCGCCGCTCGTAACCAAATGGAGCCGATGATCAGGATTGAACTGATGACCTCTCCCTTACCAAGGGAGTGCTCTACCAACTGAGCTACATCGGCCCGAAAAACTAGCTGTCAGCTATCAGCTTTCAGTTAAAACCGACTTAACTTAACCGCCGTCGCCCGGATGCATTACATCTTTGCGCCGCAGCCAACTCTTGACGGCAAACATTCCCAGGATCGCTAACGTCACTCCGCGAATCTTGCCGTCGGTGATCGTCAGCCATGTCAGCACGCCCAGTCCAGCGTAAGCGATCAATGCTCCGGTCAGGCGATTCACTCTGCCAACTCCTCAACATCTGGTGCACAGGGAAGGATTCGAACCTTCGTACCTCGCTAGGAGGGACAGATTTACAGTCTGTTGGCTTTAACCACTCACCCACCTGTGCGAAAGCTATGCGGCAATGGCGCTTACCCGTGACCCAACAAGCTCTCCCCGCGACTACCACTCCTGCAAACAGTGCTTCGCAATTAATCTTCGACAATCGATCTGCAAAAGCCAGGGTTTCGTAAAAACAGGGAAACCAAGAAATCGCGCCTGGCGCGATTGTGTAAAGACCACTACAAGCCGGAAAAACTTCGAATGGAGTGCGTTGGAAAAGCCCGTTGCGCCGCTTCCGAATCCGCCGCCCGCCGGAAATTTATTTCCTGGAGCTGGCGAAGGGATTTGAACCCCCGACCCCCTGATTACAAATCAGGTGCTCTACCGACTGAGCTACGCCAGCACTCGAGGACTAATGCCCTTTCGGACACAAGTATCCCCTAGATCCCTTCAAAATGTCCGGGACAATTTATAAAGTTACCACAAGGCCAAAAATGGCGCAACCGGAGCTTGTTACCTATCGCTCATTCGCCCCGATGGGAACGAAACGTTCCTGGAACGAGGGGTGCCAGCGTCCGCACCCCTCCGTGACCTGGATGCTTTAGGGCATTGTGCAGGGAAAGTATGGCGCCGGGCTTCCTCCGCTCACGAGTTGGTTGAAAACAGTTTGCTGCTGCTGTTGATAAGATCCGCTTATCAGTTGATATTTCGTCCAACGCACTTCTCCATAAGACTGCATCAGGTCGAACACCTCCTTGAAGGTGCAATTATTGTAGTTTTCGTCGCACCCGTACCGGTACACCAATTGCAGATCCGGATGCGTTCCCAGATTTCCTGGAGGTGTTGTGCTGTCGATATTCAGATTGCCGTAGTTCCACACCTCGTTCACTGTATTTCCCAGATATTGTGTGGTTCCTTGCGCGCAGCTGGGGCCATACGGGGTATACGCTGTCTGCGCGTTGGGAACTGTGATGCTGCTCAACTTTTCTCCCGGCGTGCCTTCCGGAATACAGATCGGCGTCCACGGCATTCCGGTCTTGCTGTTGAATGCTTTGTAGTTCGTGGGATCGGTATAGCTGTTGGTGCTGTCCGTGATCCACTGATAAATGTAGGTCGAATCGTAATATTGAAGATCCCAGGGATAGCCTTCGCCGCTGTGATCTCCCTTGAGTAACCAGAAAAGGCCGTCAGAGGGCAGCACGCTGTACAGAGGCAACGCCTGAGGTCCAGTGAGGTGTTGGCTGGTAGCAGTGTCCAGCGTCATCCAGTCAAGCATGTTGTCATCTCCCGCGGGGCACGACTGCGCGAAACTACGAGGCGAAAGTAGACTAATGGCGACGGTGGATAAAAGCGCGGCAAAAACAAATCGTCTCATTGGATTTGTCATCGGACTATTCCTTCTTTTCTGAGCCAGCTCGAAAAATGAGAGGGACTGCGCGTGGGGGAGGCGGGTGCCGGCCCGAAGGTTCCCGCTGTCAGCGTGCAGCCCCGGCTGTATTGGCGTAGGGCTCTGACACTGCGCAAGCAACATCGAAAACGCACGTTCACATGCGGGCAGAACGCACTCGACTGCATTTGCGGTTCTTACGGCGTGCCGAAGTAAAGATGCCTTTCACGATTTGCAGGGCAGCCTCGAAACAAAATAAATTTGCCGCGAATCTTAGAATCTCGATGAGGCACATTCCCGATCTGCTTCGTCGTGTTTTTGGTTTCCAGCATCTCCAAAACCGGTGTATGATCCGGCCATGCTTGGCGGACGTTCCAGCGAGCAATGGATAACGCAGTACGCCTCCAGCCACCAGCATCCCGTCAACCGTGCCTGCCATACCCTGGGCATACCGTTAATTCTGCTCTCGGTTGCTCTCTTTATCGCCAGTATCTTCCTTCACTATCTTTGGCCTTATGCCCTGGCTTTATTTGTTTTGGGATGGATTTTCCAGTTTCTGGGCCATGCTTTCGAACATAAAGCACCCGAGTTCCTCCATGATTGGCGTTTTCTGTTAGTGGGCGTGCGTTGGTGGTGGGCCAAGATTCACGGCAAAGCCTGAATCCGACTCCGCGCTTAAGGCAACGGCTCGACAAACAGAAGATTGCTATCGCCCGGAAGTATTTGCGATGGGGAGAAATTCAATCTGCTGCGGCGTCGTCTTCGCCGTGATCGGATTCATTTTTGGCGCCTACGCCTTGTCCTGGGGCGCAGTGCCAAATCTGCCATTGGCTTTGATTGTGGTGATGTGCCCAGCGGCACTTCTCGGGGATCTGGCGCCGGGCGACACCGCGTTTCTGTGGGTGTTGACGGCCTTCAACGCCATCATCTACGGAGTAGCCGGCATCCTATTGGCGAATCTGTTGCATTTGGATCAAGCACAACAGCGCAAGTAACCATCGAATGTTCCCTCAACTGGCAAGGTTTACCGATGTCGGTTTGCTTCTTCTCCGGCTGATGGTCGGGTTAGTGTTTGCGACCAGCGGCTATAGTCATCTCAAGGATCCGGCGCAGCGGGCGAAGAGCATCGGGATGAGCAAAGGCTTTACGATTTTTCTCGGCATCGCCGAAGTTTCCGGCGGACTTGGTGTCGCGGCCGGAGTGCTGACGCAGCCCGCCGCCATTGGCCTGATCCTCATAATGTTGGGAGCGATCCAAAAGAAAATGTTTACCTGGCACACAGGGTTTTGGGGCGAGAAGTCCGGCGGCTGGCACTACGATTTGATGTTGGTGCTGATGAACCTCGTAATCCTGTTCACCAATGGCGGCTACTACGGCCTTGGCAGATATTTAATGCTGCCCTAGGTTCGATTCGCGTATCCTATCGCTACGGGACGCCACTCCTTAATTTGTGGCCGCCCCGCAAACGCGATGCACCGCCTGACCGCCAAATTGCTGTTGTTGTTCGCGCTCGTGGGGAACTTTGTTCCCGCAGCGTTGGCGAGCATTGCCCTGCCGACTCCAAAATGTTGCTTGCGCAAGGCGGTTCATCATTGCCATAGCTCTTCGTCCCGAGCGGAAGAAGAACTCTCGATTCGTTCCACCTCGTGTTGCTCCCACGATTGCTGTCGCGCCGCAACTCCGGCGCACTGGGCACATCCCCAGATCAAGCACCGCGCGATAGCGCGAAATGGCTCAAGCTCTCTCGCCATGGCATTGCAACGCGCATCTTTGAGTGCTGCAGATCGGGCGTCTCTCTCCGCTCGCGCTCCGCCGCGGCCTTCCACTCTCTAGCACTCCCCTGCGATAGCGGCAAAACATTGCTGTGAGCGGACAATTCACCGCTTCGGCGCGAGACTTGATGCTTCGATCTCGCACACGTCTCGTCTTCTAAGGACGACCAAGTAAGAACGATTGGGGACCCGATGCGCTTACTTCGCGCGACAATCTACGCTACGGTATTGATGTTTTCGACTGCCGCATTCGCCGGTATTTTCGGCTCCGTGCGCGGCGTCATTCACGATCCGCAGCATCACCCCGTTCAGGGCGCGATGGTGATGATTAGAGCTGAATCATCCGACTGGTCGGCGACTGTGAACTCCAACAGCGATGGAGATTTCAATTTCAACGCCGTCCCTTTGGGAGATTATGTAATCAGCGTCGCCGCGCCGGGATTCAAGCAAGCCGAGCAGAAGCTCGTTGTCATTTCCGGAACGCAGCCGGTGATGCATTTTGCCCTCGCCATTGCTGGCGGCAACGAATCTGTGACGGTATCGGGCGCTCCGATAGCCGCGCCGACCGACTCGGCGACTCCGACCACACTAGTCAGCAGGCTCGATGTTGCTCAGACGCCGGGAGCGGACCGGTCTAACAGCCTCGCCATGATCACGGATTACGTGCCGGGAGCGTACTTCACGCACGATCAACTGCACATTCGCGGCGGACACCAGACCAGTTGGCTGGTGGATGGCGTGCCGGTTCCCAATACCAACATCGCTTCGAACCTGGGGCCGCAGTTTGATCCCAAGGACATCGACTACCTCGAGGTGAGCCGCGGCAGCTACGGTGCAGATCTTGGAGATCGCACGTATGGCGTCTTCAACGTCGTGCCGCGCACGGGGTTCGAACGCAATAACGAGGCCGAACTCGTCCTGAGCGCGGGTAATTTCTATCAGACCAACGATGCCCTCAGCTTCGGCAGCCACACCGAACGCTTCGCTTATTACGTCAGCGTGAACGGCAATCGCAGCAATCTAGGCATTCAAACTCCGGTGCCGCAAGTCGTACACGACACAGCCAACGGCTACGGCGGCTTTGGCTCGTTGATTTTCAACGTCAATCCCGCGAATCAGCTGCGCTTCGTCACCTCTGCGCGCAAGGACTACTACCAAATTCCTTACGATCCTTTTCCTTTCGATATCGAAAACGGATTGGTCAACGGCCAGTTGACCGGCCAGTATCCCAGCCTCGATCAACGCGATGGGGATCACGAATCCGATGCATTGATGAACTTTTCCTGGGTTCACACGTTCAATTCGAAAACGCTGCTCACTGTCTCGCCCTTCTATCATCACAATCGCGCCAACTATGACAGCTCGCTCGCCGACCCAGTCGTGACTACGGAACATCGCGGTTCGAGCTACGCAGGCGGCCAGGTGAGCTTTAGCGCGAACGTCGCGAAAAATAATTTCCGGGCGGGCTTGTACAGCTTCTACCAGCAAGACGCGGAGTTCTTTGGCGTCGTCTTCAACAATGGCAGCAACTCGCCGCTTTTCGACACGGAACATCCGCCGGGAAGCCTGACTGCATTTTTTCTCGATGACAAATTCAAGCCGTTCACATGGCTGACGGTTTCCGCCGGCATGCGTCCCACGCACTTCTCCGGGGACGTTACCGAAAATTCCATCAGTCCGCGCTTCGGCGTCGCAGTTAACATTCCGCATCTCAACTGGACCGTGCGCGCATTTTATGGGCACTACTATCAGGCGCCGCCGCTCGTCACTGCTTCGGGACCGCTTATCAATTTTGCGAATGCCAGCAGCCTGGGATTTATTCCGCTGCACGGAGAGCGTGACGAAGAACATCAATTTGGCGTGACCATTCCGTTTCGCGGATGGGTTCTTGACGCCGACAACTTCCGCACAAATGTCACAAACTTCTTCGATCACAACAATATCGGCGAATCCAATCTCTTTTTCCCGATCACGATTGGCCAAGCTGTCATCCGCGGCTGGGAAGCCACGTTGCGCTCGCCGCGCATTGCGCAGCGCGGCCAAATTCACCTCGCCTACTCGAATCAAATCGCCGAAGGCGGAGGCGCAATCACGGGCGGCCTCACCGATTTCTCTCTTCCCGCCGGGCTTTCACCGCTCGACCACGACCAGCGGAACACACTCAATTTTGGCGGCGATCTCACGCTTCCCTGGAGTGCCCGCGCTTCCACCAACATTTACTACGGCTCCGGCTTCAGCAATGCTTTTCCCGGCCAGCCTTATCCCGGCAACTACCTGCCGCAGCACACGACGTTTGATGTAACCCTGGGCAAAGATTTCGGCGAACGTTTCTCTGCATCACTTACGGCGATGAACGTCGCGAACCGGCGCGTGGAACTGGACAACAGCGTCACCTTTGGCGGCTTCCATTGGAACAATCCGCGCGAAATTTATGTGGAAGTGCGTTATCGTTTTCATTATTGAGGTGTCGCAGGCTTCATGAAAAGACAAAGCGATCAATTTCGCAAATTGCATTTCGCCAAACCCAAGCTCGTGTTGCTTTTGCTAGGACTAACTATGTTGTCGTCCTGCACCAAACACACCAGCCCTCCGGCTAAGCGCTATTCATTCACGGGCCGCATTGTCTCTCTCGACAAGCCGAATCAGTCGGCGATCATCGACGGAGACATGGTGCAGGGTTATATGGAAGCGATGGAAATGTCGTACAAGTTTAAGAACTCGGGCGAATTGAGCCAACTGGCGGCCGGCGATTCGATCCATGCGGACCTGGTCGTTGTGGATACCGACGACAGAAACGCGGAGCCAGATTCATGGCTGGAGAACATTAAAATCACAGGACACTCGACACCCGCGGTCAAACCCACCGCTCAACAGCACATTCCTGCCGCCGGCGAAGAAGTTCCCGATTTCCAATTCACCGATCAGGATGCGCGTCGTATTTCGATCAGGCAATATCGCGGGCAAGTGCTGTTTGTCACTTTCATCTATACGCGATGTCCCTTCCCGGATTATTGCCCCCGCGTTGGCGCGCAGTTCGCGGAACTGAATCAGCAACTTGCGGCGGACCCTGCGCTCGCCCGCAAGACTCATCTGCTGTGCATTAGTTTTGACCCGGAGCACGACACGCCCAAAGTTCTTCGCAACTATGGCTTCTCACTGGCGCACAGCCACAATCGTGCCGTGTTCGATCGCTGGGAGTTTGCCGTTCCCCGAGCCGCCGATCTGCCGAAAATTGCCGATTACTTTGCTCTGACCTACAAACTCGAAGGCGGCCTAATCACGCATTCGCTCAGCACGGCGGTTATCGGTCCCGATGGCAAGATCATCAACTGGTATCACGGCAACGAGTGGCAGGATTCCGATCTGATCAAAGACGCGACTGGCGCTTTGCATGCGCAGGGATAACAAACATGTGCGCCACATGCGTCAAAACATGCACATCGAAATGGAGATGGCAGAATGAAATACTTGCTGGTAATTCTGACCGTATGCGGTATCGCAGTTTCCACGCTTGCGTTGCGCGAACACTACCGCGAAGAGGGCGATTCGCCGTGCAGCATCAATGAACGCTGGGATTGCGGCATCGTCAACAAGAGTCCATACGCGATGATCGGCCCAATTCCGGTGGCCGTCATCGGCATCGCCGGATATCTTCTTCTCGGCGTTCTCGCGTTCCGGCGCGCGTATGCGTTGGTTTTGGCTTTCGCATTGCCCGCGCTTGCTTTCTCGCTCTATCTGGCACACATCGAATCCCGCATTTTGGGTGTGTGGTGTATTTATTGCGTGGCTTCGCTGGGATTGATTTCTGTTATTACTCTTTTGGCCTTGGGGTCGACGGTCGCGCGCGCGACTCACAAACAAAGCTCCGCTCCGGATGGAGCATGAGTGCGAGAGATTGCGCGGGTGAATGCTAAGTACTAAATGCCGAGTGCCGATTCACTTCGACGTGCCGAGCTTCCGGTTGATGTCGACCGCAAACTCCGTAAAGAAATTTAGCAGTGCTCCATAACCAGCCTGGCCGATCATGGCCCGTCCGCCTTCGGCAAAGGCATTTCGCGGCTTCGGCTTCCAGGCGGTCGAAATCAATCCGCCTCCGAACGAGCCCCCATACAATCCCAACTGAGGGCGTATGTGCGCTTCACTTGAATCGTAGGTGAGAAAGTTGCGCACGATGGCATGACGGGCGCGCGGCCAGAAGCCGCTGCAGCGGCACTGATCGTATCGCGGTTCGTAGCCAAGCTTCGCATTGGCCAGCGCAGCTATAGAGTTTGCGGAAATGAATTGCCCTTCGCGAGAGGCGAAGCGCTCGCCATAACCTTTAAGCCCGCCATCCCATTGCGATGGAGCGCCCCGAGCCTGGTCGATACCCGCCGCGAAAGCGCGCTTCAAGTAATCGCCCGGACTCGTGAGCGTTTGCTTGAGATAAATCTCCCTGCGCTCTTCGGCGGTCAAAGGCGTCAACTTCTCATATCGCGGCACGTAGATTCCGGTAATCCATCCCCGCTCCCAATTGCGCAAGTGAACCAGACCCTGCTGAGCCGCGTCCTTCGTAGCCTGTACCGCCTGCGTAGTGGCGTCTTTGGTGGCTTCGACCGCCTGCACGGTCACATCTTTCGTCTTTTCCGCGGCAGCCTGCGCGGGGTTCGAGCCTGAATCTTTTTTGTCTTCGGTCTTGTCGTCGCTCTTGTCTGGAATTTTCTCTGGCGTAGATTGCGGCTGCGGATTCTCGGGCGGTGGGGCGGATGGGTTCTGCTGATCCTGCGACCATCCGCGGAGCGAAAAAATACAGAGGAAAATGAAAAAACAAACGGGGATGTTTCGCATCCCACGGCGCACGATTGCGGAAATCACGAACCCTTCACCTCGGCCGCACTCCGGCTCATGATCGGTGCCGCCGCCGGTGCTAGACTCCATTCGATGCATTCTCTCTACAACCGTGTTGCCGGGCAAAACGTGGAACGTCTGGCAGCCCTCAGCGACGGAATTTTCGCTGTGGCGATGACATTGCTGGTGCTCGATCTCCGCGTGCCGGTAAGTACAACTGTACACTCCGAACACGATCTGTGGCACGTTCTGCATCCACTCGCGCCGCGTCTCGTGATTTTTCTGATGAGCGTGATGACGCTCGGAATTTTCTGGGTGGGCCAGCAGACTCAGCTCAATCATTTCGCACGCGCGGACCGCAATCTGTCCTGGATCCACATTTCTCTTCTGTGCGCAGTTTCGCTCATCCCGTTCTCCACGGCGCTGCTGGCCGAGTACATTCATTTTCGAACAGCTCTTCTCATTTACTGGCTGAACGTTCTGCTGCTCGGCCTGGCTCTCTACTGGAGTTGGGGCTACGCCACCCGCAACAAACTTCTCGCGGACGACGCTCCTCCTGAAATCCACCGGGCAGTTGTGCGCCGCATCGCGATTGCGCAGGCGCTCTACGCCTTCGGCGCTTCGCTCTGCTTTATCAATACTTATTGGGCAATTGCAGCGATTGTTTTGGTGCAGGTGAATTACGCGATCGCACCGAGATTTTGCTGGGGAATATTTTCCCGAGAATGGCGCGGGAGGAAGAATCTGCATCAAGCGAGGTTTAATCCCAGGAAATGACTATGCGGCTTCGCCATTAACCTCTCTCAAATGCGTGCTTCTTCTCCAACTCTTCCGCCGCATCGCGCATGGCATTTTCAAATCTGTGTGATTCTCCCATCAGGCCGACGGTCGCCTCCGCCCACTCGCCGTCGATCTGCAATAACCCCTGCGCCGCCACCAGGCATTTCGCCACTTCCAGCAAATGACCCGGCGTGGTTTCGAGATATTGCGCCTCGGTGGGATCGGCTATCCACACGCGCTTTTCGCTGCCCACCTTCGTCTGCCAATATGCCTTGCGCTCGATGAATTCGGCGATCACGTTGTCGGCCGCCTTGCCAAAGACCCATTTCTGCCGCTTGAAGTCGTAATGCCGGCTGGAAAAAGGCACCGGAACTAATTTTCCCGACTTCACAAACTCAATTTGCCGGCGATCGACTTCCTTGCGCAGCGCGTTGATTACAGGAGCTTCCGCATCCTTCGCCTCGAGCGACGGCATCACCTCGCGCACGGTCGCCGAAAGATTCACGGCCACGGGAGCATGCAGACCATTGGAGTTTTCCAGCCGGATGTCTCCGTGCAAAACCCAGAAATCTGCGCCTGACGTCGATTTGTGAAACGGCCACTGCAGCGTGAGCGTCAGGGGCAGGCCGGTCAGGGTCATCCAGATTTTCCTGGACGCCGGGTCGCGAATTTCCTGCTTCGTCATTGGTCTGAAATCCTATTCTTCCGTTGGTGAAATCATTTTACCGAACAGCTCTGGACCGTGCGTTCAGCTGGTTCGAGCCTTCTTGACCTTGGCGCCAACCTTCAACAATTTACGCACAGCTCCAGTTGGCAGGCGCTTGGTCTGTTCGTGCAACTCCGTCACCGCTTCGAAAAATCCGGCCATCGCTGTCAGGCGGTCGCGGGTGTAGTCCGCGCCCTCTTCTTTCGGATCCAACTCGGCGAGGCAATGGCGCAGCATCTCTCGCGTGGGGTCGATCTCCCGCCGCTTTCTGTGTTCAATGACCACACGGAACATCTCCCAGACATCTTTCATCGATTCGTAGTGTTCCCGCCGGTCGCCGAGAACATGGACAGCGCGCACGATGCCCCAGGTCTCCAGTTCGCGGATCGACGTGCTTACATTCGATCGCGCCACGCTCAACGTCTCGGCAATTTCCTCGGCCGGCAGGGCTTGCGGCGATAGATACAGCAATGCGTGAATCTGAGCCACGGTGCGGTTGATACCCCACCGCGTTCCCATCTCGCCCCAATGCAGAATGTATTGCTTTTGAACCCCGGTCAGAGTTGCCATATCATTTATTTCAGTACAGACTGAATATACAGAAGTGGCGGGACATTTTCGAGGAGTTTATCGGCGAAAGCGGGCGTCGCCTGGCTGCTTCGAGGTTCGTGGGACGAGTAGGGATGCTTCGACTTCGTGCACGCATTCGCTTGGCGAATGCCTGCACTCTGCTCGGCATGACACGGAGTTACTCAAGCTCAGTGGGTTATCGCTTGCGGAAGACTTCGAAGAGCAGGTTGAAGAACTGCACCAGCGTTACTCCGATGATGACATACACCGCGATTTCCAGGCGGCGCGCGGCTTCCTGCGTTCCGCGCAGAAGATCGGCAATGCCGTTGGTCGATTCCTGCAGGGTATCGGCCAGCTGTTCAAAATGCTGCACGGACGATCTCATCTTTTCTGACACTCGGGACATCGCCAGGGAAGCTTCCGCAACCTGCTGCCCGTTACGCAGCTCAAGCTCCGCCCGGCAAGCCGACCACCACGGGCTCCCGGGAGCGCTGTCATACATCCTCTGGCGAATCTCTGCATAAGAACGATTGCGCAACAGCTGCACCAGCGCAGGCACATCGTCGGCACACTTCGGCTCCTGCGTTGCCTTGGCTTCATCGATAAAAATCGGCATGTATGAAAGCCTAGCAAGAACCTTCCTCAAGCTTGAGATACCCGAGGGCCACGGCCGGGAGCGCCATTCGGACAATCCTCGTGCGGGTAAACAGCGCCATCTATCGCTCCATTGGCCGCTGACCTTAGATTGCTGACAGGTATATACTTTTGGCGTTGGATTTACCCAGTTTCCGGCCACAGCCCGGAAGGCCGGAGCGGGGCGCATTTTCATCCCCCTGATACTTGCGCGCCCCGAATGATGCCATGCCGAATCCCGCTGGGGCGGCGAGACAAGGCACGGACGATGATTGTGCGCCGGAAATGGCAAGCGGCGCGGCGTCCGCGGAGGTCTTTGTGGATTTGATTGCTGTACGCATTATTTTTGTAATCGTAGTTTCTCTTACCTGCTACTTTATTGACCCGTTCGGGCAGCCGCGCAATGTGGATGCCGCCGTGGGGGCCGCAGTCGGGGCAGCCATAGTTCTGTTCGAATGGAACCTGCGCCGGGTAAGCCTGAAGCGGCTGATCGGGGCGGCGTTCGGCAGCGTCCTCGGAATCTGCGGCGCCTACCTGTTCGCTCTGGTCATCCGCAACAGCGTGGCCGAAGGGGCGACGCGCAATTTCCTGCAAATCCTGGTGATGCTGCTGATGGCCTACGTAGGCCTGATCGTGGGCGCGAACAAGGGCGATTTGTTGAACCTGGCAGCGCTGGGCGGAGTTTTTGGCGGCGAAAAGCAGTCGAAAAAAAGCTACAAAATTCTCGACACCAGTGTGATCATCGACGGCCGCATTGCCGACATTGCCGAAACCGGCTTTCTCGACGGCACGATAGTGACGCCACAGTTTGTGCTGCGCGAGTTGCAGTTAGTTGCCGATTCGGCCGACTCACTGAAGCGTAATCGCGGACGGCGCGGCCTCGACGTCTTGCAGCGTCTGCAAAAGATGGCTAATCTGCAAATCCAGATTGTGGAGGACGATTTTCCGGCAGTGCGGGAAGTGGACTTGAAATTGATTGAACTGGCCAAGGTTTACGAAGGGAAAATCATCACCAACGATTTCAACCTGAATAAAGTGGCGCAGTTGCAGGGAGTGGAGGTTCTGAACATCAACGAACTGGCAAATTCGTTGAAGCCGATCGTGCTTCCGGGCGAAACCATGCGCGTGTTCATCCTGAAAGAAGGAAAAGAATACAACCAGGGCGTGGCTTATCTTGACGACGGAACCATGGTTGTCGTGGACAATGCGCGGAAGATGATCGGCAAGACGATCGATGTATCGGTGACTTCTGTGTTGCAGACAACCGCCGGGAAAATGATCTTCGGCAAATGGGATGAGCGTACGGCTTATGGGAGGGCGGCCGCCGGCGTTTCAGGGGCGGCGATTCCTGTGGCCGTTCCCGTGGCTTCGCCAGCGCCGATTGTGCCGGGCAACATTGGGCCGGGCAGTCCGGTGGAAAGCAAGTCGAGTGCTTCGTAGTTGCGAATTCTGAGCCGGTGGTCCGTATGGTTAAGTGCCCGCAGAAACGGATGAGACTTCTATCGTCTGGCCATTGATAGAACCGGTTATTGTGGCCCGTTGCCCGGCGACTTTTTTCACCTGGTCCAGGTTTCCTTTCAGCAGGTAGACCACGTCGCCATCAATCAAAGCAAAACTTGCGCCAGCGTGAACGCAGGATCGGGTGCAGTCGCTGGCATTCCGCGAGCTAGTGGCAGGGTGCTTGGCGCCGCAGCGGGAGCACGTCACCATTCCGTCATAGGTCTGCTGCGGCCCTAGAGGCATCTGAGAAGAAGACAGCTGAGAGTTGGGCGGTGCAACTGGCTGAGGCTGTTCGCTTCCGCCACTGGCGGCCCCGGCTGCGGCTCCAAGGCTGACCAGCAACAGAGCCACAACTAAGGCCCCAGCGGTGCTAAACGCCAGAATTTCTATCCAAATCTTGGGTCGCGTTTTCATAGAAAAGCCCCATAAATCTCTCTAACTGTTAGTTATGAATGTTTGAGCCGTGGTTGCTGGGGTGCTTATTAACAATCTTCAGGGCGATCCCAGTCTTCAGTTGTTTGACGTGCAACTGAGCTGCCAGAAGAGAATGAGAAATACGAAATATCTTCTACATGATTGATAGGAGAGGAGTTTCACCCCGACACCACCATTTGGGAAATGCGCATCTTACGGGCTGAATAAGGAGAAACTTACAGGAAAGAGAGTCCGGAGGAAACTAACCATGCGAGTGGCAAAATTTTGGAGTTCTACTGTATTTCCTTGATTGCAGCAGAAAAGAAACTGAAATTCCCCCATCGTCCCCAGACGGACCGCAGCCTGGGATTTGAACTTCCTCGTTGTGCGCTCGTATACTTGCAGCCCGCCATGAAGGTGATTGTGATTATCCCGGCTGCGGGCTTGGGCACGCGCATGGCTCCGGCCGCAACCGGCGCTAAATCCCGACAAAAAAAGACCGCGCCTTCCAAACAATTTACCGAATTGGATGGAACCCCGATCTTGATTCATACCCTGCGCAAGTTTGCAGCGGCCGGGGAGGTTAACGAGATTTGGATTGCGCTGCGAGAAAATGAAATTGAAGGCTTTCGCGCAAGGTTGCGGGCCGAGTCCAAAGACGTTTTAGCAAAGAAAATAGAACTGGTCGTAGGCGGAGAGCACCGGCAGCAATCCGTGGAGCATGCTCTGCATGCGATCGTTGCCTCGGATGACGATGTAGTGCTGGTTCACGATGCGGTACGGCCATTTGTAAGTGCGGAAATTATTCGGGACGTGATCGCGGCCGCACAGAAATATGGCGCGGCGATTGCCGGCTTGCCCGCCGTCGACACTGTGAAACAGGTGGAACGAACATCCGAAGGCGCGCTGATCAAGGCGACGATTCCGCGCGCAAGCATCGTGATGGCACAGACTCCCCAGGGCTTTCACTACAGCGTAATCAAGAAGGCTTTCGATGAAGCCTCGGCTGATGGATTTCTGGGAACCGATGAAGCATCGCTGGTAGAAAGGGCAGGACATGACGTGGCGGTCGTAATGGGCTCGGCGAAAAATATAAAGATCACGTCGCCGGGAGATATGCAGTTAGCTGAGTTCTACTTGAAAAGTACGGATCGAAACTGACGACCGCATGCCGACGACCAACGACCGACGACCAACTACCCGCATCGGCTACGGTTTTGATTCGCACGAATTTCGCGCGGGGATTCCTCTGAAGATCGGCGGCGTCGCTCTGATGCACGACCGCGGACTCGGGGGCCACTCCGATGGCGACTTGTTGCTGCATGCGATTACGGACGCGCTGCTCGGAGCCATTGCCGCGCCCGATATCGGGACGCTGTTTCCACCGTCGGATGCCAAATGGAAAAATGCGGATTCAGCAGTCTTTCTGCGCGAAGCAGTGAAGCGGGTGAAAGAGGCTGGATACGGCGTCGGGAATGTGGATGCCAGCTTGATTCTGGCGACGCCCAAAATCGGCCCGCATGCGGCGGAGATTCGTACACGGGTTGCGGAATTATTGGGCGTGCCTAGTGACTCTGTGGGATTAAAAGCAAAGACGCCCGAGGGATTGAACCTGGACAACACAGCTATCGCGCATGTGGTTGTATTGCTGGAAAAAGTTTCGCGGCGGCCTCGAAAGAAAACGAGGCGTTAGGAGATGCTAGCGGCCGGTGCCGCGAAGGCAGCCTTACTCGCTCACGCCAACGTCGGCGAGAGCAAGTCGCGGACAGAACCGGATCCTGCATTCCCTGTTTGAGTCATCAATTTCCCAATCTTTTTTCTTCGGCCAGAAAACCCTTTCGATTCATTCCTGCCGTGTGCCGTCTTTGCCCGCAGGCGCAGCCAATCTTTCAAATGCTTCCGCGCGGAAAGTGACAGGCGGGAGAAAAACATTCCAGCGCATCCTACGTCGTCGGACCAGATAACGTCCGCATAACCGTGAAGTTGTTCGCTCCCCGGCAGCGTGCAGCGAAAGCTGACATTCCCCTGAATCCGCAGCCGCTCCGTCGTGCGGATCGCCATGCCATGCTCGCTGATGTTGACGGCGACGGCGGGCAAAGTTCCAGTTTCAAGATCAAGCCAGACTACGGATGTGATCCTGTAACGCGGCGCGTTGCGGGCATCGCGCCTGGTCGCCTTGCCAGCGATCTCGAACGCGTCCTTGACCTGCAACGGATCGAGCGGCTTGTAGAGAATCCGATTCGCGCCCGATTGAAAAGCTTGCCCCGAACCGGGCCACGCGCCAGCCATTGCCATCACTGCCGGACGCTGCGAAGGTTCCAGCAGGGAGGCCAGCTTCGCAATTTCCGCCGCGCCGGGCGAGTCAAAATCAACCACCAGAGCCGCGCATTGCTTGCTGAGAATCTGGTCCATCGTTTCCTGCTGCGAGTGGCAGGCTACGGGATCGATTTCCATTTGGGTAAGGACAGTTCTTAGAATCTGAAGGGAGGCTGCGTCCTGGCACAGCACTGCGGCGGAGCGATGCATGACTTCAGGCTACGAGAGGCGATGCGAGCGCGTAAGGTCACACTTGTAATTAGGAGGCGGTTACTGAAGCTGGCATTGTTAGGAGAGATTTATGCTGCAGCGGCCTCGCGCGCTGCGAGGCTGGACAGCCGAGAGCGGCCGCCGCCCCACATGAACTCTCTCAGTAACGTGTCTTACGCGCGGGACAGATACGCGCCTTCCGACGTATCCACTTTAATCTTCTCGCCTTCGTTGATGAACGGCGGAACTTGCACCACCAGCCCAGTCTCGGTCTTGGCGGGCTTGGTCACGCTGGAAGCAGTCGCGCTCTTCAGGCCGGGTTCGGTCTCGATGACCGTAAGCGTCACCGTTTGCGGCAGCTCGATACCCACCGCTTTGCCATCGAAGAACTCCACTTTGATTTCCAGATTCGCGATCAGATAATCCACGGCATCGCCCAGAATCTCTTTGGTCAGGTGCGTCTGCTCGTAATTCGACGTGTCCATGAAGTAATAGCTGTCGCCGTCGTTGTAGAGATATTGCATGTCCACCTCATCGACGTTGACCTTCTCGATCGGATCGGGCGAGCGGAAGCGGTGCTCAAACATGGCCCCAGTGCGCAGGTTGCGCAACTTGGCTTGGATGAAGGCTCGCAGATTGCCCGGCGTGCGATGCTCGACGCTGAACACAGAGTGCAGATCGTTGTTGTGCTTGATGATCATTCCGGGGCGGAGTTGGGTGGCAGGGATCGACATCGACGATGAATCTCCTTTTACGATTGCTTGATTACGATTGCACCGCGGAGCCGGCGGTGGGCAGGGTTGCTCACAATTTCCGCCGCCACGAAGGCTAAAAGATGATTTTACACGCAGCGCCGCGGGAAAGAAAACCTTTCGCCCGAGGTTCTCATCGCAATGAGGCTTGAAACGAGCGGTGAGCGGTGAGCGGTGAGCGGTGAGCAATGAGTGATCAGCAGAAACATAACGATCCACGTTAGATTTTGCTGGCCACGGACACCAGCTCACTGACCGCTGCTGTTCAGGGATTAGAATGTAATTACGGCAATCGTTCCATAGAGAGTTTTATGCCCGGAGTTAAACCGGGCGGAAAAGAGGCTTGATATGAGTTCGGGACGTTACGAGTCTTCCGAAGGCAGCACTGTAGGAACCGCGATTACTTTCCTGCTAATCGGCCTGGGCGCAGGTGCGTTGGCCGGATTGTTGCTCGCCCCCAAAGCTGGCAAACAATTCCGCCGCGATTTGAAGCGAGGCTACGAAGACGCCAAAGAAACTCTGGATGACTGGACCGAAGAGGCTAGGGGTAGGGTGCGCGATGTGCAGGGCCGGGTGCGGGATGCGGCCGAACGCGGCGCGGATTTTGCCGACAATCTACGGGAAAAAGTGGAGCCTCTGCGCCGCGCGATCAATCGCAGCTAGTTCTCGGGACCGGTCACGGCCCCAACTGAATCTGCATACCTTCGGACGCGGCGCGAACCTTGGGATAGTAATTCCGCGCTTCCGTTACGACTTTGTCGATCACGGCATCGGTGTGATCGGGGTCGTGATGGAAGAGCACTAATTCTTTGGCGCCGCTTTCCATGACTACTTTTACTGCCTCGCGCCAGTGGCTGTGCCCCCAGCCCTGGCGGCGGGCTTTGTATTCGTCCGGCAAATACTGGGCATCGTAAATGAGCACATCAGCGCCTTCCGCCAGTTTGCGGACAGCCTTATCGAAGTCGGGATCGCCGGGCTCGTTGTCCGTCGCGTAGACGAAGATTCCATCTTTGGTTTCCAGCCGGAAGCCCAGGCATCCCTGCGGATGGTTCAGCCACGCCGTGCGCATCTGTACACCATCTTCGACGTGCAGCAACCCACTTTCGATTTCATAGTAGTTCTGCTTGGCCGCCATTTCGCTCAGACCTACGGGAAAATAAGGCGACGCCATCTGTTCCGCCATGACCTGTTTCAGGCTGCGGGTGCGGCTGGAACTGTGAAATGAAAACTGGCTCTTGGGGTTGTAAAGCGGGCGAAAGAAGGGAATGCCCTGAATGTGGTCCCAGTGAAAGTGCGACACAAAGACGTGAGCCGAAATCGCTCGGTCGCCGAATTCGCTTTCCAGTTGATGGCCGAGAACGCGGAAGCCGGTGCCACAATCGAAAATGTAGATGCGGTCTCCAAAGCGCAACTCTACGCAGGAAGTGTTGCCTCCGTAGCGCATGTTTTCGGCTTGTGGCGTCGGTGTCGAGCCCCGCACGCCCCAGAAGTTAATCCGCATGGCTTAAAGATTGCTTGGCTGTAATCTTCGACGGCAAAGTGGTTTTCGTCAATTGGAATGCTGGTTCCCAAGGGCAGGGGTTAGTGACCTGTGGCCAGTGACCGGTCGGAAATTGATGGATGCAGGTTTCGTGGCCGCGTCGGCTGTTTCGGCCACTGACCGCTCCCCTATAATGAGCGGACCAAGCTCTGCCCATGGTTCCCGAATTCAAAGAATTTTCGCGGCTCGCCCGCGAATCCACGCTGGTCCCGCTGGTGAGGTCTGTGAGCGCCGACCTGCTGACCCCGGTTTCCGCTTTTCTGGCCATCGCCGAGAACGAACCTTACGCGTTCCTGCTCGAATCGGCGGAACGCGGCGAACAAGTGGGACGTTACACGTTTCTCGGCGTTCGCCCGTACATGCGGGTGCAAGCGCATGCTGGCACGGTGGAGCTGCACCGGGGCAGGCAACGTTGGGCGCAGAATGGAAATATCTTCGAAGTGGTCAAGCAGCTCTTGCGGGCGCATCATCCTGCAACTCTTCCAGGGCTGCCTCCGTTCACGGCTGGAGCCGTCGGATATTTTGCTTACGACGTGGTGCGGCAACTGGAAAACATTGGAAGCCACGCGAAGGATGATTTGTCCCTGCCCGATGCCGAGTTGATGTTTTTCGACCGGTTACTCGCCTTCGATCACCTGCGGCATCAAATCCACATCGTGGCCGCCGCCGATGTCTCTCGCGGAGATCCCAAGCATGCTTACGAACGCGCGGTCCGCGACATTGCGGCGCTCGAAAGAAAGCTTGCCAGCGGGCTGCGCCCTGCGCTCTGGCGCAAACGCACGCAAACGAAAGACGGCAAGCTCCAGATTCACGCCGGAACCTCGCGGGAGAGCTTTTTACGCAACGTCGATCGCTGCAAGGAATACATCGCCGCTGGGGACATCTTCCAGGTCGTGCTATCGCAACGCCTCGATTTCACGCCAGAAGTTGCGCCATTCGATTTATACCGCGCGCTGCGGCAGGTGAATCCTTCGCCGTATCTTTATTTTCTGCGCATGGCCGACACGCACATCCTAGGGTCGTCGCCCGAGATGCTGGTACGGGTCACCGGGCGCAAGCTGGAATACCGTCCCATCGCGGGGACTCATCCCCGCGGACGCGATGAAGCCGAAGACCGCCGCCTGGAAGAGCAGATGCGCGGAGACGAAAAAGAACGCGCCGAGCATGTGATGCTGGTGGACCTGGGGCGTAACGATCTCGGCCGCGTGAGCGAATATGGCTCTGTGAAGGTCAAGGATCTTATGTATGTGGAGCGCTACTCGCACGTGATGCATTTGGTTTCGGCGCTGGAGGGAACGTTACGTCCGGATCTGGACGCGCTCGATGCGTTCGCGGCGTGCTTCCCGGCAGGCACTTTGAGCGGCGCGCCGAAAGTCCGCGCCATGCAAATCATCGAAGAGCTGGAGCCCACGCGTCGCGGCATCTACGGAGGCTCGGTTCTCTACGCCGACTTCGCCGGTAATCTCGACTCCTGCATCGGCATTCGCACGCTCTTGATGCAGGGCGAGAAAGCCTATCTGCAGGCGGGAGCAGGGATCGTTGCCGATTCGGATCCCGGGCGCGAATTCGAGGAGTCGGTGAACAAGGCGCAAGCGGTGTTGAAGGCAGTGGAGAAGGCGAGGAGTGGGGGGTAATCAGGGAGCAGAGGCCAGGGGACAGGGGTCAGCGGGATACTTTCCCGTTTCGGAATACTCCCACGGCTATTGTGACGACCGTCACAAAACAAGAGCATGCTTGTCATAGATATTGGGCGCATGCAACTTCATGCTCTGCCGCCTGTACAGTCCTATCGCGACCTGATTGCCTGGCAAAAATCGCTTGAGCTCGTGCTCGAAATCTATCGATGCGCCGACGTCTTTTCCAAAACCGAAACCTACGGTCTTGTCTCTCAACTTAACGCGCCGCAATTTCCGTACCGAGCAATATCGCGGAAGGTCATGAGCGAATCTCTACAGGTGAGTTCAGGCAGTCCCTGGGCCGTGCACTCGGTTCTTTAATGGAAATCGAGACTCAGATTATCGTCGGGGAGCGGCTAGGCTACCTGGATAAAGAAAAATCAGCGCAATTGCTGGAACGGACCTCCGAAGTGGCAAGGTTCTTAACGGTTTGCTGCGCTCGCTGGCCGCAAGGTTGTGAATGTACCCTACGTGCGGACTCGCTGATCCCTGGCCTCTGATCTCTGACCTCTGAGAAAGTTTTTCACCAGCTTCTTCCCCGCATCCGTCAACACGCTCTCGGGATGAAACTGCACTCCCTCGACCGCATATTGCCGATGCCGCAAACCCATGATCGTCCGCGTCCCGTCTTTCTCTGTAGTCCACGCGCTGACTTCCAATTCCGCCGGCAAGTCTTTCTCCTCGACGATCAGCGAGTGATAGCGCGTAGCCGTCATCGGCATAGGCAAGCCGTGAAAAATGGTTTTGTTGTCATGCACGACAGCACTGGTCTTGCCGTGCATGAGATGCCGCGCCCGTACCACTCGCCCACCGAATGCTTCGCCAATTGCCTGGTGTCCAAGGCACACCCCCAACACGGGAGCTTTGCCTGCGAAGTGACGAATGAGGTCAATGCTGATGCCTGCTTCGCCCGGCGTGCAGGGCCCGGGAGAAATAACGATTCGTTCCGGGCGCATCGCTTCCACCTCACTCACAGAAATCTGATCATTACGGCGAACCTCAACCTCGGCTCCCAGTTCGCCCAAATACTGCACCAGGTTGTAGGTAAACGAGTCGTAATTATCGAGCACAAAAACCATCGCGGGACATCCTGCGAAAAGCTTACACCAGCGCTGCGGCTGCTCGGAAATTGCGGCCGTAACCTGCTGTACGACCCTTCGTGATTCACGTTTTTCCCACGAACGGGCTACTCTAGGTCACGATGGTGGTATTGACCCTGCTGCTCGCATTGGCGATAGTGTGACCATACAAAACAAAGTTGAGCTGCCGGAGGAAAGTATGGTTGAGGCCCTGCAAGAAAAACGGGCGGCACGTCGGTTTGCGCTTGAGATCCCGATTACCGTGACTCGTGGCGAAGACGCTTCCCAGGGCGAAACGGCGCAGATTCGGGACGTCAGCGCTCGAGGCATCTGCTTTTATATGGATTCAGCCATGGAACAAGGCTCGCCAATTGGCTTCACACTCACCCTGCCTCCGGAGATTACTCTGACAGAAAGCATTCGCGTGCAATGCAAGGGTCACGTCGTCCGCGTGGAAAACGGCTTGCCCGGCGGCAAGCTCGCCGTTGCCGCCGTCATTGAAGACTACGAATTCCTCCCGGAATCGTAGACTCTCTCGCCAAGAATCCCGATGCGACCTTGCGGATACTTCTCTCCGCTCCTGCCAGGTGATATGTTTCTCCCATAGAATCTGAAAATCGAGCTCGAACATAAGCTCCGAACTTATCCGGGGATGTCTTTGCGGCGAGGCTCATCTCATGTCCGTCTGGTGCTATTCGTCTTGTCGGCGATCGCCGTTCTGACGCCGGCCCTCGCCCGAGCGACCCGCACCGCACAGACTCCGAAGCCCGCAACCAAAGCTCCTTCATCGGTTCGGCCTGCTCCCGCCGCAGTCGTTCAAAACGTGAAGATCATTCACGAGCGCGGCGTTCCTGACGTCGAGATCCAGCTATCGCATCCAGTTTCACCGGAAATACAGACTCTGTATTCTCCTCCCCGTCTGGTGATTGACCTGCCCAACACACGGCTCGGTATGCCACAAAAGCACATTGCGGTCGGCCAGGAAAACATTCGCGCGATTCGCGCCGAGCAACATCAGCAGGGCTCAGTCTCGACTCGGATTGTTCTCGACCTGAGCGCGCCTTACGGATACAGCTGGGATACGACCGGCAATCGTCTGATCGTACGGCTCAGACCGCCAACGGAGCTCAATCCCGGCAACAGCGCCGCTGTGCAGCCCCCTTCTGTGCCCTCGATGGCGACTACTGCCACTCCAGCAATCATTCCTGTGGCGGGCGGCGGCAACTCGGTAGTTCTGGCCGGAACTCGCATCGGAAACGGATCGTCGGTAACTGCCGGAGCAGACACCGCTGTATTGCGGCTTTCGCGCGGTGGAGAAGTGCACATTTGTCCCGGTACCACAATCTCGGTGACGCCTTCAAAAAACTCCCGCGATCTGATGGTGGGAATGAGCACCGGGGCGCTCGAGACTTATTACTCTTTGGACGCTTCGGCGGACTCGATCCTCACTCCGGATTTTCGCATCCTGTTTGCCGGTCCGGGCGAGTTCCACTATGCGATCAGCGCCGATTCGCACGGCAACACCTGCGTTCGCGGGCTGATGGGAAATACCTCTTCGGCAATCGTGTCCGAACTCATGGGGGACCGGATTTACCAGGTGAAGCCCACTGAGCAGGCAATGTTTGAAGCCGGACGGATCGACAAGGTAAGTGGCAACGTGCCGCTCGAATGTGGTTGTCCACCGCCACCGGCTCCAAAAGCAAGCGCTGTTTCGCCTCCCGAATCAGTGACGCCCGGCAGCATCAACCTTGGTCCCGGCGCAAAGGTCACAGAAGACAGTTCACCCGCAGGTACTGGATTGTCCAGCGGGCCTGAGACAAACCCTCCGCCGCCGACGAATCCCGAGGACGCTCACATCGCAGTCGACGCACCGTTCGTCTTCACCGCATCGCGCCCAACCGCCGCAATCAAAGCAGCGGCCAGTTTGCCCGTGGAAGATTCCGCGACCAGGCAGATCAACCTCGATCCAATCGTGCAGCCTCCGCAGCAGTCTTCTACAAGCATCGCCAAAACGCAGCATCGCACTTTGCTGCATCGAGTGAAGGGATTTTTTATCGCCATCTTTCAGTAGTGGCTCAAAAGTTCTTCGCGGAAAGTCGTCCTGCAACTGAAATGACGTGCCAAAGTGGTAACTGATCGTCCAAGCGCGGCCACTCGGCCTTGATTCCCTGCCGCTTAACCTCATATACTTTTGAACGTTTGCCCGCCCTTCCGGGAAATCGAACCCGGCACCGGACAGAATTTCGACCGCGATCATTCCGGAGACGATTCTTATGAGCACTCTTACGACCGAACCGCACGTAGATAAGGAAAGTAACCCGTGGGATTCCCAGCGCGCTCGTTTTGACCTTGCGGCGCAGAAGCTCAACCTGGATGAAGGTTTATGGAAGGTGCTTCGCTCCCCGAATCGCGAACTGACGGTTTACATTCCCGTCTCCATGGATGACGGCCACCTCGAGGTCTTCACCGGGTTCCGCGTGCAGCATTCCATTGCACGAGGACCGGCTAAGGGCGGTATCCGTTATGCGCCCGACGTTACGCTCGACGAAGTTCGCGCGCTGGCCAGTTGGATGACCTGGAAATGCGCTGTGGTCAACATTCCCTTCGGCGGCGCCAAAGGCGGCGTAATTTGCGATCCGCACAAGATGTCGATGGGCGAACTGGAGCGTATGACGCGTCGTTACACCGCGGAACTGATCGAGTTTATCGGCCCGGAAAAAGATGTTCCCGCTCCCGACGTGAATACCAACGAGCAGGTCATGGCGTGGATGATGGATACCTACTCCATGCACATGCGGCAAACCGTGACTGCTGTGGTAACGGGAAAACCGATCAACATCGGCGGGTCGCGCGGACGCCGCGAAGCAACCGGCCGCGGCGTGATGATCGTGTGCGATGAAGCCTGCAAGAAGCTGGGCCTGGAGCGCGAACGCAGCCGCGTGATCGTGCAGGGCTTCGGCAATGTGGGATCGAACGCCGCGCTGCTGATGCACGAAGCTGGCTATAAAGTAATCGGCATCGCGGAAGTTGGCGGCGGGCTCCTCAACACCAAGGGCATGGATCTGCGCGCCCTGGTCGACTTCCGGCAGAAAAATGGAACGGTTCACGGATTCCCCGGCGCGGAAAAATGCGAAGCGTCCGACCTTCTGACCACCGAGTGCGAAATCCTGATTCCCGCAGCCACGGAAAATGTCATCACCACGCGCAACGTGGATCGCGTGAAGTGCCGCATCCTGGCGGAAGGCGCCAACGGTCCCACAACTTCCGCCGCCGACGACGTGCTCACCGATAAAGGCGTCTTCGTGATTCCAGACATCCTGGCCAATGCCGGAGGCGTAACAACTTCGTATTTCGAATGGGTACAGGACCGGCAGGGCTACTTCTGGAAGGAATCGGTGGTCAACGAACAGCTGGATGAAATTATGCGATCATCCTTCGGCGACGTGGTTCGCTATGCCGAGACCCACCACGTGAACAATAGGATCGCCGCTTACATGCTGGCCATCGACCGGGTGGCATATACGATTCGGCAGCGCGGTATTTACGCATAAGAATCTGCGGCGGGAGGAAGACGAGAACCATGAAGACAAATCGCAATACTCTAAGTTCGGTGATTCTTTCCGTCTTGTTCGCACTGACGCTGACAATCACGCTTGGGGCCGCTCGCCCTGCGGCGATTGCTGCTCAAGCCATGTCTGCTCAAGGAGCCAATCCGGCCGCGGACTCCAAGCTCGATATCAACACAGCGACTGCCGATCAGCTCGACGCTTTACCTGGCATCGGCACAGCGTACGCGCAGAAAATCATCGCCGGCCGTCCTTACCGCACCAAGCTGGATCTGGTCCACAAGAAAATCGTTCCTCAAGCCACCTACGACAAGATCAAGGATCAGATCATCGCCAAGCAGCCGAAGGCGAGCGCCATGGCGCCAGCTGCGCCGAAATAATTGATCCCCTAATGAAGAAGTTGTTTGCGAGTTGGCCTTGCCTGGCGCGAAACGCGCTAGAAGCCTCTGTTGCCGCTGGATGGCGTGAAGTGCAGGGTCAGGCTGTAGCCCGGCAGGCTCACTGGTACGCTGTAATCGGCGGCTACGTAGACGGCGGGAGCGCCCGGCGTTCCAATACGCGTCACTACGACCTGCTCGGGAGCCAGAACAATGTCGTGCCCTTTGGCTTTGGTCATGACGACAGTGCGGAGATCCTCATCAGTCTGGCGAGAGGTCGCACCCATCATGGCGACTTCGCGCAGGTCATCCTGGAAGGAATAATTGTTCATTTCCGGCGGAACGATCTGAAATGCGCAGTAAAAGACGCCGATTACGGCGAGAAATCCGATGATGGCTTTAACAGTTCCCATAGCGAAAGTGCTCTCCGCCAGGGCTTGAAAAAATCAATTACCGTGGCGAAGCAGCTGCTGAAAATGGTCTACTACCGCCGAAATCGTAACATCACGAACTTCACGAGTCGAGCGAAGAACGAGTTCGACAGTACCTTCGGTAACCTTCTTTCCCACCGTGATTCTAAAGGGGATGCCGACCAAGTCCGCGTCTTTGAACTTCACTCCGGGGCGTTCATCGCGGTCGTCGAGTAGGACGTCGAAGCCAGCAGCTTCGAGGCGCGTGGCAATATCTTCCGCGGCCGATTTTATGGCTTCATCTTTTACGTTGGTCGCAGACACTACGATCTCAAACGGAGCAATCGCTGGCGGCAGCCAGAAGCCATTGTCGTCATTGCTCTGCTCAACCGCAGCGGTAAGAATGCGTTCGATGCCAATTCCGTAGCTGCCCATGATCGGCGTGACCTCTTTGCCGTTCTTGTCGAGCACACGCACGCCCATGGATTCGGAATAGCGATAGCCCAGCTTGAAGATGTGGCCGATTTCGACGGCGGTATCGATGCGCAGAGCTTTACCGCAGTTGGGGCAGGCCTCATCGGCACTGACACTGCGCAGATCGGCGTAAGCCGTAGGATGAAACTGCTTGCCGGGAGTCAGATTCTTGACGTGGTAATCCTCTTTGTTTGCCCCCGCGATTAAGTTCGTGCGGCCTTCAAGCGCTTTATCGACGAGAAGCACTGGGCGGTCTGTATCTTTCTTCAGATCCTTCGCCCAGTCGATGCCCAGCGGCCCGAGATATCCAGCAGGAGATTTGAATAATGCCTTGATCTCGGCCTCGTCCATGGGACGGGTCGCGATGGCAACTGCCGCGTTGAGCTTGGCTTCGTTCAGTTGGTGATCGCCGCGCATCAGCACGACGATTTCGCGCAACTTTGTCTTCCCTGTCTTTGCGTCTTTCTCTTCCGCCATCAACGCCAGCGTCTTGATTTTGTTCTTCGGCGAGACGCCCAGGAATTTCGCGACGTCTTCAATCGTCTTTTGTCCGGGTGTATGAACTTCGAGGGGCGTGCCGTAGCCTTCGGCCTTTAGATCGTCCACGGCATCCAGCTTCGAGGTGGCCTTCTCCATGTTCGCGGCGTAGTCGCAGCCGTCGCAGCTTACGATCTGATCTTCGCCCGCGGGAGTTCGCACCATAAATTCGTGCGATTCCTTGCCGCCCATCGCACCCGAATCCGCTTCGACGACCATGTACTTCAACCCGCAGCGGTCGAATATGCGACAGTAGGTTTCGTAATGCTTCTTGTAAGAAACGTCCAACCCCGCCGCGTCAATGTCGAACGAATACGCGTCTTTCATCATGAACTGACGCACGCGAAGCAGCCCGGCCTTGGGCCGCGGTTCGTCGCGAAACTTCGTCGCGATCTGGTACCAGATCTGTGGTAGTTGTTTATAGCTGCGAAGTTCCTTGCGCGCGATGTCGGTCATGACTTCTTCTTCCGTCATGCCGAGGCACATGTCAGCGCCTTTGCGGTCTTTCAGGCGAAATAAATTTTCGCCCATCAGCGCCCAGCGGCCGCTGGCTTCCCAAATCTCGCGCGGATGCAGCGCCGGCAGGAAAAATTCCTGCCCGATCTTGTCCATCTCCTGGCGAACGATGGCCATGATCTTGTTGAACGAACGATTGCCTAGAAATAAGTAAGAATAAATTCCCGCCGCAAGCTGCCGAATATAGCCGGAGCGGACCAGAAACTTGTGGCTGGCGACCTCGGCATCGGCCGGGGCCTCGCGCAGAGTGGGGATGAAGAGTTGTGACCAACGATGCATGGTTTTTGAGTTGCGAGTACCGGAGTCGCTAGTTCCAGGGCGAAAAGACCGGGCAATTCTCGCGAAGTGAATTCGTTATTGTAGCAGCGTAGGGGATTGGCGTCGGTGGAATGGGATCTTTAGTGTTTGCTCGACTGCCAGTCGCCTCGTTGTACTTCGATTATTCCCTCGAACGTGTAAGTCCATGATTATTCAAGCCGCATGCCCCCGGAACCTCCTAAAATTCGCGAAGGTAATACCAAGTATTGTGGTATTTACATTATTATGATAGTATCCATTCTGAGGTCGAACTTTATGGCAACCGCCTCCGAGACTCAGGTCAAAGTCGCCGACGAAGTGTGGATTGCAACTGCTCTCCTTCATCGCGAGCATCCTGACCAATCCGACTTCGAAATCGAAGAGATCATGCATCGTGCCACCAAAGCGTCTGGCAAGGATCCTTTGCGTCCGGGAGTTTACGTTCACATCGTGCAGCATTGCGTAGCTAACCGCTTGCCCAATCCTGGACGCTATCGCATGCTGGTAGAAACCTCGCCTGGCCGTCGGCGCTTGTTTCGCATCGGTGATTCTTACCATCCGGCGCGCGAGGGATCGAAGACCACTCCTGAAAGAGAAGACATGCCAGAGAAATATCGCGAGTTGCTGAACTGGTATTACGGTTGGGGGCAGGAGAGTGTCGAGGACCGCATCAAGAACGATCCACTACTTGCCTTGTATGGTGACGGCAAAGAACTCTGGGCCGATGAGAAGGCTGATGACTACGTTCGGCGGCTGCGCGAGGGCTGGGAATGAGCCGCATCTTTTGGGACACAAACTTGTTTATCTATCTGCTGGAGCCGAAGGAGCAATTCTCGGTCCTGACCAGGGAACTGCGGACCAAGATGCTGAGACGCGGCGATCAGTTGCTGACCTCCGCGATCACACTAGGCGAAGTACTCGTCAAACCGAGGCAGGCGGGAGACATGGAACGTTGCCGCAAGTATGAACAGGCGATTTCGGCTGCTGCCACGGTGATCCCATTCGACGTCCAGGCGGCGAGGCATTACGCGGCGATAAAAACCAGCCGGTCGGTGCAGGCTCCCGATGCGGTTCAACTTTCGTGCGCTGCCAGCGCCGGAGTGGATCTGTTTATCACGAACGACGATAGGTTGCAGAACAAGCAGGTTCCTGGCATTCAGTTTATTGTGCCCCTGGTGCGCGTACCGATTTGAAGGTTTCCTACATCATCTCCGTTCCCCACAAATCGTGCAGATGCACAATCCCTTCCAGCGTCCCGTCCGCATCCACCACCATCAGCGATGTAATTTTCTTCTCTTCCATCAAAGCCAGCGCCGTAGCCGCGAATTCTCGCGCAGAAATCGTCTTGGGATTTTTCGTCATAGCCTCGCTCGCGCTCAGGTCAAGGACATCTTTTCCGCGCCTCTCGAGCAGGCGGCGCAAATCGCCGTCACTCACGATGCCTAACAGCTTTTTCTGGCTATCCACCACCGCCGTTATTCCCAACTTCTTCCGCGACATTTCATAAATCACGTCCGGCATCTTCGTCTGCGGTGAGACACACGGCAGCGCATCCCCTGTGTGCATCAGCGATACCACGCGCGCCAGCCGCTTGCCCAGTTTGCCCCCTGGATGCAAGTTGGCAAAATCTTCTTCTTTAAAACCGCGCTTTTCGCTGAGCGTTACAGCAAGTGCGTCGCCCAGGGCGAGCATGGTGGTCGTTGAAGCAGTCGGTGCCAGGCCCAGAGAGCAGGCTTCTTCCGCGATTGAGCAGTCGAGGGCCACATCGGCGGCGGAAGCGAGCGTAGATATCCGCGTGCTTGAAACCGCATCTCCTGTCATGGCAATCAGCGAAACTTGCAATCGCTTGATCGTCGCCAGCAGCGCCAGAATTTCTTCTGTCTCGCCGCTTGCCGAAAGAGCCAGAACCACATCTCCGCGAACTACCATGCCCAGGTCGCCGTGCATCGCATCCACCGGATGCAGATACAGCGCCGGACTTCCCGTCGAACTTAGCGTCGCGGCAATCTTGCGCGCGATCAGTCCACTCTTCCCCATGCCTGTGACCACGACACGGCCCGTGCAGGAAAACATGAGATCGACGGCGCGCTGAAACGCTGCTGCCATAGGCCCGGCTATGCGATCCGCCAGGGCATGCAAGGCCTGAGCTTCGATGCGCACCACGTTTTCACCAATGCGTTTCATAAACGGACTCAATCAGAGCACGAGAAAATGGATGTTAGCAAACGCTTCAAAACAGAGGTGCATTCAGAAATGATCGTCAACACCTTGGATTGTTGTCACAGGCTTTTGTCCAAGCACCGCCAGCCCTCTGGCTTGAATTATGCGGTCCCAGGGACCTCCCTGCCAGTTGTCGCGCAACTTTTCCGGATGCCGCCAGGGTGGGAGCGTGAGCATCAGATTCCTGGCGGTCGAGTGTACATAAGGCTCATACATGGAACGTAACTTCGCCAGCCTTTGCCGCGCCTCGTCGGTGGTACGCAATTGCAGGTTGGCAGCGGCCAGTGCGTCACGCAGATTCTGGAAGTCGTCGTCCGGCAAGCGATCGGGCGCTTGCGCATCGTAGCGGGCGTTGACCACCTGCGCCAGATCGACGGCTGCATGACGCGCCATGGCGAAGGTGAGGCGCGCCTGCCCGGGATGCACGCCTTCAATCCCGGTCAAGATTAAAGACGTAACGTCGAGCATGGTCATCAGCGCGCCCAGCCACGATTGGTTACTGTGCTGCGAACGAAAGAAACTGAGCACTGGATAAGAGATGTGGCTCTCCAACAACTCCGCTGACCAGCGTTCCCAGTCGCGCAGAATTTCATCGAGCACCGCCTGATCGATCGTCGGATTCTCGGACGACCCCACCAGCCGAATCAGCAACTCGGCCGCTGTAGGCGGCGAGCCGGCACGCGCGTCGAGCATCGAAATCTGAATTTCGCGCCTGGAAAACGAGGCATAGACGACGGGAATATAGCCGATGACTACTCCTAAAAAGGCGAAGCCCATCCCGGCCTCAAGCACCGCAAAGGCGCGTGCCAGGCCTGAAGTCGGAAGAATATCGCCGTAACCGAGAGTGAAAAAAGTTTGCCCGCTGTGATAGATGATGCGGCCAAAGGTAAGCGGCTCGCCGCCCAGTTGCTCGTGTCCTCCAATGCCGAATTGCAGCAAGGCAAAACCGAAGATCAGGCTCACTGCCCAGAATGCCAGCAACATAATCAGCGAGAGTGGCCCAAAATAGCCGAGAAAGCTTTGCTGCCGCGAAGGGGTCTTGATGCGCCGTGCGACCTTGATCCAGGGAATCCACGTGCGCCGGTAGAACCATGCCGTGAGCTTGAAGTGCCGGGTCACCCGACGGGGCAACACTACGGTCTCAAAGGCGTCCAGCAGGATCACCCAAATGATGATCGCCCCAAAGATGGTCGCGAGTACGCTGCCCTGCGGATGCATAGATAGAAGGATGCGATGTTGATGCGAGAGGAAGGGTAACAGATTCGGAAGTCGGGCTGCGGAAGCCGGACTGCCGCACGTCGGACCTCCGCCTTCAGGTGCCAGAGCTTTCCGAGATTTCCTGCCTCTGCGCGATCAAGAAGAAGCTGACTCGCTGAGGTCAGAAGTCTGACGTCCGCTGTCCGCTATTGCGGTTTCTGTGGAGACGGCTGCTGTGCCGGCGTTTGTCCCGGCGTAGGAGTTGTCGCGGCGGCTGGCTTCTTGACTGCGGGCTTTTTCTTTACTGGCGGCTTTTTCGGTGTTTCCGTATCGTCGATAAGAATCTTCTTGGGCGGAGCGGCCGGAATGGCGGCTTGCGCCGTTTTCAGATCCGTTCGCAGGCGGGCGATTTCCGATTCCTTCGCCGATGCCAAAGTCTCTATGCGTTCGGCTAAGGTTTTGCGGGATGCTTCAAAGCTGCTCAAATCGTTTGACAGCGATTGGAAATCGTCTTTCGGACCGAACGCACCCGTGGATTCCGCCACGCTTCCCAGCACGTCATAGAGCGCGTCGAGATTGCGATAAAGTTTGAAAGTCGAGGGCAAATCTTCCGGAGCGTTGCGCAGTTGCGTCATGATCTCCGGCAGCGCGCCCTGCAAATTGCGCTGGATCGAATCGGTATTGGCGAGAATTTGCTTCTTGTAACTCGCGTCAGTCTTCCAGTGTTCGACGCGGAGCTTGGTCAAATCGGCCTGCGTGGTTTTGGAGGTCGCGTCCAGTTGAGATAGCAATCCGTTTATCTGCGTGACCGATGCGTAGGACACCGGCCCGGCGCCCTGGACCGGCGATCCCTGCGCCGAATACTGAGGAACGGCTTGAATTGCCGCCGCGGGAGCCGGCACCGATTGCCCGAAGAGCGAAGTGGCGCTTAGCAGCAAGAGCGAAGCAATAGCTGGGCAGCAGGTTCGAGTACGGTTCATTTTGCGCAGTGTGGATGCGTGCAACAGCATACTACAAGGAATGGCCGGTTGTTGATCGGGTGTTTTCGAAGTTGAGGCTCGGGGCAAGGTCTTAAAAGCTTTCACAGCGGCACAGGAAAGCACACGGGGCGCTGATTCAACTCACAGGGATTCGACTCCTCGGCTGCGCGGGATGATAATTAGGCGAGGTCGAATTTGGAGATCAGACTTTTGCGTTCGCGTCCTGCGCCGACTCTTTTTCGGATCAGCCTTTTCTGTATCGCAATGGCGCTGATCTTCGTCCTCACATTCTCTTGTCCTCATCTGTCTTCCGCGCAGGAACTCTCCCGCCGCCTCATTCTCAAAGATGGCACCTACCAATTGATAACGAAGTATGAGGTCAAAGGCGAGCGCGTGCGGTATTACAGCGCCGAGCGCGACGACTGGGAAGAACTCCCAAAGTCGCTGGTCGATTGGGCCGCTACTGAAAAGTACGAGAAGGATCGCGCCGCCGGCGCTGCCGTTCCGGAGGCGGTGCAGCTCGATAAGGAAATCGACGCTGAGAAGGAAGTGGATGCGTCAAAGATGCCTGAGATCGCGCCGGGACTGCGGCTGCCCGAAGAGTCCGGAGTTTTCTTGCTCGACAGCTACAAAGGCGAGCCGCAGTTGGTGGAAGTGCAGCAGACTGCTGGCGATGTGAACCACGATACCAAGTCCAACATCTTCCGGGGCGCGATCAATCCTATTGCCGGAGTTCGCCAGACAATTGAACTGGCTGGAGCGCACGCCAGCATCCAGTCGCACGTCGACGTACCTTCGATCTACATCAAGGTTGACGAGAGCACGAATTCACCGCAGCATCCCGATGATTCCAGTTCCAGCGGGCGCAGCGCCGGGCAGACTCCGCAGCAGCCCCAACAACCGCAGCAAGCCCGAGTTCCCTTCGATCGCTTCCGCATTATTCATGCGCAGTTGAAGAACGGCAAAAGGATCCTTGGCGACGTCAAGCGCGCCGTGAATGGCAAGGTCAGTCAGGACGAGAGCTTCGTGAAAACTACAATCGATCGCGTCACCGGCGGATGGCTGAAGGTCACGCCTACCGAAAGTCTTGTCAAAGGCGAATACGCGCTGGTCGAAATGTCCGAGGAAGGAATGAATCTCTACGTCTGGGACTTCGGCGTGAACCCGATCGCGCCGGCAAATCCGAATCCGTGGAAACCGCAAGCTCCTAAGCCCGCAGAAAAAAGTGTCCCGTCGCCGAAGTAAAAAAACGAAACGCTACTTCATTATTCCGCGCTGCGCAATCCCAATATTGTCGCGCGTCGAATTCTTCACCATGTACATCACACCGTCCGCTTGCCGTATCAGGTCGTGGGCGGTGCGCGCATCGTGCGGGTAGGTGGCGAGGCCGATCGAGGCGCGGACATTCAGGTTCAAGCCTTCATCCTGAATGAACTTGCTGGCGCGGAGGCCGTCGCGCAAACGCTTGGCGACAACAAGAGCGGCGTCTTTACTGGTTTGGGGCAGCAGCACTACGAATTCATCGCCGCCGTAGCGGAAGGCGAAGTCGATGAGACGAAGCTGAGCTTTGATCAGGTATCCAATTTCTGCGAGCAGTTTGCTGCCGACCAGATGTCCGTGCGTGTCGTTGACGGACTTGAAGTGATCCAGATCGATGAAGAGCAGGCTAAATTCGTAACCGAAGCGCGCGGAACGGTAGACTTCCGTCTCCAATGTCTTGTAAAGGTGGCGGGCGTTGTAGAGGCCGGTACAGTCGTCGGTGATGGTTAGTTCCTGAATGCGCTCGACCCAGCGTGCGTTCTCGATCGCGATGGCGGCGTAGTCGCACAGCGATTGCAGGAAGAATATTTCCTGCTCGCTGAACTGCGTCAGATCGACGTTCACCAACTGGATCACACCCAGCACACGCAGCCGCGAGCGCAGAGGAAAGCAAATGATGGAGTGTGTCTCCATCTTGGTGGCTTCATCCACTCGCCGGGCAAAGCGCTTATCGGCTTCGACATCCGGAATTACCAACTGCTCGCCGTGCTTGGCGACCCATCCGGCGATGCCTTCGCCTACCTTCAGGCGGATGTTCTTCAGCGTTTCCGCTTTGTCGCCGACGGCGATAGCGAAGTACAAATCTTCGTGCCCTTCATCCACCATCAGCAAAGACCAGGTATCGGGGCGGAAGTATTCCGCCATTTTGTCCATGATGGTCTGGAGAATGGAATCGAGGTCGAGCGATGACGTGAGAGCTTTGGCCACGTCGTGAAAGATGGTCAGCTCCTGGCTGTGGCGCGTCAATTGGGTGCCGGCGGCCTCGGACATGCTGGGAATCCCTACTCCTCTGGGGATGGTGGCGTTAGAAAATTATAGCCACCACCTTTGTGCCAGGGCAAAGAACGTTGGTAACGGGAATCCGTAACGTCAACTATGGAAGGCCCTTACGCACCGAATGAATCGATTGTGCCGTGGAGTACTCTGGTAAGCATGAGAACGATTACCAAACGGCTCTTGATACTGCCGATAACCGGCCTTGTTTTCGCGATTCTGGCACTAGGAATCTTGAGCGCGGACGCTATCGCTGCGGACGATTCGCAGGATGCATCGAAAGCAGTCCCGGTAATTGATGGCGGCATCGGGCCCTGCACGGCGGACTTCACGATCACCGACGCCGGTGGCAAACCGCTGTACGACGCCAAGATTCGAGTCCACATTGCTTACCGATTCATGAACGCGCACAAGCTCGACCTGGAAGTAGGGACCAACGTGGACGGGAAAGCGCGCTTCACCGGCTTGCCCGACAAGATCAAACACGGCATTTATTTTTACGCCTCGCAGGGAGAGCTTCAAGCTGAGACGTTTGATGATCCGGCGAGCAACTGTAAGGCGGTGTTTGCGCTGGCGCTGAGGAAGAAGGCGCAGTAGGTTAAAGCTCCACCCTTTGCCTTCGCTCAGCGCAGGCTTTCTCGCAACGGAAGCGAGAAGCGGGACAGTCCATTCCTGAAATGTTTGTTAGCGTCTCTCTCAGGGCAGCACGATGAATTTTGTGTTGCTAGTCAGGGTTGCTGTGGGAATTGTAACGGTGACGAAGCCGGAGGTTGCGCCTGCGGGAATCGCGACCGCGAGCGAATTGTTCGATTTCGTCACGATGGCGGCGGGAACTCCGTTGAACGAAACCGCCTCTGCGCTGGCGAGGCCTTGACCCAGGATTGTGGTGTTTGCGCCGACTCTGCCGGAGCGTTGAACAAAACTCACGAATGGTCCCAGGCCGACGGAAATGCTGAAGACTGTGCCGCAGCCGTTGGGCTCGTTGCAACTGAGATTCCCGCCGACTTCCGTGGTTCCGTAGAACGTGCCGTTGGTAGCCTGAAACAATCCGGCGATGGGCGCGGTGCCATCTGTACCGTCGAAGCTGTGCAAAGTGGTCAATGTTCCGCGGGGCGTAATACCGAATATTGTTCCGTAATTGCCCGTGCCGCCGCGATAGGTGGTGCCATAGAAATTTCCATCGGTGCCTTGAATCACGCCACCGTACAAAGTTGCGCCGTCGGATTCCTGGAAGCTATGCAGAGTCGTCAGTTGCCCGGTGAGGCTGAGTTTAAAGACCGTTCCGCAGCCGCCGGCACAGTTCGTGCTTGTGCCCCCGAGAATCGTGGTGCCATAGAGATTTCCATCCGAACCCTGAGTGAGCGGACCGCTGGGAGCGTAACCGTTGGTGATGCTTCCCGTCGGACCAAAGGTGTACAGGGTGCTGACCGAACCTGACGGAGAAAGTTTGTAGGCAGTGCCGCAGCCGTTGGGAGCGTTGCAATTGAGATTTCCGCCGAAGAGCGTTGTGCCGTAAAAATTGCCGTCAGTGGCCAGCGCTGGAGGGTTCGGCGAGAAGCCATCTGGACAGTTCGTATTCTGGACGCAAAAATCGTAGAGCGATGTGAGCGTTCCGTCCAAGGTTATCTTGAAGAGCGTGCCGCAACTGCCGTCACAGGTGACGTTACCGTTCGTCGGCCCGCCTACCGGGGTTGAGCCATAGAAACTGCCATCGCGGCCCAACGCGAGTGGAGCGTTCGGAATCTGGCCATCGCTGAAATCGAACTGGTGCAAAAGGGTCACAGCGCCGGTTCCGCTGGTTTTGAAAACCGTTCCGCAGCCGTCAGGATAGTCGGGGCAGGAGAGATTGCCTCCGAGCTGGTTCGTTCCATAGAGATCACCGTCCGGACCCAGGGCAAGTCCGGCGTAGGGATCGCGACCGTAGGGGCAACCGGTTTGCTGACAGAAACTGTAGATCGTCAATAATCCTCCGCTGCTCCTGAGCCTGAATATCGTTCCGTCGCCCAAGTCGGCGGTGTTGCCTCCGGCGGCGGTGGTCCCGTAGAGGTTGCCGTCAAAGCCCTGGATAAGCGCGGAATGCGGACTAAGGCCGTCGGTCTGAGAGAAGTTCACCAGGTTTTCGAAAGTCTGGGCGGACGAGGAGATCGCGAAAAAAAGGCAAGAGACAAGAATGGCGCAGATTAGTCGCGGGCGGTTCAAATTCGTCATGTGAATCCTCCGGGGAAAGGTTTCGTTGACGGAGTGAGCGTGGGTGGCACGAGAGAGTTTATATTTTCCTTCTGCCGGGTCATGCGGTCAAGGCCGGGATTTCCACAATGACTCCCGTTATTTCCACTCTTTCATGTTCATTCACGGACACTGGCGCGGCGAAAGCGGACAAACGCATAACGTCCGTTCTCTAGAGGCCCGCGCAAGCGCTTTGTTCTTACAAGGTTGCATTTCAGGGAACTCTGGCTCTCGAATTGCCATTCCCTTCTCTGTAGCCAAGCTTTTTAACCAAGCCCCTAGCCGAGACTGACCCAGAGGCTCACGAATGACAACCTTATTTCAGGATTTGCGATTTGCCATGCGACAGATGCGCCGTTCTCCCGGCTTTGCCCTCACCGCTGTCTTCACGCTGGCGCTCGCGATCACGGCCAATGTCATTGTCTTCGGCGTCCTTCAGGCGTACATTCTACGGCCTATTGATGTGCCTCATCCCGACCGGGTGATGACGCTGGCGCGCAAGGACCAGACCTACCCGTTTTTTTCCTATCCTGAGGTGCGGGATGTGCGCGACGGAAATTCCGTATTTTCCGCAGTGGCCGCGCAGATGATCACGAATTTTGCTGTCGAGGCGAACGGGGCCACGCGGCCGATTTGGGGAGCCGAAGTGAGCGGGCAATACTTTGAAGTCGTGGGCATAAAGCCCGTTCTCGGGCGGCTGCTGCAGCGGGTGGACGACGATCATCCGGAAGCCTCGCAGGCGGCGGTACTTTCATTCTCAGAGTGGAAGAGCGATTTCAACGGCGATCCCAACATCGTGGGAAAGACGGTCCGCATTGACAAACATCCGTACACGATCATTGGCGTTGCACAGGAAGGTTTTTACGGGACCGAAAAGATGGGGTATCTCGACATTTTTGTTCCGATGGCGAACCAATCTTTGCTGGACAGAGTTGACTGGCTGGAATCGCGGGGCGAACCTCATGTGTATTCGATTGTGCGCATGAAAGACGGCGTCACGATGCCCCAGGTGCAGGCCGATTTGGACACGATTGCTGAGCGCGTGAGGCGCCAGTTTCCGAAGGAAGAAGAGAAGCTGTCGTTCAAGCTGACGCGCCCGGGGCTGATGGGCGACTTTTTCGGAGCACCGGCGCGCGGTTTTTTTGCCGGCGTGATGGGACTGGCTGGGATAGTGCTGCTCGCGGCCTGCGCCAATCTGGGTGGACTGTTCGCTGCGCGAACGGCAGACCGCACGCGCGAGATTGCGATCCGCATGGCCATCGGCTCCAGCCGCTGGCGTGTCGTCCGCCAGATACTGGTCGAGGCCTTTCTGATTTCGATTGTCGGAGGCGCGTGCGCCTGTGGTTTGGCTTGGGCCGCCATCACCGGGCTGGCGAACTGGCATCCGCCGACCGAATATCCGCTGAGTTTCCATGTCGTGATGCCGCAGCCCTCGTTGATCGCTATGGGATTGCTGATCTCGGTGTTCGCCGGCCTGGTGTTTGGGGTGATGCCGCTGCGGCAGATATTCAAGACCGATCCCAACGATGCCATTAAGAGCGGAGGAATTCAAAGTTACTCGGGACGCCGCTGGGCGCTGCGCGATGTGCTGCTGGCGGCGCAGGTGGCGCTGTGCTGCGTTACGGTCACGGCGGCGTTTGTCTCGCTGCGGGGCCTGAGCCGGGCCATGACTATGAACATGGGTATTAATCCCAAGAACGCGGTGCTGACGAAATTCGAGCTCAGCCAGGCCGGCTATTCGAACGAGGCTGCCGATCATTTCCAGCGCCAGTTGCTGGAAAGGATCGCGAACTTGCCAGGCGTCGAGTCGGCAGGATATGGGACGACCACACCGCTCTCCATGGATACGGACGATTCCAATGTCTTCTCCCAGGAGACTACCGACTTCAGGCCGTCAAAGAGAGCGTTCGATGCCTATAACTATTGGGTTTCTCCGGGATACTTTACGGCGATTGGTACTGCGCTGCTTTCGGGACGCGATGTGAGCTTCAGCGACACGACGAAGACTCCGGCGGTCGCGGTGGTGAATCGGGAATTCGCCAAGCGTCTTTTTCATACCAATGATGCGCACTCCAATGATGCCGTGGGACGGTATTTCAAGAATAGCTCCGGGCGGCCAGTTCAGATCGTGGGCATTGTGGAAGATGGAAAGTATTTTTCGCTTACCGAGGATCAGGAAGCTGCGGCATTCTTTCCGATCTCGCAGGGAATGACCGCCCATACCTCTTTCATCGCGCGGATGCGTCCCGATTCCTCCGACACGGCGATCAACGATGTGGCGGCGACTGCTGCTAAGCTGGTTCGCGATCTGGACCCTGCTGTTCCGATCCGAACATCGAGCGGGTGGAAGAACCAGATGGGAATGACGTTCTTCGTATCGCAAGTCGCAACGGTCGCGCTTGGCTTGTTTGGCGCGTTTGGATTGCTGCTGTCGATTACCGGGACGTTTGGTCTCGCGTCGTACACTGTCAGCAAGCGGCTGCGCGAGTTGAGTATTCGCGTCGCGCTGGGTGCAAAGGCGAAGCAGGTTCTGTCGGCTGCGCTCGGCCGCATGCTGATTCTGCTTGCGTGCGGATCGGCGGTTGGGATGCTGCTTGGAGTGGCGGCCAGCCGGGTTCTTTCGGCGATCGTCTACCAGGCATCGGCGCAGGATCCTGTTGTGCTTGCAGCGGTTGCTTTCACGACCCTGGTGACAGGATCACTGGCTGTGGCTAGCCCGGTGCGGCGGGCGCTGCACGTCGATCCGGCGAATGTGTTGCGGGAACAGTAAGACCATTTGACGCCGAGAACGCGGAGACCGCCGAGCACACCAGTCAGAAGAAGGTTTCCTGCCTGTCGGCGCGATCAGCGAAACCGTGCGTGTAGAGCCGCTCCTCCAGTTCCTTCTGCATCTATTTCGCTTCCCGGCGTGTGATATAGTTCTCCGCCATCAGGTCCTCCCCCTGTTTCCGCAGGTTTTCGTCCTCGCGGGTGAAATCGCTCCGTCTACCGGGTCCGGTTTTATGTTGGCCTCTTCAACTCCGTTGTGCGAAGTTGTGCCTCGACAGCCAGAGGCAAACAAAAACCGCGAAAGCTCTGCCGCTTTCCACTTCGAACTGAATCGACACGAGGAAGGTTCCCATGAAACGGCTTGTTTTATTTGTAGCCCTTGCAGCCAGCTTTTTTGCTCTCGCCACCACCGCCTCGGCGCAATACACCGAGACTACGATCTACAACTTCGGAGCGATAACGAACGATACCAATTCTCCTTCCGTAGGATTGATTCGCGATGCTGCCGGCAACCTGTATGGCACGAGCAACCTTGCAGGCACCGGCCAAGGTACAGCTTTTGAACTGTCATTCTCCGGCGGAAGCTGGACCGAAACGATCCTGCACAACTTCGGCTCCGTGAGCGGAGATGGGTTGCAGGCCTCAGGTGGATTGATCAGGGATTCCAGCGGGAATCTCTATGGCGTTACCCAGGTTGGCGGCGCCAATAACCAGGGCACGGTTTATGAGCTTTCGCCGAGCTCCAGCGGTTGGACGGAGACCATCCTTTACAGCTTCGCGGGAAACCCCGATGTACGTGAGCCCAGCGGCAGCCTGATCTTTGACGCGGCCGGGAATCTCTACGGCACCAGCTTTGAAGGCGGCAGTGGGACAAATGCGAACTGCTTTGACGGTTGCGGAACAGTGTTCGAGCTGTCACCTTCCTCCAGCGGCTGGACCGAAAAAATCATCTACGCTTTCACAGGTGGGGCCGATGGAATGGCTCCGGGCGGCAACCTGTTGTTCGATTCGGCTGGAGCTCTGTATGGATCTGCCGCTTTCGGCGGCAGCGTCGTTGGGGCGGGGTGCTTTGAGGGCTGCGGTACCGTATTTCGCTTAACGCCGGTTCGGGCACATGGCGCTTTGCCCGACTGTTCAATTTTCAAGGCCCGGTCGGTGGCGCTGCTCCGCTTTGGCTGGTCTTCGACGCGGCACAGAATATTTACGGCGTGGCTAGCGCAGGCGGTTCAGGATGCTCCGGCAACCTGGGCTGCGGGACCATTTTCAAGCTGACGCGACAAACTTCACCGGGACCATGGAAGGAAACCGTGCTGCAGTCCTTCACAGAACTGCATGATGGCGGCGAGCCAGGGGCCGGTTTGGTGTTTGACTCCTCCGGCAATCTTTTCGGATCGGCCGATTTCGGCGGCAACGGCAACCTGGGAACGGTATGGGAGTTGAGCCCCACGGCTCATGGTCCGTGGAAGCTGACGCAGTTGTATTCCTTCGGCGACGGCACGACCGGCAGCAGACCGAATTCCGGCGTGATTATCGACCCGAGCGGCAATCTGTATGGAACGGCGCAGCAGGGTGGCGAGTTCGACCGGGGGACGGTCTTTGAATTGTCGCCATCGGATAGTAGAAAGTCCAACTGACGCTCAGGATGTTCGAGATACCCTGAGACGCCACAAAGCCGGGCTGGTTGGCCCGGCTTCTTTCTTTCGTGGAACTGGTTCGGTGGGCCTGGTTTCGACCGCCGTCCCAGAATGCCCAAAACATTTGAACGCCGAGTACGTCCTAAAAGTCGCGTTAAAAAGGCTTTCCCGCTACATCACCATCGCCAGATTCTCCAACTCATGCTGGAGAACTGGCAGTGCGCAGCCAGCCATTTCCACACGGCCAGCGGCGTCTAGCGCTGCCTTCGGCGAGACCCCGTAGCCACGTCCCATCAGGAACACCTGCAACAGTTCGGCCGCCTCGTAAGAGTCGATCATTCCGCCTTGCAGCAGATCGCTGCGCAGAGCCGAGAGTTCGGTCGCCGTGAACCTGTCTTTATCGTTACCGTTCATGAGCCGATCACTCATAAATCCGTCCATCACCGCGTTGTCCTTCGTCATTTCGTTCATGGCCGTCATCACCTCCGACTCCGACCTCGTTTGTACCTATTAGACTCATCGGCAGCCGATGAAGTTGCATGCAATTCGGATGCCGCAACTGCTCCTGCCTTCTTATACGTACGGCAGGTCGGTTTAGATGTGTAAACCCCTGTGAATATCGGAAGTTGCGGGACCCGGCCTAGCCTTCGCGGCCTCAGGCCGATTCCGATAGTAACCGTTTTGGGTTTCAGAGTTGACACGATGTGTCATTGCGGGACGGAAGAACGGCTTCCGCTGCTTGACCCTCGACTTGTGCGCTTCTGATCAACAAAACACTCGCGAAGCGTCTTCAATCTGAGACGAGATCGCAGGCGAGAAGGCTCAAATGGAGACATGAGATGGAGTTGGCAGTGAGCGAGGGTGGACTAGGGTTCGAGCGTGGCCTCATCCACCAGCATGATGGGGATGTCGTCTTTCACCGCATACACCCGGTGACACTGGGTGCACTTCAGACTCTCGGGATTTGGCCGATACTCCAGCGCCTGCTTGCACGCCGGACAGACCAGCATCTCCAGTAGATCCTTGGCAATCATTACGCATTGCATTGTACGACATGGCGCAGCGGATGAAGGCCCCGAAAGCTAAAACCCAGCACGAAGGCACGGTGACACAGCGAAAACGGACAAAACGATAGGAACGTCAAGCTAGTAGCTCTAGGTTTGTTTCTCTCGGGACTCGGTGGCTCCGTGGTGGATTTTGCTCATTACTTGACGCTCTCGTTGTACCCGGCAGTGTAAGATTTCTAGCGAGCCGACAGCCCTGGGGCCGGAAGGCGAATTATGTCTGCCCGAATCCTTGACGGAATAAAAATCGCTGCTGAGATTCGCGCCGAAGTCGCGGCCGAGATCAAGGCTCTCTCCACCAGTGGAACCCGCCCCGGACTGGCCGTAGTGCTGGTTGGGCATGACCCAGCGTCTGAAGTTTATGTGCGCGGCAAGGTTAAGGCCTGCGAAGAAGTCGGCATCTACAGCGAAAAACATACTCCGTCCGAAACGATTACTACTTCCGAGCTGTTGCGTCTCGTCGACGATCTGAATCGCCGCGACGAAATCGACGGCATACTTGTGCAATTGCCGTTACCTCCGCAGGTGGATTCGAAGCGCGTGCTGATGGCCGTCGATCCGCGCAAGGATGTGGATGGATTCCATCCCGTGAATGTTGGATTGCTTTCTACGCAGCGCCCTGGTCTTGTGCCCTGCACACCTGCCGGCGTCATGGAAATTCTCAGGCGCAGCGGCATTACCCTTGCCGGAGAGGAAACGGTTGTGGTGGGACGCAGCGACATTGTCGGCAAGCCGGTGGCGATGCTGCTGCTGAACGCGAACGCTACGGTCACGGTCTGTCATTCAAAAACGCGCGATCTGGCTGAAGTGTGCCGGCGCGCCGACATTCTGGTGGCGGCCATCGGACGCGCGGGGATGATTACCCGCGATTTCGTGAAGCCGGGCGCGACTTTGATCGATGTGGGCATGAACAAAGTTACCGATGCTGCCGAATTCGCTAGGCTTTTCGCCGGCAATGCCAAGCGCGAGGAATTGTTTCGCACCAAAGGATCGACGCTTGCGGGAGACGTGCATCCGGAAGCCGCGGAAGTCGCCGGGGCCATTACACCCGTCCCCGGCGGAGTGGGGCCGCTGACCATCGCTATGCTGATGTTTAATACCGTGAAAGCGGCAAAGCTGCGCCGTGTCGTGCCCGAGTTATCGCGCGCCTGACGCACAATGCAAATTCACCACAGGGTCACAGAGACGCAGAGAAAACCACTTTTCTTGTTTTCTTGCTTTTCTCTGTGTCTCTGTATTCTGTGGTGACTGCTCTTCGTGCAGGTGAATCGTGCTGAAAGTCGGACTTACGGGTGGCATTGCCTCCGGCAAAACCGCGATCGGAGAGATGTTCGTCGGCTTGGGCGCGCACCTCACTCAGGCGGATCGCATTGCCCACGCACTGATGGAACCGGGGCAGTATGTTTACGAACAAGTTATTTCTACCTTTGGTCGCGGGATTCTCAACCCAGACGGGAGGATTAGCCGCGCCAAACTCGCGGAGGCTGCGTTCGGCTCGGAAGGCAACGCCTCTTCGCGCATCGAAGAATTGAACCGGATCGTTCATCCCGCAGTAGTTCGCCGCCAGAATGAATGGATGGAAGAAATCGCGCGGCATCACCCGGGTGGCGTGGCTATTGTCGAAGCGGCGCTGATTATCGAGGCTGGCGCAGCCAAGGATTTCGACCGGCTCATTGTTGTCACTTGCGCAGATGAGCAACGCGCCGAACGTTTTGCCGCTCGGCAAAACATGCCGCTCGATGCAGCCCGCAAGGAGGTCGCCCGTCGCATGGCGGCGCAACTTCCGGACGCGGAAAAAATCAAAACCGCCGATTTCGTGATCGACAACTCCGGAGCGCTAGATCATACGGGGACTCAGGTTCAGCAAGTGTGGGGAAAACTGCGACGCTAAGGCGCACCGATCTTAAAAGGGCGAGACTTCGTATACGAAGCGCCGGCTCGAAGAAGCCTTAGGGATTGATCCTGAAAACGACTCCGGTACCCGCCGCGCCGCCATTTCCGGTTACTCCATAAAGATTGCCGTTTGCATCGAGCGTCAACCCGCCATCGGGATTCGCACCGCCGTCCGTGCAATCGAAGGTAAAAAGCCCGCTTTCCTGCCAGCCGCTCGAAGGCGAAAGCTCAAAGACAGTACCGCAGTTCTTGGAACCTCCGCCCGAATTCTCAACATGGAGATTTCCAGCAGGATCGAAAATGAGCGGCTGGGTTCCGTTTCCGTTCGTAGCATTGTCGAGGTTGAGGATCGTGCTCTCGGCCCAACCGGAGGAAGTCGGAGAAATTTCAAAGATAGTTCCAAAGCCGTTCGCGCCGTCACTGTCGGTCGAGCCATACACGTTGCCCGAGGCGTCTAAAGCCAGGCCTGGAGAAACGAATCCTCCGTCCGCGCCGCCGGTGAACTGGTGCAGCGTGGTCTCGTTCCAGGGGCCGCTGGCGGTCGGCGAAAGCTCAAGAGCGACGCCGCAGCCGTAGGGAGAACAGCCGATGCCGCCGGAGGTTGCGATCAGGTACATATTCCCCGCGGCATCCAAAACCACGCCGCCCTCGGGGTTGCCGCCATCGCCCCGGCCAATGAATTTGAAGAGAACCCTTTCCTTCCAAGGCCCGCTGGCAGTGGGGGAAAGCCTGAAGACGAGGCCACAGCCTCCTTGATTCTGGTTCTGGCAATCGCTGACATTTCCGCCCCCAAGCGCGGTTCCATACAGATTCCCTGCCGCGTCGAAGGTGACGTTGGAGGGAATTGCTCCGGTGGCGCCGCCCGCGAAGGCAAAAAGAATCTTTTCCTTCCATGTCCCGGAAGTGGCGGGCGTCAACTTGAAAACCACTCCGCAGCAGCCATTACCGCTCCCGCCGGACTGAGTTGCGCCGTAGAGATTGCCGCTTCCATCGAAGACGAGCTTGGATGCGGGATATGATCCATCAGTGCTTCCCGCGAAGTAGTGCAGCACAGTCTTCTTCCACTGTCCGCTGGGCGTTTGCGACAACTTGAAAACAGTGCCGCAGCCGTCAAAACAGTTGGTGGAATTGCCGCCGTTGGCAGTCGTGCCATAAAGATTTCCGGCAGCATCAAGGACTAGCCCGCCCAAGGGAAATTCGCCGCTGCTGACGCCGCCAAAGGAGTAGAGCACGGTTTCAGTCTGTGCCTGGGCACATACGGCCAGGCTGAAGGTCATGGCGGCGAGCGTGACGACTGCGAAGGAAATTCTGCAAGTTTTCCCTGCGTGCACGACTTGCCTCCTGGTATTCGTGATTCTGATTGCGATTCCGCGGAAAACTGAATCCGGCGCTAGGGCGTGATTTCAAACACGGTGCCGGAAACGGGTCCCCCGAACACCGTGGTTCCGTACAAGTTGCCGGAGCTATCGAGGAGCATGCCTGCCTCGGGGTATTCTCCATCCTCGCCAGTGCCGAAGACGTGCAACACCGACAGGCCCCATCCGCTGGAACTCGGGGTAAGCTTGAAAGCCACGCCACAACCATTCTTGCCGCCGCAGCTCAGGTCACCGCCCATTTCCGTCGTGCCATAGGCATTGCCCGAGCCGTCCAACACCCATGGACTCTTTGCGGCGGCGCGCAGGGCTTCGATGCTGTGGCAGGAGCAGCCATGCGCGCGGATGATGCCTTTCTGTTTGGCATCCTCGAAGACGTCCATGACGCCGCGGTAGCGCGTGGTCCAATCAGGCTCTGTGAGACAGTGCATGAGGCAGATATCGAGATAGTCGGTGCCGGGCTCACGGCGGAAGCGGTCGAGGTCGGCGCGGTCGCGGTCCCAGGTTTTGCTGAGCACGGTGACTTTGTCGCGCTGCAGGTGCTTGAGCGCTTCAGCGACGTGAGGATGCGTTCCGTAGGAATCGGCGGCATCGAAGAAGCGCAGGCCTTGGTCGTGGCCGTGGAGCAGGAGATCGGACAGTCCCTTTACGCCGAGCGCGCTTTGATTCGAATGATGCCCGGAGCCGACCGTGCCGGTGCCCATGGCAAGACGGCTGGTTTTGATGCCGGTACTGCCAAGAGTGACGATATCGGTGGCGGAGAATTTTCCGGCGGGCGGCTGCGCGGCGATAGCATCGAGGATGGCTTTTGAAGAGAGCCACGCGGCTCCGATGCCGGTGGCAGAGCGAATGAGGAATTCGCGGCGTTGCATGGGGGAACCTCCAGAACGGGCTTAGGCTTTCGGACTTCGGGCCCGCGCGATATTACTAGGCTACACCCGAGACACGGATGCGAGTCGCTGGCTTCTTATTGCCAGCGAAAAAAATCTTTACCACAGGGGGCACTGGGAGTTCACAGGGTTGCACAGTGAGTTTTCTACTCGAATTGTTTGCGGAAGGTGGCTAGTTGTTGCTTGAGAGCGGAGACTTCTTCACGCAATGCGATCAGCTCTTGTTCGAGGTGCGTCAGGCGACCGGTGATTCCTGGATGCGCATTTTCGGTTTCGGCAGTCGCGGGCAGAGCTTGCCCTGAGCTTGCCGAAGGGAGTGCTCGCTCCACACTTGCATCCATTTCCGGTTCGCCGCTGAGCAGATGCATGTAGCGGGATTCTTTTGTGCCTGGTTGGCGCGGGAGAATTTTTGCCAGCGGAGGATCGCGCTGATTTAGGCGGTCGAGTGTCGACGCCACGTCTTCGAGGGCTTCGAAGTGATACATGCGGTCGGCACGGCTGCGGAGTTCGCCTGGAGTTTGCGGGCCGCGAAGAAGCAGCACGCAGAGGACGGCGATCTCGCGGCGATCGAAGTTGAAAACTTCCTGAAGGCGATGTTCGTACTTTGTGACGCGGCTGTCGGCTCCGCCGGCGGGTCCGGCGAGACGTTTTTCCTGCAGAGTGCTTAGGGCTTCGCGGACAATCTGTTCGTCGAAATATGTGACCGGGTCGCGATTGTTTTTTTGATTGCAGGCGTTGACCAAGGCGTTGAGGGATAGCGGGTAGTAATCTGGTGTGGTAATGTCCTTTTCGATCAGGGAGCCGAGGACACGGGTTTCGATTTCGGTGAGTGTCATGAACCGTCGTTGGTCGTTCGTCGCTAGCAAAACCGTAGAGTCAAAATCCGCTGCGTTTTAGAACAACGCGGTGGGACGGCGCTTCCAGGTCTTTCCTTTTTCCTGTGCTATTTTTTCCATGTCGGCGACGTAGGCGCCGGATTGCGTTAACACGTGGTGCAGGTCGTTGCCGATGCTGATAAAGGTGAAACCCTTCTCCAGAAATTCTCCGACCCGCGCGGTGCCGAAGAGGAACAATCCGAGGATGACGTTGTTCTTACGCGCGTGGTCGATTAGCTTTTTGGTAGCGGCGTCGAGTTCGGGCGATGTGTACATGTGCGGGAACTCATATTTGTTGTACAGGCCCATTGACATGCAGAGATCGTTTTGGCCGAGGAAGAGAATGTCGACGCCGGGGACGGCAGCGATTTCGGCGATGTTCTCGATGCAGGACGCGGTTTCGACTTGAAGGGCAACGATGCCGTCGTTGTTATAGTTTCCGGCGTAGCCGAGGAGTCCAGCTTTGTTCATGCTGCGTTGCGGGAAATATACGGAGCGGGTGCCGACGGTCGGATATTTCGTGCAGCTCACAGCGATGCGGGCTTCTTCGGCGGTGTTGATGTAGGGTACGAGTACTCCGTCGGCGCCGAGATCAAGGGCTTGCTGAATGCCGGGGCGGTCGTCGTAACCGCCAACGCGGACGAGAGACTTCGCGCCACCATTCGCCAATCCGCTGAGCATGGCCGATAATTTTTCGTAGTGCATGGGACCGTGTTGCGTATCGACGAGAAGCCAGTCGTATCCGCTGTGGGCGAGTTGCTCGGCGACAGTCGGGCTATGGGCATTGAGAAATAGGCCCATCTTGGGCGATCCGGAGCGCAGTTGCTTTTTGAATTCGGAACCGCTGAGGGCGGGGTCGGGCATAGAAATCCTCCTGGGAAATTAGAATGGCTAGTTTAGCAAGGTTTCAAAGTTTCAATGTTTCAGAGTTTCAAAGCCCACGGTTTCAAGGCAGCACGAATGAACGCCCGCAGTTTTTGAAACCTTGAACTCTGAAACATTGAAACGTTGCACTGGAAAGGGAAAGCTTATGCGGCTTTTACTGAAATGGCTTTTGAGCGGGCTCGCAGTTTGGATCGTTGCGCAGGTGGTGCCGGGGTTTTATGTCAGCGGAGTATTTTCGGCACTGATTGCGGCGCTGGTGATTGGCTTTGTTAATGCCACCATCGGCTTTGTTTTGAAGGTCCTGACGTTTCCTTTGACGCTGATTACTCTCGGATTATTTTGGTTTGTCATCAACGCGCTGATGTTGAAATTTGCGTCGGCGCTAGTACCGGGATTTCAGGTGCGCGGATTTTTCGCGGCGTTCGTGGGAGCTATTTTGTTGAGCCTCGTGAATATGATGCTGCGCTGGCTGGTCGATCCACGGCATGAAGAGTGAGACCGGCTGCGACGAAAATCTTTACCACAGAGGCGCACAGGGGTGTCATGGAGCAAACACAGGGCTAGAAACTTAGGCCCCATGTTCCGGTTGTAGCAATGGAACATGGGGCTTTACTTTCTTGCTGGCTATTTCCAGATCACTTCGAGAGCAGGCCGAAGACGCCTACACCATTCGTTGTTCCCACGTAGACTTTGCCGTTGGCGATAGTAGGGGTGATGAACTTATTGCCATCACCGAAGTTGTCGCGCCCGCCCGATGCCTGGTTGGTGTTGTAAAGCTCCGTCAGCGTAGTGGGCGAGTAGGCATGCAGGACGGCAGGGTTCGTATTTTCGGTCGCCCAGAGGATTGCGTTGGTGCCGTTGTTGGACGAAACCGCGAGGGTTGCGCCGGGGAAGGCGAAACTGTTCGCCGATTGCGCTACGGCCTTGGTAAGCAGCTTGGCGTTCTTGAACTGGAACGCGAAAATAGGCGAACCTACGGGCCCGTAGTAGAGTCTCCCGGCAAAATACGCTGGACTGCTCCACATTCCGCCGAGAAGAGATCCGGCAAGCTCCTGATAAATATTGTTCTTGCTCGTGTTGAACTTTCCCAGGTTCGCGCGATTCACGAGGTAGAGATTGCCATCTTTACCCGCGCCTGCAGCAAGCTGCCAGGTAGTACCACTACCGTCTTGGAGATTAGGCAAAAGAAGAACGCCGCCCGAACCCAGATCAACGTCGCAGCAGTTTTCGTTTTCCTGGTTGTACATCTCAAAGTAGTCTGCGACTGCGAGTTTCCCGCCGGTGCTCGAGAACCGCAGCACGGCATTGCCGTAGTCGCCACTGGAAGGAAAACCGGAAGTGTTCAATTTGGTATCGAACACGCCGTTGGCGTCGAGCGCGAATATGTTGCCGCTGCTATCCATCGCGAGGCCGGCACCGGAGCCCCAGAGTGCGCCTTCGTTGCCGTTTGGCGTGACGTTCAGCACACTGGTTTGGGTGAGTTTGGTGGAGTTGTAGGCCATGATCCATCCGGTGTAAGGCCGAATGTCGCAGTGCGAAGCCCAGGTCAAATACACGGTGCCGTTCGAGAGCAGCAGGCCGGATCGTTCTTTGTACTGCGAAGGATCGAAGATCACATTTCCGCCTGAACTGTTGTCGCCGGTGCCAGGATATTTGGCGGAGATGTCCACCGGACCCTTGTAGAGTTCGGCTCCGGTAGCCGCGTTGAGCGCATGCAGGCGCTGATGATAGTCGCCCGAAGAATCCTTGGACATAGCGACCGTGTAGATAACTCCGTTCGATCCTGCGGGGCGGGCGATGACGGGAGTCGAGGTGATGCCAATTTCAGGAGCGACCTGATTGCAGCCTCGATCGTCGGAAGTAGTTTCGCCGGATTTGAGCGTGGTGATGTGCCAATAGGGCGTGCCGGAATCGGCGTCGAAGGCGTAGACGCTGTCGTGCTCGGTGGCGACGATGAGCACGTTGTGGGTTCCGCCCGCGATGGCCATGGCGGAGAGATAAAGAGGCTGGGCGTCAACCTTGCCGTCAACCGTGAGCGTAAAGAGTTTGCCAAACGTGCTCACGTTGACGTTGCTGGGAGTGAGAATAGTTTCTTTGGCATCGAGAGCAGTACGGGCATTGTTATTACGGTAGGTGAGGACATCTTGCGAGTAGGCTGGAATTATGGCGGCTACGATGGCTAGCAGGATGAACACAGGGGAGAATTTGCGTGCTTTCATGGGATTCCTTTTCTACGGTCAATTTTCGGTTGGTGGCGAGACGTGCGGCAACGGGTTGGTTGCAGAATTTCTCGAAGAGGAAGCCTAGGCCGAAGATTTCTGGATAAAACACCTAGAACATTATGGAAGGATTAGGATCCGATGGCAAAATCGAAGGGGCATAGCGACGCTCTTAGAGCCGCGCCTCAAGATTAGGGAACCGGGCAATGGCAACTGGGAAAGCTAGACCGAACCTGCAGCCACTAAGACCACGCCAAAAGTGATGAACATCGTTCTGTTGCGACGACGAATTTCTCACTTCGACTCCGCGCCAATAATCACCCTGTCATGTTCGCGGAAACATCCCTACCTGCACGGTCGCGGCCCCGGCCCGGTTTTCCTCGTCCGCCAACCAATACCTAACGATCTCCACAGCTTCTCCACAACAATCGGTCTCGCGTATATTTCAAATAACTGGCCCATGCCTCACAATCCTGACGCAACTGTCTAATTTCCTACATGGCCAATCCCGGTGATTTCGCGTACACCCTGAAGCAGCAGGCGGACATCGTGCGCGTCATCGGCGACTACATCAAGCTGAAAAAGTCCGGGGGACAAAACTACACGGGGCTCTGTCCGTTTCACGGCGAAAAAACGCCATCTTTCTCGGTCCATGCCACGCGGCAGTTTTTTCACTGCTTCGGCTGTGGCGTCTCGGGAGACGTCTTCACCTTCGTCCAGAAGATCGAAAACATCACCTTCCCCGAAACTGTCCGCCTGGTGGCGCAGAAGCTGGGCATCCCGGTGCCGAAAGCATCGTATTCCACTTCCGGCGAGGCTAAAGAAGCTCAGTTGCGCGGCAAGTTGCTCGACGTTCACGAGCGGGCGGTCGCATTTTTCCAGGATTGCCTGCGCCGTCCCGAAGGCGCCCGCGCCCGCGAATATCTGCAAGGCCGGGGCTTAGATGCCGAAACGACTGCGAAATTCCGCATCGGCTACGCCCCGGATTCCGGATTCCTCCTGCGCGACCGCCTGAAAAACGAATTCGACGAAGCAACGTTGCGCGAGAGCGGATTGTTTTCGTGGAAAGAGAGCAGCTCTCAGCCGTCAGCTTTCGGCCGTCAACCGGACAGCAAGTCCCTCGACTCCGGCGTGACGCTCGCAAGCGAGCATCCCGCCTCCGCTCGGGATGACAATGCGGAAGCTGGCCACGCTGAGATCACAACCTCAAACTCGGACGCTGCTGGCTCAAAGCTCACAGCTCAAAGCTCACACCTCACGGCGATTTACTCCAAATTCCGCAACCGCGTCATGTTCCCCATCGCCAGCGACTCCGGCAAAGTCATCGCCTTCACCGGGCGCACCCTCGCCACCGACGAAAAAGCCGGACCGAAATATCTAAACTCGCCCGAAACCGCGATCTATTCCAAGGGCAAAGTTCTCTTTAATCTCGACCTGGCGAAAGAGTGGGCCAAGAAGTTCGACTATGCCATCCTGGTCGAAGGCCAAATGGATTGCATCTCTGTCTACGCCGCCGGATTCCACAACGTAATCGCCAGCTCCGGCACCGCCTTCACCGAGTTGCAAGCAAAACTGCTCGGACGTTTTACGAAGAACGTAGTCGTCAACTTCGATCCCGACACGGCAGGCGCAAAAGCCACCGAGCGCACACTCGGCCTGCTGATCGAAGAAGAGTTCACGATAAAAGTCCTGACTTTGGAGCAAGGCTTCGATCCCGACCTCTACATTCGCCGCAAAGGCAAAGACGAATACGAGAATGCCCTTCGCCACTCGCAAAAATATTTCGACTACTTGATCGAGCGGGCCCGCACGCAGTTCCCGGTGCGCAGCGCCGAAGGCAAAGACAAGGCCGTGAAATACTTGCTGCCGCACGTACAGCGCGTGCCCAGCCGCATCGTCCGCGACGAACTGGCGCAGGAAATCGCCCAAAAGCTAAACATCGATTCGGCAGTTCTGCGCCAGGAGTTGCGACACGTTGCAGCTACGCGCTCGGCAGCAACAGTAAAGGCACCCACAGAAACCCAGGTGACCGACGCCGAGCGCATTCTGATTCGCGCCCTCGCCTCAGCCCGTCAAATGCAGCCCGGCGAAGACCCCACCTCACAACAGGACGGAGCCCGGGGTAGCAACAAAGAAGAAGAATTCGATCCCGCCCGCCAGGCTCGCTTTACTCTTGAAAACGAGTCTCTGCATCGCGGCCTTGCAACGGAATCGCTCGTGGATGCACTACTCAATGCGCCCCGGGAAGTTGCCGATGTAATGGAGGTGCCGCAGTCGGACTCCGACCGCCGCACGCTGGCCACGATCTTGTTGAAGGAAGACGAGGAACTTACGCCTGAGTTGTTGGAGCGGGCCGTTCGCGCCTTGCAGAAGATTCACCTGAAGCGTGAAATGACGCGAGTTCTGTCGGAATTGCGTCACGACAAAGGGACAGATGCCGACCGTCGCAATGATTTGCTGCGCGAGCTGGAGCGAATTAAGCGGTCCTTGATGGATCCCGGTCTCGCCGAAAGCGGCACAAGCGCTGCGGATTAGCCGCAAAACGCTTGAAACAAAAGGGCGACAAACGCCATCTAACTATTTAGTGGAGTTGTAGATAAACGTCCGGACTTAACAGGCAACGGGGTAAATAATAGACACCACAGCACTTGCATGATAGGATTGATGGGTTTGTGCTTCATGCACAACCCTGCGTTACCCCAGATTCCTACCATTGCGACTTTATCACAACGCTCCCGCGCGAGCGTAACTGAGTTGTTTGAGGACACTTCTTGGCTCTAGACGATAAGTACGACGACATAAAAAAGCTGATCGACACAGGTAAAGAAAAGGGATACCTCACGTATGACCAGGTCAATGACCTCATACCGCATGACGTGCACTCTCCCGAAGACCTTGACGATCTGCTGACCACCATCGGTACGCAAGGCATCGATGTGCTGGAGGGGCCCAAAATGCCTTCCTCCGGCCTCGACAAAAAATTCGAGGATGCAGAAGAAGGCTCCGAGGACGTTGAACTCGACCTCACCCCCGGCGCCCTGGAAAAAACCAACGACCCCGTCCGCATGTATCTGCGCGAGATGGGAACCGTTCCCCTGCTCACGCGCGAAGGCGAAGTGGAAATCGCCAAGCGCATCGAGCGCGGACAGATTCGCGTTCTCAAGGCGCTTTCGCGGTCTCCTATTGTGATCCGCGAATTGCTCGCCATGGGCGAGGATCTGAAAAAAGGCGTTCGCTCGATCAAGGAAGTGGTGACCTTCGATGAAGAAGAAATCACCGACGAGATTCTGCAGAACCGCCTGAACGAGTTCACCGGCAAGATCGACGACATGGCCAAGCTGTATAAGAAAGCCGGCCTTCTCGAAGAAAAGTTCATCGAGGTTTCGGAAAAGAAACGCCCCAAGGACCATCGCCGGGCACGCAAGAATCTGGCGCGGGCCATCATCAAAGTTTCACAGGCGTTGCGTAAGCTGGGCTTCACCAACAATGAGCGCAAGCGGCTGATCGAGCGGGTCAACAAAACCGTCGACGGCATGCGTTCGCTCGACCGCCAGGTCAACAACCTGGAGCGCAAGGCCGACGCCACGCGCAGCGAAGAACAGAAAAAAGAATATCGCCGCCAGGCGCGCGCCATCCGCGCCGAAGTGGAAAAGCTGGAAGTGGAAACCGGCGTCTCGTTCCAGGAGCTCAAGCGCACACAGCGCGAGATCATCCAGGGCGACATGGACGCGGAGCAGGCCAAGCGCGAGCTGATCGAGGCCAACCTTCGTCTTGTCGTATCCATCGCCAAGAAATACACCAACCGCGGACTCCAGTTCCTCGACCTGATTCAGGAAGGCAACATCGGCCTGATGAAAGCCGTGGACAAGTTCGAATACCGCCGCGGGTATAAGTTCTCCACATACGCAACGTGGTGGATTCGGCAGGCGATTACTCGTGCCATTGCCGATCAGGCGCGCACGATTCGCATCCCGGTGCACATGATCGAGACGATCAACAAACTGATCCGCACGTCGCGGCAGCTTGTGCAGGAACTGGGACGCGAACCAACGTCGGAAGAAATTGCCAAGCGCATGGACATTCCTGTGGCGAAGGTGCGCAAGGTTTTGAAGATCGCACAGGAGCCCATCTCCCTCGAAACGCCGATCGGCGAAGAGGAAGATTCGCATCTCGGCGACTTCATCGAAGACCGCGCCGTGGTTTCACCCGCCGAAGCGGTGATCAACGTGAACCTCAAGGACCAGACCGGACAGGTCCTGCGCACGCTGACTCCGCGCGAAGAAAAAGTAATCAAGATGCGCTTCGGCCTCGAAGACGGCAGCGAGCACACCCTGGAAGAAGTCGGCCAAAGCTTCGCCGTAACCCGCGAACGCATTCGGCAGATCGAAGCCAAGGCGCTGCGAAAACTGCGGCATCCGTCGAGGTCGCGGAAGCTGCGTGCGTTTATGGATGGGGTAAGGGACTGACGCGTCAACACCCACCGCGGAGGCACTGAGTCACGGAGAAAAGCTTTTAAAGGGCATGGCTTCGGCTGAAGCCATGCCCTGATACGCATCTCTTCGATCCGCTTGTCTAATACTTTGGCATCTTTGGGTCCACTCGATCCGCCCACGCGGTAATTCCGCCGGCGAGATTGTGGACTTTGGTGAATCCGGCCTGCTGCAGGAACGCCACGGCCTTCGCGCTGCGGCCGCCCATTTTGCAGTGGGCGACTATCTCGCGGCTGGAATCAAGTTCGTTGACCCGCTGGCGCAGATCGTTGAGCGGAATCAAATGCCCGTTCAGATTGCAGATCTGATATTCGTGCGGCTCACGCACGTCGAGAATGAATAAGTCATCGCCCGCATCCAGGCGGCGTTTCAACTCTTCTACTTGCATTTCCGGAATGCCTGTTGCCACTGATTTTTCCTCCTCGCGAATGCCGCAAAACTCGTTGTAGTCTATCAGCTTCGTCACCGTAGGATGCGTGCCGCAGACCGGGCAATCGGGATTCTTGCGCAGCTTCAATTCGCGAAACTTCATGCTCAGCGCGTCAATCAGGAGCAAGCGGCCGATCAGCGGTTCGCCCACTCCTAGAATCAGCTTGATCACTTCCGTCGCCTGCATCACGCCCACCAGGCCGGGGAGAATGCCGAGTACTCCGCCTTCGGCGCAGGAAGGCACCAGTCCTGGAGGTGGTGGTTCGGGATAAAGACAGCGGTAGCAGGGACCATCTTTGGTGGCAAAGACACTGGCCTGCCCCTCGAAGCGGAAGATTGATCCGTAGACATTCGGCTTGCCCGATAGCACACAAGCGTCATTGACCAGATAGCGGGTGGGAAAATTGTCCGTGCCGTCGGCGATGATGTCGAAATCGCGAAACAGTTCCAGCGCGTTTTCGCTGCTTAGGAATGTGTCAAAAGTCCGAAGATCTAAATAAGGATTCAGTGCCTTCAGCTTGTCGGCGGCGGAATCGAGTTTCTTGCGGCCCACGTCGGCAGTGGAGTGAATGATCTGCCGCTGAAGATTTGTGTAGTCGACTACATCGAAATCCACCAAGCCCAGCGTGCCGATGCCGGCTGCAGCGAGATACAAAGCCATCGGCGATCCCAGCCCTCCAGTGCCGATGCACAACACGCGGGCGGCCTTGAGCTTTTGCTGACCTTCCATGCCGACCTCAGGCATGATGAGATGGCGCGAGTAGCGTAGGATTTCGTCTTTGCTCAGGGTGGATGGAGCTGCTGTGATTGTGGTGGCCATATGTTCCTCAGGCTGATCTATTCTTGGATTGTGTGCGAAATGCCGCGGGCGCTAATAGGGGATGGAACAACAGCAACAAAAGCGTCCAGGGGGAACAGGGCTTGCTTCTCCAGTAATTGTGCCTCGCTGCATGGCGCTCAAGGCCTGCCTCCGGCAATCGACGGTACAATTGAAATGCTGTCGCCTTCCTGGAGCGCGGTCGCTTCTTTCTGCAAGTAACGGATGTCTTCGTCGTTCACGTAAAGATTGACGAAGGCTCGCAACTTGCCGTCATCGGTGTAGAGGTGCTTCTTCAGGTCGGGATGCTGGGCGACAAGGGAAGTCAGGGCTTCACCCACGGTCGCGCCGTTAACCTCGACCGTCGACTGTTTGCCCACATACTGGCGTAACGGCGTCGGGATGTGAATCTTGCTCATAGACGTACTGTAAGAGATGCGGCAGCCGTCTGCAAGATGCAGCAGGATGCGGATGCCCATTTAGCGCCAGCGGTGAAGCGGTATCTCGCCCGCCTCCGGGGAGGCACTTATCTCGCCGCCAAAGCCGCCCTACAATCGCCTAAAGGAGAATTCTGATGACGATCTTTGATCGAGCCCAAGGCCACGTGATCGATGGCGGCGGCGGTCGCGGCATTCTGCTACGACTGGTGGGTCTGGGCATTGCCGGGCTTGTGCTCCTGATCTTTCTGTTGAACTGCGTGACGCGTGTAGGAACCGGTCACGTAGGAGTTCTCACCCTCTTTGGCAAAGTGCAGACGGGCGAAACTCTGGGCGAGGGCATCCACTTCATCAGTCCTCTGAAAACCAACAACGAGCTCTCGATCCAGACGCAGACGCTTAAAGAATCAGCCAGTGTCCCTTCCAGTGAGGGCCTGATGATGAGCTTGGACACCTCGCTCATTTACCATCTCAATCCCGACCGGGCCGCCGAGGTTTTCCAGAAGATCGGAGCTGACTATGAAAACGTGGTGGTCGAGCCTACCCTGCGCTCGGCTATCCGCGAAGCGACGGCGTCCCATACCGCCAACGCTCTGTATACCGGAGAGCGGGAAATGGTGGCCAAGCAAATTTACGACCAGGTCAGCGCCGAACTCAATCAGCGTGGCTTGACAGTGGAGAACGTTCTCTTACGCGATATCCAACTCCCCGCCACACTGAAAGCCGCGATTGAGGCCAAGCAACAGGCTGAACAGGAGTCGCTAGCCATGAACTTTCGCCTGCAAAAGGAAACGCAGGAAGCCCAGCGCAAGCGCATCGAAGCCGCCGGCGTGCGCGACTTCCAGCAAATCGTGGCCCAAGGCATAACACCGTCATTGCTGGAATGGAAAGGAATCGAGGCGACTGAGAATTTGGCTAAGAGCGCCAACTCGAAGGTGGTTGTGATCGGGAACAACAAAAATGGCCTGCCGCTGATCCTGGGACAATAGATTCGTCTAAACGGCTTCAAATTGCGGAAACACGGAACCGCCCTCACCAATCGCGCGTACCTTCGTCTAAGGAGCAGGTCTAACATGCCGGGTGAAGGTGTGCCTGCCCGCAAGAAGAAAGAGGAAAGCATGAAGCGATTGGGGCTGATCGTTGTGTTACTGTCCGTGGCCGCCGCTTTGCCAGCGCGTGCCGATGAGTGGTCGAAGACTTATAACATTGCGGGCAAACCTGACTTGCGGGTGGAGACTTCTGACGCCAACATCCGCGTCGATACCTGGGACCAGAATACGATCGAGGCCAGAGTCACGACCACGCGGGACAAGATTGGCGAAGACGGCATTCGCGTGACCGAACGGCAGAACGGCGATACCGTCGAAATCGAGGTCCGCTACCCGCGCGAGCGTCACTATGGCTTCCATATCGACATGGGTAATCATCGCGTCGATATAAACATTCACATGCCGCGCGAAGGTCGGGTGAATCTGCACACCGGCGACGGCAAGATCGAGATGGCCAGCTTTAAGGGCGAGATGGATTTGAGCAGCGGCGATGGCTCGCAGATTCTCGATTCAGTGGACGGCAAACTGCGCGCGAACACTGGCGATGGCCACATACGGGCCAACGGCCGCTTCGACGAACTCGATCTCAAGACCGGCGATGGTCACGTGGATGTGCGTGCCACAGCCGGATCGGCGCTAGCCGCGGAGTGGCGTTTGGAAACCGGAGATGGAAGCGTCACGCTGGAAGTTCCAGAGACTTTGGCTGCGGACGTGGATCTGCGGACCAGCGACGGGCATATTGATCTCGACATGCCGGTGACAGCCGAAGGAAGAGTCAAGGAAAACGAAGTGCGAGGCAAGCTGAACGGCGGGGGAAATCGGATGACCATTCGCACTGGGGATGGATCGATCCACCTGCGGAAGGGGTGAGGGCTAGAGGCACACCCGGCATAATCGCTCGCGACCGTTTCGTATGGCGCCGGATATCGAGTAGCGATTTTGGATTAAACTAGTTTCTCGAAATTGGAGTTCCATCTCATGACAAATCTCTGCCGTGCAGCGGCAGTACTGTTTTTGTTGGTCCCTTCTTTCGCAGTCGCGCAGCAGCCCGCCGCTTCGAAACCTCAGCCCGTGCTTGATCCAACCTCCATGGACCGCAGCGTTGACCCGTGTACAGATTTCTACACGTATTCCTGCGGCGGATGGATGAAGAAAAATCCCATCCCGCCCGACCAGTCGAGTTGGAGCGCTTACGGAAAAGTACAGGATGAAGACACGGCACAATTGCGGGACATTCTGCAAACAGCGGAAATTCCCGGCGCGCAGCGCGACGCGACGCACCAGAAAATCGGCGACTACTACGCGGCCTGCATGGATGAAAAGGCCGTCGACGCCGCCGGCATCACGCCCTTGCGTCCATATCTCGACAAGATTAACGGGATGAGCTCGAAGGCGGAACTGGCGGATCTGGTCGTGGACCGTGCGCTTTCTTCCGGATATCGGCGCAGCACGCTGTTTCGTTTTAGTTCCGATCAGGATGCTAAAGACTCCGCGCAGGAAATCGCTTCAACCGACCAGGGCGGCCTCGGTCTTCCTGACCGCGACTACTACTTCAAAGACGATGCCAAGTCGCAGGATCTGCGCAAGGCATATCTGATGCACGTGCAGAAGATGTTCGAACTGCTGGGTGACAAACCCGATGCTGCCGCCGCAGGGGCGCAAACTGTAATGCGCATCGAGACGGCGCTGGCGCAGGGCTCGATGACTCGCGTCGAGCGCCGCGATCCGCAGAAGCTTTACCACAAGATGACGGTGCAGGAACTTCAGACTTTATCGCCGTCATTTGCGTGGCCGGTTTACTTCAGCAAAGTGGGGCTCCCTTCGTTAGGCAGCTTGAATGTCGCCGTTCCCGATTTTGCCAAGACGGTGAGTACGGAGATCGACAAAGAGGATTTGGCGAGTTGGAAGACGTATCTGCGCTGGCATCTGGTATCGGCGAATGCGCGGTTTCTTTCCGCCGCTGTCGTGAATGAGGATTTCGCTTTTTACGGCAAGACGCTTGCCGGCACGGAGCAGATCGAGCCGCGGTGGAAACGCTGCACGCAAGACGTAGACGATGATCTGGGCGAGGCTTTGGGTCAGGCTTATGTGGAAAAATATTTCGGCCCGGAAGCGAAACAGCAAGCGTTGAAGATGGTGAAAGAGATTGAAGCCGCTATGCAGCAGGACATCGTCTCCCTGTCCTGGATGAGCGCGGAGACCAAAACGCGGGCGATGGAAAAGCTGCATACCGTGGCCAACAAAATCGGCTATCCCGACCACTGGCGCGATTACAGCAAGCTCGACATCGTTCGCGGAGACGAGATGGGAAACGTCTTGCGCGCCCGGCGATTCGAGTTCAGCCGGCAACTGGCGAAGATCGGCAAGCCGGTGGATCGCGGAGAGTGGGGCATGACGCCGCCGACCGTCAATGCTTATTACGATCCGCAGATGAACGATATTAATTTTCCTGCAGGCATCCTGCAGCCACCGCTGTTCGATCCTACGTCCGATGCGGCGCCTAATTACGGAAACACTGGCGGAACGATCGGCCACGAACTGACCCACGGCTTTGACGATGAAGGACGCCAGTTCGATGCCCAGGGAAATTTGCGCGACTGGTGGACTGACGAAGACGGAAAAGAATTCACCAAGCGCGTCGCGTGCATTTCGGATCAGTACTCGAGCTATACCGTGATTGACGACGTCAAGATCAACGGCAAACTCACACTGGGCGAAGATGTCGCCGACGTAGGAGGGCTGATCCTGGCTTACATGGCGTGGAAACAGGACACGCAGGGCCAGAATCTGCAACCCATCGACGGCCTCACCCCGGACCAGAGATTCTTCGTGGGCTACGGACAAAGCTGGTGCTCGAATGAGCGCGACGAAACCAAACGGATGCGCGCAACGGTCGATCCCCACTCGCCGGAGAAATACCGCACCAACGGAGTTGTTTCAAATATGCCGGAGTTTCAGCAGGCATTCCATTGCAAAGCTGGATCGCCGATGGTGAATGCGAATCGTTGCAGGGTGTGGTAGGGAACCGGTCGTTAGTCGATAGTTGTTGGTCGTTGGTTCAAGTCTGAGGTCGAGCGAAGCTATTCCAATTCGCCTTTGTCTGGGTTGTAGTAAAAGCGGAATCTAAGAGCCAGATAAGGCCCGCCGAAATCCGTAGGCAGCGGTGGGAATGGATTCGACGCTGTGATTCCGCCCCAGGCGGCGCGATCCAGAGCGGTATCTCCTGAGGTGGCGACTAGCTTCATGCCCGCAACCTGTCCGTCTTTGGTGATGGCAAACTCGATTGCCAGTTTGCCTTTTTTCATCTGCGCGGATTCCGGGATGATGCGATACCAGTTCTCTTTTACATCCTGAAGAATGCGCTGCAGGTATGGGCCGAAATCGACTCCCTGCGTGTCGCTGAGGATTTCTAGCGCTCCCAGTTGCCGCCCGTGAGCGCCGGTTCCGAGGCCGAAATCGCCTTCCTGTCCACCACCGCCGCCACGGCGTTCCGCCGCCGCACGAGCCGCCTCCTGGATGGCATCACCTGCGGACATCGCGCCGCCCATTTTGAACGGATTACTGTCGGCTCTGGGAGTTTGCAACTGAGCGTTCGGGTTCGTGTTGGGCGGCTGTTGCGGCGCAGATTGCTGAAAATTCTGCGGCTGATTCTGGGCGACCTGCGGCGGCTGGGGTGCCGGGGTTTGCGTGCGCGGACCTTTCGGCCCAGGCGCGCCCGGAGGCGGTGTAGCCAGTATCTTCCGCAGTTCTTTCGAATCCAGTTCCGGATGGCGCGTCGTAGCGATGCGGTCTTTGTCGGATATTACATTCGTATTCGGCTTGTGCGGCACCTTCTGCAAATCCGGCGGCAGCGCCAGGAAGGTTGTGTTTTGACGGTTCAGCAGGTCGTTGGCGGAAAACGGCACAATCTTTCGTCCAAAAATATGGCTGGCAAGAAAGGCAAAGTTCCAAATGCAGATCGCCAGCACCATGTGGACGATGATCGAAATCCACAGGGCCTCGCGCCAGCGCGAGCGAGCCAGATCGTCCTGCAACTGGATGAGCAGGTGCGGGACACTATGGTCGTCAGCATCGCGGTAAGCCTCTTCCCAATCGCGCGCGTCATATAGGCCGAGCTGCTCCGGCTGTGGTTTTTCCGGAGGCGCAACTGGATCCTGAAATGGAATTTGCGTGATCGGCATGCGCAGGGCTTGGCTAAGTCCAACCTCGGCTCATCGTTAGACACGAATCGAAGTCGCGACGTTGCATTCCGTCGTTCTTAGGTAGATGCACGTTGAGTAACGCGTGAGCCAAGTACTTCCATTTTCGCATCTTTCGGGGGATTCTGCCGACTTCCAAAAGAGATGAGACTTAGGTGTGTAAACATTTGTAAAAAACTCTCCCGAATCCGCGAGGGATCTCCGATCCGAATCATTTTATCGATGGGAATGTCGATCGTGAGCGCCGTCTTCTACCGCTGCGAGCATCGGCGAAATGCTGTGCGGAACCGGTAACTTACTTCACGCCTTCGCCATTGCACCGAGCTCCAGGCTTGCGGAATGCTCGCGAATCGCAGCGACGATATCGAGCGCCAGGGCCAGCGCGCGGCGCCCGTCTTCAAGCGGAACGTCCGGAGCGGAACGGTGCATGACCGCATGCAAGAACGACTTCAGTTCCGCGTGCAACGGCTCTTCTTTAGCGACGGAAGGTTTGGCAATCTTGATTTGGGGATTTACCGAAGGCACCCCTGCGTTTTCTCCGTCCTGCCCTACGGAAAAGACCAGAACCTCCTGCCTGCCGTAGTCGAGGGAAATGTATTGCCCCGGCTGAAAAAATCGCAGCTTGCGCACTCGTTCCGTGGAGACCCGGCTGGCGGTAAAGTTTGCGATGCACCCGGATTGCAGTTCCAGGCGGACGTTTGCAATATCGGTCTTACCTGAGAGAATCGGCAACCCCACGGCGCGAACTTCCTTGACCGTCGAATTCGCAAACGACAGCACGACGTCGAGATCGTGAATCATCAGGTCGAGGACCACATCCACGTCGAGCGATCGCGGGGTAAAGACGCTCAGCCGGTGTACTTCGAAGAACATCGGTTTCGTCAGCAATGGAAGCGTGGCCCGCACCGCAGGATTAAATCGTTCCAGATGACCTGTCTGAGCAATTCGTTTGTGCGTGGCGGCGACGGCGATTAGTTCGTCCACCTCAGCCAGACTGGCTGCCACCGGCTTTTCGATCAGAACGTCGACGCCGGCTTCCATGAGGTCCCGGGCAATGGGCAGGTGCTGCGTTGTGGGCACGGCCACCGAAGCGGCGCGGACTTCGCTGTGCGTGGTAAGCATCTGTGCGACGGAACCGAATCCGCGGCAGCCGCACTCGCGCGCCACTTCGTCTGCCCGGTTCAGGTCGCGGTCGACGATTCCGACCAGGCGCACCGGTTCACCCTGCTGTTCGAGTTCTTTGTAAACGCGGGCGTGATTGCGCCCGAAGACGCCCACGCCAACCACCGCGACAGGAATTACTTCGTTTTCATGCTTAGGCATTTATTCAGGGGACCGGTACCGGAAAGAAATTGTAAACGCAAACTCGGGAAAGAGCATCAGGATAGCGTCCCGGCCGGTTAACTTGTTAATTTGAGACCCATTTGCGGAAAACGAATTCCGCTAAGGCATACCGAAAGGAATTACCGATTTAATGAAGACGATAGCGCTGCTCACCGTGTCCAATATTTTTATGACCTTTGCCTGGTACGGCCACCTGAAGTATCGCGAGGTCCCGCTTTTCAAAGTAATCGTGATCAGCTGGATGATCGCGTTCTTTGAATACTGCTTTCAGGTTCCCGCGAACCGCATCGGCTCTTACGAGTTCACGGCGGTGCAGTTAAAGACTATTCAGGAAGTCATCACGCTGGTCGTGTTTTCGGTGTTCTCTATCCTCTATTTGAATCAGCCAGTCCGGTGGAATCACGCGCTTGGATTCGCGATGATCGTTGCCGCCGTCGCCGTGATTTTCAAGCAATGGTGATTCAGGCTTTCTTGCCTTGTGCTTTTTTCAAAATGGCAATCTGCCCAGCGTGATAGAGCTCGTGCTGCACAATGCCGTGGAGCATGTGATAGAAGTCATATCTCTTTCCCGGAACCCGCTCACACAGCCGCGAGTCGGGCAGCGACTCGACCGTCTTAATGAGCAGGCGGTGAGCCTGCACAACTTGCCGCAGGGCTTTTCGCCAGTTGGCAGGTGTAGCTTTGGGAACAAGAGGAAAGTTGTCTTCGCCCTCGGGCTGGCACTTCTCGCCTCCGAGGCGGCGAAGCCCGGCGGCATCCCAGGCGGCGATGTGAAGCGTCAGTTCCCAGATGCTGTGTGCCTGTTTCACGGGCTTGGCTGCCGCCGCGGCCGCATCGACGTGCTGCAACAGTTCCAGCAATGCCGGCCCATGCCACGCTGTGCCGTCAAAGGCGCGGCGGAGCTGATCGGCAATGCGTGCAGATTCGGACGCGGCGCGTACCAGCGTTGAACTCATAGACCTTCCATCCGGGATTGCCCCGGCGGCAAACGTGAGAAGCTTACTTTGAATGGAGCATCGCGGCCTGCGCGCCGCTGCCAATAGCGCGGTGGAGTGAAGCGGTAACGAATCAACGTCCAGATAGCGAGCCACCCGTCGGAGTGGCGAATCTTTTTTCCTTCGCCCGTGGATCGAGGTGTGTAGGAGATGGGAACTTCGGCAATCTTTTCGCCCATACGGCAGAGCTTGGCCGTCACTTCAGGGCAGAACTCGAAGCGATGGCAGTCGAGCCGAACCTGCGACAGCAGGGAACGGCGAAAAACCTTGTAGCACGTGGCTTCGTCATGAATGCCAGCGCGATAGAGAAAGTTCGTGAGGTGCGTTAGCAGCTTGGCTCCCAGAAAAAATCGCAGCCCTCGTTCCGGGCGGTCGGGCCTTACGCCATAAACCACATTCGCACGGCCTTCTTCGAGCGGCCGAAGCAACGCGGGATAGTCCTGCGGATCGTATTCCAAATCCGAATCCTGGATCAGGATATATTCACCGCGGGCATAAGCGAGAGCCGTGCGCACGGCAGCTCCTTTGCCACAGTTTGCTTCGTGAAAGACGATGGTCACGTCGTCCATCGCGGGCAGGGACCGAAGCTTTTCTCGAGTGCCGTCGGTGGAACCATCATCCACCAGAATGATTTCTTTTTTCGCGGGCGAGGCCTGAATGGCACGCAGCAACTCCTCCACGTGGGCGACTTCATTGTAGACGGGCACGATTACCGATACTCGTCCATGCCATCTATCGCTCATCGTAGGAGGCAACTCCTGTTCGGATACTTCTGCGAGTCTATCGCCTAGGGTGAATGCGCTCATCGCCTGATTCATTACCGCAAACTCTCTCTGATTTTAAGCATAGTATCATCGCGCATAATGCTCACTGAAACCGCTGAGGGCCGGAGTGCAAGTGCCGGCCGCCCTGGGCTCCGAGGCGGAAGCCGGAACCCTCTGCTGCCGATGGCGCTGTTCGTCGTCTGCGTGGTGGGCGCGATGCTTCGTTTTCTGTTCCTCACGCGCAAGCCTTTCTGGTTTGATGAATGCTTCAGCGTCGTCGTTGCGCGGCTGGACTGGCGCGACTTTCTGCATCTACTGTGGTGGCGGGAAGGCAACATGTCGTTGTATTACCTGCTGCTTCGCGCGTGGCTGCATTTTGGGGAGACAGAATTCTTCATCCGCAGTCTTTCTGTCGTGCTGGCCATTGCTGGGCTGCCGGCAATCTATTGGCTGGCTCGGCTCTTGTTTGACCGGCGCACGGCAATCGTTGCCATGGCGCTGACGAGTGTAAATGCTTACCACATTCGCTATGCGCAGGAGGCCCGCAGTTATTCTCTCTTCTTTTTGCTGGCCGTGCTTTCGAGCGGTTATTTCTGCGCCTATTTGCAGAAGCCTTCCCGCCGGAATCTGGTCTCCTATGGCTTAATCAGCATTTTGGCCATGTATGCACACTTCTACGCGTTGCTGTTGATTGGAACTCAGGGCGTTGCGTTCTGGCTTTCTACACAGGATTCAGTGGCGACCGACGGAATCGCCGATGTTGCGGTCGCGCGCGGACTACGCCGCGCCTGGATTTGGATTGCAGTTGCGGTATCGCCATTGATCGTCTTCATCGCCAAAACGGGAGCGGGGCCGATTCGCTGGATTCACCGGCCAGGCGTGCACGATCTCGTCGTCTTCTACGAATGGCTTGCCGGGAATGGTGGATGGCCACTTCTGTTTTTATATGTGGCGGCCTGCGCCACGGCGCTCGCTCCATTCGGGAAACGCCTGTTCTCGCGCGAAGGTCGCCCTGGCGAAGAAGTCTGGCGATTACGATTCCTGCTCACGTGGGTGCTGTTCCCGGTTCTGCTTGTTTCGATGCTTTCGTTTGCAAGGCCGATCTTCCTGGGCCGCTACTTTATTTTTTGTTTGCCCCCTTTCATTCTGTTAGCAGCGGCCGGGCTGGGGCGGCTGCAGAAGCAGTGGCAGGTGGGTGTCGCGCTGGCCGTGATTCTGCTGTTCTCGTTCAAGGGAACGCTCGCCTATTACGATCATGATTTCGACGTTGAGCGTGACGGAATCGGCGCCGCCAGCAACTATGTGCTTGATCACGCGCAGGCCGGAGATGCGGTCTTATTCCACATTGCTGGAACGCGGGTAGGGTACGAGTTCTACCGGTCGCTCCGCAAAAGCGGGCCTCAACAGAGTTCGGAGACAGAATCTCGGCCGGAGATTATTTTCCCTCGCCATGGCGACCGTTTGGATTATTGCGATTTTACTGGCAAGCCCACGGCGGAATTTCTACGAGCGGTTTCTAAGCAGTATGACCACGTGTGGGTGGTGTTGATGAATAATGGCGGGCCGGCGAACCCGGATGCGACAACTTTAATGTTGAACGAGATCTTGACAGAATCATTTGTTGAGATGCAGCAGTGGGAGTTTGCCCAGGTGGAAGTGAGATTGTATTCCCGCCACTAGATTGGAAGCAGAGGCTGGCGGGCTGTGCCCGGCAGACAGCCCCTTCGACTCCTCAGGGCACGCTTCGGCGGCTTTCCCCACATTCTTAGGCAGGAATTCCGCAGTCTTCCCCGAGGTGAAAATGCCTCCTTCGCTCAGGGCGAAGGAGGCAATTAAACCATTCTTGAAGCCGGAGAACTTATTTCGACTGATCCATGGTGATTCCGCCGGGATTGGCTGCTTGCTTTTCGGCTCTGGCTTTCTTGACGGCGAGGGTCTTGTCCACCCAGTTGTCGGCGGTCTTCAGATCCTCTGCCCGGCCCGGCAGGTCGTCGCACTCGACGTCGGCTTTTTCGCGGTACATGAGATTCATGTAGGCCATGGCGTCGTCATAGTCCGGTCGAAGCTCGATGGCCTTGTTGAGGCTGTCGAGGCCTTCCTGAATGATCGGCATGTTCTTCGCTTTGAGCTCGGTGCAGGCCTTCATTTGCTCTTTGTCTTTCGGATTCAGATGATCTTCCGGCTTGAGCCCCAGTTTGGCTCGAGCTTCCATACGCGGCTGGTAGGATGCGGTCCAATCGATCACGCCGACCGAGTAATAAGGCTCGGGATCGTTGGGATCCACATCGGAAGCCATGCGGTAGTACTTCTTCGCGTCGTCGAACTTTTTCATGTTCAGGTAGAGATACGCGATACCCTTGGCGCTGTTCACCTTCTGTTCGCGAGCCGGATTGGCGTCAAGAACCTTCTGATATTGCTCGATGGCTTGTTCGGCCATGTGCAAGTTGTCGGGACTGTCTACGCCCGGAATGTATTGCTGGGCGAAAGCAGTCGCCAAGTACATGCGCGCATTGAGCAGGCTGGGATCCAGACTGACCGCTTCCTGGAAATGGTTGATGGCGTCTTCATAGTGCGTGTTCTTATAGGCTTCCACGCCCTTGTTGAGCTGATCCCGGGCGCGCAGCTTGCTGCAGCCCACAGAAGAGAAGAGTGCCAGCGCAACTACCGCCAGCGAGAGTAGTCGCAAGTTCTTTTTCATTGCAGTATTAAGTCTCCCTATGCCACAGCATCCTAGGCCCAGAGCAGAAATTTCACAAGTGTGGGTATTGCCAGTGCGGGCCGAGCAGGTTTGGGCAAACCTTTCCCGCGCCATTCCAGTTCCGCAAAATTCAGAGACAATAACAAATCGTCGGCCTTATCGGCCGACGACAAGCCGGTCGCTTAGCCGCCGGCTTCAATCTTCGCGGTGATCAATCCGACTTTATCCACGCCAGCCGCATGCGCGATGTCGATTACGTTCGCCACGTCGGCAAAGGGAATTGCGTCATCGCCCTTCACGAACATCACTTTTTCCTGCCGAAGTTTGTAGATGTCGGTGAGACGGCCCTGAAGGTTGTCCCAGGTCGCGTCTTCATTGTTAATCTTGACGCCCGGTTCCTGCCCAGCTCCGCGATCGACCAACTGCACCACGATCGTACGATCGGGAGTGTTATTTTTCGGCGCGTTCGGCGGAGGCGGCTGCGGAACCAGCGCATCCAGACCTTTCGGCGTCAGGGGCGTGATCACCATGAAGATGATCAGGAGAACCAGCAACACATCGATGAGCGGTGTGACGTTAATGCTCGCGTTTTGGCCGCCGCTCGGGCCAACTGCCATTCCCATGGTAGTTCTCCTTTATTGACCGCTCGCGCCGGGCGTAGCCGGCGGAGCACCTGGCGTTGTTTTTCGTTGATCGGTCAGCAAGCCGAGATCGTCCACACCGGCGGCGCGGACGGCATCGACCACCTGCACTACGTTGCCGAAGTGCGCGCGGGAGTCGGCCTTCACATAAACGCGCTTATCCACGCGATTGGCTAGGCGATCCTTCACCTTGGTGGTGAGATTGTCCGGGGTGATCTTGTCGGTACCGAAGAAGACATCGCCATTGCGCATGATAGACACAAGCAACGCATCTTCTTTGTCCGCATCCGGCATCTGCTCCGGATTGTTCACCTTGGGCATGTCGACACTGATGCCCTTCTGCAACATGGGCGTGACCACCATAAAGATGATCAGCAGAACCAGCATCACATCCACCATCGGCGTGACGTTGATTTCGGAGCTTACCTTAGCTCCTTCATTTCGCTTTGCTAATGCCATGGCTTGAAATCTCCGTAGGGCAGTGGCCAGTTCTCAGTGGCCAGTTGCCAGCAGACCCAACCTCGCTGCAGCGTCGAGGACTTAACCAGTCCGCTTGAGAGGGAAGCCCGGCGCTGAAATCCTTCAGCGCCGGACGAGGCAACTCATGCGGAACCGCCCGGCAGCCCGTTAGGACCGGCGAACGTCGCGCCGCTTCAGGAAGTAATCGATCAATTCGCTCGACGAGTTATCCATCTCGACGTCGAACGCTTCCACGCGGCCTGTCAGGTAGTTGAACATCATCACGGCCGGGATCGCGACCAGCAATCCGATGGCGGTGGTGACCAACGCTTCGGCGATACCGCCAGCGACGGCGGCCAGACCGGTAGCCTTGGAATTGTTGATACCGATAAAGGCGTTCAGAATGCCCATCACCGTTCCGAACAGTCCCACGAAGGGAGCGGTCGATCCGATGGTGGCTAAGCCGCCCAACCCGCGCTTCAATTCCGCGTGGACAATGGCTTCCGTGCGCTCAAGAGCGCGCTTGGAAGCTTCAATGGTCTCGCCAGGGATTGCCCCCGGGGAATCCTGGTGAGCCTTGAATTCCATCAAGCCAGCGGTGACAACCTTGGCCAGATGACTCTTCTTGTTGCGCTCGGCAACTTTGATGGCTTCATCGATGCGGCCATCGCGCAGAGCGCCGGCTACGGCGGGAGCAAAGGCGCGCGATTGTTTGCGAGCCGCGTTATAGGCCATCCAGCGGTCGATCATGACGCCGATCGACCAGCCCGACATAATGAACAGAATGATGACCACGGTTCGAGCAACCCATCCCATAGCCTTCCACAGGCCGAGCGGATCGGTAGCCATGGTGCCGCCTTCCTGGATGACCCAGGTGGCAGCGACCGGAATGTGATGGAGAACTGCGCCTGCTACGTGAACGGATAACATGAGTTGCTTTCCCTCCTCGGAACTTTCGAATTCGTTCTAACGAACCTGAAGCACTGACTTCGCTGCATTCACTTCGATGCGCATTTCAGCGAAAAACGCTGTGTGGCACTTTTGCCGGCAAGCCATTGACAGCAAATAAAAGCTGCCACCTCAACCCGCCCTTCGTTTTCTGTTGCTGCGCCACCCCGGAAAAAGCCGAGGGTAAGGCGGCCGCGAACGAGCGTTTGAAAAGCTCCCTCGGCCACCGTTTCAGGTGGGAATGGGGGAGGGTGAAAAGCATACACCTAGGTCAAGCTTAGTGCCGGAACTCGAGCGGCGGCCCCTAACCTCCAGCCAGCGTAAAGTTCACCTGCACAGTTGTTTCTACCTCGACCGGCTCACCGTTTAACAAATACGGCTTGTACTTCCACTGCTTCACAGCCTCAATGGCAGCCGGGGCCAGCATCGGATGCCCGCTGACCAAGCGAAGATTTTGAATGTCGCCGGTCTTGCTGATTTCCGCCTGGAGAATGACGGTTCCCTGAATGCGCGCCTGACGGGCCAGTGGAGGATAGTTTGGATTCACTCTGCGCAGAAGAAGTCCCGTCGAAACACCCGAGGAAACTCGCACGCGCTGCGGAGTCGCTACTTTGGGCACGGCCATTGGCGTAGAGCTTACGATGCCGCCAATGATTCCGCCCATCTGTCCGCCCGGGACGCCGCCGGGGACGCCGCCGACTACTCCGGAGGCGGCCATGGATGGCGGAGGAGCCTCGTCCTCCTTAATCATCTGCACTTTTTGTGGAATTTTGGTCGGAGTGCGGAGCTCGCCGTTAACGATGTCGGTCTGGATCTGCTTTACGATTTTTACAGGCGCGGCCGCAGGCGGAGGCGGTGGAGGGGGCGGAGGCGGCGCAACCAGGAAAGTCATAAGCTGCGTCTTCGGCAAAGCTTCCGTGAAGATCAACGGAATGAGCACGAATACAATGATTATGCCCACCTGAATCAGTACCGAGATCGTGGTGGTAAGGCCACGCTTGGTTTTAAGTCTGCCACCAGACTCTATAAGGCTGTCTTCAAACATAAGGTTTCTCCCTCACATCCGAACATCCGGACCTTACAGACATTGGACACCGACCGCTGTCCCTTTGCTCCCAGTTTTCCGGTCAATTTTTCAGGCGCAAACGCCCAATTCAGCGCCTTCGAACAGACCGGGAAGCCTTTCTACTACGAACTTCCAACCTACGCAAGACATCTATCACGGCCAAATCGGCGCCGCCATAGGGTCTTTTACTTGCCCCGGGCGGCAGGCATGGCCACTGGCCGCTTTCCTTTTTCAATCCGCCAGTCCTGATAGGCCACCAGAATCGGCGCGGCGATGGCAATCGACGAATACGTTCCGATTAAGATGCCGATTACGAGCGCAAGGCTAAAAGCACGAAGCACCTCGCCGCCGAACAAAAAGAGTGCAAGCACTGTAAGGAAGGTCAAGCCCGCTGTCAAGATAGTTCGGCTTAAAGTTTGATTGATGCTCCGATTGACGATGTCCGAAAGCTTCTCTCGCCGCATGAGTTTGATGTTTTCCCGGATGCGGTCAAATACCACGATCGTATCGTTATTGGAGTAACCAATCAGGGTGAGGATGGCGGCGATCACGGTGAGAGAAATATCTTCTTTCAGCAGCGAGAACGCGCCCACGGTAATCAAGGTATCGTGAAACACCGTAATCACAGCGGCAACGCCGTAAATCCACTCAAAGCGGAAGCCCAAATACACCAGCATCCCAACGAGCGAGTAAACCGTGGCCAGAATGGCCTGCTTGCGCAATTGCTGGCCAACCTGTGGCCCGACAATCTCGACGTTGCGCACGCCAAAATCAGACACAAAGAAGCCGTCGGGCAAAGATGCGACTGCGGCAGGATCGGCTGCGCCCTTTAGCTGATCGAGCGAACCGAGCACCCCTCCCTGACTCTTATCGCGATAATCGACAATGGCCTGCGCCTGCGCGGTATATTTTTGCTCCGCGTCGGATCCCAGGTGCATGGGATCTTTGTCCATCAGATAGTTCTTGATGTCCAAAGAACTCGAGTTGTTCAGATCCTTCAGGTTGGCAGGGGCATTGCTTTCCAACGCTTTGATGATATCCAGCTTGCCACGATCAAGCGCCTTCTCGCTGGTTTCCTGGACATCAAGATCGATAAGTACTTCGTTGTTGGCCGCCGGGCCGTAGCGCTGGAGGCGCGCATCGTGCAGACCGGCCTTATCCAGCGACCTGCGCACGGCATTGTCGTCGACCGGATGCGAGAACTTCACGTAAACGAGCGTGCCGCCGCGAAAATCCACGCCCAGCGGAATGCCGTGCCAGAAGAGCATGGAGAGCACGCCCGCCACACTGAAGATCAGTGAAAACGACAGGAAATACCACTTCTTGCCGAGGAAATCGATATTTGGATTGCGGAAAAACTCCAAGTGAAGCTCCAGTTGAGAATGAAATTTTGGTGGTTAAGGTTTCAATGTTTCAAAGTTTCAAAACCGAGCCACCGCATCCCTTCCTTGAAACGTTGAAACATTCGAAACTTTAAAACCTGCATTTAAATGCTTAACGCTTCGCCGCGCTGCTTGCGGTTTAGCCCGACATCAAAGATTACGCGGGAAACAAAAACCGCGGTGAACAGGTTCGCCAGCAATCCGAAAGTCAGAGTTGTCGCGAATCCCTTGACTGGTCCGGTGCCGAAGATGAACAGGATTGCGGCGGAAACAATCGTCGTCACGTGGGTGTCGACGATGGTAATCCACGCATGACTAAAGCCCTGATCCACGGCCGAAGGTGGCGTCTTGCCATTGCGCAACTCTTCGCGGATGCGCTCGAAGATCAGCACATTCGAATCGACGCCCATACCTACCGTCAGGATCACGCCCGCAATTCCCGGCAGAGTTAACACGGCGTCGAAAAAGCCCATGAAACCCAGGAGAATGACCAGATTCAGCAGAAGGGCAACGTCAGCATTGATGCCCGCTCCGCGATAGTAAACCAGCATAAAGATCAGCACCGCCAGCATGCCGATAATGGCGGCGCGAATGCCGGCGCGAATCGAGTCCGCTCCGAGCGATGGTCCCACGGTTCGCTCTTCCAGATATTTCACGCCTGCCGGCAAAGCGCCTGAGCGCAGGATCATGGAGAGATCCTTGGACTGCTGCTCGCTCATGCGGCCTCCGCTGATCGAACCCTGATCGCGGATCGGTTCCTTGATGTTGGCGACTTCCTGAACTTTGTTATCGAGAACAACCGCAAGGCTGTCGCCGACGTGCGCGCTGGTGAAGTTGAAGAATCTTTGCCCGCCTTCACCCGTCAACGTGAAGGTCACTTCGGGTTGTCCGTTCTGGTCGCGGTTGGGCTGAGCGTCCCGCAAATCCTTGCCACTCACTGCCGAAGAGCGCGAGACGAGGTACCAGGCCTGCGTATCGCTACCCGGCTCCGAATGTCCCTGAAGCAGCATTGCGTCGGCGGGTAGAAGTCCGTTCGGCTGTGCCTGCATGGCGGCTCCCTCGCTCGCGAATGGTCCGCCCAGGCTCTGCTTGATTTCCAGCATGGCGGTGGACTGCATGATTTCTTTCACGCGAGCCGGATCATCCACTCCAGGCAGTTGCACCAGAATTTGGTATTGGCCCAGACCGTGCTCCTGAATGGTTGGCTCGCTGACGCCCAGTGCATCGATGCGGTTGCGAATGGTATCGATCGCCTGGGTGACGGCCTTGGTCTTCAGGTCGGACAGCATCGCCGGCTTCATGGCGACGTTCCAGGTGTCGTTGGCGCCCGGATTGACTTCATATTCAGGCAAGTGGTCCTGCACGATGCTTAGCAAATCGGACCGCGAACCCACGGGCACACCCTTCAGCACGATGTGGTCGGGATTGTTTTGGGGATCGGTCTGCGAAATGTCGGTCCAGTTTATCTTGCTCTTGCGCAGCTGTTCCTTCAGGATCTCAATGGCGTTCTGCGCATCGACATTCACTGCATCATTCACTTGAACCTGCAAGATGAGATGCGTTCCGCCGCGGAGGTCAAGGCCCAGATGGATGCGGCTGGTCATTGCCGTCAACAATCCCTGGCCGGAAAAGCTGCTGGGAATGCCAAAGATGCCGAAGATAAAAACCAGCAGTATGGCGATGATGGCTATCGTTTTATAGAAAAGATTCTTAGTCATGACGAATTGTCAAATCAAAAAATTTCTTGCTGCCAAAATTATTTGCTTTTCGCCGCTTCGTCCTCGGCCGTGCTCACCTGTAACACCGAAGCCTTGGTTACTTCGAGAACGAGGTTATTCGGAGGAACGCGAAGATGGACGGAATCGTCTTTGAGCGCCATGATCGTGCCTCGCAGTCCTCCACTGGTAGTCACTCTATCGCCAGTCTTAAGCGAATCGAGCATGGCCTGCCACTTTTTCTGGCGGCGCTGCTGGGGAAGAATCAGCAGAAAATAAAAGATGCCGAAGATGAAAATCAGCGGCGCAATGCCGAGCCATCCCATCCCACCGCCGAGTTGCAACGCCCAAAATTGTGTCATGTTCAAGAGTTCTATGAACGAGTCCGCAAAAAACTCACGCGCCAACCGGCGCCGCGCAAGCTGTTATTTCACGTCATGGTTCAACGCCGGAATTTGGATCGACTTCGGCCGGGTTCCTTCAGCTTTCAGGCTTAATCCGGGGAGACCTGCGATTCCAGTCGAGATTAGAGGCCAGTCGGAAAACGAGACTCTTCCCCAAGTCGAATAGAATGCCGTACCCGCCGCATAGTGTCAAGGTAGAAACTCAGGTTGTGGATGGTATTCAGCACTTGCGCCAGAACTTCATTGGCTGCATAGAGATGGCGAAGATATGCGCGGGAGTAGCGCCGGCAAACACGACAGGCGCAATTTGGATCGAGAGCGTTTTCGTCCTTGACATAACGCGCCTGTTTGATGGAAATCCTGCCCTCGGACGTGAACAGCAGCCCATGCCGCGCGGCGCGCGTGGGAAGAACGCAATCCATCATGTCGATGCCTAGGTCGGCGTATTGGACGATTTCTTCCGGAGTGCCGACGCCCATGAGATAGCGGGGCTTGCCGTTGGGAAGATGTTGGAGCGCGCTTTCTACGACTTCGCGAGTCAACTCTCGCGGTTCGCCCACGCTCAGCCCGCCGATGGCGTAGCCGGGAAAGTCCATCTCGACCGTGCGCTCGGCGGATTCTTTCCGCAGAGCGAGGTCCATACCGCCCTGCACGATGCCGAAGAGGGACTGGGTGGGAAAGCTATTAGTTGCCAGTTGCCAGTTGCCAGTGGATGCATAGGTTGCTGCCGAAGAAGGGTCGTGCCCAAAATTGGTTTGCAATTTGCCTTCACCGGCATTTGCACTTGGACTGACCGCTGGCAACTGGCTGCTGGCGATTATTTTCCATGGGACTTCTTGCTTGTGCTCCTCAAAGTACTTCTTGCTTCGCTCTGCCCAACGCAGCGTAAGCTCCATGGAGGCTTTTGTACGCTCGCGACTTGCCGGGTGCTCGGTGCATTCGTCAAACACCATAATGATGTCGGCGCCCAGCCCAATCTGCACCTGCATGGAAATTTCCGGACTAAAGAAGTGCGATGATCCGTCCAGATGCGAACGAAACGTGACACCTTCTTCGTTGACTTTGCGGAGTTCATTGAGGCTGAATACCTGAAAGCCGCCTGAGTCGGTCAGGATGCCCTGCGGCCATGACATGAATTCGTGCAGGCCGCCCAAATGCCGGATCGTTTCCACGCCAGGGCGAAGGTAAAGATGGTAAGTGTTGCCAAGAATAATCTGCGCGCCAAGGTCTTCGAGAATGTCCTGTGAAATTCCTTTCACGGAAGCGACCGTTCCGACCGGCATGAATACCGGTGTTTCGATTTCGCCGTGAGGTGTGAGCAATCGTCCCGCACGGGCAGAACCACGCGTCGCCTCGACCTGGAATTGCAAAGACATTGTTTTGCGAGGATAGCACTCAGCAGTGCGCAGTCAGCATTCAGCCAGGAATACTGAGTTCGATTATTTCTGCGTGTGCGCGACCGTTCTCGACGATCAGCTTGCCTACACTCACCGGCAACTTGAAGCGTCGCGGCCCCGCGCTGCCAGGATTGAAGAAGAGAACTCCATTGCGGTTTTCACATTTTGCAACGTGGCTATGGCCAAAGATGACGACCTGAAATCCCGCGGCTTCGGGCTTGAGATCGAGCTTCGCCAGGTCGTGCAGCATGTAGATAGCGACGCTTCCGCCTTCGAAAACTTCTGTCTCCGGCAACGCTTGCGCCCATGCGCCTTTGTCAACGTTGCCGCGTACGGCAATGACCGGCGCAATAGTCCTTAGCTGTTCCAGGATTTTCGTGCCGCCGATGTCGCCTGCATGGAGGATGTGCTCTGATCCCCGGAGCGCGGCGAGAGCCTCCGGCCGCAGGAGCCCGTGAGTGTCGGAAATCAGTCCAATAACGATGGCGGGTTCTCGCTTCAGGGCTGCCCTTGTTCGATCAAGTTCTTCCAGAGAACGAAGCGAGGCTGACTACAGCGCGATCAACGGTTACCCGGCCGATCTCGCGGTCGTTGTCATATGCGGCGACACGCATGATGTAGAAGCGTCCGTCGAAGGATTCCAGCGTCGCTTCCGCACGAATGCGCGCTCCGATTCCGCTGGCCGCGCGATGCTCGATGTGGATCGCAGTCCGGACGGTGGTTTCACCACTCTCGCAATAAGGCTGAAGAGCAAGGAAGGCGGCTGTCTCCATCAAGCGAATCATGTCAGGCGTGGAATACAACGGCGGCAGGTCGGGATGGTGGGAGGTCAGGGTGTGCTTGAATTCGACGGTCTCCAGCGCTTCGACGCGCGCGCCTATTGGGACTTCTTTGGCCATCACTCAAGTTTAGCCATTTAGCACAGGCAGGAAAAATGCGCCGCGCCCGTGAAATACCGGCTTACTGCAACACCCTTTACGGCAACTGCACGACTCGCTGCGCCGACTTCACCGGCGGAACTAACGTGGTCGGCGTTACATCGCCTTCCTCGCCCAGCAGTGGCAGAGCTACCCGCAATGCTTCAATTTCCCGGCGCACTTGCATCAATTGCTGTTCCTTGCTTCGCAAAACTTCCATCGGATTTTTCATGATTGCCTCACTGAATTAGGAGGATACGTTTTACCGCATTCACCCGGCTACCTGTACTTTAATTTGCACCGCCGAACCAGACACGTCACGAAGGTGCAGGAAGAAAAACTCCGGCTCTGTTCAATGCCCGCAATGGTACGGGTGCCCTTTCAGGATGGTGAGTGCTCGGTAAATCTGTTCCAGCAATACCACCCGCGCCAACTCATGCGCCACTGTCATTTTCCCCAGCGACAGCGTGTGTTGCGCCACCGACCTCGCTTCTTCACGAAAGCCATCCGCCGCGCCTATCGCAAACACGAGCGGCAATGGATTCCGCTCCTGATAATCTCCCAGGAATTTCGCGAACTCCTCAGAGGATAGTTGCTTGCCCCGCGAATCCATCAGGACCAGTGTCGACTTGCCGCTCCCTGACGCCTTCCTGGCTCTGGTCGAAAGGCCAGAACTCTCCAGAAGACCTGATTCATCGCGAAGGATAATACCCTCGACCGGCACATAGTGCGAGATACGCTTGAGATATTCTTCCGTCAATGCCTGAATTGCCGGATCTTTCGTCTTCCCGATCCAGGCAACCTTAATCTTCAACCAACTCCTCCTGCTGACGCACTTGCTGCCCGGCGATTCTATGCGCCGACCCTACGCTTTCTTTTTCTTTTTCGCAGGGGACTTTCGCGTTGCCGATGCGCTTGCGGCTTTCCGTTTTTTGGGAGCTGGCTTCAACTCTCCGGGTTGCAACTTCTTCGCCGACTTCCATAGACGTTCCAGATCGTAGAATTTACGCGCTTTCTCCGAGAAAACGTGCACCACGAAGTCGACATAATCCACCAGCACCCACTCCGCTTGCTTGTAGCCCTCGACATGCGCAGGTCTTAGGCCCGCGCTCTTCAATCGCATCTCTACTTCGTCGGCAATCGCCTGAATCTGGCGCGGGTTGGTTCCGCTGCACAGCACAAAATAGTCGGTGAAAGCGCCCGAGCCTTTTTCCATTTCCAGGATCGTCAGCTCTTCAGCTTTTTTGTCGAGGCAGGCTTGAATGGCGGAATTGATTTGATTCTTGAGATCGCTTTTCTTTGTCTTCATTCAGTAATTGGTCGTTGGAGAAACTTGTTGGTAGTCGTTGTTTCGTGAATTCCATGTTTCGTGAATTCCATTGTAACTGCTGGATGGACTGTCGCAGGACAAACCGGCCCAGGCAATCGGAATCGCGGATTCAGCGACTCACTTGCCCGCTTTCTGAGGATCTGCCGCAGCAAGTTTGCGCAGCGAGGCCATCGTGGTCTGGGAATGATCCTTGCGCTTGCCGTTCTTGGGCCGTCGTTTGGTCTTTGTGGTGTAGTGATTCTGAGCCATTAGTCTCCTTTTTCATGGGGCGGTTGGTCGTTTGCCGCGTCCGTACCGCATATTGCACTTCGCCGTTTATCAGCTGCAGATAGAAGTGTATATGGGACAGGGTGCTGGCTCAAACCTACCATGGAGGCACAGAGACAGCAGACTCGATGAACCGAAGGCGTCTCCGTGCCTTCTGCCTCCGTGGTGAGTGTGGTTGCGGCTATTTGTACAGCGCGACCTTTCTGATGTACTCCGCTACTGCCTCATCGATAAACCGGCCGAGCGGCTTTCCGTTCGCTGCCGCCGCGCGGATCGCAGTCGCCGAAACCGGCTGGTGAACTTCGTCGAGCAAGTGAATCGTCGCTCCCCGCAACACCAGGTCTCCGCTGGCCGCCTGCTTCTGAAACGGGCGTGTCACTTCCGCTTTGGGCCGTAAACTCTCCGGCAAAGCATTGGCGACGTCGGCCAGAGAATATCCCGGCCGGCTGGCTACGATGAATTCGACTTCTCGAAATAACGACTCCGCCTGATGCCACTTCGCAATGTCCGCAAACGCATCGATTCCGGCCAACACAAACAATGTGTCGGTGCTTTTGAAAGACTCCTTGACTCTGCGAACGGTGTCAATGGTGTAGTTTGGCTTCGCGCGATCTTTCTTGCCTGTCGAAGGAGTCTCCGCCGGAGCTTCCAGCAGCGACGGCAAGAGCTTGCGGTCGCCAGCGGTCGCCAACGCGACCATTGCATAACGATGGAAAAATGGCGAGAGCGGTTGCTGCTGCTTGTGCGGCGGAACGCCCGACGGCACGAGATAAATCCGGGTCAATTTGTACCGCTCCAGCGCGGCGCGCGCCAATGCCAAATGCCCGCGATGAATCGGATCGAAAGTGCCGCCGAAGAGTCCAATATTCATATTTGGTTCAAGAGCGAATTCATGATTAGATCAGGTCGCATCGCGATTTCCAAGTTTTCGGCTTTTTTGCATCGTGCCATGTTATGTGACACATGACAGTTGGATTCTCTGCACATTCATACAGGTTTGGGACACTCGTGGTTCAAGACCTGGCGAAGCTAGGCAGCGAGCGGCTGCGGCCGCTCCCCTCAGCTATGGGTTACACCCCTAAGCGGCAGGCGGAGTTTTACACGTGCCACATCACGTGGCACACTCTATCCATGCATTGCACAAACATCCGCCAGTTGCGCAACACCCGCCGCCTCAAAACCTGGCTGCGGACTGGAAACACGGTGGAGCTTCGTGAGCGCGACGAAGTCATCGCTAGGATCGTTCCCGAGAAATGCGAATCCAGCCCGGTCAAGTATCTGGACTTTGCCGCCCGCCGCAGGAAGATGTTCGGCGATAAGGTCTTCCTGGAGCTGACCTTCTGATCGAAGAGCGTGGGCGCTATTGACCGTCTCGCTGACACCAGCTTCTTCGTCTCGACCTATGTGGGAGATAAGGCCATTCCCGACCCGGGAGCGAAACTGATGAAGCCATTGACGTGTGGCACGATACTGTGACACATTAGATCTATGCCATCGGTGAATATTCGACAGCTTCGCGATACCAAGCGTTTAAAGAGCTGGCTGCGAGCCGGAAAGACCGTCGAGCTTCGAGAGAGAGACCGGTTGATTGCTCGGATCGTCCCCGAAAAAGCACCGGGAGTCGAGGTGGGATGGCCGGACTTCGAAGCTCTAGCCAAAGAGATTATCGGCGATCGTGTCCTTTCCGGGACCGATCTCCTGATTGAGGAGCGCGGACGCTATTGAGCATTTATGTTGACTCAAGCTTTCTCGTTTCGTTGTACTTGAGTGACCGGCATTCACATGAGGCCCGTCGGCGCATTATGTCCGCTCCCCCTCTGTGGTTTACACCTCTCCATAATTCTGAGTGGGCGCACGCTATTGGCCAGCACATCTTCCGCGGAGAGCTGTCACTTTCTGAAGCGCAACGCATGAACGCGCGAATCGAAGAACACCTTGCGGGCGGACGTTGGATCGCGGTGCCGCTTCCCGAGAACGCTTTCGAGCTTTGCGCCGATCTCGCTCACCGTCACGGGCCGAAGATCGGCATGCGAACCCTAGACACGCTCCACGTCGCTTGCGCCATGGAACTCAAGGCTGACCGGTTCTGGACCTTTGACGAGCGGCAGGCGAAATTGGCGAAGGCACAGGGGATGAAAGCCGCGTGAAGGTGCAGGATCAGTGGGTGAGTCGGTCAACCCTCTCTTTGATCCACCTCAATGCGGGCCATACTTTCTCCGTAACGATGCTGTTACCCTTACTGCACCGACCCCAATATGACGTGTGGGGGCGGATTGTCGGAAAGCCATCGAGTTTCTTGCAAGGTTCGCAATTCCAATTTGAATAGCCCGAAGGATACCGTTCGATTAGCGTTTCCAGATTCATCAACTCGAAGCGCCGAAGAACGGAAATTACCCCGCGGGTTGAAATCAGTACACGAGCTTTGGCCTTTTCCAGTAAGAACCTGTGAATTTGCCAACAGCAATCGACCTCCTCCCTCGTCGGATGTAAGTGATGCCGGGATTGTAGCCCCAGTACATTACGCCGTTGTCGGGCCGAAGAGTCGCCGCAGGGCTGTAAACGAGCAACCCAACGCAGTCCGGATATGGCCTCATTACTCGCTCCGATAGGGCGACAAACTCGCTAGCTATCGCGTTCGGCGCGGCGCTCACTCTTCCTCTTCCTTCACTTCTCCCCGCTCCGCCTTCGCCTTCTCAATGATCTTCTCCTGCAACTGGCCCGGTACCACATCGTAGTGATGCATTTCCATGTTGAAGCTGCCGCGCCCCTGAGTCATTGACGTTAACTCCACGCCATAGGTCAGCATCTCTGCCATAGGCACCTCGGCTTTCACGATGGTGTTGCCGCCTTGATTGTCCATGCCCTGGATGCGGCCTCGCCGGCTGTTCAGGTCGCCCATGATCGATCCGGCGAAATCATCGGGGACGTTGATTTCGACGTGCATCACCGGCTCGAGAATCGTTGGCTTGGCCTGTTCCATCGCTTTTCTGAAGGCGATGCGGCCCGCCATTTGGAACGACATGTCGTTGGAATCTACATCGTGGTACGAACCGTCATAGAGAATCACGCGGAAATCCACGACAGGAAATCCTGCCAAATACCCGCGCCCCGCCGCATCCTTGATTCCTTTTTCAATCGCGGGAATATAGTTTTTGGGAATCGCGCCGCCGAAGATGTCATTGACGAATTCGAATACTCCGCCGCGGGGCATCGGCTCCATCTTGATCTTGCAGTCGCCGTATTGCCCGTGTCCACCGGTTTGCTTCTTGTGCCGGCCCTGCACATCGGCTTTGCCGCGGATCGTCTCGCGATAGGGAACTTTCGGCGCCTTCAAGACGACTTCGGTGTGGTAGCGCTTCTTCAACTTCGCCACTACGACTTCAATATGCTGCTGTCCTGTGCCCGCGATGAGAAATTCCTGCGTCTGCGGATCGCGAAAAAAACGCAGCATCGCATCTTCTTCCATCAGTTTGTGCAGGCCCGGCCCCAGCTTGTCTTCATCGGCGCGGCTCTTGGGCTCGATGGCAAACGTAATCGCCGGTTCCGGCAGCTTTACGCGCGGATACTGAATCGGCGCGGACTTGTCTCCCAGGGTGTCGCCGGTCAGAGTATCTTTCAGCTTGGCGACCGCGCCAATATCTCCCGCATGTAACTCGGGTACAGGCGCGGCGGTCTTGCCCTGCATTGCCGAGATGTGAGCGAACTTTTCCTGTGCGCCACGGCTGAAGTTGAGCATCGTGGCGTCATTCTTCAGGACGCCGGAAAACACCTTGAAATAGGAAATTCTGCCGGCAAACGCGTCCGACACAGTCTTGAACACGTAAAGCGATACTGGCTCCGCATCCGTCTCATGCCGCTTCGGAGCGTCGCCATTGGCCGAAGCCGGAGCTTCTCCCTGCACCCATTCATGCTCTGACGGCGCCGGAGTGTAGTCGATGATGAAGTCCATCACCCGGTCCGCGCCGATATTGCCCAGGCCCGAGGAAAAAATCACAGGAAAGATTTTGTCTTCGCGAATCGCATTGTGGAGTGCGGGAATCAAGTCTTCTTCGCCCAGCGTCCCAGCTTCAAAATACTTCTCCATCAGCTTGTCATCGCCTTCAGCCACCAGCTCCACCAGCCGTTCGTGCGCCGACTGTGCCTGCTCTTTCAGGTTCGACGGGATCTCCGTCTCTTTCCCCTTGCCATTTCCCCCCAGTTCGTACGTATAAGCCTTCATGCGCACCAGATCGATTACGCCGGACAAATTTTTCTCCGAGCCAATGGGCAGCTCAATCGGAATTACATTGCGTCCAAACGCCTTCTCCACCGACTCCAGCACGCGCTCCGTGTTGGCCCGATCTCGATCCATGCGGTTCACTACGATCAGGCGCGGCGTCTTATATTCTTCGCAGTAGTTCCAGACCCGCTGCGTTACAACCTCCACTCCAGCGACACCATCGACCACGACAATCGCCGCATCCACCACGGGAAGAACCATTTTGGCCTCGTGGACAAACATGTTGAAGCCCGGCGTGTCGAGAATATTGATCTTCGACTTGCCCCACTCCACCACCGCCGCGCTGGCTGCTATTGACATCTTGCGGCCAACTTCTTCTTCGTCGTAGTCGGTCGTGGCCGAGCCGTCGTCCACACGGCCCATGCGCGGCGTTGCGCCCGCCGTGTAGAGCATCGCCGAAACTAACGAGGTTTTTCCCGCATGCCCGTGCCCCACCATTGCCACATTACGAATGTTTTCCCCGGAATAGACTTTCACTTGTAGGCTCCTTCATGCAGGCGCTGCGGGAAGAAAACGGCCAGAAGAAGATCAGGACAGGATCAAGCCAGCCCAGCACCACCCGCCAAAACCTAGGATGCTACCACGGCGCGCGAGGCAGTCTCAACTGAAGGATTGAAGAGGCCGGAGCCAATCATGAAGAATTAATTTCGAAAATCTTGGTGCCATCGAAGGGACTCGAACCCCCACACCCTTGCGAGTACATGGACCTGAACCATGCGCGTCTGCCAATTCCGCCACGATGGCAACTGGACTACGTTGCAGCGGCAGCCTTTATGGCCGCCGAATCAGGAAGACCAACTTCTCTATTCTACAGAGGCCTTGCAGGGTGTCAAACCGGCGAGCATTACGCGGGCATTCGTTGCCGGTAGAGGGCGGGATCGACCTGCTGCACCATCGCTTCGATATTGAGATCGGCCGAAAGAAATTCCCGCAGGCATGCCGAGATTCGTTGCGGATCGGCCAACAAGTCGTGATGTTGCACGTCGATCCGAAAGACATTTGGCTTGTCTTTGAACCACAGGTTCACCTGGTTCAGGTGGGTCTTGAAGGCGGCGATCATCGGGGCTGCGGGCACTGCGGGAGCGGCTTGAGTGCGGCGGCGGATCATCTCGGCCTGCGAAGCGACGACTTCTTCCAGCCGTCTTCGCAGGAAAATAACTTTGTATTCATGAGAAAGAGGCAGGGAAAATAAAAGCTGCGAAATAACTTTGACAACTTTCCCCTCTGCCTCCGCGATCAAATCAGGATCTTTAGGAAGAAGCTTGACCTTTTCCCACTCGCAATAGCCGCGGGGATTGTCGGTGTCAGGAGTGCGCTCACCGTCGGTGAGAATGGGAATCCCCCCAGCGGCGAGCATTTGCATCATTAACGAGGTTCCAGAGCGCGGAAGACCGGAGACGACAGTGATCACGCGCGGGCTTCGCTCCGTTTACCTGCCACGACTTCCTCGTCCCTGCGCCAAACATCTATCGCCTCCGCGCCGCGCACCAGCACACCTAAGGTAGCAAGGTGGTTCGCAGGCGCGATCTCCTGCGGATCGATTGCTGCTTCGGCAACGACTGGGCCGGATTTCGCTCCCGCTTCGATTGCTTTGTTGGGGACAGTTTCGTAAGCGTAGCCGGTGAGCGTGGCGAAGACGCCGCCTCTGGTTTTCACCGTCAATCGCGCCCATCCGAAATGAGTCTCTCCGTTCACGGAAAACTTAAGCCCGAGATAGCGGTTCGTGACATTGGCCCACGGCCCGTCGCCGCCAGAGCTGATGCCGGACACAGACGCCTGCTGCGCCATCGAGCCATTATCTTGAAACGCTCCCTTCGGTCCGATCGGCACTCCCAAAAATAAAGCGGCAGCCGGGCCATCGTTCACGCCATTTTTTCCAAACACCTGGTTCCCGGGACCCTGGTCCACGATCGACAGGTGAGACGCGTGTCCGTAAAACCAATTGCTGATTATGAAGTCGCTGACACCGTCGTTATTCAGATCGAGTGGAACTGCGCTGTGCGGTGAGATCGTTACGTTTACAGCAGTGTATACGACCTTGGCTTGCGCAGGTTGTGCCAAAGCCAGCACGCCCACTCCGGCGGCGCCGGCCGCAGCCATATAGCCGGCGAGGTTCTTCTCGAGTTTTGCATTGATCCGGCTGGTTGCCCGTGTCGTGTTCGATTTACTTGTCTTCGCTCGCATGGTCAATTGCACCCTTTCTTGAAATCGATCATTCCCCAAGGTCGACCATCTTAAAGTCTTATACCTATCGCGTCAGGATTTCGTCGTCTCGTCGCCAGATCGAGAGCGCGTCCGCACCCCGCGCCAACATGCCCAAGGTGGAAGGCTCTGGTGCGGGAGCAAGTAACTCGACCGGTGCGATGGCATCGGCCTTCTCCGGGCCGAACGTGTGGCCTTCAATAATGTTTGTGTTCGGAGTGGTTTCGTACGCATAGCCGGTGAGGACGACATTACGAATTTCGTTGCTCACCGTCACCCGCGCCCACCCGTAGTGTGTCTGACCATTGATGAGGAACTTAAAGCCCAGATAGCGATTGGTGACATTAGCCCAAGGGCCAAAGGAAGTGCTGATGCCGTAGCCGAAGAATCCCGCCATGCGAACGCCCTCACCAAGGTACGAATTGGTGACAAATTTTTCTCCCGGTCCAACCGGGACGCCGAAGAAACCGCAGGCTGCGGATCCGTTGCCGCGGACCGCATTGCCCGCCGCGGGCGTGATGTCAACGAAAAACGAATGTTCGATGCCGGCAACAAATCCGAGGGTAAAATCCGTGACCCCGTCCTGGTTTAGATCAATCGCAATGGGAGTTGTCACCGTCACATTGGCGGCGGTGTAGACAACTTTAGCTTGTGCCGGCTGTGAAATGGCCAGCAACCCTACTCCGGCCGCACCGGCGGCAGCCATGTAGGCGGCGATTTTTTTTTCGAGGTTGGAATTGATCCGGGCAGTTGTCCGGGGCTGATTCGATCTATTTCGCATTGTTCTTCTCCTAGGATGGTCCGTCGATTTCGATTCTTTCTGGTTTCTCTTCAAAATCTCTATTGTGTTGCCGTGTCCGCTTCACGCCGCCAAACTGGCGGAGTATCTGCGCCGCGTGCCAGCATGCCCAGACTCATCGGCCGCTGAATCGGTGTGAGCATGTCAGCCGGTGCAAAGTTGCCAGCTTCTTCCGGTCCTGACGTGTGGCCTTCAACGATCGGCTTGTTAGCCACGGTCTCGTAGGCGTAGCCGGTGAGCACGGCGCCCTCGACGCTCGGCACAGAGAATCTCGCCCATCCGTAGTGAACTTGGCCATCAACAAGGAACTTGAATCCCATGTAGCTATTCTTAGCTCCCGCCCACGGACCAAAGAAATTGCTCTGTCCCCCGTAACCAAAAAATCCCGCCATGTTTACGCCGTGGCCAAAGTAGGAGTTGGTGGCGAATTTCGCCGCAGGTCCAACGGGCACGCCAAAAAATCCGGGGCCCAAGTCAATCGCGTTGCCTTTTACCGCAGGTGTAACGTCGAGCAGTTGCGTGTGGTAGTAACCGGGGAATAGTCCCACCGTGAAGTCGGTTGTGCCGTCGTGATTGAGGTCGATTGCGAGAGAACTCTGAACTGACGTGTTGGCAGGTGTGTAAACGACTTTCGCTTCCGCCGGCTCCGATACGGCTAGGAAACCTACTCCGGCTGCGCCAGCGGCAGCCATGTAGGCCGCCAGGTTTTTTTCAAGTTTGGAACTGAATGAGGTAGCAGGCCGTCGCTTCGATTGATCCATTTGCTGTGACAAGTTTGTTTCCTTTTCATGAAGCAAGTTTGTTCCACACCTAAATTATGAGGGCTGCCTGACGAACCCGAAGAAAGGCGGTACGGATTTACATCCCAGGCGATCAAAGCGAGAGAATTCTCCCCTCTCGCCAGAGGCAAGTCAAGATGCAGGTTCTTGCAACCCCTGTTGAATTCAGGCTTCTGCCTTGATCTCCCGCCTCCGCCGCATCTGCAAATAGATTTCCCGGTGCCGCGCGGCTTTTTCCGGATCGCCTCCGGCTTGCTGATACAACGCCGCGAGCCAGCGATGCGCGGCAATCAAGCCGGGCAACATGGTGAGCGAGGTTTCGAATGCGAGCGCCGCGCGCTCACGATGTCCCAGTCGAGCCAGCGCGACTCCCAGATAAAAATGACCGAGCGGAAGGAAATGCTGCAAGCCAACCGCGTGCAGTGCTTGTTCCGCGGCTTCTTCATTGCGCCGCTTGCGCAGATGGACCATGGCCAGTCCCAGATGCGCCGCCGGACTGTCGCCATCAATTTCCAGCGCGCGCTGGAATGCGCGTTCGGCGTCCTCGGTTCTTTTTTGCCGCAAGTACACTTCGCCGATACGCAGGTGAAGATCGGGCAACCGCGGATCGAAACTCTCCGCTTTCAAAAGGCTGGCCAGGGCCTCATCCATGTTGCCTTCTTCAAACTGAATCACGCCCATCAGCAGGTCGGCCCAGGGTCGAGGCTTGGGCGCTTCTGGTTCGGCGGGAGCAACTTCGGCAGCAGCAACTTCAGGAGCGGGCGTAGCTTCCTCATTGGCAGGCGCTCCTTCGCCCTTGCGTTTTGGAGGAGGCTGCGGGGGCCTTGCAATCAGATCTTCCAGAATCGCTTTCGCTTCAGCGCGACGGCGCAAAGCTAAGTAGCACTGTGCGAGTTGCTGCGCAAAGCGGCTCTGATCAGGCCATTTCTTGGCGAGCTCTTCCATGATGGGCAGGGCATCGTGATAGCGTCGCGAATCGAGTAGATTTGCGGCGAGATTGTATTGCTGCTCGCGCACCGCTACTTCCACTGCCTTCGCCTGATCCTCGCTGGGAGGTTGAATGTAGCCCAGCGCCACAAACTGCTGAAGCACGGCCTGGGCCGCGGCGGGATCCATGCGCAAATCGTGGGGATGCATACCGCACTCGCCCGGTTCATCTTCCCAACTCGGAATGCGCGTGATCTCGGGCGGCTGCTCGAAGGCCTGCACCAGAACACGGCCGTCCATATCTTGGCCAACCGGCAATCCAAAGAGCGTCAACATTGTCGGTGTCACATCGAGCAACGTCGCGCCATAGATGCGCTCATCCTGTTTGATGTGCTCGCCCTTCATGCAAATGATGCCGAAAGGTCGATGTTGCACTGCGGGGCCCGCTGGCTCATTGGGAATTCCGCGCGGGCGCAAGTGATCCGAGTGGAAACCGTGATCCGATACCAACAACACGGTCGCATCGGGTCCGGCCAGATCGAGCAACGTTTCCAGCATCATGTCGTGAAAACGGTAGGCGCCGTTCACGACATCTTTGTAGATTTCATACTGATCCTCCGGTACTCCTTCCATTCGCGGCGGGTGAAAGTGCGAGAAGCCGTGGCAAAAATGATCGATGCCGTTGTAATAAACGGCCATAAAATCCCAGGGCTCGTTCTTCAGAATCCACGTAGCGGCATTGTGAATGGAAAGGTTCTCGGTAAGAATCTTGGCAAAGGATTGCAGCCTCTTGTCTTTTTCCTGATCGATCTCCGCCGCCCGCGGAATCCAGGGAAGAATCGCGGCTTCGGTCAACTCCGCAGGATGCATGCGCAGTTTGGCGAAGGTGTCGCGCATTTTCTCCGGGTGAACCGCTCCCGGAGGCAACGGCCATTCTTTATCGAGTGGTCCCACTGCGTAAGGGAATAGATCCGAAACCGAAATCCCGTTGATCGGTTCGGCCGGATGGCCGGCAAACCATCCCAGCACATGCGCTTTGTATCCGCGTTGCGTAAGAATGTTCCAGATCGCCTTAACCTTGCGTGAAGTGCTGGTTACCGGGCGCACATTTCCCGTCTGCGGGTCGGGTTCCATGAATCCGAGAATCCCATGCTTGTCCGCCCGCTTGCCGGTGGCAATCGAGTTCCACAACATGGGCGAAAGAATAGGACGCAGAGTGGCTACATTGCCCATCACGCCATGATTGATAAAATTGTCCAGAGTGGGCATCAGCCCCTGGTCGAGCAGGGGATTGGCAATCTTCCAATCGGCGGCATCCCAACCGATCAAAAGCACTTTTTTGGCAAGCGGTTCACTCATAGAATCCGTTCCGGTCGAGGATAATCGCCCTTCGGGGTTGACAGTCTACTACACTAATCAGTGGGAATGAGCAGGCTTTCCGACGCATCTAATGTAATTTGTTGGAATGATTGAGTGTCAAGAATTGCCTTCATATTCGGGCTTTTGCTGGGCATCGTGGCTGCAAGTTTTTGCGCATGGGCACAGACCGCTCCGCAATCTCAGGCGACTTCGTCCATCGCGGGCACTGTAGTAGATGCCATTACCGGCCAGCCGCTCAAATCTGCGAGTGTTTGGGCGCGCAATTTTCAGCCTGGAGCAGGTGGAAGACATTTCGCCTCCGCGAGCACCGATGCCGAAGGCCACTTTTTACTCGACGGTCTGGTGCCGGGCAGATACGGGGTCTCCGCGTCCCGCGAGGACTATGTGGGTCAACGCCGCGGTGGAAATGGATCTGGCGGCAAACTCATTGCCGTGGTTGCCGACCAGCACGTTGACAATGTGACTCTGCAACTGACGCCAGGAGCGGTTGTCGCCGGCCACGTCAGAGATGCAGCGGGTAAAGCCCTCACAGGAGTGTCGGTCGAGGTGTTGCGATATTTCTACGACGGCGGACAGAAACAACTTCACGGTGTACGTTCCGCTACATTGACTAACACTGAGGGCGAATATCGAATTACCGGACTGGCGCCCAGCCGTTACTACCTGCGAGCCTCTTCCGCAACCACATCCGAAACCAATAACGACTCCGCCGGCAAATCCTCCGGCAATCCATCCTCAAAAGAGGCCTATGCTTCCGCGTATTACCCCGGCAACAGTGACCTGACTCGTGCCGTCGAATTGGTTGTTCTGCCCGGAGCCGATCTCTCCGGTATCGATCTGACGCTGCCGTCGGTTCGCACGGTAGATGTTAGCGGAAGAGTGCTCGTCGCCGGAAATTCGACTCCGGCCGCGAAGGCGGAAGTCAATCTCGTTGACGCCGACGGAGCTTCTTCTTTCACCCGGCAGTGCACAGCAGACGCCAAGGGAAACTTCCAATTGCATGACGTCCTTCCGGGAAATTACGTTCTTCTGGCCGAGATCGAGCAGCCGACAAAAACCAGCAAGGTGCTCTTTGGCAGCAAGGCGATGACCGTTGGCAAGGCCAACCTGAGTAAAGTTGAGGTTGCAGTTGCGCCCGGAAGCGATGTCAGCGGCCATATTCGTTTGGAAGACAAGGCGAACGACAAAGCCAAAGTTGACTTCACGCGCATAAGCGTTGAACTGCAACCTCAAGGCAATTCCTCTGTGACCGCCCTTATGCCCGGCGTGGACAATGCATTGGTGAATGCGGACGGAAGCTTTGTGTTCAGCGATGTTCCGCAAGGCACATACCAGATTAATTTTTCCCCTATGCTTCCGGGATATTACGTCAAAACCACGGGAGCCGCGGATGTGCTTGAAACGGGCATATCCGTCTCCGGCGGCCAGCCACTTGCGGCATTGGATCTGACACTCAGTTCCAAAGTCGCGCGTCTGGAGGGAGATGTTTCGACGAGCGACCAACCTGCAGCCGGTGCCTCGGTTGTTCTCGTTCCCGAGGGTAATCGCAGTGCGCACACGCAATACTATCGGCGTTCCACGACCGATCAGTCGGGAAGATTTGCTATAAGCAATGTCATTCCCGGAGACTACAAAGTCTTCGCGTTCGAGGAATTGGACCGGGGCGCATCCGTGAATCCGGATTTTCTGCAGCCCTTTGAAGATCGAAGCCAGTCGGTGAATTTGCAGGAAGGCGGCGATCTCAACGTTCGTTTGGAAATAATTCCAGCGAGCGAAATGTCCCCGTAGCAGCTATCGGTTCTTTCCCACTGGTTTTCGTGGCGCAACATTCTGATTCAAGCGGAAGAAATTGTCCGGATCATAGCGTGTCTTAACGGCGACCATGCGGTCCCATCGTTCGTGGTATGCCTCAGGCACACGATCCTGCTCGTCTCCGCTCATGAAATTTACGTAAACACCCGGCTTCATCGCTGGCCGAAGTTTGTTGAACAGTCCGCGAACCCAGGAAACATTTCCGACATCGGCCGATGGCTCCGCCCAGTTCGCTAACAGGTTCATGATGAAAGGAGCGCTGCGATCGCCGAATGCGGTTTCATTAGCCGGCACTTGCGCTGCTGCGCCGCCAAGATAGGCGAATTCGATCTGCGTTTCCCTCGAGGGAATCGTGGCGACCGCTTCCAGAAGACGCTCGATAGTGTTGTCGTCGAGATACATGAAATACCCCGACTTGGTGTAGTAACGCCGGCCATGAGGGAAATCGGAATCGGCCATTGTCTGCAATTGCAGGAACGATATCGTCTTTTTGCTTACAGAATCTGAACTACAAAGGGAAAGAGCGTGCTCTAGGTACGGACGGCCGACTTCGGGGACGCCCGTCCAAACCAAAGAACTGCCGGCTACTGGCCGCCCGCGAAGTGCGACCGGGACTTTGTTTGTATGCGGGGCAAGGCGCAAGTCGACGTTCCACTTCAAGTCATTCGGAGCTTCGGCCATGAAATCTCGCCAGAATTCCAGGAGCCTGCGAATATCGGCTTCGGGAGTCAGACCTTCAGCCAGCACAACCGAACTGAGCGGATGCAGTTTCAGTTCGAATTCCGTCACGACGCCGAAGTTGCCGCCACCTCCGCGCAACGCCCAAAATAAATCTGGATTTTCTTGTGGGTTGGCGCGTACGACGGAACTATCCGCGGTGACGAGAGTAAATCCTTCGACGTTATCGCATGACAATCCGAATCGTCGAGTGAGCCATCCGGTTCCACCACCCAGGATCAATCCGGAAGCACCGGTATGTGAGACGACGCCAGACGGAAAAATCAATCCTGCTTTTTGCGTTGCTGTATCGATAGATCCCAAGAGACAGCCGCCGGCGACACGCGCTCTGCGAGCATCCGGATCAACTGTGACTTGTCGCATCCTTGAGAGATCGATCACCAATCCGCCGTCGCATGTACTGAAGCCAGCGAGGCTATGACCTCCACAACGGACGGCAGTAAGGATTGCGATTTCCGATGCGGCACGGATTGCGCTCTGCACATCGTCTACATCTGCGCAGCGCGCGATCAATCCCGGCGCACGCGCTGCCATACCGTTCCACACGGTGCGTGCGTCTTCGTACTCACTTTCGCCGGGACGCAACAAGGCTCCTTTGAATCCACGTTGGAGCGACGCGTAAACCTCTGCGCTAGCTTCAGGCACTTGTGGTCTCCGTGCAGCCTGTCTAAGAACTCGTGCGCTGGCGGCTTCGCATATACAAAAGCGAAATCAAACCCAGAAAAACAATGAACGCTGGAACCGACCACTGCAATCCGTCAATGAAAAAAGTTGTAACTGAGATTGCCAGCAGCAACACAATTCCGACGATGGTGAAAAAAGGATGCGCCCGCAACCGCATCGGCAGACTCAATATGCGCTCACGCGTCATGGCTTTGCGAAAGCGAAGGTGTGTATTCAAAATCACCAGCCACACAAAAAGCATTCCGGCAACCGCAGTCCCGTAAAGCATAAGGAAAGCATTTTTCGGCGCAAAAATGGCCAGCAGAATGGCCGCGACGATCCCTGCGGTTGAAGCCAGCAGCGCGCGATGCGGCACCCCATTGCGGTTGACCTTGCCCATCCATTCTGGGGCATACCCTCCGCGCCCGAGAGAGAAAAGCATTCGCGTTGAAAGATATAAATTCGTGTTCACGCTTGATAGCGCAGCCGTGAGCACAACGAAGTTCATAATGGCGGCGGCGAAGGGAATATGCGCCGCGGCGAATGCTGTTACAAACGGGCTGCCAGCGAGCGTGGACGACGTGCCGGCCTGGTTCCAGGGAACCATCGTGACCATAATTGCAATTGCCAGAACGTAAAACAAAATTAGACGCCAAATAATGTTCCGCATGGCGTGCGGAATGGTCACTTCCGGATGCTCCGCCTCTCCCGCAGTCACGGCGATAATTTCCACCCCCATATAACTCGTAACGGTGATAGTCAGCGATAGCCAAACGCCCTTCCATCCGGCGGGGAAAAATCCTCCGTGCTGGGTTAGATTGGCCAAGCCAATCGCGCTTCGAGATCCAATCCCAAGAATCAAGGACAGCCCGACAATAATGAAGGCGATGATAGCGGCCACTTTGATCATGGCAAACCAATATTCAAATTCGCCCAGGCGATTCACCTGCATGGAATTGAGCGCCACCAGAGCGGCTGAAACCAATACGACCCAGATCCACTGGGGAACGTTGGGGAACCAAAAGGAAATATAAATACCCGCCGCGGTAACCTCGGCGCCGATAGCGATGATCTGCGCAACTCCGTAAGTGGCACGAACCGAAAAACCCGCCCAGGGATTGAGGTATCTCTCCGCGTAAACTCCGAATGCTCCGGCGACGGGATGGACGACGGCCATTTCGGTCACCGCATAGGACATGATGAGAGCGATTCCTGCTCCCAAAAGATAAGAGAGAATGACGGCGGGTCCAGCGAGGCGAATTGTCACACTGCTTCCCAAGAACAAGCCGACTCCGATGGCGCCGCCGATGGCCATCATGGTGAGTTGTCTTTGGTTCAAACGCCGGCGAAGGTTTGCTGTTTCCGGTATAGGCTCTTCCCCAGAAAGCGTTGCGCCAACCGCTGTGGAATGTTGATCAGTCATAGCTGCAAACACGGGCAGGGGCAAGGACCATAAGGTCGATATTCTTCTGGAGAACCTCCGAGACTGCGCTCACGTCGTCCATCGTGTTGTACACATGAAACGATATTCGCAAACCGTCATGACGGTTCGATGCGACAATGCCGCTCTCAGCGAGCTTCCGTACCAGCAGGTTGGAATCTTTGGCCTGCAATACCACCAGCGGCCCCAAGCTATCGGCCGGTGTTTTCGCGTGAATACCCAGATCGCGTGCGCTGCTCAAAAGCGATTGCGTGAGATTCTTAATGTGGCCTGCGACATTTTCCATGCCGATCTCTTGCAGCAACTTGAATCCGGGCATCGCCCCGTACACGTTGGGCACGGAGGGAGATCCAGATTCAAATCGCCGCGCCGTAGAAGAAAGATCAAGGTGTTGAGGGTCGTAGGCAAAGGGATTTGCTTGCGCAAACCATCCGGTGACCGTTGGAATCAGCGATGAAATAAGATTCCTGCGCACATACATGAAAGCGAGCCCGGGAGGGCCGAGAAGATATTTGAGAGTTCCGGTCAAATAGAAATCAAGGTTCATCGCCTTTACATCAACCGGACGAGTTCCGCAGTCCTGATAATCGTCGAGCATCACAAGAGCGCCGGAGTCGTGCGCGAGTTGCGTGACGGCATTTACCGGCGAACGAAATCCGTTCTTGAAACAAACGTGCGTCAGCGGAACGATAAGCGTATTGCGGTCGATCATCCGTTCGTAATTCGCCGCGGGAATGCGGTCTCCTTCCGCACTTACAAACTGTACGTCCGCTCCGCGAGAGCGTTGCGCAAGCCAAACATGGCCCATGGTAGGAAACTCGAATTCTCCGAGTACGACTTTCCTTCGCTCTTGAAAATTCAGCGCACTGGCGATGCTATTGAGCCCCGCCGAAACGCTGGTGACGATTGCGACTTCGTCGGGGCTGGCATTGATAAATTGCGCAAAAGCAGCTCGCGCTTCCTCATATCGTTCGACCCATGTCTCCCACGGAGAACCCTGCTCGTGCCAACTCGCGATGTAGTCTTCGAGGCCGGTCTGTACGGCATCAGACAACGCGCCCTGAGAGCAGGTGTTGAGATAGATTTTGCGCTGAAAGATGCTGAAGCGAGAACGAACCTTGTAAACTTGCTCTCGGGTCAGCATAATTTTTCTTGAACGCTCTTGAGTCAGCTGCGTGTTATTTCCGCCAGGGCTCTTCCGAACTGATGCACTTCTTCGATGGTGTTGTAGTGCACGAGCGACGCCCGGACCACGCCAGTTTGCGTAGAGAGCCCCAGTCGATTCATCAGTCGCGGTGCGTACATGTGTCCATCGCGCACCCCGATATTTTGTTGCGCGAGTTGCTCGGTGACGGTGGCTGGCGGAACGTTCGGCAGATTGAAGGATAGGGTTGGAACCCGGTCGTGAATACACTTTTTATCCGTCACGCCGTAAACGACCGCGCCAGACTCCTTGAGGACGCGGAACATTTCGAGCGAAAGTAATTCTTCATATCTCCGGATTGAAGTGAATGCCCGTTGCAGAGAGCCTCGTCTCGATTCCGACCTGGCGGCGGGATCGTTACCGGCAATGCTTCGGCCCAGCAGTTCCAGATAGCGCACGGCCGCATCCATCCCGGCCACATTTTCATAAATGAAAGTGCCCGCTTCAATTTTTCCGGGCGGCTCGTCTGGAATGAAATCTTCACGAAACGTGGGCAGCTTTTGCAGCAACTCGCGACGCCCCCAAAGAAAACCCATGTGCGGCGAGAAAATCTTGTACCCCGAGCACACCAGGTAATCACAATCGAAGGCTTGCACGTCGATCAGCCCATGCGGGCCGTAATGCACGGAATCAAGAAAAATTTCGGCTCCGGCCGCATGCGCCACTCTGGCCGCCGCCGCGACATCCACAATCGAGCCGATCGCATTTGAGGTAAGAGTGCAGGCAATGAGGCGCGTCCGCGAAGATACCAGGGGAGCGAGGTCGTCGACGTGCAGGTTGCCATCAGCCCGCATCTTCCACCAAACAATTTTTGCTCCGTTACGTTCCAATGCCATCCAGGTAGCGACGTTAGCTTCGTGATCCATGTCGGTGACGACAACCTCGTTCCGCTGATTGAGTGCTTGCCCAATCGCCAAGCTAACTAAACGAATGAACGAAGTTGCGTTCATGCCAAACGCGATTTCGCTCGCGTCGAGTGCGTTGACAAGATCGGCGACGCTCTCCCGCGCCCTCGAGATCGTAGCGTCCACTTCGCGGCTCTTTGCGTAGCGTCCGCCTCGCTGCACATTGCATTCGAGGAGATGATGATTGACCGCGCCCAGTACGATCTGCGGCACCTGCGCACCCGCGGCGTTGTCGAAGAAGATGAATTCTGGAGTTCGCGCGAGTGCGGGGAAAGAAGCGCGAACATCTGCAATAGGGAATTCTGCATTCGTTCCGGATGCGGGCTGAAAAATTCCCTGCGATTCTACCGGCAAGTAATTACTCCTCGATACATTAAAATCGATACCGCGCCTTGCGGCAAACGAGAGTGGGTGAACACCTATAACCGGCTCCGGCCTTGTCAAAAGTGTAAAGGCCACCTTTGAGGATAGAATATGTTCGCTCTCTTTGCCGAGTTAAAAACGCGAGAGATTTCGCTTTGCGACCGGTTTGAGCGTCGCCGCAAGCACACATATGCCTGTATCTCTCAGCAACTCCAAGCTTATCTATGAAGCTTTGAAGGAATGCGACGTCCGGCTGGTTTCTGCTTTGCCTGAAACCTGGTTGGTGCATCTGATCCGCTCGGCCGAAGACGATCCGGAGATGATTTTGGTGCGGCTGGCAAAAGAAGAGGAAGGCGTCGGCATCTCAGCGGGCGCACATTTTGCCGGAGTCAAGTCGGCCATGCTCATGCAGAACCACGGTTTTCTGGCGTCAGTTAACGGAATTGTCTCTTTCGCGCATCTGTACAAAATTCCTTTGCTGATGCTCATCAGCTACCGCGGATCGCTTGGCGAGCGCGACCCATGGCAAACCCAAGGCGGCAACGTCACCGAACCGCTTTTGCGGGCGTTGGGCATTCCTTACTTTTTTCTCGACGCTTTGGAGACGGTGAAAAAGCGTATTCGACAGGCGCAGACGCTTGCCGAAAGCAGTTTGCAGCCGGTTGCGCTTCTGTTGATGCGCGACCTGATGTGGGAGGAGTGATGCTGCGCCTTGACTGTCTTCGGTCGGTTTATTCTGATCTGGAAAATTGTCTGGTCGTCACGATCATGGGAGCGGTCGCGGCAGAGTTGCACTCGCTGGGGCACCGTCCCAATTTTTTCTACCTGCAACACGCGATGGGTCTGGCTTCATCGACCGGGTTGGGCCTGGCTCTTTGCCTGCCTGAACAGCACGTGATCGTCTTCGATGGCGACGGATCGCTTTTGATGAACCTCGGCGGTCTCAGCACCATGGCGCGCTACCGGCCAAAGAAACTGGTCCACATTGTTTTCGACAACGAAAGCCTGCTCTCCGTCGGCGGTTTTCCGACAGCGACAAGCACGGGTACGGACCTCGCAGGAATCGCGCGTGCCGCAGGCATTCCGCGAGTGATCGCTGTGAGTAGCGTGAACAGCTTTAAAGACAGTGTGGCTGAGGCTCTGAACAGCAACGAACTGAGCACCATCATCGCCAAAGTGGAAGCCAAGGGCCCGAGCGGTTACATCACAGATTTATCGTTGCTTGAGAATCGGTTTCAATTCCGGCGGCACATTCAGTCGCTCAAGAGGTAAGGATTCTTAGAGTACGTTACCGGTAGGTACTTCGACTGTGCTCAGCATGAGAAATAAAGTGAGGTGTATTAATGTCTCGAGTCCTTGCTAACCTGGTCGAAGAATTAGCCGACGGTCGCTTGCGAATTGTGGATCTCACGCAGCCGTTGAGTCCGCAGACGCCGTTACTGCCTCTTCCGCCCCAGTGGAACAATTCGCCAGCGTTCAAACTCTGGGAACTGTCTCGCTACGATGAGCGCGGCCCGGCGTGGTATTGGAATGGATTTGAAACCGGCGAGCACACCGGGACGCACTTTGACGCTCCGATTCACTGGGTTTCCGGAAAAGATCTTCCGGACAATTCCGTCGATCGAATTCCGCCGAAGAAGTTTATCGGTCCAGCCTGCGTTATCGATGTCAGCGTGGAGGTGGCAAAAAATCCGAATTATCTGCTGACGCTCGATCGCCTCCGCCAGTGGGAAGAACAGCACGGCTGCATTCCGGCGGGCGCATGGGTTCTGTTGCGCACGGACTGGTCGAAGCGGCAAGATCCCAAAGAATACATCAACGTAAAAGAAGGTGGGCCACACACTCCCGGGCTGGCGAAAGAAAGTTCCGCTTTTTTGGCGAAGGAGCGCGACGTGCTCGGAGTAGGCGTGGAAACGGTCGGCACCGATGCCGGTCAGGCGGCAACCTTCGATCCGCCTTTTCCAAACCATTACCTGATGCATGGCAGCGGCAAGTTTGGATTGGCCAGCCTATCGAATCTTTATCAGCTTCCGCCAACTGGCGCCGTCGTCATTGCCGCGCCCCTCAAAATTGTCGGCGGCTCCGGCAGTCCTTTGCGGGTGATTGCTATCACACCTTGAAGGAGCTTTGGTTCTAGAACTGAAAACGCAGTGCGAATTCGATTTGCCGCTGTGAGGCATTTGGAGCAAGAGTGGTGATCACGGCCCCGGTTTGAGCGCCCATCACGTTACAGTCGACGCATCCGCTTGGGTTCCCCAAATTCACTTTATTGAATACGTTGAGGAAGTCAGTGCGGAACTGAACCGCATAGCGCTCGCCAAAGACGACGTTCTTCTGCAACACCAAATCGGTGTCGAAAAACGATGGCCCGCGCAAAGAATCGAATGCGGCCGTGCCAAAAGTCCCTACCGCTGGACGTTGCCAGGGGCCAATCGTCTCGCCGTTTTTCAGCGATACGCCATCCGTGGTGGTGAAGTAATTGTCGCGGTCGCCGGTTATCTCTACTGCGCCGACCAGGTTCGGACGGCAGGGGCCGGTATCGCGATCGGCAGTACACTCGGTCCCAGCGTAAGTAGGTGAGAACGGAAGGCCGCTAGCCCACGTGGTGATGGTGTTCAACGACCATCCTCCGACCAGATAATTCACGGCATCGTCAGCATTTCCCCACAGCCACTTGCCTTTTCCCACGGGGAGTTCGAGCACGTTATAAAAGTTAAACGTGTGGGTGCGATCGAAGATGTTGACGCCGCGGTTAAGCGCGGGATCCTGGGCGAAATAGTCGGCCTGATATCCAATGCCCTTGGCCCAGGTATAATTGGCGCCGAACTCGTAAGCTTTCGTGAATCGCTTCACGAGTTTTGTTTGCAGCGCGTTGTAGTTGGCTGAGGCAACTCCACCGTCGAAGGTGATCGTCTGCGTCCAGCCAAATGCGTTGAAGGGATAACCTTGAAGGCAGGCCGCAGAGTTAGCCTTCGTCTGGCAAGCAATGGAATCGGCAATGGTGGGTTGATTGAGATTAATCGAAGCGGCTGCGCCGCCAGGTCCGCTTGGAATTACGTGCGTGGCTTTGTTACCGACATAAGCGATCTCAAACGATACGTTCGCCGCGAATTGATGTTGCACCGCTAGATTCCATTGGTCGAGAGTCGGAACGCGAACTCGCGTGGGCAGAGCCGACGCCACGACATTGGGCGGCAATAAGAATGTTCCCGATGGAGAAATATCGGGCAAGCTGACCGGTGGCACGGGATCTGTTCCCAGCGGGCCCAACTGGAACACACGGTAGGGAGCCGCAGTCGGCTGGGTCAGCGCCTGATTCAGCAGAACCGGCGGGTTCAGGGTTGCGTCGCGCCCAAACGTTTGTCCGGAATCAAAGTTCCTGCCGTAAGCCACACGAACAACCGTATGATTATTCAGTTCATATGCTATTCCCACGCGTGGCGCGATGTTGGTCCAACTACTCTGAACATTTCCCGCGAGATTGCAGCAGGAATAGCCGGCCACGCCGATCATTCCAGTATTCAGGTTCAGAAACCCGCCGTCCCCTTTTCCGGTCACAGTCTCGGGAAAATAAATTTCCCACCGCGCCCCGTAGCTTAGAGTCAGTTTCGGAGTCGCTCGCCATGTGTCCTGGCCATAGAAGAACAACCGCTTCTGACGGACTCCCGCATCAGTGAGATCGCTGACGCTGCGGCTGAAGGCGCTCACATCACCTATTAGAAAGGTCGCCAGCCCTAAGCCTCCGGCTGCCGGTCCGCCGCCCATAGGGTTGGCCGTGTCTTTCTGCGTAAAGTTGAGAACGCCGGATCGATGCGAGGGACTGACAACAGAATTGTCCTCCGCCCAGCGGAAATCTTCTCCCCACTTTACGACGTGATTGCCGCGAGTCTTTACCCAATTGTTGACCCACTGGAACTGCTGCAAGGTTTCAAACAGCGGACAGTTGCACTGATCGATCGACTGACCATCGCCGTAAAGAATCGCGCTGCTGGTCGTCTGCAACGTCGGTTGAAGAATCGAGATAGCGGGCATTCCAGATGTCAAGGCATCACCCAGATTGAGCCCGAGAAAACCTGCATTGGTTGCAGGGGTGGTGTTGTAGCTATTGGGCAGGACCGTGATTTTCCGGCGAAAAAATCCGAACCGAAAATCTGTATACAACGACGGCCCGACGGCATAGTCGAAGCCCGCGGCCAGACTGTGGTTGGGAGATCGCGCGGTGCCCGCGAATGAGTCTGGCCCGAAGCCCGTACCACCCACAAGATTGCCGAAAGCGCTGGGAGCGTTGATGCGATAGTCGGCGAATGTGTACCGGCCAAAGATCTGGAGCTTCGTAGTCAGATTGTTATCGACTCGAAAAGTGTAATCGTCATCGTCCCAACCTTCGGACGCCGCGGTCTGATAGTTTGAAACCGCGCCTGGGAGGTTCGGCGCAGGCAACAGGGAAAGCAAATTTATCGCTTGCTGCGAAAGGCGGCTCGATGGAATGCAGTAACCTTTTTTACCGAGCGAGTCGCTGCCGTTGGCTTCTCCGCAGCCGGAGATGGCAGGGAACGGCTTGCCCGTTTGCGGATCGTAGATCAAGGGCGAAGTAGGAGGAGCGGACGTATTGAACGGCAAGTATTCGCTCAGGTCGCAAAAGGCGCTCGTCGGATTCAAGCATGTGGAACGAACCAGAGCGCTGGGAAGATTTAGCACTTGGGTCGATCCCAGCGAACGACGCGTACCTTGATAGTCGCCGAAGATAAACAATTTGTTTTTCAGAATAGGTCCGCCGAGCAATGCGCCAAAGAGATTTACTCTGAAAAATGGGTTGGCCGCCGCCACACTGGGATTCTGAATATCTGGATTGCCCGCCTCCGCCCAACTGCTGCGCCGGAATTCCTCCGCGCCGCCGTGCCAGGAATTTCCACCGGAGCGCGTCTGCTCGGTAACCACTCCGGAGAGCGCTTGTCCGGTCTCGGCGTCAAAGCTTTGGGTGGTGATTTTTATCTCGGACAGCGATTCCAGCGGAGCGTTGATGACCTCAAGTTGATTTACGGAATCGCGGTTGTCAGTCCCGTCGAGTTGCACGGCTGTACCGCTCGGCAGTTGGCCGTTGATGGAAAGCTGCAGACTGCTTTGCGGATCCTGGGCCGAAACCGCATTCGTGCCTCTGAGTTGGGTGCCCGGCGCGAGAAAGCCAAAGCGAGTCGAGTTCTGATCGTAGTTCGGCAGGTTCGACAGGGCGTTGCGGTCGAGTGTGATGGAAACATCCGCGCGAGTCTTCAGGGTACTGGCGCTCTGCACTGCCTCAGGTTGCCCTTTGGCAGGAAGTTTCAGATCGGCCTGCGCTTCGTCATCGGCCGAGACCGAAATGTCGCTGACCGTTAGGGTCTGTCCCGCGGCATTCACGCGAACATCGTAGGTGTCGGGCTGCACCTCGGAAAATGTGTAATGGCCTTGAGGATCGGTCTTAACCCGAAGTTGAATGCCTTTTTCTTCCGATGTAGCGGTGACTGTAGCGCCCGAAAAGGGTTCTCCCGTGGCGTCGCGCACAATTCCGCGAATTCCTCCGTAGACACTTTGAGCTTTCGCACACGGATGCGCGATGCCGAGGCAGGCGACAGCAAGCACCGCCACCCGTAAGGATGGAACACTGATCTTGATTTGTTTACACACGCCAGCCCCAATCACGTAAGCGTGTAAAAAGATTTCCTAAAAGCTGGAAACGGCAAAGCAGGGGGGAAGCAGGGAAAAGTTATAACGATAAGGACTATGGTGTCAAGCGTCGTCGAATTGAATTCAGCGTGGAGCCGACTGAATGATCCAGCGATCGGCCTGGCGGGAAAAACGGAACGTACTCTGATCCTGCGTGTGCTCGCCCGCTTCATCGGCGCGTATGACATCACGAGTACGCCGGCAGATGGCCGTGGCCGAGTCGCCGGCCACCTCCAGATTGCCCACAGAAAGACTCAAAGTGACGGACTTCGCTGCTTTGAAAAGGTCGTGCGTGCGCTGCCTGGAGGTCGCCGGAAACGTTGGCCACAGCGAAACCAGTTGATCCAGATCTTTGCGGTTGTATGCGGCTTCATATTGCTGAATCAGATTTCTTATCTGGCCTTCGTCATTCAGTCTGGCGGCCTGATCGCGGGCCTGCGGCACATATCTTCCCTGCGGATAGCGATTCAGATATTGCTGAACCTGGCTCAGGTCCTTGCTGTGAATTGCCGCAGCCCAAACCTCGTCCTCTTCGCCAAGAGATGTCATGCGCGCCCGCGCTTCCTGGCAACGGGATGAGCCGCGGCATCGATCCACAAAGTCGGACAACGCCCGCACGGCATCGGGATCGTTACGATTCTTGAGCGCGTCCCACTGCAATGTCTCGATGCGATCCAGCGCTTGCGCGGAAAATCTTCCATTGGGAGAATCGCGCAAGAATGCTTGCAGTGCCGCAACATCGCCGCTGTTCGCAAGAAGCTGCCAGCGTTGCAATTCCAAATCCGGTTTGAGAGGCAACTGAAGATCGATACGTGCTCCTAGATTGAAAGCTTGTTTGATCTCCTGCGAAACATATCCCTCTTTCGTTATGCCGATGGTGTGTTCTCCCGGCGGAGCAGTCAGAAGAAAGCTTCCTTGATCCGAAGCTTGGCCGAGGACTTTACCATCCAGGTGGACGGTGGAACCCGGTTGCGTGCCGCTAATTTGCATGGAACCCAGAGCCAGGGCCTGTGTCTGCTCCTGAAGCTTCACGCTCACAGAGATTGCTGATTGAGCCTTGACCGCTGCCTGAAGCGTGACGCTTTCCAATCCCGGCTTCTCCGCGCGAACGGCGTAGACAGCAGGCTGCAGTTGGTCGATGCGTAGCACACCGTCCTTGCCCGTCCGGCCGTATTCCTGGCCATCCACAAAGATCGTTACGTTTGGTTCTCCGGCATTTACCAGCAAGGTGCCGGCATTGGATAGTGCCGCGTTCGAGACGGTGAACGACGCCCAGAACGGCGGCGGGGCAGGAGTCTTGGAAATTTGCGGCGGTGCGACGCTGTGGCGATAAAGAGACGACAGAACAAACGCGCCGGCCACCAGCAAAGGAATGGCAGCCAGCGCGGCAACTTTGATTCCGCGCTGGTAGGCAGTCCGCTGGCGGCGCAACTCCGCTCCCGGCATACTCGCCAGAATCCAGTCCCGGTCAAACACACGCTCGTAAATTCGATTGCGCAGTTTGAGCAGTCCGCCTTCCGTACGCGTAATTCCAGATAAACGCAGAACACCGATCAGCGGATTGGTTTCGTCGTCACGGACTTTATGGCCAGCGCGCACTTTGCCGTACAGACCGAGCAGCCCCGGCGTATCGACTTCGCTGCGGAGAATTCGCTCGCGCACGAAGAGCAGGTTGTCGTCATGTTCTCTCGCTCGCAGGGACAGGAAAAGATCGCTGCAAATGCGATCCACCATTGCGATCGAAGGCTCATCCGGACTCTGGGCCACGGCCCAGCACAAGCGCTGTGTGAGATAAGGATGGCCCCCCGTCCAATACAAAACGCGGCGTAGGAGTTCCGTGCCGTTCTGGCCATGTCGGCCAAGGCCCACCGCCAGCGGAGCCGCTTCCTGCTCGTTGAAATCGGACAACTCAATGCGACGTCCGACGTTGAATGGTGTGGTTCGCGTATCGCGGATGAGATCGGAGGGAGTTGCCACTCCCAGCAGGCAGAAACTAAGGCGATGCAGTTCGGGATCTTGCGCTCTGCGATTGTAGAGTTCACGAATCCCGGCAAAAAATTCGTCGGTGGAAAAACTCAGGCTGCGCACGGCATCGATTTCATCGATAAAGATGACGACCGGCCCGTCACCTGCGGTGAGCACCACATCCCGAACCGCTCGCATCCATCGTTGCAGCGGCCCCAAATGTTCGTGCCGGTCCCAGGATTCTTCGAGCTCATTCTCTACGCCGAGCTGCTCGCCCATCCGCTCCAGCAATCCGCTGTACCACTGATCGATGGTGAGGTTTTGTCCCAAAGCGGTAAGGTCGAGAACGGCGACCGAAGCCCGTTCCGCGCGCAACCGTGCGGCGGTACGCACCATGAGCGAGGACTTTCCCATCTGCCTTGCGGTCAGCACATAACAAAAATCGCCTTGCTTAAGCAGTTCGAGAATGTGGGCGTCCGCGTCACGTGCGACGTAGGAAGCCGCGTCGCGCCGCAACGTTCCGCCGACGACGTAGAAGCCGGCGGGGCTCGTTCTGGATTCAGTCCCGATCACGATATATGCCGAGCAAGGTAGAGTTGATACAGCTTGCAGCGGAGCTTCATGTCGCGCGCCGATTCGCCGGCAACAAGGCCGGAACTGCGCAGACGGTAGAAGGCCTCCGGCGTGGCGATGTGGCGGCCGCCGATCAGGGCTCGCACGATATCGAAAAGCGTCGTGTCCTGGGCGAGAGAAACCAAAAGCCGCCGCAGGTGATCGCCGAAGGGCCCTTCGTCCCGAGCCGCCTGCGCTTCGAAATCCCAGAAGCCGAGTTTCCCGCTGGCGAGTTCATTGAGCCCGCGCCGGGTGAGATAAGGCTGACCTGCTACCAGATCGAAGAAACGGCTCAACTCAGCATCATCCCGCAGCGGCGAATTATATCTGCGATTAAGTTCGGCCACCTGTGGCAGGGTAAAGTCCGACAAGACTAATCGCGTGCCCACGTTGAATGGCGACTGATTCATATCCGTGATAAACATATGAGCTTCCGTCGCATAGGCAATCGCGAGCGTGAGATTCTGCCACGGGCCGGTTGGATCGAGCGAGCGCTCGTTATGCCACGAACGGAACAGGCCGAATACCTCGCTGCCGAAGTTGCAACTAAAAAGGCGGTCGATCTCGTCCATTCCCCACAGCAACGGGCAGTTGAGCTTGGCCAATATCTCACGCCGCAAGAAACGCTCAAAGTTCATGCTCGGTCCGCGGCGCGGGTTCCAGGTGTCAGAAAGAGAGATATCCAAATCCAGTTGTTCGACGATGGTTTCGGCCAATGCAAGAAATAATTTCTCGATACTTTCCAGGTGAGAGGCATTCAGCTTCTGAAAATCCGTAAGGATGACTCTGGCGCCACCTTTGCGCGCTTCCTGAAGCCCACGAGCCATGAGCGATGTCTTGCCCATCTGCCGCGCGCCTTTGATCAGAATAATGCTGTCTCGACGCCCGATGGCCTCGTACAAATCTTCGTCGGTGGGGCGCAAGACGTAGAATTTCGAATCCAAAGGTACAGCTCCGCCCACGGTTTCGAGCTTGACCGGCCTCGCCTGCGGCTTCTGCGGATTTTGCAGAGATTCCGAAATCTGGCCAACTAATTGTTCGTCGTCTTTCGAACTTTGCCAGCGCGCATATTGAATCCCATCGAGGATCGCGGCGAGACCGGAGGGCAGGGCAGTTTCAAAGTCGATGCGAACCGGAAGAATTCGCGGGTGCCCGGTTTTCTGCGCAGCTTCGTGCGCAACCTGCACCTCATAGGCGAGCATCTCGCTGGTTGCGGCAGATGTAGATAATAGGACGATCACCGCATATGCATTGCTGATGCGCTGCTCAATCTCGCGCGCCCACTCCATGCCAACTTGCAAATGACGATCGACGAAGACTCTGTAACCCTCGCCGCGGAGTCGACTTTCGAGCAGGTTGAGAACCTGTTCGTCAGGCGTCGAATTACGTTTGTACAGAACCGCGATTTCACCCAGCTTCTCTTTGTTAACCGACTCCGGCTCCGGTCGCAGTGGAGTTGAAGCCGGCGAAAGGGCGCGTTGCAAATCGCCTCGCATCTCTTGAGCCGACCTGTAGCGCAGGTTACGATCTTTTTCGAGAGCCTTGTTAATCACCCGTTCCAACTCTTTCGGCAGCGCGGGATTCAGGCGCACCGGAGATACCGGAGAACGAGTCAGCAGAGCCTCGAAAACGACTGCGGAGGTATCGCCACAAAACGGCGCTGTACCGGTGGCCATTTCGTACAACACGACGCCGAGCGAAAACAGATCGGACCGCTCGTCCAGGTCCTGCCCGCGCGCCTGCTCGGGAGACATGTAAGAAACCGTTCCCACAAACTCGCCGGGGTTTGTCAGATCGGAACCCGACTCGGTCGCGGTGTTCCCCGATTTCGTGTCATGCTGCAGCGTCCTAGAAGTGAACTTGGCCAGACCGAAATCCAGAACTTTGACTTGTCCCCGCGCGGAAACAAAAATGTTGGCGGGCTTGACGTCGCGGTGAATGATGCCTTGAGAGTGCGCGCAATCGAGAGCGTCGGCAATCTGCATTCCGTATTGCACAATCTCTTCGCCCGGCAACTGTTTCTGCCGGATCCGGTGGCGAAGCGTTTCGCCTTGTAGGAGTTCCATTACGATGAAATACCGGCCTTCGAAATCGCCGACATCGTGAACGATGCAGATATTGGAATGGTTGAGTGAGGAAGCGGCACGGGCTTCCTGCATGAATCGCTCCAGCCGAGGGCGGCTCTTTAACTGGTCTTCGGGCAGAAACTTGAGCGCAACACGCCGTCCCAGCCGCAGATCTTGCGCTTCATAAACCACCCCCATGCCGCCGCCGCCAAGTTTCTTTGTTACCTTGTAGTGCGAAACCTGGCGCCCCACTATGGGATCGTCATCCTCCAGTGCTAAAGGGGGAGGGGCCTGCGCAATTTTGGCGGGAGCCTCTGGATTGCCAAAATCCTCACCGTAAAAATTGAAAATTCGGACAGGATGCCCCTCATGCCCTTCGAATTCTCCTAGATCGTGTAAGGCGTCCGTCCAGCGGCCCGACCGCAAAAGAGCTTCCGCTACCACACCCGAGACCAGAATGTGACCGTCCGCTCCGCGCCCGGACAACTCCTGGGCAATCCTTACACCGCCCTTTGCTACCTCGCGATTGACGCGCAGACTGGCGTCGCGATAGGCCGGTCCCGTGTGAGTGCCCATGCGCAGATTGATGTGAGGAAATCGGATCTTGACGGCGCGGCTCAGTTCAACTGCGCAACGAAGCGGCGCTTCTTGGTCGCCGAAGAAAACGACGGCAAACCCATGATCCCCATGTTGAAGAATGAGACTGTCTTGCTTTCGTGCACGTCTAAATTCGGCGGTAGATGTGACGATCTGTTCCAGGTCCTGCTCAAAACGGCTCTTCTCGTCGGAGGGCAAAGCGGGGTCCAACACCATATCCAGATAGAGAGCGTGCGCCATCTCTTGCGCGAGGGTGAGACTTCCCGTGTGAGACATGGTGGACCACTACTTTCTGAGGGGATGACTCGATGGCCCCACCGCAGAACACGTGATTGCAATCGCCGCTACGAAAACCCAGGGAAATAACGGCATGCATCAGGCTGCGACCACCCGAGCAGCGAATCGTAACCCGTTTGTGCAGTATTTTCAAGGTTGGCGGGCGACGATAATTCCGTCTTGGGAGGACATCTCGGCGGGATCGTCGTTGGCGAACAGTTGTCGGCGAACGAGGGGATGAGCAGGTCTTGTCGGTGAATCTGAGGGCCTATATTAGAATCGCTCGCGTCAGTTCCTAGTCGACCTCCGGAGGCTTCAATGCGATCACCCCAACTGTGTACACCTCGGTTGTCCGCCATTGTCGTGGTCGCCATAACTTTAATCCTAAGTTCGATGGCCCTGGCGCAGAGTCCGCCCAGTCGCGGCGCGAAGACTGGGAGTGGATCGTGCTCGCACGATGACAGCGGATTGAGGCTGCCCGCGGGATTTTGCGCCACAGTATTCGCTGAGGGCATTGGGCACGCCCGCCACCTGGTGGTCAGCCCAAGCGGAGTGGTTTACGTCAATACCTGGTCCGGAGACTACTACGACTTCGATAAGCCACACCAAGGCGGATTTCTGGTTGCTTTGCAAGACAAGACGGGCGTAGGAAAAGCGGATGTGATTGAGCGATTCGGTGAGAGTGCGCAAACTGGAGGAGCCGGCGGCGTCGGCATCGCCATGTATAAGGGGTCGATTTACGCCGAGATCAACGATCGAATCGTACGATATACACTTCCCCCGGATTCGATCATACCGAAAGACGCTCCCGAAACAATCGTCTCGAAATTGCCCCTCGGTGGCGATCATCCCATGCATCCATTCATCATCGGCGCCGACGGTTCCGTGTACGTGGACGTTGCCACCGCGACTAATTCTTGTCAGCCAAAGAACCGGCAGCCGCACATACCCGGCGACAATCCATGTACAGAACTTGAAACCCGAGGTGGGGTCTGGCGTTATGACTCCAGTAAAACCAACCAAGTATTTTCACAAGCCGGTCGCTACGCTACGGGGATACGTAACGCGGAGGGCTTTGCTTTCGACTCTGCGGGTAACTTGTTTGTGACGCAACACGGGCGAGATCAACTGCATTCCAATTGGCCGGAACTCTACAAACCCGAACAAGAAGCTACGCTTCCGGCTGAAGAATTGATGCTCTTGAAGTCCAATGGCGACTACGGCTGGCCCGAGTGCTACTACGATGGCTTTCAGAAAAAGCTCGTACTCGCGCCGGAATATGGTGGGGACGGCGGCAAAGCCGTTGGCGTCTGCGCCAACAAGATCGCTCCGGTCGCCGCATTTCCTGCGCACTGGGCGCCGAATGGAATGGTGCGCTATGACGGGAAACAATTTCCGAACCGCTACCGCGATGGCGTCTTCATCGCCTTTCACGGTTCGTGGAATCGGGCGCCTTACCCGCAAGGTGGCTATAACGTAAGTTTTCAACCACTCGACGGCGGCCACGCATCGGGGACCTGCGAGATATTCGCCGACGGCTTTGCGGGAGCAAAGAAGACTCCCGACGGCGCTGCCTATCGTCCGACGGGGCTGGCGGTCGGGCCAGATGGGTCGCTCTATATTTCTGACGACATTCGCGGACGAATTTATCGAATCACCTATACTGGCGATCCCAACGGCCCAGCACCCAGGGCCACTCCATGTCCGAGCGTTTGTGCCTCTGCCGGCAAGGTTGGTGCTTCGTCGGCTCAGCCGCCGGAAATTGACACTGAGAATCTTCCCGTTCCCCAAGGATCGACGGCGGATATGGTCGCGCTCGGCGCTCGCATTTATCACGGTCAGGTTGGAGGCGCGAGTTGCATCGGCTGCCACGGCGCAAATGGCACCGGTTCAGCATTGGGTCCTAACCTGACAAAAAAGGAGTGGATGTGGAGCGATGGCAGTTTCGCCGGAATTCTAAAAGTGATCAACGAAGGCGTGCCTCAGCCCAAGAGATTTCGCAGCCCAATGCCACCACAGGGCGGAGCGCAACTCTCCGATACCCAGGCATCCGCGCTGGCTGCATACGTGTGGGGTCTTAGTCACCCCGTTAAAGCAGACTTGAAAAACCGCCAAGAATGAAGTCTCAGCTTGGCCATAACTTGGGCACGTTTGCGCCAGCAACGATGCGCCAGGCCAGTACTTTCTCTGCATCTGCTATGCGAATTAACTAATATAGTGTGAATGGGTTGGACAACATCCAGTTCATTGAGGGCGCGTAGCTCAAACGGATAGAGCATCGGATTTCTAATCCGACGGTTGCAGGTTCGAATCCTGCCGCGCCTACCAGAACTTGATCACTCAGGAAGCAGCCACCTGGTCCGTGGTTTGTAACCGGCTTCCGAGTTCGACGTTCCAAATTCCTTCGAAGTGCACGAAATATCCACACACCTCGAGTTCGGGAATCGCCTCTGCCAAAAAAGCCGCGGCCCGCCTCAGTTCATCCTCATGATGAGCGGCTTCAGCCGTGGCGTCGCCGTGAAAGGCGGCGGCCAGTCCGCCATATCCGCCGCAATCGGAATGCACCATCAGAATCACTTTCGTTGTACCGTGCAGCCGCATCGACTTGCGAATCTGTTCGAGAATGAATGCGCGTTCGAAATCGTCTTCCGGGGACGCCAGGCATTTGGCGCCGCCTGCCACTTTGATGGAGTCGGAATTTGCTATGCCACTCCGCTTGAGGAATTTGCGAAATCCGACGTCAAAGCGGTGGTCAAAGCAACACACAACGCAGGCGTCGGAGCGATAGCTCTCCCGCGGGAAATCGAAATGAAAAACCTTTTTCACGAGTCCTCCCGCCACGATTTCTTGAGTCATGCCCAGTTTACGGTTCCGGCGCTCCCGTTGACAATCTCCGATATCTCCCTTAGCATCAAGCACTTGAGGGACTAATTTTTGGGCCACACTTTGACCGACACCGGGAGCCTCTCGTGATCAAGCTCGACATTATCAACGAAGTGGTGGCCAGGACCGGCATCACCAAGACCAAAGCAGAGCTGGCCGTTGAAACCGTATTCGAAAGCATGAAGAAGTCTTTGGCTCGCGGCCATCGCATTGAGCTGCGCGGTTTCGGCGTGTTCAACGTGCGCCCGCGCAAGACCGGCATCGGGCGCAATCCGCGCACTGGCGCTGAAGTTTCCATTCCACCAGGCAAGGCCGTGCGCTTTAAACCCGGCAAAGAGCTGCAATCCATCGACTGAGTCAGCCGGATTCAGTCCGCTGTTCTTCGGCCTTCCGGAAAGCTTTTAACGGACACTCTTTAGATTGGTGAATGCTCCCCGCACCGAGACTCTCTTCGGGGCGCGCTCCGCCCTGGTGTTTGCTTCGACCGCCAATTTCGAAACCGCTCTGCGGACAGTCGGCCTTAACACCTTCGCCACGGGAAAGACGGCCTTCATCCAAAAGCGAAACCAATTTTGTTTCAAGACCATCGTGAGCGGCTGCGGACATTCCGGCCCTTGCCGTGAAAACTGCTCTTTGAATCGGGCCAGTGTGCCCGGCCCGGGCCCCAGGTTATAGCGCGCAGCGCCTTGCGCGTACATGTAGCGCATGGAATTCCAGTGCAGAAAAACCGCAGACTGCCGGTGCTCTTCCGCAAATGCAGCAAGCGTGCAGTGAGCCGTATCACGGTCACGAAAGATCAACGTACTGCCTACGGGCTTACCTTCCAGATACACGGCGAATACACGGGCGCCGCCGTCGGGACGCGCCATTCGCATGGCTTCCATGTATACCGAGAGCGGCCGCTCCAGACGAAATCCCTTGCGGCGCGCACACTCCTGATAAAGAGGCCAAAGTCCCGCCAACGCCGCGGGCGAATCGCTGCAGCGAAACTCGTATCCCATTTCCATCGCCCGGCGAATCTTGCGCCGCACTTCGCGATCAAAACCAGCCAGCGTGTCCGCTTCGCTCTCGCATTGTTCCACGATATAGTCGGGCGACAGGATTGGATAATCGAGAAAATAAGGGAACGCGTCGAGATGATGGGCGTCGCCGGCGGACGCGACCTGATTCAACACGGCGCCGTCCGAATGCGTGAAACGAATAAATATGTAACCCTGGGCGCGAGACCAAGCCAGCAATCGCTCCAGAGCTTCTTGCGAAAGTTTGTCCTGCCCCGCCAACAGAACTGGCCCGCGAAACACTAGGCCAATCTTTGCCGGACCAATGCCCACCGTAAGAATACAAATATAAGCGAGCAGTCTTCCCTGGTCTTCGAGCACAAGATATCGTGGCCGGAGCCACAACGGACGCTGAGGCTCGTTCCAAAACGGATATTGATAGAGCGATGCGTCGCTCCGCATTAACAGGTTATTCCACGCAGACAAGTCATCACGGCTGACTTCCGACCAGTCGGCTCCCGCGTGCTGCATTTCTGACGGGGCTGCCGCTTCATCATAAGCAGTAACCTTTTCGGTGAGCGTAGGCGACTGCACCGAATCCGGCATGACGCGGACCGACCGAATCTGGACGGCCGAACTCCCGGCGTGCCGCGATTCTTCAAGCAGCACCTCTTCAGGCTGAACACGGTCGGACTGGGGCAGTGAGGTCACAAAATTTAGGGAAGCGCCACGGGGAGGGAGAAAAGCCGGTATCTTACGGCCATTAAACATTCGGCTTCTGTAAAGCGAAGCCGATGTTCTTCTGTTGCAATTCTATGCGGTCTCCGGAGATTGAAGAATGGCACCTTAGTGATGGCACCGGCGTGTTACTAAGGTCATGATTAGTATGGGTGAGTGTGCCGGAAAGATTAAGACAGGGAGTGGGATTACAGTGGACCGAACCCAGCCTCACTAACAAGAGACTTTCAGGACGTTTCGCTCTCCAGAGCTGTCAGCGTTTCATCGTCCACGTCCCAGCGCTTCAGGATAGTCAGGATCGTCTTAGTGCCGAAGCCCGCATGCGCCAGCCGGCGAAAGATGCGGGCGGCCTCTTTCTGACCCTGCGGTTTGTTCATGCGCTTCTTGCGCAAATAGTCGCGGGCCTGTTTCTCTTCGTTCACATTCTCAAATGCTGTGTCCACGGCTTTGCCGATCACGTCGCCGTGAACGCCGCGCGATTTCAATTCCGTGACTACCCGCATGCGTCCGAATTTCTGGTTATCGCGCCGCAGTGAGGAATACGAGGCGGCATACTGCGAATCGTTCAGATAGCCCTGGTCCTTCAGCCGCCGAATCACTAATTCGATCAGAGTTTTTCCATATTCCGATTCGCTGTCTTCGATGCGCGCACGCATCAGCCGCTTAAGTTCGGCCACCGTACGCATGCGTCGCGCCAATGACCCTACCGCATATTCGTAAAGTTCGTCTTCTGTGTAAGAACGTTTCTTCGGACGCGAGAACGGCATACTCGCTAACGATAGCGCAACTCTACGCGGAAAACGAACGCGCAAGCGCACCAAACACTAGCGCTCGTCCTGCCCCGCATATTGCCGATGCCGTGCGGGAGCACGCCGATGAACTTTTGCAGACAGCTTTTTCAGCCAGCGCAATTCGCAACGAAACTGCGCGATCGTCAGACTCAGCATCCAAACCGCTTCGTGAAAGCTGTGCCCAACCTCTTCCCGCACTGATTGCAGAACCGCTTTTTCCCGCGCCAACTCTTTCTCCAGGAATTCCCGCCGTCGCCGCAACTGCTGCTCGAACACGACCGGCCGCGCCTGCCACGACAGAGCAACCCATGTTAGAAACGCAGGACGCTCCCGCCCCGTGGTCCAATCCTCCCGCTCCAGTGCGTCGGCCAGAGCTGTCCGTCCTTTGGCAGTAGTCGCAAAGACGCTGCGCTCCGGCCCGGCCGCCTGCTCGTCACTCTCGGCGGCGCGAATCAGACCAATGCGCGCGAGCTTTTCCAGCGAGTAATACACCTGTGGCCGCGAAATCCCCGCCCAGTCCTGCACCTCGCACCGCGCCAATTCCAGGTTCGCCTCGTAACCGTGCATCGGCCGCTCCACCAAAAGGCTCAACAGCACCAGGTCCGGAATCGTGAGTTCGCGCTTCCTAGCTGCGGGCATCGCGCGCCTTTCGCTGCCGGCTCCAATACCACCACTGGCACTGCTCGACGGGCAAATTCGGATTCCTCGCCTGAGCAACCGCGGCGCGGAAAACGTCGAGGCAACAGATATCCTGTGGCTGCCCTTTGATACGGCACAGGCCTTGATAGAGCTTCTCGGGATTGCGGCGAGCTAACTGACCGACCCTGCTCACTCCCAGCAGCTCAAAATCGCGCAGGAACGCAGGCCCCACAGAAATGAGATCGCGGAGGCCGCTTTTCTTGGGCATGGAAAGCCTCCTTGACAAGGTAAGTCAAAGAACAATATCATCTAGTCTAATTGAGACTACATCGCTTTGACAAGAGAAAACCCTATGAATGTAAAGAAAATTACTCCTATCCTCTTTGCGGAAGAGATTGAGCCCTGCTTGAAGTTCTGGGTTGATCGGATGGGCTTTGAGAAGACCATCGAAGTGCCCGACGGCAATAAGCTGGCCTTCGCCATGCTGCAGAAAGGCAATATCGAACTGATGTATCAAACCTACACCAGTGCCGACAAAGATGTTCCCGCGCTCTCGCCGTTGGTCCGCAAAGGCCCCACTTTTCTATATGTGGAAGTCGGGAGCCTAGACGAAACCATCGCTGCCGTTAAAGGCGCTGAAATCGTCGTGCCGGTACGTAAGACGTTCTACGGAGCCAAGGAAATCTGCGTGAAGGACCCAGCTGGGCATTTCGTTACGTTCGCAGAGTTCGGCACCGCGGCCCAGCCCTAAGACTTTCAATGGCGGAGGCGTAAACAAAAAAAGGGCGCACCGGCGTGCGCCCATTCCAAGGAGGTACTCAACACAACATTCAATCTCTAAAATTCAGATTGCGGGAGCCCGAAGCCGCTTCCTACCGTCCGCTAAATCCCGCCGCCTGCATTGACTGCCGCGAAATGTCCGCGGTCGAAGCGATGCCCTGCATACGCAATTTGAAGTCGTCGGCGTTGGAAGCGTTCTCCAACGCGGTCTCGTAATTGACCAGCCCAGCCTGAAACAAATCCCACAGCGACTGATCGAAAGTTTGCATGCCATACTGCGATGTTCCGGCGGCAATTGCGTCCCGAATAGATCGCGTTTTTTCCGGGACCAAAACGCACTCGCGAATGAACGCGGTATTAATCATGACTTCGACCGCGGGCACGCGCCCTTCAGCGTCGCAGCGCCGGACTAATCTTTGGCTGACAATCGCCCGCAGCACGGCCGCCAGCTGCATGCGAATCTGTTTTTGCTCTGGCGGCGGGAATACAGAAATGATGCGGTTGACGGTCTCGACCGCGTCCAGAGTATGCAACGTCGAAAACACCATATGGCCGGTTTCAGCGGCGTGCAGCGCCGTGCCAATGGTTTCGAGATCCCGCATTTCGCCCACCAGAATCACGTCCGGATCCTGACGGAGAGAAGCTCGAAGCGCCGCTCCGAACGAAGGCGTATCCACCTGAATTTCGCGCTGGTTAACGTAGCCTTTTTTGTCGCGATGCAAAAATTCGATTGGATCTTCGATGGTGATGATGTGTTCGGCGCGGCAGGAATTCACGCGATCCACCATCGCCGCCAGCGTCGTCGATTTACCGGATCCGGTAACGCCAGTGACGAGCACCAGGCCACGCGGCATATCGCAAATCTGCTCGACTACCTTGGGTAGAAACAACTCATCCAGCGCGCGTATCTTCGTGGGAATGACGCGCAGCACCAATCCCACGTTGCCGCGCTGTTGAAAAATGTTCACGCGGAATCGTCCCAGGCCAGCCACGCCATAGGCCATGTCGATTTCCGTAGTCTCTTTGAATTTTTGCTTCTGCCGGGCCGACATCATGCTGAACGCCATGGTTAGCATGTCTTCGGCGCTCACACGCGGCTGGTCGGTCAGCGGCTGAAGCTCGCCATCCACCCGCAGATGGGGATAGTTTCCGACCTTGAGGTGCAAGTCCGAAGCACGCCGTTCCGTAGCAATCCGCAGCAGATCGTCAATATTCATGCAGAGTAATCCTGAGTAGCCCTTCAGCTTCCGTTGCTCTGCTTATATTGACTCGAATCGTCACCTTCCCCAAGATGACCTAGGTAACAGCCGCTGTCTGGCGACTGGACAACAACTTAAGTCAGCAACGGTTGAGGCTGGGTCAGATGCTCGATTGCACCGGCGGCGATTCGCAGCACAGCGCAGCCGCGATCGCAGCAGGAGAACTGTTCCCTATCCTCAAAATGCGCGTATGATGCCTCTGGTTTTGAATCTAGAGAAGTACTGTGGGAAGGCGATCACCTTTGAAGATATCTAGCCCCTTGACTTCTGTTCTCTGCTCCGTCGTGCTGATTTTGCCGATGTTCTCTCGTCCGGCACGCGCGTCATCGCAAATTTGCGCTAATTGTGCCGCGGCGATCGTCGGAACTGCAATTGGCGTAGCGGCAGGGGTCGTGGTCGGTATTTATTTTATACATCGCGGCCGCACTTCACTTACGGGATGTATCCAGGAAACGGGGAATGGACTGAGTTTGACTGCGAAGAACGGCGACAACTATAAGTTGGTAAATGCGCCGGACGGTGTAACTCCTCATCGACGGTTTTCGCTGCGCGGCCATAGGGTGAAGGTAACTTCCGGACGCGGGTTTCGCGTGGATCGTCTTGGTCGGGACTACGGTCTGTGTACTCCTTGAAATCGCGGCCCATCTTGAGCGTCTAATTCAGCTGAAATCACCGTCCGTGACCTATGTACCACGGTGCGCTCACCGTAAAGATCCTTTCATTCCCGCGCGCCATAAGCACCCATTCCAGCATTCTTCCTCGCTGATTATGCAGAAAATATTCGTACCACTTGTCTTCCACCAGTTCCGGTATCACGACGACGATGCTTCGTTTGGGAAACTTTTTTGACAGATCGAGGACATATTGCACGAACGGAATTATGACAAAGCGATACGGCGAAGGCAGCATGTGCAGCGTCGGCGGCTCTTTGCCCGCGGCACGAAAAGCTTTCGCCACGTAGAGTTCCCACTCGTCTTCGAGCCTTGGAGAATGCTCGCTGGGCTCCACGTGTACCGCAATGACCTCCGGAGAAAGGCGCGCCGCAAATTGAATTCCCTGACAGGTGATCTTGCTCCAGCGGTCAAACGCAATCACCACAATGGGAGGCTGGGCCAAGGTATCTGTGTTGACCGCTTCATCGCACGCGGTTTGCATTGTTACAAAGTGGTAGTGCCGGCGCACTAACGCAAACAGCAGAATGGTCGCGGGAATAAACAGCAGCGTAATCCAGGCGCCCTCCACGAACTTCGCCACCAGCACGACCAACGTAGTGATGCCGGTGACGATCGCTCCCAATCCATTCACGAGAGCGCTTTTTAGCCAGTGCGGCCCGCGCTTTTTCGTCCAGTGGACAACCATGCCGGATTGGGAAAGCGTGAATGCCAGAAACGCGCCGACCGCGTAAAGAGGAATCAAACGGTCGGTGACGCCGCCGAACGCAATGAGAACACCGCCACAAAGCACCGCGAGCACCACGATGCCGTAGGTATAAACCAGCCGCCGCCCGCGGTATCCAAAGGCGTGAGGCAGATAATTATTGCTGGCGATGGCGCGGCACAGCCGGGGAAAATCGGCGAATGCTGTATTGGCTGACAAAGATAAAACCACCAGGATGGACCCGATCGTCAGGTAATAGAAAAACCCTTTGCCAAAGACCGCGCTGGTCAGCATCGAGAGCACGCTCTGATAGCCGGGCCTGCCCGGGTCGGTGGCCGCAATTCCGTACACCTTCACCAGATAAGAAATTCCCGCCAGCAGCACCGCCAGCAGAAAAATAATTATGGTGAGTGTGCGCTGCGCATTTTTTACCGTTGGCTCCTTGAACGCCTTCACGCCGTTGCTCACCGCCTCCACACCCGTCAGAGCCGTGCAGCCGCTGGCAAACACCTTGAGCAGCAGCCAGTAGCCAACTGCTTCCGTTACTGGCGGCGGGGGCGGCAACGCAAATGCCGGAGTCGGATGCCCGCCGCTCATCAGCACTCGCACAACTCCTCCGGCAATGGTGATCAGCAACGTTCCGACAAACAAGTAAGTCGGTACGGCAAATACTGTCCCCGCTTCGCGCACGCCGCGCAAGTTGAGAATCGTGATGACAATGAGAATTCCTACGCAAATGGAAACCGTGTGCGGCAGCAGTGACGGAACGGCCGAAACCAGCGCTCCCACTCCGGCGGAAATGCCGACAGCCGCCGTAAGAATGTAGTCGGCCAGCAGCGCCGCAGCGGCCAGCAAGCCGGCCGACGCGCCCAAATTAAATCGAGCCACCGTGTACGAACCGCCGCCCGAAGGATATGCGGCGATGGTCTGGCGATAAGAAAAGTAGACGATTATCAGCAACGTGATAATGGCCGCGCTGATGGGAACAATGTAACGAACGCCTAACAGCCCGAGTGGAATCAAGAGACTAAGCGCAGCTTCCGGCCCGTACGCTGCGGAACTCAATCCGTCCAGGCCAAAGATCGGAACGCCTTGCGTCGGCCCGATCTGCTCGGCTCGCTCGTCGATGGTTTTGATAGGTTTGCCGACGACTAGATCGAGAATGTTCATAAGGGAGGCGTGACCGAGAGAATACTATCTGGACTGAAACACGCGAAAGAAAATCGCGGTGTTTAGAAGCAATTTACTGGCGAAGAGTCGCTACCAATCCTCATCTAACGCTAAGTTTTCTTTACCTGGATTCCCAACTCCCGTAACTGCTTCTCGCCTACCGGTGTCGGCGCATCGACCATCAGATCCACGGCGCGAGCGGTTTTGGGGAATGGAATGACTTCGCGCAGGCTCTCAGCTCCAGTCAGGATCATAACAATGCGGTCCAGGCCGAGCGCAATGCCTCCATGCGGAGGCGTGCCGTATTCCAGCGCTTCCAGAAAGAATCCGAAGCGAGAGCGGGCTTCTTCGTCGGTCATGCCTAAGGCGCGGAAGATGCGGCTCTGCACGTCCTGGCGGTGAATGCGGATGGAGCCGGAGCCAAGCTCTGTGCCGTTGAGAACCACGTCATAAGCGAGCGCGCGGACAGCGCTCAGCGAGGACTGCGGATCGTTCACTGAGTCGACCCCCGTTTCCAGCAGAGTCATGTCTTCTTCATGCGGCGAGGTAAACGGATGATGGGCAGCCATCCAGCTTTTTTCGCCCTCATCCCACTCGAACATGGGGAAGTTTGTGACCCAGACGAAACGGAAGTCTTTCTGCGGGTCGCCGGACTTTTTGAACAGGCCATGGCGGTCAGCATACTTCTGCGCCAAGGCGAGGCGCAGCAATCCGGCAGAAGTATAGATTGAGAGTTCCTGCGGACTGACTTTGCGATTCGCTGGAAGCGCCGTCTGTTCGCCGGTTTGCGTCGAGCCCGCGACAATCACAATTAGATCGCCGGGCTCGACGGCGACCTTGGCGGCAATTTTCGCGGCGGCTTCGGGAAAATTCTTTTCGATGCGCTTGAAGTCTTCGAATAGTTTGGCTCCGCCTTTGGAAATGAAGATTGGCTTGATGCTGTCGCGCTCGGCACGAGAAAGGTCTCCGACTTTTGGGATGCGGATTGCTACGACCGGCAAGTTTGCATTTACTGCAAGCTGCTGCAGATTCTCTGGAGCGAAACATTCGCGCACGTCGATGAATGCGGGAAGACGAAGATCCGGCTTGTCAATGCCATAGAGGCGGATCGCTTCGTCATAGTCCATGCGCGGGAATGGCGCCTTGATCGCAGAGCCAGCTGCGGCGAAGGCTGCAGTCAGAAAGCCTTCCACCACCTCCCATACACGCTCGGGTTGCGGGTACGACATTTCCAAATCGATCTGCGTGAACTCGGGCTGGCGGTCGGCGCGCAAATCTTCGTCGCGAAAGCAGCGAACGATCTGAAAATATTTGTCGAAGCCCGAGATCATGAGAATCTGCTTAAACAATTGCGGCGACTGCGGCAGCGCGTAGAACGTCCCAGGCTGCACGCGACTGGGCACGAGATAGTCACGCGCACCTTCTGGCGTAGAGCGTGTCATGAAGGGCGTTTCAATCTCGAAGAATCCCTGGGCGGACAGATAGTCGCGGATCGCCTTGGCAACTTTGTGGCGAGTCTCGATGTTGAACTGCATCACGTCGCGCCGGAGATCGATATAGCGATACTTGAGGCGCGTCTCCTCGTTTGTGAGCGCGGTGTCCGAGGGCAGGAACGGAGGGAGCTTCGACTCGTTCAGAATTCGCAGCTCTTCGGCGACGAGTTCCACTTCGCCGGTCGGCATATTCGGGTTGACGGTGTTCGCCTCGCGCAGTTTCACGGTGCCGGTCACTGCAATCACGTATTCGTTGCGCAGAGTCCCCGCTTTTTCATGAATAGCCGCATCGCGCTCGGCGTTGAGGACCACCTGGGTCACTCCCGTGCGGTCGCGCAGATCGATAAAGAGTAGATTGCCGTGGTCGCGGCGGCGGTTAACCCAGCCCATGAGCACAGCTTTCTTGCCGGCGTCGGAGCCGCGTAGCGTTCCGCACATATGCGTCCGTCTTAAATCGCCTAAATAATCGAGCAAAGTGTTCCCTTACGGTGAGAGATTTCGTGGAAAGCTGAAGGGAAGATTATAAATGGTATGGCCTTAGTTCCCGCGGCTACAGTGAGTACGGAATCGTCGCGTCCGACGTATGACGGAATTTATTCGTCCCCGCGACGGAACACCGGAAACACATGGAACGCCACTCGATCGCGAAAAATACCCTCCAAAAGGGCGATTGACGCGCTTTTCGGGAGGTGACACAATTCTCTCCGTTTCCAGTGGGACTTGGCGCACGCAATCTCCCACTAGGCCCGGCAGTGATCTAAACCTTGAGCGAGGAATAAAATAATGACCCAGCCCAAAGCCGTTTCTCGTCGCACTCCATCACCCCTCAACGGAAAACTCGACCGGCGCCTGGCGGCCTATGTGGCCGTGGCCAGCGCTGCCGGTATCGGCGTGCTGAGTGCGCCGCAGGCTGCCGAGGGCGAAGTCGTCTACACCCCGGCGAACGTCTCGTTCCAGGATACCGGTAAGGTCATGATCGATCTTAACAATGACGGCATCCCCGATTTTGAAGTTGTCAGGCGTCAATGCGGGTCGTCACATTCCAACTGTATTGACCTGAATCCTCTGGTCGCCGGAAATGGCTTTCGGCCCGGCGGGGCGATTGCGTCTGAAGTGGCGGCAGGATTTTTTGGGGTTCCGGTCGGACCGGGCGAAAAATTTCTTACCGGAGACGGAAACCCGAGCTACGGCAACGTTATGATCGCAGCGGGAGCGTACGGCAATTATTCGTGGTCCAATGGGCCGTGGGCGCACACTACGAACCGGTATCTTGGCCTGAGGTTCACGATCAACGGACAAACTCACTACGGCTGGGCGCGGTTGAGCATAAATGATCTGCACGGACCCAGCGTCCTTACCGGTTACGCCTACGAGACGACTCCGAACACGAAGATCATTGAAGGCGAACTTCACGGAGCAGCCACCAGCAATGCGCAACCGGTAAGTCTCGGCGCTCTGGCGCATGGAGCAAAATAGCCTCGCGCCCCGGCCGCTATTACTAAGCTCGTCGCGCGGGGACCGGCAGGTTCAGGGGCACGCTGGCGGTTGGGCCAGCGGCTTGGATTGGCCTACTTCTTCGTCGCCTTGCCGTCCATCACCAGCGTCCACTTCGTGCCATCCTGCGATATTTCGTAGGCGAAGTTGTAGGACGTGGGAGAAAGAATCTTCATCGTGTACTTTCCCTTCAACGTGACGCCGTTCATCTTTTGCTCGTTGGTCCACGCCCAGGTATCGCCGTCGATAGTGCCCTTGGAGTCATCGAATTCGCCCATGCTGTTGAACTCGCGGTAGGTATAGGCCTTGTCGTCCGGGGAATATCCCATGATCGAAATGGCCACACCGTTCCCCATCGAACTCTGGAAGTCACTGTGGCAAACGACGAAGAAACCGCCCTCCATCCAGGCACATTTGTCGTGTTCGGTTATTTTGCCCCCGGGGCCCATCGGGCCCGGTTTCATGTCGCCATCCATAGTCCACGAGCCGGTAAGCACATCGAGTTTCTTAAGCTCCGGTCCCGGCTTAGGAGCTTCCATCTGGGCCAGTGCCGCGGTAGCGCAAAGCAAACATCCCGCAACGAACATTGTGATTCGCTTCATGTCGCCTCCTCAGACTGCAACTCGACTAACGCAGCAAAGAGTATGCGGAAGCCGCTAGGGCGTCAACCGCAGATTTCTGCCAATGGAAATCGAGCCATGACTGTCTTACCAGTCTCCCCAATGCGCCGCCGTCGCCTGGTGAAACTGCAGCTTCCATTGTCCGCCCAGGTTCACCCACACCGAACTAAAATGCTGGTAACGCGGCGGCGGGCCCTGATCTTCCTCCGGCGCTTCTCGCACGATTGCGTCGTATGTGATGATAGCCACGTCGTCGCCGGCGGTGATCACTCTCATGTCATAGGGCGTAAGCTCCACCAGATCGGAGTCGCCCAAGCTATCTCTCGCCTCCTGACCTACCAGGAACCTTCCGTCGATCCCAACCTGAGAAAAATTTCCCGCCAGCGTGCGTTTGAAGTAGGCCGCGTCATCTTTTCGCTTCGCCGTAATTAGATTGTTCTCGCTGGCCCGCAGCATCTGCTCAAGGGAACCGGGCGACGATATCGTTCCCGGATTTTGGCCGTAGCTCATCGTTACAAAAGCAAAGAGAAGTGCATGTGCGACGCAAAAAGATCTCATACGGTCTCCACCTGGATTTCTTAGAACAAAGAAGCTGACGCGTGGGCGATTATCGCAGCGAGCGGTGCGCAGCGCCACTCCAAACCAATTTGTCGCCGCGTGAATGCGATTCTTCGAGTCTTTCTTTGGAGGTCTTTCTAATGAGAACGCCTCTCTCTAATATTGATTGACCCGATCTCTGCCCCCCGCTACGATAGCGTTGCCCGTTCGCTTTCTCCCCTCCCAAAAAACTCATTCTTAGGAGCGCACTTTGTCACGTCCGTGCGCGCTGGCCGTGGTGTCGGCGCTTCTCTTTACCCTCTATATTCCGGTTCCCGCATGTGCCCAACAGGAAGACGATCGGCCAAAATTTCCTCACGTGGGCATCGGCCTGAAAATGTCAACCCTGGGCGCCGGGATTGAACTCGCCACTCCCATCACACATCGCACGAATCTCCGTATAGGGTTCAACGATTTTGTTTACGACCATGACCTGAAAGATGATGGCAGTCTCTATGTCGCGCAACTCAGCCTATTCTCATTGCAGGCCAACTATGACTGGTTTCCCTTTGATCATTCGTTTCATTTAAGTCCAGGAATTGCATACAACGCCAATCGGGTGAAAGCCAACACGTCAGACTCTGCTGCGTCCCAGGCTGAACCCGGCGTCTTCACCAACCCGATCACCGGCTCGGCCCGGATCGAGTTCGGGAGAGTTGCGCCGATGTTCCTTATGGGCTGGGGAAATCTGATTCCTCGCCGCGGCCGGCGCTTCAGCGTACCCTTCGAATTTGGAGCGGTCTACCACGGAGAACCAAAGGCCTCCCTGCACATGAACCCGATCCAATGCCCTGCCGGAAATATGATGTGCATGGCCGCCCGCGCCGATCCATCCATTCAGAGCAGTTTCCAGGCCGAACAAATCGAAATTCGTAAAGAAGTGGCGCCCTACAAGTTCTATCCCGTGATATCTGTGGGTGTCGGCTACAGATTCTGAGGGCAAAACGGGATCATGAGCATCGCCCGCTTCCTCCCAAGCAAAGTTGCCGTCAGGAGAGGCCAGGTCAAGGCCGGATGCCGGAGTGCTATTCTGACCTCAACCTGCGATGACGTCCCTTGACGAACAAGTTCCCTCGGTCGAGGTTGCCGGGCGCAAGCTCGTGGGCCGCGTTTTGTTCGGTTTATTGGCGCTGGTTGCGGCTCTGGCAGGAGCGACCATGGGTCTGCTTCTCGTCTACACCACCGATCTGCCTCAAGTCGAGGCGCTCGAAGCGTATCGGCCAAGTTCCATCACCGAACTCTACGACGATCAGGGGCGTGTGATTGGTTCCTTCGCTCTGCAACGGCGCGTGGTGGTCGGATACGAGGATTTTCCGCCGGTACTCCGCGAAGCGCTGGTTTCCATCGAGGATAAAGATTTCTACCGCCATTCCGGCATCAACGTTTTTCGTATCGTGGGAGCGGCGTATCGCGATATCGAATCCGGGGGCAAAGTACAGGGCGCATCTACACTCACCATGCAACTGGCCCGGAATCTTTTTCTTTCGCCCGACCGCTCGTTCCACCGCAAGGTGCAGGAGGCGATGCTCGCCATTCAGATCGAACGGCGCTTCACCAAGCCGCAAATCTTTACGCTCTACGCCAATCAAATCTTCCTTGGCCACGGCGTTTATGGTTTCGAAGCGGCATCGGAATACTATTTCAGCAAGCCCGCCAAATCATTGACTCTCGATGAAGCCGCATTGCTCGCTGGACTACCCAAGGGCCCGGGAATTTATTCGCCAATCAATCATCCTGAGCGCGCACAAAAGCGCCGCAATCTCGTCATCAACGCCATGCTTGAGGATGGCAAGGTTACGGCGGCGCAAGCGGCCGACGCCCGCTCCGTCCCTCTGGTTCTGCATCTCGCGCACGATCCCAATTCCCTCGCTCCGAATTTCGTGGAAGAAATCCGCCGTTATCTGGAGGGGAAATATGGCGCCGATCAAGTCCATGAAGGGGGCTTGAAAGTCTATACCTCGCTCGACGTCGATCTGCAAAAAGCGGCGAATGAAGCTGTGCTCGATGGCCTGGCAACCTACGAGCGGAGGCATGGATGGAAAGGCCGCCTGCAGAACGTGGTCTCAGACGGAGTCACTCTGGAGAAATATTCCCATCCCGATTGGGATGACGAACCCGCAGTCAACGGATACATTCACGCGCTGGTGACTTCCGTGGGTACTGGCATCGCGACGTTGAAATTCGGCCGCTACACTACCGCGCTGAGTCAGCCCGACACCGCTTGGACGAAGCAAAAGTTGCAAGACATACTCAAGCCAGGCGACGTCTGCTACGTCAAAATCTTATCGCTTGCTGCCAACGGAGCCGCACGAGTGACGCTGGAACAAGACTCCGGCGCGCAAGCGGCGTTGATGGCGATTGATAATGCGACGGGCGGCATCGAAGCTTTGGTAGGCGGACGCGATTTCAACGAATCCAAGTTCGATCGCGCAACTCAGGCGCTGCGCCAGGTTGGCTCGTCATTCAAGCCCTACGTCTACACTGCGGTGATCGATCAAGGCGCAAGTCCAGACGACACTATTCTCGACGAGCCAGTGACATTCGATACTGCGTCCGGCCCCTACTCTCCTCATAATTACGACGAGAAATTCGAAGGCATTATCACGCTCCGCCGTGCACTGGCCCAGTCGCGCAACATTCCGGCGCTTAAACTCGCCAGCAAAGTCGGGATCAAGGCCGTCATTGAATATGCGGACCGCTTCGGCATCACCTCCAAAATACCGCCATATTTACCGGTTGCGCTTGGCTCGGCGGAAATCACGCTGCTGGAGCAGACTTCCGCCTACAGCGTGTTCCCGAACGACGGCGTGCGTGTCACTCCTCGCTATATCACCAAGGTCACTGACTACGAAGGCCGCGTCCTTGAGGAAGATTTTCCCGACGTAAAGGATGTGATCAGCACTCGCACCGCGCGGATTCTCACTTCGATGTTGCGGGAAGTTGTCCTGCACGGCACAGGGATTGCCGCAGCCAAATTACCGTTCCCGGTCGCGGGCAAGACGGGGACAACCAATGACTTCACCGACGCGTGGTTTATTGGCTTTTCGCCGACGACGACGTGCGGCGTGTGGCTGGGCTTCGATGAGAAACGCTCGCTGGGAGCGAAAGAAACCGGCGCGCACGCGGCACTTCCCATCTGGATGAGCTTCATGACCGTTGCGATGGCAGGCAGGGACGCCGGAGACTTCCAGCTGCCGCCGGTTTTGCCGCACAGTACTGCCGCGAAACTCGACACTCCTGACGCCGCGCCCGCGGCCGAAGAAGCTCATTGAGCTTCTTTTGTTTTTGCCTTGATCATTAATTCTTGGCGCAGCTCCAGTGCATTCGCTAATCGGCGCGATAGGATTTTTGAATTGGACATAGCATCCGCTTTTTGTCAGATTGTTCCTACCAGTTCAAGCCAGTTCAAGAAAGATCAGTTCCATCCTGCGGACCTTGACGTCCCGGTTGCTTCCAGCCATTCATGCAAATCTGTCGGCGCGCTCTATTGCGCCGAACCTAAATGTCTTAGCCGCTGCGTGCGGATCGCTGTAAACATGCCATAGCAGGCAAACTGAAATGGAGAAACAATGCGCAAAGCCGGAAAGCATTCTCTCAACAAGGATTCGCTCAACAAATCGGGAACGATCACTCTGAAGCTGGTGGCCGACTACGTCGGGCTTACCTCGGGAACGGTATCTCTGGTTTTGAATCGTGCTCCGCAAGCAAGCTCGATTCCTCAACCGACGCAGGATCGCATTTTTGCCGCGGCACGAAAACTCAACTATCGCCCCAATCTCTTTGCCCGTGCGCTTCGGGTCGGGCCCGGCTTGCAAGCAAACAGCGCTGACGATGATCCGGGCAAAGCGACTGGCGCGCTCATGTTCGTGGGCGCCGAGAACTTCTTGCGGGCAATTCATGCCATTCAACAGGCAGGAATGCGCGTCCCCGGCGATTGTTCCGTCGTAGGGATGGGTATGGATCAGTTGCCTCAGGTTTTGAGCCGGCCCTGATCTGCGGGGTGATTTGCGGCGTGGCAACTCGCGGTTCGTTCTAGCCTTTGGGAACGTGCGCTAGCGCAAATAAGCTCCAGAGCGCGTATGCCGCCAGCATCCCAATAACGCAGGCAGTCACCAGCGATCGGTAACTTGTCTCCATCAGGTCCGCGATAACTCCGGAGACAAATAGAAATAAGAAGGGGACCGCGCCTAGCAGAAATCCTTCGCCGGCCAGGTGCGGATGGGCCATACCCAGAATTAGAAATATCACGGCAACCAGCAGGGGAGCCGTATTGCCGAAATATCGAACGCGCGGCCACAGGGCATACGTGAAAATCGCAACCGGCAGAATAAAGGCCAGCGCGGGACATGATCGTCCAATCTCTACTAAAACCTGCCGATACACTCCCGGAACGGCAAAGCCTCGCCAGGTCGCGCCCCAAAGATTTGCGTGAGTTATTGCGTCGGTGAAAATTCGCGGGTGAAAAAAGTAGGCTCCGAAAAGTAGGGCAACGCCAACGCCGCAAGCCGCAATCCAAATCACAAGTGCGGCTTTGCGCCGCACCGGCGCAACATAGAGCAAAAACATCAGAGCCATGGGGGCCAGTACGATCATAGAGAATTGCGTTCCGATCGCAAGAGCCAGCGAAATGCCCAGCAACACAATGCGTCGCCAATTCCAAAGAACGACCTCGCGCGGAGCATACAGCGTGTGCGCCACAGCGATGGCCGTAAAGATTGTGCCGAACGCGCCCCAGACGGCGATCAGTTGCGGCTCCGTGTGCCAGACGGCGCTTGCCTGAATCATCGCTGGCGAAAAGCAATAAAGCGTAAGTGCGACCAGCCCTCCGGCGTTGCTGCATAGTCTTCGCGCCACGTACCATAGGGATGCTCCCAGCAATAAGCCGCAAAAGAGAAACGGAATTCGCGGCAGCCACATCCAGTACTTGGCGGTTTTCGCTTCAAACGCGTTGCGCGGCCACACAAGCAGCGGCGCCGCAGAAACCAGATACCCCAAGGGCGAATGATCGCGATCGAACTCTTGCGTGTCATCGCTTTCACTCGCAGCATGTGCGGGGTTTTCAGAAGGCGTTCCTTCCAAGAAAGGATTGGCCGCGATGCCGCGTCCGTGTAGCTGCTTCCATCCTTCGCGGATGCGGATTATCTCGCTTTCCTCCGGCCCCGAAGTTCCGCGAAGTTCGGCACTCGCCAGCCACACAGCTTGCGCGAAGAACAGGCACAACAGCGCCCCTGCAATAAATTGGGGACGGCCGAAACGCTGGCGAGTGAAAAAGTCACGCATAATGGCAAGTCGAGTGTTTTACCATGAGGCAGCCATTTTCGGGTAACTTCCTGCAAGAATAAATGCCGATGAACGAGATTGAACAAAATCAGGCGGGCGATTTTTCCTCCGCTCCAACCTTCTCTGCAGCAACGCAGCCTTCTTACGCGCGCACGCTGTTCATGGGTCCAGGCGGCCTGCGCCCTGGCTGGGGAATCGCATTCTACTTTCTGACGTTCTACGCTCTGCAACGGCTGGTTGGGTTGTCGAGTGAATTGTGGAAACTTGGAGAGCTGCGCTCGATGATGCTGGAGGAGTTGGGAGCAATGCTGGCGGCAATCATCCCCTCGCTGGTACTCGCAAAAGTGGAGCAGAGGCCGTGGCGCGACTACGGACTTCCTCCGCGTAACGCTTTCGGCAAACTGTTCTGGGTAGGAGCGTTGTGGGGATTTGCGGGAATCACAATTCTGGTTGGATCACAGTACGAACTGCACGCTTTTGATTTCGGCCACCCGGTATTGCATGGCGCGCGCGTGGTGAAATTCGCGGCATTCTGGGGTCTCATGTTTTTGCTGGTCGGCTTCTTCGAGGAATTTCTGCTGCGCGGCTACACGCAATTTACACTGACGCGCGGTCTTGGTTTTTGGCCGGCAGCGGTGGTGCTTTCGTCTGCCTTTGGCCTTATTCATTACTGGAACGGGGGCGAGGAGTGGACGGGTTTGCTGGCCGCGGCCGCGATCGGCTTCTTCTTCTGCCTTACCCTGCGTCGTACAGGCAGTTTGTGGTTCGCCGTCGGATTCCATGCTGCGTGGGATTGGGGCGAAACATTTTTCTATTCCGTTCCCGATAGCGGTACTGTATTTCCCGGCCATCTGCTGAGTTCTTCCTTCCGCGGCCCTCATTGGATTACAGGAGGCTCGGTGGGGCCCGAAGGCAGCGTCCTATGCTTCGTCGTCGTCGGCGCGTTGTGGCTAACGTTCGATCGCGTCTATCGCGAAGCAAAATATTTCCCTGCGGAAAAAGATTCTTGAGACTGCGTGAATAGCGCGAGGCCGTTCCCGCTCTGGGAGCCTGCCTTCAAAGGTACGACTCTCCGGCTGAGCTAGCCTGCCAACTTTGCCCCTATACTAATTCTATTAATTCTCGTTAGCTCTAAACCTTGGCTTTAAACAATGCCCGCCGAAACCGACCTGTTGACGCCTCTTCGCCGCTACTGGGGATACAGCTCGTTCCGCCCTTTGCAGGAGCGAGTGGTCAAGAGCCTGATCGCCGGTCACGACACGTGCGTTGTCATGCCGACCGGCGGAGGCAAGTCTTTGTGCTATCAATTGCCGGCTGTGATTTCCGACCGCACGGTGGTCGTGATCTCTCCGCTGATTGCGCTGATGCAGGATCAAGCTACGCAACTGGCGCAGATGGGCATTCCCGCCGCGGTACTCAACAGCACGCTGAGCGATCAGCAGCAATCGAGCGTGATGCGTCAGGCTCGCGAAGGAGCGTACCGTCTGCTTTACTTGTCGCCGGAGCGCATCGCTCGCGCAGACACGATCGGGTGGCTGCAGCATGTTCCCGTAGCATTGTTCGCGATCGATGAGGCGCATTGCATCTCCGAGTGGGGACACGAATTCCGTCCCGAATACCGCCAACTGAGCCGCCTGCGCGCGCATTTTCCCGATCGTCCCATCGCCGCATTTACAGCCAGCGCCACGCGCCATGTGCGGCACGACATTCTTGCGCAGCTTCAGCTTCGCCAGCCGGACAAATACATCGCCAGCTTTCACCGCCCCAACCTGCGTTATCTCGTGCGTGAATATCAATCGTTTGAGCAAACCGATCTTCTTGCTGCGGCGTTGCGGCACTACTCCAGCGGCAACGTCATTGTTTATGCACCGACCATCGCGCGTGTGGAAGAAACCGTGGATTCGCTCCAGGATCAGGGAATCTCCGCTGTCGGCTACCACGGCAAGATGGGCAGTGAACAGCGGCGCGCCAATCAGGAGCATTGGACCTCGGACGAAGTGCGGGTAATGGTGGGAACCATCGCTTTCGGTTTGGGCATAAACAAGGCGACGGTGCGCGCGGTGATTCACTTGTCGCTTCCCAAGTCGATTGAACAGTACTATCAGGAAGCAGGACGAGCCGGCCGCGATGGCAAGCCGGCCGACTGTGTTTTGCTCTGGCAAAAGAAAGACGCCGCGCTGCTCGGTTTTTTCGCCAATGAGATCACCGACTCCGCGGAGCGCGAGCGCGCATGGCAGCGGTACAACATCATCCGTGCCTTCGTCGATTCAAAACTGTGCCGCCATCGGCAGATTTGCACGCACTTCGGCGAAACGCCTAAGTGGAATTCCTGCGACGCCTGTGACGTGTGCGGCAGCGTGCCCGATTGGATGTCGGATGCGACGCCGGCACGCGGTTCAAAGCGGGTCGCGCGCGGCAAGTCAATAACTGTCCCAAGTAAGCCGAATCAAAAAGAGCGCCCACGCGTGGCCACCGGCGAGCCCGAGCCAGACGCCGAGTTGCGCGATTATCTGCGCGAGTGGCGCCGCGCGATTGCAAAGGAAAATAATATCCCGGCGTATCTGGTGCTGCACGATTCCTCTCTCGAAGAAATCTGCCACCGGCAGCCAAAGTTCTTCGGCGAACTGAGGCAAATTCCGGGAATCGGCGAGCGAAAGGCTGAGACTTACGGAACCGAGATTCTGAATGCGCTGGAACGCTTCCGCTCCGGCGCGCGTTCGGCGCCGCCGCAAAAGAAGCTCGCCAAGCCCGCCGACGAAACGCTGCAACTCCTCAACGAAGGCCGCACCTTCGAAGAAATTGCAGCGACGCGCGGCGTTCAAGCCTCAACTGTGGCCAACACTGTAGCAAACCTCGTCGCGACTGGCCGGATCAAATTTCAGGAACACTGGATTAGCAAAGAGAAACAGTCGGTTATCCAGGCGGCCTACTCGCAGCTTGGCATCGAACCGTTTCAACCGCTCAAGCCGCTGAAAGACATCTTGCCGCCGGAGATTTCCTATGACGACATCCGTTTAGTCGTTGCTCGCTTGCGGGCCGAGCAAAGCGGCAAACCAGACGACATCCCGGCTTAGCTTAAGATTCGATTTACCGCGTCTGTCCCGCTGCGTACGCAATCAGGAATCCCAATGCCGCGATAGCCGTTGCCTGCCAACGCCAATCCCGGCAACTGCCGGCAAAGCTGCTCAATGCGATCCAAACGGTCCAGATGACCAACGCTATACTGCGCCATCGCCGACTTCCATCTATAAACTCGCGTAAACAGTGGAGCGGAGCGGAGCCCAAGAATCTGCCGCAGTTCTTCGCGCACTACGCTGATAATCTCTGTATCGGATTTTTGGCCGGTGGCATCCGCATTCACTCCCGCAAAAAAACAGCGCAATAAAGCGCGATCGTCCGGAGCGCGATGAGGAAATTTGTTGTGAACGAAAGTGGCGGCCAGCATTCGTCTGCCTTCGCTTCGTGGTACGAGAAACCCAAAGCCCGGCGGCAGCGTACGGCGAACATTCGCGTCATAACCGAGCACCACTACAATTGAAGAAGTGTAACGAATAGCAGACAACTCGTCAGATAGTCGCGGGGCGCAGTCGTGCACAAGCGCCGCAGCAGTATGAGTTGGAACGGCAAGGATCACCGCGTCGAACTTTTCCTTCTTGGTTTCTGAGGAGACCGCCCAGCCTCCGCTGTCCAGATGAATTGCCTGCACCGCGGTGCTCGTCCGCAACGAAGACGAGGGAAGTCGCGCAACAATCGCTTGCGGTAAATGTTCCATTCCATTTTTCAACGACGTGAATAACGGACGCTGCCCGTCCGAGGTCGGCTTGCTTTTGCGCGCCTTCAACATCGCGCGGCTTAAACTTCCATGAGATCGTTCCATCTCCGCGAAACGCGGCAGAACCCCACGCACACTGAGATCCGCAGCGCTGCCGCCGTAGATTCCCGAGAGCAGAGGGTCAGCCAGGCAATCGACCATTTCTTCGCCGTAATGACGGGCGACCAGCGAAGCCACGCTCTCATCGCTCGTTGCAGCTTTTGGAGGACGGAAAAATTCTCGCGCCATGCGCAGCTTCGTCCTCCAGGAAAAAAGCGGAGAAAATGCGATGGGTAAGACCTTCGTCGGCACCATGAACATCAGGCCTTCGGGAATCTCGACCAGCCGGCCGGCGCGCAAGATGTAAGTCTTGCGGCCCACGTCATTCGAACCAATCAACTGGTCGCCGATTCCGAGCGCACGGCACAAATCCGCAGCCCAGGGTTTTTCGGTAAGAAATGAATCCGGCCCGGCTTCGACGACGCAACCGTCAACACGCTCGGATCGCAAAACTCCACCAAGCCGCGCCGAGGATTCGAAGAGAACAAAGTCTACATTTTGGCCGGCAGTGCGCCGCTGTTCCAGCGCAAAGGCGGCGCTGAGTCCGGAAATTCCTCCGCCCACAATCGCAACGCGCATCACGGCTTCCGGCTTCCGGGCTCCGGCGCGTACTCCTGGACGAAGCGCGTCAAATTCATCACATTCTCGACCGGAGTTTCGGGCAAAATTCCGTGGCCAAGATTAAAGATATGACCGGGACGTCCGGCCGCGCGGCGCAGGATATCTTCCGCTCGTGCCTTCAGTTCTTTCCACTCCGCGAAAAGCAAGACCGGGTCCAGATTGCCCTGTACCGCAGGCCCATGATCGAGACGGCTCCAGCCTTCATCCAGCGGAATGCGCCAGTCCAGCCCAATCACCTCCGCGCCCGTTTCTTTCATCGACGTAAGGAGCGTCGCGCTGTCTGTGCCAAAATAAATAACTGGCGCGCCACTCTGTTGAATACGCCGGATGAGTTCGGCCGTGCGGGGCAGCACGTAACGGCGATAGTCCTCCGCGCTGAGGCAGCCCACCCAACTGTCGAACACCTGAATCACATCAGCACCGGCGCGCACTTGCTCGCAAGAATATTCTGCTGTGACGTCCACCAGCTTACGCAACAGCTCATCCCAGTCAGCGGGAGCGTTGTACATCATTCGCTTCGCGTGGACGTAATTCCGTGAACCGCCGCCCTCGATCATGTAGCTGGCCAGCGTAAATGGCGCGCCGCAAAAACCAATCACCGGCAGGCGCTCGCCGAAATGTTTCACAACACGATTCACTGCTTCCGCCACGTATCCAAGTTCCGCAGCCCGATCGGTGCGCAACCGCTCGATATCTTCTTTTTCGCGGACCGGCTTTTCGATCACCGGACCTTCACCGGAGGAGAAATGAAAAGGCAGTCCCATGACTTCGAGTGGGAGGAGCAAGTCGGCAAAAATAATCGCCGCATCTACGCCCAGCTTTTCTGCTGCCGTGATCGTCACTTCGGCAGCCAGCCCGGGGTTCTTGCAAATCTCCAGCAAAGAGTGCTGCTTGCGCACGCTGCGATATTCCGGCATGTAACGCCCAGCCTGGCGCATGAACCACACAGGAGTCCGCTCGACCGGCAGCGACCTGCAAGCGCGCACAAAGATGGAATTGGTGGCGGACATGAATGCTCAATGTAGCATCTTGCCGGGAAGCTTCGCTCGATAAAGCTTGGTGCAAGCGGCACGTCGGACGCCTGTGGCACACTGGAACCAGAGGTGTGAGTGCGAGGCACGGTCGCTCATCGATTGGCATGTTTTCTCTATGCTGGATGCATAGTGGCGCAGCCCATCCGCCTTCTGGAAACACACCGAAACTCCTCTGCTCCCGCTGATCATCACGAAAATAAATTAACTTCGCCGACGTTTTATCGCGATGTTCTTCCGATCTTGCAGGGTCACTGCCAGAGCTGCCATCGTCCTGGCGAAATCGCGAACCTGCCGCTGGTCACTTACGAGAAGGTTCAGCCCGTTGCGCGCAAAATCGGAGCCGCCGTTGCGATGAAGATGATGCCGCCATGGTTTGCCGATCCCCGCTGCGGAAAATTCGCCAACGATCCCTCGCTGACCGATCAGCAAATTCAAACGCTCGTGACCTGGGCAGAAAACAAAGCGCCCGCCGGCGATCCGCACGATGCTCCGCCACTGAAAAAATGGGCAAGCGGATGGAATATCGTCCAGCCCGATCTCGTCGTGACCATGCCCAAGCCCGTCGCGCTTCCGGCCAACGGCGACGTCGAATACACCTACGAGATTGTACCCACGCACTTCGCGGAAGATCGCTGGGTGCAGATGGCGGAGATGCGTCCATCCGCTCCCGATCATGTCCATCACGCCGTGGTGTACATTCGTCCGCCCGACTCGACATGGCTGACGCACGCTCCGGTCGGCGCTCCGTTTACCGCGTCCACGCTCACAGATCCGGACGAGCGCCGGCAGGCGCACGAAACTACCAGCGATCTTCTTGTTGTCTATGCGCCGGGAAGCTCTCCCGATCAATGGCCCGACGGCATGGCGAAGTTTGTTCCGGCTGGCTCCGACCTCGTATTCCAAATGCACTACACCACCAACGGCACAGCGGCCCAAGATCAGACGAGCATCGGCCTGGTCTTCGCCAAGAGCTCGCCGAGGCAACGTGTCATCACGCTTCAGCTCAACAATCACGCACTGGTGATTCCTCCGGGAGCTGACAATTTCCGCGTCGAGGTTGCAGGCACGCTGCCCAACGATGCCACGCTGCTCAGCCTGTTCCCGCACATGCACCTTCGCGGCAAACGCTTTGAATATGACATCGTGCATGACGATGGAACCATCGAGCCGCTGCTGCGCGTGAACTATCACTTTCACTGGCAGTTGAGTTATCGCCTGGCCGAGCCGCGCCCGCTCAAAGCCGGCACACGACTGCGCGCCGTCGCCTGGTACGACAATTCAAAAAACAATCCGCACAATCCCGATCCGGAGAAGACGGTAACCTGGGGCGATCAGACCTCAGACGAAATGATGGTGGGATTTTTTGACGTGGCCGTGCCCGCGGCGATGGATAAGTGGCACTACTTCATTCGAAAAACGGCGGAGGATGGGAATCCGTCTGCCAGGCACTAAGACTTGTAGCGCCGGCATCTTGCCGGCGAGACGCCGGCGCTACCAATCAAGCGCCCTCTCAAATCCCTTCCCAATTACATCCAGCGTATCTTCCGCCAATTCAAGCGCAGCCAATTCTTCCCGCCTGAACCACCGAACCTCCGCCGCATCAGACCCTGCTCGGAGCTCCCCCGAAATTCTGCGGCAAAGAAAATCAATCAGCACATAATGGTATTGCACGCGCTGTTCCCCGTCGCGCAGAACCCGATCGTAAACGCCCAGCAATTCGCCCGGTTCCACGACGAGACCGGTCTCTTCACGAGCCTCACGAATCGCCGCTTCCCGCACCAGTTCTCCAACTTCGAGCACGCCTCCGGGAATCGACCACTGCGCCTGCAACGGCGGATGCGCGCGCTTCACCAGAAGCACACGCGAATCTTTTGCGGCGAAGTCAATGATTACCGAGCCCACGCCAACTAAAGGAAGTTCGGGGAATTCGCGTTTCATCCGAGAGAGCGGATTATAGCGTGAGGCGTGCGGGGAACGCGGAGTCAAGGCTCCGTGTCCCCCGCAGTACTCTGTATGGTTAACGCTTTAGCAGAGTGGCTTTAACGACCGTAGCTGCCTGACCCGTGCCGTTAAGTTTTATTACTTGCGGGCTAGTGAGGGCGCTGTCGGTAAGCGTGACCGTCGCTGTCCGGGCGCCGACCTTTGCGGGAGAAAACGTATAGGTCAGCGTACAGGTAGCGCCGGCGGCAAGCGACGAACCACACGTATTGCCGGTCTGCGTAAAGTCGCCCGGATCCGCTCCGCCCAGAACGATGCTGCTGAAGGTGAGCGTAGTTTTCTCGTTGTTGCCTACGACGACTGACTTGCTGGCGCTGGTCGCGCCAACCTTGACCGTGCCAAACGCCAGCGCCGTGGGATTCAAATTCACCGGCAGTTGGCCGAAGGCCGTCAGCGTAAACTTCTGCGGACTGTTGGCGGCATTGTCGGTAATCGTGACCGCGCCTGATTCGGAACCGGCCACAGTCGGGGTGAAGGTCACCGTGATCTTGCACGTTCCCCCGGCAGCAACGCTGGTGCCGCAGGTATTGGTCTGACTAAATCCGGTTCCCGAGGCGGCTACAGTAATGCCGGTCAGTGACGAGGACATCTTGTTGCTCAGCGTTACTGGCGACGCGGTGCTGCTGCTGCCTACCAGAACCGTGCCAAAACCCACGCTGCTCGCCGAGAGTGTGACCGGCACAACTCCTGTCCCGCCCAGCGTAATTTTCTGCGGGCTGTTGGCGGCATTGTCCGTCAGGGTGACCGCGGCGCTATAGCTGGCCGCGGCCGTAGGACTGAAAGTTACATTGATGGTGCAGCTTTTGCCCGCCGCCAGCGTGGGCACACAGGTATCGCTCTCGCCAAAGTTCGCTGCGTTCGTTCCCGTTAGCGCGATGCTTGAAAAAGTTACAGTCGATGCGCCCGTATTGCTGACGGTAACTTGCGACGCTCCACTCGTTGTGCCATAAGCCTGATTGCCAAAATTGATGCTGTTGGCGGAAAGGCTGATGCTCGCAGAATTGCTACCGGTGCCGGTAAGAGACACGATCTGCGGACTATTGGCGGCGCTATCGGAAATGTTCAGACTAGCGGTACGAGTGCCCGTGGCGCTGGGCGTGAAAGTTATGTTGATGGTGCAGGAGTCGCCCGCAGGAACGCTCGACCCGCAGTCATTCGACTGCCCAAAATCTGAGAGGTTCGTCCCGCTGCCGAAAATGTTGTTGATGGTCAAAGCGGTGCTGAGGCTGTTCGTAAGCGTGACAGTCTGTGGCGCGCTCGTGGTTCCCACCGCCTGAGCGCCAAACGTCAGGCTCATGGGCGACACTGTTACCGTTCCGCATGTCGGCAGCGTGAAAGTTGAAATGCGCGTCTGCCAGATTGGTTTGCCGGTGCCCGTCTGATTGGTCGCGAAATATTCGTTCACATACCAGAAGGCGCAACCGCCAACTGGATCGACCGTGATGCTGGTGTAGTCGCCCCACTTGTAGGAATTTTCTTCGTCCCCGGTTCCGCTGAACAACGGAATTTCAGTTGGAGTGGTCTGATTCGCCAGGTTCCAATACGAAGCGCTGATGCCCGGATGAGTGGACGCGCTGGAAACGCTGTAACCGACGGCCGCATTCGCGCTCTGATCCTGAGCGATGCTGGGCATGAAGCGGTAGAGCGATGTATCGGGACTGACAGTTCCAGATTGAAAGATCGTGGGCACGCCATTGCCGCGAAATTCGTACCAGCGGATGCCGGTCTGGCTGAGATTTCCTGTGCCGACCTGCACGGTGTGGCTCGCCAGATACGACTGGTAAGTGCCAAAATTGCGGTAAGCGAAGCGCCACATCATGCGGTCCCCAACCGAATCGATCGGTTGATTCGTGCTGGCCGTCGAAGGCTCGGGCACGCAAACAGTGTTCGAAGGAAATCTCACGTTGTAGCAACCCGGAGTGTAGACGGGCGTCGCTACTGTACCTTGCGTGAATGTGGAATTCGCCGGATTGGACCAATCGACGTGGAACTGCCACAGATTCACCGTGTCAGAGGTGGTTGTTACGCCGTCGACAATCGGATTCTGTATGCTGATGAAAAATTCCGGGCTGCCCGCCGGCGGTGCTGTGGTACCTTCCACATCGGCCGGTTCGAGGCTGTGCGCGGTAAACAAGCTGCCGCCACTGACCGGATCGCGGAAGCACTGTGGAGGCAGCGCGGTGGCGCCGATCAGCATGTCGGCACGGTCCAGAGCGCAGGCGATCACGCCATCTTCCTGAAAGCCATTATTCGTGTCTTGAAAATCCATTCCCACGTAATAAGCGTCAGACCACGTGCCGATCTTCGGCCAGTCCGGGAAATACAACGTGCCCTGTGAATTGGTCCCTAGAATGGAATTCAGAGGAAAAGCATACGTGTACCACTGGAGGCTGCTTGAAGTCAGATCGTCTGTGCTGGAAATGGCTACGCAGTAGTAATAGCTTGTAATGGTCGAGGTCAGCTGGTTGTGGCCGGCAATGATCCAGCGCGACGCGAGCCGGTCGAAGTTAACGATTCCATCGCCGTTAATCGTGGAACAATTCGTAAGGCCGTTGGCCGTAAAGGGTGTCGTGCCAACCTGCGGCTTTGACCACACCGAAGCGAACGGGGTCGTCTTGCTCCAGGCCTGATAGTAGACATCGACCCATTGCATATACTGCTTGGTCCCCACCGCGCCATTAGGATCGAAATCCAGCAGGGGCTTGGCGACTTGCGATGCGTCGATGCCTTCAAAGGTCGTGACGGTTTGGGCATGCGCGCAGAATGCGGCAAACAAGAAAAACGCCCAGAACCGTAGCAGAGTAGAGCTGGCTTTGCCCATTGCAAATTCTCCGGTGTGAACAGAAGTTTCCGTGGATCTGTTAAGTTTTCTGACTGACGGAGGGGAGGCTAGCTAAAAACCCGTAGGGATAAACTCCCTTTAGTGTACTCGGATTGCCTGATTTATGTCAAGAACAACTTGCTTCTAAAGTGTTTAATCTAAATGGGTTAGCCGCTGCTCTAAACCTAATGGCAGGCTACGCCCAGGCGCAGGGTTCAAAAGGGATTATTCTACAATTGGCGTTTATGGCTCTGGAAGAATACGCACGCAAACGGCGGTTTCAAGATACCCCTGAACCTCCCGCCAAACTCGAAAAGAAATCGCGAAACCGCTTTGTGGTCCAGAAACACGACGCCACCCGCCTGCACTACGATTTTCGTTTGGAAATGGAAGGCGTGCTGAAATCGTGGGCCGTGCCCAAAGGCCCATCGCTTGATCCTGCTGACAAGCGGCTGGCTATGCAGGTGGAGGATCATCCGGTTTCCTACTTCGATTTCGAAGGCATCATTCCCGAAAATAATTACGGCGCCGGCACGGTCATGGTTTGGGATGTGGGCACCTGGCAACCGCTTTCATCTGTGCCGGTAAATGGAAAATATGTGCCGGGCACCGAAGCGGAAGCGGCCGCCATGTTGGCGAAAGGGGATTTGAAGTTTCGGCTGGCGGGAAAACGCCTCAAGGGAGATTTCGCCCTGATTAAGATGCGGGGGCGGCGTCCGGGAAGCAAAGGCAACGAATGGCTGCTGATCAAGAAGCACGACGACGACGTAGTCGAAGGCTTCGATATCGATGGCTACGATTCGTCGGTACTGAGCAAGCGCAGTTTGGCCGAAATTGCCGGCGATCAGGGATCGGCGGAGTGGCGAAGCAAGTCTTCGGGCGGCGGAAAACTGAAAGCCGCGTGGCTGGCTGACGCTGTGGCAAAGCTTGATAAGAAGAAAGCCGCGGCCAGCGGCGCAAAAAAAAAAAATTAAACGCCGAGAGCGCAAAGCCCGCCGCGAAGTCCGCCAATAAAAAAGAACTGCTGCCATCGGATGAAGTTGTCGCGCCGGCTCCCCCAGGCACAACAAAAAAGACAAAATCAAAATCCTCGGCGTCCTCCGCGATCTCGCCGTTAAGAGGTTTTGATCTGAACGGAGCCGCCAAACGGCCCATGCCCTCCACCATCCACCCTATGCTGGCCACTCCCGTCGATGCGCCGTTTGACGGTCCCGAGTGGTTGTTTGAAATCAAGTGGGATGGCTATCGCGCCGTCGCCTTCATCGAAGATGGAAAGTCGCGCCTTGTCTCGAGAAACCAGAACGATCTGACGGCTCGCTATCCGGAACTGAAAGGCCTGCCGCAATTCGTTAAAGCAAAGAGCGCTATCCTCGATGGCGAAGTGGTCGCGCTCGACGAACAAGGTCGTCCTTCTTTCAGCCTCATGCAGCAACGCACGGGATTTCGCCCGGGCGGCCGCCGCACTGTCGCCAAAGCCGATGTTCCAGTGCTGTATTACGTATTCGATCTTCTCTATCTCGATGGGTACGATCTTCGCCGCGTCTCGCTCGAAGAGCGCAAGCGGAAGCTGGCATCCCTGCTTAAGCCCGGCGATTCCATGCGTTATTCGGATCATTACGAGGAGCAGGGCAAAGCACTCTTCGAGATAGCGCGACAAAAAGGCCTGGAAGGAATTCTGGCCAAGCGCCGCGACAGTCCTTACCACGAGCAACGCAGCCGCGAATGGCTCAAAATCAAAATTACCCATCGCATCGAGTGCGTCATCGGAGGCTACACCGAGCCCGAAGGCGCCCGCGCTCACTTCGGATCAATCGTTCTGGGGCTCTATGACAAGAAAAAGAATTTGATCCATGTCGGCCAGGCCGGCAGCGGCTTCGATCAGAAATCTTTGGATGACATGTGGAAGCGCCTGAAGAAGCTGGAAACGAAACAAAATCCCTTCCCCGGCAAAGTGGAAGCCCTGCGCAAAGTGTATTGGGTCAAGCCGGAACTCGTCGCCGAAATTGAATACGCCGAATGGACCGAAGGCGCAACCACCGGAAGCGGCCCAAAGTTGCGCGCCCCAGTATTTTTAGGCCTGCGCGACGACAAAGATCCGAGCGAATGCTCACTGGAAGAAGCTAGGCCGAAAGCGGAAGCTTAAGCCCAAAGCCCTACTTAATATCCTTCATCGGCAGCATTGTCCCGTAATCGCGCCCGCTAGGATCGACCGCCCGCGCAACCACGGCGGCGAACGCATCCCGCACTTCCGGATATTTCGCGACCAGAGCCTTCATAACCGCGACGTTGCTGGCATACGTCAGATTCGTATTCGAAACGTCGCTCGCCGAATATTTCACAATCAGGTCCAGGTCATTGCCCACAGCTTCGGGAAATATGGCAGTGAGTTGATAAGTGGCCGTGCCAGCCGGAAGACTTGCGGTCTTTCCGTCCACCGGAACGTCGGGCGGTTGCATGCCCTTCGACTCGTCGTAAAGCTTGTCGGTGGTGGCCGTGCTCATAAATGGCAGAGGCGAAATCAATTCACGCGCCTCCAGGAAATAGAACCAGGCATTATGCACCTGGCCCTTGCTCTTATATTCCCGCGCGTGACTGATGAACCAATCGCTATCGTGTCCGGCAAACTGCAATGACTTTACGTAGAGCCCGCCTAACTTCCATTCACTGCCGACCTGCTGCAAAATGAACGACACCGTCTCCGGCGGCTTAGCCGCAGCGGCATCGAGCAGCACTACTCCATACTTACCTGGCGACAGATTGTTTATATAAAAAGCGGCGCTGTTAGAGGTCTGCCCAGTCTTGCCGAAAACTCCGCAAAAAAATTCCGCGTGTGCAATCGGAGCAGTACCCGGTGCGTCGAGCAGAAAAGGCGGCCGCGCCGTTCCTTGTGTTCCGGCTAATTTTGGCTGATTCTCTTTGATCGTCCCTTCAATGCCGGAAAAATCGGAGGCTAAGCTCGGAATAGAATTTGCCTTCAGGGAAGCGGTGTCTCCCTTACCGATCATATTGAAGTAGCGCTGGCCGACGCTCGTCAAAGCAGACCGCGTCCCATCGTCCATATCGGTAGACGTCTGGCAATCCTCCCCGCGTGCACAGGGTAAGAAGACCAATGTAAGAAGGAGAACCGTAATACCCGGCAAAACCCAACTACGGGATGAAATCATCGAAGTGGCTCCGTGCAGAGATTGAGCTTTATGTTGAGCCTATTAAAGATGCCACAGCCTTACATTTGTTTGCCATTATTCAGCTAATTCATTGTACGACAATCACATACGGCGGGCCATTACCGATGGCGTATTACCATCCCGGATGGTGCCATAGGATTAATCCATGCAAGGGCGTACTGTCAGTAACGTTCCCTTTGGTAAGCGATACGGCATCAGTTTTTTGTTGACACTTGGGATCGCTCCCCGGTGCTAAACTTTTTCTAATAGTCGTCGCGGTGCTCCAACGACCGCAAAACTTCGGGAGGATTTAATGAGTACACGTCGTGGATTTGCAGTTCTTACGCTGACCGCGGCCCTGTCGCTGGCTTGCTTCGGCGCAGAGGTGCCTTCGACCTCGCCTTCGACTCATCCGCGCAAATCCAAGAAGTCGCAATTGGCCCCGCCTCCGCCGCTCCCTTCCGGCCCGCGCGGTCCAGTGCCGCAAATGCCGCTGGACACAATGCAGCCGGTGGCGCCGCAAGTGAGCTATCGCGACGGACAATTGACCATCGTCGCCCCCAACTCCACGCTTGGTGACATTCTGCGCGCCGTGCGCAAACAGACTTCCGCCGACATCGAGATTCCTCCCACTGCCAGCGAACGCGTGGTCACGCACATCGGCCCCGGACCGGCACGGGATGTAGTCGCGGAACTGCTCAACGGCTCTAAATTCAACTACGTATTGCTCGGCTCGCCGTCGAACTCCGATCTGCTTATGCGGGTAGTTCTGGTGGCTAAATCTGGAAGCGACAACCCGGCTCCCAGCGCGCCGCAGGCCGATCCGAACCAGCCGAATATGGCGCCGCCGCCCGACGCCAATGCTGCCGATGCAACCGATGCCGAAGCCGCGCCCGAAGATACTCCCGACGATAGCGCCGATCAAAACGCTGCTGCCGCCGACGCGGAGCAGCCGCCAGCCGACCAGCCCGGCATCAAGACTCCGCAGCAGATGTTACAGGAAATGCAGCAACGGCAATTGCAAATGCAGCAGCAACTGGCTCCCGGCCAGCCTCCGATACCCAGCGGCGGAATCCCGCGGCCGCAAGAACCACAATAAGTTCGCCGTATCCGCAGAAAAGCCGCGCTCTAGAGCGCGGCTTTTTATTGTTCAGCAATTCGACGATTTTGCGGGAATGAGGTTAGACAGTAAGTAATGGCACGAACCTTGCCTTTAAGGTGCGTTCCCCCGACTGGATTCCAAGCGCTGGGCGCCGCCTGGATTTACCGAGGCCTGGAGCGCACGTTTTGTATTCCGCGCAATCGCCGAACCGTTCTGCCGCATTGCCTGCTGTAACAGATTCCAATCGCGAGTAACTTCGCGTTCCGCCACTCCATGCGGAGCCTTGTCTCGCAACTCCTCTAACAGACGCGCCTCCAGAAGTTCCTGCGTCAGCTGCGCGGGAGCGCCGCCATTCAAAACATTCCTGGCGGAAACCCCAATGCTGACCGGGCCCGACTCCGATTGCACCTCTAAAATGGGCCGACCCAGCTCATCGAATTCGACATTGGCCTTTGCTTCCATTCGTTCCCAGTTCTTCTTCACACGCGGTGCGGAACCTGCCGGCTCTGTCTGAGCGATGAATTCGGTTAGCTCTTTCTCGTAGGCGCGACGGTCTTCTTGTCCCAGCCGAGCTTCTGGATTGCGCCCTGGGCTAAAGATCAGCGCATCGTGCGCAGGATCAAACCGTCCCCGTTCTGTTCCCACGTAAACCGCGGCAACGCACCCCGCGAAAATCGGGCTGACGAAAGCGCTGGGCACAATGTATTTCTTCGATCTGAAGAACGATTCAACGACTCCGTGAACATTAGAGCTGCGCGCCGCGCTTCCCGGCAGCTGCGGAATAATCGTTCGTGCCAGATCCAATTCAGGATGCCGCGCGCCGTACCGAAGCAAGTTTCTTGCCATCTGCTTCGGCGTCGTAATGCCGACATCGGCAACCACGCTGCGGTGCAAAGCTTTCGGATAATAAAAATTAATCACATCTTTGGCGAAGTCGGCGCAGTTCCTTGACACCGTACGGAAATGAGATTCGTTCGCCGACGAATTGTACTTGCGGATCAAGGCCTCGTCTCGGGCGCGGCTGGTTTCGATTTCATAGCCATAAATCGTTCTGTCGTAAGAAGACCCAACCAGTTCATACCAGTTGCCGCCCGGCGTGCTTCCATCGGCAAGGTCGGGTGCAACATCTTCCAGGTATTCCCGGCGGTAGCGGTCGCGCAAAAATGCCACCATCTTAGGTCCGGCAAATAGCGGAATGTCATCCGCGCTCTGCACTGCGTAGAGATACGGAATGAGTGGAATAGCAATCCAATCGTAGCCACCCACGCCGTCGTACCGGCTCAACACAATTCCCGTTTCTCCCGGCTGGCAAGCTCGAAGAACCACCGGCGAGTCTGCGCACACGCCGGAAAGATATACAGCCGCATGCCCAGTCGCGGTAAAAAAGCCCAGCTTGCCGTACGGTTCCTCCAGAAGCAGGGTTGCTGACGAAGCTCGAGCCTGAGGAATCAGCGCCAGAACCGACGCAAGCGTAAGCGCCAGAAGGCACGTAATCCCCTGAATTTGCCCCACATATTGGCGTATCTTTTTCATCTACAAATTGATCCTAACCTTCTTGTTAGCAACCCTTTAGCCGAAGTTTAGTTGCGCCCGATTTGAAAAACCAGTTACCGAAGGTCAAGTGCGCCATCTCAGACAACTTAGATGCGAACTTTGCAGTCACGCGGGGGATGGGAAACCTTAGAAAGAGCAAAGAAAAGACTGAGGAATTACTTCTCTCCCGCCAGGAGGTTCATATGTGCCCAGCGGGCAGTTTCCGCGACAACTTCATTCTCATCGGTTAAAAACTTCTCAGCCACCGGCAGCAGTCGCAGATCCCCGCTGTTGCCAATCGCGATCAGCGCATTCCGGCGCATTCCCGGTCGCTTCGTGCGTCGCACAGCCGATTTGCGGAATACCTGCTGAAATTCTTCTTCGTTCATCTCGGCCAGCCAATCCAGAGCGGGGTTCACCAACTCCGGCTGCGCCTGAAATTCTGTTTCCGCCGACGCCGGCGCTTTTCGGTTCCACGGGCAAACGTCCTGGCAGATGTCACACCCAAAAACCTGATGCCCTATGCCGGCTCGGAGGTCGAGGGGAACCGGGCCGCGCTTTTCGATCGTCAGATACGCAATACATTTATTGGCATCGAGTTGGTATGGTCCTACGAACGCGTTCGTCGGACAGGCCTGAATGCAACGTGTGCAACTGCCGCATCGGTCAGGTGCGGGAATGTCGGCCAGCAGTTCCAAAGAAGTCAAAATCACTCCCAGAAAAAGCCACGACCCTTTCTGCTGATTGATGATGCACGTGTTCTTGCCAATCCATCCAACCCCGGCATATTTCGCATACACGCGCTCAACAACCGGTCCGGTATCGACATAGCATCGCGTGATCAATGCAGGTTCTTTTGATCCATCACTCGCCGCCGCGCCGATGGCCGCTTCCACCCGGCGCAATCGCCGCATCACAGATTCGTGATAATCCTCGCCGCTCCAGGCGTAGCGCGAAATCCACCCCCGCCCGGAATCGTGGACTTCGGTCGAATAAGGCTGCTTGGTGTTGTAGTTGATGGCGCACACAATCACGCTTCGCGCCCACGGAGCCGTGTGCGACAACGACGATCGTTTGAGTGAACCGGGTTCCACCGGATTCGCTTCGGTACGAGACTCCAGATATTTCATCTCGCCCGCATGTCCAGCGGCGATCCAATCCGCAAAATAAGCGAGCTCCGGTGAGTCCGCAGCAGGCGCAACACCACACAGGTCGAACCCGGCATTCTGCGCCGCCTGCTTGGCGATGGCTGCAATTTCACCGATCGACCTCATACACAATTATTGCTGTTCCAAAACGAAACCACTCTAAATTTTTATTGGCGCTTTCCCGTATTCGCACGGTAACTCGCGGTAATCTGCCAGCACAGAGTCACGCATTTCCCATGCGCGTTCTCCAGTATGAACTTAAAAAGGAGAATTCCATGCCCCAAATTTCGCACCCGCAAGTTGCTCCCATCCAGATTGCCGTCATCAACGAAAGCACCGTGCTCAAAGATGCCGACGTTCTTCCCGTGATCAACGCGCTGCAACAGCAAGTCACTGACGATTTCCGCCCCATCTGGGGAGTCGATGCCGAACTCAAAATGATTCCAAAGAGCACGCCGCCGCCCGACACAGCCTGGTGGCTGGTCATGCTCGACGACTCCGATCAGGCCGGAGCTCTGGGCTATCACGACCTTACGCCCGCATCCTTGCCAATCGGGAAAGTTTTTGCCGCCAGCGATCTGAAAGCCGGCACTTCGTGGACGGTCACGGCCAGCCACGAGTTGCTGGAAATGCTGGCCGATCCCGACATCAACCTGACCGCATTCGTGCAAAAGGCCGACACTCAGGGCACGCTTTACGCCTATGAAGTCTGCGACGCCTGCGAAGACGACAGCTTCGGCTACACCATCGACAATGTTCTTGTTTCGGATTTCGTCTATCCCGCATGGTTTGAAAGTTTCCGCACACAGGGATCGACACAATTCGACCGCATAAATCAAATACACAACCCGCTGGCTCTGTTAAAGGGCGGTTATATCGGAATCTTCAACATCACCGACGGCAGCGGCTGGCAGCAGCAAACGATGGAACAGAAACCAGTGAACCTTAAGTTTCGTGCACCGGTGGGCTCCCGCCGTGAGCGCCGCGGCACACCCCGCTCACAATGGCTAGCGAGTTTGGCGCAACGTAGAATTTCCGCCAACGCGCAGCAGTATCGCCAGCATCTCGAATCGATTTTGCAGCGACGCGAAGCGGCCGGCGTTGTGGCCGCCTGAAGCGAAGCTTTTCGTTGTCTCTCCCCTGCCCCGCGTTAGCGCGGGGCGTTTTTTCGCAAGGAAGTTTTTATGGAGCGCCCAATATGTTGGAATCTCCTGCGCCTGCTGACACCGGTTGCGCGCTGCGTTATGCTGGCGCCATGCGCGCATCAAAGAATCGCCTTGCCATTTTCACCGTCTGCCTGATTACAACACTCGCGGCTGCACAAGAAGCAAAAACACCGGTCAACATTGTGGTAACCGATCCCTCGGGCACCTTTGTTTCACATGCCCAGGTTCGCCTGGTTCCCGCGCCGAATCCACTTCCATCCGTGATGGAGACCGACGCCAAAGGCAAGCTTCGTTTGGATTTGCTTCCCGGCGGATACGCTTTGTTCGTGAACAGCTCGGGCTTTAAGAGATCGGCCACTCACGTCACGGTTCAACATGCAACCGAAGGGCAAACTATTACGGTCAGCCTGATGATAGCGCCGGCCGGTTCCCATGCAGTCTATCCGTCGGGCGAGCCCACGCTCCTGCTATCTGCGCTTCCCTATCATGAGGATCTAAGTCTAACCGCCGCGGATTTGAAAGCCCTGCCCCACGTGTCAGCCAGTATTCACAATCCTCACACTAACGCTGACGAGTCGTATTCCGGCGTGCGGCTTTCAGACTTGTTGGCCAAAATGGATGCCCCTTTGGGATCCGAACTGCATGGGTTTGCTCTTGCGAGTTACATCGTGGCGACGGGGTCAGACGGCTATCAAGCGATATTCTCCCTGGCCGAAGTCGATCCCACCTTCCATCCCGGAGAAATTCTGGTCGCCGATACCATGAACGGCGTTCCGCTCGATGCAACGACCGGCCCATTCCGCCTCATAGTCACCGAAGACAAGCGCCCCGCCCGCTCAGTCCGCAATCTCGTAGAGATTGAACTGAAATCAGCCGACTAATTCCCGGCAAAATCAAACGCGTTAATCGCCGAGAAGAGGATCCTTCGAAAATGGCCAGAGACGGTTCCACTCAGGGATCTCTCCTCGCCGTCCCGAAGGTCGGGGAAGACAGCAACTTGATGCCCGTGTCCGGTGGTCAGACCACATCCAAGAAAGCGGTAGCGCGCCTTTGTTTTTCGCAGGGATACACCTTTTAGTAGATCTTAAGGCTAGGCCGAATTTCTCGTAGAAAAACGCGGGCTGGCGAGCGACTCGATTACGTGAAGTGTGCAAATCTCCCGAGAAACCCAATTACGCATTGCCGACGCTCTCCGGCATGTTAATGCCGAATGAATTGCCTAACTGGTTATCATTCATGGATTTAAAGGCCGAAAATCGAACGTCCAGAAGGAACCGCAGGACCGTTTGCTCAAACAAATCCCGAAAGCGGTTTTCAATTCCACAAGCTTTCCACAGATTGATGTGACGCAGATCACATACCGATTACGAGCCCGCAAGTGCCTCTTCCTAAGGTATTTACGACGGCCTTCTACAGGAATTAATGTAGCCCAAACACTACTCCTCCGGGGTTAACCCACCTTCGGCCAGTGTCTCAAACCTGGTGCAACTCTTGAGGAACGCCAGCTGCACCTTCCCAATGGGACCGTTTCTTTGTTTGGCAATAATGATGTCGGCGCGGCCTTGCAAACTGGGATCATCCTGCTTGTAAACTTCCTCGCGAAAAATGAACATCACCAGGTCCGCATCCTGCTCAATCGATCCCGACTCGCGCAGGTCGGCAAGCTGCGGACGATGATCTCCGCCGCGGCTCTCCGGCGCGCGGCTCAACTGCGAGAGCGCAATCACCGGCACGCTCATCTCTTTCGCCAGCGCTTTCAACCCGCGCGAAATCGCCGAAACTTCCTGCGTGCGATTTTCAAATCGCTTGGCGCCTCCAGACATCAACTGCAAATAGTCGACAATGATCAAATCCAGCTTGCCCGCCGACTGCTTCAGCCGCCGCGCCTTGGCCCGCATCTCACTCAGAGAAATTCCCGGCGTGTCATCAATGTAAATAGGAGCGTGCGCCAATTGTTCCATCGCACGCACCACCTTGCGCGTGTCGTCCTGCCACAGCGACCCGGTACGCATCTTGTGCGCATCCACTCGCGCCTGCGAACATAGCAAGCGCATCAGCAACGCCTCGCGCGACATTTCCAGAGAAAACACTCCCACCACCTGCTGATCTTCAACCGCCGCGTTCTCCGCAATGTTCATCGCGAACGCCGTCTTTCCCATCGAAGGCCGAGCCGCAATGATCACCAGATCCGATCGCTGCAACCCGCTGGTCATCTCATCTAGATCGGTGTAATGCGTCGCCAAGCCAGTGATACGCTGCCCGCGCTGCAACAGCGCATCGACCGATCCAAACGATTCACGGACAATTTCCTGAATGCCCATGAAGCCGCGTCCAATACGCTTTTCCGAAAGTTGAAAGATCGCCGCTTCCGCGTCCCCCAAAACCTCTTCCGCCGAATCCGATTGATCCGCGGCGCGCGCAATCGCCGAATTTGCCGCATGAATCAAGCCGCGCAGCAGCGCCTTATCGCGCACAATCTTGACGTAATGCTCAATGCTAGGCCGGTTGGGAACGCCATCGAGCAAACTCGAGACGTAAGCCACGTCTCCGATGGGCTGCAAATCCTTATGCCGATCCAGTTCCTCGATCAGCGTGATCATATCGATCGGCCGCGACGACTCCGCCAGATCGACCATCCGCGAATAAATCCGCCGGTGCGAGTCGAGCGAAAAATCCTCGATGCGCAAATGCTCCGCCGCCTGGTTATAGGCAAAGTTATCGAGCAGGATCGCGCCAAGAATCGAGCGCTCCGCTTCTACGTTCGCCGGAAGTGTGCTGATGCTGTAATCGGTGGTGGCCAAGGTTGGTTAATCTTTCCTCAAATGCTTTCGCAGTGCATCGGAACACTAGCCGCAAGCGCCTTGTGAATGCGAAGCGCACCCTGCGGAAAACGCAGCCGCAACAAAAATATTTCGATTGAGAAAAATTAAGTTTTAGTCTAGGAGAATAAAAGACGAAACGCAATGCCGGGATTCGGCCAAAATAAATGCGGCTCGGGCCAGCCACCCAAGCCGCATGTTCGTGGATTCCTTGCCTGCCGTTTTCCGCCGCGAAGCGGCGGGACGACGCTCACAGCTTCGCAATACTCTAAAGAGCACTGCGTCCACTTGAGCCGGTTGCGCATTTCATGATCGCAAGATCACAAACTCGCAACCGCCGCTGCCAGCGGCCCCTTCGCTCAAAGAGCGATCTGGGGAAAAGGCCGCAACGCCCGGGCGACCATGACGCGCTCACGCGCGCTTCTGGAGTATCCCCCGGCGATTCACCCTCGTAAATCGCCGGCTGCCGCTGGCTTCACCGCAATCATCCGGCAAGCACAGGAAGTCTCACGTTCGATGCATTCACTCTGCGGCAACCGTCTTTATCCCGCAACAAAAAACATTCATTCGGTTGTGAACAAACTGTGGACGACGCACCTTCCTTGTGGACGGCAGAGGAAAAACCTAGAAAAACTCTCGCGTGAGAGAATCACTACGCTCTAGCCCGGGGATTTGTGCGTGCGCATCACAATCCGCTACGTTACTGGCGTTCCTTACAAACTCTCCGGCCTTCTCGAAACTGAGAACCTCTGTCGCAACTTCTGCCATTCGTCGGTTTCGAATAGCCGCGGTCCGACCTCGATGAGGCGCGGCGTCATGTTGAAGACCGCGATCCGCGTCCACGGCCGGCCGTCCCGCATGCGCAGGCCTTTTTCATTCAGGTCGCTGACGATGCTTGAATAAGGGAAGTCCTGCACCAGCAACTCCATCATCAGCATGAGCGTCCGATTCTCGACGGGGTCAACTTCCAGGCGCTGGCAATCGTCGGAGATGCGCAGCCCATACGGAATGTCCTCGTTAAACGCGCCCTGCGTCGGAGACTCCGACTCCGGCAGTTCACGCCGCCATTCAATCGATACCATCTTCCATCCCGCCGCCGTACGCTGCCGGATCACCTCGGAATCAAACGGTCCAGAAATAACATCACGAATGCGTTCAAAGTGCGCCATGAGAGCCTCCCCGAGGCGGCGTGCAATTCACGCGCCAATGGCTAGAACCGGTGCCGATCCCGCAAATGGCTTTCGGCGCTGTGACAGCATTGGGCAACGGCTCCCGGCCTCGGATACCCGCTGTCCGCTCCTGTAGATTGTTGTCCGTTTCTGGACGGCTTAGGCAGTACAAACGGGTTGCAGCGCAAAGCAATTCGACGGGCAATAGTTGGAAGGGGCGACGAGATTTGCTGACGGTCGGTTTCATCCGCGCCTGCTGACATCTCAAATAGCCAAGGGAGCGCGGACAACGCGCTCCCTCGCGTCACAGATTATTCCTATTACTTGGCCGAACCGGATTGCATATTGTCGGTCGATCCCCCAAGATCCAGGGCAAACTTCTTTCCCGCGAAACGAACCCCAGCTAAAGTAGACGTGCCGTCATCGCTCTTGCGGGTGACTGCAGCGCTGTTCTGCGCGACGTTATCCAGGTTCACGACGTGCGCGGGCGCCTTAGCCACGATGGTCTTGCCCTGCATAATATTGAGTTCCACGTCAGGGCCTGAGCCCTCCCACTGGAGTTTGTAGTCGCCGGCTTTCAGTGTGGTCCCATTGACGACGACCGGATTGTTCAGGCTGAGGCTGGCTTTGGTTGCTGCAAATGCGCTGGAGGCTAGAATCAACGCTGCGCCCAGCACGAGACTTTTGGAGATTGTTGCGCACTTCATGGCTGTCCTCATTTCTTTCCCCGAATTCATGCAGGGAAACAGTTGGGGCGGCTCGCTTGCGATCGACCAGAAAACACTTGTGTTTCCTTGAGAATCGCCTAAAATGCAGCGACCGGGGTTAAGCAACATAAGCGAAACGCGAGAAGCGAAAAGCCTGTGTTGCCGACGATGGGGGTTTTCTCACCTGGGCCGCCAAACCGAGCGTGACTAAATCCCCTTACCCCGCGAATTATTTCTGGGCCAACGTCACCTCTGCATTGGCTCCTGTTACTTCCTTAATTTCCTCACTTGCTTTCCTCGTGAGAGTTACGCGATCTCCTCTGCGAAAGTTCCATTCACTCTGCCGGTTCACGTTGCTTTGGACGAGCCCAACTGGGCTTGGGTAGCAAGGCTTATGGTTGATTTGTTTTTTCAATTGGGTACAGCGTTGGATTGTTGTGTCTAGAGCAGAACTACAGTTAACAGTCCAGCGAAGGTTAAGATAGCGTGACTCGCCGGGAAAACGAACTTAGAAGTCGCTGATGATAGAGATGTAATTCTAATTTGGGAAAAGACAGCGTACAGCACCCCAACGTAGCAGTGCGCGTTCTTACTCCGCATCGCCGTGTTGCCGTTCGGTCGACCAGATGCTCGCCTGATCTTTTTCGAAGGGATACACGTGCACCATCCAGTTGAATACAACAGGATGAAAAGTGCCCCCAGCCGCGTCGCAGGCTTCTTGCGTGACGATAGAACCCTTCAAGCCGAAGAGCGGATGCGAACCAAAATATTCTCCCTTGCGCCCTGCGGGCGCGGTGCAGAAGTTCACATGCTCATGCCACTGCGCGATGCTCAATGGAATGCGCTGATTGAGATCGTCTTCAGTAAAGCGCTTGGGCGCGGTATACATCACGCCAATCAGCTTGTAGTCTTCGCCGTGTTTTTCGTAAAGAAGTGAAGTGGGATGCTCGGGATTGAAGCCGAATGCGGCTTCCATGCCGTAGGAGTAATTGGTGAAGTGATACATCTTCTGCGGAATATTGGGCAGGAAGATCTTGAATCCGTCGGCCAGGGCGACGTGATAGTCCGTGTATTTTTCGGAAGCCTTGCGCGCGGCTTCGACTACGCGCTGAGCTTGCTCGGCATCGCCTGGTTTCCCTGGCCGCAGCGCCGTCATCTTCATGTGCGGGCCCATCTCCATGTGGCCTTCCATGGAATGCATTGCGTGCGCGCCCGATTCGGAATCGTTGTCGGCGGACATGCCTTTCATGTTCGACATGTCGTGACCCGACATATCCATGCCGGGCATCGATTGCTGCGCCGGTGCGGCAACGCTCCCGGACGGCGACTGTTGAGCCCACGTGCACAGCCCTCCGCACGCCAAAATGCCGGCAAGAACAACCGCGGAGCGATTCGCCATACAATCCCCTTTCTGACTCTTCGATAGATATAACAATTTTACCGAAGAAATGTTTCTGCAAAATAACTGGGAAAATTACGGTGTTACAGAAGTAATTGCACGACATTTTGAAAGGCTTCGCACGACGCGAAAGCTGACAGAAGCTCCATTCCTCTGATAAACGTATTGCTTGAGCCTGCAAACTGCAATCTTTCTGTTTGTCGCCGGCGCGCTGGGCGGGGCCTTGAACTCTGTGGCCGGCGGTGGAAGTTTCATCGCCTTTCCCGCTCTGTTGTTCACCGGCGTGCCGCCGATTCCCGCTAATGCCACCAACACGATCGCATTGTGGACTGCGGCCGCAGCCAGTGGAAGCGCCTATCGCAGCAAGCTGGATGTTCCGCGTCGCGTTATGATTCCGCTGTTTATCGCCAGTCTCATCGGCGGACTGGCGGGCGCGTTTCTGTTGCTAAGAACTCCCGCTCACACATTTTTACGCGTGCTGCCGTGGCTCACGCTTGGGGCGACACTGTTGTTTGCTTTCGGCAAGAGGCTCGCAGGCGGCCGGAGATCGGTGATCGAGCATGAGTCGAGCACTGCGGCTCTTGTGGGCGCAACACTGTTCCAGTTGGCGGTCGCGGTTTATGGTGGCTACTTCGGTGGAGGCATGGGCATCGTCATGCTGGCCATGCTCGCCGCCCTCGGCATGACCGATATTCATTCGATGAACGCGCTGAAGAGCGTATTGGGATTCGTCATCAACGGAGTCGCAGTCGTGGTTTTTATCATCGAGCGCGCTGTCTATTGGAGGCCGGGGATCGTGATGATTATTGGCGGCGTGCTCGGCGGATATATCGGGGCACACTACGCATTGAGACTGCCACAGACTTGGGTGCGGGCATTTGTAGTGCTGGTGGGGACGGCGATGACAGTTTATTTCTTCGTCCTGGCGTATTGAGAGGTCAAAATTTATGAAGAAGATTATTTTCGTGCTGGTTCTCTGTCAGGCATTGTGGGCGCAGGATGCGGCGAACAAACCCGACACCGGCGAGCACCACGAGTTCATCATCTCGAACTTCCGCACCGAAGGCGGCGTCACGCTCCCCACCGCCCGCATCTCTTACGGAACCTACGGCCACCTCAATGCCGCCCACGACAACGTCGTCCTTCTGCCCTCGCATTACATGGCCGACTCTCACGGCTATGAATGGCTGGTCGGGCCCGGCCATGCGCTGGATACTTCGCAACTCTTTCTCGTGACGACCGAGATGTTTGGCAACGGGCATTCTTCCTCGCCCAGCAATACGCCGGAGCCGTTTCACGGTCCGCGTTTTCCGCTGATGACTATCCGCGACAACGTGGAAGCTGCGCATCGGCTGTTGACCGACGAGCTAAAGATCACGCACGTGCGCGCAATTATCGGATTTTCCATGGGAGCGCAGCAGGCGTTTCAGTGGGCGGTGAGCTATCCCACATTTGCCGACCGCATTGTGGCCACGGCGGGTACGGCGAAGACTTACGGTCATGGCGTGGTGCGGCTCGAAGGTCAGATTGCCGCGCTCACCGCAGACGCCGCGTTCAAAGACGGAGACTACACATCGCCGCCAACGAAAGGCTTGGAAGCATTCGGCGTGGTGTGGACGGCCTGGCTGTTCTCGCAAGAGTGGTGGCGCAAAGAATTGTGGCGCGAGGGCGCGAAGCCGGGGACCACGTTTGAAAGCGTGCTGCACGAGTTCCGCACAAACTTTATTCCCGGCGCGGATGCGAATGATTTAATCCTGCAATGCCGAACCTGGGAACATCACGATATTGGAATGACTCCCGGATTCAATGGCGATACGGAGCGGGCGTTGCGCTCGATCAAAGTTCCGTTTCTCTACATGCCGTCGGAAACCGATCTCTACTTTCCGATCGGCGATGCGAGGTACGAGGCTGGGTCTATGCGGACCGTGTCGCTAGTGCCGATTCCGTCATTGTGGGGACACACGGCGGGTGCGGGCGGCAGCGCGGCCGATGAGAAGTTTTTGAATGAGAAGATCGGGCGGTTTTTGGCTGCACACCAGGCAGAACCTTAATAGTGTGTCCGTGATACGATTTCGGCACATTCTGAAATAAACGGAGCTGCCATGTTTCCATCCGAATGCGCGCCCACTCGCCGCACGTTTCTCAAAACTGCCGCTGTGGCCACCGCCGGAGTCTCTGGCCTGGCTTTGATCTCTGAGCCGGCCTTTTCCGAAGACGAAGAAATCAATGTGATCGGTCCCAAGAAAGGTTACTCGCCACAGATCGGCACACTGGTCTCGATGATGGCGTGGATGCGTACGGCCATGCTCCACTCTGTCAAAGGAATGTCGCAGAAAGATCTCGATTTCCTGCTCGATGACAAAGCCAACACTATCGGCGCTCTGCTTTTCCATCTGGCGGCCACCGACCGCATCTACCAGATCAACACTTTTGAGGCGAATCCTCTGAAGGACCTGCCCGCCGACTACAAGGAAAAGTTCGGCGTGGCCATGGATCTCGGCGAGCCCGCACGCAAAGCCATCAAGGGCCACGATCTCGATTTCTATTTGAATCTGCTAAACGAAACCCGTGAGCACACGCTGGCGGAATTTCGCAAGCGCGACGACAACTGGCTAATGACGGTCGATAAAACCTGGGGCTGGGGACCAACGAACAATTACTGCAAGTGGTTCCATGTTTGCGAACATGAATCCAATCACAATGGCCAGATCAAGTTCCTTAAGAGCCGCCTACCCGGATCCAAGCCCGCCAGCGAGTAAATGCTTGAGATGTGATCTTTTTGCTCTCGGGAACGTTTAGCTCTTGCGGCCGCCAATGTGTCAACCAGTTAACCATTTAATCCAAGGAAAAGTCTGATTCGCTCCAGTTCCGCTTCCAATTCCCTCTTGAATTCAACGCCCTGCGGCTTCGACTTCACATACCCAAAATCTGATAGCAATTCTCCGTTCTTCACCGACAAATTCCCCCAGCCAATTACGCGATCGCGCCAGAGCAGCGGCAGCGCGTAGTACCCGCGCACGCGTTTGGCCAGCGGCGTGTATGCCTCGAAGCGGTAGGTCCATCCCCAGAGCAGCTCGAAGCGATCACGATCCCAGACTACCGGATCGAACGGAGTCAGCAGCCGGACTTGTTCTTGCACCTGTCGCTTTGTAACGTTTTCGTCGGCCGGCCAATACCAATCCACGCCCTCCATACGCGCATGCGCCAAGCGTTCTCTCGCACGCTGAATCGCGGCGGTGACGTCGCCTTCCCATTGCGGCGTGGCATAGCGCAGGCGGCGCAGCAGAAATCTCAGGCGGGCGAACGGCATGGGCGCATAAATTCGCACGGCGACATCTGCAAGCGCGTCGATCCGCGTGCGGCGCAGCGCGTCATCGATGAGCGCAACTTCGCGTTCGCAAGCGGCATAGATGCGGATACCAGCTTCGCGCCGCACCACACGCAGCATGCCCTGATAGTGCATGGCGTCGAGCATATGCGTGGTCGCGTTCGACGAGCCTCCCCAATAATTGGTGACGCGGCCGTGGGCAAAGTGGTCATCGACTTCCCTGGGATGCACCATTCCGCGTTCGCGCACAAAGTCGAGCAACAACTGCGCGCGCTTCCGCTCCGCCGCAGGCCAGGGCAGACCCCCCTGAGCGGGGACAAGGCAATCGGAGCGCGGATGCATCAGGGCCTGCAACTCACGAGTCACAAAGCCGTAGTTGATGAAAAAATCTTCCTCGACGCCAAGCTGCGTGTAGCGGCGTTCTAACTCACCTGCACGATAGTCTTTGACGCGATGCCGCAACATCAGGTCTTGCGCCCGCGCTGGGGCGCGAATCGGATCGGCCTGCACAAATCCGAATCTGTGCAGCGCGCGCTTGAGCGTGGTAGGAGGGAACAGGCTGCGCGTGACCGCAAAGCGGCGCAGATTATCCAAAGTTGTGGGCATCGGTGATCGGCACCCCGGGCTAAAGCTAAGTTATTGCAGCGGGGCCGACACGTGCTCGTGAACGATCAGCCATTTGCCATCTTGATTTTGCCAGATTACTGTCCAGCGAAAATTGCCCATCTCGACTTTGCCCGCTTTGGTGGTCATCTCTTCGGCGACTGTAGCGGTGCCCCAGGCCCAGTCGCCTTCGGGGTGAATGGCTGCGTCGTCGTTCACCATGAACTTCGCGCTCTTATAGCCGGCGACCACGCCTTTTACGCCCGATTGGTATTCATCCCAACTGTTGTATTTGAGGGGAGCGATATCGAAAAATGTGTGCGGCCCCGAAGGGTAATACTGCGCCACATTCGCGGTGTCCAGCGTGGACCATCCGTCCCAGATTTTCTGCATGTAACCTTTGTCGGGAGGAGCGACAGTTGCCTTCTTGGCGGCAACGGAATCAGCGGGCAGTAATACAAAAATCGGCAGACAGAGCAATGCAGTCAGCAAGCGCCTCATGGGACGATCTCCTCAGGGTGACTTCGAAACGATTCGCCCGGAATTTTCGCATACATTGGGCCTATCGGGAAAGGCGAATGTGGACAGATCGCCGGGACCTTTTGGGGCGAGCCAGGGCCGTATTTCACGAATGTGGGAATCCGGCTGATGGCTGGTGGTTTTTGTCCCCCGCGCCTATCGGGACAAAAATTGCCAGCGTGGCAATAAATTTCCTGGCAATAAGCTAGCGCTGTTGGACACTGGGCGCACTCCATCCGTCCCTGGATTCCGTCACGATATCCAAGTTTCTTGTTCAGCTCCCACTTCAGTTCGTGATCTCGACAAAGGTAGACTGCTACCGATTCTTTGGCCCAACCGTCTACACGTGCGGGTCTCGTAAGAAATTAAGGCAAGAGTCTCAATGCGGCTGATTACTCGACGGGAAGCGGTCAGGTGCCTGAGTTCGGCCTCAGCGGGAGCATGGCTGGCGGGGCACACAGCCCTCGAGTTTGGGAGTTCAGCCGCCTTCGGTAAGAGATCGCCGGAAGATTCCGGTCCTTCGCTTGCGCCCGGCGCGCCGACGTCGCCGGAGCGGATGGCTTTGATAGAAGCGTTCAGGAAACGATCGGAGGGGCTGCAGAATAAGTTCGAGGCGCACACGCACAAGAGTGACTGGGAGATGCCCTATCGGCTGTTCCGGCCGGAAGCGGCTCGCGGGAAAATGCCGTTGGTGACGTATCTGCATGGAAGCGGGGGTTTGGGCGACGACAATCTGAAACAACTGGCCTTCGGCAATATTTTTGGTACACGTCTCTGGCTGCTTCCGGAGAATCAGAAAGCCTTCCCGTGCTATGTGGTCGCACCGCAGACGGACCGCGGATGGATTCGATACGATTTTTCGCAACAGCCGGCGAAAGAGCTTCCCGGATTCGGGGACGGGAATCGCCTGGCGCTGGAGATCGTGGACCGCTTAGGCCGCGAGTTCCACATCGACGAACGGCGTATTTATGTAGCCGGGAACTCGATGGGAGGCGCGGGCGTGTGGAATATGCTTGGACATCGCCCGAATTTTTTTGCCGCTGCAGTGATCTGCTGTGGTGGCGTCTCACCCGATGATGGCACCGGGTCGATGGGGACAGCGCTGTGGGATTTCCACGGGGACGCCGATGAGGTGGTTCCTGTGTCCTCATCGCGTAACCGTATTGCAGCACGGCGGAAAGCGGGCGGACACCCGATCTACACCGAGTACGCGGGAGTAGATCACAACGGCGCAACCGGATTGGCGTTCACCGAACCGGCGCTGCCAAGGTGGGTCTTCTCGCAACGCCGAAAGTGATGCTTCGGTTTGTGAACCCAGGTAAAGATATTTACTACAGCGGATACTTTTTCCTTGAAAGGAATCTATTTGCCATGAGAATCCTACGATTGTTGCCGCTTCTTGTGATTGCCTTACATCTTTCAGCCGCCGGTATGACTGGAATGACGGACGAGGACCGGGAACATTTACTGGTGCATTTTGAAATGACCGGGCAAATGGTGGCCGAGCAGGTGCGAGGACTTTCAGCAGCTCAACTCGAATACCGCGCCTCCCCTGATCGCTGGTCTATACGGGAGTGCGTTTCTCATTTGGCGGTCGCCGAGCCTGATTATTGGCGCGATCTGATGAAGTCGGTAAAGGCGCCCCCGGATATGATTGGCAAGAAATCGTCGGCTACCGACGCGGACATCATGTGGTACGGCATTGATCGCGTTGTGCATACAAAAACCGGCGGCGGTCACGAGAAGGTCGACACCTATAAAAACCTCGGAGAAGCCTTGGCAAAGTTTCAGGCTCTGCGCGCGACCATGATCGAATACATCAAATCCACTCACGACGACTTGCGCGCCCACAGCTTCGGCACAAGGGAGCCGATCGACTGTTGGCAGTGGATGCTGGAAATCTCCACGCATGCCGAGCGGCATATTCAACAGATTCGCGAGATTAAAGCCGACCCTAACTTTCCCAAGAGTTAAGCGGCAATGCACACTGGTTTGGTATCGAGTGGGATGGCCTGCTTTTCGTCACCTACTTACAGCTCGACTCTCCGGCTGCTGGGCAGGAATTCGGCATCCAGACGTGGGAACGACGCGGTAAAGTCCGCAATGTCAGTTGGATAATGGTGGGCGCTATAGGATTCGAACCTATGACTTCCACCGTGTGAAGATGGCACTCTACCGCTGAGTTAAGCGCCCACTGGATGCGGTAAGTTCCTCAGTATACACAAGTTTCCGATCCACAATCTTACGGCCGAATCGCCTCCGGTCCCGTTGTAGCTCCCAGGGGACGAATCGAGCAAGTCAGTGATCGATGCAATCGGAAGACGTGAGTACTGAGCCGCAGAACAGCCTGTTGCGAGTGGATTCCAGCTGAGCTTTGGCGTCCTTTGTGCGCGCTTTCACTTACCGGAAACTCTCGCGCCTACTCGGCAGTGGTCGGATCGATTACCGAACTGATTCGCGAGATGCGGTTCGCAGGGAAACCGCTCTGCTCGGCGTGCTTACGCACCGTATCTTCATCGGGGGCCACGTACACGCAGTAGACTTTGTCGTCCGTGACGTAGCTCTGAACCCACTGAATCTGCGGGCCCATCTTTCGCAGAACTCCAGAAGACTTCTGCGATATTGTCTGCCACTGCTCCGACGACAGCTGGCCAGCTGCCGGCATGTCTCTCTCAATGACGAACTTTGGCATGGCTTACCCCATTTCCTGGTCTCTAACAATGAATCCATTTCGACGGATTCCAAACTATTTTGGCGCTTCGTCGTCCAAGCTGCGGTACCGCAAACCATCCTGCCCAGGCAACTGGGGGCATGGAAACGTATAGATGCTCCGCGTTTCCAAACTCCACACCCCCAGCGGCGAGGACAAATGTTTCACGACGCGTTACGCTCACCCCGGACTCGACACGATTGACCGGCCAAGTTCATGAGCAGATGCACCCATTCGCCTATTGACCGTCGCAAGTGACCTTATTGTTCCAGTCCACAAACGAACCCTGGGGATTATCCCGCCACGCCCACACGTGCAACTCGAAGAAGGAGTTAATGTGGAAGCGATTCGGGGCGTCGACGAAATTGAACACCTGCCCTTCGAGTACCGGAACAGCGTTGTTATTGGCGGCGAGCCAGCTCGCCGAGTCCAGGATGAACTCGACACCTACCAGTGTCATCTTGCCATTGGAAGGCTCATAAATGAGCGCCTGCGGTTGAGTGGGGTCGAGGGTTAGATTGGTGAGCAGAGTGCCGTTGACATAGTGGATGCCCATTGCCCCGTGGTCGGTGCCGGCAACACAACCTAGAAATGGTCCGTAGCCCGCAGCAGTGGCATTGTTAACGTTGATGTATTTCGCCGTGCCAGCGCGAACAAGTTGAACAAGTTTGGCTGGAGCAGCATGTTCGTGAGCGGTGGCTGCATTTTCTTGCGCAACCGAGTACGTCGCGCATCCAAATATCAAGCAACTTGCGAGCAGACTGGCCGTTGTTTTGAGTTTCATTTGATCCTCCTATTGGATTGGTGTTTCGATTTATGACCTCCGCCTGATTGCCATGGGCTCGCATTGTCGCGATCTAAGCCGCGTGTTCCCGAAAGGTTATCGAGCGATGGTGTCGTAGCTGAACTGCTTTCTCTGTGTTGTTGATCCCGAGTTTTACAATCCCCTATATGTAACGGCGGAAAACGCTGGCAGATCCGATCAGCGGAAGAAGAATTATTTTCGGAGTGAGGTTCGCACCCTTCGTATTGCGGCGTTTGACACGTGAAACCGGAAGGGATAGGCTACACAGCCAAGTGCTTCTCAGGCGCTAGGGGCGAATCTGGTGGCGCATGAGCCTCCGAGTCAAGTCACAAAACTGTTGCAGGGCTGGCGCGCCGGCGAACGCAGCGCTCCAGACGAACTCCTGCCACTGGTCTACGACGAATTACGACGTCTGGCCCACCACTACTTGAGGAACGAGCGCCCTCACCATACTCTTCAGAGCACGGCATTAGTGAATGAGGCTTACCTTCGCCTGGTGGGGCAGGACCTGCCGAAGTGGGAGAGCCGTGCGCACTTCTTTGCCATCGCCGCGCAGCTCATGCGCCAGATTCTGGTCGACTACGCTCGCCGTCATCGAGCCTCCAAGCGCGGCAGTGGCGCCTGCATGCTCGAACTGGACGACGCAGCGGGCTTGCCGCAACGCAAAAATGTGGACTTGATTGCGCTCGACGATGCCTTGAACACCCTGGCTGAGATTGATCCCCGGCAGAGCCGCGTCGTGGAGTTGCGTTTTTTTGCCGGGCTTTCCCTGGAGGAAACCTCCGAGGCGATGGGGATTGCCACTGCGACCGTGCAGCGCGACTGGACCGCGGCCCGCGCCTGGCTGCATAGGGAGATTTCCCGGAGCCTCCGAACATGAGTTCGGCACGATGGGAGAGGACCAAAGAAATCCTGGAGCAAGCTCTACGGCTGGCGCCACAGGAACGGCAAGCCTATCTCGGTGTAGCCTGTGGAGCGGATGCGGACCTGCGCAGCGAAGTTGAGTCTCTGATCGGTTCTCACGAAGAGGCCGGAACCGAATTCCTGGGTGCAGCCGCATCCGAAGTGCTGCAATTGCCCCCACGCTGCGCCCTGACCTCGGGTACGAAGCTCGGATCGTTTGAGCTTATCGAGTTGCTGGGTGCCGGCGGAATGGGCGAAGTATATCGGGCGCGAGACTCGCGGCTCGATCGCATTGTTGCGATTAAGATTCTGCCCGCCGCGTTCTCCGCCGACCCCGAGCGGTTGCACCGCTTCGAGTTGGAAGCGCGTTCGGCCTCTGCGCTCAACCATCCCAACATTGTCACCATCTACGAACTCGGACAAGACGGTCCTTGTCACTACATCGCGATGGAGTTAGTGGAGGGCAAGACGCTGCGTGAGCTTTTGGGATCCGGATTGCTGCCCATGCGAAAAGCAATCGAAATCGCAGCCCAGGTTGCTGACGGACTGACCAAGGCTCATGAAGCCGGAATCACGCACCGTGACTTGAAGCCGGAGAATCTGATGGTCTCGCAGGATGGCTTCGTTAAAATCCTCGACTTTGGCCTGGCCAAGCTTGCGCCGCACCGCGCACGCAGATCGGATCTGCACAACGTTTCCACGTCCCACAGCACAGACGGTCTGGTCCTGGGGACAGTGGGTTACATGTCGCCGGAACAGGTCAACGGGTTGGAATTGGATTTTCGGTCAGACCAGTTCTCGCTCGGCTTGGTGCTCTACGAGATGATCACGGGAAACCGCGCCTTTCACAGAAGCACGGCGGCGGAGACACTCGTCGCCGTCCTCCGCGAACAGGCCGAGCCGATCGGAAGACAGAACCGTGACGCTCCCGCTCCACTGTGTTGGGTTATCGAGCGATGCATGGCGAAGGAACCAGAGAAACGCTACACCTCTACGCGAGATCTCGCGCTGGAACTCGCAGCCATACGCGATCGATTCCTGGAGAATCCAATCAGGCAGGTAGAAACGCGCCCAACCAACCTTCCTGTACAGCGAACCGGATTTGTGGGACGGGAGAAAGAAATAGCTGCCGCTAAAGAACTCCTGTTGCGTCAAGACGTGCGCCTGGTGACGGTCACGGGCCCGGGCGGAATCGGCAAAACACGGCTCGGAACCCAGGTGGCGCGCGATCTCGTCGAATACTTTGCCGGGGGCACTTACTTTGTTCCTCTTTCTGCGCTAAACGACCCGGACTTGGTCCCCTCAATGATCGTGCAGACGCTCGGGATACGGGAAGCAGGAGGACAATCACCGCTCGAAATACTCAAACGAAATCTGCAAGACTCGTTGCGCGCGCCGGTGCTGCTGCTCCTGGATAATTTCGAGCATCTGGTTCAGGCTGCGCCTACAGTGGCAGAGCTTTTAGCCGCGGGTCCCAATATCAAGATTCTGGTAACAAGCCGGGCAGCGCTGCATGTCTACGGAGAACATGAATTTCCGCTTCCGCCGTTGGCGCTGCCGGATTCAAGGTCCATCCCATCGGTGGAAGTCCTGGCCCAGTGCCCCGCTGTCGCGCTGTTCGTGCAACGCGCCGTTGCTGCCAAGCCAGATTTTGAACTGACCCGAGAAAATGCTCCCGCCGTCGCTGAGATTTGCGCAAGATTGGATGGTCTGCCTCTGGCCATCGAGCTTGCGGCTGCCCGGGTCAAAGTTCTTTCGCCTTCGTCGATGCTGACACGCCTTGCGAGCCGGTTGCAGCTCTTGACGGGCGGTTCGCGGGATCTGCCACAACGTCAACAGACCCTTCGCGCCGCCATCGACTGGGGATACGATTTGTTGAGCGCTGACGAGCAGAAACTTTTCCGAAGATTGTCGGTGTTCGTGGGTGGATGCAATCTGGAGAGCGTAGAAGCGGTCTGCGACACCAAAGAGGATCTCGGTTTGGACCTGCTCGATGGCATGGCCTCGATGCTGGACAAAAGCCTGATGCAGCAAGTTGACCAGGCGAAGGGCGAATCGCGGTTTGCGATGCTGGAAACGCTTCGCGAGTACGCTCTCGAAAAGCTTGAGATAAGTGGCGAGGCGGCTTCGACGAAGCGCGCCCACGCGGCATACTATCTCGTGCTGGCAGAAGAGAACGCCACGGAGTCTAGTGAAGCGGAAGGCGCAGGATGGCTGGAGCGTTTCGGCCTTGAACATGACAATTTTCGCGCGGCTCTGGAGTGGCTGACTGAAACGGAAAATGCGGAGTGGGGATTGCGACTTGGCACTGCGCTGTTTCGCTTTTGGGAGGTTCGCGAGTATCTGGCCGAAGGCCGGGACAGGTTGGGCATGCTGCTGAAGTTGCCCAAGGCAGCAGCCAACACGAAGCTGCGCATGCGGGCGCTTTTTGCGGCAGGCGTACTCGCCGGGGAGCAGGGCGATTACGCCTCGGCGGATGCACTCATTAATGAAAGTCAAGACATCGCGCGAGCGCTCGATGACAGAACGGGTATCGCCGTTTCTCTCAATGCGCTGGCGGTCTTTGCTCGCGATCGAGGGAACAGCGGAGTTGCGCACGTCCTGTTTGAAGCGAGTCTCGGACTGTGGAGAGAATTGGGCGACCAGAAGGCTGTCGCCCGCGCTCTCAGTAATTTGGCGAATGTCCTCAAATTGCAGGGACAATATGATCAAGCGCGCGATTTGTATGTCGAGTGTATTTCAATCTTTCGATCATTAGGAGACCGGACTGGCGTTGCCTGGTCGACGAACTACCAAGGGGATGTCGCTCGCGACCAGGGTGACTCCGCAGCCGCGCGGACGTTGTACGAGCAGGGTCTAGCAATGTTTCGAGGACTCGGCGATCACTGGGGTATTGCGGCCACGCTCGCTGACCTTGGAGGCTTGTCGAGAGAAAAGGGGGATTATTCCAGGGCGCGCTCCCTGTATCGCGAAAGCATCAAGATTTTTCAGGATCTAGGCCACAAACGTGGGATTGCGCGCCTGCTGGAATGTTTCGCGTGCTCAGCCGCGGCCGAATTGGAAGCGGAACGCTCGTTGCGGCTTGCCGGCGTAGCGGCTGCGCTGCGGGAAAATATTGGCGCCCCGCTCACCTCGGCGGAACAAGCCAAACTGGAAGTAAGTCTGCAGCGGGCACGGCAGGCGTTGACCAATCCCGCAGGCTCGGCTGCCTGGCTAGAAGGTTGGGCCCTTCCAGTCGAGAAAGCAATTGAAGAGGTGATGCTGCCCGAGGCCGCGTCGCCCTCGCGCTAGCGCGGAAACTCCGGCGCATTGACACTGATGGCGATGAAAACTCAGCGAGGAAGATTCGGTTGCATCCGAAGCATTGAGCCGCAGCTTTAGTCCGCGCTTGACGCATCGAGAAGCCTGCGTACCGCAGAGATGCGATTGGCTGGAAGGCCTACACGCTTGGCGTGTTCTTGGATGGTTGCCTCGTCCGGAGCGAGATAGACGCAGTACACCTTGTCTCCGGTGACATAGCTGTGGAGCCACTGAATCTCGGGTCCCATTCCCTTCAGAACGTTGACCGACTTTTGCGAGACTTCTCGCAACTGGGCGTCGGTGAGGTTCCCAGCCCCCGGGATCTCACGTTCGATCACAAATTTCGGCATAAACCTCCACCTTAACGTGGACCGATGCTAGCACGCGGATTGAGCAGCTTCAAGGCAACGTGGAAAAAGTCCCGCCTATGCTCTCTAAACCATTGTTGAAGGCTCGGCGCGAGCACCATCGGCGGCGGAGCAAATGCGTACTTCGGCCTGCACGCCAGTCGCGTGATGGTAACGGGCCGAGATTTGCTGGGCGAATTCCTTAGCGCGCGTTCTGTCTACAAGATTGATCGTCGACCCACCGAATCCGCCTCCGGTCATGCGTCCGCCGTAATATCCGGGCAGGCCTTCCGCGGCTTCGACCATGGTGTCCAATTCGCGGCAACTGACTTCATAAAGATCGCGAAGACTGCGATGCGATTCGCGCATCAGTTCTCCGAAGCCGCTCAAATTGCCTGCGCGAAGGCGTTTGGCGCCATCCAGCACGCGTTCGTTTTCTTCCACCACATGCCGGCAGCGCCTGTAAATGGTTCCGGGAATGTCTTCGGCATGCTCCGCCAGTTGCCGGAGGGAAATATCGCGAAGCGCGCGAATATCCGTATACCACCGGGATAGAATTTTCACACCTTCTTCGCATTCCGCGCGCCGACGGTTGTACTCGCCACTGGCATGCTGGTGTTTCACCATTGTGTCGCAGACTACAATGCGCACGTCATCGGGGATGGGGATAAATTCGAACTCGAGAGAGCGGCAGTCGAGCAATAGGGCATGACCCGCTTTTCCCAGGCACGCTACAAACTGATCCATGATGCCAACCCGGGCGCCGATGAATTGATTTTCCGCACGCTGGCAAAGCTTCGCCACTTCGGGCAGAGTCATCGATACTCCGTCGAGAGTCATCAGCACTAGAGCGCTGGCTACTTCGATGGCCGCGGACGAACTGAGCCCGGCGCCGACAGGGACTTCGCTCTGCACGATCAGATTCGCACCCTGAAGCACGTGCCCGTTTTGCCGGAGCCCGATCGCGACTCCGACAACGTAGTCGCACCATGCACCGGTGGCGTGCTGCGGCAAATTATCCAAATCAAATTCGAAAGACTCGGGAAATTCCTGGGACTGGATCCGTAGTTTGCGTTCGGGACGGGTCCTCGCGTCAATGCGAGTGCGCAAGTCAACCGCGCTGGGCATGACAAAGCCGTCGTTGTAGTCGGTATGCTCCCCGATCAGGTTCACACGGCCCGGCGCGCTAAAGCTGACCGATTGCGTGCCTTTGAATTGGACCAACTCCTTCGACTCCATTCCTTAGTCTCGATCAACTCCGGTATCTGAATATCTATTTCGACAGGACTGCCAATGCTCCCCGAAACATTGCGTCAAACGATCCTTCCGCTCCATTTCTTTTTATCAGCAAGACGGCTTTCTCAGCCGCTGCCCGTTGGTATCCCAGATTCACCAATGCGGAAAGCACATCTTCTTCAGTCGCATTCAACGGCGAGGTCTCCTGTACGGAAGCCGGGCCCGGTTGCGGGAGCTTGTCGCGCAGTTCCAGAACCATGCGCTCTGCGGTTTTCTTGCCGATGCCCGGGATGCGGATGAGCCGCGCGATATCATTTCCGCGGATTGCGGCCACCATTTCTTCCGCCGCCATTCCACTCAGGATGGTGATCGCCAGCTTAGGGCCGATTCCGCTCACCGTAATCAGCTTTTCAAACAGAAGCTTTTCCGCCGGACGCAAGAAGCCATACAGGGCAATTTGATCTTCGCGTACATGAGTATGAATGTGCAACGCCACCTGGGAACCGGGATTCGGCAACTCGGAAAATGTAGGCACGGTGATGGTGACGTCGTAGCCAACTCCCCCGGTTTCGACCACCGCCTGATTCGGATGTTTTGCCAGCAGGGCGCCGCGCAGATGAGCAATCATGATCCGCCATTGTATCGGCACAGATGCTAATCAGGAGACCGCTTTTGCGAAGGTGCAAGAACTAATGAGTGCTCGAGCGCAAGGCGACAAAATCGGTCATGACCGGGACTCCATGCGCGATCTTCACTCGTAACAGCGCCTCGAACGGTTTCAATTCACTCGGCTTCGTAACGTTGAGCCGCTGTAGCAACTCTTTGAGGGAATTCTCACGGCACACGTACTCCACCGCCGCTTGCGTGCCGAACGTGGAATTACCGGCGAGGATCAGCACGGAGCGGGCTGGATCCAGCCCGGGTAACAGCGCTACGACTGCGTAGTCTTCGGTGGTGGGCTGGTTGGCCGGTGAGGGCAGGAATGCTTTCGGTTCGCCGGGCTGAGGATGCACGTTCAGAATCGCGAGATCGCCTTTGCGAGGACCTTCCACCAATCTCTGAAAAACGAATTCCCTCGTTCCAGGAATATCGCGCAAAGTCAGGTTCTCGGAGGGAGAACCAACAAAGATAAGGTCGTTGTTCTTGGCATCATCGAGCGTGAACAATGCTCCCCGCTTTACACCGAGTTCGCGATTGAGCCGGGAGAATACGAGATCCAGTTGGTGAATGGCGAGCACTTCTCCCACACCCGTGTAGTGGTCAAGGATGAAGGCACGGGAATCCGACGCCGGGTTAAAGTAGCGCATTCCCGTCTCAGGCCGTCCGACGAAACTCCCATTGCTAAAGACTACCCATGGCCTCTGCGAAGTCGTGACAAAACGACTCCAGAAAATCTGATACTCGGCGGGAACCGATTCCGTCTGGACCACTTGTCGCCGCACTCGGCTGACCAGGATTGCCGAGGTCATCAGTGATGCAGCCAGAAGAATGGACAGAATTGTGACAGCGACAGCCCAGCCCCGAATTAGCGTTCTATCGGTTGCAGGTGTTCTTGTTTCAACTAGCGCTGGAACAGAATATCCGGATACTGCAGCCGGCGTGCGGGCATGAAATGAGAGAGCATAGGAACCCTTCGGTAGCTCGACCAAAATTGGATCGTCCGAGCCCTCGTGCAAGTAGTAGTCTGCCAGCTTCATGCGCAGACGGCCGGCCTGCACACGAACGGTGGAGTCGCTCTGCGGATCGAAGCCGGCGTGGCGTCCCAATATCTCAGTGGCAATCTGGTATTCCTTAAGGGCTACGCCAGGACGATCGAGCGAATGTTCGGCGAGATATCGCAGAAGCTTGCAAAGGGATTCTGAAGTCTTGAGGCTATGACTATTGGTAAGCTTCTCTATTTGTTGGAAGCACTGCTCCCGCCCGGCGGCGAACGTGTGCGTTAAAGCCATTTAACACTCAGGTAACAACAGAGCCTATCTTACTGCAAAACGACGACTTCAGTCTCGTAACGGTATCAAACGTACTGATACCGGCTGGATAATGCTTTTGTACTACGCACTTGCAAGCATAACCCAACGGTATACCTCTGTTCTGTGCAAACCCAGAAGGTCCAGTTTTAGGAGGCAGGTTCATGAAGAGGTTCATCCTCGCTACTTCGTCACTGATAGTTCTTTCCGTCCTCTGCACACAAGCGGCGCTTGGCCAAGCCGTGTTCGGCAGTATTTTAGGAACTGTGAATGATCCCTCGGGTGCCGCCGTCAATGGCGCCAAGGTTACCGTGACGAGCCAGACCAAAGGTACGACCGAACAGACCACAACGAACGAGAGCGGCAACTACTCGGTAACGCACCTTATCCCCGACGTGTACACCGTGCGGGTCGAGGGCACGGGATTCAAGATTCTTGAGTTCAAGGACATTCAGGTCTCGGCCGACAACGGTTCCAGAGTGGACGGTCAGTTCGTGGTCGGTTCGACCAGCGAACAGGTAGAGGTTACGGCAGAAGCTCCGCAACTTAAGACCGACCGTGAAGACGTGTCCATTGAGCTCAATGCGAAGATGGTGGAAGATGCCCCCATCCTGAACCGAAATTTTACATCCTTTGAGTTGCTGTCTCCCGGCACGCAGAAACTAGTGGGCTGGAGCCATGCTGCGACCGAGAACCCTCAAGGTGGCCAGCAGATTTTTGTGAACGGCCAGCATTTTAGCGGGACCGCATTTGAATTGGATGGCACCGATAACCAGGATCCAATCCTGGGAATCATCGTGGTCAATCCGAATTTGGATGCCATTCAGGAAGCCAAGATTTCGCTGGGCAACTACGATGCCGAGTTTGGTAAAGCGGTCGCCGGGGTCGTGACGGTGCAGACGAAGTCTGGCAGCAATGACATTCACGGTTCGGCGGATTGGTTTCGGCGCACCGACGCTCTCGCCGCGCGCGATCCCTTCACGCAGTTCAAGCCCGACCCGGTCACGGGACGTTTGATTCCATCTTCTCGATGGCAGCAATTCGCGGGTACCATCGGCGGACCAATCATCAAGAACAAATTGTTCTTCTTCGCCGATTACCAGGCGACCCGACAGAAAAACGGCATCAGCAACCAGGAAACGATTCCGACGGCATTATTGAAGAGTTCTTGTGCTGCAGGCGCCTTCTGCGACTTCAGCGACTACGCTTCGAAAATCGGCAATGGAACTCCCGGAGACCCGTCGAACTATTTATATGACCCTAGGACCGGGCTCTCGAATGGTGCGGGCCGATCTGCATTTTGCGGAGCAACCGAGTTCGTGCCTGTGGGGCCAAGCACCAGCGCCAACTATCTCACTTTGAATCAGGCCGCGTGCGCCACACCATTTAGCATTCCTGCTTCCATAATGTCAACAGCATCGTTGAACCTTTTGGCAGCCTTCCCGAACCCGACCAGCGGGGGCAACACCAACAACTTTGTAGGGTCTGGAGCCGGCCCCTACAACCAGAACAGTTTTGATACCCGCATTGACTTCGCGGCGAGCCAATCTTTGCAAGTGTTCGGTCGCTTCAGCCTTGATTATTTCAGCCTGTCAGGCACTCCGAGTTTGGGTGCCGTAGGCGGCGTTGGATTCGGCCCCGGCGGTCTGGCAGGAAGCTCGAATGTTCACAACTACAGTTTAGCCGCCGGCGTGACCAAGACTTTCAGTTCTACCCTGCTTGGTGATTTCCGCTTCGGCTATTTCCAATATAACCCTCTCACCAACAAGCCGGATGCGGGCAAGGCGGCAATGAGCGCGTTCGGTATTCCAAATGCCAACATGGGCGACAACTTCACGTCGGGCCTCGGCGAGTTCGACATGGATGGCGTGGGATCAAATTTCGGAGACGGCCTGGGCGTCGCTCGTTGCAACTGTCCGTTGATTGAGCGGGAACGCCAGTACCAGGGTGTCGCCAACCTCACGAAAATCCACGGCAACCACCAATTCAAGTTCGGCGCCGACATTCGTTTTGCGCAAAACCTGCGAGTCCCGAGCGATTCCAACCGTACAGGCGTTTATTCCTTCAACCATCTGAATACCTCCGGAGGCGTGCAGGACGGATCGCCTAATTTGGCGACCGGCCAGGGAGGGTTGGACTTTGCCACATTCCTGTTGGGCGATGTGACACAGTTAAGCCGTTATGTCAGCACCAGCACAGATGCTGCGGAACGTCAGCATCGCATGTTTTACTACGGACAAGACACATGGCGCGTCACGCCGAAGTTGACCGTCAACTACGGCTTGCGATGGGAAGTCTATTTCCCTGAATATGTGAACGGTAAAGATAAAGGCGGATTCGCCAACATCGTTCAAGGAATAGTCAGGGTCGGTGGAGAAGGCCCGTACGGTCTAAATGGCAACATCGATAACAAATGGAGCTATTTTGCCCCGCGAGTCGGCTTTGCTTACCAAGTGAACCAGAAAACAGTGGTACGCATGGGTTACGGTCGCAGCTATGACATGGGCGTGTTCGGATCCAACTTCGGCCACTCTGTGACTCAAAACTTGCCGGTGCTGGCAAGCCAGCTCACTCAGGGTCCGACTAGCAATTACGATACTGCTTTCAAACTGGACAGCGGGCCTCCGATCTTTGTTTTTCCAACGATTCCTTCGAGCGGAACGTTTCCGCTCGCCGGGCCGCAATGCTTCCAGTCGGCCACGAATCCGGTCACTGGGCTGCCCTCGGGACAGAACTGCACACAGCCGCATATTCGACCGACGTTCCAGCGCCTACCCACGCTGGACGCATGGAATGTAACCGTGCAGCGGCAACTGAACAACACCACATCACTGGAAGTAGCCTACATCGGCAATAAAGGCACCAATGGATTCGCCGGCGACGGCAATACCTACAACATCAACAATCCGTCCATCGTAGGGTATGGCACCTTGTCGCAAACGGAGCGCCGTCCGTTCTACAACGCGTTTACCTACACCGGTATTGCCGATCCGACTAACGTTGCAATCCCCGGAGTGGCTAGCATCGTTCCCGGGGTCCTCCAGTGCTGCTCAACAGATCAGGGGAATTACCTCGGCAATAACGCCAACAGCATCTATAACGCACTGCAGGTGAAGGTGGACAAGAGGTTCTCTCACGGGCTGCAATTGTTGTCGCACTACACGTTCGCGCACGCGGACAAGTACGACAGCAATTACTACGCCGATAACCATGCCATCGCCTACGGTCCCGATGACCAGGTTCGCAACCATGTGTGGGTGACCAGCCTGGTTTACGAATTGCCGTTTGGAAAAGGCAAGACCTTCGGCGGCAACGCAAGCAAACCCGAAGACTTGATTTTCGGCGGCTGGCAAATTTCGAGCGACTACAACTGGAGTGGAGGTTTGCCGTGGACACCCAGCTTTAACGAGTGCGGCGGCGAGGAAGATGTGGGGGTATGCCGTCCGAACAAAGGATCGGGATCGTTTAAAGTTGGCGCAGGGTCTTTGCAACACCCGGCCGGCGCCAATCCCTACGTTCAGTTCTTTACTCCGGTGCCTAACATCACCACGACAGCCGGACCGTTTGGCGATCCGGGGTCCGGACACTTGGGCAACATCGGGTTCGATAGTTTCCGCGGTCCTCGGGCTTTCTTCGCCGATGCGGCTATCTTTAAAACGTTCGCCATTACGGAGCGTTTCAAGATGCAATTCCGTATGGACGCCTTTAATGTATTCAATCACCCTGTGCTGGGCTTTAATGCCAATCAAGGAAACGTCTGCATCGACTGTAGCGGCAACGCAGGTCAGATAACCGACATCGAAGCCGATTCGTCTCCGGGTTCGACCACGGGCATGCGCCAGCTTGAATTCGCTTTAAAACTAAGCTTCTAGCATAGCTACGAGCTATTTGCAGCGGGGAGTCTTTCGAGACTCCCCGTTTTTTTCTCTGGAATTCGTCTCTGGAGCATGGCGCAGTTGAACTAGAATTAGGATCACGGGGGGGCATTCTTGGCTGGCGGGCTTCGCGGGCTGGCAGTCGCACTTGCGGTGCTCGCCTCGGCAGTCGGCGCTTTGGAAAAGGTGGCGCCTTCAACGAGGCCAGCCGCTCCACATCCTGATACTACGCAGGCAAACGGTGACGCCGATGATCGCGCTTGCGCCCGTTGCCACTCGTCCATCTACGATTCTTACCAACGCACGGCGATGGCTCACGCCAGCGGTCCAGCAATTGACGGCTTGACTCCTGCTGAGTTCACACACAAAGAATCCGGCGTGCGCTATCGCATCTACAGCGAAGACGGTCGGGCGTGGTTGAGCTACGAACGGCTGAATCCGGAACATCCGGGCGATCCGCAAGTTCGCGGCAAGCGTGAGCTGCTCTATTACATCGGGTCGGGGCGTCGTGGACGAAGCTATCTTTTCAAAACCGGCGACTTTCTTTTTGAGTCTCCCGTGAACTGGTATGCCAACCGCCAGACTTGGGATATGGCCCCGGCCTACCAGTCGGCGCGAGAGATGCCCCTGAATCTGCCAGCCTATACGAGCTGCCTGCGCTGCCACGTCAGCGGCATGCAGCCACCGCTGCAAGGCACAGAAAATCATTATCCGCAGCCGCCGTTTACTCACGGTGGGATTTCCTGCGAGAGGTGCCATGGTCCAGGAGCGGCGCATGTGAACGGCGGCGCAATTATCAATCCAGCAAAGCTGTTGCCTGCCCGCCGCGATGAAATCTGCATGCAGTGCCATCTGGAAGGCAAGGTGGCCATCGAGCGGCCCGGGCGTCACGTATATGAATTCCGTCCCGGCGATTCCCTCGCAGATTTCATCCGCTATTTCGTTCTGGTCAGTGCGAACGGTGACGGGTTGGGCGCAGTCAGTCAGGTTGAAGCGCTGGCGCAAAGCGAATGCAAGAAAAAATCGGGCGATGCGATGTCGTGTACTAGTTGCCACGATCCTCATCGCTCGCCTTCGTCCGACGAACGCGTTTCGTATTACCGGGCGAAGTGTGTCGCTTGCCATGGTGCGTCGTTTGCGGCCAAGCATCATGCGGATAAGCCCGACTGCACCGCGTGCCATATGCCCGCGTCACTCAGTACGGACGTGGCTCATACGGAAGTCACGGACCATCGCATCGCGGCTCGTCCGCAGATTTCCGCGCAGTTGCTCGAAGACTCTCGGGACCAGCCGTCTCTTCCGCGATTGGCTCCATTTCCTCCATCGCAGAGAGTTGATTCGCGCGATCTAGCCTTAGCATGGCAATCACTGGTGGAAAGCGGAATGAAAGTTGCAGAGCATCAGGCGCAGGAGTCTCTCGCTGCGGCTATCAAGCAATTTCCCGAAGATCCTGCCCTTCTTTCTGCACTCGCTTTCGACGCGCAAAAGCGGAAGGCGACCCCAGAAGCTCGCGAGTTGTACGAGAGGGCGTTGAAAATAGATCCCACGTTGATCGATGTCCGCGTCAATCTGGGAGTGATCGAGGCACAACAAGGAGATGTTCCAGCCGCACTCCGCCTGTGGCAAGATGCATTCGACCGGGCTCCGGATCGCAGCAGCATCGGGATGAACATGGCCCGCGCTGATTGCGAGGCGCGAAATTTTGTAGCGGCCAAAGCGGCTGTCTCGCGCGTGCTGGAATTCAATCCTGACTTTGGCCCGGCGAAACAAATGATGCAGCATCTGGATGCTTCGCCGCCGAATTGCGGACGAGCGTCACCATAGACACCGCGTATTGCGAATCTTAGAATCGGATTGGATGAGGTGAAGTGTGGTTAAGCGGAGTGAATCTCGCACTCGCGAACCGTGGTTCAAAACGGCGAAGCTCCCGCTGCTTTCGGGAATCATTATCGCGGGCTCTTTTTTCAACGCAGCTTCGGCCCAGCAGACTGCCGTTGATCTTCAAGGCAATTCGGTCAACCTCTTCGCTGACTCGCACGGCAAAGTAGTAGTCCTGGTATTTGTCCGCCGCGATTGTCCGGTTTCCAGCCGCTATGCTCCAGTCATTCAGAGCATCGGCAAACGCTACGAAAACGATACGATTTTTTTTCTCGTCTATCCAGATAAAGCGGACACTCCGCAACAGATCCGCAGCTATCTTCACGACTACGGCTACGCGCTGCCCGCGCTTCGCGATCCAAATCACGTTCTAGTGAAGCTGGCGCACGTACAAATCACTCCGGAAGTAGCAGTCTTCGATGGCAATCATCAGCTCATTTACGATGGAAGGATAGATAACTGGTATATCGACCTCAATCGTGCGCGCCCCAAACCCACCACGCACGAATTGGACGATGCGATTCAGTCTGCACTAAGCGGCAAGCCCGCAGCCGCTCGCGAAGCCAGGGGAGTGGGATGTTACATCTCCGATATCGAATAGCCCTCGCCGCAGCAGGGCTCATGGCCGCGTCACTCTTGAGGACTCCGCCATCGGCGGGCGCTTCTACACCACCAGAAAGACAGATCACATTCAATAAAGATATCGCTCCTATAATGTTCCGCTCGTGCGCCTCTTGTCACAGGCCCGGTGAGGCTGCTCCGTTTGCATTGCTGAATTACAACGACGCGAAGAAACACGCGCATCAGATCGCCGATGTAACGCGCGACAAATCCATGCCGCCCTGGCTGCCCGAGCCGCAGACGCTGAAGTTCGCCGACGAAATGCGGCTGACTCCGCAGGAAATAGAACTGATTCAAGAGTGGGTTGAGCAAGGAGCGGTAGAAGGCAATGCCTCCGACCTGCCTCCGGCTCCAAAATTCGCCGGGGGCTGGAGCCTGGGAAAGCCGGACATGATTCTTCAAGCTGAGAAGCCTTTTGTTCTTCCGCCTCAGGGCACCGACACTTATTGGAATTTTATTTTCCGCGTTCCTATCACCGAGACGCGTTGGGTAAAGGCAGTTGAGATTCGTCCTGGAGATAAACGCTATGTGCACCACGCCAACATTCTCATCGACCGGGACGAATCGTCTCGGCGGCGGGAAGCCCAGCCGGGCGCGGGGTTTGGAGGAATGGAAATTCGCATCGAGTCGCAGGTATTTGAACCCGATAGTCATCTCCTGTTCTGGAAGCCGGGCACGGTTCCTTCGGTTGAGCCGGAAGGCATGGCGCTGCGGCTGGATAAAGGCACGGATCTAATTCTGAACACGCACATGCAGCCATCAGGAAAAACTGAGATCATCCAGCCCAGCGTCGGGCTCTATTTCACCCCACACCCGGCAACAAAACTACCAATGCTCTTGCAGCTTGAAGACGACACCAAGATCGATATTCCCGCAGGACAGCGCGACTTCCCTGTCAGTGACGAATTTATTCTTCCCGTCGATGTGAAGCTGTTCGCGATCTATCCGCACGCGCACTACCTGGGCAAAGATATTGAGGCCTGGGCCACGCTCCCGGATGGTTCCAGGGAAGAATTGATCCACATTCCGCAGTGGAATCTGAATTGGCAGGCAGTCTATCGCTACGCTCATCCGGTCTTGCTGCCGAAAGGCACCGTTGTCGGCATGCGATATGTCTACGATAATTCCGCCGAGAATCCGCTAAATCCGAATCATCCGCCAGTTCGGGTCAAGGGCGGCAACCGCTCGAGCGACGAAATGTGCCATCTTTGGCTGCAAGTGCTTCCGGTGAACTTCGATGCTGCGCAAGGCGACCCGCGGATGGTTCTCGAGGAGGCGCTTGCCGCGCACGACGTTAAAAACGATGCAGATAATTTTGAAGCGCATTACAATCTCGCGGCGATGTTGCAGGCCAAAGGGCGGTTAGACGAGGCGATCGGCGAATATCAGAGTGCACTGCGCCTGCATCCCGAAGATGCGGTCGCCAATAACGCGCTCGGAGCCGCGCTCCTCGGCGCCCACCAGCCTCAGAAAGCGGTGCGATACCTGGATGCTGCCCTGAAAACGAGGCCTGAATACTTCGACGCGCATTACAATTTGGGTAACGCCCTGGCCGCGCAGGACGACTTTGAAGGGGCATCGCAGCAATTCCGTCTGGCGCTGCAAACGCAACCGAACGATGCCAATGCCGAGGCCAACCTGGGCAGCGCCCTGGCGGAACTCGGCCATTTTGCCGAAGCGAAATCGCATTTCGAGCGCGCCTTAGAGATCGATCCAAATCAAGCGCTAGCCCGCGAAAATCTTGAAGAAGTGCTGAAGGAAATGAAGCAGCAATAGAAAAGTAACGGACCCGCGTTTCGCGCATGGGCCGGGCTCTCTGTGTTCTAATCGTCAGGTTCAGAGCGGATATCACTTGCCATTTCCTTTCTCATTGCGCCACGTCTCTCTTGCGGTCTGCGTTCTCGCAATGTCTTTGTCTGCTCAACAAACAGCCGCACCGCCGGCTTCGTCGTCTGAGTTCGCGCACGCCCGTGGACTCATGCAGCAGGGACGATTTGACGACGCCATTGCGGAATTGCAGGCGCTGGAAACCAGCGATCCCAACCTAAAGGGAGTCGATCTGGAAATTGGCACCGCGTATTACAAGAAGAGCGCCTATCCGAAGGCCGTCGAATATCTGAACAAAGCAACGGCCGCCGAGCCCGACAATGCCGAGGCGCAACAGTTGCTCGGCCTTTCCTACTATCTCGGTGGCCATCCGGCGCAGGCGATTCCGCTGCTGGAAAAAGTTCAGACCTGGTTACCGCGCGCCAACGTCGATGCTTCGTACATTCTCGGCATTTGTTACATCCAGACCAAGGGGTATCCGCAAGCGCGCAAAGCGTTCGCTCGAATGTTCGACGTGCCGCCCGAGTCAGCGGCCAGTTATCTCTTCACCGCGCGCATGCTTCTTCGCCAGGAATTCGATCCCATCGCGGAAGAATATGCGCAGAAAGCTGTTGCACTCGATCCCAAGCTTCCGCTAGCTCATTTCTTGTTGGGCGAGCTGTATCTCTACAAATCGCGTGTGCCGGAAGCGATCGGTGAATTTCAAAAGGAGTTGGCGCTCAACCCTGCGAACGCCGCTACGTACTACAAGCTGGCTGACGCGTATTCGCGGATACAGAAGTTTGACGACGCCGAACGCCTTTTGCAGCGCTCCATCTGGCTCGACGCAACTTCCACCGGCCCCTACATTCTGATGGGAAAGGTTCTGGAAAAAAAGGGCGAGTTCGAGTTGGCGGTGCGCTCGCTGCAACGGGCCGCGACCATGGATCCGAACAATCCCACGACGCACCACTTGCTCGGCCAGGCTTACCGTGACTTGGGGAAAAAGGAGGAAGCGGAGAGCGAACTGAAGTTGGCTGAGCAATTGCAATCGAAGCAGGATGCGCATCCGTAGGTCGGCTCGGCACAGCTCGGCAGAGAATGACAGCCATGAAGCACACAATTGTGGGCCTCGGTGAAATTCTATGGGACCTGTTTCCCGCCGGTCCGCAATTGGGCGGTGCGCCTGCGAATTTTGCCTACATCACTTCGTTGCTCGGCAGTCGCGGAATCGCCGCCAGCCGTTTGGGGCAGGACGATCTAGGCCGCGAAGCGATGGCGCGCCTGAAAGAGCTGGGCGTTGAGACAACGTTCCTGCAGGAAGATCCGCAACATCCAACCGGCACAGTTCGCGTCGAAGTGGATCCAAATGGCCAGCCCTGTTTCGAAATTTCGCAATCGGTGGCGTGGGATTTTCTGGAATGGACGCCACAGTGGCGAGAGCTCGCAGTGCAGGCCGACGGCGTATGCTTCGGGTCATTGGCCCAGCGCTCGCGGCAAAGCCGCGCCACGGTTCGTGATTTTCTGCGAGCGACTCGGCCCGAATGTTTGCGAGTTTTCGACGTGAATCTGCGGCAGAATTTCTTTGAGGTCTCGGTTCTCCACGAATCGATGAAGATGGCATCCATCGTCAAGCTGAATCACGAAGAGCTGCCGAAGATCATGCGGTTACTCGAGAAGGACGAAAAATTCCGCGAGCACGAATCTGAAGAATCGTCGGCGCGACATCTCCTGAGTCTTTACCAGTTGCGTTTGGTCTGCGTTACCCGTGGGAATGAGGGCAGCTTATTGGTAACTAGTACAGATCGCAGCGTCCACGCAGGCTTCCGCGTGAAGATCGCTGATACCGTGGGCGCGGGCGACGCCTTTACCGCGGCACTGGTTTGCGAATATCTTCGCGGGGCATCGCTTGCCCAGATGAGCGAAGCCGCGAATCGGGTGGGCGCATGGGTCGCCAGCCAAAGCGGTGCAACCCCTGCACCCGGTCCCGAAGGAATCGAGCAGAGCCTTAAACAAATTTGCTAAGCCTATTTTGACGCAGGCAAAGGAGCATTCTGTTCGGCTGCCAATCGCTCCGCCATTTCTTTCGGCAGCCCGTGGAGCAATTCCAGGAACGCGGCGTTGGTCCAGCCAAAGCCGACGACGTTCATCTGATACCCCAGTTCGACGTGCGCTTCTGAAGACCGTGTAACTACATTGTATTTTTCGCGGATGTTGCCATCACGCCGGAAGTTTTCCGCCACCGTCGACAAGAACTCATACGAGATGCGATCGGCATCGGTATTATCCCCGTAGCGGCGCAATCCATCCACGGCCAACATCTCGATATTTCCCCAACCGTAAGGCAAATCCCATTGCGCGCCGGTGTCCTGGGTGCTCATGGGAAGGCCTCCCGGTTGTTCAAATCCCTTCAACTTGCTCTCCACTAATTTCGCTTGCTGGGACGTAGCCAGCCCCGCCCACAGCGGATAAAACGTGGTTGCATAGAGATAGGAACTTCTCTTTTGTGTTTCAAAGTTGTAATCGAAGAACATCCCTTGCGCTTGATCCCACAAATACCGATTGATCAGTTTCTTGCGATCTTCCGCGCGCTTTTTCCACTTGGCAGCGTCCGCCGGCCGTCCAAGCCACAGGCTGATCTGCTCCATATCTTTTTCGGTCTTGAAGAGAAGGCTATTCAGACACACGGGCGCGTAATGATGAGTCGCTGCGCCGAAGGGTCCAAAGCGAAAGCTCACATCGAAGCCCGACTCTCGCATGGAGCGGTCGCCTTTGTAGTAGTCGGAACTGAGCTTGAACTCGCGCCGCTTCTCACATCCCGGTGGCGACATGGCCGTCGCGATATCGCAGATCTGAAGTGAATAGGACGCGCCGGCTGATGATCGCTTGGTCCCGGATGTAGCCTCGATTACATAATCATTGGCCTCCGCCGGATGAAAAAAGAAGTAGTCCGCCACTTTCCGGTAAAACCCGCTCTCGTCCTGCAATGCCTCTGCCGGTGGCCCATCGCCGAAGTCGAAGTAGCGCGACAACCCGGTTTGCCCGGCGAGATGAGGATCTCGCGTCCACATTTCATAGTCTTTGTCGAGATCCGCGAAAGCACGCTCCAGCCAAGGGACGTCCGGCTTATCGCGCGGCGTTGCCTGATAGACATCGACGAACATCGAGCTCAGGAATGGCGGCTGCGACCGGGTGAGGTAGTAGGTGCGATTGGCATTGAGCATCGCGCCATAGTGCTCAATCTCGAAGAAAAAATTGTCGACCATGCCCCGCGCCAGTTCCACGCGTTTAGCACGCAGCAATCCGCGAATAATGAAGTAACTGTCCCAGCCATACATCTCGTTGAAGCGGCCTCCGGGGACGACATATTTGTTTTCCAGGTAAAGCAGCCCGTGCGGCTGAATTTTGCCGGTATCGATTTCGCCGAGATGATGAATTTCGATTGGCAAGTGTTCGACGTGAACACTGCAGTCTTCGGCCAGCTTCTGCACCGCGGCGGGTTCGTCGAAGCCAGCCGGCAAATACAACACCGGCGCCGCTTTCAGCTTGGGATCGACCACGCTCTTGCAGTCGGTCATCGAGCGCGTCAGAACATCCCACGCCGAAGAGATGTAGTCGAGAATCGGCGCGAGTCCTTGGCCGTCTTTTTCTGCCGCTCTAACAGGTTGGCTCGCCTGGGAAGCGAAGATGCAAACGAGAAAAATCACCGCCAGTGACCGGCCCATGCACGGTAGTAGACGGCGAACAAGATTCGATATATACGGATTCATTGATTTTCAGAGTTGGCGGCGCGTCAAGTTTACCCCAGCGGAGGCGGTTCAAAGTGAATTTAGAGAAGTCAAATCGCGGGCAAGCAGTCCCCTGGGGCTCTAGCTTTGGTTTATGCTGTAAGGTTTGCTTGCAAGTTCAAGGGGGGCGCAATCGATGCAACGTCCTGCGGTCTTATTCTTCCGGTTCTTCCGGCTGTTCGTCCTGATCTCCATCGCTCTGGCTGCGGCGACTTCGTCCGCACAGGTTTCCGGCAACGTTTTTCAGGAACTTCACTGGCGAATGATTGGACCCTTTCGCGGCGGACGCACGCGCGCCGCCAGCGGGGTTCCCAGCCAGCCAAATGTCTTCTATGTCGGGCAGGTGAACGGCGGCGTCTGGAAGAGCGATGACTACGGCCGCACTTGGAATCCTATGTTCGACCACGAGTCATCGCAGTCGATCGGCGCGATTGCGGTCGCGCCATCCGATCCCAATATAGTTTATGCCGCGAGCGGAGAAGGCTTGCATCGTCCCGATCTGTCTGTGGGCAATGGAATTTACAAATCAACCGACGCGGGGAAAAGCTGGAAGCATCTGGGTTCGGACGCCATAACCGGAGAAAAATCGGGCCTCCGCGACGCTCAGCAGATTCCCGCACTTGTCGTCGATCCACGCAATCCTGACCGGCTTTTCGCAGCGGTGCTCGGACATCCTTATGGACCGAGCGAAGAACGCGGCATATTCCGCTCTACCGACGGCGGCGAGAGTTGGCAGAAAGTAATCTACAAAGACGCCAACACCGGCGGCTCCGACGTTGAAATCGATCCATCAAATCCCGATGTGATGTATGCCTCGATGTGGGAAGTGCGGGAAGGCCCGTGGGAAGATGGAAATGAATTCAAGGGGACGAACGGCGGATTGTTTAAGTCAACTGACGGCGGCGATACCTGGCATCAACTTTCCACGGGTTTGCCGAAAGATCTCTCGCAAATCTACGTCGCGATCGCTCCCTCCAATTCGCGGCGCCTTTACGCGACAGTGGGAAGCGCCTCCGGTGAGCTGGGAGTTTACCGGTCTGACGACGCAGGCGAGAACTGGGCGAAGATAACCGAAGATCCACGCCCGTCTGGACGAATCGGCGGCGGTGATCTTTCGATTCCGAAAGTGAATCCCAAAAACCCGGATGACGTCATCGTGGCGAGCACCGTGACCATGCGCTCGATCGACGGCGGGAAGACCTGGTACGGCTTTCGTGGCGCCCCCGGCGGCGACGACTATCAGAATCTTTGGATTAATCCCAACGATCCCAATATCATTCTTCTCGTCAGCGATCAGGGCGCTCTCGTCACCGTGAACGGCGGAGCGACATGGAGTTCCTGGTACAACCAGCCCACGGCACAGCTTTATCACGTTGCTGTCACAAATACATTTCCGTATCGCGTGTGTGCCGGGCAACAGGAGAGCGGGTCCGTCTGCATTTCTTCTCGAGGCAATGACGGAGCGGTTACTTTTCGCGACTGGCACCCCGTCGGCGTAATCGAATACGGCTACGTCGCGCCCGACCCGCTAGATTCCGACCTTATTTATGGCGGCGGAAGAAGCGAAGTCTCGCGCTTTCACTCTTCCACCGGGCAGGTCCAGAACGTTACGCCGATCCCGTTGCGTAACGCCAAATATCGCACCGATCGTACTGAGCCGCTCATGTTTTCCCCCATCGATCCGCACATCCTTTATTACGCGGCCAATGTGCTTTTCAAAACAACGGATGGCGGAAACTCATGGCAGGCCATCAGCAAAGATTTGACGCGCGAGAAACCTGAAATTCCAGCCAGCGTGGGCAAGATGATCCCGAAAGGCGCGGAGAAACAGCGCGGGGTCATTTACGCGCTCGCTCCATCTTTCAAAAGTGTGAATACGCTTTGGGCCGGGACGGATGACGGTCTCATCTGGCTCTCTCGCGACGGCGGAAAGAATTGGAACAACATCACACCGCCCGCGCTCACGGCGTGGAGCAAGGTCACGCAGATTTCGACTTCCCATTTCGATGAAGACACCGCCTACGCTTCAGTCAGCAGGTTCCGCATCGACGACATGCATCCTTACATCTATCGCACGCACGATGGCGGAAAGAGTTGGAAGCCGATCATCGATGGTCTGCCTGCGTTTGGTCCGGTCGACACGGTGCGTGAAGATCCCGAACGTAAAGGGTTATTGTTCGCGGGCACCGAGAATGCCGTCTGGGTGTCGTTTGACGACGGCGATCACTGGCAATCCTTGCAACTGAATTTGCCGCACACATCCATGCGCGATCTCTGGATCAAGGGCGACGATTTGATTGTTGGAACACATGGGCGTTCGTTCTGGATTCTTGACGACATCACTCCGCTGCGGCAGGCTGCGGCTGCGCTGGCGAAGTCAGAGCCTTACCTGTTTCAACCTGCCGTTGCCTACCGCGTGCAGCGCGACACTTACACCGATACGCCGATGCCGCCCGACGAACCGATGGGCGCCAATCCTCCCGACGGCGCAATTCTCGATTACTACCTTCCTCAGTCCGCGCAGAACGTAACCCTCGAAATCCTCAATGGGCAGAACCAACTCGTTCGCAAGTTTTCCAGCACAGATAAACCCGAAGCGTCCGAAGAGTCCTTGAAGAAGCAACTGATTCCCCTCTACTGGCTGCGCCCCTTCAAATCGCTGCCGCAAACTGCCGGCATGCATCGTTGGACTTGGGGGCTTCATTACGCGCCTCCCGTTTCCACCAATCACGGATATCCCATTGCTGCAGTTCCATTCGATACGCCACGCCTGCCGCGCGGTCCGTCCGTTCTGCCCGGACAATACGCAGTGCGTCTAACGGTAGACGGGAAACCTTCGACAACGAAACTCACAGTCAAGATGGATCCCCGCGTGAAAATTTCCGCATCCGCGCTGGAGATGAAATTTCGCTCAGAGACGCAACTCGCCTCTCTTCTCGGGAAGACCTCGGAAGCGGTAATTCAGGCGGGTAGCATCCGCGACCAACTGGAGAAGATCGTCGATCAATCTCATACGGCAAATGATGCCCTCGCACCATTTCAGAAAAAATTGTCGGCGCTTCTCGGCGCATCCGGGAGACCGGCTGGCCCTGCTGCCGAGCAAGTCACACTTGGGCGCATTAACCAACAAGCCAGCACTCTGTACGGGCAGATATGGCAGGTTGACGCCCAACCCACAACTTCGCAACTTTCCGCCATCTCAGCCGCTCAAAGCGCCAGCGTCGGTGTAATGAAACAGTGGGCCGAATTCAAGTCCTCCGATCTGCCCGACTTGAATCGCCAACTGCGCGGCCTAAATGCGCCCCAGATTCAACTGCAATCGAATCTGGAACAAGAAGATTCACAGGTCGACGAAGAATGATTGCAGAACGATCACCGTGGAACAATCGCCGAAGATTGATGAATGAAAATTGTTTTCCCAAGCTGTCAGAAACCCCGAACGGCAATCGGGTCTTTCCGCATTGTGATGGCAGCGAGTCGTTCGACTCCAGTGCTTTGACTTAGTGAGGAAGTTTAGAACATGCGTGGAAGATTGCAGTTTCTTGCAACCTTCGGCGCCTTCTAAAAAAATGTTTACAATTGTTGGACATAAGCTCTTGAACCACATTCGAACCGAGTTATAATCCGGCAACTTAGGGATTTTGAACTGGACTGCGACCGGGCTCTCTCCCATCTGTGGCGGCAGGTCAATCGGAATCCATCTGAGAACTCAGTTTCACCAATAATCGAACACTGCGAGGTCAGACTACTATGAAGGCATTCCGAACACTCGGAATTTCGCTCCTGACGTTACTGGTTTGCGCCGGTATCGCCAGTTCCCAGGAACCGTTTACTGCAGGAACTTGGACGGCAACTAAGACTGCTCCCCCGTCCGCGGTCGCTCATGCTGTGCTGCTCACCGATGGCTCAGTCCTAGTGAATAGCTTCTTCTTCTCGAAACACACGGATACCTGGTACCGCTTGGTGCCGGATAGCACTGGCAGTTACGTCAACGGAACATGGGTCACCGCCGGCAGCTTGCCTACTGGTTACAACCCTCTCTACTTCGGATCCGTCGTACTTCCCAGCGGCCAAGTAACCGTTATGGGCGGCGAGTACAACAACGGAAGTGGCGTCTGGACCAACCTCGGCGCAATCTACAACCCGGTTACCAACAAGTGGCAGAAGCTGGCTGCACCTACCGGCTGGACCACGGTTGGCGACGCTCAAGCCATCGTGCTGCCCAACGGTCACCTGATGCAGGCCAATTGCTGCACCACGCAAGAAGCCATTCTGACCCTCACCAACGGCGTCGCGAGCTGGGCCACGACTGGCACCGGCAAGTCTGACTGGAACGACGAAGAAGGCTGGACTTTGCTGCCCGGCGGCAACATTCTTACCGTCGATACCTACGTGAGCGGCGGCTGCTGCGCGTTGGGATATCAGATTTATAGCCCGACCACAGGCGCCTGGACCACTCCGTCGAATACGACGGTCGTAAACCTGGTCGATCCTAACTCTCTCGAACTCGGACCGGCTCCACTGCTGCCTAACGGCACAGTTTTCGGCGCTGGCGCTACCACCAACAACGCAATTTACACCATCTCCACCGGCACTTGGGCCGCAGCTCCGAAGTTCGGAGGCACGCTCGATATCGCCGACGGACCGGCCGCCGTTTTGCCTGACGGAAACGCACTGTTCGACACCAGCCCGGGAGTATTCCAGACCGGCAGCAAGTTCTTCGAATGGGATGGAACTAAGCTGAACGCAACCGCGGCTCCGCCGAACGCTTCAATCGACAGCTCGTATGTGGGAAACATGGTTGTATTGCCCACCGGCCAGGTTCTCTTCACCGACTTCTCGTCGGAAGTTGAGATTTACACTCCTGCCGGAACCCCATGCGCCAATTGCGCCCCTAAAATCAGCTCCGTTAAGGCAACTCTGACTCATGGCAGCACCAACAACATGATCCGGGGAACCCAGTTCAACGGCGTGACTCAGGGCGCATATTATGGTGACGACAACCAGAGCGCGACGAACTTTCCGATCGTGCGCATCACCGATTCAACCGGAGCCGTGGTCTATTGCAAGTCGCACGGATGGCTGGGCGGCGTTGCTACGGGAACGACCAGTGTCAGCACGCTGTTCGACATTCCTTCCACGATTGCAACCGGAACGGCGACCATCGAGGTTGTTGCTAACGGTATCGCATCTGCTCCGAAGACCGTAACAATTAACTAACGTCACACAAGCAGCATTGAATAAGGAAGTTTTACGCCTCGACTCTTTTTCAGAGTCGAGGCATTTTTATTTCGCTCTCGCTTCTTTCAAGTTCACGCGATGCCGCTCACCGATGTGTCGGTCCTGGTGGATAGCTTCTTCTTCTCCAGCCACGTAAACACCTGGTGCCGCTTGATTCCAAGCAGCAGCGGTAGCTACACGGCGGGGACACGGGTCATGGCAGGCTCCACCCAATGACTCGATCGACAGCTCCTATGTGGGCGACATGGTGATACTGCCGACGGGCCAGGTTCTCTTCACTGATTTTTCAACCAGCGTCGAGATCTACACTCCGAGCGGCACGTATCAGGCAGCATGGCGTCCCACCATCACCTCCGTGGCGGCCACTCTTACTCATGGCTCAGTCAACAACGCGATCAGCGGCACGCAGCTCAACGGCTTGTCGCAGGGCGCCGCTTACGGCGATGACAATCAGTCCGCAACCAACTTCCCGCTGGTGCGAATCACCGATTCAGCGAGTCACGTTGTGTACTGCAAGTCGCACACGTTCAGCACGATGGGCGTTGCTACCGGATCGACGGTGGTGTCGGCGCAGTTCGACATTCCGTCGACTATCGCAATCGGCGTTGCGAGTCTTGTTGTGGTCGCCAACGGTATTCCATCGGTTGCGAAAAGCGTGACCATTAACTGATGTTGGCACCGTAAAGGTTGAAAGAAAACATTCGAGCGCCTCGACTCTTTCCCGGAGCCGGGGCGATTTTTTATGAGGCCGTGTTCACAAAGCCTCCACTATTCTCTGCAACTCCGCTGCAATCTGTTTCGCATCCATTCCCGGATCGAATTTGATCGGATGCCCGATGCGCACCCGAATTTTTCCCGGTGGAGCGAATTTCCGTCCCGCTTGTTTCACTTCAAAGAGTCCGGAGATGCGTACGGGCAGTACCGGTACTCCGAGGCTGCCCGCGAGCAAACCAATGCCTTCGCGGAACGGCAGAATATTTCCGTCGAGTGTGTGCCTGCCTTCAGGAAAAACGAGGATGCTGTATCCGCGATCGACTGCCTCTCCGGCATACGCGAAACTTTGCCGGAAGCCTGCCTGACGAGGCAGCGGAAACAGGTTCAACAGACCCACACCGAGAGCCCACTGCAAGCGATCATAAACTCTGCCCAAAAATCCTCGACCGGGCGCTGGACTCCGCAACGCTTCCAGCGCCTCGCCGCCCGTGGCCGTCGCCAGCCAATGACGGAATCGGGCCGGGAGCGCAGTTTGAATGAACCCCACATCCACGTCATCAATATGATTGGAAATCACGAGGAGCGGTCCATTCCATCCGTTTAGATTCTCTCGACCTTCAATTTGCGGCCAACCGAGCACCGCCATCGCCGGCCGCATTAACAGATAGTGCGCGCCTACTCGTATCCAGCGAACTGGCCAACGCAATGTCCACTGCGGATAGTGATAAACCACACGCTCGACGGCGTCTCCGTGCAAAAGTTTTTCCAGATCGCCTACCGTGCGGGCCGCGCTGAAACGCGTGTCGCCGAGGTCAACTTGATATCGCTCTTCAATCGCACCGAGTAGTTCCACCCGGTCCAACGAACTCAGCCCCAGATCGGTTTCCAGATTCGAATTCGCGCTCATGGCTCCCATTGCGTGGCCTTTCACGCTGGCGATCAATTCGGCGAGTGAATTCGTCGCTGCTACTTCTGAAGACTGTCTAGATCCGGAGATCTGCGCCTGCGCAAATTCCTGCACCAGTTTCTTCCGCGGCTTCTGCGTGCTGGTGCGTGGAAAATCTTGTTCCGGCCACTCGAACCAGATTCGCATCTGCTGATACTCAGCCAGGGATTCATTGGCGTGTCGCACCGCTGCCTCAATGCTCCCGTTCCCGCGGGGAATCAACACCGCGCAAGGCTCCTGATTTCCGCCGCGATCGATCCCGACCACGACACAATCTTTCACCTCCGGCTGGCGGCGCAAGGCACCTTCGAGATCATCCGGATAGATATTCAGCCCTGCCGGCGTGACGATCACATCCTTCTTGCGTCCCTTGAAATACAAATTGCCGGCTGCATCGAGCGCACCAATATCGCCGGTGCGATACCAACCGTTTTCCGCCGAAATCGCATCGACTCTCTCGTTAGCGGCGGACCGCCAATACCCAGACGCCACTCCCGCGCCGCGCACAAGTATTTCTCCGTCATCGGCGAGCTTCACCTCGCGCCCCGGCAACACTTTCCCAATCGAACCTTTTCCCAACCGGAACGGATGATTCACGCTGATCAGCGACGTGGTCTCGGTCAGCCCGTAACCTTGAATCACGGCATAGCCCAAGCGTCCCCAGAACTCCTCTGTCTCGCCATCGAGAGCAGCGCCACCTGCTATGAACGCCCAAAATTTCCATCCGAACTGACGACGAATCGCTCGAAAAATCCACCATCGCCGCAGAAAATGCTTCCCTTGCGCTGCATCGAAACGCTTGCGGAACGTGCCTGGCTCTATCTCATATTCCAGATCGCGTTCAACTTTCTGTTTCAAAGACTGCAACACGCGCGGGACGCTCGCGAGAACGGATATTCGTTCCCGGCGAATCGTATCGACGATCTCCGAGGGCTTGAATTCATTTTGAAAGATAACCGTTCCCCCCAGGAGCGGTGGCAGAAACATTCCGAGAAACTGTCCGAAAACGTGGCTCAGCGGCAGCAGGCAAAGAAATCGTACGGGATGCACGAGGCGCTCGTACTTCAGATAACCTTGAATTTGCCGCTCGAGGGGCTTCAGGTTAGCCAGCACGTTCCCGTGCGTGATGACCACTCCTTTCGGTTCTGCCGTCGTTCCTGAAGTAAAAACAATCTGCAACGCATCGTCAGGGCCAACGGACGCTGAGGGCGGCGCATTCGCGGGGCGGGGCTTCAGAGTCGTCAACAAATCTTCCAGAACCAAGACCGTGGCACCCGTGTGTTGGCGCACATCCAGATGCGCACGCGAGCACACCAGAAGTTTCGCCTCCACCCGAAGCAATACGCGTAGCGCGAATTCTGACGCAGCCCCATCGTCCATGGGAACGACAACTACGCCGTGAATCGCGCAGCCCAGGAACGCGGCAACCCACTCCGCGCAGTTCTCACCCCACAGCATCACCCTGTCGCCCCTTCGGATTTGCCGCGCGTCCAACTCATGAGCAAAGCGAATCGCTAGATCCACAATCTGCCCGTAAGTGAACCACTCCATGCGATAGCCGCGACGCTTTCCGTACGCACGCTCGTGGAGGTGCGCGTCGAACCTCGGTAATAAGAAATCGGCTAGCGATTCGGGCATCTGAAGGTGACGGACCAGGAAGGAACTCTGGCCTACCTGAGAAAGTTTAGTTGCAGAAGGAAAGAAGAGGAAGTCTCAGGGCCGCGATGCCTACTCTCGGCCCACGCCCAGCGCATCGGCCACGCGATTAATATAATTGAACCACGACGCAATCAGGGTAATCTGCAAAATGCCTTGGTCGTCGAATCCCGCCACGCGCAAGTTCTCTATATCGTCTTTCCAAACTTTTGTCGCGTCACGAGTCAGCTTAACCACGTAGTCGAGCATGACTCGCTCCCGCGGTGTGATCGGCGCGGTCGTGTAGTCTTTTTCCAGCGCCTCGACCAGCCCTTTGTCCAGCGTTACTCGACGCAGAAACTCTGCGTGGGACTCGATTCAATACTGGCACCGGTTTGTCACCGATACCACGGTCGCGATCATCTCGTGTTGTCGCCGCTCGAGAGGAAGCTCCGGCGCCATGAGCGCGCCGAAGGTGCTGAAGGCATGGTACAGAGCCTGCGGAATCAGAGTGTGCGAGCTGACAATCGATGACGCTCCCGACGCATCCGGATGCACCGGCTCGGCGTACTCTTTGGGATAGAAAACTTTTTCGCCCTCAATGGCCTGGCGCAGTTTCTCATCGGCTTCGGTCAGTGGAATCGTCCGGATCCAAGTCATAGGTCGTGCTCCCTCGCGCCCGCTCTACCTCTCGCACCGGGAACAGTACACTTCTGTTTAGCGGCAGCCTATAGCAGATTCATACTAACGGCAACACACCCGGTCGCTACTCTTCGCGAGTAACACGAATCCACTCTTCCATCTGATCCAGATATCGCGCCAGCGCCCGCCGTCCCGCCGTCGTCAGCCGATACTCAGTGCGCGGAACGCGTCCCTCAAAGAATTTCGCGCAGGCAATGTACTGTGCTTCTTCCAGTTTGCGCGCGTGTACGCTGAGATTGCCGTCGGTCGTCTTGAGGATGCGCTTCAGGTCGTTGAAGCTCAGGGATTCGTTGGTCGCCAGCGCACTTACAATTCCCAGCCGGATGCGCTCATGAATCAGCCGGTCCAGCTCCGGTAACTCCATCGCTGGCGCGGTAACCGTGCGCTCGCGTGGAGCGACTGTCGCAATCTTGCCCGCTTTTCTTCGCTGCACCAAAGCCCTAGCCACCATGCCTCCTCGCGATCATCGTTCCGAACACGATATGCAGTCCGCCGAATCCCGCGGCCAGCAGCCAATTGCCCCAGGCTGCCGGAGCCACAACCGCCAGACCGCCCAGCGTCATAAAACACATCCCCATCACCGGAACAATCGCCACAGAAAATGCGCCGCCCGTCGCGATTCCCGCCCCATAGAGCAAAAGCCATGTCGCCGGTAACGCCGATTGCGCGCCCAGTCGATACAGCAAGAAAGTAAGAAAGGCGCCCGCTATCAGTGGAGGCAAGAGCCCGAGAGCAACTTTTCTTCCCGGCCCGGAAAATAACGGCAGCCCGCGCCGGTTCGCCTTCCACACAATCGATAACATCGCGATCGCCACGGCCACCAGCGCTTCGCCCAGCCACACCCGCAACCACGCGAATCCGGCAGGCTGCCGCGATGACACCCAAGCAGCGCCCAGTGCTGTCACCCCGAGTACAACTTGACCCCATCCGGAAACCGCTGTGAACGACGCGGATCGCTCCATGGTCTCGCGAATGTAGCGCAAATCATCGGCGGCCCGCGAGGGCAATGGCCTAATACGACCCTGGAAACGCCGCCGTGGTGTCCGATGCTCCTGCATCTCTTTAGTCGCAGACTATCGAAGATGGCGTATCATGGTCAAGTACTTTATGAAACAAAGCAACGAGGACGTTTTACCGTGATGCCGGCATCGCCGTCGGGTGATCGCCTGGATTCTTCGCAAGCGCGAAAGCAACGTACACTCCGCCTGATCGGGACTTTGGATCCTTGCCACCACCGGCGGCAATCACTACAAACTGGCGCCCGTTGACTTCATACGTGGCCGGAGTTGCATTTCCCGCGAATGGCAACGTGAATTCCCAGAGCAGCTCACCCGTTGCCTTGTCGAAGGCGCGAAATTTCTTGTCGAAATTTGTCGCCCCGATAAAAACAAGGCCGCCCGCGGTGACTATCGGTCCGCCGTAGTTTTCGGAGCCTGTGTTCTTCAGTCCCTTGGCCGCAAGTTCCGGATACTCTCCCAGGGAAATCTTCCACACATTTTCTCCGGTATTGAGATTGATTGCATTCAACGTGCCCCAGGGCGGCGCGACGGCGGGATATCCCTCGGGATCGAGAAATCTTTTGTAGCCGGTGAAACGGTACGGCATGGCAACCTGCGATGATGCAGAACTTGCCAGCTCTTTGTTTGTTCCACTCGTGATGTACCCGACTAAGGCCGATGTTTGGTCGTCGGTTAAGTTCGGGAAGCCGGGCATTCTTCCTTTTCCATTCTTGACTGTCGACGTGATCTGCGCCGGAGTCAACCGCGTCTCCACTCCGACAAGAGATGGAAACACGGGCGGCGATCCTGCCATCTTTTCGCCGTGGCACACAGCACACTGGCTCATGTAAATTGCTTTAGCGCCGTTGTCGTTCGTATTTTCCGCAAGAGCCCCAGTCCATGCGATGTCGTTTGCGTTGATGTAAATGACGCCGGTTTCAGTATCGACTGCCGGACCGCCCCACTCCGCGCCGCCGTCGAATCCGGGAAAAATCACGGTATCTTTGCCGATACTTAACGGCACGAACTGCCCTTCGCTGCGAAACTGTCTGAAGTTGTCAACCGCCCACCGGTGCGCCTCGGGCGTGCGCGTTGTCAGCATATCTTCAGTCAATCGCTGACGGGCAAATGGCGCAGGGAGCGTAGGCAGCGGTTGCTCCGTGGCGGCTTTCTCTCCTGGCACGGTGCTCGCCGGATATTTCTGATACTCAACAGGGAATAGCGGCGCGCCGTTCGCGCGATCGAAAAGATAAACAAATCCTTGCTTTGTAGTCTGCGCGACCGCATCTACATCTTTTCCGTCGCGCTTCACTGTGAGCAGCGCGGGCGACGACGGGAAATCGCGGTCCCAAATATCGTGGCGCACTTCCTGAAAATGCCAGATTCTTTCGCCGGTATCGGCATTCAACGCGATCATGCAATTGGCAAATAGATCGTCGCCCAGCCGATCACCGCCGTAGAAATCAAACGCAGCCGAGCCGGTCGGAATATAGACGATGCTGCGCTTGGCATCGAGCGCAAACCCTGCCCAGTTGTTCGCCGCGCCGCTGGCTTTCCATGCGTCTTTCGGCCACGTGTCATAGCCGAATTCGCCAGGATGAGGAATCGTGTGAAACGACCAGCGCAGCTTCCCTGTGCGCACATCGTAAGCGCGAACATCACCGGGAGGCGCGGGCAGCGTTTCGGGATTCCGGCCTCCGACAATGATCAGATCCTTGTAGACAACGCCGGGGCTCGTCAGAGAAATAGAATTCGCGGAGGCCGGCTCGCGCCCAAGATTCTCCCGCAGATCGACTCGACCGCGATCACCAAAGCTTGGGATGGGTTTGCCCGTCGCGGCATCCAAGGCATAGAGAAAGTTCATCACTCCGACGAGAATACGCGCATCGTTGGTCTGACTAATCGTGGGGCCTCGTTTGATACGAGAACGTTTGTTGAGATCGGAATTCTTTCGACCGGATTTTTTCTGTTCCGCACTTTGGCCGTCCGCATCGGACGGATTCCCATCGACGCGATTCGACCAGTACGCCAGCCCGCGGTCCGGCTGCGTACCGCGAATGCCCGAGTCTAACTTCCATAAAAGCTTCCCGGTCGCCGCATCGAGCGCGAAGATCTTCTGCGTAGGAGTGATTCCGTAGAGCACGCCGCCGACGATGATCGGAGTCGTCTGCAGGCCGCCTTCTTCTTGTGTGTCGAAAGTCCACGCGATCGCGAGCCGCTGCACATCGCTCCGGTTGATCTGCGCGAGGGAAGAGTAGTGGTTGTTCTCGGGAGAACCGCCGTAGGAGGGCCAATTCTGCTGGGCAGTTGCGACGCAAACGATGGCCACGAAAGCTGATAAGCACGCGCGGCTAGCCAGTCGTATCATCGTCAAAGTTTAGCTGGAAACGTTGGACACTTCGCCCTCCGGGTAAAAAGCAACGAGACGCACCGCCTCCGAGAGGCAAAGTTGAGACTTATCGCAGCCTTGCATACTCCGCCTTCGCCTCCTTCAGGACCGGAATATCCGGATCGGCGTCCTTCCACAGAGTCAGGAAATCCTGATACGCAATCTTCGCTTGAGTCGCATCGCCGGCCATGGCAAAGGCGCGACCCAATTGCAGATGTGCGAGGGCGCCGTGTGGCGCATTGACGACTATTCCCCGATGATCTAAAACCTTTTGGAACTCGGCGGCAGCGGCTTTGCCGTCGTGTGCCGCTAAAAAAGCTTCGCCCCGAATGTAGGCGGGCAATAGATCGCCTCCGAGTTCAAAAGCAGCAGCCGGCCGAAGGCCGTCAACTGCCTTCGCTGCGTTGCCATGCCTTAGTTCAACGGACGCTCGAATTGCAGGAAGAAAGTATCCCTGAATGAGCGTATCGAGCGGGTAGTCCGCGTTCAGTTGGTCGGCTAGCTTTCCTGCTTGCGCGCTATCCTCCGTTTTGGCCAATGCCAGGGCCACTGGCACGCGAACGAGTTGCCCGCCGCTAAACAGTGCAAGCGCCGCCGCCGCTAGTCTCTCGGCTTCCTTGGCATTGCCAAACTCCGCCTCGCGCATAGCGGCATCCCCCTCAAATCGGGCGGCGACTTCCTTCGTGTCGTTGCGCATCGCCGAGTCGATCGCTTTCCGGCTAACTTCGCGCGCCTCTTGAAGATGACCGTAGTAGGCCAGGGTAAGCGCCTGTTGATTCAAGAGATTTTCTTCAGAACCCGGTTTGTTCCTGGTCGCGTCTGCCTGCGCTCGCATCGCAGCTCGGTCATTCTGCACAAACCCCAGTTGATATGCCGCCAATTCAAGCTCATACGTGTTCAGCTTAAGCGATAATGCCTGGACCAGCGTCGCCTTAGCTTCATCCAATCGATTTAACGCAAGGTATTCCAATGCCAAATTCGCATACGGTACCGGAGTCCTGGGGTCTACCTGCGTTTCTTCGCGCTCGAGCTCGGCTGCTTTTTCATGCTGGCCTAGGTTCGAGTAAAGGAGTCCGAGGTTGGCATGGACAGAGGGGTCGCGGGGAAAATCATGGATCAGAAGCTCATATTGCTGGGACGCCTTGTCTAGCTCACCTGTGCCGGCTTGGTAGTATTCCGCTGCAATCTCCCATTTCTCTCGCTGGCTTACACGTTCCCTTAATTCGTACGCCCTCTTGTAATTTTCCCGAGAGAGATTGTCTTGGCCCAGATTCCCGTATGCCGTTCCCAGATCGAGATACGCTTCAGCAAAGTTGGGATCAAGTTCCACCGCCTGTTTAAGAAAAGGCAACGCTTCCTCATCGCCCTTTTCGTTCACCACTTTTGTCGCTTCGCTGTAAGCCTTTAGCGCTGCAAGCGAGGAGGTTGTCGCTTGCTCTAATGGCCGGTCAAACTTTTGGATGGAAGCCAGGGACTCGCCTAATTTGCCGCGCAAGTTGTCCGCAGCCCGGCCAAGAACCTCGATCACTTTCTCCTTGCCGTCGGCTTCGGCCTCCGCTGCGCCGAGGGAATCTCCACTCTGACAATTGACGGCGCGGATCGCTATTGCGAAATGGCTGCCTAACGCCGCAATTGATCCTGCCAGCATGGCCTTGCTTCCCGTACGCAAACATATTTCTCGCGCCACATCCTGAGTTTGCCGGTCATGCGGAGAGCGATTCATGAGTTGCAAGGTCTCGCTCACTTTGTCATCGGACAACACATTCATGAACGGCGACTGCTGCAAATCAACCGCGAGAGCCTGCTTCAATGTGTCGTCAAACACCGGGTCGCCAGTGGTATTGGCGAAGTCAGCCAGCACAATTGTGTCCTTGTCAGAAAGGCGCTTCGGTCGCGAGCGGTAATACCCGGCCACTCCAATGGCGACCACCAGCGCGGCAACGGTAATAACCAGCGGCCAGAGTTTCTTTTTTTTCGTCTGGCGAACTGGAACATCCTTGGCGACCACCGCCGCAACTGAAGACGCGGACGTGCGAGCGCCGGGCGCCGATCCTGAAGCTGGTTGCGGCGCAGCCGACACCGGCGGTTGCCCAATTTCTTCCGCGGCGACGCCGGACATTGCAGACACACGTCCGGTTTCCGTGTCCCTCTTCAGTCGCAAGATCTGCGAGCGCATGTCCGAGGCGTGTTGAAAGCGCATCTCGCGGTCCTTCTCCAACGCGCGGTTGATAATTCGTTCTAACTCCGGAGGGAGGTCGGGATTCAGCCTTACTGGAGCGACCGGCGCACGGTTCAGAATGCCGTCGAAAATCAGGCCGGAACTTTCGCCGCGAAACGGCAGCGTGCCGGTCATCATCTCGTAAAGCACCACGCCAAAAGAAAAGATGTCGGTACGGGAATCCAGTTCCTTGGCTCTGACCTGCTCCGGCGACATATAGGCCACAGTTCCAAGCGTAGCCCCGGGGCTGGTGAGATGCTCTTCATCGACTCTTGGATCGACCGCCGTCACAGCCGCGGTCAGTTCAGCGGGTTGCGCCTCTCCCGCAGGAGTGCGTGCGATCTTGGCCAGCCCGAAGTCCAGAATCTTCGCGTGCCCGCGCTTGGTCATGAAAATATTTGCGGGCTTGATGTCGCGATGCACGATGCCCTCGGTATGGGCCGCGTCAAGAGCATCCGCAATCTCGATCGCCAACGGCAAAGCAATCTCCAGATCCATGGGGCGTCCACCGATCCGATGCTTCAGGGTCATGCCTTCCAGAAATTCCATGACAATGAAGGTCAGCCCGTTGTGCTCGTCAATCTCATGGATGGTACAAATATTCGGGTGATTGAGCGCGGACGCCGCCTTCGCCTCGCGCTGAAAGCGGCTGAGGGCCTGCGGATCGCTGGCCACGCCGTCAGGAAGAAATTTCAACGCCACAAATCGGCCCAGCTTGACGTCTTCGGCTTTGTAAACGACTCCCATGCCTCCGCCGCCCAGCTTCTCGGTAATGCGGTAGTGCGAGATGGTCTGTCCAATCATGAGAGTTGATTTGGCAAGCTATGTTAGGTCTGGAGAACGTGCCCGTCAATCTCCGGACTTCGTACCGCTCCTGCGAATCCCGCTTGACTCTCCCAACTGCATTTTGTACGATAACGAGAACAAGTCCGGTTTTCATTTAAGTATCGAGAGCGGGCTTGGGATTTCATGAAGAGTGGCTGAGGGACGAGCCCTTTGACGCCACAGCAACCGGATCTGGATCATCTATCCTGACCGCTGGTGCTAACTCTCTCCTGGAAACGGGACACATGAGATTCGGCATGCGAGCTTTTTTATTTTGCGTCCCGAGCCTCTTTTCCCATTTTCAGGAAAAAGAGGCATTTGCTTTTTAGGATCGACTCTTGCGGCTCGTCCCCGGCCACTCGCAACCGATCGTGATTCCAGCGAATCACGATTCAAGAAAGCGAGTGGCAACATGGCTAACTACGAACTGCGGTGCAGGGAATGCGGACGAACCTGGGGCAACCAGCCCCAAAACATCTGCCACGATTGTTTTTCTCCTCTCGAAGTCGCTTACGACTATGACGCGGCGCGTGCATCCATAAGCCGCAAGGGCATTACCGGGCGAGCGCCGAACATGTGGCGTTACGCAGAGTTGCTGCCGCTTCCTCAAGCATTTCAGCCAGCGCTGCCGGTTGGCTTCACCCCGCTATTGCAGGCTCCACGTCTGGGGGCGAAGCTAGGCGGAAAATTTGCCGCGCCAAATGTCTACATTAAAAACGATGCGGTGTGTTTGCCCACACTGAGCTTTAAGGATCGCGTCGTCGCTGTCGCGCTAGCGCAGGCGCGCGAGTTCAACTTCAACACAGTCTCTTGCTCCTCCACCGGTAATCTTGCGAATGCAGTTGCGGCCCACGCAGCGCGGCTCGGATTAAAAGCGTGGATATTCATTCCGTCCGATCTTGAACCGGCGAAAATTCTCGGCACGAACGTCTTCGGCGCAAAAGTCGTTCGCGTGGCCGGCACCTACGACCAGGTCAACCGGCTGTGCTCACAGATTGCCGATGAGCATCCCTGGGGCTTCGTCAACGTCAACCTGCGTCCTTATTACTCTGAGGGATCGAAGACTGTGGGCTTCGAGATCGCCGAGCAGCTTGGATGGCGTTTGCCGGACAACGTGGTCTGTCCGATGGCGGGCGGATCGTTAATTATCAAAATCAAGAAAGCATTCGACGAGTTGGTCAAAGTCGGCTTGGTCGAAGCGAAAGAAGTGAAGTTCTTTGGCGCGCAAGCCACTGGATGTTCGCCGATCTCGACTGCGGTGAAAACGGGAAGCTCGGAAATCGAGCCGCAAAAGCCGACAACGATCGCGCGCTCGCTGGCGATTGGCAATCCCGCCGACGGACTCTACGCCATCAAGGTCATCAAGCAAAGCGGAGGCTGGAGTGAAGATGTGAGCGATCCTGAAATTGTGAATTCGATTCGTCTGCTGGCTGAAACAGAAGGCGTCTTCACCGAAACTGCTGGAGGAGTTACGGTGGGAACTGCGGGTAAGTTGTACCGGCAAGATCGCATCCTGCCGGAAGAGACGACGGTGCTGTGCATCACCGGCAACGGACTCAAGACGACCGACGCGCTGAATGGCGTGTTCGAAGCGGAGACTCCGATCAAGCCGCGGCTCGCCGAATTCGAAGATTACTTGCAGCGAACGTTGGACACAACTGAAGTGCGTAAAGAAATTGCGGTTGCCGCCGGCGTCTAAAAGTCAAAAAGAAACCCGGCAGGTTTTTGAAAACCTGTCGGGTCTTAAAATTCCGTAAAACTTTTTTGATTCCGTCTTGAAAGCTGCGGCTTCTATTCGTCCTCCGTCGTTTCTCCCGGAAGAGCCATCTGCTGCTGAAACGCGGAGAAATCGACCAATGAATCCAGATCTGTGGGGTCAGTCGGCTTTTCCTGCCGCCGCTGTACTCTCTTTTCCGTTTTTTCGCGCTGCTTGTCCTGGCGCGAACGCTCCTTCTGGCGTTTGTTAAAGCTCGTGCGTCCTGGCATGGGCACACCTCCTCAAAGGTAAATTAGTAAATAAAAACTGCGCGCGCTTAACCGCAATTAAAATTCGCGCGGAGCGGAAAATCTTAAATCACCAGCGCGGTTCGCGCGGCTGGCGAGCGTGTCCCTGATAGTCGTCGCG
>JBAUXX010000074.1:0-198215 GCA_049584475.1 Candidatus Sulfotelmatobacter sp. | reverse complement strand
ACTAAGACATAGACGATGATCGACAGCAGGGCGGTGGCGGCGGAGGCGAAGACCAGGCTCCAGCGACCGCGCTGCGCGGAGGCGGACCAGGCGGCGAAGCGCCGGTTTTCCTGGTCCTGCATGGCCGCAACGATGCCACGAATTTCTTCCATGTGGCGCCGTCCCTGGCCGGAGCGAACCATCTGGAGAGCTTCTGCGCTTTTACCTTCTTTTTTCAGCTGAACGGTTTGCGCGAGTTCCGCGAGCTTCTGCTCGCCGACGGCTCTCAGTTCCGACATTTGTTGCCGTTGCAGGGGATTGTTCTGGACGAGATCGGCCAGGCGGGAAATTTCGCTCTCGGAAGCGGCGATAGCCTGATCGTAGGGGATCAGGTATGAAGGATCTCCGGTGAGCAAGTATCCGCGTTGACCGGTTTCCGCGTTGTCGAAGACCAAAAGCACGCGATGGAGTTGTTCTTTTACTTCGAGGGTGTGGCGGACGTGGGCGTTGAGTTCCTGATTGTCCAGTGCGGAGCGGTAGGAGTAGGCGACGACGCCGAAGGTCAGCAACAGGCCAATGCTGAGAACGAGCAGAAGATTGCGTTGCAGGCTTACCGGCATGGTATGCCTTCAACCGCAGGGATACTGGAGCAACTCAAGCTAGGCAGGGGACCTTCCATATCCTATCTATTGTGCGAACCCCACGAACGGACCAAAGTTCTATAGTAATGATGTCATAAAGAGAGGCGGCGATGCACGGGTTGGCGAAACGGGCAGTTCGCCAGTGGGGATGCATGCGCCACACGCGTGACCTTCGGAGTTTTTGATTACAATGCAGGGTTGCGATGGCGAGGTGGAATGCAGCGCAGCTCAGAGAATCAGGACAGAGTGTGTGTGTGAGGAAATTCAGTCGTCCTTCCGGAACTTGGTTCTCTTTTCCGATTTTCCCGGCGCTGAAGCGCCGGGCTATTGTAGAGCGCCCCTCCGGGGCGCTTGCTTTGTGTGGCCATCGCAGCCGCTGAAGCACTCATATGATGCGTAAAACCATTTTAGTGACGGGCGGCGCGGGATTTATTGGGTCGAACTTTATTCTGGGCGAACTCGGGAGAGATGCGGCGCGGGGTTGCGAGTCTGCGATTGTCAATCTGGACAAGCTGACGTATGCCGGCAACTTGCGCAATTTGGAAAGCGTTGCCGGAGATAGGCGCTACGAGTTCGTTCATGGAGATATTGGTGACCGGGAGTTAGTGGCGCGGGTGCTGCGGAAGCACGAGCCGTGGGCCATCGTGCATTTTGCCGCGGAGAGCCATGTGGACCGGTCGATTCGCGGGCCGGATGATTTTATTCGCACCAATGTGGATGGGACGTTTGCGCTGTTGGAAGAGACGCGGGCGTATTGGTCGGGCTTGAGCGAAGAGGAGCGGCGGCGGTTTCGTTTTCTGCATGTGTCGACCGATGAGGTGTATGGATCGCTGGGGCCGGACGATCCGGCGTTTTCGGAGATGACGGCGTATGCGCCGAACAGTCCGTATTCGGCGTCGAAGGCGGCGTCGGATCATCTGGTGCGAGCGTATCACCATACTTACGGGTTGCCGACTCTCACGACGAACTGCTCGAATAATTACGGGCGCTTTCAATTTCCGGAGAAGCTGATTCCGTTGATGATTTTGAATGCACGCGATGAGAAGCCGCTGCCTGTTTACGGCGACGGGCAGAATGTCCGGGACTGGTTGTATGTGGAGGATCACTGCGCGGCGATTGCGGCGGTGCTGGGCGGCGGCAAGGTTGGCGAGACATATAACGTCGGCGGATGGAACGAGAAACCGAATATGGAGATCGTGGAAGCGATCTGCGACGCGATGGATGAGCTGAAGCCGCGAGGGGAATCGCGGAGGAGTCTGATTACGTTTGTGAAGGATCGTCCGGGACATGACCGGCGGTATGCGATGGATGCGCGCAAGATTGAACGCGAGCTGGGATGGAGGCCGAAAGAGACGTTTGAGAGCGGGCTGCGCAAGACGGTGCGCTGGTATCTTGAGAATGAAGAGTGGGTGCGCGGGGTGATGGACGGGAGCTACCGGGAGTGGATTGCGCGGCACTACGGGATCGATTCCGGGGGCGAGAAAAATCTTTAACACAGAGTTACACAGAGGGTGGCACAGAGGATCACTGGTACATCTATTGGCGCTGAATGGAAAAAACTAACAGCTGCAAAGGAATTATTTTGGCGGGCGGGTCGGGGACGCGGCTTTATCCCATTACGCATGCGATGGGGAAGAGCCTGTTGCCGGTTTACAACAAGCCGATGATTTATTACCCGCTGTGCACGCTGATGCTGGCGGGGATTCGCGACATTCTGATTATTACGACGCCGGAGGACTTGCCGAAGTTTCGGGCGCTGCTGGGAGATGGGAGCCAGTATGGAATCGCGTTGGAGTACCGGGCGCAGGATTCGCCGGGTGGGATTGCGCAGGCGTTTCTGGTGGGGGAAAGTTTTATCGCGGGTAAAGCATGCGCGCTGGTGCTGGGGGACAACATTTTTTATGGGCACGATTTTGCGAAGGACTTGCGCGCGGCGGCGGCGAAGGATCGGGGAGCGCGGGTGTTTGCATATCCGGTGGGCGATCCGGAGCGGTATGGGGTGGTGGAATTCGATGGCGCGGGGAAGGCGTTGAGCATTGAGGAAAAACCGGCGAAGCCCAAGTCGCGATACGCGGTGACCGGACTTTATTTTTACGATGACTCGGTGGTGGATGTGGCGAAGAGTTTGCGTCCGAGTGCGCGCGGGGAATTGGAAATCACCGATGTAAACAAGGCGTATCTGAAAAAAGGACAGCTTGAGGTGATGGTGATGGGGCGCGGTATGGCGTGGCTGGATACGGGGACGCACGAGTCGTTGATGGAGGCGGCGCTTTATATTCAGGCGATTGAAAAGCGGCAGGGGCTGATGGTGGCGTGTCCGGAGGAGATTGCGTATCGTTCCGGTTATATTTCGGCGGAGCAAGTGGAAAAAATCGGCGACGCGATGAAGAACAACAGTTACGGAGCGTATCTGCTGCAACTGCTGCGGGAAAGGGTATTCTGAAATGAGCGCTGTGAGGGCGGTTGCGAAGATGGTGGAAGCGTTGCGAAAGATTCCGATGTCGCTGGAGGAAGCGTTTGTGCTGGAGCCGCGCGTGTTTGGCGACGAGCGCGGATTTTTCTTTGAGAGTTATAACGAACAGACCATGGCGGAGATCGGGATCAGCGAACGGTTTGTGCAGGACAATCATTCGTGCTCGCGGCGCAACGTGGTGCGCGGGTTGCATTATCAGGTTGGCAAGCCGCAGGGGAAGCTGGTGCGGGTGGCAGAGGGAGAAATTCTGGATGTGGCGGTGGACTTGCGAAGAAGTTCGGCGACGTTTGGGCAGTGGGACGCGGTGCGATTGTCGGGCGAGAACAACCGCATGCTGTGGATTCCGGCGGGATTTGCGCACGGATTTTGTGTGAAATCGGAGAAAGCGCATGTGCTGTATAAGGCGACGGAGTTTTACGCGCCGGAGCAGGAGCGAACGTTGGCCTGGGACGATCCAGGGTTGAAGATTGATTGGGAGTTGGATGGGGAAGCGGTTGTTTCGGAGAAGGACCGGCGCGGGGTAGGGTTGCGGGATGCGGAGACGTTTGCGTAGTGGGGCGAGGCTAATTCTTTTTGTTATTCATTAGAAATGAGAAGCGCACTTTTTGGGGCGTCCGGGTTGCTGGGGAAGGCGCTGTCGCGCGAGTGGAGCGGGGATGAGTTGGTGCTGCTGGGATCGCGCGATGCCGATATTCGGGATGCGGCAGCGGTTGAGAGAGTGGTGGAGCGGGCGAAGGCGGATTGGATTATTTTGGCTGCCGCTTACACCGATGTGGATGGATGCGAGAGCGATCGGGAGCGGGCGTTTTCGGTGAATCGAGATGGGGCGGTGAACGTCGCGAGGGCGGCGCGGCGGGTGGGATCGAAGTTGTTGTTTCTCAGTTCGGATTATGTTTTCGATGGGAAGAAATCTTCGCCGTATGAAGTGGATGATCCGCGGAATCCGCAGAGCGTTTATGGACGGTCGAAGGCAGAGGCGGAGGTTGCGCTGATGGAGGCGCTGCCGGAGTGCTGTGTTGTGCGGACTTCATGGTTGTTTGGCGTGGGCGGGAAATGCTTTCCGGATACGATTTTGAGGCTGGCGGCTTCACGCGATTCGCTTGACGTGGTGGATGATCAGCGCGGGTCTCCGACTTATACGGTGGATTTGGCGCGGGCGATTGTGCAACTGTGCCGCGCGGACGCGTCGGGGATTGTGCATGTGACGAATCGCGGGGATTGTTCGTGGTTTGAGTTTGCGCGATTTATTTTGCGCGAGGCGGGAATGGAAACGGAAACGAAGCCGGTGAGCACGGCGCAGTTTCCGCGGCCTGCGCCGCGGCCGGGGTATTCCGTGCTGTCGGCAAAGAGCCTGGAGCGTTTCCAGATTATGACGCCGCCGTGGCAGGATGCGGGGCGGAGGTATTTGCGGGAGCGCGGCCTCTTCGATTTGAGATTGTTATCGCGGCGTTGAAGCGCTGCGCCAGCCAAAATCGATCTGCGGCAAAAAGATAAGCAGTCGTTTCCATGAAATCTATTCTCAATTTCGTTGACGGGCAGTTCGTGCGGGGGGAAAACGAGTTTGCGGATGTCAATCCGGCGAACGGGGCGGTGATCGCGCAGGTTAGCGAAGCGGGCGAGGAATTGGTGGATCGCGCTGTGCAGGCTGCGCGCGCGGCATTGCGTGGGGCTTGGGGAAAATTGGGAGTTGGCGAGCGAGCGGCGCAGCTTTACAAAATTGCGGCGGGGATTGAGGTGCGGTTCGACGAGTTCGTGCAGGCGGAAGTCGCGGATACCGGCAAACCCATATCGCTGGCTTCGCGGCTGGATGTTCCGCGGGCGGTGGCGAACTTTCGTGTGTTCGCGGATTTGATTCGGAATGCTGGCCTCGAATCATTTCAGACGGAGATGGCTGATGGGAGGCGCGCACTCAACTATGCGGTGCGCAAGCCGCTGGGGGTAGTGGGAATTATTACGCCGTGGAATTTGCCTTTGTTGTTGCTTACGTGGAAAGTCGCGCCGGCGCTGGCCTGCGGGAATGCGATGGTGGTGAAGCCATCGGAGGAAACTCCGGCGACGGCGACGTTGCTGGCTGAGGTGATGGCGGAGGCTGGAGTTCCGCGGGGAGTTTATAACGTAGTGCATGGATTTGGGCCGGGGTCGGCGGGTGAATATTTGACGCGGCATGCGGATGTGAGCGCGGTGACGTTTACGGGAGAATCCGCGACGGGCGCGGCGATTATGAAGACGGTTGCCGCGTCGGTGAAGCCGATTTCGTTTGAGCTCGGCGGGAAGAATGCGGCTGTCGTTTTCGCCGATTGCGATTTTGAAGAAACGATCAACGGATTAAGCGATGCGGTCTTTCTTAATACGGGCCAGGTTTGTCTGTGCGCGGAGCGAGTGTATGTGGAGCGGGCGATCTTCGATAAGTTTGTTAGCGCATTGAAGAAGAAGGCTGAAAGTTTGAAGATGGGATCGCCGCTGGACAGTGCGACGAATCTGGGACCGCTGATTTCTTCGCAGCATCGCAAGAAAGTTGTTTCGTATTACCGGCTGGCTGAAGAAGAAGGCGCGACCGTAGTTACGGGAGGTTCGATTCCCAGCTTCGGCAACGAATTCGATCAGGGCTACTACGTGCAGCCTACGATCTATACTGAGCTGGCGGAGTCTGCGCGCATTGTGAAGGAAGAAATATTTGGGCCGGTGTGCCATATTGCGCCGTTCGATTCGGAAGAAGAAGCAGTGGTGATGGCGAACGATACGAAGTATGGACTTGCGGCTTCGGTGTGGACGCAGAATCTGCGGCGCGGGCACCGCGTGGCGCAGCAGATGAATGTGGGCATCACGTGGGTGAATTGCTGGTTCCTGCGCGATTTGCGGACGCCGTTTGGAGGCGTGGGGCTTTCCGGGATTGGGCGCGAGGGAGGCGTTCATTCGCTGAATTTTTATTCGGAGCTGAATAATGTTTGTGTGCACCTCTGAAGTACCGCTTGCTTGGGGGCGGGAAACTGCACGCGAGATCCCTCGCTCCGCCTGAAGAACGGCAACGCTCGGGATGACGCCAGGGTGATGGAAAGCAAATATGACCGGAGTCGAGAGCAAAGTTGTCGAGGGTAAGGCGCGGCCGCGGGGGAAATATCCGCATATCAAGCGCGGAGGGGAGTATTTGTTTGTCTCGGGGACGAGTTCGCGGCGCGCGGATAATTCGATTGCGGGAGCGGAAGTGGATGAGATGGGAACGGCGCGGCTGGATATTCGAGTGCAGACGCGGGCGGTGATTGAGAATATTCGAGAGATTCTGGAAAGCGCGGGGGCGGGGCTGGCCGACTTGGTGGAAGTTACGACGTATCTGGTGAGCATGAACGATTTTGGCGGATATAACGAAGTGTATGGAGAATTTTTTGGGTATGACGGGCCGGCGCGGACGACGGTTGCGGTGCATCAGTTGCCGCACCCGCATTTGCTGATTGAGATACGGGCGGTGGCTTATAGGCCGCTGTGAAACGAAAAGCAGGTTCCTCACCCGCGCTTCGCGTGCGTTTGGAATGACAGGGTTTGATTTTGGGTTACGAATGTTTGGAATGACAGAATTTGCATGGGAGTCATCAGATGCCATCGATTAAGAGTTTGAAGGCGTTTAATTTTCAGGGGTGGATTGAAGAGAATAAGGATAAGTTCAAGCCGCCGGTGGGCAATGCGCAGGTTTGGGACGATGGCGAGATGATGGTGACCGTCGTGGGTGGGCCGAATGCGCGGCGGGATTTTCATGACGATCCGACGGAGGAATTTTTCTATCAGTTGAAGGGCGATATCGTTCTGCGGATTATGGAGGCGCCGGGAAAACCGCCGCTGGACGTTCCGATTCGCGAAGGCGAGATTTTTTTGTTGCCGAAGCATATGAGGCATTCGCCGCAGCGGGGAGCGGGGACACTCGGCATGGTTGTGGAAGTGCCGCGCCCGCCGGAGGATTCGGTGGACGCGTTTGAGTGGTACTGCCAAAATTGTCATCAACTGGTGTACCGGGCGGAGGTGAAATTGAAAAGCATTGTGACCGATCTGCCGCCGATCTTCGAGAAGTTCTACGGAAATGAAAGCCTGCGCAAGTGCAAGCACTGCGGTACGGTGCATCCGGGCAAACAGTAATGCCTGTTATCGACATCCACAACCATTTCTTTCCTCGCGACTGGCCCGATTTGGCGGCGCGTTTCGGCACGCCGGACTGGCCGTGGATCAAGCATACGGAGCCGGGCAAGGCTGAGATCTTTCTTGGCGATAAATTCTTCCGCAAGATTTATGACGCTTGCTGGGATGCGGAAGTCCGCCTGAAGGAGATGGACCGCGACGGTATCGAGCTGCAAGTTATTTCAGCGACGCCGGTTTTGTTTGCCTATGAACGGCCGGTGGAGCATGCGCTGGATTGCGCGCGGATTTTTAACGATGCGGCGCTGGAACTTTGCGCGCAGGGTAAAGGCAGATTGAAATCGTTGTGCCAGGTGCCGTTGCAGGATATTGACGCGGCTTGCAAAGAGCTGAGCCGGTGCATGCGCGATGGCCATCTGGGCGTGCAGATCGGAAATCATGTTGGAGAAAAAAATCTTGACGATCCGGGGATCGTAAATTTTCTTCGTCACTGCGCGGATGAAGGTGCGGCGGTGCTGGTGCATCCGTGGGATATGTTTGGGCGGGAGCGCATGCCGAAGTATATGGCGCCATGGACCGTGGCCATGCCGGCGGAGACGCAGCTTGCCGTGGTGACGCTGATTCTTAGCGGAGCATTGGACAAATTGCCTGCCAGCTTGCGAATTTGTTTTGCGCATGGCGGCGGAAGTTTTCCTTATCTTCTCGGAAGGCTGGAGAATGCCTGGCATCATCATCCGGTGGCGCGGGGGATGTGCGAGATGCCGCCGAGTTATTATCTGAATCGTTTTTCGGTGGACTCGGCGGTGTTCGATCAGCGGGCTCTGGAGTTTTTGGTGGGAACCATGGGCGCGGAGCAAGTGATGCTGGGGACGGATTATCCTTTTCCGCTGGGCGAAGAGCATGGTGGGGCGCTGATTCGCGAGAGCCCGTTGCAGCCGGAAGTGAAAGCGAAGTTGTTGGGCGGGAACGCGGAGAGATTTCTGGGGCTGGCGCCGACGGCGGTTGTCCCTTCAACTGCCGAGCCAGTTGTGCCGCGGGGGGAGCAATTGACTTACAGTTCTTATCTGAAAGTCCCCGAGTTGTTGCGGTTGCAACGGCCGCAGTCGTCGCCCGAGCATCACGACGAGATGCTCTTTATTATTGTTCATCAGACTTACGAGCTGTGGTTCAAAGAGTTGCTGCACGATCTGGATGCGGTGGTGGCGAGTTTGAAAGCCGCGGGGATGAATCCGCAGTCGCGGGATGGAGTGTATGAGGCGGCGCGGCTGTTACGTCGATGCACGGAGATTACGCGCGTGCTCGTCGAACAGTTCACGATTCTCGAGACCATGCTGCCGACGCACTTCCTGGCATTTCGCGGAAAGCTGGAGCCAGCGAGCGGGTTTCAATCGGAGCAGTTTCGCGAGCTGGAATTTTTGTGCGGGCTGAAGGACGAAAAGATGCTGCGCTATCACCGGCCGACGCCCGAGGCCCATGCGCAACTGGAGCGGCGGTTGCGGGAGCCGTCTCTGCACGAAGTTTTTTTCGAAGCCTTGCGCAGTCTGGGCAAGTTACCCGTGATTCCGGAAGGCGCGAGCGAACGCGATGTGTTTGATGCTCGGGCGCGAGCCGTGTTGGCACTTTATCAGGATGAGCGGAACCAGCGCGACTGGATTGACGTGTGCGAGCGGCTCACGGAGTTTGACGAACTGGTGGTGAGTTGGAGGTTGCGGCACATCCAGTTGGTCGAGCGAATTATTGGAGTGCGCATGGGGACGGGGGGCAGCGCGGGGGCGTCTTATTTGCGGCTCACGCTGGATAAGAGATTCTTTCCGGAGTTGTGGGAGGCGCGGACTTTGTTGACGCAGTGAGCGGGGAATTCAGTTTGGCAGGCAGTGCAGCCTCGGGCGCTGAAGCGCGAAGTATTCAGGCATCTTTGTGGCACGAGTAAACTCGTGCCCTTCCCGTTCCATTCGGACCAGATCTGTTCGATGAATCGCAAATCTCAAACTATTACGCTGATTGGTGCGGGATTGAATGGTCCGCTGCTGGCGATTGGGTTGGTGCAGCGCGGGTTTACGGTTGAGATTTATGAGCGGCGGCCGGATATGCGGCGCGTTCAGGTGAGTGCTGGGAGATCGATTAATCTGGCGCTCTCGACGCGTGGGATTTATGCGCTGATGCAGGTTGGACTGTGGGATGCGATGCGAAAGATCATCATCCCGATGAAGGGACGGATGATGCATGCCGTGAGCGGGGAATTGACGTTTCAGCCGTATGGAAAGGACGAGCGAGAGGTTATCAACTCAATTTCGCGGGCGGAATTGAATATGGCGCTGATGAATGCGGCGGAACAGGCCGGAGTGCGAATTCATTTCGAGAAGCGATGCACGGGGATTGATTTGAAGACGGGCGCGATTCGGGTTCGCGACGAGCGGAGCGGCGAGGAAAATATTGTTGAGTGCGACGTGGTGATTGGGTGCGATGGGTCGGCGTCGGCGATCCGCAATGAGATGCTCAGGTTGAACCGATTTAATTTTTCGCAGCAGTATCTCGATTATGGATATAAGGAGTTGACGATTCCGGCGGGGAGGCAGGGCGAGCATCTTCTGGATACTCATGCGCTGCACATTTGGCCGCGTGGGAATTACATGCTGATCGCATTGCCTAATATTGACGGGACATTTGCCTGTATTTTGTTTTTACCGTTCGAGGGAGCGGACAGCTTTGAGAAGATGAGCTCGAGCGCGGACGTGGCTGAATTCTTTGAAAAGCGGTTCCCGGATGCGGCTCGCTTGATGCCGCAACTCGCGGAGAATTACTTCGGCAATCCCACGGGCACGATGGTGACGGTGAAATGTTCGCCGTGGCATGTGCGCGGGAGATCGCTCTTGCTGGGAGACGCGGCGCACGCCATTGTGCCTTTTTTCGGGCAGGGATTGAATTGCGGCTTTGAGGATTGCACCACTTTACTTGAAATGCTGGATGAGCACGCGGCAGATTGGGAGAAAGTGTTTGCCGAGTTTGAAGGGTCGCGCAAGATCAACACGGATGCGATTGCCGATCTGGCGATCGAGAATTTTGTGGAGATGCGGGACCGGGTGGCCGATCCGAAGTTTCTTTTTCGGAAGAAAGTGGAGTTGGCGCTGGAGGGGAAATTTCCGGGACGCTTTGTGCCCAAGTATGCGATGGTAACGTTTCATCGCGTTCCTTATTCGATTGCGCTGGAGCGCGGCAGAAAGCAGGACGGAATTCTGGATCAGCTTTGTGCGGGGATTGAACGCGTGGAGGATCTCGATTGGTTGAAGGCCGAGCAACTGGTGAACGCCGGCCTCACGCCTCTGGAGCAAGTGCAGTGAGCCAAACTTTATTTCGATTTCGCGCGACCGAAGAATTCGCGTTGGAGATGGATGCGCGGGATCCGTTGGCTGCGTACCGGGAGCGTTTTTTCCTTCCTCGCGGCGCGAATGGCGAGGAATGGATCTATTTGTGCGGGCATTCGCTGGGATTGCAGCCGAAGGCGGCGCGGGAGTACATCGAACAGGAGTTGGAGGATTGGGCGCGGCTGGGCGTGGAAGGACATTTTCACGCGCGCCGTCCGTGGATGCCTTATCACGAGTTGTTGACCGAGCAAACAGCGACGTTGCTTGGTGCGCGGACGGATGAAGTTGTGGTGATGAATTCGCTGACCGTCAATCTGCACTTGATGATGGTTTCGTTTTATCGGCCGACGAAACAGCGGCACAAGATTCTGGTGGAGCGCGGAGCATTTCCGTCGGATCAATACGCGGTGGCGTCGCAGATTCGCTTTCATGGATTCGATCCGGCGACGTCGTTGATTGAATTGACGCCGCGCGACGGCGAATTCTGTTTGCGGGATGAAGACATTGATTCGGTGATTGAGCGTGAGGGCGACTCGATTGCGCTGATCTTGCCGGGCGCGGTGAACTATGCGACCGGGCAGGCGCTGGATTTGGCGAGGATCACAAAGCTTGGCCATGCGCGCGGGTGCGTCGTGGGATTCGATCTGGCGCACGCGGCGGGGAATTTGCCGTTGCGGTTGCACGAGTCGGGTGCCGATTTTGCGGTGTGGTGCAGCTACAAATATTTGAACGGCGGGCCGGGGTGTCCGGGCGGATGTTTTGTGCATGAACGTCATGCGCGGGCGAAGTTGCCGCGGTTTGAGGGTTGGTGGGGGCATGACTCGAAGACGCGATTTGCGATGCCGGCGGAATTTCATGCGATGGTGGGGGCCGAAGGCTGGCAGTTGAGCAATCCTCCGATCATGGCGCTGGCGGTTTTGCGAGCGTCGATGGATATTTTTCAGGAAGCGGGCATGGAGCGGTTGCGGGCGAAGAGTTTGCTGCTGACGGGATATTTAGAGTTTTTGCTGGGGCAGTTGAATTCAAAGACATTTTCGGTGATTACGCCGCGCGAGGAGGAACGCCGGGGAGCGCAGATTTCGTTGCGGGTTCCGGGCAAGGGGCGCGGGTGGTGCGCGAAGCTGGCGGCCGCGGGATTGATTGGCGACTGGCGGGAGCCGGATATTTTTCGGATTGCGCCGATTCCGTTATATAACTCGTTTCGGGATGTGTATAGGTTTGTGGAAAGGTTCGCTTCACTCGCGCGGTAGTGCGCTGACATCAGCGGCGCTCCGGCGGGAGATCCCTCACTACGCCTGAAAGGCGGCTTCGTTCGGGATGACGCCGTCGAGATTGATTAAGGGTTCGGCGTTGGCTTTAGGAACGCTTGACCGGGCGCGCGGGGTTGGCTACAGTGGGAAGCCGGGCCGCCGCTACTGGAGCCGATTTCAATCATGAATGCCAAGAAGCAGTCCGTTAACCCTGGTCTTACGCAAAAGTCACAGCTTATGTCGGCATCGGAGATTGAGCGCACGCTGGTGCGGCTCGCTTACGAGATCGTGGAGAAGAATGGGGGCATTGGCAGTTTGGGACTGGTGGGAATACGGCGGCGCGGAGTGCCCATTGCCGAGCGGCTGGGGAAGATCATTACGCGGATAGAAAACTCCGAGGTGCCTGTGGGCACGCTCGATATTACTTTTTACCGCGACGATCTTTCGACTCTGGGGCCGAAGCCGGTGGTGCAGGAAAGAGAGATTGGGTTTTCGATTGAGGATAAGAACATTGTGCTCATCGATGACGTTCTGTACACCGGAAGAACAACGCGGGCGGCGCTGGATGCGCTGTTTTCCCATGGGCGTCCGCGGCGGGTTCAGTTGTGCGTGTTGATTGATCGCGGGCATCGGGAGTTGCCGGTGGAAGCGACGTTTGTGGGGCGGCATGTGCAAACGACGGCGGAGGAAGTGATTGAAGTCAAGTTGAATGAAGTAGATAACGCGGAGAAAGTGTTGTTGATGGAAAGGTGATGCGCGATTCCCCGCTGGTCTGGATTGTAGTGCGATGATTCGGCAAGCAAGGGTGGGGTAAGATAAAGCGTAGGCAGTTTGCATCTGAACGACGCGTTCTAATCTCCCAAGCCCACCTTCCGCAACAAATCCGGGTAGCGCGGATCGGCGCGCAGGCTATCGAAACCCGGGTCAACCTTCAGGTTAGCCAAAGCCGGATCGTGCGCTTGATACGCTTTCTCGAGCATGCCGAACGCCCGCTCCTTTTCACCGGCCACGGCATAGGCGTAGCCAAGCACCCCAGGCGGGATGTAGTCGTGTCCGGCGCCCGGATTTCGCCGATCCTGCTCCATATTCTCCAGAATCTTCAGCCCAGCGGCGCGATTGCCGGACCCCACCAGCGCCTCAGCTTTAACTATGCGTCCATTCAGGTCGGCTATGTCGACGACCTCAGGGAGTTTGAGCGCGTCTTCGTACATCCCTTTGAAAATGTAGGAGTAGGCAAGAACGACCCAACCCACCTTGGGGTTCGGCATGTGGAGCACGGTCGAGATAGCTTCGTCATACCGGTGCTGGTCGTAAAAGTTCTCCGCCAGGCCCTCACTGATCATCGGCGATAGCGGATCAAGCACCTGCGCCTGTCGAAACTCCGCGTCAGCGGCAGCGAATTGTCCTGTCTGCATGTAGTCGAGAGCAGCCCAATGGTGAGCCGGCGCATAATTCGGCTGCAGCTCAATTGCTTTGTGGAACTCTTCTTCCGCACCGCGCCAGTCCCATTCGCATTGAGATTTCAGCAATCCCAGGGTGGCATGCGCGCGGGCCAGGCTGGGATCGAGCTCCAGCGCACGCTGCAAAGCCGCCCTGGCATGGGGCAGCGCTTCGGCCGGCGGCATTTGGCTATTGATGGCCATGACGGTATAAGTGTCGGCCAAGCCGGCATAAGCCAATGCGTAATTCGGATCGTCCTGAATAGCTCGCTCAAAGAGCTTTACGCTCGCCAGCATGTCTGCAAGTTGACGCGTATTCCATAGATACCTGCCGTGCAGGTAGAGATCGTGAGCCTCGGCATTCTCGGTGTCGCGTTTCATGGTGAGGGCGCTGCTAGCCGGAAGCCGCAGCACGCGCGCCGTTTCCCGCACAATATCCTGTTCGCAAGAAAGCACATCACCAGCTTGCACGTCATAAGCGCTGGACCACAGGTGATAGCCGCTTCGCGTGTCGATTAGCTGTGCATTGATGCGCAAACCACTGGGAGATTGGCTGATGCTGCCCTCCAGCAGCGTTTCGGCATTCAAGGCCTGCCCAATTTTGCGCACGTCTTCGGACTTGCCTCGAAACTGGAACGCAGAAGTCGCGGCTACTACTCGGAGGCCCTTCAGTTGCGCCATGCCCGTCGTCAATTCCTCGGCAACTCCGTCGCTCAGGTAGAGCCCCGTGCCGCCTTTGCTTGTTTCATCAGCACGCAGATCGTCGGCGCGCAGATGATCGGCACGCAGATCCAAAAATGGCAGGACTGCGATGGAAGTGGGCGTGCTTCTTCCGACGCGAAGATAGTAGGCAGAAGCCAGGGCTACTGCCGCGAGGGAAACTACCGCTGCAACCGCGATGAGCCTCCTCCAGTTTTGCGCGGCCTGACTTGGAGGCATTGGCCGTGAGTTGGCAGGTTCTGTTAGATCCGGACCCGATTCGGCGTGGGGCTTGAGCTCCGGTACGTTCGTAGCCGAGCGTGGCTGAAACACTGGGATGTACGCGCCCTTCGGCAACTCAATGACTATGGGATCGCTGGCGCCCGGCCCGCCATAATATTCCGCCAGCTTCTTGCGCAGACGCCCGGCCTCGATGCGCACAATCGGATCGGCTTTTGGGTCATAATCCACCGGACGGTCGAAGGCCTCGACCGCAATCACATATTCTTTAAGCTGGTCCTCTTCCCCCGCAATCGTGCTTTCCACCACGAAGTGCAGGAATTGGCTGGGGCGGCGTGCGTTTCGAAAGAGAGCGGATGCAAGGATGCGCTGCAACTGCTGGCGCACGGTGTCCGTGGACACTTGGGCCACATCTTCCAACCCGGAGCTGGGGGCTTGTTCAAGCCTGTCGCTCATAAGCTCACCGAAAAGCGGGGTAGATATCCAGGGGAGGGCGGATCGTCAAGACTCCAAAACCTGGCGACCCACGCAAGTGCAAGATATCACGGGATTGATACGGTAACAATACCCCAAACCGCTTGCCGGATCACGGTTTCGGGGGCATACTCGCGGGCGAATTCTTCCGGCGGAAGGCCGCGGGAGCGTACAAAAGCATTGCCCTTGGGAGGGGTTGAATGAAACGGAAATACACTCTTTACCTATGCGCGGCAGTCGTTTTCGCCAGTGTGTCTTCGGGCCTGCTGCAGGCACAGACCTTTCAGGTCATCCACGACTTTACCGGCGGACCTGACGGAGCCAATCCTTACAGCGGCCTGACCGTCGATTCCTCGGGCAATCTTTACGGCATCGCCTCGGCGGGCGGCGGAGGCACCTGCGTTCTGAACAACACGCCTGGGTGCGGCACGGTCTTCGAGATGACTCAGAGCAGCGGAAGCTGGAGCTATAAGGTCCTCAACACATTCGTGTCCAATCCTGACGGGGCAGCGCCCATTGACAATGTCATCCTCGGCGCGAACGGTAGCCTCTTCGGCACGACCGCCGCTGGCGGCGAAGGCAATTGCAACTTTGAGGGCGACATAGAATGCGGCACCGTCTTCCAGCTGCTGCCTACGCAATCTCATGACCGCGTTCTTTATCGCTTCACCGGAGGGACCGACGGCGGCCAGCCCACTGCGGATGTCCTTCTCTTGAACAACATCCTCTACGGCACAACCCTAAGAGGAGGAGATCTTTCCTGCACCCAGGGCGATGGCAATGGCTGCGGAACCGTCTACCAAGTCTCACTCACTGGCGAGGAAAGGGTTATTCACGCCTTCACTGGCGCCGGTGGCGATGGCGTAGGACCCTTGCGCGGCCTTATCGCCGACGCCGATGGAAACCTTTATGGCACCGCTGCGAACGGCGGCATGAGCGATTCGTGCACCGGCTGCGGCATCGTTTTTGAGTTAACCCATTCATCCTTCGGGTGGCGGGAGCATATCCTCTATACCTTCACCAACACAGCCGACGGAGCGGCGCCGAATGGCGGCCTGGCCTTTGATTCGGCGGGAAATCTTTACGGAATGACATACCTGGGCGGCAGTGGAGGCGGTGGAACTGTCTATCGTCTCCACAAAAACGCCGCAGGGACCTGGGTATTGGCGGTGCTGGCCAGTCTTCATCCTGCTGCAAACGCTGTCGATCACCTTTTGATCGACTCCAATAACAATATTTATGGAACCGCACAGAACGGCGGCGGCGACGCCAACGACGGCTACGTCTTCGAAATCACTCCGGTCAATGGCCAGTGGCGGTTTAAGTATCTCCACATTTTTACCGGTCAGGGCGATGGAGCGAATCCGCTGGGCGCTCTAGTCATGGATTCGGCCGGCAATCTTTACGGTACAACCTTGAATAAGGGAGCCTTCACCTGCGGCAGCGGGGCCGGTTGCGGCGTGGTATTTGAAATCACACCGTAATTAGGATTTTCTGCTGGATATGGGCGGATTTTTCCCGCAAGAAAAAACAGCAGGTCTCTCCACTTCGCATCCCCTTCCCTAACGGGAAGGGGATGCTTCGGTCGAGATGACAATTTTTCTTAAACGGTCGAGACGACAGTCTTTGTTCGGACCCTGCCTTAGCCCAAACGGGTGCAGACGGCTTTGGTTTGGGTGTAGAGGCTGAGCGCGTCGTGGCCCATCTCGCGGCCCCATCCGGATTGCTTGTAGCCGCCGAAGGGCATGGCGGCGTCGAAGATGTTGTAGCAATTGATCCAGACAGTTCCGGCGCGCAGGCTTTCGGCAACGCGGTGAGCTTTGCTGATGTCCTGTGTCCAGACGGCGGCGGCAAGGCCGTAGTCGCTGTTGTTGGCGCGGGGCAGAATTTCTTCGGGATCGCTGAACGGCATGGCCGTGACAACGGGTCCGAAGATTTCTTCCTGCACCACTTTCATGTTTTCATTGGTATCGACCAGGACCGTGGGCTGAACGAAATATCCTTTGCCTTCGCCTTTGTGGCCGCCGGCCATGGCTTTAGCGCCTTCGTTCAATCCGGCTTCGAGGTACCCGCAAACCCGGCTTAGCTGCTCTTCGGAAACCAGCGGTCCCATTTGCGTTTTCGGATCCAGGCCAGAGCCAACGCGGATCTTCTTCGCATGGTTCGCCACTCCCTCAACGACCTGATCGAATACCGATTTCTCCACATAGAGACGCGACCCCGCGCAGCAGCACTGCCCGTGGTTGAAGAAGATAGCGCTGGCTGCGCCCGGAATTGCGGTTTCCAGATCGGCGTCCTTGAAAACTATATTCGGAGATTTTCCGCCGAGTTCGAGAGAAACCTTTTTCAGATTTCCCGTAGCCGCGTGAACAATCAGCTTTCCAACTTCGGTCGAACCGGTGAAGGCAATCTTGTCGACATCGGGATGAGCGGCGAGTGCGGCGCCGGCAGTCTCGCCATAGCCCGGCACGATATTCACTACGCCTTCGGGGAAGCCCGCTTCCATAATCAGCTCACCGAGCAGCAACACCGAGAGCGGCGTCTGCTCGGCAGGCTTGAGGACAACGGTGCAACCTGTCGAGAGTGCCGGGCCCAGTTTCCAGGCGGCCATCAGCAGCGGGAAATTCCAGGGAATGATTTGTCCGGCGACGCCGACGGGCTCGCGAAGAGTGTAGGCGAGATACTTTGCGCCGGGCGTGTAGGGAACGGAAAGTGGAATTGTGTTGCCTTCGATCTTGGTGGCCCATCCGGCCATGTAGCGGAACAGGTCGACGGCCAGCGGAACATCAGCGGCGCGCGCCACGGTCAGCGGCTTGCCATTGTCGAGGCTTTCGAGATACGCAAATTCTTCTGTGTGAGCTTCCAGCAGGTCGGCGAGCTTCCAGATGAGGCGTCCGCGCTCGGAAGCCGTCATCTTGCGCCACGGGCCTTGATCAAAGGCTTTGCGCGCGGCTTTTACAGCCTGCTCGATATCGGCGCGATCGCCTTCGGCTACCTGGGCCAGAACCTCCCCGGTAGCGGGATTGTAAGTAGGGAATGTCTTGCCGGAAATGGCGGGAACCCATTGTCCGTTGATCAGCATTTTGCGAGGCTTGTCGATGAACTCAGCGACTTGCGGATGGATTTGGGGGGAAACTGCGATACCCATAACGACCTCCTTCAAGGTTCGGAAATTAAGCAGGAGCTTAAAAGAAATGGCGACGATTCAGTGGGACGGATTTGCCTTGAGTATGCTACTGCCGGGAGGGGACAAAAGCAATCGAGGAGGTTGCGTAGAAAGTCGGCGGACTGGCAGCGGGCAGGGTTTACAATTGCGCACGATTTGCCACCTATTGGCGAAAGTAAAAATCTTTAACACAGAGAACACGGGGGATACGCAGAGCAAGGTTCATGAATCAATTGTCTGCACGCGCCGTTGAGAAACTGATGCGCTCGGCAAAGAGCGTGATGAAGAACGCACACGTGCCTTACTCGCACTTTCGCGTGGGAGCTGCGATTCTGCTGACCAACGGCAAAATCTTTGCGGGCTGCAATGTGGAAAACGCTTCTTACGGCATGACGAATTGCGCCGAGCGAACGGCAATCTTTTCCGCGGTTGCAAAGGGGGGGCCGAAGATTGAGATTCGCGCGGTCGCGGTCACCAACGATCAGGGCGTGCCTTGTTCGCCGTGCGGAGCTTGCAGGCAAGTTATCTACGAATTCGGGCCGAACGCTACGATTTATTTTCAGGGTGCGGCGGGACCGAAGCAGGCTCACATTACTGAGTTGCTGCCGGAAGGATTCCGCCTCCAGTGAGCCAGCGCGCAGGTTCACCCCCGCAACCGCGTGCAAAGGACTTCCGTGCTATCGACGTGATTCGCAAGAAGCGCGATAGTGTTGAGCTGTCGCGAGCAGAGATCGAATCACTGGTCAATGCATACACTCGCGATGAGATTCCCGACTATCAGGTTTCTGCGTGGCTGATGGCAGTTGTGCTGCGCGGCATGACACGGGCGGAGACCGCGGCGCTCACGGAGGCGATGCTGCATTCTGGTGAAGTGTTAGACCTTTCTTCTCTGGCGGCGGCGAAGGTCGATAAGCATTCGACGGGCGGAGTGGGCGATAAGACATCTCTTGTTCTGGCGCCGGTTGTGGCCGCGGCTGGGCTCGCAGTACCAATGATCAGCGGACGCGGATTGGGGCATACGGGCGGGACACTGGACAAGCTGGAGGCGATTCCGGGATTCAATGTGAATCTTTCGGTTTCGCGGTTTCGGGAGGTGCTGGAGAAGTGTGGTTGCTGCATGATTGGGCAGACTGGGGAAATCGCTCCGGCAGATCGGAAACTTTATGCGCTGCGCGATGTGACGGGGACGGTGGAGAGTCCGTATCTGATTTGCGCTTCGATCATGAGCAAGAAGCTGGCGGAAGGCATTGATGCGCTGGTGCTCGATGTGAAGACGGGGTCCGGCGCATTTATGAAGAGCGACAAAGATGCGGCTTTTCTTGCCGAGTTGATGGTGGAAACCGGCGAGCGCATGGGCAAGAAGATGGTGGCGCTGATTACGGATATGGATCAGCCGCTGGGCAACAAGATCGGTAATGCGCTGGAGGTGGTGGAAGTTGTGGAAGTATTGCGCGGCGAAGGGCCGGAGGATTTGCGTCTGCTGTGCAACGAACTGGCGGGATGGATGCTGTATTTAGGTGGAGCGGCGGCAACGGTTGAGGAAGGAAGAAAACGCAGTGCGGAGTTGATTTCGTCGGGCAAGGCGTTGGGAAAATTCCGGCAGATGGTGGAAATGCAAGGTGGTGATTTGCGCGCGATTGACGATGTGAAGTGGTTGCCACAGGCTGAGCGCACAATGGATGTTCTTAGCCCCGGGGCGGGCTATCTCGCTTCCGTACAGTGTGAGCAGATCGGGACGGCCTGCGTAGTTCTGGGCGGGGGGCGCGAACGCAAGGAAGATACGGTCGATCCCGCGGTGGGAATCGTGCTGCATAAAAAAGTTGGCGACGGCGTTTCCGCAGGCGAACCGCTCGCCACGATTTATTACAATGCCGAAGCGCGGGCGGCGGCGGCAAAGCGTTTGCTGGAAACAAGTTTTACGATTGCCGACGCGCCGCCTGCTGAGAAGAGGCCGTTGATTCGTCGCGTAATTGGCGGAACGGCGAAGCCGGGAGAGAAAAATTGAATGGGAAGATACACGGGCATTCTCGGGCTTTTGACCATGCTGGCACTGGCTTACATTTTCTCCACGAACCGGCGCGCCATTCGGGTGAAGACCGTGGCGTGGGGACTTTTTCTCCAGATCGCCTTCGCCATCTTCGTGCTGCGCATCGATTACGGCCGCCGCGCATTTCAGGTGATCGGCGATGCGGCCAATAAGGCGCTCAGCTACTCGTTTTTCGGCTCGGAGTTTGTGTTTGGACCTCTGGGCAAGCAGTCCTCGAACATCGGTTTCATCTTTGCGTTTCAAGTGCTCCCGGTTGTCATCTTTATCTGTGCGGTCTTCGCAATTCTCTACCACGTCGGGGTCATGCAGATCGTCATTCGCGGCATGGCGTGGGCGATGACCCGCATCCTGGGCGCGAGCGGGGCGGAATCGCTCAACGTTGCCGCCAGCATTTTTATGGGACAGACCGAAGCGCCGGTGACGATTCGTCCGTTCCTGCCTGAGCTGACGCGATCCGAATTGATGACTGTGATGACCAGTGGAATGGCGCACGTTTCGGGCTCGATCATGGCTGCCTACTTTGCTTTCGGCGCGGAGCCGCGACACGTTCTCAGCGCGGTGATCATGACCGCGCCGGGGACGATTCTGGTTTCCAAAATGCTCGTACCGGAAACCGAGACACCGAAGACCGCAGGTAAAGTCGTGATGCCCGAGAACGAAGAGGAAAAAGAAAAACATGAAAATCTGCTCGGAGCCATCGCGCGCGGCACAGGGGACGGGCTGCACATGGCGCTCAACATCGGGGCCATGCTGATCGCGTTTATCGCGCTGATCCACCTGGTCGACGGCATTATGGGAGGGATCCACAACCACCTGGTCTGGTTCCCGTCGAGCCTGGAAGGAATTCTCGGCGTGATCTTCGCCCCGGTCGCGTGGGTCATCGGTATTCCGTGGCGCGATTGCCACATCATCGGGAATCTGCTGGGCACGCGTATGGTGTTGAACGAACTGGTCGCATTCTCCATGCTTGGCCCGCAGAGGGCGGCGCTCGATCCGCGCACGTTTACCATTGCGACATTTGCGCTGTGCGGTTTCGCCAATCTCAGTTCCATTGGAATCCAGATTGGCGGGATTGGCGCGCTGGCTCCCAATAAGAGAGGCGAACTGGCGCGGCTGGGCTTTCGCGCGATGATTGCGGGAACGATGGCGAATCTGATGTCAGCCTCGATTGCCGGGATGCTGCTGTAAATTCCATCTGAAAGACTCCATAAAGAATTGCTGCGTTCGTGCCGATAGGTGGGACGTAGTGGTGAAAGGAATTCTGTGAAACGACTTGGCCGGTTTCTTGCTTTGTTAATTTTTGCAACTTGTTGTGTTGCGGCGAATGCTCCGGCTCAGACTTCTCCGCAACGGGTGATCATCGACACCGATCCCGGCACGGATGATGCGCTGGCGATTTTGCTGGCGCTGAATTCGCCGGAGCTTAGGGTCGAAGCGCTGACCGTTGTGCCCGGTAATGTGGTTGCTGCGCAGGGGTTGGAAAATGCCTTGAAGCTGGTTTCTCTTGCGGGACGCTGCGACGTGCCGGTGGCCGGCGGAGCGCAGCATCCGCTGAATCAGAAATTGATTACGGCGGAATACTGGCACGGGCAGAATGGGCTGGCTGACATTGAATTACCGGCGTCCAAGTGTAAAGTTGATCCGCGCTTTGGTCCTGACCTGATCATCGAAATGGTGCACAAGTATCCGCACGAGATTACTTTGATCCCCGTGGGGCCGCTGACCAACATTGCGCTGGCGGTTTCGAAAGACCCGTCGATCGCAACGCTGGTCAAAAATATCGTCATCATGGGCGGTTCGATTTCCGGCGGGAATGTCGATGGCGCTGCGGAGGCCAATGTTTATAACGATCCGGAGGCGGCGCAGATTGTCTTCAATGCAGGGTGGATTGTGACCATGGTTGGATCGGACGTGGGCGAGCGCACTTTGATGACCCGCAAGGAACTTGGCCAACTACAACGCACGCACGGGCCGGAAAATGATTTTGTCTCCAAGCTCGGCGACTTTTATTTGACGCGCGGAGAGAAGAACGGATACAGCGGGGCGGCTATGTACGATCCGCTGGCCGTGGGTATCGCGATTGATCCAACGTTAGGAACTCTGAAAGAGATGCACGTGGACGTGGAAACCAAGGGCGAGTTCACGCGCGGTGAAACGGTGGCGAACCGCATGGGAGCGAACGAAAAGAATGTGCTGCACGGCGACCATTACGTGATCGAAGGGTACGATTATTTGAAAGCGAATGCGCGAGTCTGCGTGGCTTCCGATGCGCCGCGGTTTTTGCAGCTTTTTATCAGCCGCATTCAGGGGAAGTGAAAGCAAAATCAAAAGCAGGTTCCTCCACTCGCCGTCGCTTTCGCTCCGGGCTTCGGTCGGAATGACAAAATTGTTTGGGTGTGTGCCTCGATTAGTATGGCGCCGGGAAAGGCTGGGCAAGCCTGTCTAGGAGTCTTCGCGCCTCCAGATGTTGAGACCCATCGAACCTAGACTCAGCATTCCCAGCGAGGCCTGGAGATCGGTGTCCTGAGGCTCGATCGATTGAGGCGCAGGTTCCAAGGCGGCTTGGGGTGCGTCGGAAGTTGCGCCGGCGTGGATGGGCTTGCCGGGAATCGTTTCATAGGCGTACCCGGTTAGGGTGGCCGAGAAACCTTTGTCAGCCGTGGTGCTGACTGTGACACGCGCCCAGCCGAAATGAAATTCGCTTCCGATCTTGAACTTAAAACCAAGATAGCGATTCTTTACGCCCGCTCCCCCGGCTACCCAGGGGCCATACCAGGTTTGATCGTGGATCGATGAGAATGAGGCGAAATTCCGCCCGCCCATCAGGACACGGCCCTTCCCCCCGCCGGCGAACTGTTGGCCTGGGCCGATTGGCGCGCCAAAGGGCAAGTCCAGCGCACCTTGCGAAGTCCCGCGGACCCCATTGGCGGCATTGGGTTGGCTGCTCGAGGATAAGCATTGATGGGAGGCAACCCGGTACCCCTCGTGACAGACGAGCAGGTATGAGAACAGGTCAATCGACGCATTGGCCTTCCAATGAGTGAGGTTGAAGTCGATGATGCCATCGTGATTGAGGTCGATCGCGACGGAAGGCGAAATGGCTGTGTTGACGTGCGTGACCACGATCTCCGCGTGGGCGGGCGTGGTGGCAAGAACGCTCACGCCAGCGGCCGTTGCCGCCGCGGCGTACATCCAGAGTTTTCGTTCGAGTCTTGAGTTGACAGCGGTCTGACTGCGGGACGGGATGCGAGAAGCGGGAAGTTGCATTTGTTTCACCTGTGGCGGTGGGAAGATGGAGGCCAGGTTAGTTTCGCATCTTGGGTTGGGAGGGTCAATGGAGAAAGAAGGCTTGGAGACGAAATTCCATCGACCGTTCGAATACTGAAACAGGTTCCTCCACTTGCCGTCGCTGGCGCGCCGGACTGCGGTCGGAATGACAGACCTTTGTAGTGGATCGATCTTAATGAGCCGCTAAGACGGAATTCAGGGAGAGAGAATCGGCAAAAAGTTTCTGCTATAGTTTCCTTCCTCGGAGGGTGTGTCCATGCCTCGGATTGTGCGGTCCGCGTTGATTCAGACCAGCAATGCTCTTAGCCCGGAGCATCCGCTTGAACAGATCAAGAAGGCCATGATCGACAAGCACCTGAAGTTCATTGAGCAGGCGGCGAAGAAGAAGACGCAGGTTTTGTGTTTGCAGGAACTTTTTTATGGACCTTATTTTTGTGCGGAGCAGAATGCGCGGTGGTACGAACTGACCGAGCGCGTGCCGGATGGTCCGACGACCAAGCTGATGCAGAAGATTGCGGCGAAGCATCGCATGGTAATTGTGGTTCCTATTTATGAAGAACAGATGCCGGGAGTTTATTTCAATACGGCGGCGGTGATCGATGCGGATGGACGGTACCTGGGCAAGTATCGCAAGCATCATATTCCGCATTGCCATCCGGGATTTTGGGAGAAGTTCTATTTCACGCCGGGCGATCTCGGTTATCCGGTGTTTGAGACGAAGTATGCGCGTGTTGGCGTTTACATTTGCTACGACCGGCACTTTCCTGAAGGTGCGCGGATTTTGGGGTTGAATGGCGCGGAAATTGTTTTTAATCCGTCGGCGACGGTGGCTGGATTGTCGGAATATTTGTGGGAGTTGGAGCAGCCGGCTCATGCCGTGGCCAACGGATATTTTGTGGGGGCGATCAATCGCGTAGGCACGGAGAAGCCCTGGAGCATTGGCGAGTTTTATGGCAAGAGTTATTTTTGCGATCCGCGGGGGAAGATTGTGGCGCAGGCCAGCCGCGACAAAGACGAGTTGCTGGTCGCGGACCTGGATTTAGACATGATTACGGAAGTGCGGCGGGTGTGGCAGTTCTTCCGCGACCGGCGTCCGGAGAGCTATGGGCCGATTACGGCGCAGACGGGCCACGCTAAGGCGGCGGATTGAAAGTCCAAGGCATTTAACGCCGAGCACAGCGAGATCGCCGAGAAGATTCATCACTGCCTCGAGCCGCGAGCAAAAAGCAGATTCCTCGCTCCGCTCGGAATGACAATTTCTTTTGAATTACATGACAAATCCAGATTCCACCGTACTCGATAGACGAATCGAATCCAGTCCTCTTTATAACTCCGATCTTGCGCCTGCCCGCCCGGAACAGCGGCATTGGGGAACTTACAACTTCGCCGCGTTGTGGATTTCCATGTCGGTCAACATCCTGACTTACATGCTGGCGGCCAGTTTGATTCAGGGCGGAATGAACTGGAAGCAGGCAGTGCTGACGATCTTTGTAGGCAACCTAATCGTGCTGGGACCGATGCTGTTGAACTCGCATCCGGGCGCAAAGTATGGAATTCCGTTTCCGGTGCTGGCGCGCGCGTCTTTTGGTGTACTGGGCGCGAATGTTGCTGCGGTGTTGCGCGCGCTGGTGGCGTGCGGATGGTTCGGCATTCAAACCTGGATCGGCGGGGAGGCGGTCAGCACTTTGCTGGCGACTCTTTGGCCGGGATGGAAAAATGTTTCGCATGGCGCTGCGATTTGCTTTTTTCTTTTCTGGCTGATCAACCTCGCCGTGATTCTCAAAGGCATCGAATACATTCGCGTGCTGCAAGGGATCAGCGCGCCGGTGCTGCTGGCGGTGGGGCTGCTTCTCCTTGCGTGGGCGTATCGCAGCGCCGGCGGGTTTGGGCCGATGCTGGCGGTGCCGTCGAAATTCCATAGCTTTCCGGATTTTTTGAAGTTTCTGATTCCCGCGCTGAACGGCACGGTCGGTTTTTGGGCAACTGTGTCGTTGAACATTCCTGACTTCTCGCGGTTCGCGCGCAATCAGCGGGAGCAGGCGATCGGGCAGGCGCTGGCTTTGCCGACCACCATGACGTTGTACGCGTTTATCGGAATCGCGGTAACGTCGGCGACCGTAGTGATTTATGGCACGGCGATTTGGGATCCGGTGCAGTTGTTGAGCCGGTTTCATTCGCCCGTTGCGGTGGTGATTTCGTTGATTGCGATTTTGCTGGCCACTTTGAACGTGAACATTGGAGCGAATGTGGTTTCTCCCGCCAATGATTTTTCAAATTTATGGCCGCGAAAAATCAGCTTCCGCACGGGAGGCGTCATTACCTGTTTTATGGGCATTGTGTTGATGCCGTGGAAACTGCTGGCCGACTACAGCACTTTTATTCTGGGATGGCTAGGAGGGTATGCGGCGTTATTGGGGCCAGTGGCGGGAATCATGATTTGCGATTACTTTGTGGTGCGAAGACGCATCTTGCACGTTGAGGACTTGTATTTGCGTGGCGGGAGATACGAATATTCGCGAGGATTTAATTGGCGAGCGATTACGGCGCTGTTGCTGGGGGCGGGGACGGCGCTGGCAGGGTTGGCGATTCCTGCGGTGCGCGCGCTTTATGATTATTCGTGGTTTGTGGGGTTTGTGGTTTCGTTCTTTGCTTATTTCGGGCTGATGAAGTCGCAGCGCGTGGCCGAAGCGACCCTGGACGTCAGCTAGCACGCAAAGTCAAAAGCCTTTAACACAGAGGACACAGGGTTTCACAGGGTGAGGCTTGTGGTCTCAGGCTTGTTGCGCTGCGTAGGCGGGCATCACTTCTTTCTCGTAGATTACCAACGTTTTTTCTTCTTCTCCGCACATGAGATAGATGTTGAACTGCGTTACGCCTGCTTTGGCTAGCGCCTTCAGTTTGTCGCGATGAGCCTGCACTGGCCCGACCAGGCAGAAACGATCCACTACTTCGTCGGAAACGAAGTTCCGGTTGTCGCTGTCTACTTCGCAGTGATGCTGGTAGTCGTAGTTACCGCGATCTTGGACGAACGAGGTGAGAGCGGGCGGCAGGTCTTCCGGTTTGTATTGGCGGATGAGATCCATGACGTGATTGGAAACCAATGCGGGGAACCAGCGTACGTGTTCACGCGCAACAGTCAAGTCGTCAGAGACCCAGACGGGCGCGGCGGCCATGACTTCGATTTTGCCGAAATCGCGGCCGGCGGCGCGCGCGCCTTCTTTTACGAAGCCGAGGCACCAGGAAATTAAATCGGGGTCGGCGAACTGGAGAATAATACCGTCGGCGACGCGGCCGGCCATGTGCAGGACTTTAGGTCCGTAACCGGCGATCCACACCGGCGGCGAGCCGGCTGCCCAAGTCAAGCGCGTGGGTTGGCCATCGTATTCGATTTCGTTGCCGGCAGTCAGATTGCGAAAGACCTTCACAGATTCTTCGAGCTGAGACCAGCTTACGGGCTTCTTGCCGAGAACGCGGCGAGAGCTGTCGCCGCGGCCGATGCCGAGCTGCATGCGGCCGTTCGAAATTAAGTTAAGAGTGGCGAACAAGCTTGCGGTTACGGTGAGGTCGCGTACTGCGGGATTCGTCACGCAGGTGCCGAGCCGCATGCGCTGCGTGTTAGCGGCCATGAGAGTCAACAGCGGGTATGGCTCTTTCCACAACACGTGGGAATCGAAAATCCAGCCGTAGGTGAACCCGGCTGCTTCGGCCTGGCGCGTGAGGCCGACGATGCGGTCGATGGAGATGTCCGGTTTGAGTGTGATGCCGAACTGCATAACGCCGCCTTTCTCAGCCTCGCGCTAACCGGCTATCGCGACTCAGCGAGAACCTTTAAACAGCAGAGTACGCCAAGACCGCAGAGAAAACCATTTTCAGAACAGAACACGCCGCTATTGCTTCGGAATGAATTTATGGGAACTGAGTGCGGCAGTTTAGCATAGAATCCGCTTTTCTCTTTTGTGCGGAATTGGAGGATTCGAGTGGCCTTTGACACGATTATTGCCGGTGGAACCGTTGTGACTGCGACCGACACTTATGCGGCGGACATTGCGATTGAAGGCGGCAAGATTGTCGCAGTGGGCAAGGAGTTGCCGCGGCAGAATGCAGGGACGGTGATCAGCGCGGCGGGCAAGCTGGTTTTCCCCGGCGGGATTGATGTGCACACGCATCTCGATATGCCTTTCGGCGGCACAACCAGCGCCGACGATTTTGAAACGGGCACGCGGGCGGCGGCTTTCGGCGGGACTACTACGCTCATCGATTTCGCCATTCAGTACAAGGGACAACACCTGCGGCAAGCGTTCGATACCTGGATGGCGAAAGCGTCGAGCAAGGCGGTGTGCGATTACGCATTTCACTGCATCGTGACGGACGTGGCCGACGGGCAATTGCAGGAGATGAACGCGCTGGTGGGCGAAGGTGTTACCAGTTTCAAGTTGTTCATGGCTTATCCGGGGGTCTTCATGCTCGACGATGCGAGCATCTTTAAGGCGCTGCAAACCACGGCAAAAAACGGCGCTCTGATCTGCATGCACGCGGAAAATGGAAGCGCCATTGACGTGATCGTGCAACAGGCTCTGGCCGAGGGAAAAACTGCGCCAAAATATCACGCGCTGACCCGGCCGACGACCGCTGAGGCCGAAGCCACATCTCGCGCGATTGCGCTGGCCGAAATGGCTGGTGCGCCAATTTACATTGTGCATTTGAGTTGCAACGACGCTCTGGAGAAGGTGCGCGAGGCGCGGGATCGCGGGCTGCCGGTCTATGCCGAGACGTGTCCGCAGTATCTTTACCTTTCGCTGGAGAACATGGATGCTCCGGGATTTGAAGGCGCGAAGTATGTCTTTACTCCGCCGCTGCGGGAGAAATGGAATCAGGAGAAATTGTGGAATGGATTGAAGCGCGATCATCTTCAGGTTGTTTCCACCGATCATTGTCCGTTTTGCTTCAAGGAGCAAAAAGAATTGGGACGTGACGATTTCACGAAGATTCCCAATGGTGGACCTGGAGTGGAGCATCGCATGAGCCTGATTTATTCCGGCGGAGTGGCGGCGGGACGGTTTAGCGCGAACCGGTTTGTGGAGTTAGTGTCGACGACTCCGGCGAAGCTGTTTGGGCTGTATCCGCGCAAGGGGACGATTGCGGTGGGCAGTGATGCGGACCTTGTGATCTTCGATCCTGCGCGAAAACATACCATCAGCGCGAAGACTCATCACATGCGTGTGGATTATTCGATGTTTGAAGGGGTTGAGGTTACGGGGATGCCGGATGCGGTGCTGTCGCGGGGGCGGGTGGTGGTGGAGGGAGAGAAGTTTTTAGGCGCTGCGGGGCAGGGACAATTTCTGAAGCGGGCTTTGCACGCGCAGGTGGCTTGAAATTGCTTCGGCTGACACGACCGGCGACAAAAGCAATGAGAGAACTCCTTGCATAGAGGCTAGTTCTAAATGGTAGGGGTCCTTCGACTACGCCTTCCCTTCGGCTTTGCCGAAGCGTAGGCTTCGCTCAGGATGACAGCGATGTAAGGGCGATAGGCTGATAGAAGGTTTGTTTATCCGTTGGCGCGGGCGACGAGAAAAATTGCCAGTGCGTAAAAGACGAACATGAGGGCGAGATAGAGCTTGGCGCGAGGTCCGGAGTTGGCGAATTCCTTCCAGGCGAAAATTCCCCAGAGGGCGGCGACTACGGGAGCGGATTGGCCGATGGCGTAGGAGATGGCTACGCCGGTGAAACTGGCTGCAACCAGATTGAAGACGGTTCCGATCCCCCAGATGAAGCCGCCGAGCAGGCCCAAAAGATGTCCGCGAACCGGTCCGCGAAAAAGATCGGAGAACTTTACTGGCTCACCGACCAGCGGGTGCTTCATGAAATAAATGTTCCAGATAAAGCAGGAGAGCAGAGCGCCCAGGGTCAGGAAGATTGCGGCACTATAGGGGCCGAGGGCGTTGCCGCGAGTCATGGCGTGAGTCATGAACGGGGCCCAGAGGCCCATCAGGATCCCTGAAATGACGCAGACCACGATGCTCTTGCGTGAAGCGCTGCGCCCGCTAGCTTTCAAGGCACCGTAAGCTTTTCCATCGAGGATTACGGCGATGAACGCGCAGGCGACGCCGAGCGCGAGGAACAAAGCATCGCCTCGCGGCTGGAGCGCGTAGCTCAGAACGACGCCGACGACGAGTGCGATTCCGATGGAAATCGGAAATGCGACCGCGAGCCCCGCCATGTCAATCGCCGCAACCAGCAGCAGATTGGCGAGATTGAACAGCGCGCCGCCGATTAGAGCGTGGATGACGTTCGATACATCGGCAGAGTGAATGTTGTTCACGAGGCTCGAGGCATCGTGCCCGGAGCTGCCCATGGTGTGGCCGAGAATCAGCGAGACCAGGAAAATGCCGACCGCGTAGTCCCAGTAAAAAAGCTCGAAGCGGTAATTCTTTACGCCCTTGTAGGTGTTGGCCCACGAGCCCCAGCAAACGGCGCTGGTGATCATCATGAGCAGCGCGATGGTTAAGCTTTGCGGGGTAAACAAGTCATTTCTCCGGAGCGATTTCTTCTCGAATCAATCAGCGACGTAGCCTAGTCTTGGCTGCGAAACAGTGTCAAGGGCAAAGTGGGACTGGTCAGCAGACCCCGCGGTGAGTGCCGTACAATACGAGCGATGCCGCAGGACAATCGTGAACCCGGTGGGGCCCACGCCCGTATTGACTCTTTCAAGCTTACGGCAGATGGAGAACCGCCGCTGGCGGCTCTCGCCGGGCGGCCACTGCTTTCGAATCGCGGCATTCCGCTGAATCTTGAATGGGTGCGGGAGGTGCGCGTCAACAGAAGCGCGGTGGAACGGCGGGCGCAATCGCATGTGGCGCGGCGCACGGTGAAAAAAGAATGGCAGGCCGCGTGGCTGTTGCGGGCCATCACCTGCATGGATTTGACCACGCTTTCCGGCGACGACACCGATGAACGCGTGCGGCGGTTGTGCGCCAAGGCGCGGCGGCCGGTCGAACCTGAGATTGAAAAGCTGCTAGGCATTGAGGAGTTGCAGATCAAAGTCGCTGCGGTGTGCGTTTACCATCGGTTCGTGGAAACCGCGGCGCGCGCGGTGGCGGGGAGTGGAATCAAAGTCGCCGCGGTCTCGGCTGGATTTCCGGCGGGATTGTCTCCTCTGGAAGAACGCGTGGCTGAGATTCGCCGCTCCATCGATGCGGGAGCGGACGAGATCGACATTGTGATTACGCGTGCGCTGGTGTTTGGCGGACGATGGCAGGAACTGTACGACGAAGTCGCGGAGTTCAGACGCGCCTGCGGAAACGTGCATATGAAAGCAATTCTTGGAACCGGCGATCTGATGACTCTGCGCAATGTTGCGCGAGCTAGCTTTGTGGCGATGATGGCGGGAGCAGATTTTATTAAAACGTCCACCGGGAAAGAATCGACGAACGCAACCTTGCCTGTGGGTTTTGTCATGACGCGAGCGATTCGCGAATACGCGCTGGAGACGGGCATGGCGGTGGGATTCAAGCCGGCGGGTGGAATTCGCACGGCGAAACAATCGACGGAATGGCTGGCGTTGATGAAAGAAGAATTGGGAACGCCCTGGATGAAGGCCGATCTGTTTCGCTTCGGCGCTAGCGGGTTGCTGAATGACATTGAGCGGCAACTGGAGCACTATGCGACGGGAAGATATTCGGCGGACTATAGGCATCCGGTGGCGTAGTTTGTTAATGTGACACTCTTCCGAACTTTTTGGTGATGGCGGCAAGCGGGCAGGAGTGCCCGCTCTACATTCAACATGGGGTACCCAGAGCATTTTTCGAATCAGTTTCAGATCGCATGAGCATTGCCGAAAAATTTGTGACCATGGAATACGGGCCGGCGCCTGAGGATCCCAAGGATGCGCTTGCCTGGCTCGATCGGCGTGGGCGGAAGTTTGGGCATTTCATCGACGGCGGATTCCGTGAACCTGCGCTTGGTGGATTCTTCGATTCCACTGATCCTGCGACCGGGGGCAAGATTGCGAGCATCGCGCAAGGATCGGCCGCCGATGTCGACGCGGCGGTTGCAGCGGCGCGAAAGGCATTGCCATTGTGGCAGCAACTGTCGCCGCACTCTCGCGCCCGATACCTTTACGCGATGGCTAGGGCCGTTCAGCGCCATTCGCGGCGGCTTGCGGTACTGGAAACGATCGACAATGGCAAGCCGATCCGAGAGAGCCGCGACATCGATATTCCGCTAGTGATCCGGCATTTTTACCATCATGCAGGATGGGCGCAATTGCTGGAATCGGAATTTCCCGGTTTTGCAGCATGCGGCGTGGTGGGGCAGATTATTCCGTGGAACTTTCCGCTGCTCATGCTGGCCTGGAAGATTGCCCCGGCGTTGGCCACGGGTAATACGGTAGTGTTGAAGCCGGCTGAATTTACGCCGCTGACCGCACTCGCCTTCGCGGAAATTTGCCAGGAGATCGGGCTGCCTGCGGGTGTGGTCAATATCGTGACTGGCGATGGTTCGACGGGCGAGGCGCTGGTGAAACATCCGGACGTCGACAAGATTGCGTTCACCGGATCCACGGAAGTTGGGCGCGCGATCCGGGCCGCGACTGCGCAGAGTCACAAAAAGCTCTCTCTTGAGTTGGGCGGCAAATCTCCGTTCGTGATTTTTGAGGACGCCGATCTGGATGGCGCAGTGGAAGGTTTAGTCGATGGCATCTGGTTTAATCAGGGGCAGGTGTGCTGCGCTGGTTCCCGATTGTTGATGCAGGAGAGCATTGCAGCGGCGCTACTTGAGAAAATTCGCGACCGCATGAATACTCTGCGCGTTGGACCGCCGCTCGATAAATCCATCGACATCGGCGCCATTGTTGCGCCCGTGCAACTGGAACGCATTCGCCGGATGGTGGATCAGGGCGTCGCGGACGGCGCGACCTGCTGGCAGCCCCAGACCGAGATGCCGGCGAACGGACTTTATTTTCCGCCCACGCTGTTGAGCAACGTGCATCCGACCTCGATCGTTGCGCAGCAGGAAATCTTCGGCCCCGTGCTGGCCGCGATGACGTTCCGCACACCGACCGAAGCGGTGGAGCTTGCCAACAATACCGTCTACGGTCTGGCGGCATCTGTTTGGAGCGAGAGCATCAACGTAGCCCTGCAAGTGGCGGCGCAGATTAAAGCGGGCGTGGTGTGGGTGAATTGCACGAACATGTTTGACGCTGCCTGCGGATTCGGCGGCTACCGCGAGAGTGGCTTTGGACGTGAAGGCGGGCGCGAAGGGTTGATGGAATATCTGGAGCCGGCGTGGTTTAAGAATGCGCCGGAGCTGAGTGCCGTAACGGGGGATGGAAAGCCCCCACTTCTCCCAAAGGAAGGGACACCCGAGTCAAACGACATGCCTGCGCTGACGATTGATCGGACTGTGAAGCTCTACATCGGCGGGAAGCAGGTGCGGCCGGATTCCGGCTACAGCATGGAAGTGCGCGGGCCGAAGGGCGATTTGCTGGGGGAAGCGCCTCTGGGAAATCGAAAAGACATTCGCAACGCCGTGGAAGCGGCGCACAAAGCCGGGGCCTGGGCGAAGTCAACGGCGCACAATCGCGCCCAGGTTCTCTACTACATGGCGGAGAATCTCTCTCTGCGGCAGGAAGAGGTCACGCGGCGCCTGGCTTCCGCTGTGGGAGAACCGCAGGCGGCTAAGGAAGTGACGGCCAGTATTGAACGGATTTTTTCTTACGCGGCATGGGCCGATAAGCTTGAAGGCGCGGTGCACAATCCGCCACCAAGAACGATTGCCATCGCCATGAAGGAACCGATCGGCACGGTCGGGATCATTTGCCCAAACGACAGCCCGCTCCTAGGTTTTCTTTCGCTTGTCCTGCCTGTCCTGGCGGTTGGAAACACGGCAGTTGTGGTTCCTTCCGAGACGTATCCGCTGATCATGGGTGATCTCTACCAGGTGTTCGACACCAGCGATCTGCCGGGCGGCGCGATCAATATTGTGACTGGACCCAAGTCGCCATTGCTCAAGACGCTCGCCGAGCATGATGGCGTCGACGCCCTTTGGTGCTTCGCTGATGAAGCTAGCGCGGTTGCGGCGAAGGTGGGTTCGATTGGAAATCTGAAGCAGGTTTTCACCAATGAAGGCCGCGTCATTGACTGGTTCGATGCGAAGCAGGCAGAGGGCCGGTGGTTTCTGGAACATGCGACGCAGGTCAAGAATATCTGGGTTCCGTACGGGGAATAGGGCTCGTGGGCAAGAGTGCCCGCGCCACACACGACAATCATGGCTAAACGACCGCGCATTGCAGTCATTGGCAGCGCAAATATTGATCTGACGACCTTCACTGACCGGTTTCCGAAGCCGGGCGAGACTATCTTTGGCCAGAAATTCGATCTGGGATTTGGCGGCAAAGGGGCGAACCAGGCAGTTGCTGCTCGTCTTTGCGGTGCGGATGTTTTCATGGTGGCGCGGGTGGGAAGCGATCTATTTGGTCCGGCGACCATCGAAAATTTCAAAAAGCTGGGCATCGACACGATGCACGTGAAGCGGGTTGAGGGACTTTCGAGCGGCGTCGCGCCGATCTTTGTCGAATCTAACGGACAGAATCGCATTCTCGTCGTCAAAGGAGCGAACGACGCCTTAACAACGGCCGCAATCGATGAAGCGGCTGAGATGTTGAAGACTGTCGATTGCATTGTCCTGCAGTTCGAGATTCCGCTGGAAACCGTTTATTATGCCGTGGCGTTCGCGCGGAAGCACGCGATTCGGTGCATTGTGAATCCTGCGCCCGCTCAGGCGATCGATTCCGCGTCGCTCGCGGGTCTGGATTATTTCGTTCCCAACGAAAGCGAAGCCGAGACGATCACCGGCATCCGGGTGGGCAATGTTGAGGATGCGAAAAAATGCGCCGCGATGCTGCTGGGCGGAGGTATGAAGCGCGTCATCATCACCCTGGGCGCAAACGGATCTCTTCTTGCGGGGCACAATTTGACCGAACATGTTCCGGCATTTCCGGTGCAGAGTATCGACAGCACCGGCGCCGGGGACGCCTTCATCGGCAGTTTCGCCGTGTTTCTCGCGGAGGGTGTCGCAGAGGACGAAGCAGTCCGCCGTGCCAACCTTTATGCTGGCCTGTCCACGACCGGCGTCGGCACGCAAAAATCCTTTTATGATCGTGCTCGCTTCGAGGCTGCCTGGACGTCCCAAAGTGGGGCTAATTCCCTCGGCAAAGGGTAAAATTCTTGACTTCAGATAGACAGGACGGTTATAACGCACTTCTACGGCCAAAGCTCCCAGTCGAATCTCGGACTCCTTAATTTCGAAACATCGCTATTAGCCGCTCGCTTATGAGCCGCTCTAAATGAGGATGTGATGAAAAGAACCGCTCTTCTTATCGTCTCTTTCTGTATTGCTTTCTGCTTTGTCAGTTCGCGGCTGAACGCCCAGGCTACCGGAAGTTTCTCCGGGACGGTCACCGACAAAGCGGGCGCGGTGATATCCGGCGCAACGGTTACGGTCACGGCTCCGGCGGTAGGATTGTCGCGAGACACTAAGACGGATGATTCCGGACACTATCTCGTCCCTCTGCTGCCGATCGGCGAGTACACGATTCACGTCGAGTCTTCCGGCTTTGGCGCTGCGGAGCAGAAGGGAGTACGGCTGCAGGTTGACGAACAGCGCGAGCTCAATTTCTCGCTGGCGCCAGCGTCCGTGAATACCGCCGTCGAAGTGAATGCAACTGAAGTCGCGGTGGAAACGACGAGCCCAGCTCTCGGGCAGGTTATTACTTCGGAGCAGGTGGCTGACCTTCCGTTGAATGGCCGTAATTTCACCCAACTGGCCACGCTGACGCCGGGCACGACCACATCAACCAGCCCAGGCAGTTTCTTCACCAGCGCTGCCAGTAGCGAAGCGGCAACGCGAGGATCTTTCTCGCTTTCGTCCGGCGGTTCACGTGAGCAGGAAACCGACTGGCTGCTCGACGGCAACGACAACAATCAATTGGATGAGGGAGGAATCGCAATTTTTTCCTCGATCGACGACATCCAGGAATTCAAGGTGTTGACCTACAACTATTCGGCGGAATATGGCGAGCGTGCAGGCCCGACGGTGTTAGTGACAACGAAGTCGGGATCAAACCAGCTTCACGGTTCGTTGTTTGAATTCTTCCGCAACACCGATCTCGATGCGCGCAGTTACTTCGCTACTTCGGTGGAGAAGTTCAATCTGAATCAGTTCGGCGGTTCTCTGGGCGGCCCGATCAAGAAAGACAAGACTTTCTTCTTTGTAGACTATCAGGCCAAAATGCAGCGCAAAGGAGTACCGTTCACCGGCTTTGTTCCCAGTACTGCAATGACGACTCCGGATGCCAACGGCGATTACGACTTCAGCGCTGATCCTGTTGGCGTGGCGCGGCCCGGGTTTGCCCCCGGCGCTCCCCCGGTCAACAAGGATGGCTTTCCTAATATTGGTAATACTTTTGCCGGCGGCGCGCCGTTTCTGTGCGTGCCCGGGACTAATGTAGCCGAGCCAGTCAATCCGGATGGAACCCAGACCGGCGGAGCAAGCTGCAATGTAATTCCCGCGGCCGTGATCAATCCGATCGCGGCAAAGGTGGTTCAACTTTATCCGACGCCGAATGTGGCGAACAACCCGGCCTACAACTATGCGGTTGAGCCGGTGCGCAAACTGAACGAAGGCACCTGGGACGTTCGCCTGGACCACAATTTTTCCAGCAAGGATTCCGCGTTTGCGCGGTTCAGCTACGATCAGGCGACGAACTATGTGCCTGGCGGCTCGCCGACGTGGTCGGAAGAAAGTGCCTTCGGCAGCAACCAGCACATCGAAAACCATGGCCGCAATTTAGCCATCTCGGAAACTCACGTTTTTTCCCCAAACACGATCAACCAGGCCAGCGTCGGTTTCAATCGTATTTTTAACCACATTCTCTCTTTCGGAACCGGCACCTGTGAGGCCGCGGCCCTCGGCATTCCTGGCGCTGACCTGGCGAGCAAGTGCGATAGCATCACCGGCTATCCCGCCAGTCTGAACCAGTCGCCGCAGGAGTGTGTCAGTTGCGGCCTGACTTCATTCGATATGACTGCGTACTTTTCCGTTGGTGATCGCGGATATGCACCCTACCAGGGTGGAACCAACGTTTACTCTTTTTCCGATACGCTGGATTTGATTCGCGGCAAGCACAACATCCGGTTCGGCGTGGTGTTTCGCGCCGAGGAAATGAATGTGAGAAACAATGCATTTCAGGATGGCTTTGTCGTGCAGGACGGATCCGGAACCGGGGATGACATTGCCGGCACGCTCATAGGTGGCCTCGGTGTTTTTGCCTCTCACGATCAAACGTTTCTAGGCGCTACCACGGGCCGCCGCTGGAAACTGATTCGCCCCTTCGTCCAGGATGACTGGCGCGTGACCAGCAATTTGACGGTGAATCTCGGCTTTGCCTGGGCTTTGGCGACTCCTGAAACCGAGGTCCAAAACCGGCAGTCAAACTTCGATATTCAGAACCTCAAATGGTATGTGCCGAAAGGCAGTCCTGCCTTGGCTGGATGTACCTCTTGTATCGTGTCGAATGGAGCGGCCGGGGTCCAGTTTGACAAGACGGCGCTGGAACCTCGCATCGGATTCGCGTGGAAACCGATGGGAAGCGACAAGACCGCGATCCGCGGCGGGTATGGGATCGTCCACGATTCTGCATGGAATCAAGGCGGACAGGGTTTGTGGCAAAATCCACCGTACTACGCGGAAGTGGATCCTTGCACGTTCTGTTTCGGCTTTGGCAGTGCGGTAGGCTCACTATCGGGCGGTTTCCTGCTACCGGCTGGAACACCTTCCACTACGCCAGTGCCGGGCGGCGCGGTTTATAGCTCGCCGGTGAACCCGCAGTCTTATACGGGAACCATTCAATCGCAGAACCTTAATTTCAAGCAGGGGATCATTCAGCAATTCAACCTGAACATCGAACGCCAACTGCCGGGAAATGTCGTATTGACGGCCGGCTACGCGGGCTCCCGCAGCGATCACATTCTGGTCAGCCAGCTGAACGAAAACATTTCCTCTCCCAGCGCCTGCGGCGTAGTTCCTGGCTACACGGTCGGCTGCGGATTCCCATCATTCCCGTATGCGGTGCCGTTTCAGTCGGTGGACACAAACAACAGCGTGGGCAACGCCCGATACGATTCTCTCCAGATAAAAGCTGAGACGAAGAGCACGCGGCACGGCCTATATGCGTTGCTCGGCTACACGTATTCCCGCAATTTCGATTCTGGTCTAACCGATGGATTGGGCACCAACCCCGGCGCCCTCTATTACCCGTTACCGGGCAGCGCGAAATTGGATTGGGGTTTGTCACAATTGAATCTTAACAACAGCTTTACGGCCGGGATCCTTTACGACTTGCCGTTCGGGAAGGGTAGGCGTTACGGCAACAACTGGAACGGAGCCACCAACGCCGTGTTCGGACATTGGCAACTCGATCTCATTGAACGAGCTACCTCCGGCTTCCCGCTGTTCGTGGTCGATAGCGCTGATGAGTCGGGAGTCTTCTTCTCCTATAACGGAAATACTCTTCAGCGCCCGAATCAGGTAGGCGACCCCAACAAAGCCGGCGATGAAGGCGGGCAAACGGGCTGCCCCACCAGGATCCACACGCTTCAGAATTGGTTCAATCCTTGTGCCTTCGCACAGGCGCCAGCCGGAGAACTTGGTACCGCCGCGCGCGCACCCGTTTATGGCCCGCGTTTTGTAAATACGGATTTCTCGGTGATCAAGGACTTCCCGCTGTCGTTCCGCGAGGCAATGAATCTGCAATTCCGGGCTGAGTTTTTCAACCTATTCAACCACCCGCAGTTTTATCTGCAAGGCTTCGCGGGCTCAGGGATGCAGGACATCAATACGTCCTCCAGTTTTGGCGTGGTCAATCAAACAGTAAATAACGCGCGATTGGTTCAGCTCGCCTTGCGGCTGAACTTCTAGCTGATCCAGTGAACGCCGACACCACGGCTATGATCGGTCCGGCATTGTGCCACGGCATCTTGATGAAAAGAAGCCATTGCTGTGTGTGCCTATTGAGCCTCGCGCTTGCAGGGACGAGTCCTGCCGCAGGACAGCAGCGCCGCAAAGTCATCGTCAACGAGGATTTCTCCGGGCCTGGCGGAAGCAATATGCAGACGTTGCTGGTGCTGGCCCAGTCGCCGCAGGCGGAAGTGCTGGGTGCGACCGTGGTGAGTGGAGATCAGTGGCGTGACGAAGAAGTAGCGCATACCCTGCGTCTGCTTGAGATCATTGGCCGCACCGATATTCCTGTAGTGCCGGGCGCTGCTTTTCCCTTGGTACGACGGCGCGACGAAGCGCAGCTGTGGCAGGAGCGTCACGGGAAGGTCGCCTACGCGGGGGCGTGGGATGACCGCTGGTGGCATGAGCCGTTTGTTGTCCCTTCATTGCCCGAAGGCCAGCCCACAACCAAACCGCTGGATGAAGATGCGGCGCATTTTCTCATTCGCATGGTGCATAAATATCCGCACGAGGTAACGATTTACGAAGGCGGTCCAATGACCAACCTGGCGATCGCTATCTCTCTCGATCCGCAGTTCGCGGAGCTGGCGCAGGAATTGGTTTTCATGGGCGGAAGTCTCGACCCGCAGACGGATAACCCGGAGTTCGTCAATAGTCCTCGCCACGAATTTAATTTCTGGTTCGATCCGGAAGCGGCGCAGATCGTATTGCGCGCGCCATGGAAAAAGATCGTCTGTACGCCAACCGATATTTCGATCAAAACACAGTTGACGCCAGCCATTGTGAAACGGATCGGGGCGAGCGGAACTCCGCTCGCGCGATATATTGCGCGATTCGCAATGTTTGAACCCGGCGCCGACATTATGTGGGACGAGCTTGCGGCGGAAGCGTGGATCGATCCGAGCATCATTACGAAATCCGAGACACGCTATATGGGCGTGGATATTGATCATGGAGACGGGTATGGGAACACGCTTACGTGGACCGAGAAGGATAAAACGAAATTTGCAGGGCAGCCGGTCGAAATCCAAATGGATTTGGATACTGCCAGGTTCTATCGGATGTTTGTGCAGTTGATGAGCGCTCCGGCTCCGGCCACGCACTAACTATGTTGCTATTGAGGACCGGGCGCGGAATTCTGATCGCGCAGCGTATACACAAACTGCCGGACTTCATGCCGTTCGCGTTCCACTTCTTCTGCTGCTTGCTTTGAAGTCTGCCGATAAAGCTGCAATTCCTGTTCCGCCTTCAACTTTTCTCCGGCCTGCCGGTAAGCCTGTGCCAGGCGATAGTGTGCGTCGGGAAGATCGGGCGCATTCTGGGCCGCTTTCTGATAAGCGTCGATTGCAGCGGCTGAATTGTTCTGCTCCGCATACGAATTTCCTAATTGCAAATGAGCGCCCGCAAGCCTGGGATCAATGCGAACCGCCGTTTGCAACAGTGACTCGATCTCCGGCAGATTCTGGTTGTCGTCGGGCTCTTTTCGCTGCTTCAGCAGGCTCACAGCATAGTAATAATTGGCCCACGCGTTCGTGGGCTGAAGCCGCGCGAATCGTGCAAGCCTCGCCACGACCTCTGGATTCGCAGTCTTCTCCACGTTCTGAATCTTGCCGAGAAACATGTAAGGCGTGGCGGAAATCGGGTCGAGATCGGAGGCGTGGCAGAGAACCTGCACGGCCTGATCGTAAGAACCCCGCACATACCACGCCGCCCCAAAGGCAGACAGCATGCGAACCGAAGCCGGAAAAAGGCGGCTGCCTTTGCCAAACACTTCAACTGCCGGCTCTGCTGCCTGATGCAGTAAAAGCTCCGTACCCCAGTCGAAATAGTTCGATTCGCTGGGATTGAGCTCCGTCGCACGCTGATATTGCCGCAACGCTTCGAGTGGATTGTTGCTCTTCTCCTCGATCTCTCCCAGGAGGTGGTGCAAGTCAGCCCGGTCCTGCTTTGCCAGCAAGGCTCGCGCTTGTGCAGATGCCATCTCATATTCACCGGCAACGCAGTGCGCAAGCGCGACTTCGTATTCGTTTTCATAGACACCGGGTTTTATCTGCGATGCATGTTCCAGATAAGGGATCGCTTCGCGCGCGCGTCCTTGTTCGACCAGCAGCTTTCCTAATTGATAGTTTGCATCGTAGCTAGCCGCATTCCGCTCCAATGCTGTGCGCCAGGAGTGTTCGGCCGCACCAAAGGAAGCCGGCGGCGGATGCGCTGCTGAAGGCTCGGCTCCCAGCGAAGCGGCGTCTCTGGCCAATCCCTCGCGGTTGCGAACAACCACATCGGATCCATGCCCGCCGAGACTGGTGGTGTCGGCAACTCCGGCGACCGTAAAATTCGGCTCATCTGAAAACTCGGGCAGAAATGTCTGTTTGGATGCATTCGATTGGGAACTCTGCACAAGCTGGAGCGTAAGAATGAGATTCTTGGTCTCAGCGGCCCCAAGCAAGAATGAGGCGGATGATGCTTCGCCATATCCCGCCTTGGTCGCGCGTAATTCGTATGTGCCTCGGCTCAGGCCCGCGAACCGATATGCGCCGCGCGAATCGGTTGATGCAGTTTGAATGATCGGTCCGTTTTCCGTTTGCAGGCTAACGGATGCGCCAGCAATCGCGGTGTCGTTTACGTCTTGGACAAAGCCCGTGATCAAGGACATTGGCGCTTGCGCACCCGCTTCTGTCGAGAACAAACAAAGCAGGCCGCAGGCCAACCAAAAAAAGGACCGGTCAAGCCACAGAACGCCTACCGATTTTGTCGTTTTCAAACCAGGCATTACAATTCTGCTTCGTTCTACGAGCGTTTATTGCAGGCGGCGTCTCGCTCCGCTCCGCTACTGAGGTATCGATGAAACATTTCCGATTTATTGTATGCGCGATAGCAGTGCTTTCGCTCCTGTCTCTAGTTTGCTGGAGCCAGGAAAAAAGAAAAGTCATTATCGACCAGGATGCTGCGGGACCCGCCGGCACAGATCAGCAGTCGATGCTCCTGCTGATTCAATCTCCGCAAACGGAAGTCCTCGGTATCACTATAGTTACCGGCGATATGTGGCTCACCGAAGAAGTTGCACACACTCTTCGCATGCTGGAATTAATCGGACGAACCGACATTCCGGTGCTGAAGGGAGCGGAATATCCGCTGGTCCGCCGTAGAGATGAGACCGAATTGATGGCAAAACAATATGGCAGCGCGGCGTGGCTGGGTGCCTGGACCCCGCGAATGTATCACGCTCCCGATCAACTCGGCGCAATGCCGGAAGGGGTACCGAACGTCAAGCCTTCGAGCGAAGACGCCGCGCATTTTCTGATCCGCATGGTGCATAAGTTTCCTGGTCAGATCACGATTTATGAAGGTGGCCCGATGACGAACCTCGCACTTGCCATTGCCATCGATCCCGAGTTCCCCAAGCTGGCAAAAGAGCTGGTGTTCATGGGCGCAAGTCTCAATCCACAGACTACGGATCCCGAATTCGTGAACACTCCCAAGCGCGAGTTCAATCTGTGGTTCGATCCGGAAGCGGCTCACATGGCGCTGGTTGCGCCCTGGAAAAAGATTGTGTGTACCACAGTCGATATTTCTGTCAAGACGCGCCTGACGCCGGAGTTGCTGGATCGCATAAAAGGCGGCAGTTCGCCCTCCGCAAGTTATGTGGGCAAGTACGCGCGCCTGCGCGGCGAATACAACTATCTGTGGGACGAACTGGCGGCGGCAGCGTGGCTTGATCCGAGCCTGATCACCAGGAAGGAAACGCGCTTTCTGGATATGGATCTCAGTCACGGCCCCAATTACGGGAACACTTTGAGCTGGTCGGGGGGAGAAAAACCCGTTTTGGCCGTGCAGCCTGTCGAGGTTCAGGTCGACCTCGATACGGGAAAGTTTTACAAGCTGTTTGTCGACTTGCTGACTGCGCCCACGCCACGGCCCGAAAACGCAACGGCCGATGCGCGGTAGCTGGTTTCGTAAGCTACGGGAATTCTACGCGATGAGAAATCCGTTTTCTGTTCCCGTTCAATGCGAGAGTTGTTCCATCGCTTGCTGTGCATGGGCATTATCGGGATGCCACTTTAACAGTTCCAGCAGAATCTCTTTCGCCCTTGCCGGCTGATTTTCCAAGGCGTAAACCTGTGCCAGGTTCAGATAAGATTGATCGAAGTCGGGCGACGTGCGAATGCACTGTTCGAAACTTGCAACTGCCTCATCACGCCGTTGCGTTCGCAAATAAAGTATCCCCAAATTATTGAGCGCCTCCGGGTACGCAGGCCGCAATTCCAACGCTTTGTGCAAATATTCGTATGCATGCTCAGTATCGTTAGTCTGCGCGAATACCATTCCCAGGCTGTAGTTTGCTTCCGCATCAGCAGCGTTCAGCGAGAGAGCTTTTTCCAGACTCTCGCGGGCTTCATCCCAACGCTTCTGCTGACGGTACGCATTGCCCAGATTTTCGAGTGCGACAAAAAGCGACGGATTCAGTTCCAGTGCCTTTTGAAAGTATGCGATGGCCTCGGCGGGCTTGCCTTCACGGGCGGACAGCAGGCCAAGATTGTTCCACGCATTGGGCAGAGTGTCGGGATAACTGGAATGCAGCCTCGTGGCGCGCTCGAAATTCTCTCTTGCTTCGGCGGTCTTCTGTTGATTGAGGTAAGCGCTTCCTAGGCCATACAGCGCCTCGGCGCTCGTGGGATCATCTTTTAGCGCTTGTTGGAAGGCCGCAGCCGCTGGCTCCATGTAGCCGCGCTGGAAAAATGCCGAACCATAGGAGAGGTAATTCCGTGCAAACTCGAAGCTGCTAAGGCCGGAGAATGGTAGAGCCTTCGCGACTCGCTGCTCGCTGGTGGTCGGTATCTCGGAGAGATCGCGTTCGACATCCCCGAAGTCGAGCGATCCCTGATAGGCCTTTACAACATTTCCCTCACGGTCGATTAGGAATGAAGTGGGAAGCGGCATATCGCGATGGCGGTCGAACATATAGCGATAGAGAATGTTATAGATGGCTGCCACGTCGTCATTGCCGCCAAGGATGGGAAATGAAATGTGATTGCTGCGGAGCCATGAGCGGAATCCGGCGTCGTCTGCCGAATCCACGTTCACAGCAAGCAGTTGCAAGCCTTGCGCACGCGAGCGATTGGAATGCTGATCGAGGGAAGTCAAGGCTTCCCGCCAATTACCCGCCTTCGGTGACCAGAAATTGAGAAGAACGATCTTGCCGCGCCACGCCGCGAGAGTCCAATCGCGTCCATTAAAGTCGGGAAGCGAAAAGTCAGGAGCTGAGATCGGCGCGAGCAGCCAGGTTTGGACAACGTTCGGCAGGCCTTCTGCCTGAACAGGGGCTGATCCCGTGAGCCGTGCAACCACTGGCCGATTTGCCGAAGGTTTGAATGCTTCCACGCGTTTTGGTTCCGCGCCTTCTTCCACAAAGATCGTGTGATTTGGTGGTAAGCCCTCAAGTTGCTGCACCAACCCACTCGGCCAGCGAATCGAAGCTCGCACCGGTCCGGTTGAGTCTCCCAATCCAAAGAGCACTTGCTTACTATGTTGTGAAAGAAATCCCGATCCGGCTGGCAGCATTCGCGTCTGACCGCCGGATGACGTTTCGAGCGTGATCGATGCTCCGATCGCATCGCGATTACTTTTAACTCCTCGCAACCGAAAGGCAATCGACGGTGGAAGGTGTTCCGTTACATTCTTGAGGACACGCAACTGCGGGCCACTTCGATTCTTGAGAAATATTTCCTGACGACCGTCTCCATCAAAATCCGCCAGCGCAAAGGCTCTGCCATCCTCAAGAAAATCCAGCCCAATCGCTCCGGAGACGTCGGAGAAGGTTCCGTCGCGATTGTTCGCGTAAAAAACATTTCTCTCAAAACCGCTCCACGTGCCGTCGGCGCGAATGAGTTCGTTGATGGCGTTCCATCCTTCTTCGTACTCGTGTGAGGCTTTGTTTTCATCTGGCGAACGGGCAACCACCTGCCGCCAGAAAAAGCTGTTCAAGTCTTCTGGCGACGGGCCGGAAATCATTCCGTTTGCGATGTAGAGATCGGGAAAACCGTCGTGATCGAAATCCCATGCATCACTCGACCAGGACCAGCGGCCGATGCCTACGCCGGACGATTCCGTTTTATTTTCGAAGCCGCTTCCACCTAACTCGGGCCTGCGGTTGCGGAACAGCGAATTGCCCATCGCGTGTTTGCGGTACAGCGCGCGAAGCTGCGGACCCGATTCCTTCTTGAACACATCCTGCGTTGAAATACGCTCGCCGGCGGCGGTCCACATATTTGCGATATATAGATCCTGTGCGCCGCCATTGTCGTAGTCGAGCCATGAAACGCTCATGCCGGCGCCTATGTCTTCTACGCTTTCTTGTGGTGCAACGTCAGTAAACGTTCCGTTACCGTTGTTGCGGTAAAGGTTTTTGCGGCCGAAATCGTTCACTACGTAAAGATCGGGCCATCCGTCGCCGTTGTAGTCGCTCCAGCCGCAACAGAAGCTATAACGCGTGTTGTTTTGATTCAATCCGGATTCCTGCGTTACGTCGCTGAACGTGCCGTCGCGCTGGTTGCGCATCAGGAAGTTTGGAGGTCCATTCTCCGCGGCGTAATACGGCAAGGGATACTTATACTGATCGGCACCGCGGTAATAGACGTAGAGACAAAAGTAAATATCGAGCCAGCCATCTCGATCGTAGTCTGCTACGGCCGCTCCCGTGAACGTCCCTTGCGGAGGTGCTGCGAAGTGAAATGCTTCTGGCTTCTGGCGAAATTTGCCGTCTCCCTCATTGATGAACAACAACGGCCCGCTAGCTCGCACAACAATTAGATCCTGACGGCCGTCGTTATTGAAATCGGCAAACAGCGCACAGGCAGTGTCGTCGAGAACACCCAGCCCCGATGCCTCTGTAATGTCTTCGAACGTGCCGTCTCCGCGATTGCGATAAAGGCGGTTGGGCAGTCCTGCCGGTTGGCAAATGTAGAGGTCATCGAGTCCATCGCCGTCGATATCGGCGACCGAGACGCCGTTGTGGCCGTAAATATTGATTCCGCAAGCGCCGTCGAGAACCGTGCGCCAATAATCCGTGCCGTGAATAATCTGCCCGGAGTAAGACGAATTTCGGCCTAACGCTTCTTGGCTTATGTCGGCGAAAACGGGAGACAGCGAACGGCTCCGCGTTTCATCAACCGGCTTCCAGCTTTGAATCCGGAATTGGTCCGACGCGCCTTCCCATGCAATATCCCATTGTCCGACTCTCTGCTCGCGATAGAAATCTTTACCCGTTCCCACTAACTCAAAACGGACCCGTGTTTTCACGAGTCGCGAAAGTGCCGTAGACGCCGGTCTGGCCGGTTCAGCCTCAATCCCGGTGATCCGGAAATCAGCAGTAAGAATCTCGTCAAAACCGGAAAGCGCGGATCGTAACTCTTCCAGGAATCTGTCTTTGCCGAGAGCGGTCGAGCCCCGGAATTCCATTCGTCGTACTTCCAATCCCGCACCCGCTCGCACGACCTTTGAATCAGTCGCCTTTAACGAGATTCCTGAGAATCCGGCCGCGAAAGCTTTTTCGAGCCCATCCCTCGTCGTTGTCGATGCGCGCAGGCTCGTGCTCCACTCTCCAAGAATCGCCGCGATCTGGTCGTGGTAGCTCTCGGTAACAAATTCGTCGGAGCCGGCCTTCACCTTAAGAAGCAGCGCGTCCAGCGGGCGTTGCGTTCGATAATGAGGATGGAGATGATATGCGCCGGCGGAGACGCCAGTTGAGTCAGAGATAGTCGAACTCGAAGCGCCGCCAGATCGAAATGCAAAGTTTGGCAATCCTGCGGGAAGGATCGCGACTGCGGCTCCCTGACAAAATCGAATCAGAAATTCGCGCCGGTTGCGATCCGCAAGGGAGGTGTCGCGCGGTTGCGTTTGATCGTCCTTATCGAATTTGTCCGTCAGGCTGCCATCCTCCACTTTGCGCGTAAGCGGAAGCTAACAGCCGCCATTTCTCGCGTCAAGCCGATCACAATGAACTGAAATGGGGCTATTCGTAGCGCAGAGCTTCGACGGGATCGAGCTTGGAGGCGCGCATCGCGGGAACCAGTCCGCTGATCACGCCGACAACCAATAGGACAGCGCTAGAAACCAGTATCGTTGCGATTGATATGCGAAGATGAATGTCGCCCTGGCCGGAATCATCTTCAAACAGCGGACCCATCATAGGTAGCGTGCCCACGGCAGCGGCGATCGCATAGGAAAGAAGCACTCCAATCGCACCGCCAATCAGCATGATCAGCAGGGTCTCCGCCAGAAACTGTAGCTTGATGTGGCGCTTTTTCGCGCCCAGCGCCCTCCGCAGGCCGATCTCGCGAATTCGCTCATCGACGGAGACCAGCATGATATTCATCACGCCCACGCCACCGATACCCAAGGTCAACGTTCCGACGAACGTCAGCAACACTTGCAGGCCGATGGTCAGCGCGTCAATGACAGGACGAAACTCATCCCGCCCAAACATCTGAAGGGCTTTCGGATCGGTGGGAGAGAAGCCCTGTCGCGTGGCCAGCGCCGCCAGTACCTGGGCCATCGCTTTCTTTTCGAATTGCGGCGCGATTGGCTCAAAGAGCATTACGGCGGCATAGCGTGTATTCCACAGATCGCCCGCGGTGGAATAGGGAATCCACGATGAATCGTCATCGCTGGAAAAATAATTGCTGAGCTGAATCTTGCGCGCCATCACGCCAATTACGGTAAAGCGCACGCCGCTAACGGTGACGGTTTCTCCTACCGCCGGGCGTCCGCTAAACAATTGCTCTTTCAATTTTCCGCCAAGAAAAATCACCCGCCGCCGTTCCAGTTCGTCGGCCGCGTCAATCCAGCGGCCTTCCGCAGGGACTTCATTTCGCATCTCGCCATATTCGGGACAAACTCCGCGCACCGGCGCCGTTCCCGCCATACGGTCGCCGTACGCAATGCCAGGCCTTCGAACTGTTTCCCGGCAAACATGTTTCACCAGCGTCGCGGTCGCTTTCACCATATCGACGTCGGCCTGTTCGAGAAGAACTTTTTTGCCGGCACGTTGCCCGCCGGGCTGCTCGCTGGTTTGTTGTGGCCAACAGATCACGACGCTTTTACCGAAGGCGTCGAATCCATGCACGAGAACACTTCGAAAGCTGCTGCCGTACGCGATCAATAGCGTGACTGTCGCGATACCCCAGACAATGCCCAGCATGGTGAGGAAGCTGCGCGTCAGATTACGCTTCAGCGCGATCCATGCTTCGAGAATGATTTCAATCAGCATAAAAAGCTGCGAGCTGTGAGCGATGAGACGCGAGCAAGCCAACCTGATTGCTCATGGCTCGCTGCTCACTGCTCACTGCTTACCCTACCCTCCCGCCTCATACCGCAGCGCCTCAATCGGATCGATAGAGGCCGCTCTGCGCGCCGGATACAGGGCCGCCGCGACGGCAATCGTTCCGAGCAACCCTGTCGCGACTAATCCGGACGTCAAATCTGGAATAAGCCCGGCAAAAAAGGCGGGCATGGGCAACAAATTGACCAGCGCGCAAAATCCAAAAGCCACGCCGAGGCCGATTCCTCCGCTGAGCGCGGCGATGATCACAGCTTCCATGAAAAACTGCCGCAAAATTGTTCCTGCCGGCGCGCCGATCGCCTTGCGCACTCCGATCTCTCGCGTGCGTTCGCGCACTGCAACCAACATTACATTCATTACGCCGATGCCGCCCAGAAGCAGCGTTACGATCCCTACCGCTCCCAGGAAATATTTCATCCCGTCGGTCATAGTCTTGAAGGCTTGTGCTTCCTGCACCGTATCCCAGATGGGACAGGCTTCCTTGTCATTGGGATCGTAGCGGTGCATGCGAGCCAAAGCGACACGCACTTCGCGCTTGCACGCTTCATGTTGCTCGACCGATTTCGGAGTGACCAGAAGCTGATCGAACGTGGTTGGAGTTCCCGGCGGCTTGTCAGGAAAATCGCGCCGCATAGCGGTGAAAGGTACGAAAATCTTGTTTACATCCCAGCCGTCATAGCTCGAATCCTGTTTCTTTTTCTCCATCACGCCGATCACGATGTAAGGAAAGTCGTTTAAATAGACGTTCTCGCCCACTGGATTGCGGCCGGGGAACAGTTGCTTGGCGGCATCCGACCCCAGAAACGCGACACGACGCGCCTCACGCATATCATTCCAGTCGTAAAAACGCCCTTGCCCAACGTTGAGCGAACGAATGTAGCCGAACGGCGGGTAGGAGCCGGTGACCGTTAAGGATGCGTTATTGAAATTGGTGTGCGTCAGTACCGTGTCCTGCTCCAGTTCAGGGATCGCATATTCGCAATCGGGAGAGTCGGCCTGCACCGCGGCAACGTCCTCATCTTCCCAGTGAACGATGCGGCCGGAGTGCAGACCGCCAGCCTGCAGACTGGTGCGGCCGTGAAACACGATCATCACATCCTTGCCCAGGGTTTTGGCCTGCTCCTCCTGTCCTTTGCGCAGCCCTTCACCGGCCGCCACCATCAAGACAATCGAGACAATTCCCCATGCAATGCCGAACATGGTGAGAAACGCTCGCAATTTATGCGCCCAAAGAGTGCGCAGCACATCGGAAAAGAGATCGCGAATGGACATAAAGTCTGTCTATCGTTGGACGCCGAGCGGGGTCGAAAGTGAGCCTGCTGGGCGTCGGCCAATATTAGATACGCATCCCGAGTGATTTTTGTTGCAGTTTGATGGCTACTGCACGAAAGAAATATTCGGTAGCGGAAGATTCATAGTGCTTTTTCTACGGTCACCAAAAGGAGTTTCGAATCACGCAGTTCGTCAAAATTAGATGTGAGCGTCGTCCGGTTCCAGCGATTCAGGCTTTCGTCGAAACTATTCCTGTCCGTTCCACCCATTCGTCGAATTCTTTCAGCGCCAGTTCGCAATGCAACCGGTGCCGCTCCTTGCGGTCACGAATCTTTTTCTCAAGCGGTGGCAACAAATCAAAAGTGATATTTGCCGGTTGAAAATTCTTGGCATCGGCGTGCGTAACGTAGTGAGAGAGAGAGCCGAACGCGCTGGCTCTGGGCGGCGCGATCGGTGTCTCATCATGAACCAAAGCCGCGGCGTGCATCCCCGCCATTAGCCCCGTAGCGATTGACTCCACATACCCTTCGACGCCGCAAATTTGTCCAGCGAAGAAAATCTGCGGATGCGCTTTCATCTGTAGCGTCTCGTTCAGCAACGAAGGCGAATTGATATAGGTATTGCGGTGAATCTGCCCATAGCGGAGAAACTTCGCATTCTCAAGTCCCGGAATCAGCCGCAGTACCCGGGCCTGCTCACCAAACTTCAAATGATTTTGAAATCCCACCAGGTTGTACGAATCTGCGCGCAGGTTCTCCTGCCGCAGCTGTACCACGGCGTATGGCCTTTGCCCTGTGCGGGGATCGATCAACCCTACCGGTTTCATCGGGCCAAACCGCAAAGTGTCCCGCCCGCGGCGGGCTATCTCTTCAATGGGGAGGCAGCTCTCAAAATAGTTAAGCTTTTCCCAATCGCGCTGTTCGACCGACTGCGCCGCCAGCAGAGCATTGTAAAAAACGTCATACTCGTCGCGCGTCATCGGGCAATTGATGTAGTCCGCAGATCCCTTGTCATAGCGCGCCGCCATGTAGACACGCGCCATGTCAATTGAATCGGCTTCTACGATCGGACTGATTGAATCGTAAAAATAGAGATGCACTCCCTGCGATGCCGAACTCAACCTGGCAATCTCTTTGGCGAGCGCGTCCGAGGTGAGCGGTCCCGTAGCCACGATGGTGAGATTCTCTCCGGATTCCTGAAGGCAAGCCACTTCTTCCCGCCGCAGCGAAATGAGCGGCTCACGCAAAATCGTCTCAGTCACCCGGGCAGCAAATGTAACGCGGTCGACCGCAAGGGCGTGACCCGCTGGGACCGCGCATTCCCGCGCAATTTCCAGCAGCAGCGATCCCCCTCTCCGCATCTCTTGTTTCAGCAGCCAGGGAGCCGTGTTTTCGGAGTCCGATTTCAGGGAATTCGAGCAAACAAGTTCCGCGAAATCCGCTGTCTGATGCGCCGGGGTCGGTCGCACCGGCCGCATCTCAAACAACTCCACTTCCACGCCGCGCCGCGCGCATTGCCACGCAGCCTCGCATCCCGCAAGCCCGGCGCCGATAACTTTAACGGTCCGCATTTGCCTGGTCATTTTTATTTTGACGCCCGGCGTGCTTTGCGGGGCTCGTGAATCTTCTGGTTGTTAGCAAGCATTTCGACAAACTGCTGAATCTTCTTTGTGCGCGTTTCGGGCTTTTGCGCCGTTTGAAGTCGAAACAAGATGGCATAACGATTCGCACTATCGAGTACGCCAAAGAATGCCTGCGCTGCCGCGTTCGCATCCAATGCCAACTGCAAGTCCGAAGGTACGTGGGAACGGCTCTGCGAGTCGTAGGCAGATTTCCATCGTCCATTTCTCCTGGCACGTTTCACTGCTTCGAACCCGGCCTGCCGCATTTGCCCGTTCTTAATCAGTACAACGGCCTTCTCCTGGTTGATCTTTGACCAGATACTGTTCGCGGAGCGGGGGATAAACCTCTGCCGCCATATTTCTTCGCTTTCGCCTTTTTTCTGGCCATCAATCCAGCCGTAACACAGTGCGACTTCGACAGCGTCTTCGTACGACACCGACCGCAGTGGCGAACGCTTCTTCGCCAGCCGCAACCAGAGACCGCCAGCTTTTTGATGATTCTCTTCCAGCCAAGCCGCCCAGGATTCCTTACCGGAAAATAACCGGGCCGGCGTGGTGGTTTTCGTTCTGGACTTCTTTGCTTTCACGGTTTTCCGCCAGTCGCCGCAAGGATTCGCCCGTCACACAGGAATTGCAAGAAAGAATCTCTAAGTGTACAACCAGGCGAGGTTGCCGCTAGCGTGGGATCAGTGTCGATTGGCTGGCTACACACATCCATGCGCCTTTGTGATCGATCCAGGTGTCGACGAACCGGTCGCGGAGCAGATAAGGTTTGCCATGCTTGATTCCTTGTTCGCGATAGATTCCGACCACGATCACACTTCCTGCGAAAGTACGAACCTGCATGGATTCGCTCACAATGTGCTGGAGGTGCGGCTCCGGCGCTCGCACGCTCGCCAGATAATGTGCCTTATCCATGATCGTGCCGTCGTCGTCGATGTAAATCAATTCTTCGTCCAGCAACGGGTCGACGGCTTTTGCATCTTTTTGCACGAGAGCCTGGTTCCAGGCGCGTTCGAGGGATAGGATTCTGCTTTGTTGCGCCTCTCCCAGGATCCCGGTTTGCGCACGGCCCGCCAGGAACCCGAGCAGGAGAAACCCACACAGCGCGAATTTCATCCGCCGTCTCCTTCGCGGTGAGCCGCCGAATTCCAAGTTTTATTCAATGCTGAATCGGCGTTGACTGTGCCACCACGCAAACCCATGCGCCTGCTTTGAGGATCCACGTATCCATGAACCGTCCCTCATGCAAATACGCTTTGCCCCGCTCCGCTCCCCTGGCCTCATAGTTCCCCACAACCATTGCCGCCTCGCCGAAAACGCGCACCGCGATTGTTTTCGTGATCAACGATTGCAACTGTGGGCCAGCCGCTTTGACGTGCGCGAGAAACTGGGCCTTGCTGAGAAGCGAACCGTCTTCGTCGATGTAGATCATGGAGTCGTCGAAAATCAGATCCAAGGCCCGTACGTCGGCTTTCTCTTCCGCCATGTTCCAAACGCTTTCCAAAGCCAGCACTTTCGATCCGGCCGCGGACCCACTATTTTCCTGGGCTGTCATGAGGCCTGTCAGCAAGCACATCGTGACCAGCATGTAGATGGTTCGTCGCATTCACACGTCCCCATGGACTACATCGGCAGTTGGCCCAATCGGCTACAATCTGCCCGCGCAGGAATTCGCTCGCGTTTATGATGGAGGGTTAACTTCAATCCAACGAGGTCCTAATGGTTCGTATCTCTCTGATTGAACGCGAACAGGCATCCCCCGAAGTGGCGGAAATTTATGACAAGGTTCTTCGCGGCAAGCCGGGCAATGCGCAGAAGGCTCTCGCCCATCGCCCTGAAATGCTTAAGAATTTTCTTAGCTTCTATGCCAGCGTGGGACGTTCGCTCGATCGCAAGCTCTACGAATCGATCTATTTGCGCGTCTCGCTGATCAATAGCTGCCACTATTGCTCGCAGCATCACGTGGCTTCATCCAAGCGCGCCGGCCTCACAGCGGAGGATTGGTCGGCGCTCAAGGCGGGAGATTATTCGCGTTACAGCGATAAAGAAAAAGCTGCTCTGGCGTATGTGGAAAAACTAACACTGAAGCCGCATGAAATCACTGACAGTGATTTCGCGAGCCTGAAAAAGCACTTCGCCGATCCTGAGATTGTCGACATTCACCTGCTGACTGGTCTCGCCAACCTGACCAACCGGTTCACCGATCCATTCGGTTTGGAAGTGGAATTTCCGGAAGAGAAAATCTAAGGGCTTGTTCCGGATTACGCGGATCAACACGGATGACAAATGAAAAACATTTGCAATATCCGGGAACCTCCGCGTAATTCAAGGGTTAAAGGATTTCTCTCGCTTCGCCCACGCGCTTGGTCACGCGCTCCCGATCGAGGTACTCGAGCAGCGGTATCGCATACTTGCGGCTGACTCCCGTCAATTCCTTGAATCCTGCCACCTCAATTTTCGCGGACTTCTTCTTGTAATCTGCGAGCGTAATCCGCAACTGATCCAGCGCGTTGCGGTGAAACACCAATTCATCCGAGACCTTCACCAACACTTTGTCCCGAAGCAACAGAGTCACGAGTTTCTGCGCACGTATTTTGTCTACTTTGACGCTGGCGATCACTTCCTGCAGTGCGGGAACTTTCAGTCCTGACTCCGCAAAGGCGTCTTCAATTTTCTTTTTAGATTCGGCTTCATCGTTTTTCATTGCCACGCCGCGCCCGGGCAGGCGAACCAGTTCGCCGGCGATCTCGATTTTCTTCTCGCGCAGCAGCATTTCGAGAATTCCATCAAACACCGGGGAGACCGCGCGGATCCGCTCACGCAACTCTTCTCTGGATATTCCGCCCACTAAGGGGTTGCGGGTGTGAAAGTCGCCAGCGGCTCCGACCACGTTAAGTTTCAGGGCTTCTACGGAAGGCATACTGAGAAACAACTCCCCAAGTTTCACGATTCGGCCTTCGCGCAACGCTTTCGCCAGTCCTGCTTCAATGGCGGCCCTTGTCCATCCCGTTTCCGCGATCAGCCGGGGCATAGCGATAGCCTCGCGGCCGCGACGTTCGATTCGCGCAGTCACAATTGCGTCCACATCGCCGCTCCCCAGTGTCGTCAGAAAATCGAGCAGGCCAGCCATCCGTGAAACAGGCGCAGGGTCCAGCACTACTCCTCCGCCGATCGTCATGACCGGGGAAAACTGCCGAATGATGAACCGGTCTCCGGGCAGGAGCAATTGTTCTTCCGGTAGTTTGATCCGGGCAAATCCTTCTTGCCCTGGGGCAAGCTGCCGCTGCCGAGTACTCGTTTCGGCTCCCTTTATCGGGATTGCGTCAAAGATGGAATTTGATTGTTTGCGTTCGTGTAGGGCAATCTCCGCTACGGTTTCCATAGTGTACGAATGGAAATGTACCCGCGTCCGGTCCTTAATCGCTCGCGGTGCCGAAGGCAGCAATTGCAAGAGAATATCCGCGCGTCGCGTAGGGTTGAATGTTTCAGAGGATCCGAGCGTCATGCCGCGCGCGAGATGATCCGTACGCGCCGCCACCAAATTCAATGCTGTCCGCTGGCCCGCGAGTGCTGTCTCCGCGGCATGACCATGAATCTGGACGCTTCGCACCCGGACGGCTTGGGCTGTTGGATAGACTTCCAGCTCATCCTCGCGGCGAATCGTTCCGGCGACTAGCGTGCCGGTAACCACCGTGCCGAAGCCTTTCATGGTGAAAACGCGATCGATTGGCAGCCGGGCCAGAGCCTGCGAATCGCGCGCATCGACTTTCGCCGCGACGGCGATGATTGCCCGCTTCAAGTCTTCCAGTCCTGCGCCAGTGAGGGAACTCACTGCGACGGTAGGCGAAGCTGGCGCTTCGAGAAATGTTCCGCGCAGGAACTCTTCCACTTCCAAGCGCACAACGTCCAGCGTTTCGGCATCGACTGCGTCCGATTTGGTAAGCACGGTGACTCCGTGCTGCACGCCGAGCAGTCGTAGAATGTCGAAGTGCTCGCGCGTCTGCGGCTTGATGGATTCATCCGCCGCAATCACGAGCAACACCAGATCGATTCCGCCCGCCCCGGCCAACATGTTGCGGATAAACCGCTCGTGCCCGGGAACATCAACAAATCCCAGGCGCAGGGGGTCGCCGCCGGGAGTGGGTAAGTCCACATGCGCGAAACCGAGATCGATGGTGATGCCGCGCCGCTTTTCTTCTTCCAGCCGGTCGGCATCGATTCCAGTCAGAGCTTTCACCAGTGCCGTCTTGCCATGGTCGATGTGTCCGGCAGTTCCTACAATGATCGATTTCATCTGGCTGAAATCTTACCGTGAGATCAGTGGCAGGTGTCATTGGCGGCAAATCGATGGATCTCGGCGCCGAGGCAGTTTCTCTACCCAGTACCGCCGTGAAATGCGACAATAGAGTTTCCCCATGGCGACCTCCCTGACCACTGCTTTCTCTCCGGAGACCCTCAAGTCGCACGGCCTGACTCTGGACGAATTCGAGAAGATCAAACAGCTTCTCGACGGGCGCGAGCCGACACTGACCGAGCTAGGTATCTTCAGCGTCATGTGGAGCGAGCATTGCTCTTACAAATCTTCGCGCGTGCATCTGAAGCGGTTGCCCACCCGCAGCAAACTGGTGTTGCAGGGGCCGGGAGAAAACGCGGGCATCATCGACATTGGCGACGGCTGGGCTTGCGCCTTCAAGATCGAATCGCACAACCATCCCAGCTTCATCGAGCCTTTTCAGGGAGCGACGACGGGCGTGGGCGGGATTCTGCGCGACATTTTCACCATGGGCGCTCGGCCCATGGCCGTGATGGATTCTCTGCGTTTTGGGCCAATCGCGAATCGTGTAGAGCGGGCATTGCTGCCCGCTGACGCCGGCAGCAAGGAAGCAGCTGGCAAGAGTGCCCGCTCTACACAGCCTGCTCCCCCTCGAGCCGAAATTCACAAGAATCATTCCATTCTCGAAGGTGTCATCGGCGGCGTTGCATCTTATGGCAACTGCTTTGGAGTGCCGAATCTGGGCGGCGAAACAAAGTTTGAACCTTGTTATTCGGGCAATCCGCTGGTGAACGCTTTTGCCCTGGGGTTAGTGCGCAAGAACGAAATTTTCTACGCGAAGGCGGCAGGAGAAGGCAATCCGGTAATTTATGTCGGCGCGAAGACTGGGCGCGATGGCATTCACGGCGCGACCATGGCAAGTGAAGAATTCAGTGAAGGCTCGGAAGCGAAGCGGCCGAATGTACAGGTCGGCGATCCATTTTTAGAGAAGCTGCTGCTGGAAGCTTGCCTCGAAGCCATGCAGACGGGTGCCATCGTCGGCATTCAGGACATGGGCGCGGCGGGGCTTACCTGTTCAACCTGCGAAATGGGCGGGCGCGGCGGCGTTGGAATTGAAATCGAACTCGACCGAGTGCCGCAACGCGAAACCGGCATGACTCCGTACGAAATCATGCTGAGCGAGTCGCAGGAGCGCATGTTGCTGGTGGCGCAAAAGGGACGCGAAGACGAAGTATATCGCGTGTTTGAAAAGTGGGGACTCGACGCGGTCGAGGTCGGCAAGGTTACGACTGATAATAAGCTGCGTGTGCTGGAGCACGGCAGGGTTGTCGCTGAAATTCCGAATCACGCGCTTACGGATGATGCTCCGGTTTACAAGCGGCCTCTTGCGCGATGGGAACCTCCAGTGCCGCGCGAGATGCCGGAAAGCATTCGGCTCGGCGAAAGCAGCGATCTCACGGCAGACCTCAAACAGCTCTTAGCCAGTCCGAATATTTGCGGCAAGCGCTGGGTGTGGCAGCAATATGACCACATGGTCCAGACGAACACTGTCGAAGCTCCGGGCGCTGGGGATGCCGGAATAATTCGTATCAAGGGTTCGCAGCGCGGCCTGGCGATGGCCCTCGATGGCAACGGGCGCTGGTGCTATCTCGATCCGCGGCTGGGAGCCATGCACGCCGTCGCAGAGGCGGCGCGCAAAGTCGCGTGCTCGGGGGCGACTCCGGTGGGCGCAACGAATTGTCTGAACTTCGGCAATCCGGAGAAGCCGGAAATCATGTGGCAATTTTCGCAGACGATTGACGGCATTACGAAAGCCTGCGAAGAACTGGAAATCCCGATCACCGGCGGCAATGTGAGTTTTTACAACGAGACTTTGGGCGAGGGCATTTATCCGACTCCGGTGCTAGGGGTTGTGGGGATTCTCGACGACGTTCACAAGGCGGCCAAGATGCACTTTGCCGCGCCTGGCCGTGTGATTGTGCTATTGAGCGCGGGTGAAGGTGGCGATCTGACAGATGCAGAAACCGAGTTCGGATCTTCCGAGTACGCGAAGGAAATCCTGGGCGAGCTGTGGGGATATCCGCCGGAGATTGATTTGGAAAAAGAAGTGGCTCTGCAAAGGATGGTCATCGACCTGATTCAGGCAGGGTTGGTCGAGTCGGTACATGACTGCTCGGATGGCGGGTTAGCGGTAGCTCTGGCAGAGCAATCGTTTGCAAAAGGCATTGGTGCGCGAGTGAATTTGCAATCGAGCGAGTTGCCGGCGGAGTTTGTTTTGTTTGGCGAAGATGCGAGCCGGCTTGTGACCTCGTGCGACGCGGACAATGTCTCGCGAATCAAAGAAGTGGCGGAGAGCTTTGGCGTTAATGCCGAGTTGATTGGTGAGACTGTTGCCGACCGGTTCGAGATTGTTTTGGATGGGAAGATCGTTGTATCCGCCGCTGTTTCGGAGTTGAGTGGGATGTATGAAGGCGCGTTAGAAGCGGCTTTGCAGCTTGAGCCGCAAAACCTTTAACACTGAGATCACCGGGAAACACTGAGGAACCACATCGCGCCATGACTAGACCCGACAAATTTCACGACGAGTGCGGCGTAGTGGCGATCTTTGCGCATCCTGAAGCGGAGAAGCTCGCCTATCTGGGCTTACATGCGTTGCAGCATCGCGGGCAAGAATCGGCGGGGATTGTGACTTCCGATGGAATCACCTTGCGGCCGTATAAAGACATGGGACCGGTTGCCGACATCTTCACCGAAGATGTTCTGGCCAAAATGCGGGGTACGCTGGCCATCGGACACACGCGATATTCCACCGCGGGAGACTCAGCCCTGCTCAATGCGCAGCCGATTCTGGTGCAGTCGAACAAGGGATCGATCGCGCTGGCGCACAACGGTAACCTGACGAATGCGTTGCAGGTACGGTCGCGGCTGGAGAGCCAGGGATCGATCTTTCAGACAAATAGCGATACGGAAGTTATTGTTCATCTGATTGCTTTGTCGAAGGAACATACGCTGCCCGAGGCGATGGCCGATGCTTTGCGGCAGGTCGAGGGAGCATTTTCTCTGGTGATGATGAGCGCGGACCGGATTTTTGCGGCACGCGATCCGCGCGGTTTCCGGCCGCTGGCCATGGGAAGGATTCATGCGACAGAGAATCAAAAGCACGACACGGTTGTATTCGCTTCGGAAACATGCGCTTTTGATTTGATTGGCGCGGAATACGAACGCGATGTTAAGCCTGGCGAGCTGGTTGTGATCGGGCCGGAGGGGGTCACTTCGCGGTTCTACTCGAACGCTGCGCCGCAGTCGAGCTGCATCTTTGAGCACGTATATTTTTCGCGTCCCGATAGCGTCGTGTTTGGCCGCGCGGTGCAGACCAGCCGCGAAAATCTGGGACGGCAGCTGGCGCGTGAAACCGGGGTGGAAGCGGATCTGGTGGTTCCCGTGCCGGATTCGGGCGTGACCGCAGCCGTCGGCTATGCGGCGGAAAGTGGGATTCCGTTTCGCTTTGCCCTAATTCGCAACCACTATGTGGGTCGGACGTTTATTGAGCCGCGGCAGAGCGTGCGAGATTTTGGCGTGAAGTTGAAATTGAATCCGGTGCGCTCACTCCTCGAAGGGAAACGCGTGGTACTGATCGACGACTCGATTGTTCGCGGCACCACCAGCCGGAAGATCGTTCGCATGATTCGCAATGCCGGCGCGAAAGAGGTACACATGCGGGTATCGTGCCCGCCAACGATTTCGCCATGCTTTTACGGCGTGGACACGCCGTCGAAGAAGCAGCTCATCGCCGCCAATAAGTCGGTGGATGAGATTTGCGACTACATTGGAGCGGACTCATTGGCGTATCTTTCGCTCGAAGGATTGAAGAAGGCGTGCGGCGAGGGTGAAGGTCTGCGCTACTGCACGGCGTGTTATACGGGAAAGTATCCGACCGAGATTATTGATGTGGAGGAGATTGCGCCAGCGGTGGTCAGGCGGTAGGGTGAACGGCAATAGGTTCGTGGCGACGACATCAAAAAAGCAGGTTCCTCCACTTCGCGTCGCTGGCGCTCCGACTTCGGTCGGAATGACAAAGTTGTTTTAGTCGTGTTTTGTTTTCTGTTTTAACTTTCTTTCTTGCGCGGCTTGAGCGATTCCCAGTCTTCATCGGTGAGCAAGCGGCCGAGGTTGCTGAATTCTCCGGCGCCTTGCAGAAATTCGCCGCCGTCCATACGGATGACTTCGCCGTTGATATAATCGCTGCCGTCGCTCACCAAAAATGCTGCCAGGTTCGCTAGCTGTTCCACTGTGCCGAACCGATGTTGCGGGTTGCGGTCGAGCGCGAGAGTTTCCATCTCGGGACGCGGCAGGACCCGCGAAAACGCGCCTTGCGTGGGAATGGGGCCGGGCGCAATCGCATTCATCCGGATGCCACGATTGCCCCACTCGACGGCGAGGCTGCGGGTGAGGGCTTCGACGCCGGCTTTCGAAACTGCGGAAGGAACCACATACGCCGAACCAACCGGAGCATACGTCGCTGAGATGCTGAGAACCGTACCGCCGCGCTTCGCCTGAAGCCAGCGTCGTCCACAGGCCATCGTCGCATGCAGCGTGCCCATGAGCACGATGCCGATGACGGAGTCGAAGGCCCGCTGTGAAAGGTCTTCTGTGCGGGAGATGAAATTTCCGGCGGCGTTGTTCACAAGAACGTCGAGCGGACCTTCTTTCCAGATGCTGTCGATCATGGAGTCGACGGCTTCGAGATTGCGCACATCGCATGGGACAGCGTGGATTGTGCCCTTGGTTGACAGTTCGACGACGGTGTTTTTGAGAACGTCTTCGCGGCGACCGCAAATGTAAATCTCCGCGCCGAGTTCCAGGAAGCGACTGGCCATGCCTTTGCCGAGGCCAGTGCCACCGCCGGTGATCAGGATGCGTTTGTGAAGAAGAAGATCGTTCCGGAACATAGTTAATTGAGTAGTTGTGAAATTTGGCAATTGAGTAATTGAAGAAGGACCCATCACAAAAGTTCTGCTATTTCCAATTACTCAATTACCAAATTACTCAATCCTGAGAATCTGTTGTCAGCTTAACAGCTGCAAGCCAGGCGGAAGCCATAGTCGGCATATTGAAATTCTGGCGGGATACTGGAGCGGGCGGAACAGCGGGCGACTTTGACCTGATGACGCCACGATCCGCCGCGTGAAGATTTTCGTTGGCCTTGATCGGGACCGCGTGGATTGCGGTCGGGCGACGTAGCGTAATAATTCGGATCGTACCAGTCGCTGCACCATTCATGCACGTTGTCGCCGATATCGTAAAGACCGAAAGCATTCGGCGCATAGCGGGCGACGGGCTCGGGGCCGCTCTGCCAGCGGATCGCGTAGTCGGGAAGAGATTGAGGGGGATCGTCGCCCCAGGAAAATTGTTTCTGCTCGAGGCCGCCCCTGGCGGCGCGCTCCCATTCGGCCTCGGTGGGCAAGCGGTAGGAGCGTCCGGTCTTCGATGCAAGCCATTCGCAATATTCAGACGCTTGAAACCAGGAGACTGCAACGACGGGTTGTTGTGGATGATTAAAATGAGGAACTTGCCAGTTCGGAGGAAATGGACTGTTGGTGGCACGTAGAAAAAATTCGTATTCCGCGTTCGTAACCTGCGTTGTCGCGAGCGCGAAAGCGCCGACCCAGACGCGATGCACAGGACCTTCACAGTCCTGCCCAGAGTCAGATCCCATGAGGAACGAGCCCTCGGGGATCGCGATGAGCCTCGGTTCCATGGCGGACGGAAGGGCGAATTGCGAAGGCGGATCAGGTCGCGACTTTGGAGAAGACATCTTGTTGCGGCGTATTTTCTGCCGAGTTAGAGTTTAGCAGCGCCGACGACTAAGGAGATGGGATGGCTGAGGAAAAACTACGATTCAAAGCGAAGATCCATGGGAAAGAAGCGGGAGTGGTAGCCACAATTATTCCGCCGGTGGACGTGCCGGAGATGTTTAGAACGCGCGGGCGGGTTCCAGTGCGGGGAACCATTAACGGTTTCCCTTATCGCTCATCGCTGATGCCTTGCGGCGGCCCTCACATGATGCCGGTGAACAAGGCATTGTGCCGGAGTGCTGGTGCGGGGCCCGGCGATGTGGTGGAAGTGGTGATGGAGCGCGACGAGGAAAAGCGCACGGTGGAGGCTCCGCCGGAACTTAAGAAAGAGCTGGCCAAAAGTAAAACAGCGCAGGCGAATTGGGACAAACTGGCGTTCACTCACAAAAAGGAGATGGCTATTTCTATTTCCGGAGCGAAGCAGGAGGCAACACGAGAACGGCGGCTGGCGAAGATCGTGCAAATTCTGAAGACAGGGGCCAAGTGGACGGGCTAGCGGCGCAACTCGCGGACGATTGCAGCGATGTTGTTTTCCTGAAACAGGCGGATGGCAGCGATGCCGGAAGCGCCGGCCTCGAGGCAGGATTGGGCATTTTCCAAAGTGATCCCGCCCAGGGCTAAGACGCGAATGTTGTTACGGCAAGCTTCGCGAAGGTCCGATAGACCAACGGGCCGGGCACCGGGCACATCTTTTTTTCCAAAGATCGGTGCAAGAACGGCAATATGTGCGCCGTTGGCAACGGCCTGAGTAACCTCTTGCGGCGAGTGACAGGCGACAGAGATCGTTGGAGTTTTCGGCGAAACCTCGCAGTTACAGCGTGTCCAGATTGCCATCACTTCTCCCGGTGTCAGGTCATCTGAGCGAAGGTGTATGCCTGCGGCTCCGGTTGCCAGGGCTACGTCAGCGCGGGAGTTGATGAGCAACACTGTTTTGGCCTGCTCGTTGCCGGTTCTGGGCTTGTTTGTTTCTGCGATGACTTTGATGGCTTGGGCTGCCAGCAGTTCGAGGTCTCGTCCCAGAAGATCCTTCTCGCGGAGTTGAACGTAGTTCACGCCGGCGCTGGCGGCTTCGGCAATTTTCTCGAGAAGGTGACGCCGGCGACTAGATTCGCGTCCAGGAAAAGCCGAGCGGTCGGTGATGTAGTAAAGCAGGGGGAGCCGGCCATCGGACCTCGGAACTCGGACTTCAGATACGTCTCGCAGAGGTCCGAGGTCTGGGGTCTGATGCGGCATTACGGTCTGGTTTTGGCAATTTCCGGCAGTACTTCCTGAGTTTCAGCTTTCTTCGGCGTGCCTCCTAAATGATATTTCGTCAACCCGTCGCGCAGGAACTCGAAACCTTCTTCCGGAGTGTTTGCGAACTGAAACAAATTCACATCTTCCGCTGAAACCGTGCCCGCATCCACGAAGGCCTGAAAGTTGATGATGCGATTCCAGTATTCGCTGCCATAAATCAGAACGAGAATTTTCTTGGCCAGCTTGTCGGTTTGCGCAAGGGTGAGGATTTCGAAGAACTCGTCCATGGTGCCAAAGCCTCCGGGAAAAATTACCAGGGCTTTAGCGAGATAGGCGAACCAGAACTTGCGCATGAAGAAATAATGAAATTCGAAATTCAACGCGGGAGTGATGTATTGATTCGGATTCTGTTCAAACGGCAGATGGATATTGAGGCCGATAGTCTTGCCTCCAGCTTCATTCGCGCCAAGGTTCGCCGCTTCCATGATGCCGGGGCCACCGCCGGTGGTTACGACGAAGCGGCGCCGGCGCGCGGGAATCTGAATGGACCATTGGGTCAGTAGAAACGCGAGACGGCGCGCGTCTTCGTAGTAACGCGCCATCTCAATGCCGGCGAGAGCGCGCTTCAGATCTTTTTCCTGTTGCTGCGCAGCGGAAGTTTTGTCGGCATGCTCGATGGCGCTGAGATTTTTTCTGGCCGCGTCACTTCCCTGAAAACGCGCGGAGCCGAAGAATACTACCGTGTCCTGAATCTGCTCACGGCGGAAGCGTGCGAGCGGTTCCTGATATTCCGACAGAATTCGGAGGATTCTTCCGTCAGGACTGTTGAGGAACGGTTCGTTACGATACGCGAGAGGCGCGGATTTGAGCTTGTCGATCTTCTCTGTCATGGGAGAAACTCAGGAGTTTCAGAATACAGGAGCGGGAGCTTCGCGGGAATGGAGACTTTAGCCGGGTTGCCGCAGCCTAAAATCTTTAACACAGAGGAACACTGAGGAAAACACAGAGTTGCACCGACTCTTACGCGTGTTCGTGGTAGTGCAGCGCCTCCCAGAAACCAATCCAGATGTCGAGCAATCCCAGGCCACTGCAGATGCCGCGGAAGAAACCGCTGGCGACCAGCGTGCGCAATGAAGGATAGGAAAGCAGCAGATAGTTGTCGGTCCAGCCGGGAGTCCACGGAAGAATGATGAGAAGCACCCCTGCCACGGCGGCGATCAGCACGAAAAGAAAGACGGAAATTCGATGCAGCCAAAGTTGCACCGCGCTGTGCGGAGGGACGGTCTGCTGATTCGGGTCCAGCAAAGCCTGGACCGCCCCGGAAGAGGCAGAGGTGGGATCGGGCTTAACGGGGCTATTGGAAACTGGATTCACACCGAGCGTCATGCGTGGCCCCGGAAATGGCTGGGGCTATGAATCTCGAAAATGCCGACAGCCCCAAAAGCGGCACAAGCGATTAGACCCATCCGGGTATTTTACGACTTCAGAGCCTTTATGCGCTCGGCGACATCACGATAATCGATATTACTGCCGTAAACGTTCATAAAGTGTTTGAGAGCAGCGGGCTTATCGCCAGCGGTTTCGAAGGCAGAGCCAAGTTCGTAGTGCAGGGCCGTGCGCGTTTCGCCGTCGATTCCGGCAACGCCCAGCGCCTTGTCGTACCAGCGGGCCGCGGCCTCGGGCACGCCTTTATCGAGGAAGCATTGAGCTAACCAGGTATAGGCCTGCATCGTCTGAGGAAATGGACGACCGCGCTCAATCGACTGGCAGGTCTTCTGCAACTCTCCGATCGCTTCGTCGAGCAAGCCCATCTCACGGAAGGCAACGCCCAGATTGTAGTGGGTTTCGGGATCTTCGTCGGCGGAGGAGATGTCAGCCTCGAGGTCCTGCTTGAGTTCGCCGAACATCACGTTCAAGTCGATGCCAGTCTCTTCCGCAAACGGGGACATTCCTGTCTTTGCCCCCGACGGTAGCACCGGGCTTGCGGCTGCGACTGGTGGCGCGGCAGCGGCCATTTGAGGCGTTGGAGCCGTAACCGCAGCGGCCGGGGTTTGCGGTAGAGATGCACCATGCGCCGCTGAGGCCGAAGCGGCTGCGGCGTTGGCGGCCAAAGGCGCAGAAATCGGCGACGCTGGGGTGAAATCAGCCGTCTGGGCTGGCGCCGCAGCAACAGTAGCGATGACAGGAGCGGCCACAACAGGAGCGGCAGCGACCGGAACTGATTCTGGGGCCTTGGGAGCGGACTTAAGGAAGTCGTCTCCCAAGGAAGCTTCAAGATCGGCTACGAACTCGCCGAGTGCCGGTGCGGGTAGCGCGACGACTGTGTCGATAGTTTTGGCTTCGACGACAGGCTCTGGAATACTTTCGGCCGGAACCGCGACCGGCATTGTGGCTGCAATTTGCGCCGGAATTGCGGCTGGTGCGTCGACTGTAATCGGCGAGGTTGCATGTACGTGGAACGGGGCAGGCGCGGGCGCAAACTCTCCCAAAGAAGACTCGAGATCTGCTACGAGTTCTTTAAGCGGCGTGGCCGGCGCTGAGTCTACAAGCGCGACATGCGGTGATGGAATCGTTGCTTCTGCCGTGACGGGCAGATCCACAACCGGCAGTTCTTGAGCCACCTCGGCAGGAAGTGCGCTGGCAGAGACGCTCTCAGTATGAAGAGTCTCAGCTTGCGCAGGTTGCTCCACTGTTGCGGACAATTCCACTACAGGGGTTGGTTCATCAATGGCAGAGGTAATCTGGGCAGCCGGAATGTCTTCGACTGAAATCTCTTCGGCCAAAGCGGCTTCGACTGGAATCTCGGCGACTTCGAATTCCGGCGCAGCGGTTATTTCGACAGGCTCCGGCGTCTTGGCAACTTCCTTTTTCTCTTTCTTCTTTTCGTTTTTCTTTTCGTCGCCTTTGGCTTCCTGAGACTTCGCAGCCACGGCCTTTACCGCGGCCTCGACTTCCTGCCGTAACTGGGCGATCAACCGATCGTCTTGAGTAAGAGCCTGCAATTTCGGCAGCACGGCACGAGCCTGCTCGGGCATGCCATGAGAAAGATAGAACCGCATTTCGTCGATGATTTCGATGGCTGCTGCGCCGGGGAGTTCGTGATCCCCAACCGAATCGGCGACATCGGTCTCCGCCACTTCCACCGGAGCGTCGCTTTCGACCGTGATCGAATCTTCCCAATCGGAAAGGTCGATTTCCGCTGGAGCTTCTAGGGACGTTTCAGAGGCTGCAGGAGTTTCGTCGACTACGCTGAACTCAGCAACGTCATCCCCGGCTGTCATCTTGGGAGACAAAGACGGCCAAGGTTCAGCGGAGCGGGAAGCAGTTTCTTCCTGAGTGTCGGTTTCTGCGGATGCCTCAACGGCAAAATCATGTACCGCAGGAGAATCTTCGTGAATTGTCGCCACTGAAGAGCGTTCTTCGTAGCGATCGGCCAGTTCGCCGTAGCGAGTGGCGTCTTCCGGATATCCCGCGTCGGAGTAAATACTTTTCAGTGTGCGGCAGCACACTGCGGCTTCGGAAAAGCGGGAAGCTCGAGTATGCAGCGCGGCCAATCGCTGATTCAGCCGCAGATCGTTTGGCGCTTGTGCGCATGCCGCGAGCAGAGGCTCAAATGCCTTGGCCGGCATGTTGTAAGAAATGAAAAGTTCGGCATCGGTCAGCGCGGAGCGAACCGCGATGGCAACATCGTCGGCATAGTGCTGATGAACCGGAGGCGCAGTGGCCTCGAGTTCGTCGACGATCACCGCAGCTTCTTCCGCAGTAATGAGTTTCGCACTCACAGGAGCGCCGCCCAACTGGCTGACCACCTGCTGATAACTCTTCATGTGCAGGGGATTCTGCGGCTCAAGCTGGGCCAGTTTCTGATAAAGGTCGCGGGCACGGGGCAAATCGCCGCATTGCACGCTGGCATGAGCCAGGAGTTCGCAAACTTCGGTGATGTGAGTGGTCTCTCCTGCTTTTTGGAACAGAGCGAGCAGTTTTTCCAGCGATGCCGGGTTGTCCCGCACGTGTCCAATGATGGCATGCAGTTGTTCCAGCACTTTTCCGGAATTTTCCGCCAGCAGCCGATCCGCATGCTGGTCATACACCTGGAGCGCGTTTTCGTACTGGCCGGCCTGCATCAGTGCGTCGGCAAAAGTCGAAATCGAAGTCAGGTCGTTATGGACTGTTAACAGCTTGTTAGCCAGGGTGCTGGCCTCGGAGAGCCTTCCCAGCTGCAGGCAAGCCTTGAGCAGATCTCGCAGAGCTTCAGGATTGGAGTCGAGATCGGCGATTTTCTGCAGGCAGGCAATGGCTGCCTCTCCGTCGCCGGAGTCGATCAAGTTCTTCGCCTGCATGAGAAGCGCGTAGCTGTTCGTCGGATCGATGGCGAGCATGCGCTGCAGGACTTCTTCAGCGCCCGTCAGAGAACCGCGAGAACGCATGCTTTCCGCCGCCGCGGAAAAAATCTGCCACGCCTCATCCTTCTTGCCCATGCGAACGTAAACTTCCGCAAGCCGAACCCGCATGGAGACGTTTTCCGGATCCATTTCCAGAATCTTCTGGAAGATGCGGACGGCATTCTCGTATTCATTCGCCTTTAGAAATTGTTCGGCGACTTGTAGATACTGTGCGCGAGCGTCGTTAAAGAGTCCTTGTTGCGTGTAGAGTTCAGCCAGCTTGAGCACATTTTCGAGCGATGGCTTGAGCTTGCTGATCTTCTTGAACATGGCGATCGCCTTGACCGTGAATCCCTGCGTGGCATAGGCATCGCCGACCGCCTTGAAAGCGTCGGTCGCTTTGTCGGCTTCGCCCAGCCGAGCATAGAGATCGCCGACCGTGTTGTAGACGGTCAGTTCCTTGGCGTCGTTCTTGAGGATCTTCTCGTATTCAGAAATGGCGTTCTGCAGCTTGCCCTGCTGGACATATTTCTCCGCAGCGCTGAGAGCCTTCTGTTTGTTGAATCCGAAACCAAACGCCATATCGGTGCAAACTCCAACCTGAGTTAGTAAGCTCGTTTCATCCGAGGGAGACCGCTTCTCTGAAAATGTCGTAAGGACAATCTCAGTTTAGGAAGATGGCCCTGTGGACAAGGCCAATTGTACGGCCCGAGGTAAGGATTCGCATGGTTACTAAGGGTTACCGAAAGGGAGTGTACGAACGGATTACCAAGGGCACTGTGGGAATTGCTGATTGAGTGATTGTTGATTGAAACCAGGACATTGGGGATGGTCTACGTTTTTTCAATCAACAATCAGCAAATCAACAATTTTACTTCTCGACCTTCACGCCCTTCCAGAACGCCACAAATCCCTTAATCTGGCTGGCGGCCGACTTCGGTTCGGGATAATACCAGGCGGCTCCGGCGTTCCGCATCCCGTTGACCTCGACGTCGTAGTAACTCGCAGTACCTTTCCAGGGACAGACCGAGTGCTGGTCGCTCGGCTTGAAGTATTCGTTGTGGATCGAATTGGCGGGGAAATACTGATTGCCTTCGACTTCGACGGTTTGATTGCTCTCAGCGAGAACTGCGCCTTCCCAGATTGCTTTTGCCATGATGCCCATTTAGATTCCTTGCAGGAGGCATCGGTTCCAGAAATCCATTCGACAAAGAAAATATGCAGGAAACAATCGCCGCAGTCCAGTTCAACGGGCATTCGATGGTGGATACGTTGAAACGTGTTTTGGTCTGTTCGCCTCGCGCAGTAGGCTGGGATCAGCCGGAGCGCATTGCGCGCTGGCGGGAACTTGGATTTCTGCACGAACCCGACGCCGAGCAAGCGCAGGCGCAACACGAAGCGCTTTGCAATGAGCTTGTTTCTGCAGGCGTGCAGATCATAGAACTGCCTGCTTCGAACGAATTTTCTCTCGATGCCGTTTACACTCACGACGCTTCGTTCGCCACGGATTTCGGGCTGCTCGTCATGCGTCCCGGCAAAGCCAATCGTTTGGCGGAAGGACTGCACCACGCTGAATTCTGCTCGCAGCGTATGGTCCCAACTCTGGCTGAAATCACAGCGCCCGGCACCACCGAGGCCGGAGACATCGTGTGGCTGGACTCGAAGACGTTGGTCGTGGGCCGCGGCTCGCGCACCAACGCGGAAGGCATTCGCCAGATGCGAAACCTCCTCTCGCCCAGAGGAATAGAGGTGGTATCGGCGCCACTGCCTTACGGCGCGGGACCTTCGGCGTGCCTACACTTGATGTCGTTGATCAGCCTGCTGGATAAGCAAACCGCGCTAGTTGATCTGCCTTGGCTAGCGGTCGAAACCGTGGAACTGCTGAAGTCGCGCGGGTTCAAGTTCATCGAGATCGATTACCCCGAGCGCGATTCGCTGGCCTGCAACGTACTGGCTCTGGGGGGAAATCGTCTGCTGGCGATTGAAGAAAACACCAAGACCAACACCCGCCTGCGGCACGCTGGATTCGACGTCCGCACGTTTCCCGGCAACGAATTGTGTGTCAATGGAGGCGGTGGTCCGACCTGTCTGACCAGGCCATTGCTGCGACAGTAATTGCGTGGCTGCGGGTTGGCCGCACCGGTTTCCCAGGCGAGGCGCGTCCTTACGGAGCACTTTCACTTCCTTCGTCCCACGTCCTGTTAAAATGACCTTGCATGCTTTTGTCCTTCGTTCGCGAACTCTTCGCGGACGTAGAAAAATTTCCCGCTTACTCGCGTGCCGCCACCCATCTGAACGAAGGCACGGGGCGGATTCGTTTGTCCGGACTCACTCCTACCGCTAAAGCATTGCTGCTGGTGTTGTTGCGGCGTAGCGCGGATCGGCCGCTGATCGTCGTAGTCGCTGACAATCGTGCCGCGGAAGAGCTCCTGCCCGTGCTGCACGGGTTCTGCGAACTTACCGGCGCATGCGATGCGGAAGCAGTCGTTTCATTGCCCGCCCGTGACGTGCTGCCCTTCCAGAATCTTTCGCCGCACCCGGAACTGCAGGAAGAACGCGCCACCGCACTCTGGAAAATTGCCACGGGCACAGCCTTGATTGTGGTGACGCCCGTAACGGCAGCGGCAATCCGCCTGCGATCAGCCGATTACTACGTCGATCTTGCACGCACTATTCGTCGCGGTGAATCTGTCGATACGACCACACTCCTGGCTCATCTGAACACAGTTGGATATGCGCCAGCAGACGTAGTCGAAATGCCAGGCCAGTATGCGCTGCGCGGCGGCATCCTCGACGTCTACTCGCCCGAGGCAGAGCGGCCTGTGCGCATCGAGCTTTTCGGGGATGAAGCCGAGTCCATACGCCGTTTCGATCCCGCTTCGCAACGCTCATCCAACCCGCTGGATGAGGCGCTGCTTTTGCCTCTGACGGAGACACCGGTGAGCGAGGAACTGCTGGGCGCGATCCACGTTCGACTCTCCGGCAAGCGCATTACGGGCTCGGAGGAAATTGTGGAAGCCGCGATTCGTTCCGGCGGTGTCACAACATTTCCCGGTTGGGAGTTCTATGCCTCGGTGGCCGGCGCCGAGAGCAGCATCTTCAATTTGCTTCCTCGCGCAGCGGTGTTGCTCGACGAACCCGACCAGCTCAAACAGGAACTCGATCGCTTCTGGAGCCGGGTGCAAGAAGCGCACGAGCGGAGCGGTGTGGGAAATCTGGTTCGGCCTGAGGACGTCTATCTCCCCGGCGCCGATTCGCTCGACGACTGGTGGGATGAGGTCAACGCGTTGCCTGGCGCAAGTCTCGAGCATCTGGGAATCACGAACTCTGATGATGGAGCGCAGCCAGAGATTACATTCTTGTCGCAGCCGGCGCCGCGTTTCCACGGAGCGGTTCCAGCTTTACTCGAAGAAGTGCAAAAGCTCACTGGCAACGGCAATCAAGTGCTGTTGGCAGTTCCGAATACTGGCGAGGTCGAGCGCCTGGCCGACGTCTTCACCGAATATAACGTTTCGTTCCGCCTGGGCAGCCGAACTCGCGGCGGCGAAAGCTATGCCGACGAGACCAGTTATTTTGCGGGAGAAGTTCTCACCACCACGTTGGCCAAAGCCTATGTGCCGGATGGCGTGATATTGCCGGAGGCGCATCTCGCTGTCTTCGGCGCGCGCGATCTGTTTGACGAATCGGAAGCGGTCGCGTCGCGTCCGCAGCGGCAGAAATCCAAGGTTTCGGCATTTCTCTCCGACTTCCGCGACCTGCAAGCGGGAGACTACGTCGTTCACGTCGAGCACGGCATAGGCCAGTATCAGGGGCTGAAGGAAATCAATCAAGGCGACGGCAACGCCGAGTTCATGCTGCTGGAATACGCTGATGCGGCGCGGCTGTATGTTCCGCTGACGCGTCTCGACCTGGTTCAGAAGTACCGGTCGTCCGAAGGGGCGAAGCCCGCACTTAGCAGCCTGGGAACCGCGGCCTGGAACAAAACGAAGGCTCGCGTGAAAAAGGCCATGAAAGATATGGCTGACGAACTGCTGAAGCTTTATGCGGAGCGCAAAACGGCGGTAGGGCATGCATTTCCGATGGGCAACGAATGGGTTCGCGAATTCGAAGATGCATTCGAGTTCAACGAAACGGAAGATCAGGCTCATGCCATCGCGGATGTTACGCGCGACATGGAATCGACGCAGCCCATGGACCGCTTGCTTTGCGGTGATGTTGGCTACGGCAAGACGGAAGTGGCGATGCGAGCCGCGTTCAAGGCAGTCAGCGACAACAAGCAGGTTGCGGTGCTCGCGCCGACAACAGTCCTTGCCTTTCAACATTACGAAACGTTCAAGCAGCGCTTCGCCGCGTTCCCGGTCAAGATCGAAATGATCAGCCGCTTTCGCAATGCGAAGCAGCAAAAAGAAATTCTGGAGAAGACGGAAGCGGGCAAGATTGACGTTCTGATCGGCACGCACCGTATTCTTTCGAAAGACCTCAAGTTTTCCGATCTCGGCCTGCTTATTGTCGATGAGGAACAGCGCTTCGGCGTGCGCCACAAAGAACGCATCAAGCAGATGCGCAAGCAGGTCGATGTGCTCACGATGTCAGCCACGCCGATTCCGCGCACACTACATATGTCACTGGTGGGTCTGCGCGACATGAGCGTCATCGAGACGCCGCCGAAAGACCGCATGGCTATTCAGACGGTGGTCGCCAAGTGGGATGAGAAGCTGATTCAGACGGCCATCGAGCAGGAACTGGAGCGCGGTGGGCAAGTTTACTTCGTACATAATCGCGTGGAGAGCATTTGGGAGATCGCGGCCAAACTGCAAGCCATGGTTCCCGAGGCGCGAGTCGCAGTGGGCCACGGACAAATGTCGGAAGGCGAACTGGAAAAGGTGATGCTGAAGTTTATGCATCACGAAGCCGATATTCTGGTGGCCACCACGATTATCGAAAACGGCCTCGACATTCCGCTGTGCAACACGATTCTCATCAATCGCGCAGACCGGCTGGGGCTTTCGGAGCTGTATCAATTACGTGGCCGCGTGGGGCGGTCCAACCGCCGAGCATATGCCTATCTAATGATTCCGTCCGAAGTTGAGTTGACACCGATCGCTCGCCGCCGTCTCGCCGCGTTGAAAGAATTCTCCGACCTGGGCGCGGGATTCAAAATCGCCGCTCTCGACCTTGAATTGCGTGGCGCAGGAAATCTTCTTGGTGGCGAGCAAAGTGGGCACATTGAAGCTATCGGTTTCGAGCTTTACACGCAGATGCTCGAGCGCGCCGTGCGCGAGATGAAAGGCGAAGCCGCTCCCGACGAGGCGGAGACGCAACTCAATCTCGGCCTCAACATCCGCGTTCCCGGAACGTACATTCCCGAGGAAAACCAGCGCCTACAAATGTACAAACGCGTGGCTCGCGTGGAAACCGAATCGCAGCTTGGCGATGTCGCCGCCGAACTCGAAGACCGCTACGGGCCGGTGCCACCGGCGGTGCGCAATCTGCTGGACTACGCCTCGCTTAAGCTTCTGTGCATGAAAGTCGGGGTAAACGCCATCGAGCGCAAGCGGGACTCGGTGACGTTCAAATTCCGCCAGAGCGCTACCGTCGATCCCGAGCAGTTGGCCAGCTTCGTCGCTTCGCAGCGCGGCACGCAATTCACTCCGGATGGAATGTTGAAGTTTGTTTTGAATGCGACAGCTCCGGCAGAAGTTTTGCGGACGCTGCGCGCAGTTTTGGAGCAACTGGCGAGCACGAAGACGGCATCAGAAGTCGGTTCCACGGAAAATCAAGACATGCCCCGGTGACAACGCGCCGTCGAGGTAAGATCATCGCAAGGTACAATACCGGGTCGGCACACCAACAGCCAACGATTAACTACGCCATGATGAAAGTTCGCAAAGCCGTATTTCCCGCCGCCGGCCTGGGCACCCGCTTTTTGCCCGCGACCAAAGCCCAGCCCAAAGAAATGCTCCCGCTGGTCGACAAGCCCATCATTCAATATGGCGTGGAAGAGGCCATGGCCTCGGGTTGCGATCAGATCATCATTATTACGGGACGTGGCAAGCAGGCCATTGAAGATCACTTCGACGTCAGCTACGAGCTCGAAAAAATGTTGGAGGAGCGGGGCAAGACGGATCTGCTCCACATCGTGCGCAATATTTCCGACATGATGCACGTGGCTTATGTTCGCCAGAAAGAGGCGCTGGGACTGGGCCACGCTGTGCTCATGGCGCGGGAGTTAATTGGCAATGAACCCTTCGCTGTGCTCTTGGCCGATGACGTGATCGATGCCAGGGTTCCCTGCCTGAAGCAAATGGCGCAGGTCTATGACGAAACGCAATGCTCGGTGCTGGCCACGCAGGTGGTCGAGGGAAAAATGATTTCGTCCTACGGCGTGCTGGACGTGAAGCCGGCCGATGGCCGCTTTGATGGACGCCTGTTCGAAATCAAGCACATGGTGGAGAAGCCCAAGCCAGAAGACGCGCCTTCGAACCTGGCGATCATCGGCCGCTACATTCTCACTCCGGCAATCTTCGAATGCCTGGCCGAGACTCCCACAGGGGCGGGCGGAGAATTGCAGCTTACGGATGGCATGCGCCTGCTGCTGAAGCGCGAAAAAATGTACGCCTACGTTTACGAAGGCCGCCGGCACGATACCGGAGACAAGCTGGGCTTTCTGAAAGCAACGGTGGAATTTGCCATTAAGCGGGAAGACTTAGGGGAACCGTTTCGCGAGTATCTAAAGGGTCTGAAGCTGTAAGAAGGCTTGTCATTCCGAGCGAAGCGAGGAATCTGTGTTTCTCCTGGTGCCAGCGAAACCGAGATTCCTCGTCGCTCCGGTCCTCGGAATGACAAAGGCAGAGTTGGATTAGCCCGCCAGCGAACTCTTCAACTTCTTCGACTTCTCCTCCACACCTCGGGCCAGTTTCTCTTTGTACGCAGCAAGCTTTTTCGCAATTGAGTCGTCGCTGAGGCCAATCATCTGCGCAGCAAGGATTCCCGCATTCGTCGCGCCTGGTTTGCCAATTGCAACCGTGGCTACCGGAATTCCAGCCGGCATTTGAACTGTCGCCAGCAGAGAATCCATACCCTGCAGCGATGTCGAAGGAATCGGCACGCCAACGACGGGAAGCGTGGTGTGCGCGGCAATCACTCCGGCAAGATGCGCAGCTCCGCCCGCGCCGGCGATAATCACGCGAATGCCATTTTCTCTGGCCTTGCGCGCAAATTCGGCCGTGCGATCAGGCGAACGGTGCGCAGACGTTACGTCCATCTCGTAAGCGATTCCGAATTCTTCCAGCGCTTTTCCCGCCTCGCGCATGATTTCCAAGTCGGAATCGCTGCCCATCACGATTGAAACCAGTGGTTTTGTCATGAATTTCCTTATGAAATATTTTTCAGCGCCCGCGCAGCAATGTCTCTGCGATAGTGGGCACCGTCAAAGCTGATCTTTGCGCAGGCTTCGTAAGCTCGCTGGACAGCAGTTGGCAGTTCTGGCGCCCGCGCCGTAACGCCCAACACCCGACCACCGGAAGAATAGAACATTCCGTCGTGAAGCGCTGTGCCCGAGTGGAAAACTTTCACTCCTTCTATCCGCTCAGCGTCTTCAATGCCGGCGATCCGCTTGCCCATCTCGAATGTACCCGGATATCCACCCGAAGACATCACAATGCACACAGATGCATCGCTTGACCACTTGAAATCACCATCACTAACCCGGCCATCGACCGAAGCTTGTAGAGCATCGACCAGATCGCTCTCCGTGCGCATTAGAATGGGTTGCGTCTCAGGATCCCCGAAGCGGCAGTTAAATTCCAGCACCATCGGCCCGCGGGCTGTCATCATCAGACCGCAGTACAGAACGCCCTTCAGCTCTGTACCTTCTTTTTTCATCCCCGTAACCACGGGCCGCGCGATGTGGTTCACCAGCCAATCGCGCATCTGATCATCAATAATTCCGGGCGTGGAATAAGCTCCCATGCCTCCGGTGTTGGATCCGGTGTCGCCATCGCCTACGCGCTTGTGATCCTGTGCCGCCACCAGTGGAGCAACGCGCTCTCCATCGCTCACCACCAGAAACGACAGTTCATCTCCTTCCAGGCATTCTTCCAGCACGACGCGAGCGCCGGCGTCGCCGAGCATTCGGCCGCTCAACATTTCTGCCGCCGTGCTCGCAGCTTCTTCTTTACTCTTCGCGATCACCACTCCTTTACCCGCTGCCAATCCGTCCGCCTTGACCACTACTGGAAGATGAAAATGGCTCAGCGCCGATCGCACCTGCTCGACCGAATCGCAGATGGCATAAGGCGCAGTAGGGATGTTATGACGTTGCAGAAATTCCTTGGCAAAACTCTTGCTCGATTCCAACTGCGCCGCAGCCTTCGTTGGCCCAAAGATCGGCCAGCCCCGCCGGGTAAATTCATCGACGATCCCAATTGAGAGCGGCAGCTCCGGACCCACGACGGTAAGGTCGGGTTTCAGACTGGCTCCCAAGGCGAGCAGCGAATCAACGCTCTTCACATCAACCGGCAGGCACTCTGCTTCCGCGGCAATTCCCCCATTCCCCGGAGCGCAGTACAACTGCGAAATGCGCGAAGATTGGCGCAGCTTCCACACCAGCGCATGCTCGCGTCCGCCGCTTCCTAGAACCAAAACTTTCATAAGAATGATGAAAAACTAGGTTAGGGGCAGTGACAGAAAACTGTCAAACGGTTGGAACCTGCGCTGGCTATATAACAGCATGCACTCAAAAGCGAAACAGATAAGATACCTTCACAAAAAACTGCCGGCTGTCGTTCATAAAACCCTTCGAACTGTAGAGGCCAGCCAATCCCGCCGGATCGAAGTTCAGATTGTGATTTAGATTCTGCAGGTCGCTGTTATAGCCAACATAAATCGCCGTGCCCGGATGCACCAGATATGTGATCAGGAAATCCGCGTTGAATTGCTTCTCCGTCGGCAGATACGTATACGGATAAAACGTGTTGCCGGGAGTGTTCGCCAGCAACGAGTTGTATTGCAGAATCACGCGCATGGAAAGCTGGGGCGTGAACTGCCAGTTCCACTTGCTGCGCAAGATGTGATCGTCGAAGATGCCCTTTCCGATGCGGGCATTGGAAGTCGACGAAAGCGCGGACAATGCGGCGAGGTACTCGCTCTGCGTGGATCGTAAACGTTCATAGAGATACGTATTCTCAATTTTCAATGGCTTGAGTGGGCGAAACGTCAGCGTTCCGGTGGCTGTGTCCAGCCGCGACAGCAGAAACTGCGGCGCAACGTTTCCCGAGGGCACAAAATTTGCTCCATCGCCCCAGTAGTAACTCGCACCTGCCGTCACCTTGGGAAAGTAACTGGTTTGAAATGACGCTCCGCTGCGGTGTTCGTGGTAGTCCTGGTTCTGATTCACTGCTAAACCAAGAAAGGCAAAATCCTGGGGCCGCAGCCGCTCCCGAAACTCTTCATAGGGCAGCACATAAATAAACGTTTGTCCCCGGCCTTGAATCGCCAGATAGGGGTTATAGTCTGTGTCCAACCGATTGCCTTCGTGATCGAACACATAGCGCTGATTCAAGGTCGGGCCCCAGTCAACAACCCAACCTTTCTTCGGACGGAACCGGTAGTCGATCTCCTGCGACAGTTCACGGATGTCGACGCGGTTCACAAATCCTGGCACCGTCACAAATCCGGGGCTAATGTCGTCATAGATTCCTTCATAAGTGAAGTGCAGTCCATCGCGCTTCAGGTCCAGCTTTTCGGCGGGACCGGCAAAGTAGTTGCCATTGCCTTTATTACCGGAACTGAACGGATATAAGCCCGCTTCGCACGTGGTTTCCAGGTTAGCAAAGCTTGGGCCCTGATTCGTGGAAGTCAGACCCAGCAGATTGCTGGAACTCACTACAGCCTGGCCTTCGAGAGTCCAGTTGGCTTTGAACTTCAACCGCGTATCTACTCCGCCGACTCGATTCGTTTCGCTGGTGGCCGGGCACTCCCAGTCGGTATACAGGAGTCCTACGCTCGACTCTTTGAAAATATCGCGGCTCGCTCGCGCGATAGTGAAGTAGGAGCGAGTGCCGGAAAGATTGGAGAAGCATCCCGCGCCGGAACTCGGGCAAAAGCTCGGCACGGCCAGACCGGGACCGCGATCATCGGTGGCCATCAGGCCGACCGAATAAGGCCCCTCCTTGCCGGTCAGGCGGATTCCCGCCGAAGGATCTTCGATATTGCGAGTGAAAAACAAATCCAGCGGCGTGCGAAAGTAGTCTTCATTTTCCAGAAAAAACGGCCGCTTCTCAGGAAAGTAAACTTCGAAACGCTGGTTCACCGTGATCTGCGGGTCCTCCGACTCCACCTGACTGAAATCGGGATTGGCCGTCATGTCGACGACGAAGTGATCGTGGATTACGAATTTCGCGTCCATGCCCGGCTGTCCCTGCACCTGAGCATTCTGAAAATAGGGATTGTTTGGGTCTCGCTGGTCCAGCGCTCTAAATCCTCGCATCACGCCGTAAGGAATCAACTCAAGGCTGTGGCCGGGCGAGATGCCCTTCAGCCCGCGCAGCGTCGCCGCCTGTCCCAAACGGCCAGATACTTTGTAAGAAATGTGCGGCCAAAACGAATCTTCGCTTTTCCGTACGACGCCGCGGTACAAAATAATTCCCCACTCTTGCTGCTGCATCGCCGAAAAACGCAGGCTCTTGAACGGAATCGACATTAAAACCACGAAGCCACGGTCGGTGACCTTTCCGTGCGAGTCCCAGACCGTATCGAACGATGTATCAAAATTCCCGCTGACCTCATCGCGCGAGGCTTCGGTCCAGATCGCATCCCATTGCACACCCAGTGGCGTGGTCTGGAATACATAGGCGCGGCGGCGGTCGTGAAACGTGTCAAGCATTACCTCCACTTCATCGTCGTCATAGATATCCTCTCGCCGTGACAATCGCGCGCGCACTTTCTTGGGATCGTCGAAGCACACAAACACCGCGTAAAAATTCTTCTGGTCATAACCGAGGTAGGCTTCCGTCGACTCTGAAACAGCCTCACCATCATGCGGATTTCTCTGCACAAATCCGGTGACCTTCACCATTTGCCTCGCGACTTCTCCCGTAGGCTTCATGCTGAGAAAATTCTCAAGCGTAGGTGCGTGCTCCAGTCGCGGAATGGTCAACGTCGGTGGCGCCAGCAAGGGTTTCGGCGCTGGGTGTACCTCTGGATTCTTAATTGCCGGCTCGGGCAACTGGGCCGAAGGTGGAGGATTCTGGAGCGAAGGCTCAGGCTTTTGTCCGGGAACGGTAGGATTTGCTTCAACTGGCGGAGGAGGATTTTGCTGCGTGGTCTGCGGGTTTTGCGGTGTGGAATTCTGCTGCGACGAACCGGCGGACTGCGAGTCGGCTTTCGAGTCCTGAAATATATCAGCGCGCGACCAAAAAACAGCCCAGGCTTGCTGTCCTGTCGCCGACAGAATCAGCGACAGTAGGGCGGCCAACTTCACGAAATAATTGATTTCTCGACGGCGGACTGAAGGCAAATGCAAAACTCCCCACTCCTTCCCCGCCCCCCACGGGGAACTGAGCAAGATACACCATCCGGGGCCAGACAGAACAAGAAAGTGATGTTTGTTCGGAATGCCGGAAAGCGCCCGGATATCCCCAGGATCGGTCGGTTGCGCTGAGCATCGTAAGCGAAACGTCGCGAGATCGATCGAAGAAGGCCTTTCGGCCTCTAACACTTAAAACAACGAGCTTTGTCTGCGGGTGGGGGTAATGCCGAAGTGGTCATATGCCAACTGCGTTGCCACGCGGCCGCGGGGCGTGCGGTTCAAGAAGCCGATTTGCATGAGAAAAGGCTCGTAGATTTCTTCGATGGCATCGGGCTCTTCGGCGAGCACGGCGGCAAGAGTACTCACGCCGACGGGCCCGCCTTGATATTTTTCTATAATAGTCAGCAGCAGGCGGCGATCCACTTCATCGAATCCATACTTATCGACTTCCAACATTTGCAGCGCCGCCTGTGCTGTGGGTTGATCGATTTTGCCTGCGCTACGCACTTGCGCGTAATCACGCACTCGCCGCAGCAGACGGTTGGCGATTCTCGGAGTTCCACGAGCACGGCTGGCGATTTCCTTCGCGCCTGCGTCATCGATCGAAACGCCCAGGATTTCAGCCGAGCGCTCGACAATAATCTGAAGATCCTCCGTGCCGTAGAACTCTAGCCGCAGCACAATGCCAAAGCGCGAGCGCAAAGGAGACGTAAGCAATCCCGCGCGCGTGGTCGCGCCAACAAAAGTGAACGGTTTTACTTCCATCGTATGCGTGCGTGCCGAAGGGCCCTGGCCGATGATGATATCGAGCTTGTAATCTTCGAGCGCGGAATAGAGCAGTTCCTCCAACACGGGCTGCAGACGGTGGATCTCATCAATGAACAGAACCTGCTTGTCCTGCATGTTGGTGATGATCGCCGTCAAGTCGCCTTTGATTTGCAGCAACGGCGCAGCCGTCGGCTGAAAATGCACTCCCAGTTCGTTGGCGATAATATTGGCCAGCGTCGTCTTTCCCAGTCCCGGCGGACCGTAGAGCAGGACGTGATCCATGGCCTCGCCTCGTGACCGCGCGGCCTCAATGGCCACGGCGAGGTTTTCTTTGACTTTCTTTTGCCCTATAAATTCGCCCAGCCGCTGCGGCCGCAGCTTCAGCTCAAATGAAGAGTCGTCTTCGACGGGAGCAGCCGAGACCAGCCGTTCGCGGTCCTGCGGAATCTTGGGGGTGTTCCTGACGGTTGCCACTGGCGCGATAGTACCAGCTTCCGGTTGCCGCATGCCAGATGGAACGATTCACAAACCCTGAGGGGTGCGGCTTAGGCACTGCTGGCAATCCCGCCTTCAACTCGTTACCATGTCCCACGATGGCCCGCGAGACTCTTCTCGGCTCCCGGCAGGAAATTCTGCGCACCGCCGGACGCCTGTTCCAGCAGCACGGGTATGACGCGACTTCGATGAACGATGTCGCGGCCGCGCTCAAGCTGAGCAAGGGCGGCCTTTATCATCATTTCCAGAGCAAAGATGAGATTCTGTTCGAGATCATGAACCACGCCATGGACATCACCCAGCAGCGAGTGATCGATCCGGTCAAGCAAATTGCGGATCCGGAGCAGCGATTGCGCGCCCTAATTCGTTTGCATATTGAAGTCGTGCTCAGCCCGCGCGACCGCGAAATCACCGTGATGCTGCATGAAAACCATCCGCTTCCGGCGTCGCTGCGCAAAAAGATCAACGTTCGCAAGAAAGAGTATGTACGCTTTCTTGAGAATTTGATTGATGAAGTGCAAAAATCCCGCCGGGCTACAGGCCGGGTCTCTCCGCGGGCAGCTGCCTTCGCATTGTTGGGTATGATCAATTGGATTTATCAGTGGTACAAACCCGAGGGGGAACTGCAGGTGCGGAATCTGGTGCCGCAGTTCACCGACTTGGCGTTTGGGGGGTTGCTCATGTGAACGACAAGTCTTCGCCAGCCAGGAGAAATGTATGAAATTGACGCTTTCACACCAGAAGAATCCTGCAGTGGGATGGGATGTTTCCGCTTCGGCCGCAACCGACAAGAGCGACGGGAACGAAAAGATCGTTCGAGCGCAGATCATCGTCGATGATTTTCCGGAATACGATGAGACCTTCGCTTCGCCACTGAGTAATTGGCAAAAGCAACTTACGCAGCAGGGTCAATTTCCCGGGAACAACAAGGTCCGACTGATCGTCACGAACGACAAAGGCGAGAATGTGGAATCGGAAGATGAGTGGGGTTGAATTGTGAAGCTTCCTCGATTCACAGAATGATTCAGAGAAGGGAGATGATCTGCGGTGCCGCCTGAAGTTCAGTTCTTTTCCCTGATTGAACTTGAAAAGGCGCGAGTGCAGTTGGGCTCCCGCTATTTCGAGTTTCTCCGCGTGCCAGCGATGACCAGCGGAGTATATGTGCTGTCAGCTGGAAGTGTAGACCCGCAGCAACCGCACCATGAAGATGAGATGTATTACATCGTTCGCGGTCGGGCCCGTTTCCAGACGGGTGGCAAAGTTCTACAAGGGAAGGATCGGCAAGAAGAGGACCAACAGGAAGATGACCGCGAAGTAGGCGCTGGGGACTTGATTTTTGTCGGCGCTGGCGCCGCCCACCGATTCCATGCCATCACCGAAGATTTGACGGTGCTCGTATTCTTTGCGCCGGCGGAAAGCTAGTTCCAGTGCATGCCTCGAGGGATTTCGTGATCACTCCGATGGAACCGGAGGATTGGCCCGCCGTTTGCGAAATCTACCGCCAGGGAATCGCGACCGGTAACGCCACTTTTGAGACTGAGCTGCCCGACTGGCAAACGTGGAACAATAGCCATCGCCCGGATTGCCGGCTCGTGGCACGCGAACGAAAAACAGTGGACCGTTCCGACGGCATGCTCCTTGGTTGGGCGGCTCTTCGTCCGGTATCAAGCCGCCGTGTTTATGCGGGTGTCGCGGAAGTTTCCGTTTACGTTGCGAAAATCGCGCGAGGCAAAGGTTTTGGTCGATTGCTGCTTCAATCGCTTGTCGAAGAATCCGAGGGTAAAGGAATCTGGACGCTACAAGCAGGAATCTTTCCCGAGAACATCCCGAGCATCAAAGTTCATGAGTCTCTTGGCTTCCGCGAGATTGGCCTGCGGAGCCGCATCGGGAAAATGGGCGACCTCTGGAGAGACGTGCTGTTGCTGGAACGGCGAAGTGCAACGGTTGGGTTGTAGCGTGCAACGTTATCTGGTTTTCGATCCGAAGTAGTGAAGTTACGTTTTCGCCGGGACCCAGTAGATTTCCTCTTTCACCGCGTTCCGGTCGGTGAAGCCGCGGCGTTTGAGAATCGCCTTGCTGCGCTCGATCATTTCGGGATGGCCGCACAGATAGGCAATCGTGTTGTCCGGATCCAATCCCCACTGGTCGGCATATTTCCGCAGGACGTCGTCGGCGCGGCCGATCTCACCCGGCCAGTCCGCGTGATCCCACGGACGGCTTACCGTGGGGACATAAGTGAACCAGGGTAGCTCCTGAGCAAAGCGGTTCAGTTCGTCTTTGTAGCCAAATTCCCAAGGCCGGCTGGCGCCGTTGAGCAAATAGAGTTGGTGCGAACCGTCGAATTTACTTTCGGCCCAATCTTTGCGCAGAGTGCGAACGAAGCTGACAAAAGGAGCGACGCCGGTGACTGTGGAGACAAGCAGGTGGTGTGCGCGTCCGTTTTGTCTGTCTAACGTGAAACGTCCTTTAGACGCCTTACGCATGAACAATGAATCGCCGGGTTTTAGTTTGTAGAGGTGTGGCGTCAACGCCCCTTCCGGCACTAGTTCGAAGAAAAATTCAATCTCCTTCTCCCATGGGGCTGAGGCGATAGAGTAAGGTCGCTCGATGCGCCTGCCTCCGACTTCTACACCGAGAGTCGCGTATTGACCGGGACTGAAGTTAAACTCGCCATCGCAACGGATGCGAATCATCCAGAGGTCAGGGGCGAAGTCTTGGCGCTGCATGACCTGGGCCCGATAAAACCTATCGTTAGCGCCGTTCATTTTCTCCTTTTTGTTTTTTCCGATTTTACGCTAACGGGTGGTTCGACCACCATACCAATTGGAGCGTCCCTTTTTGGCCTGCGGAAGTTCGAATTGACGGAGTGGGTTTAACCGTTTCGCTAAACGCAACCTATGAACCAACCTGCTGGTGCTTTACATCTTGTGGCGCTGAGTGCGCTGGCGTACCGACAGAAAGCTCGTGTCTCATTAGTGTTTGGTTACCGCCTCCGGGAATTAAGCGTACGAAGTCGAATCGTGACGGGCCTTTTCATGGATCTACCGGGTCCGATTGGTGCTGCGAAGAACGGCGACAAGAAAGAATACGGCCTGAAGATTCGTAATCAACGTCACGCGCTTTCTACGGCACACGCCGTTTGCAGCACGAGAGTTTTGCCCATCCTCTCGTTTTGTCTTCCTGATCAAACCGCATTTGTCTGCAAATTCCATACCGTCCGAGATCAACGGTAATGGAAATCACTAACGAAATTCTCCTCGATATACCGCGCAAGGAGTTGGACGTCCTTACGCCCAAACTAGAATTCCTACGCCTGGGGCTCCGCCATGTTTTGCACGAACCGGGAGACACTTTGAAATCCGCATACTTCTGTAATAGCGGATTGATCTCCATTTTGAATGTCTTCCCGGACGGCAAGAGTGTGGAAGTCGGTCTGATGGGCAAAGAAGGCTTTGTCGGCCTGCCGCTGGTAGTGGGTTTTCGTACTGCAACCACGCGCGCCGTGGTCCAGATTGAAAGCACGGCCTTGCGAATCGATGGAGAAGCCTTGACCGCGGTCCTCCGTCAGTGTCCGATGCTCGAACGGCGACTGCAACAATTTTCCCAGTTCATGACGATGCAAGTCACGCAAATCGCAGCCTGCAATCGTCTGCACGAAGTGGATCAGAGACTGGCGCGGTGGTTGTTGATGAGCGCCGATCGCATCGCTTCGAATTCGGTGCCCTTAACTCAGGAATTACTGGCCCAGATGCTGGGGACTCGGCGCTCCAGCGTTACCGTGGCAGCGGGAATTTTGCAGAAATCCGGACTTATCGCTTATACACGGGGCGACGTCAGGATCGTCGACCGGCGACGCCTGGAAGAAGCGTCCTGTGCGTGTTATGGCATCATGCGGCAGCAGGTCAAGGAGTGGAAACGGGAGTCAGCGTAATCTCCATCGAAGATTTGTCCACTGCCGGCGCGGCTTTCAACTGTTGCAATTCCTCTTGCGTTTTTTCCCAGGCAGCGGGTTTGCGTTTGGTTGCGAGTTGCGCATTGGCATCGCTGTAAAAAGCGACAATGTTGGCGCGAAGTTCGGGAGTCAGCTGATCGAAACTGTGCTTCGCCAACTTGTCCAGGAGCTGGGCGTAGGTCGTGTCGGCGAGGGCGTATTCTCCCGGCTGCGTGGGTCGCCCGGTGTCGAAGTCCATATCTGGCAACTGAAGATCTTTCCCTCCGACTTCATGGAGAAGGTGTTTGTACTCATCGAGCGTGTGGTTCACGCTGGCGATATACAGGTCCTCTGTTTGCTTCGTGGGAATCTTGAAATCGACGGCCTTGAATGGCCCGATTTTGGGAACGAGTCGCAGAAAGAACGCCAGTACGCGAGTGCCGAACGTCGGCTTACGATAGCCCTTCCCCCACTCCTTTTGATAGTTCGCGCGGGAAAGGTTGTAGCGAAACTTGCGCGAATTAAAGTTCGGGGTTTCCTGGACCAATTCCTTCTTTCTTGCAATCAGTGCGACGCGCGTCATCTCCGGGATGACCTGGCTGATGGCGCGGCGGAAGGTACCGATGGCCAGGTCCTCATTCGACATTACGTCGGTGAGAGGAATGCCATAAGTCTTGAGAAAGGCCCGCTCCATCAACTCTTTCGACATTTCGAAGCCGATGAAGTCATGATAGCGGTCCGATGTGTAGCGGTTTTTCGCCACCTGCACCATGTCAAAACCGAATTCAGTGCGGATGTGTTCTTTGGGGCCTTCCTCATAGGTAACCTCATTGCCATATTTCTTCGCGAGCTTGGGAAACTCAATGGCAACGGAACGGTTCACGGCCGGATGGCCGCAGTTGTCGGCCGAGTAGTGCGCCAGCGCTCCCAATGCGAAAGCGTACTCGTTTACGTCGGATGATTCCTTCAGCAGGTTGACAATAAAATCCCCGCTGCGCACGTAGTGCGTGAGATCGCTAAAGAGTTTACTGCCGAAAGGGTAATAGCCCATGTCCTGCATGACCGATCCGCCATAGGCGAACGCATGAGCTTTGACTAAATCGTCTTTCGTTGTCGCAGGGAAGCGAGCCAACAGCAACGGCTCGATGGAATCTTTCCACAGCAAATCGACGACCTGCTCGTGAGTGAGCACGGAATATGCTGCGCAGATGTGCGCAAAGCTCAGGGCTACGACCAGCAAAATCGAGGTTTTCCACGAACGACCGAGTGATCTCATCGCGAAGTTGGATGCATTTATCCGAGGCCGGGGGCTGCAGCTTTTTGCACTTAGCTTCTTACTTAGCTTTTTCACTTACCCAGCACGAGAACCACAAAGCTGTCAGGCATGATCGATCTGCGGGGGCGTGGATTGTCCGTGGTAGCGGACGGCGGCGGCCCGAACTTTGCCGTGACCACGAAGATGTTATGCGTCTTCGCGTCGAGGGCGAGCGTGCGCGCTCCCTGTTGCGTGGTCACGTTTTCCGCAACGCTAAACTTGTCGGGCGAATCTTCATGCACGACAGTCAGCACGCCTTCGCCGCAGGAAGCAAACGCCAACCCGGTTTCCTCGTCGAATGTGGTCGCATCGACCCCTTCGCCGATCGGTAGGGTGGTAATCACTTTCCCGCTATCGGCATTCACCACGGCCATCATCTTATTTTCGCAACCGACAAATAAACGGCGGTTCTTCCGGTCCATCGATAGCCCCGAAGGCGATTCGCACGGCGCGAGTGGCCATTTCGCCTTCACTTCCAGCTTATTCGGATCAATGGCGGTGAGTTCGCTCTTGTCTTCGATGTTGACAAAGATTTCGCCCTTGCCATCGCTGGCGGCGAATTCCGGCTTGCCATCGAGCTTGATCGTGCCGAGCACGGTTCCCTTCACGGCGTCGATTGCAGTGGAATCCTGGCTGCGGCCGTTGAAGGTGAAGACTCGCTTCGTCGCCGGATCAAAGAGAATGGCATCAGGATTCTCGCCCACTTTCACCTTGCTGCTGGTGGCCAGAGTTTTGAGGTCAAAGATGCTGACCGTGCCTTCGCGTCCATTGCTGGTAAAACCACGGCCCAGTTCAGGGGCAAGCGCAATGCCGTGAACTCCCGGAGTGTCAGAGATCTCTCCCACGCTTTTTCCTGTATCCGCATCAAGCACCATGACCCGCGTGGCGCGAGAAACATAAATGCGCCGGGCGCTTGCGTCGGCCGTGAGATAGTCCCAGCCGCCGTCGCCGCCAACCTTATAAGTGTTGATGATGTGGTAGCCGGGCGCAGCGGCAAAGACCACAACGGCGACGAGCAAAATAATAAGAGCAGAAAGTCCAACCTTCGGCGGCATGAAATGTCCTCCTCGTCGCGGGCTTACCCAGGTCCCGGGCACCCGCCATTGCTGCTGGCATCTAACTACAGCGGGAGCGGTCCGGAAGTAACTTTACCAGCATTCGAGCGATCTCCTAAAATTTTCCTTATATATGGAATCATGGCAGACGGAAAAACAGTCTTCACCGGACTGGTCGGCGCAGAATTGCACGAGACCCACTCCGGACTGTGGCACGCTTGGTCCCGGTTCAGGCCTGGCAATAGCGAGCCACAGTTCTACGCGTCAAGAAGTCCCGCATAGAGGCCCTCTCGCAGCCGTTGTCATTGCTGCTGTTTTTGTTTCGGTTCTGGTGGGGCATGCGGGCACTGCCCGCGCAGCGTGGGGACATCTTGGAGACTTACTCGGAACAGCGCAGCCATCCGCGCGCGACGGAGTCTTGGATTTCGCGTCGACGAAGAGCGTGAACCAATTGAATGGCCTCCAGCCGCAGAAGCAAGCTGAGACTTTGCTGGAACTCGCGATCGGCGACTCCAGCGCAGCCAATCAGGAAATCGCGCAGAGAGTGGGTGGGTGGCGCGGCAAGCTTAGTCTCGATGCTCAGTTAGGCACACTGACCGCAGCCGCTTTGAACTCGAACGATTTACAGGTACGACAGTCTGGCATCGAAGTGCAATTGGCGGCCTATGGGCTGGCCAAGAACTCCTCGACCGTGGAGTTTCTCATTCAGAACGCGTCATCTTCCGGACATGCGCAGAAGATTTGGGCATTGTGGGCTCTGGGAGCTCTGGCAAATCGCGGAGTTGAATCCGCGCGCGTTGAGCGGGCGCTGATGAGTCATCTCAAAGATGCGGACGAAGACTCGCGCTCATGGGCAGTAGAAGGTCTTTCCCTGGCAGGCACGACCACAACGATAGCACCGTTGCTGGAAGTGATGCGCGACGATCCGTCGCCGGCAGTGCGCGAACGTGCCGCCGGGAGTCTTGCAGAATCCGGCATGTTGAGCCATGAACAGCGACTCGCTGCCGTTCCGCAACTGGTCAATTATACGGAAGACGCTTCACTCGATTCTCAGACACATGCGTGGGTTTTTCAAGCGCTGGGAGATATCACCAAGGTGCGTTTGCCCAACGATCCGGCGGCATGGCGCAATTGGTACGCCTCCGCTAACGGCAAAGAATGATCGCAGAAGGGTTGTGCCGCTAACTGGGGTGGAGTGCTCAACCTGTTAACTGACTGCGTACCCGTAGCTCGAGGTATTGGCAAAGTTTCGCAAGTCGTGACACAATCTGTTCTCAGAAAATCGGTTTTTTGTGAGGAAGACGTCGTTGAGCTGTTCATCCCCGCATGAGCGACTTAAATGTAGTAGTTGCACTCATCACGCGAGAAAACGATTACCAGGCGGAACAAGCGGCCTCTGCAATTGCCGCCGCCGCTCGCCTCGGGGCGAAACTGCAGGTCATCTACGCCGATAACGACGCAGTCAATCAAACACAACAAATCGTCAAAGTCATTCAAGACCCTATTCAGCGGCCCACCGCGATTCTCGTGGAACCGGTTGGCACGGGAATGGTTCAAGTGGCGAAAGCCGCGGTAGCCGCGGGCATTGGCTGGGGCGTTTTGAATCGCGAGGTCGAATACATCTCCGAGCTTCGCCGTGATCGCCGCGCTCCCTCGTTTTGCGTTACGAGCGATCAGGAAGAAGTTGGCCGAATCCAGGGAAAACAAATTGCGGCCCTGGTGAGCGACGGCAACATTTTGTACATAGAAGGCCCCTCCAGCAGCAGCGTTGCCAGTCTCCGCACAAAGGGAATGCGCGCAACCAAGCCTTCCCAAATAATGGTGAAGAGTCTCAAAGGGGATTGGACCGAGCGCAGTGCGCAGCAGGCGGTGAGATCCTGGCTGGCTTTGAGTACCTCAAGGCAGCTTCACATCCGCGCGGTTGCATGCCAGAACGATGCCATGGCAATGGGCGCTCGCAAGGCACTACTGGACCTGACGGAGAAAGACCGCGACGACTGGCAACATATTCCATTCACCGGTTGCGACGGTGTAACTAGAACAGGGCAGGACTGGGTGCGCCGAGGTATGCTTAGCGCAACCGTCATAACCCCAGCTACTGCCGGCACGGCTCTGGAAGTGCTAGCCCAAGCCGCGCGTGAGGGGGTTGAGCCGCCTGAACGGACGCAACTCACTCCACTCTCTTTCCCGACGCTCGGGGAACTGCATCTCAAACATGCTTCGACTTCGGCGCACCACAAAGGGCTGGACGCCACCGCGCAGTCCCGTTCGTAAGCCTTGAGTCTCCACTAAAGTGATCGCTCAGTGCGCCAAGACTCATTCTGCCATTTTCGCGACGTGAACCTCGAATCCCGTCTTGGGCAGAAGTGAAGTAAGAGAAAAAGCCTTGAACCCGTCGCCGTTTACTTCCGTGTGACGATAGATTCCCGGCTCGTTCTCGATGGTTTCCCTTCGGCCTTCCATGTCTTCGAGAAAGGCCTGAGCTTGTTTTGATCCGATCTCCGCGTCTTTGGCGCGCGTAACAGCCGCCTCGGATGCATAGGACCGCACCAGTTTGGGCCAGTATTTTTCCAGCAGATCGGAACTGGCAAATATATCGGCCCAGATGATACGGCCGTTCACCGCAACCACGAGGCCAACCGCGTCGCGATCCCGCAACTGCTTAATCAGGCTTTGATAATTCCGTTCGATGGGCTTGGCAACCGCGTCTACTTGTTCTTTGACCTCTTTGTTTTCCATCACCCGCGCATAGGAACTTGTAGCCCGCAACTCCTCCGTGCTTGCCGGCGTAGCGGCCGAGGCTACCTCGACCGTTTCGATTGCCTGAGCCTGCTGCTTGCGCACTGCGGCCCACACTTGATTCTGATCCTTGTCGCCCATGGCTTTCGCACGAACGGAAGGTTGGGCTATCAAAGTCACCGGAACCGCCGGCTTTGGACTTCCGTTAGCGGACGCATAGGTCGCTTCCGACGCGCCAAATTGCTCGCTGGTCGCGACCCATCGGCCCGGCTCCACGCAGAACACGCTGAGGTCGACAGGATCGCTCTCGGCAGGAATAATGCGGTCTTCGCCGATCACACGATCCTGCTTGCCGCCTGTAACAATCTCTCCCGCCAACAGCAGCAACGGCCGTTTGGAATTGTTAATCAGCACCAGGCGGTTTACCTGAGCGCTGTCGCGCATGACAGCGGGCATGCTGTGGCGGCGGATGAGCCCACGCGCATTGCCGTACTCGGTAACCACAACTTCTCCCGATCGCAATCCTTCGTCCAGCGTCAGGAACTCACTTGTGGGATAACTTCTCGAAGTCACAACAGGAAATACCGTGAGGTTTCCATGCCGGATGCCGTCGAGAACTTTGTATGCCGGGCCAGCGGAAACTTCTCCTGCCCGCGCCGGTTGCTGACCAGTAGCTATTACCGTCACCACCGCTAACGCCGTCAACGCCAACAAGATCCCCCAACTCCTCAGACGCCTATTCGGACGCATAGTGTTCCTCCGTACTGGGGCGGCGCGCGCGGGACTCCAAGGAGGATTTCCTCACTATTTCCCGGGCGCGCGCCCATCTCAGTTCTTCCGGAGAACGAAATAATTTCCCGGCCTTGCGTCGAAAATTCACGTTACGCGCGTCTAACTAATTGGTAGCATCAAGAACAGCCGCTATTTCTGGGCCTCGGAAATGGCGATTGACTCTCCCGAATGATTCGATAAGGCATTTAGCATCGCAAATTCAGCTGATTGCCGGGTGACGCGCGCGTACGCGTAAATGAGCGAGACGATACAAAATTCCGCGGTGCAATCTGTCGTCGAAGAATTGCGGGCGGAATTGCACGCCAAGAGCGGATGTGAAAAGTTCGGACTGACTGATGCATTTTTTGCCGCAATCCTCATTGAGGTAGGTCAGAAATACGCCACGCCAGCGACTTCCGAAGCCGAGCTGCGAACTTTCTTTGTAGCTTTGCGCGTCGATGATCTTGCGCTTGCCCGCGCGTGCGCGGCCGGCAACAATTCTGCCTGGGAAATTTTTCTGACTCGCTTCCGCGAGAAACTTTATCAATCGGCTCTGCGCATCGCACGCCAGGACGCAGGAGCGCGCGAATTGGCCGACACGCTGTATGCGGATTTGTACGGCACTACTCTGCGCGACGGCCAGCGAGTTTCCAAACTGAACTCCTACAGCGGACGCGGGTCGCTCGAAGGCTGGCTGCGCACAGTGCTGGCACAGGAGTATGTCAATCGCTACCGCCGCACAAAGCGGTTGATCAGCCTCGATGAAGAATCCGAAGAGGGCGTGCAGTTCCGCGCGCCCGATCCCGAGCCGGAGCCTACGGCGGATAACCGTCTCGGATTAGCTACTGAGGAGGCGCTCGCTTTTCTTCCCGGCGAAGACCGGACCATTCTGTGCGCCTACTTTCTCGATGGCCGCACTCTGGCCGAGATTGCTCGCATGCTTGGGGTTCACGAATCCACGATCAGTCGAAAAATCGACAAACTCACGAAGAATTTGCGCAAACAGATCGTCGCCGGCCTGGTGCGCCGCGGCATGGCGCGCCGCAAGGCGGAAGAGGCATTGGACGTGGATGTGAGAGACATTACTGTCGATATCCGCGGTGGATTGATGCAAGAATCCTCACCCCCTGCGTTCTCTGAAAAGAGAGTTAACCCTGATAAGCAGCCTGGGGCGAAAGTGGAGCTGAATCCGTAATCGATGCAACAACTTCCCCAAATCGCGAAGGACCGGCTACGAACTGGGCCGCGACCCGACCATCCGGATGCGGACGTTCTCACAGCTTTTGCCGAACGGTCCTTACCGGTCCCGGAACGAGCGGTAGTGGTGGAGCACCTCGCCCGCTGTGGCGACTGCCGCGAGGTGCTCGCGCTCGCATTGCCCGAGATCGAAGAAGCAGTTTCCCCGGTTTTCGCTAGAATGCCCTGGTTTAGCGCGCCTGTGCTTCGCTGGGGGGCGATTGCTGCGGCGTTCGCCGTTCTGGTGACCGTGGGAGTTATGAGCTATCAGCGAGTTTCTTCCAACAGCGTGGCTTCGGCGAGACCCGGACCTACGTTGCCCGGAGCCAAGGATAAGATGCTAAGCGCTGCCAGCGCGCCGTCGACTTCGGCGACTGAAGCGCAGCAACAAGACGCCCTCGTCAAGCCGTCGCCCGCCACGCAGAGCGCGCCCGCGGCTACGCAAACGGTGACATCGCAGAAGGAAAGGATCGCGCAGCCCAATGGATCGCAGGTGAAAACGGAGTCAAATACATTGGCCTTTGCCGCGCGCGCGCCGTCTATCCCGAGCCAGACCGAGACGGTTGAAGTCGCGAGCGCCTCTCCATCGGTTCCGCCAGAACAAGCCGCATCGGATTCGAACCAGAATCAAAGCCAGGTCGCGATGCAGCAAGGGCCGCGCGCGCAAGAATCTCAGCAGCCGGCAGATCAGCAGCCGCCACTATCGGTAGGTCGCGAGGTCGTCGGCAAGGCCAAGGCTCCCATTTCTTCCGCAGCAGGGGCGTCTCTCTCTCGCAACTCGGGTAGAAGTGTGCAGATGGCGCAGGCCGCGGCGGTCCTCATTTCCCTGCCTCGCTGGATGATCACTTCGGCCGGAGGATTGCAGAAATCCTACGATCAGGGAAAAACCTGGCAGCCTGTTTCCTTGAACGCAAGCTCTCGCTCCGAGAGTCCGGCCTTGCAACTTGAAGCAACGACCCGCGCTCAAAAAATGTCGAAGGCGAAAAAACAGAATGAGTCCGTCGCGCCGCCATCTGTTCTGGCAATCTCCACTTCTGGCTTGGAAATCTGGGCGGGCGCGGCTGGAGGCGTTCTTTATCATTCAACTGACGCGGGCGATCACTGGACATCCTCAGTTCTACGCGACGGTAACGTTTTCCTCACTGGAGACATTACAAGTGTGGAGTTTACCGACGCGATGCATGGCAAGGCTTCCACGTCCACATCCGAAATATGGACCACATCAAATGATGGCCAAAGCTGGTCTAAGCAGTAGCAGGCCTGCCGCGCCGGTTGTCGCTTCTCTCATTCCACTCGTCAATCGTCATTAGCTTTCCGCACGCCCGAATTACCAAAGTGACGTTTACAGAAAATCAGGCCACTCTTAGTATCCAGTCGTGGTTTGGCAGTTCTGGGGGAGGGCTGCCGAGGCGTTCTGAACTGAAACGTTCAGGACGCTCTTTTTGTTTATTGAGTTCTTTCGGGTTCTCGGTTCCCAGTTTCTAGAGAGCCGCTATTTTGATCCGCGGCACGCCGCGCAGTATCCGCCGATTTCCAGACGCGATACTACGATCCGGAAACGGCAGTCTTTTTCTACCTGTCCTTTTAACTTCTCGAAAATATCGCTGACGAACTCCATGATCTTGCCGCAACGCAGGCAGGCCATGTGGATGTGGTCGCGATTCAGTTTGCGCTCATAGTAGTGGCCCTCTCCGTGGATGTGCATGAGATCGAGCTCGTCGATCAATCCATGGCGTTTTAGCAAACGCAGTGTGCGATAGACCGTGCTGCGATCGACGCTGGGGTCAATCTTCTTCGCTTTGCGTAAGAGCTGGCTGGCGTCGAGATGCTTGCTCGCGGTTTCCATCACGCTGAGAATGGCGCGGCGCTGTTGCGTCATGCGGATTCCACGCTCGGCAAAGTGGGACTGCAATCTTCCCGGGATTTCGGTTTGAGGGAGCGGCATTCATAAACCTCGAGTCGCAACAGGTTGCAACTAGGCTGCGACGAAATTGTCGGCCAATCCTTGACGCTGCCGGAGAACTTCCGGCATTATTATCTTGCCATTCTAGATGCGACCCGGTTGCAACTAAGGCGCTCAACGTAATCGATTTATTGGCTTCCCTGCTAGTTGCGACTCAGTTGCATCTAGAGAATTATACCGCATTTTGATCCGATATTGAACGGTAAGAACAATTGCCGAAAAGGGCTCCTGATATGAAGAAGTGGCCAGGACGAATGCTCCACCAAGGATCGTCGATTGTTTGGCTAGTCGCGCTGTTTGCCGCGACTAGTTGGGCCAGCGTGAGCGGAGGCATTTCCGGCACGGTAAAAGACGCAAGTGGCGCCGTGGTGGCTCAGGCTGATGTTGTCGCCATTAATCTCGGCAGCGGAGTCCGTCAGAACGCCATGACGGATGACAAGGGTTTCTACACTTTCCCTGTTCTGCTCATCGGTCACTACGACGTGGAAGTTACGCATCCCGGCTTTAAACCGTACCGGCGCACCGGCGTGGTGGTTGACGCGAACAGCCTGATCGTCATCGACGCCATGTTGCAGATCGGTGAACACAACGATGCGATTACCGTGACCGATAGCGCGGTTCACGCTGAAACTTACAGCAGCCAGATGGGCGAGGTCATCAACAGCGAACAGATGAACGCCGTCCCCCTCGATGGCCGCAGCTATACCGACTTGCTTTCGCTCCAGGCCGGAGTCGCACCCGCCACATCAATCAATTCCAACACTGTGCAGGATGTGGGCGCCAGCGCGCTTTCGCCATCCGGCGATCTGAATGCCGGGACGATCTCGATCAACGGCCAGCGCGAATTCGCGAACGCCTTTATCGTGAATGGAAGCGACTCAGAAGAAGACGTGAATATGGGAACGGCGATTATTCCCAACCTGGATTCTATTGCGGAGTTTCGCATTCTCACCAGCAACTTTGACGCGGAGTATGGTGAATTCAGCGGCGGCCAGATCAACGTTGTCACCAAGTCCGGTTCCAATGCTTTTCACGGAGACTTATTCGAGTTTCTGCGCAATACAGACTTGGACGCGCGGAATTACTTTTCTCCGATGCGCGGAACGTTCATTCAGAACCAGTTTGGCGGAACCTTCGGCGGTCCGATCAAGCGCAGCAAAATCTTTTTCTTTTCCGACTATCAGGGCACGCGCCAGCGGCAAGGAGTGGACACAGGCCTGATTCCGGTTCCCTCCGCGCAAGACAGGGCTGGCAATTTGACGGACTTGGCCAGCGCTTTCTCGGGAACCACGGTCAGTGGTCCCGCTTGGGCGAGCGCCCTTTCGCAGCGTTTTGGTTACCAGGTTTCTCCGGGCGAACCCTATTACTTCCCCGGTTGCGCCAGCAGCGCGGCATGTGTTCTCCCCACGTTACAAGTCCCCACTAGCACATGGTCCGGGCCGACGCAGCATCTGCTTCAATACATTCCAACTCCGAACGCCTCCGGCAATGAGTTTGCCACGTCGGCCTTCAATCAAGCACTTCGCGACGACAAAGGCGCGGCGCGCCTCGATGCCAACACGGGTTGGGGCCTGTTCTCCGGCTATTACTTTCTTGACGATTATTCACTGAACAATCCTTACCCGGTGGCCCAGGGTGGAGCCAGCGTGCCGGGCTTCAATGCGTTCTATCTAGGCCGGGCGCAACTGTTCAGCTTAGGCAATACAAAAACTCTCAGCGCAACATCCGTGAATGAACTTCACTTTAGTTTCCTGCGAGCGTTCAACGATCTCGGCAAACCGCAAGGCGGCCTTGGCGTGAGTCTGGTGTCTCAGGGATTCGTTACTTCTTCAGGAGCACCAAGCATCGTGGCGCTTGATCCCAAAGGAGAGGGGGTCGAAAACCTGGTCTTCAACAATTTCTCCACGGGAACAAATACGAATGAGCTCAAGCAGGCGAACAATACCCTGCAGGCGCTCGACAATTATTCCAAGGTCGTCGGCCGCCACACGATAAAAGTTGGCGGCGAGTTTCATTATGACCAGATCAACGTGAATCCCATTGCCCAGTTCAATGGCAATTTCCTGTTTACGGGAAGCGAAACAGGGCTCGATTTCGCAGACTTTCTGCTCGGAATTCCGAGTCAGTACAACCAGAGTCAGCTGAATCCTTTCTATGGCCGGAACAAATATGCCGGCGCCTTCGCCCAGGACGGCTGGCACCTTCGATCAAACCTGACCCTCAACTATGGCTTGCGGTGGGACCGCATCGAGCCGTGGTATGAAAAGTACAATCAGATCTCGACCACGGAACCGGGCAAGCAGTCGATAGTTTTTCCCGGTGCGCCTCGTGGGATTTTGTATCCGACCGATCCGGGAGTGCGCCGCACGCTGGCGCCGCCCGGCGATGAATTTTCACCGCGAATCGGTCTGGCCTATTCGCCGAACATCGACGGCGATGGTTTTCTCGGAAAGCTTCTTGGCGGCCCGGGCAAAACCAGTGTGCGCGCCGGCTTTGGCATGTATTACACGTCGATCGAGGCTTTGTCGCTTGGAGTCCTTGCCGCTAACGCGCCCTATGGAACTACCTACACTAGCCCCGCTCCCCCACTGTTTTCGAATCCGTTCGTGACGGCCTCGAACGGAGAAGACCTGGGCCAGTATTTTCCTGTGAACTTTGCGCCGCTGAACTCTTCCAGCAGCCATCCAGACCCGAACGTCGACTGGTCGCAATACGTGCCGATCAGTGGCATCCCGGCGTATCCCGTCAATAACCGCATCCCGTATACCGAGCAATACATGGTTTCGGTGGAACGCCAGCTCGGCAATAACACATTGCTGAGCGCCAGCTATGTGGGAAACCAGTCTCATCGCCTGTTGGTGCTGATTGAATCCAATCCCGGCGATCCCGCTTTATGTCTCAGCTTGAGCCAGCAGAACCAAGTGGCTCCCGGATCGGCCACGTGCGGGCCTTTCGGGGAAAGTAATGTCTTCGAGACGGCTTCCGGGCCGGTGAACGGAACTCGCGGACCTCTGGGGCGAAATTTTGGCAGCAATACCAACCAGTCCACCATCGGCAATGCCAACTATAACGCGTTGGAACTCAGCTTCCGCCACACCAGCGGACGCTTACAGTTGTTCGCCAGCTACACTTTCAGCAAGTCGATGGACCAGTCCTCCAATGTCGGCGAAGAGGTCAACCCAATCAATCCTGCTCTGAGTTACGCCTTATCTGCTTTCGACGTGAAGCATAATTTCGTGGTCAGTTATGCCTACGAGCTTCCGTTCGATCGTTTGTTCGGCGCCAACCTCTGGGCAAGAGGCTGGACGATTTCCGGCATTACGCACTTCAGCAGCGGATTTCCCGTTACCCTTCTCAACTATGGCGATAATTCGTTGCTGGGAGCGGAACCGAACGGCATCAACAATTATGGCGTAGATGAGCCGCAGTACACACTTGGATCGCTGAATCTCAACTCCAACCCGCGCGACGGAAAATCCTATTTCAACACTTCGCTTTTCAGCTTGCAGCCTCTGGGAACACCGGGAAATGCCAAACGGCGTTTTTTCTATGGTCCGGGGCTCGACAACGACGACATGGCTCTGATGAAAGCTGTGCCGCTAACCGAATCCAAGTCGCTGCAGTTCCGGATGGAAGCATTCGATGTCTTCAATCATGCGCAGTTCTTCGGCCCCACGTCGGTCAACGGCAACATCAACAGTTCCAACTTCGGGCAGGTCGTCAGCGCGGCGTCTCCCCGGCTGCTGCAGGCGGCAATCAAGTTCGTCTTCTAGGGGATTGAGCGCCACCGCACATACGCGTACTTGAGCTAAATCGATTTAACTGACCCTACTTGCCGGAATCCTGCCGATAGGCCTTCTTGCGACCTACGCGCTCCCATTTGCATCTAAACCGTGTACGATAACAGTATCGCCCCTTAAATCCCCGGGGCTGCGGCAGCGCCAAGCTTGGCGAGCGCGCCGGCGGTACGATGTGAACTAAGGAGAACTAAACCCATGGCAGGTAACGGAATCGTCGAAGTAACCGATGCAAACTTCGACCAGGATGTCTTGAAATCGGATCAGCCCGTGCTCGTTGATTTTTGGGCAACGTGGTGCGGCCCCTGCCGCGCACTCGCGCCCATCGTGGACGAACTAGCTAAGGATTATCAGGGCAAACTCAAGGTCGGCAAAATGGACGTTGACTCTAACAGCGCCACCCCCATGCGCTACAAAGTCACCGGCATTCCCACGCTGCTGGTGTTCAAAGGCGGCCAGGTCGTCGAGCAGTTGGTCGGCTACAAGCCCAAGGAAGCCATCGCCCAAGCCCTCAACAAGCACGTCAGCTAGCAAATTTCAGCCGAGAAAGGTAAACGGCAATAAGTACGATGAGGCGGACACATGTGTCCGCCTCATCTGATCTTCTGGAATTCTTAAAAGCCGCCTTATGGCGGCTTTACTTTTGGGTTAGGCCGCAGGACTTCCGTTCTTGGCCCCCACGGGCATATCAATCTGGATGATGTTGTTCTTGATGGCGTAGACGACCAGGTCGCGGATGGAATGGAAGCTGAGCTTGCGCATGATGTTGCTGCGGTGCGTTTCCACCGTCTTGGTGCTCAGGTTCAGCAGCGAAGCCACTTCCTTGGAGCTTTTTCCTTCCGCCAGTAATTGCGTGATTTCACGTTCGCGGGCGGTCAGCGTTGGAAGCGTTGGCGGCTCGGTGGCGGAAATGGCGCGGCCTTTATCAAGGAAGCCGGCAAGCACGAGATCATTGACGCGCGGAGTAAAGAACATCCGCCGGTGCTGCAATGCCTCAACTGCGGAAACCAAATCCCGCGCGGCGTCAGACTTAAGCACGAATCCACGAGCCCCCGCGTCCAAAGCTTCACGAATAACCTGGTCGGAGTCGGTGATGGTCAACACGATGACTTTGAAATTTGGATCGTGTTGCATCAATTGGCGAGTCGCATCCAGGCCGTTAAGGTTAGGCATGCCGATATCCAGGATGACGACATCTGGCTTGAGCTGCTTCGCCTTCTCGACGGCATCGCGGCCATCGCTGCATTCGCCGATCACTTCCCATCCTTCATGCTTCTGCAAGAGTGCGCATAGCCCACGACGCACAATCTCGTGATCGTCAGCGAGGAGAATTCTTAACTTCATGTTTTAGACCTTTCCACAGCTTGGAGTAGCGGCTCAAAGCGACGGACTAACCGAATCGCGCTGGTTCAAAGCGGTAAAGGTGCGATGCTGGCTTACCGCTTCGACTGCCTCCAGCAAATCACGCGCGGCATTGGACTTTACCACGTAGCCTCTGGCTCCCGCATCCAAGGCCTCGCGCATCATCTGGGGCGAATCGTGTTGCGTAACAAAAAGGATTTCAAGTTTTGGCAAGCTCCGGCGTATCGCGCGGCAAGCTTCCAGTCCGTTCATACGCGGCATGGTGACGTCGAGTACCATCACATCCGGCAGTAACTGGCCCGCTTTTTCAACAGCTTCCATGCCGTCGGAGGCCTCGCCGATCACTTCCCAGCCCTCGCGCCCTTCTAAAAGGGTCCTCAAGCCTTGCCGCACAATGGGATGATCATCGACTACGAGTATGCGAATTGTCATGATGGGTCGCCGGCCCTACTCCAAAGCCTGGAAAAAAGCGGCTCGCCACAGTGTATCGCCGTCTTGTTCAAGAATGAAACCTTGTGCGGCTCAGGCACAGCTAGTCGCCTTCAAAAGCTACCATTCGGTGCGAGCCCACCGAATAAGGTGAATCCTGTATTCGCCGGAGGTTACGACGGTCGGAGGCGGCCGCCCCCGTCGTGACTTTCAGCCAAAACTCTCCTTAAGTCTCGTTCCGATTCAGAGCCCAATCTCCGCTACGGGAGAACTGGATCGCGCCGAAACTTTTCGCCGGACAGCCTTCCTTTTAGGAAACAGCAGGTCCCGCATCTTCAGCTTGGCTTTGTGCAACTGGGATTTAGAGTTACCGATCGAGCAGTTCAATAGTTCCGCGATCTCATGGTGCTGGTACCCCTGGACCTCATGCAAGGCAAAGATTTTCCGGCATCCCTCGGGTAGCTCTTCGATCGCTCGACGCAATGCGATGCGGTCGACAGCGCCAGAGAGCCGCATATCGGGTTGACCAAAATCGCGGCGCAACGAAGGGGATTCTGTCGAAACCGGTTCGTCGAGCGAAAGCGCGGGCGGTGCTTTACGCCGGCGAAGTTTCATCAGCACGGTATTCACCGCCACGCGATAAAGCCATGTGGAGAAGGCCGAATCCCCACGAAAACTTCCCACGCTGCGAAACACTTGAAGGAAAGCTTCCTGAGTCAGATCCTCCGCTTCGGCAACATCCTTGGTCATCAGCAGGCAAACGGAATAGACGCGCTTCCTGTGCGTCTGGAACAAAATCGAAAAGGCCTCTTCATCGCCGCGCTGGGCGCGTTGAACCAAGGTGAGTTCGGGATTGGCGCCGGTATCACGGCTGCGTTCTTGTGTGAGCGGAATGTTAAAGGTATTTGAAATTGCAAGAGTCGCCACGGCAGTCTCCTTCTTGCTGGGACTTCATTTTCCGTTCGCGAAGCTTTCGGAAGCATCCAGCGTTCAAAAGGAGATTAGAGTTAACCTTTACTTGGGCCTATCGGGTTGCAGCCGTAATGAACTTCATTCATTGCTGTACGTTTTTGCGCGAGCGAGAAAGTAGTGCCTGTTTCCTTTCCACAGCGTGCATATTTTTTCGGCGCGTACGTACAGGAAAGTCAGTATTGTGATGGAAAAAAGTGCGTTTTAATTTGGAATCCTACTCGACACGACGCCCCCATGCAGGTGCCGATCCACTGGGAGGATTGGCACCTGCCCCTTCAAAAGTTTTCCTCGCGAAAAAGAAGCACCGCCCGCCCCCGATGTGTACGCCAGCAGACATAAAAGGCGCGGCGGCGGAAATTAGTTCGCGGTTCTTCTAACAGGTTTGGAGAAATACTAGAATAATCCGCAGCCGGCCCGAACCAGTCTAAGCGGCGTTTCGGTCGATCTCTGTGGCATCCGCGGAAACAGAAACCTCTTCGGCTCCGGTTTCCGCCATCACATTCTTGGCTTGTGCGGATTGCTCAGAGCTGCTGCATTGAACAGCCACCAGAACCGCTCCCTTCAATAGCCTTCCTTCGAACAGCTTGGCCTCGCGTTCGGGAATGCCAAGCCCGATCAATCCTCCCGCACCGCCACCTACAGCTCCGCCAACTCCTGCTCCCACCAATGTTGCTACCAAAGGTCCTGCCGCCAAGAACGGACCGAGTCCTGGAATAACCAAGGCGCCGACCCCCGCCAGCCACCCAATCGTACCGCCGACAACCGCGCCCGATCCGGCTCCTGCCGTCGCTGCGGCAGGCGCCTTGCTCGTGCGTTGCGTAGGAAGACTTTGGTTTTCGACTTCTTGCGGCAGTAACACGGAGATGTTTGACTCGGTAAAGTTCACTGCCTTCAACGCATCCACAGCCGCCTCTGCGTCATTGCGCGTGAGATAGATTCCGAATACCGATGAAGGAGTCATCATTTTTTCCTTTACGAAGCTGGCGACCAAGGATGGCTTCCAAAACGGTCAAACTGCAAAGGCCCGCCAGGGCCACCGTGTGCAGTCACTCCTCAAATCTGAGGACGTGGCCGCCAGCTATCTCTGCCTAATCGAGAATGTTACGGGAGGCCGAAACTCGCGCAAATCGGGGAAACTACCTACCATGCGCAGCGTGTCCCGTAGTGTGACTCACTTGCTTCCGTAACTAAATCGCTCTGGTTGGCGAGCAGTTACTTCGCGAGTTGTCCGATAAAAACTCCGAACGGCTCAATCGTCACTGTGTTTCCAGAGGATGAACTCTTAGGAGTGGCGACCAAAACTTTTGCCGAGGAAAATCCGTCGGATTTGAGATCCACCCTCTGCACGGTACCCGACATATTTAAAGCGACTAAGACGGTCTCATCCTTGTAGCTCCGCAAGTACGACAGAACGTTTGGGTCGCTTTCATTGACCGGGGTGTAGTTCCCGTCAAGCAAAGCGCGGTCTGTATGCCGCAGCTTTAGGACGCTGCGGTAGAACTCCAGGATTGAGTTCGGATCCTTGGACTCGTCGGCAACGTTATGCGTTTTGTAAGTAGGGGGAACAGGTAGCCATGGTTTGGTCTGAGAGAACCCAGCGTTGGCCCCATCGTTCCATTGCATCGGCGTCCGTTCTCCGTCGCGGCCCTTTTCTTTCGGCCATCCTCGGCGGCCGATGGGGTCTTTCACGTCTTCCTGCCGGGTTGGCGGAGTCGTCTTCATTCCGATTTCTTCGCCGTAGTACATGATCGGCGTACCGCGCAGCGTCAGGTAGAGAGCCGCCATGAGTTTGGCTATTTCATCATTGTGTTTGCCGTCGCCGTAGCGGTCGTAGGATCGGATGATGTCGTGGTTACTGATGACAAATGTCGGCCAGCCCGATGCCGAATTCACCGCTGCGATCTGCTTGCGAAATTCCGCAGGCGAAAGCTTATTCACCGTTGTGAACAAGAAATCCATGGGCATTTGCAACTCGTTATTTCCCTGGCCGTAATACTTATTCAGCTCCGCGATGTCGGCGGTCCAGGTCTCACCGATTAATACTGCATTGTTTTCGTCGGCGACCTTGCGCAGCCCTTTCAGAACGTCGTGCAGCTCAGGAAGCTTGGTATCGTATTTGTTCTCTTCGTAAGGATCGCCAAAAGCGTTCGTTCCCGGCTTGGAAATTGGGTTGTCGCGAAGATTCGGGTCTTCAAATAATGTATCCACCGCATCCAGCCGAAACCCCGAAACTCCCCTGTGATACCACCACCGTGTCACGTCAAACATTGCGGTCCTGACGGCTGGATTGCGCCAGTTCAGGTCCGGCTGCTGCGGATAAAAGTAGTGATAGTAAAACTGGTTCGTCTTGGGATCGAATGTCCAGGCCGAACCGCCGAACGTCGATGTCCAGTTATTCGGTGGCTGATTTGGGCCTTTGCCGTCGCGCCAGATGTACCAATCGCGATGCGGGGAGGTGCGCGAGGACTTCGAATCCAGAAACCATGGATGCTGATCCGATGTGTGATTCACGACAAAATCGAGAATGATCCTAATGTTGTGTTGCTTAGCCGCTTTAGCAAGGTCGTCGAAATCTGCGAGCGTCCCGTACATCGGATCGATGTTCTCGTAATCCGAGACGTCATAGCCGAAGTCAACCTGTGGCGAAGGGAAACAGGGCGAGATCCAGATGGCATCGACGCCGAGGCTTTGCAGATATTCGAGCTTGGAAGTAATCCCGCGTAAGTCCCCGATGCCGTCGTTGTTACTGTCGGCAAAGCTGCGGGGATAGAGTTCGTAAAAAACCGCGTGCTGCCACCACTGATGCCCCTCAGCATCGACCGCATTCGTCGCCGCCTGTGCGGCAACCGCGAGCGGTGAAGCCATAGCGAAGGCAATCGCAAACAACCGCAAGATTCCGGACTTCATACCAATACCCCCTAATGATGGTGTTCCTCGAGTCTTCTGCTCCCGAGTCTAACTCGCATCAATTCGCAGAATAAGTCCAAATCCGGTTTATCGCTTTACTAAATGAATGACGACTTTCTGGCGTATGTACAATTCGTCCTCGCCCGAAGGAAGATGAATTTCCAGTTTCCCAACTTTGTTTAACTTCGCTCCATCTACCGAACTGATCTGATCAGCGTTCCAAACGGGCAATTCGTACTCACGACCCGCCAAACCTGAAACATCGAGCGTCAGCTCAGTTCTTGTGGAATTCCAAGTCTCCTGCAAGATACGCAATTCGCGGCTGGAGCTCCCCAGCGGCGGCAATACGTTCGTCTCTCCGATGCCGAATTCGCCCTTTACTCGAATCGCCAGAATATTCGGCCCTCCATGCACAGGAAACCGGACAACAAGGTGCTGATCGTTAGCATTTGGTTGCAGCTTAAAGGGTAACGAGCGTCCATTCAATTCAACGCCGATCACCTGTGCGCGCAGGCTTAGCGCCGGAGAAAATTCCACCCAGCAATCTCCCGTACCTTTGCGGGTAGTCTCAAGCACGATGCTGTCCGCCGTTTCGCGAAATTGAAAATCGGCGGCCACAGTCGCCACATGAACGTTGTGAATCGCGAACGAAGTCCAATCGGCGGGAAGATGCGGAGCCAGAGTGATTTGGCGGCTTTCCGCGTTGGTTTGCAATCCTAAAAGCCCGCGCAGGATAGGGCTTAAGACCATCGCCGAGGACCAGATCTGGTGCGGTGAACTCGTTGAAAAGGACTGATTGTAGTCGCCCGACAAAACTTCGGTGAAGTGACCGAGAGAGCCGTCCGTGGCCAACAGAGCGTTCGATCGCAAATTGAAATAAGCCGGCAGCGCGCGATGATATCGATACTCGCCGACCGATGCCCATCCGGTGAACAACGGCCACACTGCGCCGAAGTGATAGCCGCTTCCGTCGTAAACGGACGAATGCGAAGAAATGATTCGCATTCCCCAGTCGGTATCCTGTTCCTCACCCGCAACCTGCGTGATCATCCGATCGGCACGTTCCGGCTCCGGCAGGCCGAACCACATCGGAACGGTGGCGAGGACGCTAGGTTCCTCGGCGCGTTGGCCATTTTGCTTTAACGCAAACGCGTAGATCTGTTTCTCCGGAGACCAGAACGCTTCGTCGAGGACTCGCTTCTGACGCTCGAATTGCGCGGCAGCATCTTTACTCGCTGCGGCGTCGCCTAGCAATCGCTCCAGGTTCGAAAATGCGCGCACCGCTTCTACACCAAGACCAGCCTGATAGTATTCGATGCGAACAGGAAGCAGCGGGCCGCCTTCGACCCAGCCATGGCCTACGCCTGCGTTCTGCGCCAGCCCTTGTGAATCGTAAGTAGACTGCAGAAACCTGTACGCGCGCTCGATGTTTCCCCGCTTTGCTTGCGCGAAAGCGACATCCCCGCTCTGCTCGACGTAATCATTCATCGCAATGATGAAGAGAGGAGTTGCATCGGCAGAGACATAAGGGTACGGATAATCCTTGAACCAGTTGACGAGCGAAGCGCTTTGGGAAATTTCGTGTGGAACTTTGCCGTCGTCCCGCTGATATTTGCTGATGAAGTCGAGCGCGGTGCGGCTGGTCTCGTAATCTCCTTCAGCATTCAGCGCGAAAGAACTCCAGAAAGAATCCCGTCCAAAAAACCAGGCGAACCCGGGACGCTGCGAAACCCCGGAAGTGCGATAACCGGCAACCAGTCCGGTGCCGAGAAAAGGACTGGTGACCAAACCTTGAATCGTGCTGATGCGTGCCCAATCGTAAGCCTGCTGCAAAGGAGCGTCGGGAAGCTCGAGGCTAACGGTGTTGTCCAGATATGCGCGGTAGTACTCGGCTGAATCGCGCAATAAATCGGAGAACGAGCCGCTCAGGTGTTGATAAATCTGCTGTGCTTCAGCTTGGCCTGTCACCGAAGCGGCGAGCACCAGCAGTTTTCGTTCCTTGCCCTTCTGCGTTACACCCAGACGAAGAGAGTTCTCCTCTGCGGAAGAGTAATTGGTCTGATACGCGAGTTTAGGATCGCTCGCAGTCGGCGACCCGAAGATCGCAGCAAACTTTCTTGTTTCTTCCCCAAAGATAAAAGCTCGCTGCTTTTCCTCCCATGACATGAATGTTCCGCCGAGAGAAGCCGGCCACTCCAGTTGAAAATCGCCGATAAAGGTGGCTTCGATTTCCAAAGGTTGCTCGGTCTCGACATCGAACAACATAACGGCGCCCACCTCATGGACCGGAACGAATAGCGTTTCGCGAACTCGAAACGAGTCGCCCGCATAAAGAATCGATGCCGACTCAGGACGAACGGTGAGCGTTCGAGCAAGGCTCTCCGCGGGCAGGGCACGATCGCCGACGTGAAACGTCAGATGAAACTCGCGGAAGATTTTTAGCGGATAGATCCAGGCCTCGAACTGTCCGGCCTCGTTGCCGAACAATCCGGCGCGAGTGCCAGTGACTGGAAGAAACTCCCACGGACGAACGGTACGGGACAGCTCGAGAGGCTTCGAACTCGTCTGGCCCGCAGATAGAACAACGAAGCAGATGAAGAAAAAGATTAAGCCGACGACAATGCGGCGTGCGAGAGGCGGGCAAGAGCGCCGCGATGACTCGCGAAAAAGGACTAAGTCATGCCTATGAATGCGCGGCATGCGATTCCCCGCGGCACTTGCAAAGTAAAGTTTCACTGAATATAAGAGGAACAGGGGCGAATTTTAGCACGAGCTGAACCGGCCCAGGTAACAACCTCTTGTCCTCATCGCGCCGTGGTTTCTTGAAATCTCTTAGCAGGTCCGCTCTCGTGCTTCCTTTCGAGAGTGTGCTGCATTTGGCGCGTCCGAACTGGTGGAAGTCGATCCCGCAAGACGCTGCACCTGCAAAATCCAATGCATCGCAAGAAAATCTGGGTGTCAGCTTTATCAACGTCGGGCGTGAATGCGGCCTGAACGCGAAGACGATCTTCGGCGGCGAACACAAAAACAAATATCTGCTGGAGACTACGGGTTGTGGCGTTGCGTTTTACGACTACGACAACGACGGCTGGCTCGATATTTTCCTGGTAAACGGTTCGCGACTCGAAGGGTTTCCTGCTGGTAGCGAGCCGGTATCTCATCTCTTCCGCAACAATCGCGACGGCACTTTCACCGATGTTACAACCAAAGCCGGAGTCGCTCATTCGGGCTGGGGGCAAGGTGTCTGCGTCGGCGACTATGACAACGATGGTTGGGACGATCTTTACGTGACTTACTTCGGCAAGAATGTTCTCTATCACAACAATGGCGACGGTACTTTCACCGACGTGAGCGAAAAGGCTGGTGTGGCGGGTAAAGGCACTCGGTGGAACACTGGCTGCGCATTTGTTGACTACGACCGCGACGGACAGCTCGATCTGTTTGTCGCGAACTACATTGATTTGGATTTGGCGACGGCTCCGGTTCCTGAATCTGGCCCGTGTCTTTACAAGGGCGTGATGGTGGCTTGTGGGCCGCCAGGACTTAAGGGCGGCAAGAACATTCTTTACCACAATAATGGGAATGGGACCTTCACGGATGTCTCCGAGGCTGCCGGAATTTTTCGAGCCAATGGAACATACGGGTTGGGAGTGCTGACAGCGGATTTTGATAACGATGGCTGGCCAGATATTTATGTAGCCAACGATTCGACGGCGAGCGCGCTTTATCAGAATAAAAAGAATGGAAAGTTCGAAGATATAGCGACTGAGGCCGGATGCGCGCTCAGTCCCGATGGAAAGCCGCAAGCGGGCATGGGGGTTTCGGCTGCGGACTACGATCTCGATGGCAACCTCGACATTGTTAAAACCAACTTTGCCGGTGATACTCCGTCTCTCTATCACAATCAGGGCGGCGCCAACTTTGAAGATGCGACGTTCACCGCCGGGCTAGGCGCCCACACGCAGTATTTGGGTTGGGGTTGCGGCTTTCTCGATTTCGATAACGACGGCTGGGTCGATATTTTGATTTGTAATGGGCACGTCTATCCCGAGGTCGAGCAACTCAAGACCGAAGCGGGTTATGCCCAGCGGAAGCTTCTTTATCGCAATTTGCGCGACGGCCATTTTGCCGACGTGTCTCTACGAGCGGGAACCGGTATTTCCGAACCATCCGCTTCACGAGGCTGTGCCTTCGGTGATTTCGACAACGACGGCGATATCGATGTCGTCGTGAACACGATCAATGACTTTCCGCAGCTGTTGCGCTGCGACTCGAAGCTGAATAACAACTGGATCAAAATACGCACCATTGGGACGAAATCGAATCGAAGCGGAATTGGCGCGCGCCTGATTTGCACAACGCATCCTGCGGGCGAATCCAAACCGCACCGGCAGATCGACGAAGTACGCAGCGGCGGCGGATACATTTCACAAAACGATCTTCGAATTCACTTCGGTTTGGGCAACACCGATAAGATTGACGACCTCGAAATCCGCTGGCCGAGTGGGCAGGTAGACAAGATTAAAGACGTAAAGGCTAATCAGGTGATCTTCGTGAAAGAAGGCGAAGGCATCACACGCACGATGCAATTTCCGAATTTCAAGCCGGTAAAATAAGAGTCGTCATGGCTTCTTACCCGTTGCGTCAACCGGCGAACCGAAACCTTCCTTGACCGTGTGAATCTCGTTCATCGCTAAGTTTGCGAACCGCTCCAACAGCCCACTCGGCCAACGAACTTCCACCCACTCGATTTTCGTCGCCGCCCCCAGGCCAAAGTGAACTCGCATGTCACTGTTGGAGTTATAACTGGAACCGCTGCGCACTTCATCCACCAGGATTCTAGTCGGAGTTTTGACGCGGATGCGCGCACCGATTCCATCTCGATTCGATTTCGTTCCGATCGTATGGATCGCGATCCAATGATTGGAATTCTTAATCTGATTCACCAGAAGGCTAGGCATGGCATTCATGTTGCTGATCACCATCGAGATCTTGCCATCGTTAAATAAGTCTCCAACTGCCAGGCCACGCGACGAAGCTGGCGTCGTGATGCCGCTTCCCGCCAATGCCGAAATATCGCTGAATGTACTATCTCCGTTGTTGTGATAAAGAATACGCGGCTCCTTGTAACTGCTTCCCAGGTGCTGGCTGTCGACTTCGGGATAAACGTGGCCGTTCACCAGGATCAGATCAGGCCAACCGTCGTTGTCGAAGTCGAAGAACATCGTTCCCCAACCGAGGTATTGCGTATAAAGGCCGAGACCTGCAGCGGAAGTTGCGTCCGTGAATGTGCCGTCGCCATTGTTGCGGTAAAGAGTCGATGTATCGTCCGAAAAGTTCGTTTTGAAAATATCCAGACGGCCATCGCCGTTGAAATCGGCAATGCTCGATCCCATCCCCGCCTGCTCACGCCCGTCTTCGTTGAACGCCGCTCCCGCGGTCACGGCTACGTCAGTGAAAGTGCCGTCGTGATTGTTACGATAGAGAATGCTGGGTGTACTGTCGCATGCGACATAAATATCGGGCCAGCCGTCGTCGTCGAAATCGAGCGTCGAAACACTGAACGCGTAGTGACCATCGGTTCGGTCGATGCGCGCTTTGGTTGTGACGTCTTCAAACGTTCCATCGCCGCGATTGTGGTAGAGAATATTTTTCGCTCCCGCCAAACCGCGAGGGCCACACATCACTGGCACGCCCTTCCAAATGCACGTCGGGCGTTCGCCGGGAGCGGGAGCAGCGGCGAGATCGAAATCCACATAATTCGCAACCATCAGGTCGAGATGTCCATCGCGATCGTAATCGACGAACGCGCAGCCGGTTCCCCAAGCTTTTCCCGATCCCGCCACTCCGGCTTTCTCCGCGACTTCGGTGAAGATGCCATCGCGATTGTGGTAGAGGCGATTCTTCCCGTAGTAGGTAATGTAAAGGTCTTCCCAACCGTCGTTATCGTAATCTCCGACGCACACGCCCTGGCCCCAGCCCGTCGCCGTGAGGCCAGCCTTTGCGGTCACGTCGCTGAACGTTCCGTCATGGTTGTTGCGGTAGAGACGATTGCTGGGTGCGTCATCGGCCGAGACACCTTGCAGCCTGGTTCCGTTTACGAAAAAAATGTCGGGCCAGCCGTCATTGTCATAATCGAAGATTGCGACGCCAGTTCCAGTTGTCTCGATGATGTATTTCTTGGTGTCGATACCCCCGAAAATCTCCTGCACGGTTAAGCCGGATTTCTCGGCGACGTCGACGAAGTTCGCGATTGGCGTTGGAGCGGCTGTTGAGGCCTTTGGCCGCTGCCCCGAGGATGTGGCCGCCAAAAACAGAATCAACAAGATCAACGCGAGGCTATGACCAGTGCCGGATACGAATTTGCAACGATTAATTTTTGGAGGCATAGCTCAGAAGGCATGGTAGGAGGGCGCTCATCATCGGTCAAGCAATGGCGCGGTCAGAGTTATGGCTCGCTCGTGATCATTCCCACTCCAACATACTTATCGCCGCCGCCGTAGTAAAACAGGTATCGGCGATCCTGGTAAACCATGCCTTCCACGAAAACGGCATTCGGAACCTGCCCGATTTTTTCCCACTCTTTTTCCGGGGAAAAAACAGGAGCATCCGTGCGCGAGATCAAGCGCGTCGGGTCGTTGCGATCGAACACAGCAATGCCCGTGCGATAAATCAGCTTGTCATCCGCCCCGTTGTAGACGAGAACAATTCCATCCGTCGTGACAAGAGGCGGTGGTCCCGGTTCCACGACCCGCGAATCGAATCGCCCCTCTCGCGCGGGCAAGACCGGTTTGTCCGTCGCCTCGGTCCAATGAATCAAATCCGTCGAGTACGCTAATCCCATTTGATCCTTGTTGTCCGGTGTCGTGCCCAGAAAATACATCCAATATTTGCCGTGGAGTTTTTCCGGTATGATCGCGCCCGACTTCGTCCAGCGAACGTTCCAGCGTCCCTGATAGGCAGGCAGGATCACGCCCTTGCGCTCCCAGTGAATCAGGTCTTTCGAAGTGGCCAAACAGAGCTGAGCGTCTTTTTTGTTGTAGCCGGTGTAGGTCAAGTAATACGTGTCGCCGAACTGCACCAGCCGTGGATCTTCGACCCCACCACCTTTTTCGTAATCCTCGGAAGGCGACAGAACCGGATCGGGCCGACGCGTGAAGTGAATTCCATCGGCACTTTCAGCGTATCCCAAACGCGAGGTTCCTTGTTTGTCTTGTGCGCGATACAGCATGACGATTTTGCCGTCGCGAATGATTACCGCCGGATTGAATGTACCCGCCGACTGCCAACCGTCTCCTTCAGGGACAATCACCGGTATTTGCGAGGCGCGACGCCATGTTTCGCGCGCCAAATTTGCGTTATGCTGAAGTGCGAATACAGGCAGTAACACAAGCGCGCTGCGGAGCATCTTCCATTGATTCGTCTTGAGCATGATGCGGTAAACGCTTCCTTCGCGCCTCGATTGTCGGCTTTGTGGCTGCTTCTTGCAATGTCAATGATATTGCCAGGCCCGGCTGCTGCGCAGAGCAAAGCTCGCGTGCCCGGCTCCGCAGACTATGAAAAGGGCCGGGCCGCGGTGCAACGGGGAGACTTGCCGGCCGCTCGCTCCGCCTTCGAAAGGGCTGTTCGGGCCAATCCATCGAGTGCCGATGCTCAAAACATGCTGGGCCAGGTTCAGCTCCAGTTGGGCGATCTGAATGCCGCGATCGAAACTTTCCGAACCGTAGTAAGGTTGCGGCCCACCCTGGCCATTGCCCATGAGTATCTGGCACAGGCTCTTCAGGCTGCGGGGCAGTTGGATCAAGCGGTTTCCGAATTTCGTCGCACCGTCGCGCTCGCTCCCCGGCAGCTGGAAGCGTATCAATCTCTGGCGCGGGCTTTGAGCCTCCAGCATAAAACCGACGAAGCGATTGCGGAGATCAAAGAGGCTATACGCCTTTCATCGGCGAACGCGGAACTTCATGACGAGCTCGGAGTTCTGCTGGCACAACAATCGAAATTTGAAGACGCAGAAGAGCCATTCCGCCAATCGCTGAAGATCGATCCGAAGTATGAACCAGCCGATCTGCATCTGGGAGCAGCATTATGTCAAGAAAACAAGTTCGATGAAGCGAAAGAGATTCTGGCTAATGCAGTCAGTCTTGATCCGCGGGATGCGAGTGCCTGGTACTACCAGGGTGTTGCTTTGGAAGCGGTGGGGAACCGAGACGCGGCTCTGCAGAGTTTCATCCACGCCGCCGAACTGCAACCCAATTCACCAGTCATGCAAACGCGTCTTGGCTTGTTGGCGCAGCGATTGGGCGACACGGATCGTGCGGTGGCCGCTTTCACCAAAGTGGTTCAGCAAAGTCCAGGTGATGCTGAAGCCCACAACAATCTCGCTTTAACGTTGTTGCAGCGCGGCGACGCTGATGCTGCGATTAAGGGATTCGAAGAAGCGCTCAAGATACGCCCCAAGGACGCCGAGTTTCAACAGAACCTGGGCACAGCCTACCTTCAGAAAACAGACTTTGACGCCGCCGTCAGCGAATTTCGCGGAGCACTGAAACTAACTCCAGAGTCCGCGAGCCTGCACTACGATCTGGCTCTGGCGCTGAAACTGAAAGATGATTTGCCGGCGGCGATGGAGGAGTGGAAAGAAGCCATTCGGCTCGACCCAAAATTGGCGGATGCGCACTACAGCCTGGGCGTTACCTTGTGGCAGACTGGTGATTTTCCCGCGGCCGCGGAGCAGTTGCGCGCGGCGATCCAGATTCAACCTGACTATGCGGAGGCATATTACACACTGGGCACGGTGCTCAAGCAGATGGGGAAATTTCCCGAAGCAGCGGATACATTGCGGCAGGCGATCAAGCTGCAACCTGATTTCGCCGGTGCGCATACCACGCTGGCTGCGGTACTGCGCCAACTTGGAGACTCAGCCGGAGCCGCTGCCGAAGCAAGGGCCGGCGCCGAAATCAGCAGCGAGAAAAATAGTTTGCAGGCCGCAACCTTCGCGACGAACTCCGGACGCCGGCTCTTGGGTGTGGGCGATGTCGATGGAGCAATTTCCCAGTTTCGCTCGGCCATCTCCGCGGTGCCGACCTTTGCGCAGGCCCATTATCAGCTGGGTGTAGCTCTCGCCCAGAAAGGTCAAGCCCAGGAGGCGGACCGGGAATTTCGGCGGGCGGGCGAACTCGATCCGCATTTGACGCCGCCCCACACGAAGTAGCTACGCACCAACCTTGCAAAAAAGAAAAACGGCAGGACCGACCTCCTGCCGTCTCATAAAAATTGGAAATTTTGGATTTGCCAGCCTTACTTCTTGTTGACTGCTTTCTTGAGTTCGGCCCCGGGGGTAAACTTTGCGACTTTCCGGGCGGCGATCTTGATAGTGGCTCCGGTCTGCGGATTGCGCCCGTTGCGTGCTTTTCTCTGCGATACGGAGAATGTGCCGAAACCTATCAGAGCTACACGATCTCCCTTTCTAAGGGCAGATGTAATGCTGTCCACAGCTGTGTCTATTGCAGTGGTGGCCGACGCTTTGCTCATTTCACAAGCGCCTGCGATCCTGTCAACGAGATCGGCTTTATTCATAGTCTCTCCTCGCAGGTCTCTTTTGATATTCAGCGCGGTGGGTGGAAACAGTGGCGCTGCTGGGAAACCTGTCGAAACGTATTTTCCTCTGTCTGTAGCGAATGTCAACTGTGAAAATCCGCACGGGAAGCCTGTTTTGCACTGGCCTGGCTTTGAATTGCCTTCTGAATGCCGTTTTTGACTGGCGCATGACCCGAATCAACAGCGCACGAAGGCACTTTTTTCCTCAACGTTCCACAGAAGGTGTGCCGCCTGCACAGGATGTACACAGAAAGACCGCCGCAGGGCTTGCATGAAAGCCGCTTTATGAGGCACAGTCAAATTAAGAAATCTCAACTCAGGATCTTTCGTGATCAAGGCTCCCGCAGAAGTTTGCCCGCTGTGCGACGGTACAGGATGGAAGACGGTCTCGTCTGCTTCAAGCACACGAGAAGGTTCGCTGGCGGACAGGCGTGTGGCCCGGTGCGACTGCCAACTGCGGGCGCGAGCCGCTTCTCTGATAACTGCGGCCCGTATCCCCCGCAGGTACGAGCATTGCGAACTCTCCAGCTTCACCACGGACTTTCCCGGAGCACATTCATCCCTGTCGCTGGCCTTTCTTTGCGCTTCCAAATTCGCGCAGGAATATGACCCGCGCGACGGGACTGGGCTGCTGATCATTGGTAAGATCGGCACAGGCAAGACCCACCTTGCCGTTGGCATTATCAAGGAATTGGTCGCCAAGCACGTCTCATGCCTGTTTTACGACTATCGCGAATTGTTGAAGCAAATTCAAAATTCTTACAACGCCGCGGTTCAGACCACGGAGCTCGATGTTCTTCGCCCGGTTTTCGAAACAGACGTTCTGGTTCTGGATGAACTGGGGGCGGTTAAGCCCACGGAATGGGTTTGGGACACCGTTAGCCTGATTCTCAATACCCGCTACAACGACAACCGCACGACCATCATCACTACTAATTTTGACGATCAACCGGCTGCCGCATCGGGGAGTTCCCTTTCTCCAGCCCGTGCTGCGACCCGCGCAGAAACTCTCGGCGACCGCATTGGAGAGCGGATGCGATCGCGGCTCCATGAAATGTGCCGCATTGTGGTTCTCGACGGCCCAGACTTTCGCCAGACATTCCGCAGCGCGAGCTTTCGCTAGAACCCGTCTGATCAACGTCACAGAGACCGCACCACGGTCTCTCGCCCTCCATTGCGCGATTCCAAACTAGAATGGCATTGTGCTGACCGAACACGTCGAGTTTGTGCCTGAGAACGATTCCGGAGTCCTCGACACTATCCCTGCCGCGCCAGCTGTGTTTCTTCTACGCGGAGAAAACACAGAGGCCGAGCCTTACGTCAGTAAGACGGCCAATCTGCGCCGGCGGCTGTACAGGTTGCTGGGGCCCGCCGAAGAACGCACCAAACGCCTGAATCTGCGGGACCGGGTTCGAAGCATCGAATTCACTCTGACTGGCTCCGACTTCGAATCGGGTTTTGTTCTTTACTCGGTTTTCCGTCAGGCATTTCCCAAGACGTATCAATCTCGTCTTCGCTTCCGCTTTCCACCATTCGTCAGGATGCATCTGGAAAATGAATATCCGCGTGCTTCAGTAACAACGAGGCTTGGTCGTTCGAATGGGAGATCGGCCTATTACGGCCCGTTCGTTTCGCGCGCGATAGCGGAGAAGTTCATGAACGATTCGCTGGACTTCTTCAAAATGCGCCGCTGCGTAGATGACCTGCATCCCGATCCCGCATTTCCCGGCTGCGTCTATTCTGAGATGAAGATGTGCCTGGCTCCCTGTTTCAAAGGCTGCACCAACAGTGAATATGAGTCGGAAGTCTCTCGTGTCAGAAATTACTTTGACACCGGAGGTAACTCGCTCGTCCGCGAGTTGGAACTCCGGCGGGAGGCGGCGTCGGCTGACCTGGCCTTTGAGGACGCAGCTTTGATTCACGCGCAGATGGAGAAGCTGAAGCCGATTGTCAGCCCACTTCCTGAGATCGTTCACAGGCTCGATCTACTTTCAGCCCTGATGATCCAGCCTTCTCACATCGCCGGAGCGGTCGCCTTCTTTGTGATCAAAGCTGGGCAAATTGTAGGGCCGGGCACATTCAAGATTCAGGCCGCCGAATTTGCCAAATCTCAATCCATGGAATCTCGTGTGCAAGAGGCTCTTGGTTCAGTTCAGTCACCGGAAGGGAAGTCCGCACTTGAAACTATGGAACACATGGCGATGCTTAAACGGTGGTACTACCGCACCCGGCGCATCGGAGAGATTTTCTTCGCCGACAGCAACGGCGACTTACCGATGCGGCGGATTGTCCGCGGCATTTCGCGAGTCTATCGTGGTGAGCGCCCGGAGACGGAAATTTCCGGCCCGGCGGCAAACTCGGGAAATTGATTTGAATCTTACGGATGCTAGAGGGTTCGGAGGCTTATGAGGAAGAGCGCGACAAAGACAGGCAACGAGCAACTGCTTCGGGAACACGTTATCTTTCTGCTTGACGGCGGCGGCGCGCATGCGAAGTTCAGCGATGCCGTTGCGGGACTGCCTGCCGAACTGCGTAGCAAGAAGCCCGGCAAACTACCACACTCCGCTTGGATGCTGCTCGATCATCTCCGCATTGCACAGTGGGACATCCTCGAATTCAGTCGCAACGCGAAACACGTTTCACCCGAATGGCCCGTTGGATATTGGCCGGAGACGGCGTCCCCGCCCAATTCTCGAGCATGGAATGAGAGCGTTCGCCAGTTCGAAAAAGGGCTGAAAGCAATGCAGGATCTTATCGCAAGTCCGAAGACCGATCTATTGGCCCGCATTCCCTGGGGAGACGGCCAAACCATTCTGCGCGAGGCCTTGTTGCTGGCCGATCACAACGCCTACCATGTGGCTCAGTTGATCGACGTGCGCCGCCTGCTGGGAGCATGGAAGGAGTAAGCTGGCGGTAATTTAGTTCGCCAGCGGCAACACGAAGTTTTCAGAGGTTCTCGTCTGTTGGCGACCATTGCGAGACTTGATTTCGCTTCGCTTGCGAAACACAACTTTCACTTCTTCTCGCCAGCGCTCATCAATACCGGCAAAGACCCATTCAATATCTGGGGAGATATAGCGCAACAGCGTGTCCGTTGCGGGATGGACGCGCAGCGAGGGCGCAACCAGAAATAACAGCGGCTTCTCACTCGATAATTCCCGTCCGCCAAAATATCCAAAGCGTGCAAACTCGCCGCGCGAATGGTGCCATTCGACTCTCGCCCAATAATCCAAGCCTTGCAATGGCAAGTGAATATCCTCGTCCGCTTTCAGTTCGACGACAGCCAGCCGCCCATCTTGCGTGGCCGTGAGCACGTCCATCATGGCGCGGTCGGATGCGGAAAATGCTGGCACTTGCGAATAGACGACCGCGGAATCCAATCGCTCATCGATCATGCTCACATCGCCGACAATCAAAGACTCCAGCCAGCGTTCCGAGTGCATGCGCCACAACGGATGGTGCCGCGGCCCGTACGGATGACGGTTGTCCCGCACCGCTGCAATCATTTGCTGGAATGCCGCCTCGCTGCGCTGGTCAAGGACTCGCTCCTCCGTTCCGATGCCAAACACGATTTGCTCCGCACAGCGAAAAGTCCCCGGCTCCATTTCCCGGCGGACACGGGCAAACTCCAGACCACGCCAGCGGAAGGCGATTTCCGCGGCGGAGAGCACGGCAATTTCACAATTCGGTAACAGGTTCCTCAATTTCGCAATCGATTCCGCAAAGCGTCCGAGCGCCTGAGTCGTATCCGGCGCATATACCAACCGAGTTGTAACGTTGCCGCGATCGGCGCAATCGATCTCGATCAACGAGTCATCCCGTTCATTCAGTTCATAGAGGCTCCATTTGGCCGCTTCGCGGCTCAGGTTTGCCATTCGCTCGCGTAGCAAGTCCGAGCTCGCGCGCGGTACAAACAGCTTCAGGCCTTCGAGCACAATTTTTCCCGCGAAACTGGCTCGGCATTCGTCCAGCCAGAGAATGCCGAACGTCAGCGCGGCATCGATGGAGCCTTGTGTTTCCTGGGCATTCACGCCCAGCACGGCGAAACCTGACTGCCCCTTCTTAATGAGTCCGCGCGTGTAGACCGGCCCGAAGGATTTTTCCAGGTCCATGCCGATGGTCAGACGCGCCACGGCAAAATCGGGGAAATGCCTCTCCAGTGTGCGGCGCAGCTTATGCTGATACGCGGCTCGCGATATTTTTCTGGCTGAGGGCGAGCGCGGGTCGCGCTCGCGGCAGATCTCAAGTTTCGTCGGCCGAGGCTGACCCAGTCGCTGCACCGCCAGACGGAGCGTCCCATTCTTCACTTCCGCTTCCAGCACCCGGCGTACAGTATTCCGCTCCGCCGACCACATGTGGAGGAGACATTTATTCTGTTCGCCGGAGATTGCGTATTTCGAGCGCGCGAGATCGAAAGCGACGGCTCCATCTTCGAGCACGACCGCACCTGCCGCGTCGCCAAGAAAATCGCGCACGGTACGTGTCAGGAGTTCCGGATTCATCGCTAAGGATCTTCCACTCCGGAACGGGGTCTCGTCTGTGACCTTCGTCACGTCAAGCCTGTGGATCACTTTTCCCTAGGGTCGGCCAATTGCTGCAATGCGTGTGGGATAATGGTGAAAAGGACCGCTGCGAGTCTCAATGTAACTCGGCGGCATCTAACTGTTGTGAATAATCTCGCGAGTAAAGAGCAATTCTTCTTCGACCGCTACGGCCTGACCGACCGCGACCTGGAAAGTTATCTCGGGGCAGCGCTGTCTGCCGGGGGCGATTACGCCGACCTGTACTTCGAATATCTTTCGTCCACTTCTTTAATGGTGGATGAGTCGATGGTCAAGTCGGCCTCGCAAGGCATCTCCGCCGGATGCGGCATTCGGGTGGTTTCCGGCGAGCGCACCGGGTATGCCTACACAGACGACCTTTCTGCCGATCGCATTCTTCATGCGGCGCGAACTGCGGCTTTGATCGCCAGTGCGCCGGCGAAGACAACCGTCGCTGGTTTTCAAAAAACTGCAGCCCGGAGTTTATATCCCGTGGCGTTGCCCTCGGTTGACGCGGAAATTACAGCCAAGGTCGAACTGGTGACTCGCGCGGACAAAGCAGCGCGCGCCTACGATCCTCGGATCAAAGAAGTCCGCGCCAGTTATGCCGACGAGCTGCGTAACATCCTTGTGGTTGGTTCCGACGGAACATTCGCGGAAGACTCGCAACCGCTGGCCCGCATGAACGTTGGCTGCATCGCCAAAACGGAGGGCAATTCCGCCCGCGGCAGCGCTGGTGGCGGCGGGCGCGTGGCACTCGACTTCTTCTTCGGTGAAAAGGGACCGGAGTTCTTCGCCAAAGAAGCGGCGCGGCAGGCGATTCTGCAACTCGATGCCCGCGAGGCTCCCGCTGGTGAAATGGAAGTTGTTCTCGGCCCCGGTTGGCCCGGAGTACTGCTGCATGAAGCTGTAGGCCACGGTCTGGAAGCGGATTTCAACCGCAAAAAGACTTCAGCATTTGCCGGGCTGGTGGGCAGACGGGTAGCCAGCGAAAAATGCACCGTAGTCGACAACGGCACTATGCCCTGGCGGCGCGGATCATTGAACGTCGATGACGAAGGTGAACCCACGCAAGAAACAGTGCTCATCGAAAAAGGAATTCTGAAAGGCTATCTCAGCGACAAGCTCTCCGCACGACTGATGGGAATTGCGGACACCGGCAACGGACGCCGCGAATCCTACGAGCACATTCCCATGCCCCGCATGACGAATACCTATATGCTGGCGGGCGAGGACGCTCCCGAAGACATTATTCGTTCGGTCAAGCGCGGAGTTTATGCCGTAAACTTCGGCGGCGGCCAGGTCGATATCACGAACGGCAAATTTGTCTTCTCCGCCTCCGAAGCCTACTTGATCGAAGACGGCCACATTACCGCTCCCATCAAAGGTGCGACTCTAATTGGCAATGGCCCCGACGTTCTAACCCGCGTGTCGATGGTGGGCAACGATTTGAAACTCGACGAAGGTGTAGGCACTTGCGGCAAAGATGGCCAGGCCGTGCCCGTGGGTGTGGGCATTCCAACGATCAAAATCGATCGCCTCACAGTCGGCGGTACCGCGAAGAAGGATCCCGGCGGATACATGCAGTAAGCTTGGTTTGGCTGTGCGCAATTTAATGAGGACCTTGGTATGAGCTACCGTGACGGATTGCCGATTCAGGATCGGACTCCGTCGATGATGGTTCGAGACCTCCGCGCCCACGCTGAAACCTGGCGACAATTCAGAGAGGCGACCAGTTCGTCGCCAGCGCTTTCAATCGTCGCCTACATCGTGCCCTTCGTTGTCGCCATTGGTGGCATTGGCCTAATCGTGTTCTTCGGCAGCAGACGCCACATGTACCGCCAGAGCCTTGGGTGGTGGCCCTTTATTCTGGTTGCATTTCCCTTTATTTGGCGTCGGTTCGTCGAGCGCGCTGTGTGGAATCACGAGCTGCGGCAAAAAAGCATTAGTTCAAGCATCGAAACTTGGGATGTGACCCAATTCCCTTCGGATGAAAGTCGCCGTACAAACATTCATACGCGGTCGAGCTGAGCACGGGCACTACAACGCCCGTGCCGCCTGCCCCTGTTTCTTCAACATCTCCACTGCCTTCCTATCGAACGATACAAACGTCTCCGCGCCAAGCCAGCGCCCTTCATAGGCAATCACGCCATCGGCAAAATCGCCGCCGGCATCTAGCATTGTGAGCCCCGCCGCGACCGTGAGGTGGTCTACTTCTACGTTCGCTGCTCCAATCAGGGCGCGTAAGGCCGCAGATGCTTGTAGTGTTGAGAAGCCATATCTACTTCGCAGGACCCACACCAGCTCACACAGGCTTGATACCGCGACGGCAACGAGATCCGCGCTGCGCAGTAGTCTCGCAGCGGATTCCGCCTGCATCTTGTCGTCGCCCACCACCGCGCGTACCAGGATATTGGTATCGACGGCTACCTTCATTTCTTGCCGCCCCGCCCTATTCCGGCCCAACCATCGGCTGCCGCCTTATTGATCTCTTCGATCGTAGCAATCTTCTTCGTCTTTCCCGCGAGCAAACCGATGAAGTCGTTAATGCTTCCAGTGGGTTTGGCTGCCCGGATCATGCCCCGGCCATCAGGAAGCAAATCTAGCGTAATCTTCCCCCCGGGCTTGACGCCAAGATGCTGCATGATATTTTTTCGAAATGTCACTTGACCTCTCGCGGTGACACTTAATGTAGCCATACGGTTTCTCCTCCTCAATTATAAGGCAAAAATGCATTACCCCCAATCTCTTTACACTTTACACTCCGGATGAAGTCATCCCGAAGGACCGCGTCCTTCAGGGTGCCGATGGACCTCGCGCGCATCACCCAGCACCGCCCAAGTCGTTGTTCACCCTCGGATAGACCCTCGTTCTCGTGTTGTACAAACGGTTCGCCCATCTTGCCCTAGGAAAGCCGTGCATTTGTTGGGATAATAGCTTATGCCTTCAGTCGAGCTCGAAACCAGGAACCAGCAACTCACCACCAGCCTCCAGGACCTCGCCCAGGACGTCGTCTCCCGCGCCATGAAAGGTGGTGCTTCCGCCGCGGAATGCGTTGCCCGCGAGGGCGACGAATTCTCCACGCTGGTTCGGCTCGGCCAAGTCGAAACGTTGAAAGAATCCGGCTCGCGCTCTATAGGAGTGCGTGTTTTCTTCGGCCAGCGTGCCGCCAGCACCTACTCCAGTGACTTTTCTCGCGACGGCCTTGACCGCATGTTGAACTCAGCGCTGCAACTGGCAAAGATCACTTCCGAAGATCCCTTCGGAGGCATCCCAGAGGCTTCGCAGTTAGGCTCGCTGACCGGCGACTTGGACCTCTATCACGAAGACGTGTATTCGCTCTCCGGGCCAGATCGCATTGATTATGCCCGCCGCGCGGAAAAAGCCGCGCTCGATGTCGACCCGCGAATCAAGAATTCCGAAGGCGGATCGTTTGACGCGGCGACCGGACGGAAAGTGCTGGCGAACTCGCACGGCTTTGTCGGCGAATATCGCCGTTCCTACTGCTCCGTGGCAGCCGTACCTATCGCGCAGACCACTGAAGGCGCCATGCAGCGCGATTACTGGTACAGCGTCGCCCGGAAGTTGAGCAAGTTGGATTCTCCGGAAAAAGTTGGCAAGATTGCCGCTGAACGCACGTTGCGCCGGCTCGGTGCACGCAAAGCGAAGACAGCGCAGGTTCCAATTGTCTTCGATCCCATGGTTTCCGGTTCCATCCTCGAACACATTTTCGAGGGCATAAACGGCGACTCGGTGTACCGTGGCGCGTCGTTCCTTGCGGGAAAACTCGGCCAGAAGATTGCCGGCGACAACGTGACGATCATCGACGACGGCACCATCGTTGGCGGTTTCGGCACGAGCCCTTTCGACGGCGAAGGCGTCCCCACCCGCCGCACAGTAGTAATCGAAAACGGAGTCTTAAAGTCTTATCTGCTCAATTCATACACGGCAAAGAAACTGGGCTTGCAAACGACGGGGAACGCCTCGCGCGGATTGGCTGGCACGCCTAGCATCGGCCCCGGCAATTATTTTCTGCAGCCGGGAACAAAATCACCGAAAGAACTAATCTCCTCGATCAAAGAAGGCCTTTACGTCACAGAGTTCCTCGGCCACGGCGTGAATCTTGTTACCGGCGATTATTCCCGCGGCGCATCCGGCCTTTGGATCTCTGGCGGCGAGCTAACATATCCGGTCGAAGAGATCACGGTCGCCGGAAATCTCAAGGATCTGTTCTTTAACATCTCTGAGATTGCCAACGATCTCGAATTCCGCGGTTCGATGGCCGCGCCTACCATTCGCGTGGACGGCCTTACCGTGGGCGGCGAGTAGGGTAATCTGGGGATTGCCGACCAGTTTGCTATGAGCATAGCCGAAGGCGCTGTCGGCGAGTGAAATCGTTCCTATAGAATCTCGACGCCATGAAATTCGCAAAAATAGTTTTCTGGATCGCCGGAATCTGGGGAATTCTTGTTCTCACTCCCTTGTTCTTCATCTACAACATGATCGGCCGCCAGGACCCTCCTCCGATCACTCACCCAGCTTTTTATTATGGCTTCGTCACCTGCGGTCTCGCCTGGCAGGTTGCGTTTCTCGTCATTGCGCAGGACCCGGTTCGCTTGCGGCCGCTGATTATCCCTTCAGTCCTGGAAAAATTTGGCTATGCCGCGGCGCTGATTGTGCTTTTCATGCAGCACCATCTCCACGCCAGCGATCTCACGCTCGGCCTGGTCGACATGTTGTTCGGCGTGCTTTTTATAATTTCATACCTTAAAACTTAACAGGGCCATGGGTTGCGCGATTTTCGCCAGCCGTCGAAAATGATGAGGCTTTCACCGGAGACCTCATGCACAGACGTTCTTTTTTAAAAACTACCGGCGCTGCCGGAATCGCCGCCGGATTTTGCCCTTTGCTGGCCGCAGAATCGCAATCTTCAAAACCAAATCAGTTAACCCACGCCGCAACCACTACTCACCCAGCCATCGACTCTCCCGACAAAATTCTTCTCAAAGACTATCGGCCGAAGTCGATCTATAAAATTCCCGTCACCGAAGTCGCCAAAGCGAAGTTTCCCATCATTGATATGCATTCGCATCCCTACGCGAAGACGGCGGAGGAAATTGCGCAGTGGGTGCGCAACATGGACGAAGTCGGCATCGCCAAAACCGTCATCCTTACGATGGCTACCGGGAACGAGTTCGACGAGATTAACCGGAAATATTCCAAATATCCAGAGCGCTTTGGGATGTGGTGCGGATTTGATTTCACCGGCTATGACAAGCGAACGTTCCCGGCAACGGCGATTAAAGAACTGGAACGTTGCCACGGCGCAGGAGCGCGCGGTGTCGGAGAAATTCATGACAAAGGCAGGAGCCTTGTCTCGGGCAAATCAAAGACCACCCACCTACATCCCGACGATCCTCGCATGGACCCCGTCTTTGAAAAATGCGCCGAGTTGCACATGCCGGTCAGCCTTCACGTGGCCGACCCGATCTGGATGTATCAAAAGATGGACAAGACCAACGACGGCCTGATGAATGCCTATGAATGGCGGCTCGACAATCAGCCGGACATCGTCGGGCTGACCGGCATGGTCGACATTCTCGAACGCACCGTGCAAAAAAATCGCCAGACCACTTTCATCGCCTGCCACTTCGCCAACCTCGACTACGACCTTGCTCATCTCGGCGAAGTGCTCGACCGCAATCCAAATTTATACGCCGACATTTCCGCTCGCTATGGCGAGACTGGGCCCATCCCGCGCTCTGCGGCGCAGTTTTACGCCAAACATGCCGACCGGCTCGTCTACGGGACCGACATGGGCTTCGACAAGGAGATGTACAAAGTCACGTTTCGCATTCTGGAAACGCTCGATGAACATTTTTATGAGTTTGACCAATACGGCTACCACTGGGCGCTCAATGGGTTTGGCTTGCCGAACGAAGTGTTGACGCGGGTGTATCACGAAAATGCCGCAAAGATCATGGCCGCGCGTGACGGCGCTTCGTGATCACGCGTGCAGAGTACAATCGGGTTGCAGCCTGTCGTCGCGCGACTTTTATGGACAGCTTGACCCAGCAATCTCCAGCACAACCAGAACGCGAGGCAACACGCTTCCTTCCATTCATTGCGGTTGCGGTTGTGCTCGTGGTAGCTGTGCTGGTTGCAACGTTTCTTCGCAGCCAGCCGAAAGCCGCTTCCGGGCCGCCGCCCTACGCGGCGAACATCAAGCTTTCTGATTTCAAGATGAGCGCTGCCGAGAACTTCGTGGGCGCAACCGTCAGCTATATCGATGGCACGATCACGAATGCGGGTCCGCAGACAGTCACGCATGTTGTTGTCGAGGTCGTCTTCAAGGATGAGATGGGGCAACTGGCGCAGCGCGAAGACGTGGCATTGAAAGTTGTTAAAAGTAATGGCGCATACCCGGAGCCCGTTGACCTGAGCGCCTCGCCACTAGCTCCCGGTCAAAGCCAGCCCTTCCGCTTAACCTTCGAAAGCATCTCCGCACAGTGGAACCACCAGTATCCGGAGATACAGATCACGAATGTAACGGTGAAGTAACTTGCAGAAAGACGAAGGTGATAAGCCTGCTGAAATTAATTGCCTGGATCAATCCCCCGTTGCACGATTCGCCGCGCGGCAAGAGTTCCTAGGTCGCTGGTATCGCCCGGTCGCGCTAATTCCCTTCTTTGTGAGGTTTGCTTTAAGGTGCCCCGCGTGCGGATGGCGCTAAGGTGTGCGTGACAAGTGCAGCAGCTGTAACTTTCCCCGACATCTCGAAACGGATCCCCTCCACCAGCTAACGTAAGATTTTCCCGAACTACTTTAGAATGGCGTCTATGTCAGAGATCAAGCCATTCCGGCTGACGGAGTCCGTCAAAGCCGCGGGTTGAGCGTCCAAGCTGAGTCCGGCGGCGCTGGACACGGTGCTTGGGAAATTAGCCCGGCAACAGGACCCAAATGTTCTGGTCGGCTTCGATCACGCCGACGACGCCGGAGTGTATCTGATCGATCCCGACCGTGCGCTTGTGCAAACTGTCGATTTCTTCACGCCGATCGTCGATGACCCTTACACCTTCGGGCAAATCGCCGCCACCAATTCCCTCAGCGACATTTATGCCATGGGCGGAAAACCGCTCACCTCGCTCGCTCTGGTTTGCTTTCCCGAGAAGCTTGATCTGGAAATTCTCGAACGGATTCTTGCCGGCGGCTTGTCGAAGATGATCGAGGCCGGATGTACAGTAATCGGTGGCCACAGTATCCGCGACGAAGAAACCAAGTTCGGATATTCCGTCACGGGGCTGATACATCCAAAAAACGTTCTCGCCAACCACGGGGCCAAGCCGGGAGATGTACTTTTCTTCACCAAGGCGCTCGGCACCGGCGTGATTTCAACGGCGATCAAGCGGGGCAAAGCCGACCCCGCCTGGATTGATGCTGCCGTACATTCCATGACCACTCTGAACAAGCGCGCTGCCGAAGTCATCGCCGAACAGGAAATTCTCGTGAACGCCATGACCGACATTACTGGCTTTGGACTGATCGGCCATGCCCGCGAAATGGCGCTTGCCTCCGGTGTCTCAATCGCCCTTCACGCTGGCGCTATCCCTGTGATCGCAGGCGCGCTGGAGTGTATCCGCGCGGGAAATATTCCCGCGGGACTCAAAAACAATCGCGATTTCGCCGAATGCCTGGTCCACTACGATCCGGGTGTGGCGGACGACTTCAAGGCTCTCTTGTTCGATCCGCAAACGGCGGGGGGATTGTTAATCTCTGTCTCGGGCGGGGACACGATAAGATTCGCGGATTCGATGGCAGCAGCCGGCATCGGAACTGCGCGAATCGGCGAAGTGTTGCCTCTGGGGAAGCCCAGAATTCATGTGACGCTCTAGCCTGCCACGGTTCGCCGAACCTCCCGGTCTTCGGATTGCATCTATAGCGCTGTCTCTCGGTTCTGAATTTTCTAAGGAAGGACCTGTTATGAAATTTCGCACTCTTGGAAAAAGTGGTCTCAAAGTCTCCGCGCTCGGCCTCGGCTGCATGGGCATGTCGGAGTTCTACAGTGGGCGCGACGATGACGAATCCATCGCCACGATTCATCGCGCTTTGGAACTTGGCGTGACTTTTCTCGACACTGCCGATGTCTACGGTCCGCACAAAAACGAAGAACTCGTTGGGCGAGCGATCAAAGGCAAGCGCGACAAAATAGTGCTGGCAACGAAATTTGGAATCGTGCGCGACCCTGCCAATCCAGGTCTGCGCGGCGTCAATGGCAAGCCAGATTATGTCCGCCGCTCTTGCGAAAGCAGTCTGCGACGCCTGGGAATCGAGACGATCGATCTTTATTATCAGCACCGCGTCGATCCCGACACTCCGATTGAAGAAACCGTTGGTGCGATGGCGCAACTTGTCAAAGAAGGAAAGATCCGCCACATCGGTCTCTCTGAGGCCTCGCCGCAAACTCTTCGCCGCGCCGCTAAGGTTCATTCCATAACCGCGCTGCAAACCGAATACTCTCTTTGGACGCGCGATCCGGAAGAAGAGATTCTCGCCACGTGCCGGGAGCTAGGTATTGGATTTGTTTCGTACAGTCCACTGGGGCGCGGCTTTCTAACCGGCCAGTTCCACAAATTTGAAGACTTGCCTGCCGACGACTACCGGCGCAACTCTCCACGCTTTCAGGGAGAGAACTTCCAGAAGAATCTTGATCTGCTCCACAGCGTGGAAGACATCGCGAAAGAGAAGAGTTGCACGCCGTCACAACTGGCTTTGGCCTGGGTGCTGGCACAGGGCGACGACATCGTCCCAATTCCCGGAACCAAGCGCCGCAAGTATTTGGAAGACAATCTCGGCGCGTTGGAGGTTAAGCTCACAACCGCAGATTTGGAACGAATCAACTCGGTGTTTCCCGCAGATGCGGCCTCGGGGCTTCGCTACCCGGAGCACATGATGCAGTTAATCAACGGGTGAGAGTGGCCGCGGGGCGAAAAAGATGAGCCCCAAAATGCGAGTATTCCTGTTCCTCAGCATTGGACACTTGCAGGTTTTTTACGCGGCATCAGTTGTTTCTATGGCGCTCGCATCAGCTGTGGTGCCGGGCCAGTTCCAGAAGCGACGAAGGGATATCCCATGAAGTATCCAACTCTCTATCGCGCGATACAGATCGATGGCCTATCAATCTTTTATAGAGAAGCCGGCCCGAAAGACGCGCCGACCGTTCTTTTACTGCACGGATTGCCCTCATCGTCGCGGATGTTCGAGCCCCTTTTCGCGCGGCTTTCCGATCGCTATCACCTGGTCGCGCCCGATTATCCGGGCTTCGGACACAGCGACTGGCCCGACCCGAAGAAATTCTCGTATACATTCGATCACTATGCCGACATCTTGAATCGCTTCACCGAAGCCCTTCGGCTCTCGCATTACACGCTGTACATGCAGGATTATGGCGGGCCGGTTGGTTTTCGCATGGCCTTAATTCATCCACACCGGATCGAGGCGATCATTGTCCAGGATGCGGTGGCGCACAATGAAGGATTGGGAGCGAACTGGAAGACGCGGCGAGCATTTTGGGCAGATCGCGCAGCCAACGAGAGCGCGCTTCGTACAAATCTCCTCTCGCTGCCAACGACGCGCACCCGCCACGTGGGAAACGATCCCGACGTGGAACGCTACGATCCGGATCTTTGGACGAACGAATTCTATTTTCTCAGCCAGCCGGGTCAAGCCGAGATCCAAAGCGACCTGTTCTACGATTATCGAACCAACGTCGAAGCCTACCCGAAGTGGCAAGCCTGGATGCGCGAGACGCAGCCGAGGCTGCTGGTGATATGGGGGAAGTATGAATTGTCGTTCGACTCCGGCGAACCCGAGCGCTATCGCAAAGATGTGCCAAACGCCGAGGTCCACATTGTGGACGGCGGTCATTTCGCTTTGGACACGGCTGCAGATGAGATCGCCACATTGGTCCAAGGCTTCTTTGTCGGTATTTCGCATCGGGGTGACTGCGAGGCGCCCCGGAGTGAATAAAACAACGGAGCTCTTCGACGAAGCTGAACATGAGTTCACCCAGCGTGGCAGGTGCGGATTCGGCGGCCGATGGTAAGCTTACGAGGCGAACTTCACCCTTGAAGCGAGCGCAGTATTTGAAGGTAAGCCCGTTCCCTTCACCAAGGACGACATCAGATGGGAATTGAACCGATAAGGGTGCCCGCAGCGGCAGACAAATCCCCTGCTCTAGCGCAGGCCGTGGCTGCGCCGCTTACCCGCGCCGCGATCTTTCTGGTTGCGACGCTCAAGCCAGGTTCCGAGAGTTGCAGGCTGCTACGGTCGTTTTGCGGAGACCTCGCTGGGCTGGTGCGGGCTGTCGAATTCCGCGACTTAGAAGGAGGCCTTTCCTGTGTCATGGGATTTGGATTGGATGCCTGGGATCGCCTGTTCGGACAGCCACAACCGGCAGAATTGCATCCCTTCCGGGAGATTCGCGCGGCAACGCGTCATGCGGTCTCCACGCCGGGCGACTTGCTATTTCATATCCGCGCCAAGCGCATGGACCTATCCTTCGAGCTGGCCACGCAGGTTATGGCACGTATCGGGAATGCCGTTTCCGTGGTGGATGAGGTGCAGGGCTTTCGTTACTTCGACGATCGCGATCTCATGGGTTTCGTCGACGGCACGGAGAATCCCCGGGGTGCTGCCGCGGTCGACGCGGTAGTCGTCGGTAACGAGGATGCTAATTTTGCCGGCGGTAGCTACGTCATCGTGCAGAAATATCTCCACGATCTTGGCGCATGGAATGCGCTCTCCACTGAAGCGCAGGAACGCATCATCGGCCGTACCAAGCTTTCCGATATCGAATTAGACGACTCAGTCAAGCCGACGTCGGCGCATAGCGCGCTTACCACTATTGTCGAGGACGGAAAAGAGATTAAGATTTTGCGCGACAACATGCCCTTCGGCCGGCCCGGACATGGTGAATTCGGAACCTATTTCATCGGCTACAGCCGTTCGCCCCGAACCATTGAACAGATGCTGGAGAACATGTTCATCGGCCGGCCGCCCGGCAACTACGACCGCCTGCTCGACTTCAGCCGCGCCGTCACCGGAAATCTGTTCTTCGTTCCGTCGGCAACCTTTCTGGAGAACGTTGCCGACGGTCTAACAAACGAAGGCCAAACCGGAGCTGGGGTTTCGGAATCATCCGTAATTACCCAAACTTCTTCGTCCCTATCGTCTTCATCCGTATCTATTCCATCGGTGCGCGACGGTTCGCTCGGCATCGGTTCTCTGAAAGGAGACGTGCGACATGAATAATCTCCACCGCGAGCTCGCTCCTATTTCCGATTCGGCATGGGCCCAGATGGAAGAGGAAATATCGCGCACCCTCAAGCGCTATCTTGCCGGACGCCGCGTCGTCGACCTAAACGGGCCCTCCGGTATCGGCCTGTCGGCTGTCGGCACCGGCCACCTCCGCAACATCGCCGCCCCGGCCAAAGGCACCATTGCGAGGCAACGCGAAGTGAGTGCGCTGGTGGAACTGCGAGTTCCATTCGAACTGGATCGCCAGGCGATTGACGACGTCGATCGGGGCGCGAGTGACTCAGACTGGCAGCCTGCAAAGGACGCCGCTCGACAGGTGGCGTTTGCCGAGGACGCTGCCATATTCGAAGGCTACCCTGCCGCCGGCATTGGAGGAATCCGACAGGGAACCAGCAACCCGATCATGAAGCTCCCCGCCGATGTTCGCGAGTATCCCGATGCGATCGCCCAAAGTTTGAGCCGTTTGCGCCTCGTCGGGGTCAATGGTCCCTACGCCGCGCTGCTCGGCGCCGACGCCTACACCGCACTCACCGAAACCAGCGACCACGGCTACCCTGTGCTCGAACACGTCAAGCGACTGGTAAAAGATCAAATCATCTGGGCGCCTGCGATTGCCGGCGCCTTCGTGCTCACCACTCGTGGCGGCGATTTCGCCTTGCACATTGGGCAGGACGTCTCCATCGGCTATCTCAGCCACACCGATGCCGTCGTTCGGTTGTACCTGCAGGAGACATTTACTTTCCTCCTGCTTACCGCCGAAGCCGCCGTCGCGCTGATTCCTTCCGCGAAGGCGAAGAAAACGTAAACGCGCGATGGGTTCTCACGGGAGACAAGCGAGAGTGCGCTTGTCGCGCCGGCTCTGGCCCTGCACACATTGGAGGCCGGTTCGTTACCCATACCGGCATTGCAACCACCACGAGACTCTGCGCGCTAAGCTCCTCGCACCGTAGAACCCTTTAGTGATTACAGCGGGAGCCATTTTCCTATCCTCGCCGTTGCCATTCATAGACGAGATAGATCATCTGGCCGATGTGGTGTTGCATGTGGGCGGCGCATTGCATGACCATGTCGAGACGGTTCTTAGCGTTTGCGCCCGCGCCTGAATATTCCTTTGACCAATCTTCGGGCGATTGGGCGCGGATTGTTTGCTGCACCATTGCGACTGCATCGTCCAAGCGTTGGAGGGCTTCGTCTTTCGACGGAGGATTCGGGTCGTTGAATTCGCGCGGACGGTCGCGAATGTAGCCGGTGTTCGCGATCTGCGCGCCGATGTAATAGTTCAGGTTGCCGGTGAGGTGCAGGACCAAGTGGCCGAAGCTGTTTCCGTAGGGATAGGGTTTCTTCCAAAACTGTTCGTTCGCGAGCGGGGCGGCGAGTTCGCGGATGCGGGTGGCGTTAGTGGCGTAGCGATCGGTAAGGACAGAAGCGAGGGCCGAGTGTAGGTCGGGCATGTTTTGTTCCTTCAGCTGAAAAGCAAAAGTTGCCGCGCTCCGCCCGGCTGGACAGCCCCTTCGGCTCAGGGCAGGCTGCCCCCACATACATCACACCAAGCTCGCAGCTTCGTTCTTAAGATCCTCCGCCTGATAGTGGGTGGTTAAAGCTTCAATTAGCGGCTGGAGCTTGCCGTCCATGACCGTTTCCAGTTGGTGGATGGTGAAGCCGATGCGGTGGTCGGTTAAGCGATTTTGGGGGAAGTTGTAGGTGCGGATTTTTTCGCTGCGGTCACCGCTGCCGACCATGGCTTTGCGTTCCTTGGCCAGGGCTGACTGCTGCTTTTCCATTTCGATTTCGTAGAGGCGGGAGCGCAGCACGCGCATACCTTTTTCACGATTCTTGATCTGCGATTTTTCGTCCTGGCAGCTCACGACGGTGTTCGTGGGAATGTGCGTGATGCGGACGGCGGAATACGTTGTGTTCACCGACTGACCGCCGGGGCCGGACGAGCAAAACGTGTCGATGCGCAGGTCTTTGGCCTCGATTTTGATGTCCACGTCTTCCGCTTCGGGCAGCACGGCGACGGTGACGGCCGAGGTGTGAACGCGTCCTTGCTGCTCGGTGGCGGGAACACGCTGTACGCGATGGACGCCGCTTTCATACTTGAGCTGAGAATAAACGCGATTGCCTTCGATGATTGCAATGACTTCTTTCAGTCCGCCCGCGGAAGATTCCGACGCCGATAGCACTTCGACCTTCCAACGCTGCATTTCGGCGAAGCGGGTGTACATACGGAAGATTTCATCGGCGAAGAGCGTCGCTTCATCGCCTCCGGTGCCGGCGCGGATTTCGAGTATGATGTTTTTTTCGTCGTTCGGATCTTTTGGCAGCAGCAGGACTTTCAAATCGGCTTCGACAGCGCCGACGCGCGATTGCAGCTTATCGAGTTCTTCCTGCGCGTAGGCGCGCATCTCGGGATCTTTTTCGTCGGCGAGCATCGCTTTGCTCTCCGCGATGCCTTGGGTCAGGTCTTTGTACTCGCGATATTTTTCGACGATAGGCGCGATTTCGGCGTGCGCTTTGGCAGTTTTCTGATACTTCGAGGAATCGTTAGCAATATCCGGCGAAGCTAGCGCCTGAGTAAGTTCATCGTAACGATTCTCTATTTGCTCTAAACGTTCAAACATTGGGTTCTCGGTTCGCAGTTCTCAGTTTTTGACTTCGCTTTCTCAGCCCTGATCGCAATTCCCGAGGCACATTCGCAGAATTTCACCCGGATTGGGCGAATTCATTTTATGCGTTTTCCGCTGAGAACTGAGATTGGGAACTGAGAACTAAATTCGGGGGAAACCCCCTAGGCAATGACCAGTTCGCCGCCGTGATCTTTTTCCAGCGACATCGCTTGGTCGAGTGCGGTGATGGCGCATTGCGCCATTTCATCGGACGGTGGTTGGGTGGTAATGCGCTGCAGCCACAGGCCGGGAGCGGTCATTAGCGCGAAGAGCGATCCGCGGCGCTTCGCGGCGAAGCGGATAATTTCGTAGGAGACACCGGCGATCAGCGGCAGCAGAGCGATCCGCGAGGCAAAGCGCGCCCAGAACGTGGTGTAGGGAATCAGCATGTAGAAGCCGATCGAGATCAGCATCACGGTCATGAGGAAACTGGTGCCGCAGCGCGGGTGATAGGTCGAATACTTCTGCACTTCCGCGGTCTCAAGCGGCTTGCCATCTTCGAAGGCGAACACGGTTTTGTGTTCGGCGCCGTGGTATTGGTAAACGCGGCGAATGTCGGGCCAGAGCGAGACCCCCCAGATGAAGAGCAGGAAGAGGATCAGGCGAATTCCGCCGTCGATCAGGTTAAAGATGATTTGGCCGCCAAGCGCGGGATTGAGTTTCTTAATTTCTGTCGCCGCCAGCAGCGGCAGGTACTTGTACATGAAAATGAAAAACGCGAGCGAGATGACGATGTTGACGGTGGCCAGCCAGGTGCTGATGGTGGCAGCTTTCTCGCGGGTCTGCTCTGTGGCAGGTGTCGCCGGTCCGGCAGTCTCCGCATTTTTTGTCGAGGCGCCGTCCTGCATGACTTCTTCGATGGCGACGTGGGCGGAAAAGCGAAGGGCGCGGTAGCCCAGCGTCATTGCATATCCGAGCGTCATGACGCCGCGGACGATGGGCCAGGACATCCACTTGTGCTTTTCCGAGGGGCGTTCCAGCGTCTCGCTCATAGTGACCACTTCGCCGGAGGGCTTTTTGCAGGCGATGGCCCAGGCGTGCGGCGAGCGCATCATAACGCCTTCGAGCACGGCCTGGCCGCCGACCAAGGTTTCTTCTCCGCTTTCGAGAGCGGGAAGAAGCTGCACGGCGACGAGGAAACGCAGGAAATTTTTCAGGAAACGCACAGGTGTTAGATGCTCCGCAGGCCGCAAAAGCGCCAAGCAATAGGTTATCACGGATGGCGCCGGTTTAGGATAGCAGTAAGTGATAGAAGGGCAATGAATTAGCTGTCTACGTGAGCCCGCGGCAGGACAGAGGTAGAGTGAGGAGATATGCGGCGATTGGCGGAGGCTTGCGAACGGATTGCAGAGACGACGAAGAAGCTGGAGAAGACTCGTATCGTCGCGGATTATTTCCGTTCGTGCAGCACGGAAGAGGCGGCGATCTCAGCGGTGTTTCTTTCGGGGCGGCCGTTCCCCGTGTGGGAAGAGACAACTTTGCAGGTCGGGGGAAGGTTGCTGTGGCGTGTGGTCGCGGAGTTGGCGGAGAAAGAAAACTCTGCGTTGACTGACGCTTATCGCAAGCTTGGAGATTTGGGAGCGGTAGCCGGGGCGGTGCTGGCGACCAAGCCAGATCAAACACTCGGCGTGATGGAAGTCGAGACTGCGTTTCGCCAGATTGCCGGAGCGCGCGGCCCGGCGGCGAAGAGCGCGCTTGTGCGCGAGCTGCTTTCGCGGGTGACGCCGCTCGAAGCGAAGTATGTTGTCAAAATCATGACCGGCGATTTGCGGATTGGGCTGAAGGAAAGTTTGGTGGAAGAGGCGATTGGAAAGGCGTATGGCAGCACTCTAACCGAAGTGCAGCGCGCGAACATGTTGCTGGGCGATATTGGCGAGACCCTGCGGCTGGCGGCCGAAGGCAAGCTGGCTGAGGCAAAGATGCGGTTGTTTCATCCGCTGGGATTCATGCTCGCGAGTCCGGTTGAGTCGGCGGAAGAGGGGTTGAGTTATTTTGCTGAAGCGGCGGTCGAGGATAAATATGACGGCATTCGAGCGCAGGCGCATGTTGCCGATGGTGAGGTGAAATTGTTTTCGCGCACGCGAGATGAGATCACGGAATCGTTTCCCGAGTTGGAGGAGACGCTGGCGGAGATGTCTGGTGAGGCGATTTTGGATGGCGAGATCGTGGCGTGGGAGTATCCCGCGGATCTGGCGAAAACGAAGCAGGTAGTGGACGAACCGGTGTCGGCCGCCAGCGAGGAAAAAGCGGCGGAACTTGGACGCGCGCGGCCGTTCTCGGTCTTGCAGCAACGGCTGGGGCGGAAGAGAGTGAGTGCGCGCATGCTGCGGGAAGTTCCGGTGGCCTTGCTGGTCTTTGACGTTTTGTATGCCGAGGGCCAGTTGATAATCGATTGTCCATTGCGGGAGCGGGCGGGGATTCTGGACGAGATTTTCGTGGCGTCGGGGAAAAGCTTTAACCACAGGGGGCACAGAGGGCCACGGGGTAAGTCAACCGCTCAATCTGAGCTTGCTTTTGATTCTGAGCCGGGACGAGGGAGTGCGGCAAGCCGCGTCATTCGTGCCCCGGCATTTCGCGCTTCATCTAGCGATGAATTGGAAGAACTTTTCATCGCGGCGCAAGCGCGGGGCAACGAAGGGTTGATGATCAAAGACCTAGGCTCGGCTTACACGCCGGGGAAGCGAGGGAAATCCTGGTTGAAGATGAAGCGCGAGTTGGCCACGCTGGATGTGGTTGTGACCGCGGTCGAGTTCGGACACGGCAAGCGCATCGGCGTGCTCAGCGACTACACGTTTGCAGTGTGGGATGGAGATCGGCTGGTGAATATCGGCAAGGCTTATTCGGGCTTGACCGACGTCGAGATTGCCGAGATGACGAAGTGGTTCTTGGAGCACACGATTGAAGATCAGGGATTCCGGCGGGTGGTCGAGCCGAAGATCGTTCTGGAAGTCGCGTTCAACAACATGATGGAGTCGGAGCGGCACGAGAGCGGATACGCGCTGCGCTTCCCGCGAATCGTTCGGCTGCGACCCGACAAATCGGCGACAGATGCCGATACAATCGAGCGCGCGCGGGAGATTTTCGAGAAGCAGAGCTAAGCGTTTCACGCAAGCGAGGGCAAGATGCCATCGCGACAGCCGCCTCTACACGTTTATTCAACTTGTCACTTCACCAGCAGCAGCGGCTTGATCCCAAGATTGACCGTGTCATTGCTGACCGGAGCTCTCTTGCCCGTAATGTCCTCGCTGATGATATAAGCCGAATTTGGAGAATATGGGGCGGTGGTGCAGACTCCGTTGCTGCAGGTTTGCGAAGTGTCCCACACGATTTGCTTGAGCGGCGCAATCTGGCAAGTGTAGATGTTCCCTGAGACTGTGCAGGGCGACGGGGTCAGCCCGGTCAGCCAACTGAGAACTACGTTGTAAGCAAGTCCGGCGGCGGTGGGACTTCCGTCGCTATTTTCAATGGTGCCGGAAAACACATCGCCCCACGTATACCAGGTTTGAAACTGGACATTATTTGTCGCAGCCAGACCGGCCTGCAGAATTTCGTAGTGCGTGATCCACGCCGCCTGCATGTCCGGATCGCTGACCCCATTCGTTCCCCAGCCGCCTTCGGTGGTGATGATCGGTTTGCCCAGCATCCCGTTTGAATCGGCGATCTGGCGGAAGGTGGTGATCATCGTCATGATGGGAGCGTTGGTCGAGAGCGGACTCTCCGGCATGGGCACCGGAACCGGCTGTCCGCCGCCGGTCTGGCTGGGATAGCCGTGGAAAGAAATCACGTCGGCATAGTTATAGCCGCCGGCTTGCAGATACGCCGTCATATACGAAACGCCACTTTTCCAGACGACCGAAGGCGTCGAAACCAGCGCATATGGATCCTGCTTGATGATTGGGTAGGCGGCCTGAGCGAGCGCGAGCATCTGGGCCGCAGTGCCGGTCCAGAACTTGGTGTTGCTCATCTCGTTCCAGATTTCGTAGTACTTGATGTGAGGCGCGGTCTTGCCGTTGTAGTGATTCACGACGGCAGTGATGAAGTCAACCCAGTCCTGAATGTTGTCGGGTGGGGCTGTGCATGACAACGTGCCGTTCTTGTTATGGAAGCAGGTGGTCTGATCGGCAACGGCCCATCCCGGGGTCCAACCCATGACTAGGTCCATTAACGCGACTCCATTTGCATCTTTCGGAGCAATCTTGGCGAAGGCGTCAATGGATTTGAAGTTGTAGGTACCTCTCGATTGACCCTCGATGGTGGTCCAAGCCACTGCCGGATGTGACAGAACGCCGTAGGTCACCTTTGGCGGATCGGTTGCCGTCGCAACTCCCATGCCAAAATAAGTGGATGGAACTTGAGCTTGTGCCGCACACCCTGCGAGCACCAGAAGAAAACAACAAAACCCCACAATTTTGCTCATACACTACCCCGCAATTTGCAATTCAAAAATTGATTCTAAAAGGGCCCGGTACACGCACGAAAGTAGAGATAGCACGAAGGGCGGAAAAGTTGGCGCACTTGGCACAAATAGAGCTGACTGCTCGGAAATGCGACCCCATCGCATTTCTCTCCAAAGGGGGAGGGGATGAACATTTGCATCCTTTCATTACTATTCCCCGATAGTCAAGACAAGCCATTGCTTAATGCTGCGGGACTAACCCTTTAGGGCTAGAAATGGTGTCGAGTAGATTTCTAGTGTTGGTGGCTGTGCTGATGTTCCGGGCTCTCGATCACAGGCATTACACATCCGTGAGCAACTTCGCAGATGACGTGCTCGAACTGGATGGTGGTGTGGTCAATCTGAAAGTCATGATGCAGGCAGGCTTTCACGTCGCGCAGAATGCGTTCGCTGACCGAGGGCGGAATGTCGGCGATCGAGATGTGGCAGGAGAGCGCGTGAGTCTCCGAGCCGATGCTCCAGACGTGCAGATCGTGAACGTCATTGACGCCGTCGATCGCACAGATGGCGGATGCGACACGGTCCAGCTTCATACCGCGCGGTGTGCCTTCAAGCAGAATGTTCAAAGTCTCGCGCACAATGCCGTATCCCGACCATAAGATCAACGTACCGATGGCGAAGGAAAGAGCGGAGTCGATCCAGTAATTCCCCGTCACTAATATGATCCAGCCACCGACAATGACGGCGGCTGTGGAGAGCGTGTCTCCCACTGCGTGTAATAACGCGCTGCGGATGTTGACGTCACGGCCCGAACGGTACAGCAGCAAAGCGATCGCGCCATTCATCACCACGCCCAGAGCGGCAACCCACATCATCACGGCAGCTTGGACGTGCTCCGGGTGCTGCAAGCGGCGGAAGGCTTCATAAAAAATAAAAAATGAAACGACGACGAGAGATCCTGCATTTACCAGAGCGGCCAGAACACCGGCGCGGTGATAACCGTAAGTCTTAGTCGCACTCGCGGGGCGTGATTGAAAATAAACCGCGACCAGCGAGAGCGCCAGCGCCAGAAAATCAGAAAGATTGTGTCCGGCCTCCGACAGCAATGCCAGCGAATGAGATCGTATGCCGGCCACGACCAGCAGCGCGATGTAGGCCAGAGTGACGCCCAGCGAAATCTTGAGGACTCGCGAAGGGCTGCCCGCTCCGTGAACATGCGCATGCATGATTCCAGTGTAAGTGCGGCACGAGCGCTCTTCAAGCGCGGCGGTGCTCAAGTCTGGCCGGAGACCTGCCGATGGAGACCGCAGAGACGGCTTGCGCCGATATGCGCTCTTCCAGCCGATGAGTGAAACCATGGACGATATTGTTCAAGATTTTCTTATCGAGAGCGGCGAGAATCTGGACCGGTTGGACCAGGAACTCGTGCAGTTAGAAACCCATCCGTCTTCCAAGGAACTGCTGGCCAGCATTTTTCGAACGATTCACACGATCAAGGGAAGCTGCGGATTCCTGGGTTTTGCCCGCCTCGAAAAGGTGGCGCACTCGGGCGAGAACTTGTTGTCGCGTCTGCGAGATGGAGAGCTGAGGCTCACGGAGGAACTCACAGGCGGTTTGCTGGCCATGGTCGATTCGGTGCGGCGAATGTTGGCCGACATTCAAGCCACCGGGGAAGACGGAGTCGAAGACCATTTCGAATTGCTCGAGCGCATGAAGGCTTTATCGCAGGTACGGCACGACGTAAACAGACCCGTCCAATCCAAGCCCGCCCAATCACGGGCCGGCTCTTCGGAGCAGATCGGCGCCGCACTCCAAGCATCGGACGCTGCTCTACAAAATACGAAGCCACCCCAACTAAGTCAGACCGCCGAACGTCCGCTCGGGACGGTGACGTCGGTATTGCCCACGAGCGAAAACGGCAAAGCTTCGCCAGCAGGAGCATTGCGCGATCCAGAGGTCGTGACTGAGACGGTGCGCATCGGGGTGAACCTACTGGACCGGCTCATGAATCTGGTGGGCGAACTTGTGCTGGCCCGCAACCAATTGATGCAGCTTTCCCTGCGCTCCTCCGACGGCGGGCTGCAGGTGGTTTCGCAGCGCATGAACCTCATCGCCGCAGAGTTGCAGGAGCAAGTCATGAAGACTCGCATGCAGCCGATCGGAAATATCTGGAGCAAGCTTCCCCGGACGGTGCGCGATCTCGCGCGTAGCTGCGGCAAGCAAGTCTGCCTCGAAATGGATGGCCAGGACACGGAGTTGGATCGCACCATCATCGAGGCCATCAAAGATCCTCTGACGCACCTGGTGCGCAACGCCGTTGACCATGGCTTCGAGACGCCCGAGACGCGGCAGCAAGCGGGTAAAGAAGCTGCGGGCCGTCTCAGGTTGCGCGCCTACCACGAAGGCGGCCAGGTCAACATTGAGATCAGCGACGACGGCGCGGGGCTGAACGCAGATCGCATCCGAAAAAAAGCCGTGGAGCGTGGTTTGATTACCGCCGAACAGGCGGCGCGGCTGGCCGAGGGCGATGTTTTCAATCTGATTTTTCTCCCGGGATTTTCCACGGCGGAGAAAATCACGAACGTATCCGGCCGAGGCGTCGGCATGGACGTGGTAAAGACTAACGTGGAAAAGATCGGCGGCATGGTCGATGTGACTTCCAGGGCAGGTGCGGGCGCGACGGTGCGGATCAAGCTTCCATTGACCCTGGCGATTATTCCTGCCTTGCTGGTGACTTGCCGGGGCGAGCGATTCGCAATTCCGCAGGCGGGGCTGACAGAGTTGGTCCGACTGGAAGCCGCCGAAGCCGCCACGGGAATTGAAATGGTTCATGGCGTTCCGGTGTACCGGCTGCGCGGGCGCCTTCTGCCTTTGGTTTACTTGAGCAAGGAGTTGCAATTGCATCCGCACGACGCCGGATCCGGACCCCCGCAGGTAGCCTTAAACATTGCCGTATTGCAGGCGGACGATCGGCAGTTTGGGTTGGTAGTGGATGAGATCAACGACTCTGAGGAAATCGTGGTGAAGCCGCTAAGACGTCAATTGAAAGCGGTGAAGGCCTTTGCCGGCTCGACCATCATGGGAGATGGCAGAGTAGCTTTGATTTTGGATGTGCTGGGCCTGGCGCAGCGAGCGAGTGTGATCAGCGAGGTCCATGAACATGGCCTGAGTGAAAAGAGCGCTGCTGTGCGGGAGACGGCCCGCGAGAAGCGCCGCTACCTTCTGTTCGAGGGCTCGCGCGGCTCGCGGATGGCCATGCCGCTCGATACTCTGACCCGCCTGGAAAAGCTGCCGTCAGACAGCGTAGAAAGAGCGGGCAAGCAATGGGTCGCGCAGTACCGCGGAGAAATCCTGCCGCTTATCAATCTGGATTTCGCTTTGGAAGAGCGCCACTGGGTGCGAGAGGAAGCCAAGTTGGAAGAGGAAGAGTGCGACTCTCCATTGCAGGTACTGGTGTGCAATCACGAAGGTATAAACGTTGGTTTAGTAGTGGAGCAGATCCTGGACATCGTCGAAGATGCGGCGGAACTGAAGTATCCCGCCAGTCGTCCAGGCATTCTGTATTCGACCGTCATCGACCAGCACGTGACCGAACTCATCGACATCCCCGCCATTCTCCAGGCGGCCCTCGCTGGCTCGGCAGATGGCGCGCCCGGTTTCGCAAAATCTGGTTTCGCAAAATCTGGTTTCGCAGAATCTGATCTAGCAAAATCCCGTTTGGCAAAATCCGCCGAGGCCGCCAACTAAGCCATGCGCCAGACTTCACAGTTCTGCTCGTTCTATCTCAATGGATTGCTATTCGGCGTGGACCTGCAGGCGGTGCAGGAAGTGATCCGCGAATTGCCCATGACGCCCGTTCCTCTGGCGCCCGCCGCCGTAACCGGCCTGATGAATCTGCGCGGTCAGTTGGTGACTGTTCTCGACCTGCGATCCCGCCTGGACCTTGAGCCAGGCGATCCCGAAGCGAAGCCGATGAGCGTGGTCGTGCACAGCCCGGACGGCGCCATCAGCCTGCTGGTCGATGAGATCGGAGATGTGGTGGAAGTCGATGAGGATACCTTCGAAAGGCCGCCGGACACCCTGCAAGGCAAAGTACGCAGCATGATCCTCGGGGTCCACAAATTAGATACTCGCCTGCTGCACGTATTGGATGTGGAAAAAGCCTGCCAGGTCGGCGACTCCATGGAGATTTCCTCCTCTCCGCGCTGACCGCTTGGAAGTCGAGTACAAACAGCATCGAGAACGCCCATCCCGCACCGCCGAACCAGGGTCAAGAGCTTTTCTCTAAAGCGCTTACGCCTCCATGCCGATGACTTTGGATGGGTGGTCGAAGTCTGTGCCTTTTGATGGCCGGGAGCGTTCTATGAACTTGCTCAGTAACTTGAAGATCGGGAAAAAGCTGGCTCTGGGGTTCGGAATTGTTGAAATTCTACAGATCGTCTTAAGTATGTTTGCAATCGTGCAACTCTCCAAAGTCAACCGCAGCACGACCGATATTGCCGACGACTGGCTGCCCAGCGTGCGAACGATAGCCGAGTTGAGATTCGATACTTCAGCCCTCAGGCGGGATACCTTGACTTACGTAGTCGCGACCGACGAAAGAGAACACTACTCGCAGAAGATGAGCGAGGACATTAACGCTATCACCGAGGATGAGAAGAACTACGAGCCGCTGATTGCCTCTGAAGAACAACGCACTCTCTACCGTGGATTTCGCGACCAATGGGACCGATATATGAATGCGCGCGACCGCACGCTGGAACTGGCGAAACAGAACAAAAATACGGAAGCCATAAAGGTGCAGCTCGCGGACGGGAGCCAGTCCTTCGATGCGGCGGGAAAATACTTGAAAGACGACGTCGATCACGGCAATAAAGGCGTGCTGGAAGCGGTAAGCCAGGCTGCCGCCGTCTGTTCGTATACGCGGTATTGGGTGCTCGCCCTATCGATCGGCGCGCTTGGTTTTGGGTTTTCGGTTGCGACGAGTCTGGCGGGGTCCATCTCCTCATCTGCGTCCAGAATGCTGGCCATGATTCAGGAGGTTGCGGCCAAGAACTTGAGCATTGAGGACATGAAGATCGCCAGCGGGGACGAGATCGGAAAAACAGGGTTGGCGCTGAACGCGATGAAAAACTCGCTGCATGAAGTCGTGCAAGGAATTGCCGATACCGCGCATCGTGTGGCCACTGCGAGCGAGCAGTTGTCCGCCGCCAGCCGAAAAATCACGACCACTTCGGAAGAGACATCGGCGCAGGCAGGCGTCGTTTCGCAAGCTTCCAAGGAAGTGAATCAGAATCTGCAGAGCGTATCGAGCGGCGCTGACGAAATGACCGTCACCATTCAGAGTATTGCGACCAACGCACAGGAGGCGGCCACCGCGGCCAGTAACGCAGTGCAGACAGCGCAGTCGGCGAATGCCACCGTGGGCAAACTTGGCGAATCAAGCGCCGAAATCGGCGAAGTCATTAAGGTCATCACTTCGATTGCGCAACAAACCAACCTGCTGGCGCTGAATGCCACGATTGAAGCGGCTCGCGCCGGGGAGGCCGGCAAGGGCTTTGCCGTTGTTGCCAATGAGGTCAAGGAATTGGCCAAGCAAACGGCCAAGGCTACCGAAGACATCAGCCGCAAGATCACCGCGATTCAGACCGACACAAAAGGAGCGGTCGAGGCAATCGTCAGCATTACAGGGGTGATCAAGCAGGTCAACGACATCTCAGGCTCCATAGCGACAGCAGTGGAAGAACAGAGCGCAACCACCAACGAGATGACGCGCAACGTTGCCGATGCAGCCAAGGGTTCCGGCGAGATCACGAACAGCGTTGCAGGAGTGGCTGACGCAGCGCGCGGAACCTGGAACAGCGCGCAGGAGTCGCAGAAGGCGGCGCACGAACTTGCCGAAATGGCGGTGCAACTGCAAAACCTGGTCGCTCAGTTCAAAATCGATCAACGCAAAGCCCACCAGCCCAGCAGCATGGCGACACTTCCGCTCCAAACCAAATCGACCCATGCGGGAGCCTGAAAACAGGCAGCCTCGGAGACGGGACAGATTGCCGGAACTCAAGAAAAAGCGCGTGCTTATCGTGGACGATGCGGTCGTCGTCCGCCGGACAATTTCAGACGCGGTCGCGAGAGACCCTGCGCTCGAAGTAGCGGGGACCGCCGGCAACGGCCGCCTCGCATTGGATTTGTTTCCGATGCTGAAGCCCGACATAGTTCTGCTCGACATTGAAATGCCGGAGATGGACGGACTGGAAACGGTTCGTCAGCTGCGCAAGATCGACCAGTTTGTCCCCATCATCATGTTCAGTACGCAAACGGAGCATGGCGCCTCTGCCACCCTCGAAGCAATTTCATTGGGCGCCACAGATTACGTTACCAAGCCCAGCCTTGCCGATGTACCGAGAACGATCCTCACTGTTTCGCGGGAATTAATTCCTCGTATTCACGCCCTGTGCCGCATTCCAGGGCCGTTAATCGTGCCTGCAATCGCGCCCGTCTCTCGGCGCGCCGATGCTGGCAGAGTTCGTTTGCTGATGCCCCCGCAAATTATCGCGATCGGAGTTTCGACCGGAGGTCCGGACGCGCTGGCCCGGCTGATTCCATCGCTACCATCCGGGCTGCCAGTCCCGGTGGTCATTGCCCAGCATATGCCGCCGGTCTTCACTGCAATGCTGGCCTCGCGGCTGTCGGCGGAATCGGCCGTTCCAGTGCGAGAATGCACGGCCGGAGAGCAACTGAAACCGGGCTGTGTGTTTCTTGCGCCCGGCGACTATCACATGACGGTTCACAGCGAGGATGGCAACGTTCGCCTTCGCACTCATCAGGGTCCGAAAGAAAATTTCTGCCGGCCTTCCGTCGACGTGCTGTTCCGCTCGGTAGCGCGAGTGTTTGGAGCCAGAGCCATGGCCGTGGTTCTGACCGGCATGGGTCAGGATGGTCTGAAGGGATGCGAACTCCTGCGCGGTGCGGGGGCGCGGATCGTAGTCCAGGACGAAGCCAGCAGTGTAGTTTGGGGAATGCCCGGCTTCGTAGCCCGCGCTGGCCTGGCCGACAAAATCCTGCCTCTCGATCAAATTGCCGGCGACATTATGCGATCTACAAATAGCAAGGTTCAGGAGGCGGCATTATCGCAGGCCAGTGGGCCTGCGCCGCGTCGGAGTATTGCCGCACTCGGCATCGTTAAGACTAATGTGGTTAAGACTTGCTCTTGAGCAAGCTGCGGAAATATTGGCTGTCGTGGAAAGCGCTGGTCTTCTGGACGTACTCGAGAATCTGGACCATTTTTGCCCTGCCGTCGCGGTTCAGTTCTTTGAATTGCACACCCATTCCGCTGCCCGGTTCAATTCTCGCCACCACTCCATCCGCAGTCATGCTTCCATCATCGGTAGAGAAGCCAAGTTTGACCGTCGTGCCGGGTGTAAGGATGGCGCTGGTTTCGACATAGCAGCCGCCAATGCTCAAATCCACCAGATTGCCGAACATGGGAACGCCGTCATCATTACAAAATTCAATGGTAACGCGGCATTTCAAACGAGGATGCAGCCGGCGGTTCTTGTAGGAAAGCTGTTTCTGCTTTTCCATGTACATGCGCCGGTCCGCTTCGGCCAACAGATGCTCGGCATCCGCACCGTCCTGCGGGAAAATAGCCTGCCCGATGCTCAACGATAGGATTTGTTCGCCGCAAACTTCAAAGCCCGCTTGTTGCGCCAGGGTGCGCAACTGTTCGGCTTTTTTGCCCGCGACGCTGGGCGGAAGGCCAGGGGCAACAACGACGAATTCGTCTCCGCCCATGCGCGCCACGTAATCATATTCGCGGCATGTTTCTTTCAATGCCTGGGCAAACAGACGCAACACGCGATTGCCTTCAAGATGTCCAAACCGGTCGTTGATTTGTTTGAATCCATCCAGGTCCGACACCATCACGGTCAAGGTCGTGCTGTCGCGCTTGCAGCGGGCTAATTCGCGGTCTAGCTGCAAGAACAGTGAACGTGCGTTGGGCAGGCCGGTCAGGTAATCGGTGACTGCGGAATTTTCCGCCTGGGCGAACTTAAGCGCATTTTCAATCGAGAGCGCCATCTTGCTGCTCACCGCCAATACGATGCGCAAATGGTCGGAGGTGAAAGCGTCGCGGTCGCCGCGGTACAGCGCGAGAACGCCGATCACACCTGCCACGCCCTCCAGCGGCACAGCCAATGCCGAACGCAGAGTGCTGAACTTGGTCGGGTCATTCAAGTAACCGGGCTCGACAGACGGATTTCCGTTGATGATCGGTTTCTTATTTTGCGCGACCCATCCCGAAAGCCCCTGTCCCAGAGGAATCCGGAGTGAAGAAAAAAGGCGGTAATTATCGCCGCTGACGTATTCAGGAACCAATTCGTCCTCGCGCAGAATGTACATGGCGATCGCGTCATAGGGAACCATCGGCTTGAGCTTCACCGAGAAGACGGAAAGCGTTTCGCCCAGGCTGAGAGAAGCTCCCAGGTCCTGGCTCAACTCGAACAGCGATTGCGCCTCCTGCCGGGCCGCAGCAATCGAAGAAAGGAAAGTCGCCTGGCGCGTCTTGGAATCGTGAACGGCAGCATTCTCGAAACCCGCGTCCGGTGCATCGCCGCGCTCAATCTTCACTTCCGTGGAAAGCTGGGCGCTTGCCCCGTTGCCGGACTTGGCAACCGCGAGGTTTTCGAAATATCTGTGACGCTTCTGGAGGATTTCGACGACCTTGGGGTCGAATGCTTTGCCCGACTCGGAAACAAGTTTCTCAATGACTTCATGCATGGGCAGGGCGCGGCGGTATTGCCGGTCGGAAGCCAACGCATCCAGATAGTCCACGGCGGAAAGAATGCGTGCGCCGATGGGAATCTCAGCTCCCTTCAATCCAATCGGGTAGCCCGTGCCGTCCCACTTCTCGTGATGGGCGCGCACGATGGGAACCACGGGATAGGGAAAACGAACCCGCTCCAAAATCTCGGCTCCCACCAGAGTGTGAATCTTCATCTTCTCGAATTCTTCCGGGGTCAGGCGGCCAGGCTTCGAAATGATATGCTCGGGTACGGCGAGCTTGCCGATGTCGTGCAGCAACGACGCCGCGTGCAGCGCTTCCAGGTCGGGACCGGTAAGGCCCATGTCCTTTGCCACTTCGAGCGCGTAGACGCTCACCCGTTTTAAGTGCTCGTGCGTCGTTTGATCCTTGGCTTCGATGGCCAATGCCAGAGCCTCGATGGTTCTGAGATGGAGACTTGCCATCTCTTCGACGTGGCGTTTCTCGTCTTCCAGTTTGCCCAGGTAAAGACGGTATGAGCGATAAATCAGATAAACGGCTGGCACCAGAAGGAGCGACGTTTCCCAGTTGAACCGGTGATTAAGCCAAGAGATCGCTCCCGCGATTCCCGCGCCCACCAGGTAGTACGGGAACGACCAGAAGTAACAGTCGACCAGAATTTTGTATAACGGCCGACCTTCAGTGAGCGAGATGACGGCGGCAATCACCCCCGCGTTGGCGACGAAGTAAACAACCGCCGCTGCACCCAGCAGAAGCGGTGCGTTGCCGACCAAACGATTGGGCCAGACGCCGTTGAAAACCACGTACGCCAATGCCGTGGAGACAGCTCCTGCGCACACGTTGAATGTGACTTGGACGGGGCGCAGTCGATCGGGGTAAAAACCCTGCGCAATCATGGCGACGGCGCCCAAAATCAGGGTCTCGGAAAAGCTCAGATCCAAGACGCCAACCAGGATGAACAGAAAATTAACGGATAGAGTGCCGGTGATGCCCGGCAGATTAACCTTGAGTCTGGAAGCAAGGATGGCGATGCCCAAATAGCAGATGAACTCGGCGATATTCTTGCTGCTCTGATGAATGCCGCCATAGACCAGCACGGCGGTTCCTGCGATCACGATGAAGGAGATAAGCGCTTGGGCGACAAACGGCATGCCTCTCCAGGAACCGGAGTGACCGGGCATACCTCTAGAAACGCCGACAGCAGTCGTCATGCGGAAAATGGCGCCCAACTTGCGCCAAACACTCTTCAATGAATATCAGCTAAGACTCTTAGAAACAATAACTTAAACGCGACAACGGCAAACTTCAGTAACCCGCAAAACGTATCTTTGGATTGAAAGAAGTCAGGCCAGCTGCGTCTACAGCCGATAGGCCTTCTTAGCCAGGCCATAGCAGAGACCGTGTGCCACTTCCATAGCCTCGTCTTCGTCGAGCCGATGCTCCGCGACCAATCTCGCCAGGAACGAACAATCCATGCGGCGGGACAGATCATGCCTCCCGGGAATGGAAAGGAAAGCGCGGGTATCGTCGTTGAATCCAACCGTGTTGTAGAATCCTGCCGTCTCGGTCACTTGCTCGCGGAAACGCGTCATGCCTTCCGGGCTGTCGTGAAACCACCACGGCGGACCGAGACGCAGGCACGGATAGTGCCCGGCCAGCGGAGCCAGTTCGCGGCTGTAGGTCGATTCGTCAAGTGTGAAAAGAATGATGGTCAGGCCGGGTTCATTGCCAAACCGGTCGAGCAGGGGACGCAGCGCGTCCACGTAATTCGTTGGCATGGGAATGTCCGCACCCATGTCGCGGCCGTATTTCTCGTAGAGCATGCGGTTGTGGTTACGCGCGCTGCCGGGATGAATCTGCATGACCAGGCCATCGTCCAGGCTCATCCGCGCCATCTCGGTCAGCATCTGCGCGCGAAACAGTTCTTGTCGATGCGCATCGGCGTTGCCCGCTATCACGCGACGAAACAATTCAGCCGCCTCGGAAGCAGGAAGATCGGCAGTTCGTGCTGTGGGATGTCCGTGGTCAGTCGCCGTGCAGCCGAGATCGCGAAACTGCTGGCGTGTCTTGCGTAACGCATCGAGATATCCTGTCCAGGTTGTCGTATCTTCACCCGTCTTTTCGCCGAGCCTCAGGATGTTGCCGGCAAAACCAGGAAACTCTGGATCGACTACCGGATCTGGGCGGAACGTCGGCAGAATTCGCGCCTTCCACTTCGATTCGCGGATCGCCACGTGATCGGCTAGCGAATCCAGCGGCGAATCGGTCGTGGCCAGAATTTCCAAATTGAAGCGCTCGTAAAGAGCGCGCGGCAAAAGCTGCGGCGTCTGCAACTTCTCCGAGATTGTGTCAAAGTACGAATCGGCGGTCCTTTCCGACAGCCGCTCTTCCATTCCAAAAAGTTCCTGGAAGGCGAAGTCCAGCCAGATGCGCGTCGGTGTTCCACGAAACAAGTAGTAATGGCTGGCAAAGACGCGCCAAACTTTTCGCGCGTCTTTCAGTTGCGGCTGACCAATCCCCAGATCCTCCAACGAGATGCCCTGGCTGTAGAGCATTCGATAGATGTAGTGGTCGGGCTGCACGAAGAGCGTGGCGGGATCGGGGAACGGCTGATTCTTTGCAAACCACGATGCTTGTGTATGCCCGTGCGGGCTGACGATTGGCAAGGCTTCGACGCTCTCGTAAAGCGTCCTGGCAATCCTTCGCGTTGTGGTTTCGGAAGGGAACAGACGGTCGGGGTGGATCAGCATGATTCGGACTCTAACCTTTGCTTCGCATCTTTGATCTCAATCAGAATGATCACAAAAAAACATCTCAGCAAGAATACACGCGCGTAGTCGAGACCTCTAGACAGCTTGTGTCGAGCGCCTCATGACCAGATGAGTGGGAATCGTGAGATCGGCGCGGGGATCGCCCTGCTTATGAATCAGTGCGTCGAGAGCGGCGAAGGCCATCACCGCCAGTTGCGTTCGCGAAAGAATCACAGTGGTGAGCGGGGGCTGTGTCAGGTGAGCGAAGGAAATGTCGTCGAACCCGATCAACGACAAGTCTTCCGGCACTCTCAATCCAACCTCGTGAATCACGCCCAGCGCGCCGATTGCCGTAAGGTCATTGGAGGCGATCACCGCTGTAGGCGGATGAGGGAGTTTCAACAAACTTCGCATCGCCATGGCTCCGCCTTCAATCCTGTGATTGCCTTTTTCGACTAACATCGCGTCAAAGAGTCCGCGCGACTTCAATCCGGACACGAATGCATCGTGGCGAATCCGCGCTGACTCGAGATTCATGGGGCCGGTGATGAACGCGATACGCTTGTGGTTCAGCGACACCAAATGTTGCACGGCTTCGCGGATGCCCTGCGCATAATCGACGCGGATGTTGGCGGAATAAGGGCCCGGCTTGCCGGTATCCATAAACACGGTGGGAATATTTCTTCGCGTAAGTTCGACCATCAAAGCCGGATCGCCTTCCGATGTCATAATGGCGACGCCTTCGACCTTGCGCTCGAGCATCCGGCGGATGCATCCGGCCATGCGCTTAGGGTTGTAATCGGTATTGCCGATGATGACTTCTTTTCCCCGCTGTACCGCCTGATCCTCGAAACTTTTCACCAGATCGGGAAAGAATGGATTGGTGATGTCGGAGATGATCAATCCCAATATGCGGCTCCGCCCTGACACCAGCGTTCGCGCGTGGGTATTAGGAAAGAAATTCAGTTCCTCGATTGCCTTACGGACCTTCGCCGCAGTGGCCGGCTTTACTTTTTCGGAGTCATTGATGGTGCGGGAGACGGTCGCAGTCGAAACTTTAGCCCTTTTTGCGACCTCTTTTATGTTCATGCCGAATCCGCGGGAACGTCCAAGGGGAGGAGAAGCGTTATTGTACAACGATTTTGGGGCATGAGCAGCGGACGCTGAAGCGCAAACCACGGAAGAATAAAATATCCGTATTAATGTAAGCGTTTACAGGTATTCCCTGATCGTAGATAATTCCGGACGCACGGCAGCAGTGGCGTTCTAGGGAGACTTTATGGATCGTCGGAATTTTATCAAGACCACAGGCACATTGATCGCAGGAGCGACTCTTGTTCCATCGGCATTGGCGAATGCTGCGGAAGAAACGCTCCCTGCGGGGCGGCTTGTTCTGCCCATGAACCGGAACTGGCTTTTCAACCACACAGTGGCGGAGGGGGCGCACGCGAAAGACTTCAACGATTCCGGCTATGAACGAATTGTTATTCCCCACACCAACGTTCGTCTGCCCTGGCACAGTTTCGACGAGAAGACTTACGAATTCGTTTCCAGCTACCGGCGTCATTTCAAGCTGCCCGCGGAAGCGCGCGGACGGCATGTCTTCGTCGACTTCGAAGGAGCGATGACCGCCTCGACTGTTTGGATTAACGGCACGCGTCTCGGGGAATATAAAGGCGGATACACTCCATTTTCGTTTGAGCTGACGCCGCATCTCGATTTTAACGGTGACAATGTGCTGGCGGTGGATCTGGATTCCAGCGAGCGTCCGGATATTCCACCGTTTGGATATGAAATTGATTATTTGACCTTCGGCGGAATTTATCGCGAAGTCTGGTTGCGCATTGTCCCAGGGACTTACATCGAGAACGTTTTTGCGAAACCGAAAGATGTGTTGAGCGACCATCCCAGCCTCGACGTCGACTGCCACATTCAACATCTGGAGCCTTCGCGAGAACCGTTGCGGGTGGAAGCTGTGTTGCGCGATGGCGATCGCGTCGTGCAGAAAGGTTCACAAACATTTCCGGCGTCGAGTGCATCCGCCGAGGACGGCGTGCGCACCGTTTCTCTCGCGAATCTCAGTTCCATCAAACTCTGGGATCTGGCGCATCCGAATCTGTACAAAGTCGACGTTTTACTGTGGCGCGGGAGCCAGCAGGTGGATAGTGTCTCCCGTGTGATCGGTTTTCGCGAAGCGCTATTCACCGACCACGGATTCGAACTGAACGGCAAAATAGTCAAGCTGCGAGGATTGGACCGGCATCAGACGTTTCCGTTTGCAGGCCAGGCTATGCCGGGACGAGTACAGCGGCGTGATGCGCAAATCCTTCGCAACAAACTGAAGTGCAACATTGTCCGAACGTCACACTATCCGCAGTCGCGGCACTTTCTGGATGCCTGCGACGAGCTTGGCCTGCTGGTGCTGGAAGAAATTCCCGGCTGGCAGCATATCGGCGATCAGGCTTGGCAGGACATTTCCGTTGATAACGTCGGCCGAATGATTAAGCGCGACTGGAATCATCCATCGATCATTCTTTGGGGGGTGCGGATTAACGAATCCAAAGACAATCACGACTTCTACACACGGACTAATGCGCTGGCCCACAAGCTGGATCCCACGCGGCAGACCGGAGGCATTCGATACTTTCAGGAATCCGAGTTTTTGGAAGACGTTTTCACAATGAACGATTTTGGTTGGCCGTTGAAGCCGCCGAATCATACGCGCTATTTGAATACGGAATTTGTCGGACACACTTATCCGACGAAGACAATCGATCAGGTCGAACGGCTCACGGAGCACATGATTCGTCACGCGCGCGTTCACGATCAGTTAGCGTCCGACGCGCAATATGCCGGCGGCATCGCGTGGTGCGCCTTCGACTACAACACGCACGGCAACTTCGGATCGGGAGACCGCATTTGCTATCACGGCGTGACCGACATGTTTCGCGAGCCCAAGCCTGCCGCCGGCTTCTACAAATCGCAATGCGATCCGGCGGAGGAGGTGGTGCTGGAGCCGGCGTTTCACTGGGCGCGCGGCGACGCTTCCATCGGGTTCTCACACGCTGTGGTTTGTTCTAACTGCGATCACATCAAGTTCTTCATGGGAAATGAAATGGTGGCGGAAGCAGATCCGGACCGCAAACAGTTCGCGCACCTTCGTTATGCGCCGTTTGTGATTGATCTCCCTGATCCGTGGCACAAATGGGGAGACCTGCGCCTTGAGGGATATATCGGGGGCAAGTTAGCGATTACGAAACATTATTCAGGCAAAGGCACCGATCAAAAATTCGCGCTTCTGCCCGACGATACCAGCCTGATAGCGGACGGAGCGGACACCACGCGCGTCGTGTTGCGTGTGACGGATGAATTCGATGCTATCCGACCGTTCGCCAATGATGCGGTTAAGTTGGAGTTGGAAGGACCTGCGGAAATTATCGGGGACAATCCGTTCTCGCTGATTGGTGGCACGGGCGCGGTTTGGATTCGCGCGAAGGAGCAAGCTGGAACTGTCCGGCTGACAGCGACTCATCCGGCATTAGGGAAGCAGCAGATTGAGATCGCCGTTTCGGCTGCGCCGCCGGAGATGGTTTAGTTCGGTCGGTTGATGATGTCGGATGATTCCCTCAGCGGCTGAAGCCCGAAGATATTTGTGCGCTTACGGCACGACTGAAGTCGTGCCCTTCCCGATCTTACTGCGCCTGGAGCTCGCTTATCTGTCAGGCGGCTCCGAAGAAACAAGAGCGCGCACGGCGCCGGTAGAAATGCCTCCATCGACGAGCAAGGTCTGCCCTGTTACATAGCGACTCGATTCTGCGGCAAGAAAAACCACTGCTGCGTCGAGATCATCGGGCTGACCGGGGCGTTTTACCGGGATGCGGTCACAGAGGTATTCCACCCACTCTTTATTCTCGTAGAGCACTCTATTTTGCTCGGTGCGAAACCAGCCGGGAGCAAGGCAATTCACAGTGATTCCATGCTTGCCCCAGTCGTCGGCCAGGCTCATGGTCATCTGCCGAATGCCGCCACGGCTCGCCCCATAGGGAGCGAGGCCGGCATAGCCGGCAACGCTGGTGACCGAGCCGATGTTGATGATGCGACCATATTGATGAGGAATCATGCGGCGCGCCACGGCCTGTGCGACGAAGAAACTTCCGCGAAGATTTGTGTCGAGAATGAGATTCCAATCGTCCCAGGTTACGTCGATCGCGGGCTTGCGCACATTGCATCCCGCATTGTTCACGAGAATGTCGAGATGACCGAATTCCTGTTCGGCTCCCAAGGCCATGCGGTCGATGCTTTCGCGGTCGCGAACATCGAGTTCCAGAGAGATCGCGCGGCGGCCGAGAGAAGTGATTTCTTTTTCGAAGCGAAGCAGGTGATCGCGATTGCGGCTCGTGAGGACCAGATCAGCACCGGCTCTGGCCAGCGCGCGCGCCATGTACTGACCGAGGCCGCGGCTGGTTCCGGTGACAATCGCGACTTTGCCGCTGAGATCGAAGAGATCATTGCGCTGGAGATCGCTGCTCACGAGATTTTCCGCGGTGACAGAACAACTTTCATTAGGTTTGGCTCTCGCGCGTAGAGCCGCTCGAACCAGCGCGGACCGTCTTCGAGTGGAGCAATCGCGCTGATCAGCGGTTTTACTCGAATCGCTTCACTGCTCATGAGTTCTATGGCGCGAGGATATTCTCCGGCGGAAGCGCATGAGCCTTGCAGGCGAATCTGGCGGGTTACGACTTTCTGAAGAGGCAGAGTGACTTCCGGAGTCACGTTGCCGACGAGAACTACGGTCCCGCCTTTGCGCGCGCTGTCGATGGCGGTGGCCACTGTTGCGTTGAGACCGACGGCTTCAATCACAACGTCCATGCCGTTTCCGTTAGTTGCCGCCATTACTTGCGCAATGAGGCTGGGGCCGGCAAGCAAGCCTGTTGCTACTTCGAACTCATCTGCCAAGTTCAGGCGCGTTTGATCTACGTCGGTGACGTAAATGTGCGAGCAACCGGCGGCGTGAAGAGCTTGCACGATTAAGAGTCCGATCATGCCAGCGCCCACCACTAAAGCGTTGTCCTGGGGGCGAACGGGAACCAGCGATACGGCGTGGAGCGCGACTGAGACCGCTTCAAGCATGGCGGCTTCTTCGAAGGGAAGAATTTCCGGGAGGCGATACACGATGCGCGCGGGGACGACGACGAACTCGGCGAAGGCTCCGGCGCGGCGGTAGTCGCCGCAGGAAACACCTACGACCTGGCGGTTGTCGCAGAGGTTGACGTCTCCACGAATGCAGTTGCCGCACGATCCACAATAGATCGTCGAGTCGAACGTTACACGGTCTCCTTCGGAGAAAGTTTTTACATTTTTTCCGATAGCAGCGACCGTTCCGGCAGCTTCGTGACCCATGACGAGCGGCGGAATGCGGCGTCCCGACGAGCCATCGTAGCCGTGCACGTCGCTGCCGCAAATTCCGCACGCGGCAACCTGCACCAGAACTTCGTCGGGTGCAGGCGATGGAGTCGGCACTTCGGCGATTGCGAGCGAGCGGTATTTTGTCAGCAACAGGGCTTTCATGGCGGCTCGGTAGTCTATTTCGCTTTCGGCTTCATCGTGTCGACGATTCCGCTGCCTTCGCGGATCGTCAGAATCTGGTTGACCTTTACTTGAGTTAACTTTTCAATCTTTTGCGTAGTCGGCCATTTCACTTCGATGAGATCCACGGTCTGCGATTTTCCCACGCCGAAGTGTAGCCGCAAGTCGCTTTGTGACATCACGCTAGAGCCGCTGTGAACTTCATCGATTTGCGAGTGAGTGCCAGTGACGACTCGCACGCGAGCGCCAATCGCCGTGCGATTGCACTTGGTTCCGATCAGCTTCAGTTTGATCCAATTCTGCGCATTGCCGCCATCGTTGCGAAGAAGTGACGGCAGGTCGTTGAGATTCAAAATCAGTGCGTCGATATCGCCATCGTTGTCGTAGTCTCCAAAGGCCGCGCCGCGACTGGAGAATCGCTCAGTAATACCGGGGCCAATTTCAGAGGACACATCCTTGAACCGCCCCTGCCCGGTGTTTTTGTACATGAGACGCGGGTTCTTGAATTCCTGGCCGATGCCGTGTCCTTCGATTTCAGGATACACATGGCCGTTGATCTGAATGATGTCAGGCCAGCCATCGTTGTCATAGTCCAGGAAGGCGCAGCCCCAGGCGACGTAGCGGTTATTGATTCCAATACCAGAAGCAAACGTTACGTCAGTGAAGGTTCCGTCACCGTTGTTGTGGTAGAGATTGCAGGTATCGTCGGCGAAGTTGGTTTTGAAGATGTCGAGCCATCCATCGCAATCGTAATCGCCCACTGCCACGCCCATTCCGGCCTGCTCGTGGCCGTTGTCGCTGTAAGCGCAGCCGGCGGTTACGGCGATGTCGGTGAATGTGCCGTCGTGATTGTTGTGAAACAGGATGCTTGGCTCGGAGTCGACCGCTACATAAATGTCGGGCCAACCGTCGTTGTCGAAATCGTAAGAGACTGCGGTTATGGAATAGCGCGGGCCTGGTTTCAGGATGCCGGATTTCTCAGAAACGTCGGTGAATGTTCCGTCGCCATTGTTGCGATACAGAACGTTCGTGTCGCCTGCGAGTCCGCGCGGGCCGCACATTACGGGAATTCCTTTCCATTGACATAACGGATCGTGGCCGGGCGGGAGAATCGTCGCCGGATCCAGCTTTATGTAGTTGCATACGAACAAATCCAGGTGGCCGTCGCGATTGTAGTCGAGCCAAGTGCAACCCGCGCCCCAGCGAACTTGCTCGTCGTAGACGCCCGCTTTGCGAGTGACGTCAGTGAACGTTCCGTCGCCATTGTTGTGAAAAAGAACATTGTGCCCCCAGAAGCAGCAGAACAGGTCGTCCCAGCCGTTGTTGTCGTAGTCGCCCACGCAGACGCCAGTCTGCCAGCCAGTGCGAGCCAATCCTGATTTTTCTGTGACGTCGGTGAAGGTGCCATCGCGATTATTTTTGTAAAGATGAGAAGTTGGAGCTTGGCCGGCTGGCCAGTTGGCGTCGAGATGCGTGCCGTTGGTCAAATAGATGTCGAGCCAGCCGTCATTGTCATAATCGAAAAACGCCAGCCCACTACCCTTCGCTTCAATAATGGAGCGCTTGTGATCGACTGCACCCCACACATTAGGAGAATTCAGGCCGGCTTCGCGAGCAACGTCTACAAACACAACCGGGGACGTCGGCGAAGGAGTCGAGACGGTAGCCTTAATCTTGCCCGAGTTTCTCCACTGCCAAAACGGCGTGGTCAACGCATCCAGCAGCGTACTACCGAGAACGACAAGCGAGGAGCCGAGAAAATGGCGGCGTGGGAAAGTCATACCTATCGACTCGGCACCTTGGGAAAGTTGTGCGGAACAATCCCTGAGCCTTCTTTGACGGCGATGATCTGGTCGATCGGCACGTTCGTCAACTTGTCCACCTGACCGCTGGGCCAGGTAATCTCCAGCGCTTCGATTTTTGTGCGCTTGCCCAGGCCAAAGAAAATGCGCGGATCACTTGCCGACATGTAGCTCATGCCGCCCTTAGCCTGTTCCACATGCACGAATCCTTCGGATGTCAATTTCAGCGAAGCTCCGATGCCGTCGCGATTGGATTTTGTTCCGATCAACAACACCTCCAGAAAGTGGTTCGCGTTGCCGCCGTCGTTGCGCAACAGTTCCGGATAGTCGCCGCGAACGTTGATGGCGATGTCAAGATCGCCATCGTTATCGAAGTCCGCAGTGGCGAGGCCACGGCCAACGATGGGCCGCATGAAGTCCGGGCCGAGAGACTCAGACACTTTGGCGAATTGTCCCTTGCCAAGATTGCGAAACATCAGCAGAGGCTCTTTGTAAGTCACTTCGCTGTGATAAAAATTCACATTGTCGAGCATGGCGCCGTTCAACTGCATGATGTCGTCCCAGCCATCGTTGTCATAGTCCATGAACTTCATGGAGACGCCGCTCAACGTTATGGCTTTGTTGCCGATGCCGGAGCGAAACGTATCGTCATCGAAGGTTCCGTCTTTGTGATTCACATAGAGACGGTTCAACTCGAAGTCGAGATGGGTGATGTAAATGTCCTGCCAGCCGTCGCCGTTCACATCGGCGGCGTCAATGCCCATGCCGGCTTCGTAGCGGCCGTCTTCACCCGCCGCCACGCCGGAAATAAAAGATACATCTTTAAATGTTCCATCGTGATTGTTAAGAAAAAGAAAATTCGGCCACGAGTCGTTCGCGATGGCAATGTCGGTCCAGCCATCGTTGTTGTAGTCGGCGAGGACAACACCCATACCCTTCGCTTCGGGCTTGCCCACGCCCGAGGCGTCGCTTACATCGGTAAAAGTTCCGTCATGGTTGTTGTGGTAGAGCTTGATGCGCTGACCTTTGTAGTTGCCGGGATGGCAATAAGAACGGTAGCCGGGGCGGCGTTCGCCGCACCAGATATTGTTTTTCGGCGACCACTCGATGTAGTTGGTGACGACGAGGTCGAGCCAGCCGTCTTTGTCATAATCAAACCACCCCGCGCTGGTGGACCATCCACCCTCGTCGGCAACTCCAGCTTTCGCCGTAACGTCACTGAAAGTTCCGTTGCCATTGTTGTGGTAGAGAATAGCGCTGCCATAGCCGGTCACATAAAGATCAGGATAGCCGTCATTGTCGAAGTCGCCCACAGCAACGCCCTGACCATAGTGCCCATTGCCGCCGACTCCAGCCTTTTCAGTTACGTCAGTAAATGTTCCGTCGCCATTGTTATGGTAAAGAGCGGAGCGCAATGGATGAGACGGTTTATAGATATCGGTTGCGGCGGATTGAACGAAATACAGATCCATCAGGCCGTCCTGATCGTAATCGATCCATCCAACGCCGGTGCCCATGGTTTCCAGATAATATTTTTCGTCGGTCGCGGTGGCGTCCTGCATAAAAGCGATGCCCGCTTTTTCGCGGATGTCGGTGAAGCGGACGGGAACAGGAGCGTCTTGTGCTTTGGGACCTTGGCCAGCGAGTGCAGTGAAATGCATCGTTAAAATGACAACCACGCTGAATGCGAGAGCGAGCGTGCATTTTATGGCGGTACTCAAACTGCCATTCATCCGCGATCTCACAGGGTCCGATCCGCCAAGGCCAGCGCCAACTGGAGCAACTGCTGCCTTGCTGCCACCGGCATCGGTCCGCCCAGGGGCGAAGACGAGGGCGGAGCTTTGGATAGAGTCTCCTCAATGCGATTCACGTCGAGCCCACCTGCGTTGCTTCCTTTAAAGCGATTGAGCACTTCGCGCGCCTTCTCGATTTGCCCGGTCTCGTAGTAGAAAACGCCGAGTGTGGAATAGCTGCCCGCCCATTCTGGCAGCAATTCCACAGCACGCTCGAATCGCTGCGCCGCTTGTTCCGTTTTTCCCTGCAGAACCGAGACAATCCCCAATCCCCAAAGGATTTTGCCGGAACTTGGCATGCGCGAAAGACCTTTCTGCAACGTGGCTTCCGCAGACGCAGCATCTCCTTGGCGGAGTTGGACCAGTGTGAGCGAAAGATAATACTGATCGTTGTCCGGATTGCGCACGATCGCGTTGCGGAAAATTTCTTCGGCTTTACCCATGTCGCCCAGGTGCGCGTAAATGTCTCCCGTCAGCGAGAGAGCCGCGTCATCCTGCTGGCCGCGAGCAGAAATACTTTGCACGGTTTCGAGTGCTTGAGAATAAATACCCTTGCGAAAGTATGCGTCGGCCAAATCGAACTTCACATCATCGGAATCAGGATTGGCGCGCAGGGCGGATTGAAAATGTGGAATCGCATCATCATACAAACGGAATCGCGCGAGCAACACGCCGACGCCAGTCTGGGTTCGATAATCGCCGCCGCTTAACTGATCGAGTTGGGCGATGGCCTTGCGAGCCTCTTCAAGCTTGCCTAGTTTCAAATAGGTTTCGGCCAGCAAATAAAGGTCCTGAGGCTGGTCGGGATGTTTCTGAATTTGTTCGTTCAACTCTTTTAAATCGAGTTGAGTGCGGTCGGCAGGGGCGAGCTCGGAACGGTTGTTGAGGTAGTCGAAAAGGTGCTGATAAGGATAGGGCCCTGTAGGAGCATCTTTGGACAAGGTCTGGAATACGCTGAGGTCGCGTTCTGCGGCCGCCGTCTGATGAAGATTTCTCTCGACCATCGCTAGTTTGTAATATCCGGTTGACGGGTTGCGGCTCGACTTTACATAGCGCCGCAACAGATCCGCGGCTTCGGCAAATTTCTTCTGAGCTATGCGCAGGTTCGCCAGCTCCAACAGCGCGTCGGGAAAATCGGGATTCGAGCGAAGGGTATCCTGAAATAATTTTTCGGCGGCCGCTTCATTGCCCTGGCGTTCCTCGATGTAGCCCAGATTGAACAGACAAGTTGCATTGCGACGATCCAGCTTGAGTCCCTCTTGAAAATATTTTCTGGCTTCGTCGAACCGGCCGAGGCGCCGGTAGCACAGACCCAGGAAAGCATAGGATCGAGCCGAAGGATCAACCGCAATCAGCTTCGTGAATTCTTCGATCGCACGATCCGGTCTTCCCGCCATGAAGTAGCCTTCACCCAGGGCGGCCTGCAAGTCGGCTCGCTGCGGAGCGATTTTTAACCCGGACTCGAGCAGCGGGATTGCATCTTCGAAATAATTCTGAGACATGCTCACGCGGGCCAGCAGAAAAATGATATCGGTGTTTTCAGGTGCCAGCTTGTGCGCTCGCGACAGTAAATCCAGAGCGTCCACAGCCTTTGATTGATCGGCATCAACCTGGGCCAGCAGGTAGAGAGTTTCAGGAGAATCGGGCTTGAGGCGCAGCGCGCGGTTAAATGCGAGTTCGGCTTTTGCATCATCGTGACCGCGCAGATATGCCTGCCCGAGGTTGTAGAGAATCTCGAAGGTTTCCGGTTGCAGCGCGTTGGCGGTTTCCAATTCCAGTTGGGCTTGCCGATACTGTTTGACCGATGCCAGAAAGACGCCAAGGGTGAAGTGCAGCCTGACGTCATCTTTGTTTTGCGCGGAAAGTGATTTTGCCAGAGCCAGACCAGCAGGAGTTTGTCCGGATTGGAGATAACAGCGGACCAGATTGAAACGTGTCTCCATGGTTGCTGGTCGGATTCGCTGAAAGTGAGGAACGGCTTCTGCTGGCAACCCTTTGGCCATTAGCAGGAGGCCCAAATTGTAGCTCCCATCGCGATCGGCGGGATCAAGGCGCAAGGCCGTGCGAAATTCTTTTTCCGCCAAATCGGGCTTATTCTGCGCGACGTACAAGTTCCCCAAGTTGTTATGCGTTTTGGTGGAATTGGGACTCAACTTCAGCGCATGTTCGAAGGCCTCCAACGCGCCGGGATAATTTTTTTCGCTGCTGTAAGCAATTCCGAGCAGGTTGTAGCCGGCGACGCTGGTTGGATGCAGGGTGAGCTGTTCCTGAATTTTCTGCTTCGCCTCTTCGGTAGCGCCCTGACGCAGCAGCGTTTCCGCTTCATCGAAAGGAGACTCTTTGGTTTGAGTCTGACTCTCTCGCGCTCCGGCTCGAACCTGCGCTTGCGAACTAGCAATCGTTATGCACAGCACGAGCATAATCGCCCGGCTAACCCTCAACCGGTTAGGGTGGCTCGCCTCATCCGAGAATGGAATGCAATTCAAGATGGCCTTATTATGCCCGGTTGCCGACCTCTTCTACGGAACAGAAACTCAATGTAGCATTCCGGCGCGGGGAGACACCGGTTTGCCCCGGCAAATGATTTTCCAGGCCAAGGCCGCACTCAAAGAGCGGGCTTTGACCTTTCCTGCACCCGTAGTGGAAAACCACTAGTTTTTTGTTGACAACGGATTTAGACCTGTTCTATGTTAGCGCCCATCGAATGTATACGTTTACATTCGACTCCATTTCATTTTAGCGGGCTGGGCTGTGCAAATTTGAGGAGGCGAAGGCCATGAAGCCTTTTTCGTTGCGGTTTGTGCCAGCAGTCTTGATTCTGGCGGTTGCCACACTACTGTTAAACGCCGGATTCCTCCAAGCCCAGGTTGATACGGGCTCTATCACAGGCACAGTCACTGACGCGTCGGGCGCTGTGGTCAGCGGCGCGAAAGTCACGCTCACCAACGAAGGAACGGGTGCCACTCTTTCCACCTCGACCGGATCCGATGGAATCTACGACTTCAGCCCAGTCAGGATTGGAAGCTACAAGCTGGAGGCTTCTGCTCCCGGCTTCAAGACCCTGATCCAGACTCACGTTGTGGTCGACGTGAGCGCCAGGATCCAGGAGAATTTTAAGCTTCAGACCGGTGCTGTTACCGAAACCGTCGAAGTGACTTCCGCTGCTCCTGTGCTGCAGTCTGAAGATGCATCGGTGGGCCAGGTCGTCGACCAGCGCAGCATCAATAATCTTCCTCTGAATGGCAGGAATTTTACATTCCTGGCGCAACTAGCGGCCGGTGTAAACACGCCTGAAGCCGACACGCGCGGCAATGCGGCTTCCGGAGCCTTCACCGCGAATGGCAACCGTCCGGCCCAGAATAATTACATGCTTGACGGCATCGACAATAATTCCGACACCGTCGATTTCCTCAACGGTACGAATTTCGTCGTTCTTCCCCCGGTCGATGCGATTTCGGAATTCAAAGTTCAAACATCGGACTTCAGCGCAGAGTATGGCCGATCGGGCGCCGCTGTTCTCAACGCCACCATCAAGTCCGGCACCAATCAGTTTCACGGCGCGGCCTGGGAGTTTTTCCGCAACGATAAACTGGATGCTGCCGACTATTTTGAAGACGCCGGTGGTGTGCCGAAAGGCGAGCTTCGTCAGAACCAGTTCGGCGCCACACTTGGCGGCCCCGTCATTAAGAACAAAGTATTCTTCTTTGGCGATTTCGAGTTACTTCGCAGAATTCAAGGAACGATTCTGACCGGATCGGTGCCCACCGCGGCTGAGCGCAGCAGTGGTTACCAGGATTTTGCCGACCTTATAACGGGCCAATCAGGCAGCTTAACCGATCAGTTGGGTCGCACAATGCCGTATGGCACCATTTTGGACCCAGCCACCACGAGAGCCGTGACGGCGGGAGCGGTCGATCCTGTTTCAGGTCTGATTGCAACCGCGTCCGGCTATGCTCGCGATCCCTTTGGCACCTGCGGACCTGGCACCACCGCCTTCACCCTGGCGGGTTGCGGATTGAACCAGATTCCCGCGGGCCGTCTGGATCCGAATGCCATTAAGTTGTTGAATCTTTACCCCGCCCCAACGGATAGCTCCGTGCTTTTTAGTAATTTTGCTAACTCGCCGAAGCTCGATGAACACAGCGATGCTTTCGACACTCGGCTCGATCTCAACCTGAGCGAAAAGAACCAGGTGTTCTACCGCTTCAGCTACAAGGACGATCCGCAGTTCATCCCAGGAATCTTCGGAGGCATCGCAGACGGCGGCGCTTTCCAACAAGGCCCGCAGACCGCAATTGCACAGCAAAGTGCTTTAGCCTACACGCATGTCTTTTCTCCCAGCCTGGTTAATGTGGCCCGCGTGGGCTTCAATTATTTGAACACCACGCGCACCGGCCCTAATGCTGGCGATTTAGGTCTGCCCGCTCAATACGGCATCCAGCAAATTCCTCAGGTTGCCAAGAATGGAGGCCTTCCTGCATTTGGCATTAACGGGCTTTCAACTCTGGGCAGCAACTCTTTCTTGCCCTCGGACGAAGTCAGCTCTACCTTTCAGTTGACCGATGACCTGACTAAGATTTACAGCAAGCATACCTTCAAGCTGGGCTTCGAGTGGCAGCACGTGAAGTTTTCAACTCTGCAACCATCGTGGTCCCACGGTGAATTCGACTACAACGGAAATTTCACGGAAATACCGAACAACGATCAGGGCAACACGGGGCGGGCTGCATTTCTGCTGACACCCATTCCGTCAATAGCGGGTGGCGTACCTTACGACGTAGGTGGATCGACGAATATTTACGCCTCGAACATTTTTCTTACGGATAACGGAAAGAATTATTACGGAACCTACTTCAACGACGACTGGAAAGTTACTCCCAAGCTGACGGTCAATCTGGGTTTGCGGTGGGACTTCTTTGGGCTGGTCTATGAGCATCACGGGGCGCAAGCCAATTTCGTTCCCGGAGGAGCACCTACCGGTTCCCCTATGTACTTACTTCCTGGTGGAGCGAACCCCGCCAATCTTTCAACCAGTTTTAACAACCTGCTCGCGGCCGATGGAATCGCGCTCGATATCACTAACAAATATGGCAAGGGACTGGGCAATTCGCAGAAGGCGAACTTTGCCCCTCGTCTCGGTTTTGCCTACCAGGTAACTCCTAAATTGGTGGCTCGAGGCGGCTTTGGCATGTTCTACAACGGATTTGAGAATCGGGGATATTCGCCGAATTTGGGTGAAAATTATCCCTTCCAATTTAATTTTAACTTCACTCCTCCCGATGACGGTACACCCCATACTTATCCTGGTTGCACCGCAGCCGCGCCCTATGGTGGTACCGCAACCTTCGAGACCGGGTTTGCTTGCACGCCCCTCAATCCGACTGCGGTCCAAGCCAATGGCTTGCAATTGCGTGGAATCCAGTTCAACTATCAAACTCCTTACACCATGAGCGGGAACTTCACGTTGGAATATCAGCTCACACCCACATTAACGGTGCAGGCTGGGTACGTTACTTCCCTGGCCCGTCACCTGGAGGACTTTCCGGGATCCAACAATCCCACCGCGATTTTGCCCATTAACACGCAGCTCACGAATACCGCGGGACTCAATGGCGGCCCTGGCGCAGGTGCCACCTACACGCCTTCACAAGGCGGGTTGCCATTCCCGGATTTCGGCGGGAACGCCAGTTATGCAACCACCAATGGCAATAGTTTCTACCATGGGCTTCAAACCAAAGTGGAAAAACGGTTTGCCCAGGGTCTGAATTTCCTGGCCACCTATACCTATTCCAAGACGCGTACCGACGCGGTCGATCTTCTGAATGGCGGAAGCAATGCCGGCTACCGTGCTCCCGATATTCCGGGGCTCGGAATTCACTATGATTACGGTTTGGCGGATTTCGATATTCGTAACGTTTTCCATCTAAGCGGCGGGTATGAGCTGCCCTTCGGCAAGGGCAAGCGGTTCCTGGCGGATTCCGGTATCGCAAGCAAGGTATTCGGCGGTTGGAGCATCAACTCGAGCGTCGTGCTTCAGGGTGGCCAACCGATCACGCTGACGTGCCCGACCAACACCGTTTCCACCACCGCAAGCTCGAACTGCTATGACTTTACTGTACCCGGGCAGTCCCAAAAACTCGGACTGCACATCGACAGCAACGGGAAGTTGAGTTGGTTCGGCAACCCGGCTGCATTCGCACAACCGACGCCCTGCACAGCTCTACCGTGCCCGGTGTCCGCTTTGGGCGGAGCTCCTGACCAGACCGTTGGGCCTGGGTTCAGGCGCATGGATTTCTCAACGTTCAAGAACATGAAACTGAACGAGCGCTTCAGTCTCCAGTTCCGGGCCGAGTTCTTTAACATCTTCAATCACCCGAACTTCAACGCTCCGAATTTCGGCGGCAATGGCGTGGTTGCGGTTTCCGGGTCCGGAAATTTCACCAGCGCGAGCTTCGGCGAGATCGGATCGACGCGCGACGCTCCTTACGATCCGCGACAGATTCAGTTTGCGCTGAAGCTGTATTACTAGGTTCGAACGAGTGTGCGGGGGACGCTTTTGCGGTGTCCTCCGCATTGAACTCGTTTAGGAATCGCGCCTCCGCCCTTCCCGGAGCGGTGGTACCATGCGAACACTGTGAGCCTGAAACACTGGTCGATCTCTGTTTTCATGGCGATTCTGGCTCTTGTGGCGGCATCGGCATCTCTGGCGACTGCCCAGGAGCGGATGGGCGAATCGAGCCAGGAACTTGACCGCGCATTTCAAGCGGCGGTCGCGGAATATAACTCCGGCAAGTTCGCGGAGGCGGCCGCAGGGCTTGAGGCTCTGATGCGCAAGCAGCCGGAGGTTTTCGAAGTTCAAGAACTGCTGGGGCTCGTTTACTCCGCCGAATCGCAGGACGCCAAGGCCAACGAGCATCTGGATAAGGCGGTTCGACTGAAGCCCGGCTCGGCGGAGGCTCGAACCAATCTAGCCGCAAATCTGGTGCGTATGGGAAAACTGGAGCTAGCGGAAGAGCAGTTCAAGAAGGCAGCGGAGCTGGAACCGCAGAGCTTCGATGCCAACCATAACCTGGGCGAGTTCTACGTCCGCATCGGCAGAATCCGGCAGGCATTAGAGTTTCTCCAGCGCGCCCAGAGAATCGATCCCTCCTCTTACGATAACGGCTACGATCTGTCGCTGGCCTACATTCTGACCGGACAATCAGCGGACGGCCGGCAGCAAATCCATGATCTGCTAAAACGCAAAGACACTGCGGAACTTCACAACCTTCTCGGCGAGCTGGAAGAAAAAGACGGCCAGTTTGTTACCGCCGAGAATGAATACGAAACAGCCGCGCACGAAGATCCCAGCGAAAGCAATTTGTTCGATTGGGGCAGCGAGTTGCTGATGCACCGCACGCTGGGGCCCGCGGTTGACGTATTCCAGAAGGCCACCGAACGCTATCCCAAATCGCCGCGCCTGGCGATTGGTCTCGGCATGGCTCTCTACTCGCGCGGTAATTATGACGATGCGGTCAAAGTCTTATTGAAAGGTGCAGATCTCGATCCTTCCGACGAACGGTGTTATCTCTTTTTGTCGCGAGCCTACGATAGCTCTCCCAGCCAGGCCGACGAAGTGATTCAGCGATTTCGACGCTTTGCGGAACTGGAACCGGGCAACGCGAAGGCGCTTTATTACTACGCCATGAGTCTGTGGAAGGGTAAGCGGGCGGAAGATCCCGACCTCGATCTGCACCAGATCGAAATTCTGTTGAAAAAGTCAGTGGCCGCGGACCCGAAATTTCCGGAGGCGCACCTGCAGTTGGCGAATCTTTATTCGGCGCAGAACAAATACCCCGAGGCTATACCGGAATATCTGAAGGCGCGTGAATTGAATCCGGACCTGGCCGACGCTTATTATCGCCTCGGGCAGGCCTACGTACGAACCGGCCAGAAGGAAAAGGCGGAGAAGCAATTCCAGGTCTATCAGCGCTTGCGTGAGCAGCACCTTGCCGACCTCGACCGGCAGCGTGCAGAAATTCGGCAATTTGTTTTGTCGGAGAAAGATGGAGCGGCCTCGAAGCAGTAACTGTGCATGAATTCTGCTTTGAAAGGGCGCGGCTTTAACTGCAGGCGACGAGTAGATGAGAAGATCTTCCCAATCCAGCGAGTCAAGTTTGAGCTGCGATCTCGCCTGGAATCGTCGTGAATTTCTGCGGAATGCCGCGGGGCTGGCCCTCGGCGGCGCGCTGCTCGGTTCCGGGACGCTGGTCCGCGCTGGTATAGCTTCCAGCAAACGAAAAGTGGTCGTCATCACTTTCGGTGGCGGAGCCCGTGATCAGGAAACTTTTGCGCCCGAAGGCCAGGAGAACATTCCTCACCTGATGGGCGAGCTTATTCCGCAGTCGACATTCTTCACTCAGGTGCAGAATCGCGGCATTCTCGGTCACTACGTAGCCACCGCCAGCCTGGCCACGGGCGTCTACGAAACGATCAATAATTTCGCTTCGCTTCCTCCCGAACATCCAACCGTGTTCGAATATTTTCGCAAAGACTTGAAGCGTCCATCCTCGGATGCCTGGGTTGTGGCTCCCAGCAATGGTTTCAATCGCATCGGAGAAAGCAGTCATCGCTCGTACGGACCGGGGCTAGGGGCAAGAGTAATTCTTCCAAAACACTTGCTGGCTGCCGCGCTATCAGGTGACCACAGCGATTATCAGCATTTATTACGCGACAACTACGAGACGCCGTTTTACGCCCCAGAGCTTGGCGGCAGCGAAGTTGAGTTGCAGCAATTGGAAAACATTCTGAAGCTGTCCATCGACGATTTCAGAACGCACGCGCGAACGCTTTCCAGTCCCGATGAGCTTTCTGTTTACGTTGTACGCCAGTTGATGCGGCAAGAGGCGCCGAGTCTTTTGTGGATCACGATGCACGACATTGACATTGCGCACGCCGGAGCCTATTCGCTTTACATCGAAGGCATCCGCCGTACCGATCGCTTGTGCGCAGAAGTATGGAAAGCGATCCAGACCGAGCCGGAGTATGCAGGCAAGACGACGCTTTTCATCCTCCCCGATTTCGGCCGCGACTCGGATGAAGATTCAGGCGGGAATGGATTTCAGCATCATCGCACCGGCGATGCGCCTTCGCGCACCACCTGGATGATGGCCCTGGGCGCTGGTGTGCGCGAGGGTGTGGTCTTTGACCGCCCGATGCAATCCACCGATCTGGTCCCGACGCTTGGCGCCATGCTGAATTTTTCTCCGTCGCTCGCCCAGGGCAGGCCGATTCCCGAGCTCGCCTAGGTCCCATGCTTCCACGCGATCTCAAACCGGGGCACTTCAAGAGCTACCCACCAGAGGCGCGGAAACTTGTGGCTGGTTACATCGGAACACTGCAAAACTTGCCACCAGTTTTTGTGCCGAACTTATTGCGGGAAGCGATTGAGTACGATTTCAAGTTTCCCGCCGAGCGCGGCGCGCTGGAAAAGGAACTGGCGAATCTGCGGTCTCTTTCTGCCGCGCAGCAGAAACAATGGCTGCAAGGGTTCTCGCAAATCACGCTTTCCTCAGAACTCGAACAAATGGACTGGGTAGATTCACCAGCTCAGTTTGTAGAGCGCTTGTCGACGCATCTTTGGGCAACTCATCAGCTCGATGCATTCCGCAACGCCGCAACGGATTATGCCGATCGCTTGCATAACGCTGTACCGGCGGAACAGCCCGCAGTCGCGCGCTTGGGGATCGCGGTGATCGGCCAGGGAGTTTCAGCGAACGATCAAGCCTTGTTTCGTAAACTGCGCGCCCACGGATCCTATTTCAGCCGCGTCAAACCAGGCAATGGCCTGCAGATACTGCTTGAGGCAGTCACCGATCGAGCGAAAGCGCATCCCGTTGCCTATGGCCACTGGTATGTGGATGGCGGAGAGGAAGCGGAACATTCCCCGGCACTCACTTGCGTTTCTTACCGTAGCCTTGAACCAGTGCGCGCGGAGTTGTTGCGCAAGATGCGGGCGGAGATTCAGAAACCTGGCATGGGTCCGGAAGCCCTGCGAACTCGGCTGGCGCAAATGCGCCCAACTGAACTTGGCTTCAAAACGGACGGCGATCCGGTGCTGGACCGTTTTCAAATGAAAGTTCTCACCGAGGGATCTGGCACCCAGATCTTCAGTACCACGTTCGCGCAATGGACTGCGCGCGAAGCGCTGCGCCGGGCACAGCCGTGTACTCTCCTCGTCCGCTTTGCTCCGCGCCAGCGGCAAAAGCCAATGAACGAATTGCTCGCGGAAACGCAGGATCAGCCGGAACTCGACACGACGGGATCCTTGATTGACGCCGATTTTGGCGCGTATTACAACTGGATCAACCAGCAGCGGCTTCCCGGAGCCGATCAATCGTCATTTCTGGCGTGGTTCGAGAATCATGGCGAGGCCGTAGCGATTGGGCCCGCAATGCCGAGAGGCACGGTGTCAACCGCGGCAGCCGACCTTCGGCAAGTACTTTTGTGGATGAGCTAATCGTCTTTTCGATCTAGGGATGAATCCTCGCCGCCCATCCGCCGCCGGGCGCCAGTTTCAGTCTTAATTTCGTGCTCTTATCGACCTGAGTTTTCACTTGCTTGTAGTCGCTGGCATTGCGGTCGGCATTGACGCCATCCTGGTAGGCTTCCATCGAATACTTGCCATCTGGCAGGAATGACAGATCGATGTCGATCTCCCGCGGCGTCCAGTTGGTCATCGCGCCAACGTACCAGTCGCGGCCGCTTCTGCGAGCCACCACGACGTACTCCGCGATTTTTCCATCGAGAATCTTGGTTTCATCCCACACGGAAGGAACCGGGCCGAGAAACTCCATGATCTGCGGCTCCCGCAGATAATTCGATGGACTGTCTGCCAGCATCTGCAGCGGACTTTCGTAAACGACGTACATTGCGAGCTGGTGGCAACGTGTCCCCAGGCTCATTGGCCGTTGGAAGACCGGCGCAAAGCTGATCTTCTGCGCATTGAGCATAGCGCCCGGCGTGAAATCCATGGGGCCTAGGAACATCCGCGTGAAAGGCAGCGTCACATCGTGGAGCGGGTCGGTTTCCGCGCTCCACTTATCCCACTCGAGTCCGCGAACGCCTTCCGTACTGATCAGATTCGGCCAAGTGCGGGTCATGGTCGCCGGTTTCTGGTCGCCGTGAAAATCCACCAGCATCTTACGCTTGGCCGTTTCCATGCTGATCTTGTGGTAGTAGTTGATCAGCAACTGATCGCTGCGCTGCATGAAGTCGACCTTAATCCCCTTTACTCCCCACTTCGCAAACTGATCCAAAGCCGGCTGGAGCTGATCGTCGAGCGTCTTCCAAACCACCCACAGAATCACTCCAACATTTTTCTGCTTTCCGTAAGCGACAATCTCCGGAATATTGATGTCGGGAATTACGTCGAGCAGATTCCCCAGCTTGTACCAGCCCTCGTCCAGAATGATGTAAGAGATGCCATATTTCGAAGCGAAGTCGATGTAGTACTTGTAAGTCTGCGTGTTGACGCCGGCCTTAAAATCCACGTCGTAAACATTGTTGAAGTTCCACCAGTCCCATGCCACCTTGCCCGGCTTGATCCACGACGTATCTTGAACCTGCGACGGTTTTTCCAGCAGCCACACCAACTCGTTCGTCAGCAGGTCTCCATCCTTTTCGGCGATGCCGATTACTCGCCACGGAAATGTCCGCGTCCCGCGCGTGACCGCGATGTAATCGGCGCTCTCTACGACTTTGAAATCGCGATCCTTTTCCAGTTGTTCTTTAAGAGGATAGGGCGGAAAACCAGCTGCCAGCGCGGGTCCGCTCGTACCGTGCAGCCAAAGGCCGGGATAATCTTCCACGTCCGATTCCGCGATCGCGACCTTCACTCCGTCCCCCGCTTCCACCACCGCAGGCAGAGTAGCCAGGGACTCGGGTGCAATCTGGCTCATGGTCTGCGGGAGATATTTTCTTTCGTTGTGAGAGAAAAAACTTTCCTCGCTGGGATAGTAGACGGTGTGATCGCCCGCGAAACTGAAAATAGCTTCTTCACCGTAGACATGCACCTGAGCTTGAGGCAATGAGGTTTCCAGGCGGTAGGCCGCGCCTTCGTTGTAGGCTCGGAATGTAACGGCGAGGCCGCCCTCTAGTTCCAGACGCAACTCGTGGTAGTTCTCTCGAATCCTGGCAAACTTCTGGCGCACGACGGGCTCAAGGATTTGATCCGAGGTTCGTTCCTTCGTGGAGACTACCTTCGCACCGGGCCCGAGAACTTTGTGATCGATATTGACCGAGATCCGGGAGTCCTGCAGCAACCGTATGCCTTTGAAGAAGACGTCATAGCTGATGTGATCGGCGGCATGGATTTTGACTTCGACTCTGTTATCAGGAGACCGCAAGCTGTACTCGCCCTGGGCCAACCCCAGGCTGGCAAGGCAGAGCATTATTACCATTGCTGCCGAGAATTTCCATAACTTGCCCTTCATAAAGTGGCGCTCCTTAGGCGGTCGATCCTTGCTTCAGTCAATTTCCTTCGCGGAATTTCTTACTTGTGGCAATCGGCGAACAAAAGTTATGCATTCGCCTCACGTTTCAGTTGACACAAGACATCTCCGGCCTTATGGTTTTTCAGGATTGTAAACGATTACATAATGAAAGCGAGACTCATTTTCTCAGGCGCGACCGCTTTGCTCGCTCGGACCGAAATCGGGCGGAATCTTTGCCAAATCCTGCCCGTGGAGGGAGATTCAGTCGCATGACCTCCATTCCGGTAACGCAAAGATTTGAGGAAGAATTTGGATCGTCGCCCAAGGTCTTCACCGCGCCGGGCCGCGTCAACCTCATCGGGGAGCATACCGACTACAACGATGGATTTGTCCTGCCTTGCGCGATCGGGTTTACTACGCGCGTCGCGATCGCCCCCCGGCCTGACCACAGGCTTGTAATTCTGTCTGAGGGATTCCCCGAGCGCTTTGAGTTCGATCTGGAGAAGCTGCCGCCCACTCGCTGCGGGGCTTGGGTCGACTATGTTCTTGGCGTAGCCGTCATGCTGCGGCAGATGGAAGCACTGTGTTCCGGCGCCAGTGTGCTGGTTCAGGGCGGCGTTCCCATTGGCGCGGGCCTCAGTTCATCGGCGGCCATTGAAGTTGCCAGCGCTCTGGCCTTCATGAGTTTGAACGGCGCGATTTTCCCCATGCTGCAGGTGGCCAAGATTTGCCAGCGCGCCGAAAACACATTTGTGGGAGCGCGAGTCGGCATCATGGATCAATTTGTCGCCTGTATGGGAAAACAAGGACACGCGCTGCGGCTCGATTGCCGCTCGCTTGCGTACGAACTGATTCCCATTCCCGCAGACGTGCGCCTGGTCATTTGCAACACGATGGTCAAGCATGAGCATGCCAGCGGCGAGTACAACCGCCGTCGTGAAGAATGCGACGAAGGTGTTCGCCTTTTATCGAAGTGGTATCCGGGCATTCGGGCCCTGCGGGACGTTTCATCGGAGGAACTGGAAAGACATGCCGCGGATTTGCCGCAAACCATTCTCGACCGCTGCAGGCACGTGGTCAACGAGAATCAGCGAGTGTTGGATGGCAGCCGTGCGTTAAGCTCTGGAGATTTGAACCGGTTTGGCAGCCTGATGCGAAAGTCGCATAACAGTTTGCGGGATCTTTATGCAGTCAGCTGCGAAGAACTCGACCTGATGGTGGAAGCGGCGGAAGGACAGCCAGGCTTTTATGGCGGACGCATGACGGGAGGCGGCTTTGGCGGTTGCACCGTCAACCTCGTGGATGAGCAATATGCCGAAGCCTTTGCCGATGAAATCCGCATACGCTATTTCGAGAAGACGAAAATTAACGCCGATATTTACATTTGCTCCGCCGCCAACGGATCCAGCTTCGACCTTGGCGGCCAACGTCGCGGCTAAAGGTTATTCACAAACCATTCATCTTGAATTGATAACCTGCAAGACAACAGCGAGAGTCCGCTAAGTGGACCACCGGTTGGATGTCGCGTCATGAAGCGCCCTTTGAAGTTTGCCATTGACGGCCATGCGTTTCGATCGCGCTTGAAGTAGGGCGCTCAAGAATTCGGGCTTGGTTGCTGATCATGGCTGCGTGACATTTTGCCCTGGCGATTTCGATCCCCACCATTCGGCCCTCGTGCAGGTGCGTGTTATGTCTCAGTCTCCAAATCCAGTTTCTTCACAGCAGAAGGCGCATCTGCTTGCGTTGGCCACTGAGTTACTCAGAGCCAGGCGGCCAGCGGATGCGATCGCGCCGTTGCGCGAGGCCGCCCTGCTGGAGCCGTTCAACTCCACTATTCAGCACGATCTTGGGCTCGCATGCCTCGAAGTCGGTCGCATACCGGAAGCCATCGCGGCATTGCAGCGGGCCGTTGCCAGCAACCCGCGTTATGCCGATGCATACTTCCGCATGGGAATCGCTTTGGAAAAGCTGGGCAACATCCGCGAGGCGCTCGCCGCGTACGACCGCGCCACAAAGCTGCTCCCCTCGTTGACCGAGGCATGGTTCCGCGCAGGCGCATTGGTCTTCACACTCGGTCATCGCGAGGAGGCGACCGGTTGTTTCCGGCGCGCGGCGGTGAGCGGGGGCAGGACCAACTTCGGCCGTCTTGGCAAGGCGCGTGCGCTGCTGATTGAGGATCGCAATCAGGAAGCCGAAAAAACATTGCGCGAGACGCTGGCGGCCGATCCGACGAACGCCATGGCGTATGAGCTGCTGGGAAATCTGCTCGCAGAGTTGGGCCGTTTCGACGAGGCGCGCGCCTGCTTCGAACGCGCGATCGCGATCGCGCCAATGCTGGCGGGAAGCTACTACGATCTGGTACGGTGCCGGCCGGTCACGCGCGATGACGATGGTCTGCTCCAGGCGATGCAAGCCGCCCTGGCCACGCCGGGACTGGAAGTGGGGCAACGTCAGCGTGTTCATCTGGCAATCGGCAAGGCGGAAGAGGATGTTGGCGACTATGGCTTGGCCATGCAGCACTTCGACGCCGCAGACGCGGTGCGCCGCAGCGCCTCTCCGTTTGACTCGGCCGCATTTTCCATTGAGATTAACCGGCTGATTGCGCGCTTCACACCCGAGTCCATCGCGCGCGCGTCCGAACTCGGCAGCAGCGATGCGACACCGGTGCTGATTATCGGCATGCCGCGGTCCGGTACGACTCTTGTCGAGCAGATCGTCTCCATGCATCCCGAAGTCGGGGCCGGCGGCGAGTTGAATTTCTGGAACGAGCGCGGGGCGGAATGGCATCGCTCATGCGCGGGTAAGCACGAGAAGCCGTTCGTAGCTAGGGAGAATCCCGCCTCGGAATTCTTGGCCAAAGCCGCGGCAGACTATCTCGGCGTGCTGCGCAGGATTGCGCCGAAAGCGGCGCGAGTCACAGACAAGATGCCGTTCAACTTTCTCTGGGCCGGATTGATTCATCTGACGTTTCCGCGCGCAATCATTATTCATTGCCACCGTGCTGCGGTCGACACGGCGCTGTCGATTCATCAAACTCATTTCCATCCAATCCTGGCGTTCCCTACCGGAGGTGACGAACTGGTTGCGTACTTCCGCGACTACCAGCGGCTCGTGAATCATTGGCGGAACGTGCTGCCGGCGGATCGCTTCATCGAAGTCGATTACGAGGAACTGACCCGCGCGCCCGAACCGCTTATCCGGCGCGTCATCGCGGCCTGCGGTCTACCCTGGAACGACGCGTGTCTGCGCCCCGAATCCAATCCGCGGGCTGTGAAAACTCCCAGCAAGTGGCAGACGCGGCAGCCAATCTACCGCACCTCCGTCGCGCGCTGGAAACGCTACGAACCGTGGCTGGGGCCGCTGCACGCGCTTGTCGACGCTACGTAAAGTTCGTTACCGGCCCCCCCCGTACTTCCGCAAATTCTTCAGAATCATGGGCCCTGCGGTTTTTTCACCGCAAATACCGTCTTCTAAAGAAGTTATTGCTTAGCTCTTTGGAATCAAACACTTGCGCGGTGCGTTTCCGCCGCTCAGACCATGACCCGCGTTCTGGTGCTTGTGCTGGGACAATGATGGAATAGTTTGGCTGCGGATCGCAAGGTCAGATGTCACAACGGGTCTGTGGGAAACTAACTGCAGTGCGGTCTTAAACTTATTCCGTGGAGTGCAGCCAATTTTGCAGCCGCAGCCCCTCCACCCGTGAAAATTTTCTTTCGTTGTCAGTGACAATCACGTAACTCAGTGCCAGCGCCTGAGCCGCAATCAGCAAATCATTAATCAGCAAATCATTGGCGCCGATGGGTGTGCCCGCCTGCTCCAAACGGGTGCGCAGCAATCCGTAGCTCGTGTCTGCCGGAGTCTCGAGGGGCAAGACTTCCAGCGCTCCAAGCACTGCGTCTAACTGGGATGAGAGCCGCGGCGAGCCTTTCTTAGCGGCTCCATAACGCAACTCTGCCGCGACGATGATGCTGGTACAGACATGCTTTTCGCCAACCGCGCGAACGTGCCTCGCCACTTTACCCTGCGGATTGCGGACGAGATCGGAAACGATGTTGGTATCCAGGAGGTAGCGCATTAAAGTTCGATGGCATCGGGAGGAGCATCCGGCATGGGGGGGAAATCCTCCGCCAATGGCGCAAGCTTCGCCAACAGAGCGAGTAAAGATTTCGTGGGAGCGGGCTCGATGACGAGCCGGTCCCCTTCCTTTCGCATGATGGCTTCGTCACCCGGAAACTCAAACTCACGGGGAATTCGCAGGGCCTTGTTGCGGCCATTCTTAAAAGATTTTGACATGGCGTTCGGGGCTTATCTGGCGCGCTCCATTGGCATATGCCAAGAGATGTCATTTGTCCACTCCCCAAGGAAAGTGGCGAGTACGACCTGAACGACCCAAAACTACATGCAGGGCTGCGCTCGAAAAACAGTAGGCGCGGACACACCAATGAGTGCTATGGCGATTTTTCGCCAAGGTAGGGAATTCCGAGATGTCGCCATGGCTCAGGCAAGCGCCAGATTCATATTGCTGATCGCCTCGTCAATCTCCTGCCTGTTCTTGAAGCCGATGGTTGCGCAATCCACTCCCGCGTTGTGGAACGCGAACCTCATTGCTTTCACACGATCGTCACGACTGTGCTCGAACTGGCCGCCACCGCAGAGCTTCATGCCGATCACACCCAGGCCCTCCTTCTTCAACTGCTGGATGTGATTGACCACTTCGCTCACGTTGTCCGGATGGTTGCTATCTTCAGAGGTCGGGCCGTCCATGCGTGCGCCGCTGTGGTTGATGCGGATCAGTCCCACGTCGAGCCAGTTTGTGCCCGGCATCTGGCGCAGTGCCGGCAGCCCGTGCACTGAAGCGCCATGGGTGCGGATGATCTTTCTCTGCTGCGCCTCAAGGATCCCGTCCTGCCAACGTTTCGTCGTTTCCGGCCAGTCGGCCGAGTGCTGCCAATGCAGCAGCATGATGTCAAAGTACTCCGTCTGTGAGGTGCGCCGCAGTTCGTCGAACTTGGCCTGCGGGTCGATCCCCTGGTGGAAGGTCGTCACTTTGCTCATGAGCTGATAGCTGTCTCGCGGCAAGCCTTTCAGCGCCTCTCCCAGCATTCCCGGCGTCTCGTAGGCCTCGGCGGTCTCGAAGAAGCGGATACCGCGATCGTAGGCATAGCGCACCAGCCGCGTGAACTCCTGCTGCCCCAGCGCGGCCTGTACCGCGCCGCTGTTCGTCCCGGTTCCGAAAGCCAGCCTTGTCGCCTCCACTTTTGAGCGGCCAAGCATGACGGTATCGGCCGCGGTGCGCCTGGCGGCGGCGAGCGGAAGAATTCCTGTGGTCGCCATGGCTCCAGCGGCCAGACCTGTTTTGAGGAAACCGCGCCGTGTGATTGAACTCATCTTGACCTCTGTCTGGCTCAAGCAGGTGGGGAGCCGGATCAGTCGATGTTAGCACGCACGCCGCGGCAATCGGGGCGCATATACTTCTTTGCCATGGACCGAATGTTTATCGAGCGCCCAGGCGTCAGAGTCCGACCATGGGAGTCCGACCATCGGAGGGCGAAGGAAATAGCGCAGGCTGCGTTGGATGGGCGAACCTTGTATGGGCGAACCACGGTTTTGGAAGCAGTCAGAGCGTTGGTTTCTTTGGCACACACACAGACGCAGCTGCCGATGTGGAGGACCGGAAGTTAATCATTGGGATTGAAAGCGAAACCGATCATCTACCCGTTGGAGAGCTTCGCAAACTCTGGGCTTCATCCGCGCTATAAAGAAAAAGATGTTGAGATTGCGTGTGCCGAGGAACTGTACAGGGCTGATTTCTTGGAAAACGTGCCGAAGGATCGTGCAACCGCATTGCCCGGTGAGTGAGTGAACTGGGGATCTAACACCAACTAATTGTTACTGCACGAAATTCTTGCTTCCACCTCAGATGGCTTATCAAGGATCAGATAAGGCTTGAATACCCACTTTCGCGCCGAGTCTTCGCATGCCTTGTAGCCTTCTGTAGGGCCGGAGACTGCATGAGCGCTCACAACGTGGCCGTCCTTTCCTATTACAACCTCCGCCGTTACGGTAAAATGCTGCGATCTTAGCGAGACTGGCCATTGAGGGAAGCCCGTCTTGATCGGCACCGGATGCACCCCAGATGCCCGGCCACCGAGCGGACCAATCGCGGTGGGCGGAGGTGCAAAGTCCGCATCGTCAACGTGCGAAATCAATTCAATCGTTGCCACCCGCAACTTCAGGTAAGGCTTGCCGCCATCAGTCACTTCTACCGCCTGCGCGAGACTTCGTCCCTGAAATGGTGAAATGTCGTTATAGACCGTCTGGAACCAGCCGAACCCCTTGCTATACCGAAGCACTGCACCATCAGATTCAAAACAGTACTGTGTTGGATTGCTGATCTCAGAGTCTTTTTCAAGCAGCACGCACTGAAGCCGATAGCCGCTGAAAGTTCGCTCGATAGTTCTTCCGTGAAAATCTACCAGCGTAGCGGCGTAGGAAAACGGATCAACTATCTCGCTACGAACCTGTAGCTGTGCCCGGTCGGGCCACTGCTGGTCTCCGAGACGATACAAGCCTTTCTCCGTGGCATAGTCTGTCTCGTTAAGGTTGTCGCTCTTGTAGATTCTCTTGTACTTCTTTGCCCCTGCCCAATATTCCTCGTACACGCCACTGTGCACATTGTCGCCGTCCTCATCAAACTGATCGTAGGTAACAACGATGTGCCACGGCTGCAAGTCTGCTGACTGCAGCCCGTTCAGAGCAGCCTCTTTGCTAAGCCATGTTGTTAAATCCACAGCGTCCGCGCCAATGCTGTGTTTATCGTTCTTCAGATTAATTGTTACAGACGCAATCGGAGGAATAGCAATCGTAGTGTCCGATTTAGCCTCGGTTGCGACCATCAGAGTCTTCAGGTTCCCGGCGTGGTTGTTAGCCGGAGCCTCTTGCGCACGTACAGGTGCGAGGAAACCAGCGACTAAGATTAAGAACAGCGCGACGCGAAAAGATTTTGGCATTCCTTACCCGCGAAGCATTATAGGTCTCAACTGTCGTAATCAGGTGATAGCGCTCATTGAGGGGTTTTGAGCGGATGGGGATTTTGCGGTAGTGGTGCAGTTTGAAACTCCACCACTACCTAATTTTCTTGAGAGTGCCTGCGTCTCTCCCGGAAAATCAGCGGAAGAGCTCGTACACCAAACCATAATTCAAATTTCCGTCCTGGGCGGTGCCATAGAGATTGCCGTCGGGACCGAAAATAAGGACATTCGGGTCGTAGCCGTCAGCGCCGTCGAAGGCGACCAGTGGGGTATAGGACCAGCCGCCATGCCCATCTGGAGATAGCTCGAAAGCTGTGCCGCAACCGTTGGTGCTGCAATTAGTCGATCCTCCGAAAGCGGTCGTGCCGAAGAGATTGCCCGACGAGTCGAAGACCATGGTGGTCGTCGGGAATTTCCCATCGGGCGGGCCGGTGAACAGATGCAGTTGCGTCTCGGTCCAGAAGCCGCTGGCTGTCGGCGAGAGTTCGAAAACCGTGCCGGCACTGCTGGAACCCCCACCTTCTTCGGCGGTGCCGTAGAGATTTCCGGACGCATCGAGGACAAGTCCGCCGACAGGATTCGCGCCATCGTTTCCACCTTGAAACTGGTAGAGAATGGTTTCGTTCCACGGGCCGCTTGCGGTGGGAGAGAGACGCCAGACCAGACCACATCCCTCGCTACAGGTGACGAAGTTGGGGCCCTGGAAAGCGGCGCCATAAATATTGCCGCTGGCATCCTGGACCAAGTCGCGCGGATATTGTCCATCGACAGAAAAATTTAAGGCCCGCAACACGGTCTCATGCCAGCCGGTAGCGGTGTGCGAAAGGCGATAGACGACGCCGCAGCCCATTTTTGTGCAGCCGCTCAGGCTGCCACCGAACTCCGTCGTGCCATACAAGTTTCCGGCTGAATCGATGATAAGGTCGGTGAGAGGATTGCCTCCGTCGGTGCCGCCCTGGAAGGTGTAGAGGACAGATTCCTGCCAATGGCCCGACGCCGTTGGAGAAAGTTTGAAGACTACACCGCAACCCTGACCGATATAAGTGCTGCCGACGCACTTCGTGAGATTGCCTCCCTGTGCGGTCGTTCCGTAGAGGTTTCCGGCTGCATCGCGAACCAGCCCACCGAAGGGGCTGCCGCCATTGGCGTCTCCCGTAAAGGCGTGGAGGGTCGTATAGGTCCAGGCGCCACTGGAACTCGGAGACAGTTCAAACACCGTGCCGCAGGTCGCACCGGGCATCGCGCAAAAACTCGGATTGGGCCCACCGAAAAGCGTGACACCGTAGAGATTGCCAGAGGAATCAACGGCCATCCTGCCTTCCGGATTGCCGCCAATGTATTTACCCGGAAATGTGTAAATGGTTGTTTGAGCCTTGGCGTTCACCGCCAGGCTGAAGGTGATGGCCGCCAGCACGAGCGCTGCACCGAGGATTTTCGAGCCTTTTGTGATCGTCATACTTTCTCCTCTTATGTTTGTTGTGGGAACACCGCTGCCAAAATCGGGGCAAGCGTGAGTGAACTGGCATTGCTGTGGGGACAGTACCACATTCCTCCGAATAAGCACCGTGCGTTACTCGCCCGCCTCCTTTAGGATCTCGATGGCGGCGGTCAGAGTCGCGAGGGCGTTGAAATCCTTGAACAGTTCGTCGCCTGGACTGTTCCCATTAAACGCGTCGACGGCGGAATTATAGATCGCGTTGTTTTCTGGATCCGCGGCCACCAATTTCAGCACCTCTGTGTGTAGCGCGGCATTCTGGCGGAATCCGCCCAACAAGTAACGCCAGAAAACACCCGACCCGCAGTCGTAATCTTCATCATCCTTACCCTGCATTGCCTGTGTCATCGGCTGAATCACATTCTGACCGTTTACCAATTCCGTGAACACTCCGTGCATGATTTTCCCAGGCAGAGATTGAGCATCCGGATCTGACGGGTTAACCTGAAGATAGTCAAGCAGCCCTCCAAGTACCAACCCCTGGTCCCCGCACCAAGCAGCGTCTGTGTCGTAGTCCTGAACCTTTGGAAACTCGTTATTGAGCTTAGCGTACGTCGACACTCGCTCACGCACGAGCGCGCTGTTGCCGTCGGCTAAGTGCCACAGGAGTTGCTGGTCTGCCTCGGTTGGTCCGAAGAACCACTGTTGCAGGAACGCGCGCTCGTGTTTGAATGCATCTTCCGCTCCCTTCCCCGAGGCTCGCAGCCTCAGTGCCAGGACGAAGTACAGGCCGTTCATTACGGTAAGCTGGAACGCTCCCAATTTGTTAGGCTGACATTTTGCGGGATCGGTTGGATTGATGAACGAGCACTCCTGTGGTTTGAGTCTCTTATCCTTGAACATCTCATATTGCCACACCCCATTCGCGAAGCGAGGCTGCGCCCAGGTGGCGGGCTGAGTGAAGTAACCAGGCACCGAACCCTCGTCCCGGTTGTCCCAGACGTTCGGCCCGCCTTTGTAGCTGTAGGTCTTCTGCGGCTTGCCGCTGTACATCACGTCCCAGCACTCTCCAGCGAGGTTCTGGAAGTCGTTGCGATGACTGCCGAAGATGCTTGCATATTCGTCGAGATAGGCTTTGGCACTGGCGATTCCCCACCAGCCGTAGTCGTCGTACCAACACATGGAGTTCTGAACATTGGGACTATTCCACTGGGACCAAGCTAAATCAGCTACCTTGCCCGGACTTGGGTCCGCATCGGGAAAGCGGAGAAGGAAATCGGTCAGGGTGTCAAACACGTTTCCGACCCGCCATCCGTTCTTCTTATAGTTCGCAAAGGTGTCGAGAAGCCCCCCTTTGAAAATTGCTCTGGCCTTAACCTCCATGTCTTTTGTGGTAATGCGCTTGGTATCACTCGGATATTTCATTGGCGATTTCCTTTCTCGATCCGAATTTCGGTTTTGGCCTCCAACAGACTGAATCATCCCCGGCAATGAGTGTAATGCGATTTCGCAACAGTTGAAATGAGAGGCTATTTTCTTCCGAGCGCCAGCCCGCCTAACGTTTAGAGCTGCACTGTAATCATATCCGGGCTAGTGATCCGGCCCGCGACGATTGGCTTGTTATCTGATCGTCATTTAGGCAGTCACATATGGTTTCCCTGCGCCTATGTTTCACGATGTTTCCTCGCTATGTTTCCCTCGCAGAATCCTCGTTACCAAGGTAAATTGATTCTCATTACCACCGGTGCAATTATCCCCTCAACGTGCTCGGCGCATGTTGCCACTTGTGCCGGGAGCTGGCGCCTTGGGGGTTCCTTTCATGCAGGTGTATTCTCGTTTTTTCATGGGAGTTTCTTTCATTCTCTTCGCACTGACGCTGGGTATCGCGCAGGGGCAGAAAAATGAGATCAAGATCGGATTTGCCATTGAGGACATGAAAGGCGAGCGCTGGCGAACCGATCTCGAAGAATTTCAGCAGCGCGTCCTCGACCTTGGAGGCTCCGTAGTCATCCGTTCCGCCGACGGAGACGATGACCTGCAATTTCGCCAAGTCAACGAACTGCTCAAAGACGGGATCAACGTCCTGGTGTTTCTGCCGCACGATACGGGCAAGGCCGGGCGCATAGTGGCGGCCGCACACGCGAAACACGTCCCGGTGATCAGCTATGACCGGCTGGCTGATGCGCCGGTCGATCTCTACGTCGGATTCGACCTTTTATCGGTGGGAACCGAACAGGCGCAAAGCCTGGTGGATCGCGCGCCCAGGGGCGACTACTTGCTGCTGGGAGGCTCGCCGCTCGACGCCAACTCGAAAGTGGTTCGCACCGGACAGATGAATGTGCTGAAACCCTTTATCGATCGCGGCGATATCCATATTGTCGCCGATCTCTGGATTCCGGAGTGGAGCGCGACCGAGGCTTACATCAGAGTCACTGAGGAGCTGAAAAAGTTGAAGGCTCCTCCGGCGGCGATTGTTGCCTCGAATGACGCGATTGCCGGCGCCGCAATTCAAGCTCTTGAAGACAAGGGCTGGTCCGGCACTGTGTTAGTTTCGGGTCAGGACGCCGATCTGGCGGCCATCGAGCGAATTTTCGATGGCACGCAACTGATGACCGCCTACAAGCCGTTCAGAAATGAGGCTCGTGTGGCGGCTGAAGCCGCGGTGAAACTGTCGCGGCACGCAGACATTGAGAATTTGGCCGAGGTGCCGAACGGCACGCTGACCACGAATGCGATTCTGCTGACGCCGATCTGTGTCACTCAGGAAAACGCGAAGCAGACGGTGCTCAAAGATGGATTTCAGAAGCTGGAAATCGTTAAACAAGGCCTGGCGAAAGACAAGCAGGCACAGTTGGACCAACCGTAAGGAAGTAGATCGTCGTCCCCACCGTTCGTCAAAGGCGAGTCCCAACATCTGTGGAGCGAGGTAAGACGCCGCTCGCGCCTTACCTCTCTCGCATCGACGGTCCCTGCAGACCGAATTGTGTAGCCCGGATCGAGACTCTAACTCTAGCGGCGTCGGCCAGCATGCCCGCCGCCCCGATATCCCGGGAGCGCGTGCTCAGCTCTCGGTTCATGGCCGGCATTGCCTATGTTGCCGCGTCCATCTCGCGCCTCATTGCCCTGAAAGTGGTTGAATCGCTCGGCCCCGCGCTCCGGCAACGGCCCAACGTAACCGTGATGAGGATCAAAGCGGTTGTCGACATGGCCGAAGAAGCCGTGAGGACCGTGAAACCAGGGTCCAGCTCCAACAAACACTCCGCCAACAAACCAATCGGGCCCGTAATAACCGTAAGGAGCACAGTCGTAAGGGGCATAGTCGAAGTAGCCGTAAGGGCACACGGGAGCCACACCGACGTTTACGCCAACGGAAATCTGGGCTGGCGACGCAGATGCACAGCATAAAAGCCCAGCTACCAGAACTGCCAAAGCAAACGCACTCAATTTGAACATGATTTTTCCTTGCTTCGATCGGAGTTTCAAAGTTGAAACAACTGAGGGGCCAGCATAATACCGAAGATCAGTAACGGGCAAACCGGAAGTTCGGCGCTTAAAGAGGGACCGAATGAGAAAAAGATGAGTGTAAGGGGGATTATCGCCAACAAGAGGTGGGGATCGGGATTCAAGAGCATTCCGATCGTTGAAGCCTATATTGGGTAGATGATCGACATGCTCATAAGGCGACCACAGCCCGAGGAGCACGCCTCCGTTCGCGCGGTCGTCCAAACGGTAGTGGATGAGATTTACGGCGGCCTCTGGGCGCCTCCGCCGGTTCCGCTCGATGAGGAGAACTGGCACTCCTCCTGGGTCGCTGTACGGCACGCGAAAATCCTCGGAGTGGTGCGGACGAGCGGGGAATGGCTGGATGATTTATGGGTGCTTCGCGAGAGCCGGGGATATGGAGTAGGCCGGCGTCTGCTCGCGCATGGCGAAGCCGAAATAATCGCCCGCGGCTGTGAAACGCTGCATCTTCGCGTCGTTCAATCGAATACGGCGGCAATCGAGTTCTATCGCCACCACGATTGGCGGATTGCTCGAGCCTTCGCTCACGAGATATTTCCGGTAACGATGCTAGAAATGTTCAAACCCGTCTCGCAAGACCAAAGATGATGGCTCGCCGCAATTGTCGCCGGCTCCCTGCAAACACCAAGATTACAAAAATGTAATCTCCGCGTCATGCTGCTGTCTCTTTCTCAAAACTAGAGTAGTGGCCTTGGTGCACTGAGTGCTCGCGCCGAGTCCTGCTGGAGATTGAGGAAGAAATGAGCACCTCTATTAAGTCCCTTCTACTAAACCGTCTAACCCGTCGCGAAAATCCTTCCACGAACGTTGCGTAACGAAAAATCGAATAAGGAGAACGGTAAATGTCTTCCATAAGGATTCGAAACAAGTCTCGAAAGAAGTCTCGAGTCAACCGTCTGCGTCCGCTCGCCGGTCTGATGGCTGCAGGACTGGGCCTTCCGGGGCTGGCTGCTGCGCAGTCGAACCTGTACCCGACGTACGTCGCCGGCCCGCAACCGAACGGCTCATGGGTCGTCAGCAGTGGGCAGATCGTCAACCCAGCAGGCACTCAAGTCAACCTCGGCATCCGGGTCCGCGCGAAAGCCATTGCACTGAACCCCAATCTTAAGACTCACACCGCCGCCGTGCTCACCATGGGTACGTCGGCAGACGATGGCAACGGAGCCGTCGAGGTGTTCGATACCAAGACTGGCCTTGTCGTGCAGAACTACATCCCATTTGGAGTGGATTCGACCGGCAGCTATAGCGGCATCGCCTATTCGGCCGACGGCAACCTGCTGGTGTTCAGCCAGGACAGCAGCAACGTCACAGTGGCAAAGGTCAACGGGCAAGGATTGCTGGAAGACGACGCGCAGATCAGCGTGCCGCCCTTGCAGCCGACAGATTCCTTCATCGCCTGTTTCCCGAACAGCCCTCCAGGCGCTTATGCCGTGCCCTGTGGAACGTTCTATACCCCGAGCACTTCTTATCCTGGTGGCGTTGCGGTATCAAAGGATGGCGCCAGCGCATACGCTTTGCTGAACCAGAACGACACGCTGACTCAGCTGAACCTGAAAACGAACGCGCAAGGTACGCAGATTCGAGTCGGCAATGCGCCGCACAGTGTTCTGATCAACAGCGCAGGAACGACCGCCTACGTCAGCAACGAGGGTGGCCGGGCTGCTACTGCGGCGGATTTTCAGATTTGGTCCGCCGGAACTGAAATCGTCGCCGACCCGGTGGTTGGCGCAGCGATCACGGGTACCGTTTCTGTCGTTGACCTCGCCTCGATGAAGGTCACGGCTAACATCTCGACCGGTGGGCTTCATCCGACGGGCATGGCGTTCTTCGGGGGAAACCTGCTGGTCGCCAATACCTATAGCGACACCATCTCGGTGATCAACACGGCTAACAACGTTGTGGAGCGAACGATCAACCTGGGACTGCCGATCGGAGTGCCGGGCTCGGGCGAAGCCGCTTATGGCGCCGCGCCGAACTCGATCGCCGTCGATGCCAAGAATGGCATTGCCTATGTCGCGCTTTACAATGCCAACGCGATCGCGGTGATCAACCTGGGCCAAGGCGCGAAGAACCCCGTCATGGGCATGATTCCGGTAGCATATGCGCCGAGCTCAGTCGTGCTCGACGCGGCCACGAGCGAGCTCATTGTCGCCAACGACAAGGGCATTGGCACTCGCGATTCGTTCGAGTGCGACTATAACGTTTGCAATTACAACACCCACCAGGACAATGGCACGGTCAGCATCGTCCCCGTGCCGAACAGCGACACTTTGGCCACGATGACGAACGACGTGTACGCGTACAACCACTGGAACCGGACGCAAAATATTCTGTCCGCTTCCGGCGGCAGCCCGCACGCCAAGCCGGTCGCAATCCCGGATAAGATCGGTTCTCCGTCGCTGATCAAGCACGTGTTCATGATCATCCGCGAGAACCGCACGTACGATCAGGTGCTGGGCGATGTGGCCGCCGGAAACGGCGACCCCTCGCTGGCAGTGTTTGGCGATGGGGCTACAGCCGGCGGCACTCCGGTCACGCCGAACGTTCACACGCTGGTGACACGATTCCCTCTACTGGACAATTTCTATGACCCGAGCCGCCAATCGGCTGACGGTCACCAGTGGATTACCGAGGGCATGGCGCCTTATGCCGACGACATTCAGTCGCCTGACTGGGTGCGCAGCTATCCCGGCGGCAACGCCGGCGATGCGCTTGCCTATCAAAACAAAGGCTTCCTGTTCTCGGAAGCCGCAGCCGCCGGTTTGCCGGTGAAGATCTACGGCGAATACGTGGAGAACGATACGTTTCTGCAACCGAACGGGTCCACTAGCGAGCCGACCTGGGCGCAGTTTTATGCCGACTCGCAATGCTTTGAGGGAGGGCCTGATTGCGGACCTCCGGGGACCGCGGGCGAGACGACTTTGTATTTCCAGAACACGGTGCAGGCAGAGTCTTCTCTCCCAGCCGTGTATAACCATCTCATCAAGAACTTCCCGCAGTTCGATCTGAACATTCCCGATCAGTTCCGCGTCGATCTTTGGGTGCAGGATTTCAACAAGGACGTTGCGGCGGGTACCGTGCCTTCGTTGAGCATCCTGTGGATCATGTGCGACCACACCGGCGGCCCGCCAGTTCCGCAAGCTGAGGAAGCCGATAACGACCTGGCGGTTGGGCGCATTATCGACTACATCAGCCACAGCAATGTATGGCCGAGTTCGGCGATCTTCGTCGAGGAAGACGACGCACAGAACGGCGTTGATCACGTCGACGGTCACCGCAGTCCTGGCTATATCGTCAGTCCATACACCGTGCAGAACGGAGCGACGGACTCCACCTACTACACGCAGGTCAACATGACGCGGACGATCGAGCAGATTCTCGGTCTGCCGCCCATGAATCAGTTCGATCTCACGGCGACGCCGATGCGGACGGACTTCACCAATAGCCCGCCCACGGAGAACTTCAAGCCGTGGTCGCACGTGCCGAATCAGATTCCGCTGAACGATGGCGTTACCGCGAGCGGAGCCGATGTAAAGAGCAGCCCGAGGGTCAAGGCCCTGAGGGCGGCGTGGCTCCAGAAGAAGGCGCAGATCTTCGCCGGCAAACTGACCAAGCCCGACTCCGAAGACCCGGACACCGTCAACCATTTCAACTGGTATATGTCCACCGGGTTTACGCGGCCCTATCCGGGCGAGAGCAGGGTTCGCCCACCGAGCGAGTTCAACAAACCCGCTCCAACCAAAGCTGACGAAGACGACTAAAACGCATTTCAACTGAAACGGCCCTCTCCCCGATTTCCAGGGAGAGGGTTTTTTTTTGTACCTCAAACTCTAAGCGCCCAAACGTGAGCCGCAAAGCTAAGGCGAAAACCTGACGGATTTTTTAATCCAAAATTCATATCCGCTTAAACTTTCAGTAACCTCGTGCGCGTTATTCTTCTGTCTCATAGTCTTCACCGCCTGAGGCGAGCTCCGTCTTTCACTCTGTGCGGCGAACTCAAGCCACTCCGCCCGGTCGCTCTAGCTCGTGAAGTCCAATCGGCGCCAACCTGATTGAAAGGAAAGTGACGAGATTCGCGACTCAAGCCGCAGACTCACTCGGTTTCCACTGTCTCGGTCGCAGCTTCGAGGTTCGCGACACCAAAACGCTGCGCGAGCGAGCGTTCAACCTGTTCGATCGTTCTCAGGAGGCCGGTGGTGAGAATTCTGGTCATTGAAGATGAAGCCAAGACCGCCAAGTTCCTCAAGAAAGGACTGGGAGAGGCCGGTTTCATCGTCGATGTCGCAGGAGATGGGCTCGATGGGCTGCACCTTGCACAGGAGCTGGAGTTCGATCTGGTGATTCTCGACGTCATGCTGCCGGGACTGGATGGCTGGCAGGTTCTCAGCCGCCTGCGCGAGGACGGCCGGCGCACGCTGGTGCTTTTCCTGACTGCGCGCGATGCCGTACACGAGCGCGTACGCGGTTTCGAATTGGGCGCTGACGATTATCTGGTGAAGCCGTTCGCGTTTTCCGAATTGCTGGCGCGGGTGCGATCGTTGTTGCGGCGCGGCCCTTTGCGCGAGCAGGAGAGGCTTCGATTGGCCGATCTTGAAATCGACTTACTGCGCCAGCGTGCCACGCGCGCCGGCCACCGATTGGAGTTGACGTCCAAAGAGTTCCTTCTCTTATCCCTTCTGGCGCGGCGCTCCGGCGAGGTGCTGTCGCGAACCCTGATCGCTGAAGCGGTCTGGGACATGAACTTCGACAGCGACACCAATGTCGTCGACGTCAATGTGCGAAGGCTGCGCAGCAAGGTAGACGATCCTTTCCCGCTGAAATTGATCCACACCGTCCGGGGCGCGGGCTATGTTCTCGAATCAGACTAATGTCGCCGGGCCGGTTTCGCGCTTGTGGGGAACCTTGGCTTTTCGGCTCGCCGCAGGCTACACCCTGGCAGGCTTGTTTCTGGTTTTCGCCGCGACAGCCAGCCTTTATCTGGTGCTGGTGAGCGAACTGGAGAAAAGCACCGATTTGTTCCTTGCGGATAAAGTAAACGTCCTGCGCACCATGCTGCGGGAACGGCCTAATGACTGGGATGCCATGCGGGAAGAGGTTGAATTGGAGTCCGCCGCCCGGCGATACGAACAGTTCTATATTCGCCTGCTGGACGAGCAAAACAAACCGTTGTTAATAACGCCGGGAATGGCGGAGCAGTTGGACCTGGTGCAATTTGCCGGCAGAATGCAAAGTCATCCCGATCGCGCCACTGGAATGAACGGAAGACACGGGCTCGCTTTTCGAATCACCAGCACGTCTGCGCCGGTTGGTTCCCCGGCAACCGGCGTTTACACCATCCAGGTTGCGGTTGACATTTCGCAAAAAGAGCTGCTGCTCGCACGCTACCGGTTTTGGTTCTTCGCCATGCTGCTGGGAACGTTCGCCATTTTTCCATTGGTTGGGTATCAGGTGGCGCGGCAGGGCATTCGGCCTGTGGAAGAAATGGCAACTACTGCGCGGCACATTAGTTCGAAGAACCTCCGGGAACGGATTCTACCGGAAGGATATCCGTTCGAACTGGCATCGCTGGCCGGTACTTTCAATGAAATGCTGGATCGCCTGGAGGAATCCTTCGAGCGTATTTCGAAATTTTCGGCGGACATTGCCCACGACCTGCGCACGCCGGTGAATAACATTCGTGGCGAAGCAGAAGTAGCCCTGGCGCGCGCGCGCACCGCCGAAGAGTATCGCGGCGTGATCGAGTCCTGCCTTGAAGAAGCGGTTCGTTTATCCGACCTCATCGGCGATCTTCTATTTCTGGAGCGCGCGGAAAACCCGTTAATCGATTTGCGCCGGGAGCGCGTAAATGTAGGCGAGTTGCTGGGCGGCGTGCAGGAATACTACGAAGCCTCGGCAGCGGACCGAGGAGTCTCGCTCACTACAGCTCTTGCGGAGGAGCCGGTCATCGCCGAGCTGGATCGCACGCTTTTGCAAAGAGCGGTAGGCAACCTCGTCTCAAATGCACTGGCACACACGCCCAGCGGCGGAGCAATCGTATTGGAAGTGAACACCGAGGCTACAAACATGGATCTGTCAAACGCCGATTTTACGAATAAGCATTCTTCCACCATTCGCATCGAAGTGTCCGACACCGGCGTCGGCATTCCCAGCGAAGCGCTGCCGCGGGTGTTTGATCGCTTCTTCCGCGTCGACTCATCGCGCTCCCAGGGTTCAGGTGGCACTGGCCTGGGATTGGCTATCGTTCAGAGCATTGCCGTGCTTCACGGCGGCGATGTGGAGATTTCCAGCCAACCGGGGCGGGGCACACGGGTAACACTCCACATGCCGGTATCTTCATCCGCATCTTCTTATGCCAGGTGACGGAAGCCGAGGTAACGAAAGCCGACGGGCCGCGGCGGCGCGTCTCCCGCGCCACAAGACAAATGAAGATCCCCAAGGATCTCCCGGAGCCGTTAAATGAATCTGGTGGCGGCGCGTGGACTCGAACCACGGACCTACGGATTATGAGACCGTCGCTCTAGCCACCTGAGCTACGCCGCCACTGTCTACACTCTGGAAATGGAACCGACACAGATGCCCGTATGCTTGATTGCAAGGGTAGTGCCTACTCTTTTTAACGGAGAGTATAGGCATATCCAGCGCAACAACTTTCACAAGGCGCTGGACAGTCTTGGGTGTCTGTTCTACCTTCCTGTGATTGTAAATCGTGAGTTGAATCCGGCGCAACGAATCGCATCAAGCCGAGAAGCCCTTACCTTATGGTTGCCAAGCGCGGAGTGGGCGCCGGGAAGCCTTCCCCGTTAAAAGAACGCGCGTGTCCCGATCCAATATGCCGCAAGAGATTTGAGATTCTTCTTGTACGTTCGCGTGACGGTATATTCCTTCCCGTCTTTCATCCTGAGTCCGTATTCTCCGGTTGAGTAGGGTTGGATCTCTTCCACAAACGAGGTATTTACCAACACCGAGCGGTGGATGCGGATGAATCCATATGGTTCAAGTTTTTTCGCGACCGCGCAGATTGGCTCACGCAACATATACGAATCCGAAGCACGCCACAGGAAGACGTAGTTTCCGTCAGCCTGCACGGAGACACAATCGGCAGGATCGATAAAGACAATCCTCCCTTTTACTTTGAGAGCAACCCGCGCCGGAAGCGGCCTCGCCAGTTCCTGCAACATGGGGAAGGCTTCTATTAACCTCGCCGTTTGTTCCCTCGCGATTTTGTCGGCAATCACTTCCATTGGCATGGCCTCACATATCCCAATTTCAACCGGTTCGCTGGCCGCTACCAAAAAGCTGCGACATTCAGCTACCCTAATAATGCTCCGGTAAATGGTCGGTAGCCATACCCACTTGAAGCGATCAAGACATAACCATTATGATCGCGCCATGAAGAGGGCAGCATCGGGAATCATGCCTGTCATTGGGGTGGATCGGACCACTCCGCAATCGCTGCATCGGCAGATTTACAACGGCTACCGCTCGGCGATTGCCGGTGGCAACCTGCGCCCGGGGCAGCGAATTCCATCCAGCCGAGCCTTGGCGGCCGAGATTGGAGTTTCGCGGTTTCCCGTGCTGAATGCGTACGCTCAACTTTTGGCTGAAGGATATCTCGAAAGTCGCGTAGGCGCGGGAACCGTCGTTTCCAGCCTTCTTCCTGACCAACTGACATCGAGCGGACCGCCCAAAGCCAGGCTCGCCTCCGCCCGCTCCGGGCCACGACCGGTCGCGCGGCGATCGTTGTATCTTCGCCGCGTTCAAGCTTCTCCGTGGATGCTCGGCTGGGGAGCATTTGGTGTTGGGCAAGTCGCATGCGATCAGTTCCCCCTGCACGTGTGGTCGAATCTTGTGGCGCGCCATTGCCGCAGTCTGAACGCTCAGTCATTGCATTACGGCAATCAGAGCGGCTTCAAGGCTTTGCGGGAAACGATTGCCGACTACCTGAGGACTGCACGATCCTTACGCTGCGATGTGGAGCAAGTAATGATCGTCAGCGGATCGCAACAAGCTCTGGAGATTTCGGCTCGCGTGCTGCTCGATCCCGGAAGCTCGGTGTGGGTGGAAGAGCCGGGTTACCGGTTGGCCCAAGATGCATTCGCGTTAAACGGCTGTCGTCTTGTACCGGTTCCCGTTGACAATGAAGGTCTCAACGTTGGCGCCGGCATCAAGCGATGTCCTCTGGCGCGGGCTGCGTTTGTGACGCCTTCTCATCAATATCCGCTGGGTGTAACCATGAGCGCTTCGCGGCGTCTTCAATTGCTCGACTGGGCCCAGGACACGGGATCATGGATCATCGAAGACGACTACGACAGCGAGTATCGATACGAAAGCATGCCGATTGCATCCTTGCAGGGCTTGGACGCCAATGCTCGCGTGATCTATGTGGGAACCTTCAGCAAGGTTTTGTTTCCGTCACTGCGTCTGGGCTACATCGTCATTCCATCGGATCTCGTCGATTCTTTCATAACGGTCCGGCGAGCTATGGATCTTGGACCGCCGACCTTTTACCAGGAAGTGCTTGCGGACTTTATTGGCGAAGGACATTTTGTCCGGCACATTCGCAGAATGAGGGTTCTATATCGCGAGCGACGCAGCGCGCTCGTGGACAGCATTCATGAAGAACTGGGCTCTACAGTACAGATTCTTGGAGGCGAAGCTGGCATGCATCTAACCGTGACCTTACCGAAAGGAAAACGCGATCGGGACATCGCCGGGAGGGCCGCCCGCCAGAACCTCTGGATATGGCCGTTGTCTCCGTCGTACATTGGCAGAGCGGCCCGTCCCGGTTTTATTCTCGGATTTGGCAGTACCGCTGTAGCGGAAATTCCTCGAGCCGTCCGGAAGCTTCGGAAACTTCTCGCGGACGAATGAGAATTACCATAGAGCTAAGCGGCTGCTTGCGCCCCTAGTTTATGTCCTGTTTAGCTTCCAGCCGCTTTTCCAGTCCGTCCAAATAGTTTTTTTGGCTGTCTGGAGCGGCGGCCTTCGCCAGTTTCATTTCTTTAGCTGCGTCATCGAATTTGCTCTGCGAAGAATAGATCCTGGCCAATCCGGTATGCACGAACCACTGGTCGGGATGCTTCTTCGCATTCTCGCGGAAGATCGCAAACGCTTCTTCATTGCGTTTTTCACCCTGCAATCCGCGGGCGAATAAATGCATCTGCAGAGGACTGGCGAGATCGAGCGCCTTCTTTTGCGCGGTAACAGCGTCCTCTTTGCGATTGAGCGCCGTCAGTACCTTTGACTTGGTTATCTCGTTCTCATAGCGGTCTTCGTTCTCGATGGATTTGTCTTCGTACGTGAGAGCATCGTCCAAAGCGAATTTTTCCGCGAGCAGATAATTGGCGGCGTCATCCCAGCTCATCCACGTGTACTGTGAAAGATTGCGAAGCTGTTTTTTCAGGCTGGCCTGGACCACGTCATGCACATCGACCGAGACTTTGAACGGAACCGCGACTTTTTCCCATTCCATCTCGACCACCGCGGAGTTCGGCTGCAACTGGTCGAAGTCATAGGTAAGCGCATTGTGCATGTCGCCGGTCTTGGGCTTTACGTTTACACGAAGCGCATCTTCTGCCTGGTTGTAGGTAAAAGAACCCCACGAGGTCGAGTTCTTCGAGAAAATGATCGTCCACTCGTCGGCGTTCGGGATCATGTGCAAACCGTAAGTCCCCTTGTCCAACTGTTTTCCTTCAACCATAACCGGGTCGCTGAAGGTGATGGTCGTATTCTCGTTTGCGCCGGCGCGCCACACCGAACCATAAGGAACCAGGTCACCCCAAACCTTACGATTGTTCACCAGCGGACGGTGGTACGAGACGGTCACATCGGTGATACCGATGCGTTGTGAAATTTCAGCTCTCTGGCTCTGCAAGGGCAGATCCAGCACCAAAGATTGCGCGGAACTTACGCTCGACAGGACCAGGAGCGGCAGGGACAACAGGAAAATTCTTAAAGCGGTTCGAACCATGGGAGAGTCTCCTTCAATGTGCAATGCATTTGCAGGGATCCGGCTGAAATGCGCCAAGAATCGTGGGCGCTCCTAGCCGCGATTTTAGACGTGCCTGGAATTAATAAGTGAGCCGGGGGTCCGCGCTCGGAAAAGCCGGTGCGGTTCCGCTCAACAACAAAGTGTCTACCAGACAGTTGAATCCCCGCGAGAGTGCGATTTTCAGCTTGCCGGCTTTCGTAACGCCGCTCCGAGCAATTTGCCTGGCCCAGATTCCTGCACAAAGGCAACAATGCGAATGTTCTTTGGGTCCGTGCCCGGCTTGAGTTTTAGCTGAACGCTTTCGTCAAAGGCTTTTCCTTTTCGCAGCTTTCCTATTTTTATCAACTGCTGCACTACTGCAACATGCGTCAGGCGTTTTCCGCCATTTTCGCCATGCAGAACCTGGCTTTCCACGCGATCGAGGGCCACCGCCACATAGACCTCGGCATTGTGTTCGCTGGATTCGCCATCGACTTCAACTCGCGTTCGAAGAACGGCAGGATTACCAGCATCCACGCTAACCTCGCCGATGTGCACGGGAACCTTAGGCGCGGCAGCGGCCGCCTGAAGCACCTTATTCATCTCTTGCGGATCGTTAGCATGCATCTCACTGCTTCCATCGACGACAAGCTCGGGAGTGTAGGGAGCCTGTACTCCGAGCGTACGCACATAGGCGGCCTGGCGATCGGTCAATGCCGAGGAAGAGTTCGCGTCCTTCCAGCCGTCATGATCCCAATAATCCACGTGCTCGCTGAGGACGATCAGTGGCGCGCCGGGAACAACCACGGCCCCATCCATCTTTTCGAGCAGAGCGTCCGCCGGTGGACAACTGGAGCAGCCCTCGGACGTGAAGAGCTCGACGAGAACGGGGTGGGCATCTTTACTCTGCGGCTCGGCCGCAGTGGCCTTATCGTCAAATCCGAAGCTTCGTCCATCCAGGGTCGGAGCGCCCCGCAGAAGGAAGAAGCCGCAGAGCAAAGCGGCAAAGACTGAAGATTGCGCGGTGCTGATTCGAGGCATTAAAACCATATTGGTTGAAGCACATTCTCTCTGGCAATAGCCACTTCGCCGGATCGTACGCGACCACTTTGCGGCATGCCAGACGTGTGGGCGGATGAACAGGAGTAGCGTGCGCATCTGCCCGGCGGAACTGAAGCTATAATTTCGCACTAGAGAAAATCAGATGAAAGCCATCGCTGTAATCCCCGCGCGAATCGCATCCACACGCCTGCCACGCAAAATGCTGCGGCAGATCGATGGCAAGCCTCTAATTGGCCTGGTGTATGAAGCAGTGCGATCGTCACCGCTACTGTCTGACGTGATCGTAGCGACCGACTCAAATGAAATCATGGAAGCCTGCCGGCAGAATGGTTGGAAGGCAGAGATGACTTCCGCCGAGCACCGCAGCGGCACCGAGCGGGTGCATGAGATCTCTGAACGCGTGGCTGCCGACGTCTATGTCAATGTTCAGGGGGACGAACCTTTAACTCGCGCCGAGCACATTGCCTCACTTCTCGATGTCATGAAAGACGAAGTCGCGCAGGTCGGAACGCTCAAGACGCCAGCGCCTGAGACGGACATCTCCAATCCCAATGCAGTGAAGGTAGTAACCGATGCAAGTGGCCGGGCGCTCTACTTTTCCCGCGCGACTATTCCTTTCGACCGCGATACAACGCGGCCGCAGTACTTCAAGCATCTCGGCCTCTATGCCTATCGCAAGCCCGCGCTCGACCGTTTTGTACAGTTGCCGGAATCGGCGCTGGAAAAGAGCGAGCGCCTGGAGCAGTTGCGCTTCCTGGAAAATGGCATCGACATTTTTGTAGGTCTGACTCCACATGACACCGTGGGAGTCGATACCGAAGATGATTTGCAGCGCGTCGCGGGAATATTGAGGAATCGCTGACTGGCCGGAAGCCGGAGGTTATTGCGGGACTGCTTCGTGAGCGCGGCTCCAGGCCTGCGCCGCTGCGACTCGGCGAGAGATTGCTGGGTGCGAGTGAAACAGCCATTCGATCCATTTCGAGGGCGTACGCTCCGCCAAATTCTGTTCCGCTAGCTTGTTCATCGAAGTAATAAAGGGCTCCACGCTGGCGATGGACTCGAAGGCATATTGATCTGCTTGTCTTTCGTTGAACCGCGAATAAGCGTTGAGCGCCGGCATCAACAAAAAGGAAAGCAAGGTGGAAACCAGAACAAGCAGCGGCAGGTTGGCGAAGTCGGAAAGCTCTTCGAACATGTGCTGATCCACCGCATAGTGCAAGGTCCAGTTCGCCGCCCAAAAGCCGACAAATGTGATCGCTGCCTGCATGAAAATACTCTTCAAAATATGCCGGTGAACGTGGTGGCCGAGTTCGTGCGCCAGCACAGCCTCGATTTCTTCCGGCTGATAGTTGTCGAGCAGCGTATCGGCCAGAATGATGCGGCGCGTGCGGCCCATTCCGGTGAGAGCGGCATTGGCCTTTTTGCTTTTTTCCGAGAGTTTCCAGCGATACACTCCGCGCACCCGAGTGCCTGCTCGCTGGCTCAGGACAACCAGCCGCCGCCGCAGGTCTTCATTGTCCAGCGGCTCGAACTTGTAAAAAATGGGGAACAGCACAACCGGCGCCAATTGAGCCAGCACTACAAACAGCGTCATGAAAATCGCCCAAGCCAGCAGCCACCAATGCTGCGGCCACTGACGAATGGTCAGGTAGAGCAGCTCCGCGACAATTCCGCCCAAAATCAAGCCGACCAGAAACCCCTTTGCTTCATCCCAAATCCAGGAGCGCAGGTTTTGCGTCGAAAGCTGAAATTTCCGTTCCACGCGGAAGCCGTAGTAATCCAGCCCCGCGCCTAACGCTTTGCCAATGAGGAGCAGCATCAGAAGATATAAGAAGAGCGACAGAGTGTAATTTTGAAAACCCACCCGGTAGGCAAGATCGCGCAGCCAGCCGGACCATCCGGTCACCAGCAGCACGACCATGAACGCGACTCCGAGAATGAAATCGGAAATCCCGAGCCAGCGTTTGACAGAATTGTAGCGGCGCGCCGCAGGCGAATCATCAGGAGCCGGAACTGGACTGGCGGCGACGACCATGCGTGATTAGAAGTATCGCATCATTTCAAACGGTTAGCCGCTGGCGCTTACGAAACTCTCGCCGGCGGCCACTATTTCGCGCACCAATTCCGGCGATGCCGCCTCGCAGTACAAACGCAAGAGCGGTTCTGTCCCGGAGGCTCGAAACAAAACCCACGCTTCGGCTCCATTCCCAAGTGTTGGCGCGTCCAGAAAAAACTTGATACCGTCGAGATGCTCCTTCTTGATCACTCGATAGTGGCCGAGGCTCGTGGTGGTTTCGGCGCGCGCACGGGCGATTGCCGACTGTTTGACGTCTTCAGGAATATGAAGATCGCGGCGGCCGTAGTAATGCGGGCCGAACTCGCGTTGCAGGTCGGCCACTAATTGGCCCAGCGGTTTGCCTTCTTCCGCCATCACGTTCGCCAGCAGAAGACAATTCAGCACGCCGTCGCGTTCGGGCAGAAAGCGCGCGTAACCGATTCCGCCAGACTCTTCTCCACCGATCAGAATATTTTTTTCCATCATCAGATCGGCAACGTATTTGAATCCGATCGGAGTTTCGTGCAGCCTGCGTCCGTACTTGGCGGCGATACGATCCAGCATGCGCGTGGTATTAAAGGCGCGTACCACGTCGCCTGGCCATTTCTTCCGTTCCAGAAGCCACCGCAGCAGAACGCAAAAAATCTTGTGCGAATCGACAAAGCTGCCGTCTTCCGCCACCGCGCCAATGCGGTCGGCATCGCCATCGGTAGCCAGGCCGGCATCGCATTTCTCGCGAACTACGGTTTGCTGCAACAGTGCAATATGAGGTTCGATGGGCTCGGGATTGATGCCAGGAAACAACGGGTTCAACTCCTCGCGAATGGTCACATGCTGAACGCCCAGTTCGCCGAAAATTCCCCCCAGGATTCCACGTCCGGAGCCGAACATTGCATCCACGGCGAACTTGAACTTGGTCTTGCCAATGAGTTCGACATCGGCAAACCGGCAAACCGCCGCAATGTAGGGCGTTTTGACGTCCACTTCGTCAATCGCAGCCTTATTTCCCTTCGGCATCTCTCCGGCCGCGAGTTCTTCTTCAATTCTCTTCATAATCGCGGGGGTAGCCGAGCCGCCGAATTTGCCTTTGAACTTCACTCCATTCCAGTTCCACGGATTGTGGCTGGAGGTGACCATAATTCCCCCGGCGGCGCCTTGATTTTTGACCGCGTAGGAAACCGCCGGTGTAGGAGTGAAGTCGTTGGCCAGTTTGGCTGGTATGCCCGCCTCGCTGATCACATCGGCGACAATCTGCGCCACGCGTTGAGAAGCGAAACGCGTGTCGTAACCGATGAAAATTCCGCGCCGTGGATCTTCATCCTTCAACACGTACGAAGCGATCGCGCCGGCAACGCGCCGTACGTTCTCAAAAGTGAAATCATCGGCGATGATGCCGCGCCAGCCGTCGGTGCCAAACTTAATGTTTTGAGCCATAGAATTCAGCGGTCAGTGAACAGTTCTCCCCGCAAGTGTTGGTGGGCCCACCGTCCCTTACACCAGCTTGTGCAATTTCTTTTCGTCCAGATGTTTCACCACCTTACCCACGTCTTGCGCGTTCTGCCTGGTTGTAATCAATAGCGCATCGCCGGTTGAGACAACTACGATGTCGTCGACGCCGATCACGGCAACGAACCTTCCGGGAGCGTGTACATAACTTCCTCGGGCATTAAGTATGAACTGCCCCGCGCTTGTGATGAGGTTGGCATTTTGCGGGCTGCTTTTGGCGGTCTGATGTTCGTGCAAGGCCGTCCACGATCCCAGATCGTTCCAGCCGAAATCGGCGGGAAGACAAAAAATATTTCCAGCCTCTTCCCCCTTCGCCGAACGCGGCTCAAGCACCGCGTAGTCCACGCTGATGTTTTCGCACTTGGGATATAACCGCCGGAACGTTGGTGCGAACTTGCTGGTGCCGTATGTGGCGGCAATCTGCTCCAGCAGCGGCGCTGTTTTGGGAAGGTGCTCGCGAAAGGCATTGGCCAGCGTGCGAGCGCTCCATAAGAACATTCCGCTGTTCCAGAAAAAATTTCCCGCGGCTACGAACTGGGCGGCCCTGTCCGTATCCGGCTTCTCCGTGAAGCGCCGCACACGCCAGGCGCCGTATTCCTTCGCGCTCCCTGTTTCGATATATCCGTAGCCGGTTTCGGGACGCGTTGGCCGCACGCCGAGCACAACAATATTCTCTCCGGCTGCCGCGATTTCAATCGCTCGAGTCAGTGTTGCTCGATACGCCTTTTCGTCGGCGATTACATGATCGGAAGGAAACATTCCGATCACCGCTTCCGGCGATTGCCGCGATAGCAGGAAGGCCATCAAACCAATCGCCGGCCCGGAGTTCCGTCCCACAGGCTCGGCAAGAATTTGTGACGGAGAAATCCGCGGGAGTTGCTTGCGGATGGCGGGGCGCAGATCGCCGTTGGTGACGATCCAGAACCGCTTGGGCTGCGCCAGCGGCAGCAGTCGTGTGACGGTTTGCTGGATCATCGTGTGCTTACCGTCGAGGGCTAACAATTGCTTGGCGCGCTTTTTTCGGCTCAGCGGCCAAAAGCGCGTGCCGCGGCCTCCGGCCAGGATCACGGGATAGAAGTTTGAGTTCTTCGTCACGAATATGTATGGATTTCCGAAATGCGTTTCGTCTCGACTACATCGTCGTCGCCGGGTCCGGCAATTGCTTCCCCGGAACGCGCGCGCGAATAAATTCCAGCGTCCATTGGGGGCGGACTTCAAAGCTCTCGATGCTTGCAGGAACCACTACGGCATCGCCCTTGGCCACGGTCACAGGCTCTTTCCCCGGAGCTTCGATTACTCCGCAACCATCGATAGCGACGAGTATCTGAGCCGAATTTCTCCCTGAGTCGTCGCGTGTCTTCAAAGTCAGCAACTGCCTGGCCTCAAACATGTCCACAACAAAGTAAGGAGCAGCCACCAAAGGCGAATGCAAATTGTGTGAACCGCGAATTTCCTGGGCCGCCGCGCGCACTACTTTTCCGGAAGAAGTTGTCTCTCTCACCGCGGCCAATCCTTCTTTCAGATGCAACTCACGAGGTCTGCCGTAATCATACAAGCGATACGTGGTGTCGGACTGCTGCTGCGTTTCAACGATCACCGAACCTGGCCCCAACGTGTGCACGGTTCCGCCGGCGACATAAATCATGTCGCCGGCGAAAACGTTGATCCAGTTAAGGAATTCCTCGGCACGCTGTTCATGAATTGCCTTCTCGAATTCGGCCGCCGTTACTCCCGGCTTGAGGCCCAGCGCTATCTGCGCTCCGGGCTGCGCGTGGGCAACGTACCAGCATTCGGTCTTGCCCCACGGCTGTCCTACTCGTAGCGCCTGCTCATCATCGGGATGAACTTGCACAGAAAGTTTTTGCAATGGAAACAAAAACTTCATCAGCAAAGGAAACCGCTTGGCGTCGCGGGCGGCTTCGCCCACGAGATCGACGCCGTATTCGTTACTCAGTTGGGACAGAGTTTTCCCAGTGAGCGCCCCGTTAACCACCTTGCAATCGTCGCCGGTCAGCCACGCTTCTCCAATGTTCTCGTCAAACTTATGATTGGGATAAATCGGCGAGAGATCGCGAGTGCCCCAGGGACGAGGATCAAAAGCGGGAAGCATCAGCAATGGATAAAGATCGGGCATGAGTTGTGCGTTCAGGAAAAAGGCCGCTCACTGCGGAACGGCCTTGGTTAAACCAGTCGTAATTATCGGCAACTACAGCGCGGCGAAAAATTTCCGCATACGTTCCAAGCCACGTTCAAGCTCCGTCTTTGATGTCGCATACGAGACGCGAATGTGATCGCTCGTCCCGAAACCTTCGCCCGGAACCGTTGCCACATAAACTTCACGCAACAATTTTCCCGCCACATCCGAGGCCGACTTTACTTTGCCGCCTCGAAAGAACGAAGACACATTGGGATAAGCATAAAATGCACCCTCGGGTTGCACGCAAGTTACGCCGGGGATGGACCTAAGCCCTTTCACGACGTGGTCGCGCAGTTCGATGTACTCGCGGCGCATTTGCGCCACGCAGTCCTGCGGACCTTTTAATGCCGCGACCGCCGCCTTCTGGACAATCGAGGTGGGATTTGAGGTGGATTGGCTCTGAAGTTTCGCCATCGCGCTAACGACGGGCGCGGGAGCCAGCGCGTAGCCTAAGCGCCAGCCGGTCATGGCGTACGTCTTCGAAAGCGAACCCAGCACCACCATGCGCTCTTTGTAATCGCGCAACGATCCCACCGAAAAGTTTTTGCCCGTGTAATTCAAGTACACGTAGCACTCATCGGAAAGCACCCAGATCCCGCGATCGTGGGCGAGACGCACCACTTCTGTCATGTCTTCCGGACTCATCACGGCGCCGGAAGGATTCGACGGCGAATTGAGAATAATGACTCTGGTACGCGGCGTGATCAGGCGCGCAACCATCGCGGCGGTAAGGCGAAAACCCTGCGATTCATCCGATTGCAACAGGACGCAATCTCCGCCGGCGTAGCGCACAATATCTTTGAACGAAACCCAGTAGGGAACCGGAAGAATGACTTCGTCGCCGTGGCCGACCAGGACTTGTACCGCATTGAAAAGCGCGTGTTTGCCGCCGACCGACGCGATGACTTCTTCGCGGCGATAATTCGACGCGAAGTCTGTGGCGTGACGCTGCACAATGGCATCGCGCAGCTCAGGCGTTCCCGCGACCGCCGTGTACTTGGTGAAGTTGCCTTGAATCGCCGCGATGGCCGCGTCTTTGATGTGCTGCGGCGTAGAAAAATGCGGCTCGCCCGCGCCGAAATCAACCACGTCGATGCCCTGCGCGCGGAGCTTGTCGGCCTCAGCCACCACCGCCATGGTGGCGGAAGGTTCGATCCGGTTGATCCTGTCCGTGAGTACGGGCGCTTCAATCGTCGCTGTGGTCATGCTTTTATTATCCTCTTCGCTTTTTCTGATTCTTAGATTTGGCCGCTTTGGCCTCTCCCAATCTTTTTTCCAGTCTGCGCGCCGCATCCAGCTTTCGCCGCAGCTTCAATTCCACTACGTCAGGAACCAGTCCCCTCACCGGTCCTCCCGCTTGCGCGACCTCACGCACCAGGCGCGAACTTACGTAGGAGTACTTATCGGCCGGCATCATGAAAACTGTTTCCAGCGTAGGCTCCAGCTTGCGATTCATCAGTGCCATTTGCAGTTCGTATTCGTAATCGCTGATGGCGCGAATCCCTCGCAGCACGCAGACCGCATCGATCGACTTCGCATATTCCACCATCAAACCGTCGAACGTATCGAGATGCACATTCTTCAGGTTTGCGGTGAGTTCCTTGAGCATCTCCAGGCGTTCCGGCACGCTGAACATCGGGGTCTTTTCCGAGTTGCGCAGAATGGCGACTACCAGCTCTTCAAAAATCTTGCTCCCCCGCTGAATCAAATCGAGGTGGCCATTTGTTGGCGGGTCAAACGAACCGGGATAGATGGCAATGCCCTTGTTCAATCGTCCTCGCGGAAAGGCTTAACGGAGTCATACGAGATTCTATGCGGGTGGGAGCGGGAATGGCAATCAGGACTCGGATTGCACAGCTTTTGTGCGGAGAAATCGTCCGCAAATTGACTTGTCATCCCGAGCGAAGCGAGGGATCTGGGTTCTTGCCTGCACCCGAGGGAAGCTGCCCGCTAGGCCACTCGCGGTCTGAATCGTAACGTCTGCGGTTGATCCCACTCTCGTGACAGATCATTCCACTTCGGGTTCGTGGACTCAATCAACGCAATCCGTTTAGCGCGAGTCCATGCCTTACTCTGTTTCCCGCGCTCGATCGCATTGCCAACATACTGGAAGCTTTCAAAATAAACGAGCCGCGTGATGTTGTACTTTGCAGCAAAGCCGGGAGTCAGCTTCAGCTTGTGCTCTCGAACCCGGCGGCGGAGACTGTTCGTCATGCCGGTATACAGAGTGCGCGAAGGGTTCGTCATGATGTAAACGAAATAGCGCCTTTCCTCCCGCACTATGGACCTCGTCTTG
>JBAUXX010000073.1:0-47699 GCA_049584475.1 Candidatus Sulfotelmatobacter sp. | reverse complement strand
GCCCAACGTCCGCGCCGGCGTTCTGGAAGTCACTTCGATCGACGTTGGACAAGGCGATTCCACGTTATTGGTCATGCCCCGCGGAGCTACGCTCTTGATTGACGCCGGCGGGCCGATTGGGCCGGGTAGTCCGCAATTCGATTTTGGCGAAGATGTCGTCTCGCCTTATCTTTGGGCGCGTGGCATCTCGCGTCTCGATGCCGTCGCCATTACCCACGGCCACTCGGACCACATCGGCGGGATGAGATCGGTGCTCAGGAATTTTCGTCCGCGAGAGCTTTGGCTGGGCCTCAAGCCTCCAAGCGTTGCACTGGACGAGTTGGTTGCGGAGGCTGCGGCGCTGCATATCAACGTGGTCCGCCGTTGGGAGGGCGACGCGTTTGATTGGGGCGGCGCGCAAGTGAGAGTTCTGTTTCCGCCGCGCGAATGGCCCGTTGGATTGAAGCCGCAGAACAACGACTCCATGGTGCTGCAAGTCAGCTACGGAGCGTCTTCGGTGCTGTTAGAAGGCGATGCGGAAAAACAAGTCGAGCGTAGAGTCGCATCTCTGTATCACCCGAAAGTGGATCTGTTGCGCGTGGGACATCACGGCAGTGCCAATGCCACCACTCCCGAGCTTCTGGATGCGGCAAGACCGGACTTTGCCTCCATCTCTGCCGGCTTCCGCAATTCTTTCGGCCTGCCTAAATTCGAAATTCTGGATCGTCTCTCCCAATCCGGAGCCAGGGTGTACCGCACGGATGTAGAGGGAGCGATTACGTTTTACCTGGACGGGCACAATCTCAGGCCTTCGCTGGCGGCTCTCCAATAGACACATTTATTTCGCATGTCTCATCGTCATCGGCATTGGTGTCAGTGCTGGGAGGCTGCTTAAATTCGGCGAGGATTCTCCGAGCGGGCTCCGCATCTTCTTCCCGGACCATCAGCACGACTCCGCCGAGTCCAGGAAACGAGTCCTGCGCGGTCGCGGTCGAGGTCAGGTTCGATTCAATACCGGCGGATTCGAGGAGCCCCTTTACCACCATAGCTTCCGATTCCTGTTCCGTATCAAACACTTTGACGAGTTTTTCGTTGGGTTCCGGTTGCGGGGCGGTTATCGACGCTTCCTGCGGTTCTGCCATGAATGCCTCCAATTTTTTCAATCTGCGGCTAAGAACGGTCCGCCGCTGAATGTCGATCTTACTCTTCCCGCCCGGCAGACGGATAAGTCGTATTCTCTGGCTCTTCTCGGATGCCTTTGATGCGCAACAGGTTGCGCCAGAGAGCGTACGGGCGTGCGTGCCGCCTTTGTGCGGTTTTCTTTCTGCCTGAGTGCGCGAGAATAACTTTGCGGACGGCCGGAACGCCGCCCATACGCGCGCCATCCAATTACAAACAGGTTGCGGGTGAACGAAAACCGTGGGGCGATGAACGCGATGAATCTTCCCGAACAAAGCAATCAAGTGAGCCTTCCCAGCGGAAAGGATCAAACATCCCAGCAGGCGGACACAGCGGAGGAAGCGCGTAAAATCCGGCGCCTGCAATTGATGATGAGCATGGTAATGTCGGTGATCGGGCAGGACCCCACCCTGACGTTGGAAGAAGCCTCAGAGTTGGCCGCGGGGGCAAAACGCGCCGCGCTGGCCATGTTTCCTGACAAAGAACTTGCCTTTGACCTGATCTACAAGCCACGGCTCAAGCGATTGATCCGCGATCGTTTTCGCTTGCAGTAAATTTTCTCTTCTCTATTCGTCCGCGACTGAATTTCGCAGCGTTCCAATTCCTTCCACACTGATCTCCACGGTATCGCCAGCAACCAACGGCCCGACGCCTTCCGGAGTGCCACTCGGAATCAAGTCACCGGGAAACAATGTCATGGCTTGCGCGATGTGGCGAATTACAACGTCCAATTGAAACAGCAAATCTCGCGTATTTCCTTTTTGCCGAACCGATCCATTCACGCGCGTTTCTACGTCGATGCCAGCCCACGGATCGATGTCCTGCACTACCACAGGCCCGACTGGGCAAAACGAATCGAAGCCCTTGGCACGGCTCCATTGTCCGTCTTTGTTTTGCAAGTCACGAGCGGTTACGTCGTTCACACACGTGTAACCCAGGATGTATTGCCGAATGTCTTCACCGGCAGGCGGCTGGTGGCAAGTCTTACCGATGACCACGCCCAGTTCCCCTTCGTAGTCCACCCGCTCCGATATTCTGGGCCGCCGAATGACGGCCCCGGGAGACAACAACGCCGAGGTTGCTTTCAGGAACAGCAGGGGCTCTTGCGGAATTTCGTGTCCCAGTTCAGCCGCGTGCGCGCGGTAATTTCGGCCGATGCAGACGATCTTGGACGGACGCACTGGGGGCAGCAGCGTCGCTTCGTCCAAAGGGACTTGTTCAATCTTGCGCGTCCGCAGGCTCTCCATGTCGCCGTCTGCGTCTTCGGGCGGTGTAAGCAGAATCCGGACAATCGTTTCGCGGCCGGCCAGGGACTCCACTAATCCGTAGCTAGCCTGACCATTCAGCTGAAACCGGCAATATTTCATCGATATCTATCTAAACATGCCGATGTGAAATTGGGGCCAACTTTTTTCGGGGATCGGCTGGCAGAGCAATAGAGAATGCGACAACCGCTATGCTAGTCTGCCTGTTATGGCGGACCGAGCGTCTACTCGAAGAAAAGCAAAACCGACAAAGTCCTCCGGCAAAGCCCATCTGCGCAAACCTGCGCGCCCGGTTCTGCGTACGAGGCGCAATTTCCTAAGCGACAAGGTCGGGCAGTTTACCGAATCCGTTATACGCGAAATGACGCGGCAGGCGATGCTCTATGGAGCGGTGAATCTCGCCCAGGGCTTTCCCGACTTCCCCGCTCCTGCTGAAATCAAACTGGCTGCGCAACAGGCAGTAGGAGCTGACATAAACCAATACGCCATTACCTGGGGCGCGAAAAAGCTCCGCGATGCGATTGCCCGCCAAATGGGCGTGTGGCAAGGCATTTCCGTTGACCCGGAAAAGGAGATTACCGTCTGCTGCGGCTCGACCGAAGCCATGATTTCGACTCTGCTGGCGGTTTGCAACGCCGGCGACGAAGTTGTGATCTTCGAACCGTTTTACGAAAACTACGGGCCGGATTCCGTGCTCAGCGGAGCGAGGCCGGTCTTTGTGAAACTGCGGCCGCCGTCATTGCCTAACGGCGATTGGACATTCGATGAAAAAGAACTCCGGCGGGCATTTGCCCGGCAAACGTCGTCCGGACAAGTCAAAGCGATCATCCTGAATACGCCAAACAATCCAACGGGAAAAGTTTTCACGCGGCCGGAGTTGGAGTTGATTCGCGATCTATGCATCGAGTTTGACGTGCTGGCGATCACGGATGAAATCTACGAGCACATTCTGTTTGACGGTACGAAGCATATCTCAATGGCGTCGCTCGAGGGCATGCGCGAGCGCACCGTGACCATCAATGGGATGTCGAAGACTTATAGCGTCACGGGCTGGCGCGTTGGCTGGGCAGTGGCGCCGGAAGAAATCACGAACGCGATTCGCAAGGTCCACGATTTTTTGACTGTCGGCGCGCCTGCCCCGCTGCAAGAGGCGGGCGCCACGGCGTTGAGTCTGCCAGCCGACTATTATGCGAGGCTCGCTGAAGGATATCGCGTAAGGCGCGATCGCTTGATTCCGGCGCTAACTTCCGCGGGGTTCAAATGTTATCTTCCCCGGGGCGCATACTACGTGATGACCGATATCTCCGCGTTCGGTTTCAAGAACGACGCGGAGTTCACAAAATATCTGGTCAAGGAAATCGGACTAGCCGCGGTCCCGGGGTCGAGCTTCTATCGCGATCCGCGGGATGGAGCACAGCAAGTGCGATTTGCCTTCTGCAAGAAACCGGAGACGCTGGATGCTGCGGCGGACAAACTCAGGAAGCTTGTCACTGATCGGCGAATAACCAGAACAAAAAAGATTTAACGCCGAGTACGCCGAGACCGCCGAGGAAAACATTCTCTACGGTTTAGCATCCTCGGCGTTAAGAATCATTTTGTAATCACGCCGCAGGCGATGCGATCGCCTGAATTCCCTGAAGGATCCGTCTTATAATCGTCCGCCTTGGCGTGAACGACGATGGCGGTACCGCCATTGCTGAAAAGCGAGTTGGTGCCTTCGGTTAACGTGACCTCGTTGTCAGACAATTCCATCTTCGCTCGGCCGTCTGCGCCGACAATAAAATTCTTCATATCGCCGGCGTGATGGCCATCGGGATTATCGAACCCGTGTTTCTTGCTTTCGGGATTGAAGTGCGGGCCGGCAGACTTGAAGTCGGGACCATCACATTTGGCGACACCGTGAAAGTGGATGCCATGTTCGCCCGGCGGCAGGTCGTGCAAATTCAACCGCAGGCCTACGCCCGAACCCTTTTGCCACAGGATCACTGTGCCCACGGACTTTCCCTGAGCGTCTTTCAATTCCACGGAAGTCTTTGCGACTGACGGCAGCGCGAAAGCAACAAATGCTGCCGCCAAAAGATAGCACGAAGGTTTTAAGCATTTCATCCTACGGATTATAGACTTTTGTGCCACGATTTGGCCTCCGTTCTGCACAAGCAGGTGGGGTATACTGCGAAGAAGCTCTCATATTCTCTCGGGAAAAGTGCAATCATGGCGTTGAAAGCTGTGGAACAGTTGGCGGAGCAGGTTCCGGCCGATGATTTTCAGGCGCTGGAAGAAAAAATTTATCGCACTATAGAGATGTATAAAGCCTCGCGACAGGCGCAGGCCACGGCGGAGCGTGACGCCCAGCGGATACGGCAACAACTGGACGAGCGCGAAGAGCAACTGAATACCATGCGTCGCGAGATGGTTCAGCTGCGCAAGGACCGGGAAGAGATTCGCGGCCGCGTGGAAAGAATGCTGGAGCAGATTGAATCGATCAGCGAAGAGCAGGCGGCGAGCTGAGAGCTAACGCCCCCGGGTCACCGAACGGGAGGGAACAATGGCGACGGCAACCAAAGATCAACTGGTGAAAGACCCGCAGAACTCCAGCGTTCGCGTGGAGATCTTCGATCAAGCCTATAACCTGCGCGGCTCCGATCCCGAATATATTCTGAAACTGGCCGAGTACGTTGACACAAAGATGCGCGCTGTTGCCGAAGCCACCAACACGATCGATACAGTGCGTCTCGCGGTCCTGGCGGCGCTGAATATCGCTGACGAATATCACCTGCTGAAGCGAAAACAGGATGGCGGATCCAACGACTACCTGAAGCGCGCGCATCTACTTGCAAATGCCCTGGATGAGGTGTTGGACGAAAAGCGCCAGGCGAGCTGATCCATTGAGTGCTCGAGGTGTTCTTCTACTGCTCGCGATCGCCAGCAGCCCTGCCCCTTCTCAGCAAATAACCCTTCACACGCAAACCAATGTGGTGCTGGTTCCGGCGCTGGTCAAAGATCAGGCTGGAGCAGCCGTGTACGGGCTGCATGCCGCGGACTTCGTCATCGAAGATGACGGCGCCGCGCAGACTGTTCACCTGGATGGAGAAGCGGCCGACCAACCGCTATCGCTGGTTATCGCGGTTCAGCGTGGACGCCGGGCCAGCTATGAATTCCCGCGCATGCGCGGCTTGAGCACGATGCTGGAGCCGCTGTCCGCGCAGGGCCAGAACAGAATCGCGCTAATCGAGTTCGACCGTAACGTCAAAGTTGTGCAACAGTTCACCGGCAACGTTGCCCTGATCACAGATGCACTGGAAAATCTGCAACCCGGCGATGGCGGAGATGCGATTCTGGATGCGGTGTTTTTCGGCCAGACTTTGCTGTCGAGAGAAGCGGACAATCGCAAGAAGGTACTACTGCTGATCAGCGAAACCCGCGATCACGGCAGCGTTCTCGGCAAGAAGTCTGACGAACTGATCGTGTCGCTGGGAAACAGCAACACCATCGTTTACACGCTCGCGTTTTCGCCGTCGCGTTCGAACATTCTCGACACCGGCCGTGGAAATAATCAGAACGAAATGAATTCCAGTCCCGATCTGCTGGCTCCTCTGCGGATGGCGCGCGAAGGTCTTCGTAAGAACGTTCCAAAATCCATCGCCGAAATGACCGGCGGCGAGTACGAGTCGTTTTCTACCCACAAGAAATTCGATTTGCGCCTGAACGATTTCTCCAACCACCTATACAGCCGCTATCTTCTGAGTTTTGAGCCGAAGAATCCGCATCCGGGATTGCATCGAATCGTGGTGCGGCTGGTTGCGGCGAGCAACGACAGCGTGCTGGCGCGAACCAGTTACTGGGCAAAAGGCGCGACCGAATGAATGTGAATTGCAAGTGTGGAAAACCGGGACACATTACTTTCGTAGCAAGCGGTCTGCCAACTTTTTGCGCTATACCCCTTGCCAAGCCGCTTGGTTTTGCCTAGCATCCAACATGAAAGCCGACCTGCCGGGTTGGTGATGGCGGTAACCGATTTTTGAACCAATGCTGAATGAACGGGAGCTCGACTCGAACTAGGATCCGGTGTGCGACGCTGCGCCATGCGCAGATGCCTAAAGGGTCTCGGCGGGCACCCAACGTCTACCGACGGGTTCATTCTCGGCCCGTCACACGGCACAGTGGGTCGGCTTGCTTTCCTGTTCTTTAGCTTGAGCTTTACGAACTGCGGCCATTCGACGTGGCTGCCCGCTTAGGCTATCCCGTTCGTTCTAGCTCCCTTTCCATGGATGATAAGAAGGCAAGAATTGGCGAAATATTGGCGGAAGTACGGCGCCTTGCCTCGGAATACTACAGGCTAACCGGTAAGCCCCTGGGCGTAACCGGCGAAGTTGCTGAACGATTCGCTGAGGAGAAGTTGGGGTTGCAACTGATGGAAGCTCGTACTGTCGGCTACGATGCCATGCGAGGCGAGAAACGCGTACAGATAAAGGGGCGGGCCTGCGGGACTCGAATCAAGGCGGGACAGAAACTGGGCAGAATTAAACGCGGTGCCCCTTGCGATACGGTGCTTCTTGTTTTACTCGATGATGCTACCCTAGAGGCCCGAGAAATGTGGGACGCCTCGTATAGTGACGTGTGCACACGCCTTGAGCTTGTCGGATCAAAAGCGCGCGAACGTGGCGTCTTGAGTATCGGCGAGTTCAGGAAATTGCCTTCGGCCCGGCGTATTTGGCCGGAGGTTATTCTGTCCGAGAATTAAGCGGGCCAGATCCTGCGGTTTCCGATGATCCGCCTCGCGAGAATCTAAACACTCACTGCATCCGCGCCGGCTGCCCGCTGGCTTCCAGCAACTGCTCCACCGGATCAACAAGCATCAGCAGCATTTCAGCCTTCGCGGTCTTTGCCGATGTCATGAGCGACGCCTGCTGCACTCGCCATGCATCCGGCGAGGCTTCCGATTTAACCAAATAGTCCAGCGCAGCCAAGCCAGCCGCGCTCACCGCAGAAAGATCAGCCGACAGCGGTTCCACTTCTTTCAGCAAGAAAGATTGCTCCAGCTCCGGATGCAGCTTTGCGTCATTCTCGCTCCACTTCGTCAGCCAGGCCCGAATCTGCCGTTCCGCATCCTGATCTTTGTAGCCGGCCTTTATGAACGTTTGCACCAGATCGCGAAAATTCCGCGCGACATCGCTCTCCGGACTAACCGCATCCACCAACTGATTCAGTGGGACTGAACTATCGGCAGGACGTTTCATGGCATCAGCGCGCGTGTAGTCTTTCACCGGCTCGAGCACATTCGCCAGCGTGCGCAGAGAGCCAATGTCATCGCTTCCCAACATCCGATGCAACATCTCCGTCGGCTCTGACCGGTGCGTCAGGCCAAGCAATTCCAGGTGCCAACTCAGCTCGCCCAGTCTGCGGTACATGGATCCCACATCCTGCACTTCCGCCGGGGACCACAACCGTTCGGCGATTGCACCGGTGCGCGGCCAGATACGGCTGTCGATGCTCTCGCGCGTCACCAACTCCGCCCACATGCAAGCCTCGCCGCCCAGGATCTTGCTTTTTTCTTCGGGACTTAGACCTGCGGCATCGCCGCTGATCGGGTCCACGGCGTAATGCCGCGATGCCGGCCAGATCAAGTCGAGATAATATCCGGACGAAAGCAGGCTGCTATAGCCCTGTTTCGCCGCCGCAGCCAATGATTGCGGGCCACGCCAGGACTGCACCACGATGCTCTTCGGCAAATCGGGGTGCAGCACCTCGTCCCATCCGATCATGATTTTGTGATGCTTGCTCACAATCTTCTGCAATCGCTGATTGAAATATGCCTGCAGATCCTGATTATTCTTCATGCCGTGGGAATGGATGAAATTCTGAATTTTCGGATTCGCGTCCCACTGCTTGCCGTCGACCTCATCTCCGCCGATGTGAAAATAATCGTCGGGGAAAAGCCTAGCCATTTCTTCAATGAACTTATCCAGAAATTTATACGTCGCTTCCTGCGTGGGATCCATCACAGGATCGACATTCGAGACCAGCGAGTATGGGCCGGGCGCGCTGGCAAGTTCGGGATATCCCACAAGCCACGAACGGCTGTGGCCCGGCACATCGAACTCCGGCAACACGCGAATGCCCCGGTCTCTGGCATAGGCAATGAACTCGCGCATTTCAGCCTGCGTGTAATAAGAGCCGTTCGATCCGTCTTCCTGCAGCTTGGGAAATTTCTTGCTTTCAATGCGGAAACCTTCGTGGTCCGATAAATGAAGGTGCAGGACATTCATCTTCACTGCCGCCATGCCATCGACGTTGCGCTTCAGCACATCCAGAGGAATGAAGTGGCGGCAGACATCAATCATCAATCCGCGCCAGGCAAACCGAGGCGAGTCTTTGATCGTGACTACTGGCACTGCGAACCCTGCGGTCGTCGGCTGCTCCAGCTGAAGAAACGTATGCAAGCCGTGCAGGACGCCCAGGGAATTCGGCGCGCTAAGTTCGGCGCCAGTCTGGCTCACCGTCAACTCATAAGACTCATCTTCGCCTAACTTCTGCGTGGATTCTCTCTTGTGCTGTGCATGAATCGTTAATTTCGCGGACCCATTTTCTGCGCCGCCGCGTTTGAAAGGAATGCCTGTCTGTCGCGAAAGTTGGGACACAAATCTATCAATGCCATCTTTCACAGTCACATCGTCATCGCCAGTCACCGCAATCGAAAACGACGAATCGATGATCAACTGCCCCGATCCGAGTTGAACCGAAGATGGCACCGGCATCAGGTTCAACTGTGGCGCGGCTTGTGCTGTTGACCGTGTGGGAAAGAGAAAAACAGATGGAAGCAGGAGGACCAGGAAGATAAAAAACCTGCGCTGAGTTTTCAAAAGGAAGTTCACCCGCCAGTAATGTAGCACGCTGGCAAGGGCCATCGAGCATTCCCGCGGCGGGTAATAACTCAGTTTGAATTTGATGCCATATCCGCGTGAACGGCGTCATCCCGAAGGACCGCGTTCTCACCAGCGGGATGAGGGATCTCAGGTGGCACGACTCCGAGACACAGGAGATCCTTCGCTCCCCCCTGAAGAAGGGCTCTGCTCAAGATGACAGCGCTTCGTTGCACATTTCAAACTGCGTCACCACACGCGCGGCCGACTCTTCTCAGGTGTACAATTCATGCCGTTTACGACTGCCCAAAATACTCTCTTGCCGAGGACTGAATCATGAGATCGCTCTTCCGCGTGCTCGCCGCTGTCTGCGTCTTATTGGCTGCGTGCTTTGCTCAACAGGCGAGTTCGCCCAAACCACAAAATCAAAAGAAGCAGGCTACCGCGCCCGCTCCCGCGGAGGCAACCGAGACCACGCCAAAGCCGGAGACTCCCGAGCAGCGTCCCGCCATATCTCAAGCCAACTCGGATAGAGACAAGGACAAGGATAAAGAAGAACACTTCGACATGGCCGAGGTGCCTCCGGTCGTGACGCATCACCAGATCACGGTAGACGGAAAACTGCTGAAGTATACGGCCACTGCCGGACGGCTCCCCATCAAGCGAGGAGACGGCAAGATCGAAGCTGAAATGTTCTACGTCGCCTACACGCTCGACGGCCAGGACGCAGCCAAGCGTCCGCTCACCTTCGCTTTTAACGGAGGCCCAGGGTCGGCATCGATCTGGCTGCATATGGGAGCGCTCGGCCCGAAGCACGTCGTGCTGCAACCCGATGGCTTTATGCCCGCAGCTCCCTACCGAATGGAAGATAATCCATACACGTTGCTCGATAAAAGCGATCTCGTTCTAATCGACGCTATCGGCACCGGCTACAGCCGCGCCGCCGATTCTGAGCTGTTTAAGAAGTTCTTTGCGGTGAAGGGAGATATCGAGGCCTTCAGCGAATTCATTCGCCTCTATATCAGCCGCAATGAGCGCTGGTCTTCGCCGCTCTTCATTTTGGGCGAGAGTTACGGAACCACACGCGCTGCCGGCATCGCCGGTTACCTTGCCGATCAGGGCATCTCGTTCAATGGCATCACCCTGCTCTCAACAGTGCTGAATTTCGAAACTCTGTCGGAAACTTTCACCAACGATCAGCCTTATATTTTTCTGATTCCTTCTTACACCATGATCGCCGCGTATCATCACAAGCTGGCGTCCGATCTCGCGCAGGACCTTAGTCGCGCCCGCCAGGAATCGGAGCATTGGGCGAACGGCGAATATGCGCAGGCTCTGGCCAAAGGCGATGCTCTCACCCCGCAAGAGCGCGAGAAAATCATCGAGCAACTTTCGCGCTACACGGGTCTGACGAAAGAAATTTGTGACGAAGCCAACCTGCGCATCAACGTGCAAAAGTTCACCCATTATTTGCTGATCGATCAGAAATTGCGCGTCGGCCGGCTGGACGCCCGCTATACGGGTCCCGATCCCAGGGGCTTGCTCGATACTCCGTTCTACGACCCGACCGGTTCGGCGACGCAGCCGCCATTCAATTCCGTATTCAACAACTACGTGCGCACCGAGTTGGGCTATAAAGTCGACATGCCCTACAGCGTGCGCTACGTGCGCGGGAACGCTGCCGGCGGCGACCAATGGAATTGGGGTTCGGCTATTGACGGTTTTCCTGACACGGCTTCCGCTATGCGCCAGGCCATGGTGAAGAATCCCTACTTGAAGATTCTCGTGATGGAAGGCTATTACGACTTAGCCACACCCTATAGCGCCGCGAATTACACCTTCCAGCATCTCGATCTGCCGCCAAAATATCGCGACAACATTTCGTACGCGACTTACGATTCGGGCCACATGGTTTACTTGCCGATGGATGGACTGAAGAAGATGAAGAGCGATGAGGCTAGTTTCATGGAAAAGGCCGGAGCGCCGTAAGCATCGTCAGTTATCCATCTAATTCGTGAATGATTCATGAGCAGCGCGTCACAGTGCCAACCGATGACGGCTGCCAGACTCTTCGATTAAAGCGCAAGCCTTCGAAATGGCAAGCGAGAGACTAACTCCGCCCGCGCACGCATTCGGTTTTTCCCTATCTGGTGGCCTGCTTCTCACAGATTTCTAAGAACTTAGACTGCAGTGCCAATACTGCGGTTCTAGAGTGTTCGCCCGATGTAGGAGGCAAAGCTCTCCGGTTATCGTCGAATAGTTATCAATCTCGATGACTAGGAGGATTCATGAATAAGGATCAAGTGTCGGGAAAGATCGATCAGGCTGTCGGAAAAGTAAAGCAGGGCGTCGGAGAAGCTGTCGGCGACCAGAACTTAGCCAATAAAGGCCTCCTCGACCAAACCAAAGGCGCCGTAAAGGAAACCTGGGGCAATGCCAAGGACGCCGCCAAGCAGGTCCATGACGCGCACAAAGACGCCGCCAGCGAAAAGGCCGACCAGGAACGGCAGAATGCAAGCCGCTCCTTAGACGATGCCAAAGAAAAAGTTAACGACAAGATCGACGACTTCAAGCAGCGCCGCAGCGCTTAACGCAGCAGCGTTAATCTGCTTTGCGAGGTTTCGGTTGCTGATGGCGGCGCAACCTCGCAAAGCGGTTCGTTCTTATCGCACTGAAATCAGGGAGGTCTGTATGCCGCAACCCGCAGTACCACGGCCGGTCACCGAACGTCAGACCACTCTGGCTGAAGTTCCCGCCAGGAGCGATGCTTCATTCAGCGGAGTTTCCTGGCCGGCTGTTATCGGCGGCGCGTTTATCTCCGCGTCTTTAGCGCTTATCTTGCTCTCACTCGGAACCGGCTTGGGATTGTCATCGATTTCGCCATGGTCAAATGTTGGCGCATCCGCGTCGACGATCGGCAAAGCGGCAATCGCGTGGGTGATCCTCACACAAATTCTGGCTTCCGCTATGGGCGGATATTTGGCTGGCCGCCTGCGCACCAAATGGACGCACGTTCACACCGACGAAGTTTACTTTCGCGATACTGCGCATGGATTTCTAGCATGGGCCGTGGCGCTGGTAATCACGGCGGCATTTCTCGCGTCTGCGGCTACGTCCCTCACGGGCAGCGCTGAGCGGCATGCCGGCGCTTCCATTGCGGGGACGCAAGCGGGTGAGAACGTTCTGGGTCCCAACGCTTACTTCGTTGATGAATTACTTAGAACGAATGGCACAATCGAAAACCGCGACGACACTTTCGCCCGCAGCCAAGTCGAGACTATCTTCGATCATGCACTGAGCCGGGGCGCGTTGGTGCAGACGGATCAGGCATATCTTGCACAACAGGTATCGGCACGGAGTGGGCTGAACCAGGCCGAATCGCTGCAGCGTGTCGAGGAAGTATTCGCCGATGCGCAGCAATCCGCTGACCGAGCGCGGAAAGCGCTGGCCCACTGGTCTTTGTGGCTTTTCGTAGCGCTACTGTGTGGAGCATTCTGCGCTAGCTATGCCGGCACCATAGGCGGCAAGCAGCGTGATCACGTACCGGTATAGAAGTTCGTACGGACGAACATTCAAAGCGAGTTCAACTGAGGAGGCTTGCCATGCGTTCCATTATTTTGCTGCTGCTCGGCGTACCGATTCCGATCGTAATCTTAATTGCACTCTTTAGCCACTAAGCGGCAAGGCGCCATTTCACGACAGAAAAAGAGGGCCGATTTTCGGCCCTCGACTTGCAAACGCTGGACCGCGCTGACGGCGCCACCTACCCCCGCACACTGATCTTGGAAAATGACAGCACAGCTCGCCCCCACGTAGGCCGACCCATCGACATAGCGGGACGGAACGTGGTGAAGATCAGCATGCGCTTCACTTCCGGCAACACTTCCTTGCTGCTGTCGGAATCGGAAAGGATGCGGTAGTCCTGAACGCGCCCGTCGCTGCCAATATAAGCTTCGATCACCAGCGAATCCGCATTGATGGTGTCAAGCGGGTTGCCGAAAGCGCTTTGCTGCAACTCAGGAGCAGTATTCACCAGCAGCGGGACGTCGCCATTGTTCGCCTGCAACGAGGACGGCACAACAAAATAAACCATGGAAACGCCGAACAAGAGCAACGCGGTCAGAAAACCCGCAGTCGCCGGTACGGTAAAAGCTTGCAACAGATTTTCCAATCGCACGCGGATCCCTTCAAATCGCGGCCGCCGCGCTTGCGCCGCTTCCCGCGAAATCGCCAGCCGCAACTTCAATCCCAAATCCGCCGGAGCCTTGACCCGGCCACCGCTAATCAGCAACTGTTGCGTGCGGCGCAACGAGTCATAACCGTCGCGGCACGAGGGACACTGCGATAGATGCGTTTCCAGGCCGCGCATCTGCCGGCCCGTAACCGCGCCATCGAGATATGGCGAAAACAGCCGCTTCGCCTCGGAACACCGCATCTCCGCCATTGTCGTTCCAGTACCCTGCGTCGTTGTGAACCTCATGGCATCACCTCGACTTTTCTACCCCCTCCAGCAACCCTCGCCCGCACACTGCTCGCGCATTTCTTGTCTGGCGCAGATTCTCGTGCGGTCAAAATTGGAGCAGTCAATCCCAACTCGTTACTCGCCTGGCTTACAAAGCGGCCTAGCCGCTGGCGCAACGCTTCACGTCCCCGGGTCAGGCGCGACTTCACCGTACCCAAAGAAATTTCCAACACTTCGGAAATCTCTTCGTAGGACATATCTTCCAGATCGCGCAAAATAAGCGTCGTGCGGTAAGGCTCGGGAACTTTCCGCAGCGCGTCATCGACCCGGCGCTGCACTTCGCGATGCGCCACGCAGTCAAACGGCGAATCGGCGTGATCGGTTAATGCGGCTTGCATAGCACATTCGCTCGAAGAAAGCCGGTCCGCTTCTGCCGGCTCAATTGAGGTTTCCTGCGCCTTGTGCCGGAACCACCAGCGCCTGCGATTGGCCGCCTCATGCAGAGCGATGCGATAAATCCACGTCTTCAGACTGGATTCGCCGTGAAAGTGCTTCATCCCGCGGAAGACTTTGAGGAACACGTCTTGAGTAGTGTCGGCGGCGTCCGCAGGATCGTTGACGATCCGGTACACCAAGCCATACACGGGCTGCTGGAATTCTCCAATCAGCCATGCGTACGCTTCTTCCGAGCCTGCCTTCAGTTCGGCGACGATCGCCGCTTCCTGCGACCGCACTCCAATTGCGCTAGCCAGTTCCCCCAAGGTGGTTGCTCCCGCCATAATGGCGCTCCTTAATTATAGGATTTTCCACCCCAATCGGCCCGTTAAATTTACATTTGCCAGCCGAATGCCGCGCGACTCCGGCCTACAACCATAGACTCCGCAGCGCAGCGGTGAGTTCCCGGTGTAAGCGATTTATTTTCAGCGGATAAGGGAACGTGAGCCCAGTAACCGGTGCGTCGTTACCTTTACGTCGCCGATTGGGCGCGAACCTGTGGCAGCCTTTTGATGATGTCGTCAAGAGAGGCGAGTAGCGCCTGGGAGCCCTTTTCCAGTGAAAGCTCAGCCTTTTCCAGAAATGCGAATGCGCCGTCGTCCCGCAATCGCGTGGCATTTTTCTGGGATAGTCCGGTTAACACTACGACCGGAATTTCACTTGTCGTCGGATCCTTTTTCAACGCCTTTAGCACATCAGGGCCAGACATTTTGGGCAGGAGCATGTCCAGCAGAATCAAGTCAGGAAGCCTTTCCCGCGCAAATTGCACGGCTTCCTCACCGTCGACCGCCGTACTGACCGCGTATCCAGCGCGGGCGAGCGCGCGCTCCGTCGAAATTCGCAGAAATTTGCTATCTTCCACCAGCAGTATCTTCATGGTCTCGACAGCCTCATGGACCTCGTGGTTCCGAAGCGCTTTTCAGCGGCGCGCTTCGGACACTGGAAGTCGAAGGAAGCTCTCAGACTCTATCGGCAGAAACGAAATTGGGATGAGCAAATTGGGATGAGCAAATTAGGATTTGTTCAGAATTCAGGGCAGGCTTGCTCGTGACGTGGCGCGACCGCTATCAAAAGCCGCGCGCTGGATGGAACGGAATCTGGAAAGTCGCCTCGACATCGACCGGCGCGCCGTTCTTGGTTGCCGGATCAAACCTCCACTGCGCCACCGCCTGGCTGGCAAACTGATCGATGCGGTCATCTACGCTGCGCAGCACGCGTACGTTGGCCACGCTGCCGTCGGCGTGAATAACCGCATAGACAATCACTGTGCCCGCCACATTCTCGCGCATCAACTGCATCGGATACGCCGGGTCAACTTTCCGCACCGCCGCAGGAGCCGAAAGCAAAGAAGAAGCCGGCCCGTTTTCGCTTTTTTGCAGCTCGGCGAAACGAATCACCCAACTGCCACCCGCGGAATTGAGATTCGGCATGTTCAGGGTGAGCGAATAAAATTTGCGGTCGCCAAAGACTTGCCGCTCCGCTTCGGAGAGCCGGCTGGCGTCGCCTTCCCGAAGCGCATGCGCAGACTGAGCCGTCGTTCGCGGCGGACGGGCGCTTGCCAGCAAATTAGGGTTCACCGTATCGTGTCCAGTTTTGTTTTCCGCAGACGGATCTCCTGCCACAGTAGAAGTCGCGGACTTGGACGTATTGCCTACATAGAGCCCAGACGGAAGGCCATTCTTTCTAACGCTCATTCCGTTGCCGGCTGCCTTCCCAGTTCCGGCTTCCGAGGGCCCGCCAGGCGTACCGGAAGCTCCAGCCCTACCGTCGGCGCTCGCGGCAAAATTGCCGCGCCGATTTCCCGCAGGAGTATCAGGCGGAGCGCCCACCGCAGGATGAAGGCTCAGCGCCACGATCTGCCTCCCCGCTCCGGTTCCCGCGGATCGAGATTTCGAAGCCGTCAACGAAGGTGGAGGAGGAATGACCTGCGCCAGCCCTGCTTGCGTTGCCTGCGGAGCCGACCGTCGGCTCGCACGCTGCTCGGCCAGCGAAAGCTGCGGCGCCGGCGCAATCACCGAGGTGTGGCCAATATTGATGTCTCCCGCACGCGCGGAAAGAGCCTCCACATTCGGCGGCGGAGCAACCACGGAAGCCTGCATCTGCGGCAACTCGCGACGTCGAGCTAACCGCCGGGCATCGGGCGGCGGCGCGACAACAGAATTATCGAGGTCCGGGCTCAATCGGCTCAGGCTGGCTGCCGGTATCAGCGGCGCAGGCGCAATTGGCATCGCCGCCTTCTCTCCCCACGACACCATGTTAGGAAGCGCCACATCACGCTTCAGCCTGACACTCGGCGCGGTCACGATGGTTTGCTGCCGGTTGTCCGCTTCCGCCGGCACAGAAATGATCGGCTGCTTCGAAGCCGCTGGATCGGACTTGCGGGCCTTTCCAGAATCCGCAGGCAGCGTGTTAATCGCCGGAAGATATTCCGTTGGCTGGTAGGAGATGACCTGATCGCGCTCGAAACTCGCCGGCGGCAAAGGCTGAACGCGTGCGCCAACCCAGTGAACAAGTAATCCCAGAGTTCCGATTGCGAGCACGTGACAGCCAATAGACTCCGTGAAACGCCGCCAGGGCATTCGCCGCTGCACGAACACGTCCGGCCAGAATGGAGCTGGCGCGGACTTCAGACGCAGGGGAGCAAGCTTTGGCGGATGCAGTAAATCCCGTAGGTTGGCAAAGAAGACGGTGCGCCATGAGGGCAACTCCACCAGCAGCCGCAGCTCAGGAATCGGCGGCGTAACCGCCTGAGGGATGGGAAGGGAGCGTACGGCTAAAGACATTGCCTTATGGTAGCAAAGGACAAGGTTTCAAAGTCTTGAGGTTTCAAGGTTTCAAGGTGAAACCTGGGCGCTTTTCCGACTTTGAAACCTGGAAACTCTGAAACCTTGAAACCTAGTTCGTTCGGTAGCAAAGGGCGGGGTCTCAAGGTCTTAAGGCTTCAAACTTTCAAGGTGAAACCTGGGCGCTTTTCCGACTTTGAAACCTGGAAACCTTGAAACTCTGAAACCTTGAAACCTCGCTTCTTGAAACCTTGCTTCCCCGGCAACCCCTTTCCCAAAAAGGCATCCAAGTTGACGGCAGAACTGCAGCACCCTATCCTCCGACCTCGCTGAGCGGAGAGGGGCCGGAGGTAGGGTCGCCGCGGTACTGCTCAAAGTTCGAGTCAACGCTTGGTTTGGGGTGTTCGTCGGCTCCGCTGGGCTTGAACACCCCACCATCCTCCTCCGGAATTAGTTAAACTAGACGTATGAAGTCCCACCCTCGTGCTGTCGCGTTCTCTCTCGCATTCTTATTCTGCTCGATCTTCATCTTTACGCTTTCGGTTTTACCCGCCGCTGCGCAGGAGGGGCCGCTCGAAAACACTCCGCCCAAGGGCACCACGTCTGAAGAAATCATTCAGCGCTTTGCCGCGAAAGAAAAAGAATTTAAAGAAGCGCGCGACCAGTACACCTACCGGCAGGACGTGAAAGTCGAAACCCTCGATGGCGAGACCATCACTGGCCAATATCACGAAGTTTACGACGTGACCTACGACGACAAAGGCAAGCACATCGAGAACGTCGTCTTCGCTCCGCAGTCCACGCTCGAGCAGGGCGGGTTATCGATGGACCAGGGCGATTTTGAAGACATCCGGCACCGGCTCCCATTCGTCCTCACGTCGGATGAGATCGGCGAGTACAACATTCTTTATGTCGGCCAGCAGAAGGAAGATGAACTGAACTGCTACGTCTTCGATTTGTCGCCCAAACAGTTTGAAGGCAAGAAGCGCTACTTCCAGGGACGCATCTGGGTCGACGATCACGATTTCCAGATCGTGAAAACCTACGGCAAGGGCGTGCCCGACATTCAGGATAAAAAAGGAAAAGGGAAAGAAGAGCATCTCTATCCCAAGTTCACCACCTGGCGGCAGCAGATCGACGGACTCTATTGGTTCCCCACCTTCACCCGCGCCGATGACGAACTGCACTTCAAGGCAGGCGATATCCACATCCGCGAAATCGTGAAGTATGAAGACTACAAACGCTTCGGATCGAATGTGAAGATTCTGTATCAGGGCAAGGAATTGCCGCCGGGAGAGAAGAAGCCGGAGGACAAGAAGCCGGATCAGAATGCGCCGCAGAAGTGAGCTTTCAAAGTTCTAACCAAGCAGAAGCTAGTTTGAACCTGGCTATTGCCCCACGTCTACTTGAACGAAGCCGAGAGACGGGTGCCCGTTGATTGTGGCAGGCTGGTACTCCCAATTCATCAGGGCCGCACGAATAGGCTCGATGACAGATTCGTCCGTTGTTCCTTTCACGTCCACGTCGCGAACATGGCCGTGCTCGTCGATTTTGACTCCGCACGTGACCCTCCCGCGCCAGCCGGGCATAGAAAGTTTCTCGGTGTAGATTAGGCGCGGCTGAGTGAACCGCTCGTCTTCTTCTCCCGAAGTGTAGAGGGGCTTTACCCCGGGAATGCTGAACAAGCTGTCGCTCACATTTACTGCGGGTTCCAAACTGTCGATCGTGATTTCCATCTTGTCGCCGCCCAAGGTTGTGAGCTTGCGCCCGACAGTCTTCCCTCCAAACGCCTGCAGATCGTTAAAAATGGTCAGAATCGAGTAGTGGTAGCGGCCACGGATGAACTTGGTCTGATCCTCAACGAAATACATGACGGTAAGTGCATCGGGCTTCCCTTGTGGGCTGATATAGCCGTTCGCCAGCCTTGCCACGGGCAGACTCCCTAGCTTGGTGTTCACCGTGCTCCAATCGGGTTCATGAAGGTCGCCGCCATTCTCGCCAGGCATACTGAAGGAGAGAGAATCGATCACGTCATCGGCGAGCCGCGGCGCGAACGTTCCGGGAAAGGTTCGATAGAACGCATCTTCCGTTCGCACTTCCACGACGGAACCGTCCTTCATCTTCACTTCTTTGCGCCACTTCTTTGAGGATACCCATGTTTCTTCGTAGGTGCCCTTCGTCCTACCATCTTCCAAGTGGAAGCTGGCTTTCATGTGAAAACTAGGCGAGCCGTCAAGCCGCAGATCACCAACTGCTCGAATTTTGTCAAAGACGGGCCCTACTTCTGGTTGGGTCGCAGCCCCCTGATATTCCGGCGGAAACGGAATGTTCAGGCTCGTCTCAACCTGCGCCGCAACACCGTCTACGCTCTGCGGCTGGAACGCCCACTTCCTTATGGAAGTGAGAACCGCATCCTCCACTGCGTTGTCAATTGGGCTGTAGGACCACGCTTCCTTTACTCGTCCATCCCGCCCAATTACGACGTCAACGCTTATGCTGTTGCCATTCGGTTTCTTGCTCACCGGCGGCCATTTTATCTCTGTCTTCGCGGCAAGGAACGCGCGCGCTTCCGTTTCATTCACCCTTTCCGTGGTCATTCGCTTCTCGGGAGGAGTCGGCTGGGAGATGGAAAACAACGTGTCGCCCGCAGCGTCAAGATCCCGCAAGGTGTCGATTCGAATGTTGATGGGGTTATCCTTCGTCGCATACGCCACCATCTTGTTATGAAACTTGCGATAGTCCGTCATCACGCCGTAGCAGCAGGTTGGCGACCAAAGGTAAACCAAGAGTCCGGTCTTGCAGTCGTAAGCAAGCAACACCCTTATCTCCCGCCCGTCGGTGTCGTTGAAGTACTTCTCGGCCATGCATTGGCCCGTACCCGATCCGGGCTCCGCTCCCATGAGTTCCAGCTTGTTCATCAGATCGACAGATGCTTTGGGCAACGGGTCTACGATCTCGTTTGCGAGCATCTCGTCATGCAAAGGGAAATAGTCACCGTTGTTGTCCTCATAAACCCCGTCGCCGTTCACAATCCGCGTCTGCGAAAAATCGCGCAGCTTAATCACGCGACGCCATTTCGTCGGAGATACCCAATACTCTTCGACCGTACCGTTGAACTCAGACTTCGCGTCGTCTTTATCGGTGATAGTGGCTTTCAAGTAAAAAGCTTTGCCACCGGTCTCAGCCAGCGTGGAGCGGCGAATCATCTGGTCCAGAAGTTTGCCAACAGGAACTCCGTTCGCGCTAGCAAAAGACAGTTGTGAGAGGAGAAGAAGAAGTATCAGCGAACGAGAACGCATCGATCATCCTTGACGATGGGATTACCTGAACCGGGCAGTCTAGCCCGTCCAATGTACTCTCAAGACCGTTTGTTCGCCACGACAACTTAATAGAAAAGATATTTCCGCCACTTATCATCACTCCTACCCATCAGCCGCATGATGTGCCGGCTGGTGTGCAGATTAAACGCCCTCGGCTCGCGCATCAGCTTCATGCCGGCCTCGGTGGCGAACTGGTTGCCTTTGCGGCGGTTGCAGGAGTGACAGCAGGCCACCAGATTCTCCCAGGTGGACGAGCCTCCGCGGGAGCGGGGGATGACGTGGTCGAGCGTCAGCTCGCCTGAAGGCAGAACCGTGGCGCAGTACTGGCAGGTGTTGCGGTCGCGCAGAAGGATGTTCTTCCGCGAAAGCGCGCGGCTCTGGTGCGGGATGCGGCGATATTCAAGCAGGCGAATCACCGAAGGCACACGCATGGCGACGCGCGCGGCGTGCAGGAAGTGTCCGTTCTCTTCTTCTGTCATGGCGACGCCCTTGAGCACCAGCACCAACGCGCGGCGAGCCGCGCAGACATTGATCGGCTCATACGACGCATTCAACACGAGCACCGGGGCATGCAGGGAATGCCCATCGCCGTCGCGGTGAACGCTGTCACGGTAAACGACAGACGGCGGGAACAGCCCGGCCGGAAGCCGGACGGTCGAGACTGCATCGTGTTCAACTCGGTGTGGCATGTTAGTGCAAGTTTCAAACCAAGTGACGGTTAATTTATCCACCCTGTCGGGCGTCATCCCGAGTGCAGCCGTTCTTCAGGCGAAGCGAGGGATCTCACGCGCGTCGTTACGATTCTTGAGAAGCAAACTGCTCCGTTCCTTGCAACTCTGAAACCCTGAAACTTTGAAACCTGCTCTCCTCATTAGATGCCGACTTCATCGTGCGCGCCGCCGTTGCTACCCACACTCGGCTGGCTCCCGCGCGGAGCAACACTCGCGTACATTCCGCGGCGGTTGCTCCCGTGGTGAGAACATCATCCACCAAAAGCACTTCTCTGCCATTGACTTCCTGGGCACGCGACACCGTGAAGGCGCCGCGCATGTTCTCCCGCCGTTGATGATTGGTCATCCCGATCTGCGAATCCGTATCGCGCTTCCTCAGCAAGACGTTGTCAGCCAGTTGAAACCGCTCCGCAGCACAACACTTCAGCGCGGACCGCGCAATCAGTTCCGCCTGATTGAATCCGCGCTGACGTCGCTTGGATTTATGTAGCGGCACAGCGACGACGACGATCACGCCGTCTCCGAGAACCGGCTCAAGCCCCACCATTGCTTCGGCCACCATCCGCCCCAACACCTTCGCCGCCGGTAAAACTCCTCCGTACTTCAGCATGTGAACCAACTCGCGCAATCCGCCTTGGTAACTGCCATAGGCCACGGCTTTGGCAAACGGCGGCGCGGCGCGGCGGCACAGCAGGCACTGGAACATCTCATCCCCGCTATCACTCACGTCGGGCAGTGACGCCGATAAAGGTGCCAGCACCCGCTCGCCGCAAACCAAGCACAGGCGCCCACGCAGAGGGTAAATGCTATCGAGGCACTGCTGGCAAACCGGAAGGCGCGAAATCCGCGTGAGCGGTTCCTCGCAAATCCGGCAGTTGGAGGGAAACATAACCGCGAACAGTCCCTCAAGGCCGAACTGGGCCCACGCAGGGAAAAAGGAGGAATGCGCTACCGAAGAGTTCCACCGGAAATCGTCACCGCGAAGAACATCGCTGGGGCAAGCAACAGTGGGACAAGCAATAGAAGACCCTATCTTCCGATCTGGGGCCTCGCTCGCCCGGATTTGGTCCTCACTACTGCTGAAGACGGCCTCCCTCGGCCTACTCAGGCACAAGGCCCAGCGGTAGGCAGACGCGACGCGCTTATGGAATGAAGATCGTCGCTTTTGCAGTATAGCGGCGATGCCCTCGCTTAGGCAACGTTCCGCTTGGGCGTGACCGGCCGCTCGACCGCCGGACTTATGCGACTGACTTCGGGAAGCCGGTCCCTCACATCAGTGAAGATCAAACGGTAATCGCGGCGGAAACATTCTCCGCAGCGCACCGGCTTCAATAGGAAAAAGGGCAAAAGATAACGTTCAAAACCTGATCGTCGGCGGGACTGGAAGCCGACCTCACTGTTGCAATCCCGGCAACGGAACTGGAAATGTGACCCAAGCAATTGCTGATCGGAGGAGTTGTTTCTCACCTTGCACCTCGAAACATGCCACTAGGACATTGAGCTACCGAAGTGGGCTGGAAGACCGTGAGGCCATTTTACTACAGTCGAAAGACGAGCGTCTTTGCGAAAGTACGAGCCATTAACAGCCGACCCTCGATCCCCCACCACCGGTTTCCCTCTGCACTTGTCAGCCAGCATGCCAGCGTGCTAACGTGCGCCCTTCTGTCTCTTGCACAATTGATCCTTGCGCAAGTGAATGGCGGCAAAATACTCGGCTCCGGAGATACCTTCACCTATGAGCGCCACCACCCCAACCCAACCTGAAGCTACTCCCCGGAAACACGTGCCCTTTGTGCCCGAGGGCATGCAGATGAAGGAGCTAACGCTCCGCGCCCTCCTGCTCGGGCTGGTGCTGACCATCGTCCTGGGAGCCGCCAACGCCTACCTCGGCCTCCGCGCCGGCATCACCATCGCAGCCACTTACCCCGCCGCCGTGATCGCCATGGCCGTACTGCGCGCCTGGAAGGGCACACTGCTGGAAGAAAACATCGCCCGCACCGCCGGCACCATCGGCGAAGGCCTGGCCGCCGGCGCAATCTTCACCATCCCCGCCTTCGTGATCTCCAAAGCCTGGCCATCCTTCCGCCCCGCCGACGCCTATTGGAAATCCACCGCGCTCATGATGGTCGGCAGCATTCTGGGCGTACTCTTTATTTCTTTGGTGCGCCGCGTCATGGTGGAAGATCCCGAACTTCCCTTCCCCGAATCCGTAGCCGCCGCGGAAATTCACAAAGCCGGACGCCGCGGCGCCCAGGCCGCCAAATATCTTTTCTGGAATATCGGTGTCGGCGGCATCGTCTACCTGCTCGGCCGCTTCGGGCTTTTCGCTGCCGACAAGGACATTCATTTCACCGTCGGCAGCCTGGGACGTAGTCAAGTCCGCCTCGGCACAACCGGCAGCTCCAACATTCTTGCTGCCGGCGGGACCAGCACCTTCGCCGCGCCAAGTGTCAGTCCCGCGTATCTCGGCGTGGGCTACATCATCGGCCTCAAGTTAGCCTCAATTCAATTCGCCGGCGGGGTACTCGCTTGGGGATTGCTGGTTCCCATGCTGATTTTTTTCCTTGGCCCGCAGCTCAAGCATTATTTGCCCGCCGACACGCCTGACGATTGGGCCAACATGTCCATCGCAGTCTGGAGATTCGTCGTCCGCCCCATCGCCGTCGGAGGCATGCTGGTCGGCGCGGCTTGGACCTTATTCAAAATGGGCAAGAGCCTCACCGCGGGACTGATCCGGGCATTGGGTGACATTAAGCAGACGGCAGCCGACCGGGCCAAGTTGTCGCGCACCGAGCAGTACATGAGTTCCAAGGTCGTATTTGGTTTGATTGCCATAACGTTCATCCTCATGTGCTTCCTCTATATACACATTTCGGGCTTGATCTGGCCCGCAGTGCTCGCCGCCGTCGTCATGCTCATCGTCGGATTTTTCTTCGCCACGGTTTCGGGCAGCCTGGTGGGGTTCATTGGATCATCGAACAATCCAGTCTCAGGCCTGACGCTTTCCACACTGTTGATCGCCGCCTTGCTAATGGTCTCGCTCGGCGTCTCCGGAACACCCGGCGTAGCGGCGGTCCTGGGAGTTGCAGCCGTAGTTTGCGTTTCGTCTTCCGTCGCCGGCGAGTTGTTACAAGACTTCAAAGTCGGCTACATTCTCGGCGGCACACCGCGAAAAATTCAAATTGCGGAATTGGTTGCTGTCGTAGTCGCCAGCCTCGTCATGTACTGGCCGCTGTACCTGCTCAACACAGCCTTCGGCTTCGGCAGCCGCCAGCTCTCTGCCCCACAAGCCGGACTAATGGCCACTCTCGCCATCGGCATCGTTGGCGGCGATATGCCCTGGCCCCTGGTCGTCGTCGGCATCTTCTTCGGCATCGGAATGATCATGATGCAGGTCCGCAGTCCCATGCTGGTTGCAGTTGGAATGTACCTGCCGTTCGAAACCACGTTCGCAATTTTTCTTGGCGGAGTCTTCCGCTCGCTGGGCGACTGGCTAGCCAAGCGCCGCGGCCTCAACCAGGCGCAGATGGCCCGCGTCGAAAACGCTGGAGTCTTAGCCGCTTCCGGCCTCATCGCCGGAGAATCAGTCTTCGGACTCCTGTGGGCTGCACTAATCGCGATGGGCTTTGCCACCTCACAAACGCGCGTATTGCAAGTAATAGAAGGGTGGGCCCGCGGCATCACCGCAGCGCAGATCTTCGATCATCCAACATATCTGGTGGGCATCGCCGTAATGGCTCTACTCGCCCTCCTGATGATCTGGCTGCCACTCACCAGCGCCGGCGACCCCAGCGAACCCGCGCCGCCGACGGCGATGATGTAAAGACTTGTGTGCTGGTTCTGGTTTGTGCTCATAGGTAACTGACCACGATTGTCATCCCGACCGGAGCTTCTCGTTCCCGAAGGGAATGGGAAGCGGAGTGGAGGGACCTGCTGTTTCTTATCTGCAAACTCCGCTCTTGAGGGACTCGCAAGCTCATGTCGATCGCCGAAAACCTCGCCGTCATCCGTGATCGCATGACTGCAGCCGCCGCGCGAGTTTCCCGCCGCCCGGAAGAAATCGCGTTGTTGGCAGTAAGCAAAATGCACCCGCCCGAGCGCATCCGCGAAGCCTACGCTGCCGGGCAAAGATTGTTCGGCGAAAATCGCGTTCAGGAATTCGGCGAAAAGATTGCGTCGCTCGCAGATCTGACCGAAGCCAAGTACCACATGATCGGCCACCTGCAAACCAACAAATCCGCAAAAGCGGCGGAACTATTCGCCGCAGTAGACTCGATAGATTCGCTGAAGCTCGCGGAAAAGTTGAACGCCGCGGCCCGCGAACTGAATAAAACGCTGCACGTCCTAATCGAAATCAACGTCGGCGGCGAAGCCGCAAAGACAGGCATCGCTCCCGAATCCGAAGAACTGAAAAATCTGCTGCAAGCCACTCCGCGCCTCAAAGCTTTGAGATTCCGCGGCCTGATGACCGTTCCTCCGTTCACCGAAGACCCCGAAGGCGCACGTCCCTACTTCCGAAAGCTGCGTGCATTGCGTGATGCAATCACCGCACGCAAGCTGCCCGGCGTCGGCATGGATGTGCTTTCCATGGGCATGTCTCACGATTTCGAAGTCGCAATAGAAGAAGGCTCAACCTGCGTTCGCGTCGGGACGGCGATCTTCGGCGAGCGCAAGGTTCGGGAAGGGCACGACTTCAGTCGTGCCGCTGAGAGCGGATAAATGCAGGCTTTAGCCGCTGAGGGGATCCGTTCGTACGCTTCCACTTCCTCGCTGCGGCCTAGCCCCAATCTTTAACTTTCTGGTTTTCTCGGTGACTCTGTGGTGAAAATGTTTTCTTCCATGCTTGCCATCCGGGACGGTGGCTGGCGTTACCTTCGCCGTCAAGGTCCAGCCCCGCACCAAGAAAAACGCCATTACTGGCCAAATCGGCGACGCCCTCAAACTCTCCCTCACCGCACCGCCCATCGACGGCCGCGCCAACGACGCCTGCATCGAATTCTTCGCAAAGCTTTTGAAGGTCCCGCGATCTTCCGTTACCATTGCCTCCGGCCAGACCGGACGCAATAAAGTCATTCGCGTCGCGGGCCTGTCGGCCGAAGAATTGCGCAAGCGACTCGGGGTATAAAAGCGGGCAGGAGTGCCCGCTCCACACGACATCAGGAGCCACATTGACCTTCTCCGAACGCCTCACCGAAATTCGCACCGGCTTCGAGCGCCCCTTCTGGATCGCGAACCTCAGCGAAATTTTCGAACGCCTCTCCTACTACGGCGCATTCGCCTCCCTCGCCCTCTACCTGCAAGAAAAGCTGAATTTCTCCACCGAGCAAACCGGCACGCTCACCGGCATCTTCGGCGGCATGGTCTGGTTTCTCGCCATCTTCGGCGGAGCCGCCGCCGATCGCATGGGCTTTCGCCGCGCACTCTCCACTGCCTACCTAATCCTCGCCGCCGCCTACTTCCTGATCGGCTCCATCGGCGCTCCCTGGCTCGCGCCCGTGCGCAACGCCGTCCCGCTCGGACTGTTCGTCGGCGTCATTCTCATTCTGCCTGCGCTGGGCATCGCGCTGGTTAAGCCCTGCGTGGTCGGCACCACTGCCCGCGCCTCCAAAGAAAATGTCCGCTCCATCGGCTACTCCATTTATTACACAATGGTCAATGTTGGGGGGGCGATGGGACCTTATTTCGCCTCGTGGGCGCACCGCCATCTAGGCGTAGAAAATGTTTATCGCGTGGCAGCACTCAGCGTCTTCGCCATGTTTTTTGTAGTCATCTTCTTCTTTCACGAACCGCACAAGCCCGGAGACGCGCCTCCGCCGTCCATCGCTACCGTCGCCAGAAATTTCTGCGTAGTCGTGGGCAACTACCGCCTTGTGCTGCCTGTGTTGCTGGTCGCTCTGCTGCTTCGCATTTTGCTTTGGATTTATCCGAACCTGCCCATTCCCTGGTGGACTTGGGTGGGATTGCTGGCGCTCGTGCTCGCCGGCATCAGCCGCTTCATGTGGTTCCTCGTCATTTTCACCGGATACTGGGTCGTCTTCTGGCAGCAGTACATCAGCCTGCCCGGCTACATCCACGGCTACATCAATTCTCGCGCCGATGTCGAAATCATTCTCGTCACCGACGGGCTCACCGTAATCTGCCTCACCCTCGCCGTAAATTATCTGACGCGAAAAATCCCCGCATTTCAGGCCGTGATCCTGGGCACAATCATCACTTCCGTTGCGTGGTTGATTCTCGCCTTCCGCCCCACGATCTGGGGCGCGATCTTATCGCTGTTTGTGTTGGCGCTCGGAGAGATTATCCAGCAGCCACGCTACTACGAATACATCTCGCGCCTTGCGCCCCCCGGCCAACAGGGCACTTACATGGGATTCGCATTTCTTCCCATCGGCATCGGATCGCTGATAGGCGGCTGGTTCGGCGGCACTCTGGTCCACCACTTCGGCGAAGTGTTGCACCAACCCGAGCGCATCTGGTGGACCGTGACGGCAGTAGGCGTGGTCACGACGGTGCTGCTTTGGCTGTACGACAGATATTTCAGGGTAGCAACAGCTTCGTAGATAGATTCGGGAAGAGATAGCTCGCGAAGAGATAGCTCGCGAAGGGCACGACTTCAGTCGTGCCGCCCAAACCGCCGTTTAGAGACGGCTTTAGCCGCTGAGGTGGGCACTTCGTGCTACGCCGACAAAAGATGATGCCGGAGCCTTCACAACTACACCGCTCCGCTCCAAACTTTAGATCCACTCCCGCGCAACTCGCCGCTCAAATTCGCCAAACACTAAGAACCGGCGGCTCCGCCGGCCACGCCGCCGGAGTCCAATGGTTCTTCAAGGACGAGATCCAATCTCACGGCTGGTACACAGCCGATCTGCGCCGCGCCGCCCGCAGCTTCCGCCGCGAAATCCTGAATGCTAACGATTTCGGTTTCCTCGTAAAGGTCGCGGACGAATTATTCTCCGGCTCTATCCTCGAAGAAAAAATCGCCGCCGTATTCCTTCTGGAAGACTTAACGGCCAACTGCGGCTCCACCGAATTCAAACTCTTCGCCTCCTGGATCGACCGCATCAGCAGTTGGGCGGACCATGACGCGCTGGTCCACGACCTGATCGCTCCGATGGTGATCGCGAACCCGTCGCGAGTAAAAGAAATTTTCCAATGGGCGAGATCCCGCAATCGCTGGCGCCGCCGCGCCGCCTGCGTCGCCCTCATCCGCGGTACGCGCAAGAAAATGTTCTTCCCCGAAATCCAAAAGCTCTCCAACTCGCTGCTCGACGACGATGACGACATGGTGCAAAAGGGCCTGGGCTGGCTGCTGCGCGAGACTGCTAAGTTCGACGCGAAGCGCGCCGTCCCGTATTTGACGAAGATCAGAACCCACGCCCCGAGGCTAATCCTGCGCACAGCCTGCGAAACCCTCCCGCCAGAAACGAAAAAGAGAATCCTGAAGCCGTAGAGTCTTCAGCCTTACCCTGTGCTTCCCAGTGTCCCCTGTGTTAAAGGTTTTTTGCTCTTCCTGCCAGCAAGGCGCTGCGTCGCCCCTCCTGTACGCAAATCGCAACAGAAAAGATTAAACTTGTAAGTTCCAGTGTTTTGGTCTCGCCCTGCGCCGATGCGCACAGCCAAACGAATAAATATTCATCAGGAAGGCCCTCATGTCCTCGAACAGTTTCAACAGCCGCTCCAATCTAAAAGTAGGCGAAAAAGAATACGAAATCTATCGCCTCAAAACCCTCGACGAGCAAGGCATCTCGACAAAGCATCTGCCCTACTCGCTGCGCATCCTTCTCGAAAATCTCCTGCGCACCGAAGACGGACGCAACGTCCGCCCCGAAGACATCCGCGCCCTCGCCGCCTGGGGCAGCAACAAAACCAACGGCAATCAACAATCCGAAAAGGAAATCGCCTTCACTCCCAGCCGCGTTCTCTTGCAGGATTTCACCGGAGTCCCTTGTGTCGTAGACCTGGCGGCCATGCGCGACGCCATGAAAAATCTCGGCGGCGACCCTAGCCTCATCAATCCTCTGCAACCCGTCGAACTCGTAATCGATCACTCGGTCCAAGTCGACGAATTCGGCACCGCGCAAGCGTTCGAGACAAATGCCCTGCTCGAATTCCAACGCAACAAAGAGCGCTATTCTTTTCTCCGTTGGGGCCAAACCGGATTCCGCAACCTCGCCATCGTTCCTCCCGACACCGGCATCGTCCACCAGGTAAACCTCGAATATTTAGCGCGCGTAGTCTTCGTCCAGGAAAAGGAAGGCAAGCAAGTAGCCTGCCCCGACACATTAGTAGGCACAGACAGTCACTCAACCATGGTGAACGGACTAGGAGTGCTGGGGTGGGGAGTTGGGGGGATTGAGGCGGAGGCGGCGATGTTGGGGCAGGCCGTGTCCATGCTTATTCCGGCGGTTGTGGGAGTGAAACTTACGGGACGGTTGCGCGAGGGGGCGACTGCTACGGATTTGGTTTTGGTGATTACGGAGATGTTGCGGCGGCATGGAGTGGTGGGAAAATTTGTTGAGTATTTTGGGCCTGGCTTGTGTGATTTGCCGTTGGCGGATCGCGCGACCATTGCGAATATGTCTCCGGAGTATGGTGCTACTTGCGGAATTTTTCCGGTCGATAGCGAGACGTTGCGTTACTTACGGCTTACGGGGCGCAGTGTTGAACAGATCGCGTTGGTTGAGGCTTATTGCCGTGAGCAGGGATTGTTTCATGACGAAAAAACTGCCGAGGCTAGGTATTCGGAATTGCTGGCGCTCGATGTGAGTACGGTTGAGCCAAGTCTGGCAGGACCGAAGCGTCCGCAGGATCGGGTGTTGCTGGCGGATGCGGGAGTGTCGTTTCAGAAAGCGTTGCCTTCTCTTATCAAGCCGAAAGCGGCGGCGAAAACTGCGGCTGTCGTGGGTAACGATGCGCGATGGGAACAGGAAGGTGGCAGCCCTACGGCAATCGGAGTCGAAGATCCGGATGTGCATGAGCATGTTTCACAAAGCGTGAAGGGCGCACTCAAGCATGGCAGCGTGGTGATTGCCGCGATTACTTCGTGTACCAACACTTCGAATCCTTCGGTGATGATTGGCGCGGGATTGGTGGCGAAGAAGGCCGTTGAGAAAGGCTTGTCGGTGCCGGCATGGGTGAAGACTTCGCTGGCGCCGGGATCGAAGGTGGTGCGCGATTATCTCGATCACGCGGGGCTGACTCCTTTTCTGGAGAAATTGAAATTTCATATTGTTGGTTACGGTTGCACGACTTGCATTGGTAATTCCGGGCCGCTCCCGGACGAAGTTTCCAAGGCCATCGACGAAAAAGATTTGGTTGTGGCTTCCGTGCTTTCCGGCAATCGCAATTTTGAGGGGCGCATCAATTCTGAAGTACGCGCGAATTATCTGATGTCGCCGCCGCTGGTTGTCGCGTTCGCGCTGGCGGGCCGCATCGACATCGATATGCGTAAGGATTCGCTCGGCAAGGGCAAAGACGGCAAGCCGGTTTTTCTTGCCGACATCTGGCCTTCGCAGCGGGAAGTGGAAGAGGCAATTGAACATTCCGTTACGGCGGAGATGTTTGCCAAGAGCTACGCCGAAGTTTTCGCGGGCGATGAACGCTGGCGGGGCCTCAACGTGCCCCAGGGCGAAACATATGCGTGGGAAAAAAATTCGACCTACATCCGGCGCGCTCCTTATTTCGACAACATTACGGTCAAACCTGCCCCTGTCGAGGATATTCACGGCGCGCGCGTGCTGGCTGTTTTGGGAGACAGCGTTACAACCGACCACATTTCTCCCGCAGGCTCGATCAAGAAAGACAGCCCGGCGGGAAAATATTTGCAGGAGCATGGCGTCGCGCCCGCCGACTTCAACTCTTACGGCTCGCGGCGTGGCAATCACGAAGTCATGGTGCGCGGCACGTTCGCCAACGTGCGCCTGCGCAACAAGCTAGTGAATACCGAAGGCGGATTCACGCGCCACCTGCCGACCAACGCCGAGATGTCAATCTTCGATGCGTCGCAGAAATATCAGGCGGAAGGCACGCCGCTGGTGATTCTTGCAGGCAAGGAATACGGATCAGGCTCGTCGCGCGACTGGGCGGCCAAAGGCCCGGCCCTGCTGGGCGTTCACGCCGTGATCGCCGAAAGCTACGAACGCATTCACCGCTCGAACCTGGTTGGCATGGGAATTCTGCCGCTGCAATTCCCCGCCGGACAGAATGCGGAATCGCTCAAGCTGACCGGCGAAGAAGTCTTCGATATCACCGGCATTCGGGGCGTGGTCGAGAAATTTGCCGCGGGAAAGACGGTGAGAGTTCGTGCAGCCGGCAAAGGAAACAGGGTGGAGTTTGAAGCGCTGGTGCGCATCGATACGCCGCAGGAAGCACTCTACTATGCCAACGGCGGGATTTTGCAGTATGTGTTGAGGCAGTTGCTGGCGGGAAAGCATAGTGCGCAGATGGTGCGATCATAAGGCAAGAGTCTCCAAAATTGGAGCTATCGCCGCTGCTGAAGTAGTGGGATGACGTCGGAATCGTCCTTCCAACGCCGCGCCAACTCCTGCACCGCCGCCTGCCGCATAGCCCCATTTTCATCGGCGCGCGCGCAGTCTTTTAGCAAGAGCAAGGTGTCAGGATCGTCCTTCCAGCCCCGCGCCAACTCCCGCACCGCCGCTTGCCGCACAACCCAATTTTTCGCGGTCGCCCGGCTTTAAGTAGTTAAAAATATCTTTGGCACCCTCATGGACGGCGTCGCCGACAAAATGCTTGAGCACATCCTTCCAATCGATCAGTTGAAGGACGTGGCTGGCCGCCGCTGAAATTGCGATAGTGAAAGGCTCCATGCGGGGGAATATACGCCAGCTTTGTAGGCCATGAAACAGAACGCTTTTTCTCTTGGCATTTGCAGTGTGAGATCAACGGCGGCGGACAGGAGTGTCCGCCCCACACCTAGGTGCCTTTGTCGGCTATAGCTAGCAAGCCTGACTGGCTGCTGACCAACAATTCCAAGCATTTTACGAAGGCTGTGGCGCAGCGGACGGGGCTGCGCATTGCATCTCCGGCGGAGTTTTTCCGGGAGTTGGCTGGGCTTTTACGGTGAAGGGCAGCTTGGCGGTAATTTTGCTTCCCGTGTCTGGGGCTAAAGCCCGGTTATTCTTCTTCAGCTCCACGCGGCGCTGGAGCGCCGCTCTTCCACCGTGGTGCTCACGCTTCACCATTCATGGCTTGGCACGAGCAACAGCAAAAACGGCGGACAGGAGTGTCCGCCCTACACGGTTCCATGCCTCGATTGGCTTACTCGCCAGGATCGATAGCCTGAGATCCATCGCTTCGCCTGAAAAACGGCTGCGCTCTGGATGACCCTGAACTATAGGACCGCATTGGGATGACCAAGATTACTTGCTTTTCGGTGTTTGCCCTCGAAGTGGCCATCCACCTCGGTAACTTGCGGCGGTTACTAAGGCTCCCTAGGCTGGAATAGCATGCCCTTACGCTGCCTGCTGTTCTGTCCCAGTGGTGAAGACACTGAACTTCTGGTTCGAGTGTTGAAAGAGCTTCAGATCGACGCCGAGACTTGCCCGAATGCGGCGACGGCGACCGAGCGAGTCACCAGCCAGAAATTCCAGGTGGTCATTCTCGATTGGGATGAGCAACCGGATGCGGGACTTCTTCTTAATACAGCGCGGGCGCGAAAAGCGTCGGAAAGACCTTTGACGCTAGCCATTGTCGGGGACGACGCTGGTGTCCCGAAAGCTCTGCAAGCGGGCGCGAATTCCATCGTCCGCAAGCCTCTGCTGGTGAATCAGGTTCGCGATACGATTGCCACGGCACGCGATCTTCTGCGAGCCAAGGTCGAACAATCTGCATCTACGGCTAAAGCACTCGCTGCAAAGGCGCCGGGAGGCCAGGCAACGATAGCGGCGGCATCGATGCCGGCCGTTTTGAGCTTCGAAGGTTCCCAGGAGCAGACGACATTGCGCGCGGGCGAGTTTCTGCAATCCGCAACGCCGCAACCGGGAGCGCAATTCACGACCGAGTCCGATCTCGAGAAGAGAATAGAGCGATCTCAGCCCGCGGCCGAGATCGACCCTCTGCAGGAACTGGAGCCGATGGCGGCTGCTCTCGACTCAAGAAACAAAGTTGAAGATGCGCCGGTTCCACCGCCGAGCCAACCGCGCGGGCTGGCATGGTACAAAGCGCGAAACGCCAACCTTTCTGCGGCGGCTGCGGCACCTGCGCTAGCTCCCGCCGCGGCATCAGTTGCTGCTCCACTACCTTCGCCGGGACAGGCGGAATTGCTCAGCTACGAGCAGACGCCCTCGCATACACCGCCGCCCGCTCAGACTTTCGCCAGACCGGTTTCCGAAGCCAGCGAGCCGGCTGCCGTTGCACCGCCGACGCGGCGCGAGCAAAGCGATCAGAAGACGGAATCTCAGCTCTTCGCTTACATGGCGGGAGAGAAGGCGGAAGGTCTGGACCCGAGCGCAGAACAATCCGAACATGCCCCGGCGCGCAGCGGGAAATGGATTGCTGCACTTTGCGTTGGGCTGGTTATCGTCGCTGGAGCGTACTGGAAGGTGTCGTCTAGCGCGGTGAAGCCGGGAGAGCGAACTGTCTCAACCCGCGCGACAAACGCCATACATGCCTGGCTTAATCCGCAGCCGGTAACTCCGGCGCAGGCCCCGCCAGCGCACGAGAATTTTGCACACGCCGGGGACGAGTACAAGCTGCCGGTTGCAGAAGCCATTCCGGATGCAACTACCGATCCCTCGCAGATTCAGGTTGTTCCGATAGTTGACCCGACTGCCAAGCAACCAAATACGGCAGCCGCGAATTCGCCGCAAGCGGCTGGAACGGAAATGCCGCCGGTACAAAATTCTTCCGATCAACATTCTTCGGATGAATCGCCAGGCGTGGCAAACACTTCGCCGGTTGCGACAATTCCGCCTGCATTAAGCCCGTCCGTATCTGTAAACGCGCCGTCGCCGCCCGCCTCGCCATTGAACAACTCTGCCGACGCGGCTACGAAACGCAACATCACACCAGTCGCGGCGGCCGCCGCTCCACAACGAAATGCCCAGCCGCAATACACCGCGGTAAGCGTTGGCATACCTTCGAGCCTGAAATCGCAGATGGCCTCGAGCACTCCCGAAGCCGGCGGAAATAAACCCGCGGATGCCGCCATGCCTTCCATCGAACCGGTGAGGTTGCCTGAGGCCGCCGCCAGAAACTTGCTTCAGCAGGAGCCAGCGCCGGTCTATCCGGATTCGGCGAAGGGACAGTCCGGCACAGTGGTCTTGCAGGTTCTAATAGGGCGCGATGGCACGGTACAGGATGCCAAGTTCCTGCAAGGGTCGCTGGCATTTGCGCGCGCTGCGATTGATGCGGTAAGGCAATGGCACTTTCAGCCCTATTTGATGAATGGGCGTCCTGTCTCTACCGTTACATCACTCACGATCAACTTCAAGCCAACGAATTGACGGTTGTTGCGCAGACAAGCTTCCTTCGGCGCCAGCAACTCTCTTGTTTTCTTCTTGATGATGCCCTTTCAGGCTTGGGAACCGGCGAGCCGGGCAAAGGTTGACGATTCAAGGGCAAGCGCGTCTATTTGTGCAGCGTGTCCGGGGAACTACGTTACCGAGGAGAGCTACCCGAGCAGCGAACCGGCAGAAACCTGCATCTACTGCATATATAATGGTGAGTAGTTCGTGCGGCACAGACTCCTTCCGGAAGCAGACAAAATTCGATGTCCATGAAAACTAAAGCAGCGATTCTCGTAACTTCTTTTGCCGTCCTATTATTCGTCGTCGTGGGTTCGCTCGGCGGCGTGCACGCCTCTTCCAACGACGGTTCTTATCGCCAGCTCCAGGTCTATAGTGAAGTGCTTTCGCGCGTGCGCAGCGAATACGTCGAAGAGCCGAACATTCCTAAAGTCACGGACGGCGCTTTGCACGGCCTGCTGGAATCGCTCGACTCCAATTCCAGCTATATGACGGCCGATGCCTACAAGCAGTACAAGGCGCACAAGACCGAAGCCAAGGGCGATATCGGCGCGACATTCTCCAAGCGCTTTGGCTATGCAGATGTCGTCTCTGTGCTGCCGGGATCGCCGGCGGAAAAAGCGGGGATTGAGGCGACGGACATTTTTGAATCCATCGAGGGCCAGAGCACTCGCGACATGTCGCTGCCCGAAATACGCAGCCTGTTGGAAGGGACGCCGGGCTCTACGTTAAATGTCTCTGTCGTTCGCGCCCGCCGCGCAGAACCGCAGAAAGTTGTCATCACCCGGGACGTTGTCACGATTCCTCCAGTTTCCGACAAGATGATGGAAGACGGAATCGGCTACATCAAGGTCGACGCGCTGACCAAGGGCAAGGCGGTTGAGATCGCCGGCAAGATCAAGTCGCTGGAGAAATCGGGCGCGAAGAAACTGCTCCTCGACCTGCGCGGCGACGCCGACGGCAACGAGAGTGAAGGCGTAGCCGTGGCCAACCTCTTTTTGAACCACGGAACCATTACGTATCTTCAAGGCCAGAAGTATCCGCGTGAGGCGTTTAACGCCGATCCGGCCAAGGCAATCTCTTCGCTTCCACTTGCTGTCCTGGTTAATCGGGGAACGGCCGGGGCGGCTGAGATCGTGGCTGCCGCAGTTCTTGAGAATGCACGTGGCGACGTGATTGGAGACAAGACCTTTGGCGACGGCTCGGTACAGAAGACTATCGACCTGCCTGAAGGCGGAGCGCTGATACTATCCATCGCCAAGTACTACTCGCCGAGCGGCAAAGCGATTCAGGACAATGCCGTCACGCCGAACGTAGTGGTTGCCGACGAAGAAGACAACGCGCTTCCGGACGAAGAAGACGAAACCACCACGCCCGAGCAACAAGAAGCTAAGCCCAAGGTAACGCAGGACGATCAACTGAAGAAGGCCGTGGAAGTGCTCAAGAGCCGAAACGGCTAACTGCTCTAATTCAAAGTTTCAAGAGGTTCGACCGCGCGCCCCATGGCGCGCTTTTTTTTTGGGCGACGATCACTTGGCGTACGGCGTTATTGATGAGCGGTACTTCCAGCTTTGGACACTTCTGCCTCATTTGGCATGTGATCGAGCTGCGATTCGGCAGGGCGAACTTCCCGCCGGACTCTAGCTCGGCCGACAGATGCGATATTATCGATTGCAGGAGTCAAACTACGGTCTACGCTTTCGCATTCCCATCCGTGAGCGTATGATCCTCCCCGCCGTTAACTACCCACTTGAGGAGATCACTATGAAGAAATTATGCGGGTTTGTCGTATTCATGCTGTTGCTCACGCCTGCCCTGTTCGCGCAGGAGCATTACACCGAAGGTCCCATCTGGCGCATTCAGTTGATCCGCGTCAAACCGACTCACATGGACGAATATCTCACCAGCCTGCGCCATTCCACCAAACCGCTGATCGAGGCAGAGAAAAAAGATGGGACGATCATGGACTACAAGATTTTCCTCAAGGAAACAAAGAACAGTCCCGAGGATTGGGACATTTGCGTAGCCGTTCAATACAAGAACTATGCCGCAATGGATGGCCTGGCCGCAAAAGGCGAAATGGCCCGCGACAAGATTCTCGGTGGCAAACAACAAGGTCAGCAACTTGCGGAAAAGCGCGGGGAGATCCGCGAGATTATCAGCTCGGAACTCCTGCAGGAAATTTTCCTGAAGTAGCGAGAGAGCTTGGATCGACTGTATCTGCTCGCTGCAGGGGCCGCGTCAAGAGATGCGGCCCTTGCCTTTGTTCAATTCCTGCGAACACCACGCCTCACTTTAGAAAGCGAAATCCCTCCAGCGCTTCTGTTAGCGAGGCTTTGATTTTGTCCCGTTCGGCCGGAGTCAGCTTCCTCGGCGCATCCTCGGCGGCAAAAGCAGTGGCCAGCGCGGTCGAGACGTTTATATCGAGTTCGTAACACGCTCCCTTATGAAACACGCGGTAAGCGGAATGTTCGGCAACATAGCTGCCTTGCATTTCCGCAACTTTGGCCGCCTGAAATCTCACTCCGCGGATGCGTTCTTCATGCACGTTGGACGTATCGCGGTTCGTCCAGTTCCGCATGCATTCGCCCGCCGTACCAAAACTGTCGAGCAGGCTCACCGCCAAAGACGCCGCCTGCAATTCGGACCCGTGGAAATCATTCATCGGATAGGCCAGACAGCCAAGCACGTTACCCGCGTGCCCGCTGCTGTCGCACACGGGTATGGATGCGACGCAAGCGCCCTCCGGCGACCACACATCCGGATTCTCGGCATCGAGATGCTCGCAGCGCACCAGGTATTGGGGATACTTAACCTGAAAAGTTGCGTCGCGGCTGGTGAGGGTGGCTAATTCGGGTTTCGCGACGGCGCTACCTTGGCCAACTGCGAGCGTAACTGAGCACGTGAAAGCAAGCGTCGCCGCAAACAGTGCCAATGGGAAGATGCGAAGTGTAATCAGAAGAGTCTCCAAGCTAGTCTATCAAGGTAAAACGGCTTGTATGGAAACGTTTTAATAGAGGATTCGGCGTGTTAGAATTTCGCCGCCGAGGGAGATTGCAGATATGAAGACTCGTGCCCGCGCAATGATTTTCCGGCTCCTGTTCCTGGTTTTGATCATGAGCGCCGTGCGGTTTGCGGAAGCCCAGGCCGTGACGCCGCCGTCAAAGCTTTCTGTCCACTGGGAAGAACTTACCGCCGCCGATTTTCGCGACGGGATTCACCGCGCCCAGGGAACTTGCCTGCTCCCGTTCGGCATTCTGGAAAAGCACGGGCCACACCTTCCGCTCGGCACGGACTTGCTCGATGTTCGTTATGCAGCGCTCCACGCCGCCGAACAGGAATACGCTTTAGTCTTTCCGGAATACTACTTCGGACAGATTTCCGAGGCACGCCATGAACCGGGAACCATCGCCTACAGCCGCGACATGCAACTTGCGCTCTTGCAGGAAACCACGGACGAAATGTCCCGCAATGGCTGCAAGAAAATAATTATCGTCAATGGTCATGGTGGCAACGAGAGCTTGCTACCTTATTTCGCGCAGTCACAACTCGATAAGCCTCACGACTACGTCGTGTACATTTTTGACAAGCGAGAGCCATCCTCCGGGGGGCTGCAACCGAAGACGTTTCCAGATTGGCACGCGGGCGAGAGCGAGACTTCAAAGATGCTGATTGCGCGCCCGGATACCGTTCACATGGATCGCGCGGCAACCGAATCCGGCGCGGATCAACACCGCCAGAATCTTCCTGAAGAGGTTTACACCGGCATCTGGTGGTATGCCCGCTTTCCCGGACATTATTCCGGCGTCGGCTCGGCCGCCACGGTCGAACTCGGAAAATTCCAGATGGATTGGTGGATCGACACCGTCGCAAAAGTGATTCGTTCCGTCAAAGCCGACGAAGTCAGTTTGAAACTGCAAAATGAATTCTACGAAAAGAGCAAGCACCCGCTGGATACGCAACCGTAAAGGCGTCAAAGTGTGGCTGCGGGGCCGCAGAAGCATTATTAAGGTGACAATACCTCTCAAAGAGCGTCTACACTCTGGGAGTTTTGGCGGCAAAGAACGAGATTCGTGCTAAATTAGCAGGTTCCGCGCCACAACCCGAACCCGCCCTTTTGGAGCCCTGAATGAACCGCACTGTTAGATTTTCGACGCTTGCGCTGGCTTGTGCCGTCGCTTGTGTTTTCGCATCAACCCTCTACGCGCAGGAAGCTCCTGCCGCACAGGAAGGTCACGGCATTGCCGTGACCAATATGGATCGCTCGGTCAAGCCGGGCGACGATTTTTATGGTTATGCCAACGGCGAATGGATCAAGCGTACTGAGATTCCCTCGGATCGAGCCGGGGTGGGAGTGTTTACCAAGCTTGCTGACGAGAGCAACAAGCGCACTGCCGCTCTGATCGAAGAGCTTGCCAAGTCGAACTCGCCGGCCGGTTCGGAGGCGCACAAGGTCGCCGACCTCTACAATTCATACATGGACGAGGCCGGAATCGAGGCGAAAGGCCTCGCGCCCCTTCGCCCGCATCTCGAGGCAATCACTGCGATTCATGACAAACGCGAACTGGCTCGCGCGCTTGGCGAAACGTTGCGCGCCGATGTGGATGCGCTGAACAACACGAACTTTCACACGCCAAATCTTTTCGGGCTCTGGATAGCCCCCGGCTTTAACGATTCAGATCGGTACACGGCTTACCTGCTGCAAGGCGGACTGCAACTGCCGGATCGCGAATATTACCTTTCCGACGATCAGCACATGCGAGACATTCGCACGAAGTACGAAGCGCATATTTCCGCCATCCTAAAGCTGGCTGGACTTTCCGACACTGACGCTCGCGCCAAGAGAGTGGTTGAACTCGAACACTCCATTGCGCAGACTCATCGCAGTCTTGCCGAGAATGAAGACGTTCACAAGGCCAACAACACCTGGTCGCAGGCTGACTTTACCGCTAAAGCGCCCGGATTGGATTGGACCGAATATTTTCGCGGCGCTGGCCTCAGCCGGCAAGCCGATTTCATTGTCTGGCAACCCGAGGCTTTTACCGGCGAATCGGCTCTGGTGGCGTCTACTTCGCTCGATTCATGGAAAGACTGGCTCGCGCTCCACTTGATTGAAAGCTATGCGGGCATCCTTCCGAAATCGCTCGCGGCCGAACGGTTTGCATTTTTCGGCAAGACACTTTCCGGAACACCACAACAGCGTCCTCGCTGGCAGCGGGGAGTTTTTGCCGTGGACGGCCTGCTGGGCGATGCGGTCGGCAAGATTTATGCCGAGCGATATTTCTCGCCCGAGGCCAAGGCGCAGGCACAAGACATGGTGGCGAACCTTATCGCCGCATTTCGTAAACGCATTGAAGCACTTTCCTGGATGGACCCCGCCACCAAGGCCGAAGCCGAGGCCAAACTTTCTACTCTCTATGTGGGGATCGGCTACCCGGAAAGCTGGCACGACTACTCCAACTACGAAGTAAAAGCGGACGACATTTTCGGAAATATCTGGCGGGGCAGCCTGTCCCACTATCAGTGGGATGTCTCGCGCCTCGGCAAAGCGGTTGACCGCAAGGAATGGTCCATGGACCCGCAAACGGTGAATGCGGTGAACCTGCCTCTGCAAAACGCGCTGAACTTTCCCGCCGCGATTTTGCAGCCGCCGTTCTTCGATCCGCAGGCTCCGGCCGCGGCCAATTATGGCGCCATCGGTTCGGTAATCGGACACGAAATCAGCCACACGTTTGATACCGAAGGCAGCGCCTTCGATTCGAAGGGACGTGTGCGCAACTGGTGGACTTCGGCGGACCTCGCGCATTTCGAGGCTGCCACCGCAAAGCTCGCCGCGCAATACGATACCTATAAGCCGTTTCCCGATCTGTCGGTGAATGGCAAGCAAACTCTGGCGGAAAACATCGCCGATGTAGCCGGTATCTCGGCGGCTTACGATGGTTATCGCGCTTCGCTCGCCGGCAAGACTGCGCCCGTGCAGGATGGATTTTCGGGCGATCAGCAGTTCTTCATTGCCTTCGCTCAAAACTGGGGATCCAAGGCGCGGGAGGCTGCGCTTCGCCAACAGGTGATGACGGATCCTCATGCTCCGGCGCAGTACCGAGCCGCCACGGTACGCAATATCGATGCGTGGTATTCAGCTTTCGACGTTCAGGCGGGAGAGAAACTTTATCTTGCGCCGCCGGAGCGAGTTCGCATCTGGTAGGAATAGTTTGAGAGTGCAACTGAACTAAGAGCTTCCAATCAGCACGCCGGTGATAAATACCAGCGCACCGCCCAGCCCGACTTGTAGAGCCGCGGAGACCCACGGCGTATCCATGTAGCGCCTGCGGATCCAAGTGATCGCAGCGAGTTCGGCGACCACAACTACGCCCGCTGCCCATAAGGCGAGACGAAAATCGTGGAACAGAAATGGCAGCGTGTGGCCAATGCCGCCGATTGCCGTCATTGCGCCGCAAACCAACCCGCGCACCCACGGATGTCCGCGGCCGGTCAAACTGCCGTCATCGGAAAGCGCCTCGGCAAACCCCATACTGATACCTGCACCGGCCGAAGCGGCTAGACCTACGAGAAAAGCTGCCTGCGTGCTTTTTGTGGCGAAAGCGGCGGCAAAGACTGGAGCCAGCGTCGAGACTGATCCATCCATCAGCCCGGCCAAACCCGGCTGCACAATTTGCAGAACGAACAAACGTCGCTGCGCCAGTTCCTCGTCGGCCTTCACATTGGCCGGCAGTTTTTGCTTGTCGAGCTCCTGCGCGCGCTCTTCGTGCGCGCGTTCTTCGTTGATCAGGTCGTCGAGCAACTGGCGCATACCCGCATCCTGCGTACGCGCCGCGGCTTTTTCGTAGAACCGGCGTGTCTCCACCTCCATCGTGCTCGCCTCTTTGCGAACCGCTTCAATGCGCAGCGGCCGCATCAGCCACAATGCGGGACGATCGACAAAGCCGCGCACGTCCTGCCGCCGGATCAGGGGAATGTGTTCGCCAAATTTCTTCCGGAAAAGCTCGATTAAGCGCCGGCGATGGCCGGATTCTTCCTCGCGCATGCCTTCAAACATCGCGGCCGAAGCGGGATAGTCCTGCCGCAGGCCTTCCGCAAAATCGGCGTAGACGCGCTCGTCTTCCTCTTCCAAAGCAATGGCCAGAGCCAGGACTTCGCGCTCGGTCAATTCGTGAAACTTCTTCATGGCGAACTAGCTTACCTGTCTATGGCGTTCGGAGACAACCATACAACGCAGATGGTTGATTGACAGCACGTATCTGGCTTGGCAATCGCACACCGCTTTCGTGCAAGCCATTCTCGATGCCTTCGATGTACTATCCATTCGATGGCCGCTCGCAAATCACAAACGTCTAAGTCTGCACGCAAGGCTCCGGCGGCGAAACGCAAGCCTCGTTCTGCCAAGCTACAGCACGCGCCAGAACTTGTAATCATTACCGGGATGAGCGGGTCGGGCAAGGCTTCGGTGCTCAAGGCCTTCGAAGACCTAGGCTACTATTGCGTCGACAATCTTCCTGTCGAACTGATCCCCAACTTTGCCGAGTTGGCCATGCAGTCGGGAGAAAACCGCCGCACGGCCCTGGTCGTCGATGTCCGCGAAGGATCGAAACTCGATCGTCTTCCCGGCATCCTGAAATCCGTCAGGCGCTTGATCCCGACCAAAGTCGTATATCTCGAAGCTTCTGACGCCGTGCTGGTGCGGCGTTTTAGCGAGACGCGCCGTCCGCATCCCCTAGGCACAGACGCGCCAGTAACGTCCGCTCTTAAAACCGAGCGCCGCCATCTTGGCGCTATTCGGGCGCTGGCCGATTTTGTTATCGACACATCCAAGTTCAACGTCCACGAATTGCGAGCGCATATCAATGAACGCTTTCGAGAAAAGTCGTCCGAGAAAGGTATTCTTGTTTCGTGCGTGAGTTTCGGCTTTCGGCACGGAGTTCCCGAAGATGCCGACCTCGTCTTCGACGTTCGCTTCCTGCCCAACCCGCACTTTGTGCCCGAATTCCGCCCGCTCACGGGACGCGATGCGCGCGTGGCAAAATACATCCGCTCGTTTCCTCAGACGAAAGAATTTATTCAGCGCATCTCCGACTTGCTCGTCTATCTGCTGCCGCATTACATTCATGAAGGCAAGAGCTATCTGACCATCGCCTTCGGTTGCACCGGCGGCCAGCACCGCTCCGTCATGATCGCCGAAGACGTGGCCAAACGTCTGCGCGCCGCGGAGTACCGGGTGAAGGTCGTGCATCGGGACAGCCCGAAATAACGCCAAAGCCCTGATCGGGGCATACGGGCTGACGGTTTACTCTATGTTCCTGCCCTCCGTATTGAAAGTTCTGAGGTATCCAGAAATGCCGCATTCGTGGTACGGAACTCAAGTAAAATAAAATCGCATCCCATGTCTACACTGGCCGCCACCCACAATTCAGGCCCGATTCCCCGTGGAGGGCCATGCGCCAATTGACGCGCCTGGTACGCTACGTATTTCCGTTTCTGCCGCAATTGGTGCCCGGAGTTTTGCTGCTCGCCGGTGTCGGCTTTCTCGAGGCGTTTCGCCTGATTCTGCTCAAGCCCATCCTGGATCGCGTGCTAAATCCCGCATCTGGTTCGGAAAACATTTTGCTGTTCACGGCTCCCTGGAATTCGCAGCCGGTTTATCTTCAACGTTTTGTTCCGACTCATTTTCACAATGCGTGGACGATTGTTGCCTATGCCCTTGTCGCGTCCACTGTTCTCAAGGGACTCTTCGATTACGCCGGCACCTATCTGGTAAATCACGCAGGCTTCGGTATGATCACCAACCTGCGTAACGATCTCTACGACTCAGTTCTGCGGCGTTCCGCGGAGTTTTTCCAGAAGCATCCGACCGGCGGTCTAATTTCGACGATTATCAATGACATTGAGCGGGTGCAGTATGCGATGTCGAGCGTGCTGGCGGAATTTTTGCAGCAGCTCTTCACTTTTATCTTTACCGCAATCGCAGTGGTAATTCTAGGCAGAGAACTGGCGTGGGTGCTGGTGCTGTTCGTTCCGTTCATAATTTTTTCCGCAGTGAGAATCGGGCGCCGAGTCCGCAGCACGACACGGCGCGGACAGGATCAACTCGCGGATGTGCAGAATATTTTGCACGAGACCATCACGGGCAATCGTATTGTGAAAGCATTCGGAATGGAATCCTGGGAGATTGCGCGATTTCGCCTGGCGGCCCAGCAACTGTTTCGCGCCAACCTGCGTTCAGTAGCAGCAGCCGCGATCAGCTCGCCGCTGATGGATATTTTTGGGGCCGTCGCGATCGCGCTGCTACTGCTCTTGGGGCGTGGCCGGATCGCTCACAACGACTTCACTTTGGGTGCATTTGTTACGTTCGTGGCCGCAGTCATCGCCCTCTATAATCCGGTGCGCAAGTTTGCGGTATTCAACAATAGTTTCCAGCAGGCTCTGGGCGCATCGTCGCAGTTGTTTCAATTCATCGAAACGGCGGACGACGTGGTCGATAAACCCGGCGCGAAACGGCTGCCGCGTTTTTCCCAAAGCGTCCGGTTCGACGGTGTTTATTTTTCTTATCAGGGCGACGGCGACAGCTCGCGCGAGATTTTGCGGGGCATCGATCTCGAAGTCCGCCGAGGCGAGATTCTCGCGTTCGTCGGCTCCAGCGGTGCGGGAAAGAGCACGCTAGTTCATCTGATTCCGCGCTTTTTCGACGTAACGGCCGGTCGTCTGCTGATCGATGGACACGATGTCCGCGACGTTACGCTTGCCTCGTTGCGCGAGCAGGTGGGAATCGTCACCCAGGATACGATCCTGTTCAATGACACAGTGCGGAATAACATCGCCTACGGGCAGCCGCACGTCCCCATGAAAACGGTGGAAGCCGCGGCGCGCGCAGCCTTGGCCCACGATTTTATTCGTGCGTTGCCGAAGGGGTACGATACTTCCATTGGCGAACGCGGTGTGCGGCTTTCCGGCGGAGAGCGCCAGCGTATTGCGATTGCCCGCGCTCTGCTGAAGAATGCGCCCATCTTAATTCTGGATGAGGCTACTTCGGCTCTCGACAGCGAGTCGGAATCGCTGGTACAGTCCGCCTTACACAATCTTATGGAGGGGCGCACTGTTTTTGTGATTGCGCATCGGCTGTCGACAATTCGCCGCGCTGATCGGATCGTGGTCATCGAAAATGGCACGATTGCCGATACCGGTTCGCATGACAATTTAATGACCAGACTCGGCACCTATCGCCGTCTCTATGAATTACAGTTCGCTAATATGGAAGCTCCCAAGGCGGTGGCAGGATCTTGAAAAGCGCAACGCAGAAAGCGCACAAGGAAGTCTCGGCGCCCATACGCTCCATGACTGGCTTCGCGCAGGTCAGAGGCGAAGTGGAGCGCGCTCCCGATGCCGAACAGTCAGCGCCCATCAACGGGCAGATTGCTTTTTCGCTGTCTTTGAAATCGGTGAACCATCGATTCCTCGACCTGCATTTTCGCTTGCCCTCGGGCGCCGACTCGCTCGAAATGCAACTGCGCCGCGTACTGAAAGAAAAAATCGCGCGCGGCCATGTGGAAGTGACCGTCAGCCTGGAGCGGTCCTCCAGCGAGAGTTTCGCGCTAAATCGTGAACTGATCGGCGGTTACATCGCCGCATTCCGTGCTGCGGCTGCGGAATTCTCAGTTTCATCTAATCCCGATCTTAATTCGGTTTTGCGTATGCCCGGCGCGCTTGATTCTTCGAATGGCGAGACTGGCGACATCGACGGGCCGGTGATGGAAAAGGTTGGCGAAGCGCTTGACCGCCTTAACCAGATGCGCGAAGAAGAAGGGCGCGGCATTGCGCGCGAACTACGCCAGCGCATGGAGCACCTGGAGCAGGCCGGCAAGAGCGTGCAACTCCATCGTCGCGCCGTGCTGCAAAACTACACCGAGCGATTGCAATCGCGACTGCAGGAATTGCTCGGGGCCAGCCTGGAGAAAAACGGCATCGATAAGGAAAGATTGATGCAGGAAGCCGCGCTACTGGTCGACCGCAGCGACATTCAGGAAGAAGTTGTGCGACTGGAAACGCACATCCGGCACTTTCTCGACTTGCTGGAGCAAGGGGGAGAAGTCGGCAAAAAGCTGGACTTCCTTCTGCAGGAGATGAATCGCGAAGCCAATACGATGCTGTCGAAAACCTCCGGCCTGGCAGGAGAAGCTTTGAAGATCACCGAGGCCGGACTTGCGATGAAGGCCGAGATCGAAAAATCCCGCGAGCAGGTGCAGAACCTCGAATGAGTAATCCTGGAATGAATGGCTCTGGAACGAACGCCAGTTACAACCCGCTGGTCTTTATCATTTCGGCGCCGTCGGGATCCGGCAAATCCACGCTGGTGGAAGAGCTACTCAAGCTTGTCCCCGATCTCGACTTTTCCATTTCCTACACCACGCGTCCGCCCCGAGGCAGCGAGAAAAATTCCAAGCAGTACTATTTCATCGGGCGCGATCAATTTGAAGAGATGATCAAGGCGGATGAATTTCTCGAATACGCCGATGTCTTCGGCAACTGTTACGGCACGGCAAAGCGTTTTCTCCGTGAGGCTCGAGAGAAAGGCCGCGATCTGCTGCTCGATATCGACGTGCAGGGTGCGAAACAGATCCAGCAAAAGCTTCCGGAAGCGGTAAGCATCTTCATTCTGGCTCCCGACCGGCAGACTCTGGAGTGGCGACTACGCAAGCGCAGCGAAGATAAAGAAGAAGTGATTCAGCGCCGTTTGGTCACGGCCAGTCGTGAGATTGAGAATTACGATAAATACAACTATATTCTGGTGAACGACCGGCTCGACGAATCCGTCGAGCGGTTGGAAGCGATAGTCCGTTCGGAACGCTTGCTGCGCTCCGGCAAGCCGAGATCGCCAGCGGACGAGAAAATGCTGGCTTGGGCCGATCAGTGCCGCCTGGCAAACATTCGCGAGAGGGTGCAACCGATCCTGGCGTCGTTTGTTACTTCGGCTACTTCGGGCGGATACTGATTTCGAGGTATCATGTGTTACGGCAATTTTCTGTACTTGACTGGCAAGCTGAATCCAACGGAGAACCCAGATGAAGTTAATCGAAGGCTTCGACAGCAACTATCGCTATATTCTGGTCGCGGCGCGGCGCGCGCGGCAACTGCAGTCCGGCGCCCCGCCGGTGGTCGACACAAGTTCCCGCAAGCCCTGCCGCATCGCGCAAGATGAAATTCGCGCGGGCAAGGTCAAATGGGAAATTCCCGAACTCCGCTCTGCCGCCGAGCAGGCCAGCGAAAGCCTCGACAAGGCATTAGGGCAAGACTAAGGGCATTGTTGATTTATTGATTGCTGATTGAGTTGCAAGTCGTCACAGGTTTTGAATCAACAATCAGCAATCGACAATCAGCAATACTTATGAAGGTCGCTCTCGGCGTCACCGGCGGGATTGCGGCATACAAAGCCGCGGAGATTGTCCGCCTCCTGCAGGACCGTGGCATTCACGTGCAGGTCATCATGACCCGCGCCGCTCAGGAATTTGTTCGTCCTCTCACCTTTGCCGCACTCTCCGGAGAAAAAGTTATCACCGGGATGTTCTCACCCGGCGAAGAGCAGGAAGCCAACATTGATTCAGCCATCGAGCACATCGCCGTCGCGCAGTCGATCGACGCGCTGGTAGCTGTGCCCGCAACCGCTGATGTTCTGGCGCACTTTGCGCAAGGCATTGCCAGCGATTTCCTCACCACTCTTTATCTCGCGACCACCGCGCCGGTTGTGGTTGCACCGGCGATGAATGTCAACATGTGGAACCACCCCGCGACTCAGGCGAATCTTGAGATCCTGCGCAAACGGGGAGTGAGAATCGTCGAACCAGATTCGGGATACCTGGCCTGCGGCATGACCGGCGCGGGCCGATTGGCGGGAAACGAAGCTATTGTCGCTGCGGTATTGCAAGCACTCGGCGCATCGCAAGACCTTGCCGGTGAAACGGTTCTAATCACCGCCGGACCGACTCGCGAAAAAATCGATCCCGTCCGCTATCTGACTAACCGCTCCAGCGGACGCATGGGCTACGCACTCGCCGAAGCCGCTTTGCGGCGCGGCGCGCGCGTGCTGCTGGTCAGTGGACCGTCGTCGCTCACGCCGCCCAGAGCAGCCGAG
>JBAUXX010000072.1:0-102927 GCA_049584475.1 Candidatus Sulfotelmatobacter sp. | reverse complement strand
TCGTCGAATACGTGTAGCCTTGGACGGTTCCTACCGGATAGTAGCTGTAGGTTGTGATCGGGGATGCGATGCCTTGAGCCGCCAGCCGATTGTCGGTCACTTTCCCCACGCGGTTTAACTGATCGGGGCGGGTGGCCCAGCCTTCTCTCTGAATACGACCACACTGAGGGTGCCCCATCCTTGCGCTCTTTGCAAGGGTGGGACACGATGCCGCTGACATGGCGGTTTTTGACTTTTGCGTTTATTCGTACCGATTACTGGCAGCATTGCGCCCACCCTTTCGCAAAAACGCGAAAGGATGGGGCACCCACTTCGTTGATAACGGCAAGGATCAAAGGCTGGGCCACCCGCCTCGCCGTCTACCGACTCGCACCCGCTGGCGCTCCACCGAAGTCGCGCGTCATTCGCGCAAGCAAAGCATCAAAGCGCGGGTCGCCGTGCAAATGCCGCAGTCGCGGTTCGCGCGCCAAATAAACCAGCCACGGCGAGCGTTCCGCAAAGGCCTGCTCCAGTAACGCGAAGGCTTGATCGCGGTCGCCGAGCGCTTCGTAAATCAATCCCAACTCATAGGGCGAAACGTACCGCTCCGCGGATCGCGCAGTGAGTGTCTCCAGCGTCCGAAGCGCATCCGCCCGATTGCCGTTGACCGCCTGCGCGTGCCCAAGAAAGCTGAGGTGCACACTCACGCCCGAGAGTTCCGCGCCTTTTCGGATGACTGCTTCCGCTTCGCCGGCCGCGCCTGTGCCGAGATGAGCCCAACCCTGAAAAATGCGATTCCACGAGAAGCCTGGGTCGTTGGCTAACGCACGCCCGGATTCGCTGAGAGCTTGATCGAAGTTGTGCCCCATCACGTGGTGCCACATCAGGTGAAGCTGTGACATTGGATCCGCGGGATCGAGGTTCAGGTAGATTTTGCTCTCGGACAGCGACTCCTCCATGCGTCCCGTTGCCACCAGCAGATGCGAATACCAATGATGCGCCGGCCCGTAACGCGGATTGAGCCGGATTGCCTCCGAAAACGACCGCTCGGCCTCCGGAATCTCCCAGCGGTAGTGGAGCAGTGCGTAAGCCAGCGCCGCATGCCCCTCGGCCAGCTCTGGCTTCAGGCGAAGCGCCTGCTCTGCATACGACATCCCCTTTGGAAAACCCTCACCTGGCGCAAGCACACCGCCCTCCCAGCTCGCTAGCGTGTTGTAAGCATCCGCCAGGCCCGCGTACGCAAGGGCATACGTGGGGTCGCGCTTGACCGCCTGTTCGAGGTAGGCAATTGCTTCCATCGTGCCCGCCGGGCGTCTTCCCCAATGATGGCGGCCCTTCAAATACAGCGCGTACGCTTCCGGATCTTCCGAATGGCGCGCCGCCGAGGGGGAGCGGGCGCCCAGTAACTGTGGGCGCAGCTTGCCTAGGATCGCAGCCGTGATCTCATCCTGCACTTCGAACACGTCCGTCATTTCCCGGTCGTACCGCTCGGACCACAGGTGATGACCGTCGTTGACGTCGATCAACTGAACCGTGATCCGGAGCCGGTTACCCGCACGCCGAACACTTCCGTCGAGGATCACACCTACATTCAACCGGCGCCCAATTTCCCGAATATCCAAACCGTGCCCGCGTAGGGCGGCGGCCGACGTTCGTGCGATCACGTGCAGGTCGTCATTCAGACTCAGCGCGTGGATCAGTTCCTCGGCCAGTCCGTCGCCGAATTGTTCGCCATCCCCACCCGCGCTGGCAAAAGGCAGCACCGCGATCGAAGAAGCCGGACTCGTGCTGGCCCTCGCCGTCTCGGGGGCGGCTCCGACGCCGCCACTGCGAAGTGCCTCGAGCAGCTCCGTCATCGACTGGTAGCGCTCCGCGACCTGTTTCCGCAAGCACCGCAGGATGATTTGTTCCAGCCACACCGGAACGCGCGGCTGGACCCGCGACGGTGGCGGTGGATCATGCAGCGCGATTTCGTGCATCGTCGATAGCAGGCTGGGCGCCCTGAAAGGCAGCTGGCCCGTGACAGCCTCGTAAAGGACCGAGCCGAAAGCAAAAATATCTGACCGCGCATCGAGCGGCTCACCGCGCGTCTGCTCGGGAGACATATAGGAAACCGTCCCCACCAACGTTCCCGGGATCGACTGTCCCGCATCGAGCGAATCGACTCCCACCGGAGTCAGCTGCTTGGCCAGTCCGAAATCGAGAACCTTTACTTGGCCTTCGTTCGTGACCATAATGTTCGCGGGCTTGATGTCCCTGTGAATCAATCCCGCAGCATGCGCAATCACCAGCGCGCCGGCGAGTTGGATCGCATAACCGCCGGCCTCGGAAATCGGCAAGCCCTCGGGCCGGATCAACTCCTTGAGCGTCTTACCCGCCACATACTCCATCACCAGGTAATCCACTCCGCCATCGCTCGCCATGTCGTGCAGGGTGACGATATTCGGGTGATTCAGCTTCGAGGCCGCCCGCGCCTCCTGCAGGAAACGTCTCTTTCGATCCGGATCGGCGACATGTGCCGAGGGCAGCACCTTAATCGCCACCGTCCGGTGAAGCTGCGTGTCGAGGGCACGGTACACCTGGCCCATGCCGCCAACGCCGATTTCTTCAACAATGCGGTAATGTCCAAACGCAACGCCCTTCAAGTCAGGCCTCGGCGCATCTGCGGCCGTGACGGGCCAAGCGCTGTTGGTGGTTACCTGAGCCGCAAATGCTGGTTTCTCGATGAAGCTCGCAGAGTCGCTGTGATGCGCCAGCAGCGATTCCACCTCGCGGCGCAGCTCCGCATCACCAGCGCATGATTCTTCAACCACGGAACTGCGCCGGTTTTCGTCCGCCTCGAGGGCCTTCTGAAAAATGCTCTCGACTTTGTTCCATCGCTCAGGTTTCATCGGATTTCTTTTCGCTCAGTTCGCGCATCAGCCACGCCTTGGCCAACCGCCAATCTCGCGCAACCGTGTCGGGTGAAACCTTCAATACTTCCGCCGTTTCTTCAACGCTAAGACCGCCAAAGAAGCGCATCACTACAACCTGGCTCTTACGGTCGTCCACTTTCGCCAGCTGATTGAGAGCATCGTCTACAGCGACCAAATCAGTGGAGGGTTCCGGAGAGATTGCCAGGGCATCGTCCAATGAAATCTCTTTTACTCCATCGCCGCGTTTGTGCGATCGCCGGGCACGGGCCTGGTCAGTGAGAATGCGCCGCATTTGTCGCGCACACAGCGCGAAGAAATGCGCCCGGTTCTGCCAGTCAATCAGCTTCAGATCGGAGAGACGCAGATAAAGCTCATTGATCAGAGCCGTCGTCTGTAGAGTATGGCCGTTCCGTTCCCGTGACATGCAACGTCTGGCGGCCAGATGTAGCTCGCGATAAATCTGAGGAGTTAGCTTGTCCAGAGCACTTTCGTCGCCCCGGCGCCAGGCCTGAAGCAGTTGGGTGATCTCGTGTTCGAGGGCGTCATCCATCCAAATCCCTGGGCCGGAGGAGTAGCCAATTGCGTAAACATTACCACACACCCGGCAGTTTCAGGGTCAGTGCCCCAAGAAGTTCCTTTCCCGCTTACAGGTTTCCGCTGCGCTTTTCGCTATATGGAGTGAAGGCAAACAAACAGGCGCGGTGAGAACGACAACCACGCCCCAAAATTAAAGGAGAGATGGACATGGAATCGACATTCAAGAAAATGACAGCGCTGCTCAGCTTGCTTCTCGCGGGGGCATGGTTGACGGCGACGGCCGTAGCGCAATTAGGAGCCTCCCATGCAGATGGCTGGCGGGACCATGACGAACGACTGGCGCAAATGACTGAGCTGGAACGGCTTCACGCAACTTTTCACGCGGCAGTCAGCGTCCACGATCCGGTGAACGGCGATTCGTCTGCAGTGATAACTCAACGAATCCGCGACGCTGTCGCGCTCTGGACTGAGGACGGCGAAATCACGATTGTCAGCACCACTGCCGCGGCAGGAAATTATATCGGCAGGGGCGATCCGGATGATCCTGAAAATTGCCCTCTACCCTCCGGCGACACGTCTGCTACCGGTCAACAAGGCACGCTATGCACGTTCTTCAAGTATGTTTCCGGCGGGTTGCAGCAAGCCAATAAGTTTGTGTCGCTTTCCCCGGCGTACAAAACGAAGTATGTGCCCGTGAAGGATCGTTACGGCCGATGGAAATCATCGGTGTATTTCGAATGCCATTACTTCGACGTGTCATTGAATCCAGCCACCGGTCAGCCGTTTTGGACAGCGGAGAGCCACGTAAGCCTTGACGGTGAAGCCAAAAAGATCCACGGTCGGTGGTTATTGACGCACGTCAGCTCAGCGGCCGTTCCAGTTCCGGTTCCGTGAAGCGGAACACCGATGCACGCACACGGCGGAGTGGCCCAGCCTCTCTCTGAATACCACCACAGCTGGGGTGCCCACTCTTTCGCAAAAACGCGAAAGGATGGGGCACCCACTTCGCTGGTAAGGCAAGGATCAAAGGCTGGGCCGTCCGCTTCGTATTTCAGATTCTTGAGATGGCGTTGCAGGTGAATGCGATGGCGCTGGCGTAAAAACAAAATAGCATCATGCCATATACCGTACCGCATTGGCTGGCGAGTCGATTCCAGAGCGAAAAACCAGCCCCTCCGGGCAGAAGGTTCTCCATGTACTTACCCGCCAGATATTGGTAGAAGGCTCCCGCCCCAATCGCAAGAAGGAACCCGAACCAGATGAATATTGCCCGCACATCTACTACCGGCTTTTCCATCTTAAGTATTTTCTCTGGAAACGTTACGGTAAGCGCGAGGGCTGCGGTACTCAGCTTGATGTAGAGGCTCGCGTTGTCGGTGTACATCTTCATAACTTCGAGTTCCTTATCAAAGTCTTTCGCCATGACCCCTCCTACGTGGCCGACGATCATAGCGGACTGTCACTGTGCGGCCAAGAAGAAAGGCGCGCGGGGCAAGTCCCCGGTTTCGGGCAATCCACGCATAAACCTTTTCTTCTTGACTGCGCTATTACGCAATCGGGGCAGCCCTAGCGTGAGGCCGTTGCTGTTATTCGCGAGGGAAGGACTTCACTCGATCGGCGGCTGAACTGGAAGCGCAAGAGCCAGGCGCTGGGTTCCGGTGTTCCATTTTCTTGTGGGGGCGAGAACTCCCATTGCTCCGCGCTCTCTTGAGACAGATTGTTGAAGTACTGGCTCGATGAGGGAGAAACAATCTTTGCCGCTATGACCTTTCCTGATGGGTCCACATCGACGTGGACGCTGACCTTGATCACGCCGTGAATTTTTCTTTTCGTGTTGGCAGAGATGCCCGGCACAACGCGATGGCGGATTGGATCTTCCGGGGGAGCTGGAATCGGAGCAGCGGCGGGCGCGGGCGTGGGCTCGGTCGCCGCTTGGTTTACCGCTGGGCCAGGCTGCTGCTTGCGGCTGACCATTTTTTGCTCCAGCACCATGGCTCCGATGATCACAATGGCGGCGATGACAGCGCCAATACGCCAACCGGATTTCCGATTGCCGGTGGGGGTTGGGGACACCTTCTTAATTGGCGCGGGAGATGGACTTGGAGGAGGAACAGGCTTGGCAACCGGTTTAGGAGGAGCCGGAGATTTTGAAGAAACCGCTGGAGGCGCTTGGGCTGGGCGGATCCAGGCGCCGATTTCGGTAATCGAACAGCGTTCTTTTGGGTCCAAGACAAGGCAATCGGCGATGATGCTGCGCAAAGGTTCTGGTATGCCGGCGGGGATCGCAGGCGCGGTTGGGATGTTCCCAGGGAACGATAGGGGTTTCTGCGTCAAGGCGGCGATCAAAAACATTCCCAATGACCAAACGTCGGCTGCGGGAGTGAAAGCGCCCAAAGCCGTTTCAGGAGCGGCGTAGGGGCCGACTGGGGAATTTTTATCGCGACGGTCGCCCAAAGCGTATACACGCTCGACCGGCAGCTTGATCTTGTCGCCCTTCGCCATGATGTTGGAAGGCTGAATGTGGCCGTGAACGAAGCCGTTTTTGTGAAGATATGCGAGGCCTTCCAGCACGGGCGGGAGCAAATCCGTTACTTCACCGGCGGTGAGAGCGCGCTGGGGAAGGATCTGCGACAGATCTTCTTCCACAAAATCGGTAACTACAAAGAAGAATGGCGTGCCATCAATGTTGGACTGGCCGCCGTCGAGCAGACGAAGCAGAGCCACGTTGTTGAGTTGGGTCAGCGTGCGCCAGCGCGGAAGTTGACGCGCGGCGTCGAAGAAGTCTGCGGGAAAAATCTTGACTACGGCTTTCGGCGAGCCGGGACCGGCAATTTCAGTCAGGTAAACGGAGCTATGATCGGAACTCCCAAGCCGCTGCCGCAGGGGCAGGCGAGCGTCAACGATGCGGCCTTCCCACGTTTTTCCAGTCTCTGCAATGTTCATCGGGCTCCAGTTGGTGAAGACATTCTAGCCGACAGCGGCGGCTTACGAACCTCTGGAAAAGTTTTTTACTGCGCTCGCAGGGTAAAGTAAAACACCGAGCCGTGGCCAACCTGGCTGCGCACTCCGATGGCGCCGCCATGAATTTCCACGATGGCCTTGGCAATGGCCAGACCCATGCCAGTGCCTTGAACGGTCGAACGAAGATTGCGTCCGCGATAGAATTTTTCAAAAATCATGTCGAGTTCCATGTCGTCGATTCCAGCGCCATGGTCGGAAACGCTGGTCACAATCTCGTTGCCAAGCCGCTGCTCGGCGATTACGTGAATGGGAGTGTCGGGTGGAGAATATTTACCGGCGTTTTCCAGGAGATGAACCAGGACTTCGGCGATGCGGTCCAGGTCCATGTTGATGAGGGGCAGGTTCTCGGGAACTTTCAGTTCTACGGGATGCCGTTGCAGGGCTTGGCGAGATGATTCCAGGGCGAGGTCGATGGCCTCGCGGATGGAGTGAGGCTGGAAGTGAAACTCCAGTTGATGGGAATCCAGTTGAGCTACTTCCGCCGCTTCTCCGACCAGACGATTCAGGCGATCCGTTTCTTCATTGATCACAGTGAGGAGATCCTTGCTCTGCGTGGGCGAAAGTTGAACGGCCGAAAGCAATGTTTCTGCCGATGCTTTGATAGACGTCAGCGGCGTGCGAAATTCATGAGTAACGGAATCCAGCAGTACGGAGCGGAGCCGGTCGCTTTCGCGTGCGGCTTCGGCTTTGCTGAGCTTTTCCACGGTGTGGCCGCGTTCAATGGAAATCGCGATCAGGCTGCCGATCGCTTCCAGGGTCTCGCGCGAAAGATCGGAGCCGGAAAGCGCGATTGCGCCGACGGAACGAACGCCCATGCGCAGCGGCATGTAAGAGATTCGCTGCTCGCGGTCGAGAACCGGCTCGCCCCGGCTGCTGATTGCCTTCAGTTGATCGGTGGAAAACAAAGACTGGCTGGCAGGGTCGAAGAAGTATGTTTCCTGTTTTTCTTCCAGAAACATCGCCGCGCCGGTAACGCCAAAACATTCCACAACATAATTTGGGATGCGGTTGATGAGGCCGAAAACATTATCGCTGACCAGAAGTTGCTGGCTGAAGGCGTAAAGGCGCTCGACTTCACTGCGGCGCTGGTTTGAGTGCTCCGTCTCGCGGCGGGCGCGGTCGGAAAGCTGGCTGGCAATGACGGCGGTGAAGAGGAATGCGAAAAGGGCGATCCAGTTTTGCGGGTCGGCGATCGTAAACTGATATAGAGGAGGAAGGAAAAAGTAGTTGTAGGCGAGCGTGGCGAGAATGGCGGTGAAGATCGCGGAACGCAATCCCCAGATGGTTGACTCGATCAGAATCGCCAGCAGGAACGTGAAACCGACGGTGGTCGGGTTTACGTGCAGCAATCGGGTGTAAACGAAGATAATAAGCGCGACAGCCGCCGCTGAGGCTGCGAAGCGTAATATCTGGTAGAGTGTCGCTCGTTTCACCGTGAGCCGATTCTAGCTGATTGGCAATTCGCCGCCAGGTATTCGGTTCCGGAATCATTCCTCATGTCCAATCCCATTTCAAAGACGCCCGAGCAATGGCTGGAGGAAGCCGCCCCGCAGAAGAAAGGTATCTTCAAACTCTTTCTCGGATATGCGCCGGGAGTCGGCAAGACCTACAACATGCTCAGCGAGGGAGTGCGCCGCGCCGGCCGTCACGAAGATGTCGTGATTGGCATTGTGGAAACTCACGGGCGCAAGGGCGTTGTCGAGCTGGCTTCCAAGCTGGAGACGGTGCCTCGTCGCAGCCTGGAGTACAAGGGGACCCTGTTTGAAGAGATGGATGTCGACGCGATTCTGGCGCGCAAGCCGCAGGTGGCTCTGGTGGACGAACTGGCGCATACGAATGTCGAAGGCAGCCGGCACAACAAGCGCTATGAAGATGTGATGGACTTGCTGGAAGCGCAGATCGATGTGGTTTCTACGATGAACGTGCAGCACATCGAGAGTTTGATGCCGACAATCCAAAGCGTGACTGGAGTTCACGTCCGGGAAACCGTGCCGGACTGGGTGATGCAGCGGGTGACCGAGATTGTGCTGGCGGATCTGACTCCCGAAGCGCTGCAGACCCGCATGAAGCGCGGGGATATTTATCCGGTGGAGCGCGCCGACCGGGCGCTGGGGAACTTTTTTCGGCCGGCCAATTTGATCGCTCTGCGCGAGCTTGCCTTGCAGCAGGTTACGCGGGCGGTTGACCGCAGCCTCGAATCTTATCTCGAGAAGGAGGGTGCCGGGCGCGGGGTCGGCGTGCGAGAACGGATCGGCGTGTGCACCAGTTCCAGTCCGGCGGCGCAATACCTGATCGCTCGAGCTGCGCGCATGTCGCAGCGCATTGATGCGGAGCTTTATGTGATCTATGTGGACACCGGCTCGGATAGCGATCCGAAGGACCAGCGTTCACTCAATCAGAATATTCAGTTTGCACAAAATCTCGGAGCGCAAATCGTGCGCACTGCGGGCAAGCATGTGGCTGAAGAAGTGGCTAAAGTCGTGCGGGAGAAGCACATTACACAGGTAGTTTTTGGGCGATCGGCGCAAACCGGGCTGCGAAGATACTTATATCTTTCGGCGATCCACAGATTTTTGCGAGACGCGCCTCCGGTGGACGTTCACATCGTCACGCAGGAAGTGAAGTGAGATGAGTGTGAATGGTCTGGCGGCAAAAGGAAATATTCTGGTGGTCGATGACGAGCCGCAGATCACGCGCGTGCTGAAGACCACGCTTTCGAGTCAAGGCTACGGGGTGCGCACCGCATCCGATGGCGAAGAAGCGCTGCTTTCTCTGAAAGAGTGGACGCCGGATTTAGTCATTACCGATCTGCGCATGCCTAATCTCGGGGGGCTGGAACTCTGCCGCCAGATTCGCGCAAAGTCGAGGATTCCGATTATTGTGCTTTCGGTGAAGGGCGAGGAGCGAATAAAGGTTGACGCGCTCGATGCAGGAGCCGACGACTATGTGACCAAGCCATTCGGCGTGAACGAACTGCTGGCGCGGGTTCGGGCGGCGTTGCGCCGGGCCGCGACTCCGGAGGAACCGGAAACGCAGCTCATCGAAACCGGAGACTTCCGCATCGATATCCCGGGGCGCAGCGTTCGGGTCAAAGGCCGGGACGTTCACTTGACTCCCAAAGAATTCGATCTGCTCGTGTTCCTCGCCAGGCATGCAGGGAGAGTTCTGACCCACCGTGCGCTGCTCGCCGCGGTATGGGGAGCGAATAGCGTGGAACAGCCGGAATATCTGCGCGTCTTTGTCGGGCATCTGCGAAAAAAGCTCGAGGCGGATGAGAACTCGTCGCGATACATCGTTACGGAACCATGGGTGGGATACCGGTTTGAACCCGGCGAATCTTGAAGGTCTGTTTTTGGAAGGTGTTATGCAACCTCAGCTAACTTGCCGCTGGCGCTATCCGATTGCGGCGGATTCAGTGAATCAGGTACCGATGAAGTGGTTCCTTCATCTTTGCCGTTGTTTTCCAGCGCGCTGTTGAGTTGACGGATAAGTTCCATCAATTTCTCTGGATCCTTTTCCTGCGAAGCCAGGCGGGCGAGATCCTGCCAGTCTTTCTGGTGCTGGTGCTCGTGCTCGTTATCATCTTTATCGTGGCCTTTAGCTCGATCCTGATTGCTCATCATCATGGGAGGAAGCAGGCACGTGCGTTGCCGAAATGGGTGGAGGCACCCTTCTAGCCAATTCTCGCGTGGGATCCCGCGAAATCAATGACTTGCCGATGCGGTAATTTTTCCTTGTCAAAACTACACGGCAGGTTTTCTACCCGGTAAGCCAAATATTTCACGACAAGCGCCGGACTCAGATCTGTTGATCACGAGCCATTGGCCAGCAGGCAGTGTCCGCTACCGAACATTGAGCATGTCCTTCTGTGATCTTTTCCTAATCTCCCGTACAGGGCACACTCCAAAGTTAACTCAGTCAACACATTACACAGTTACCAAGACCTTGCGCATGAACGCTACCCCCAAGCGGTTGAAAGCTATCGTTACATCGTCGGCGACGATGCTCGCTTTGGCGATGCTGCTCGGCTGCCAGGGGATCAGCAGCCTTCACACGACCGCTACCACGACTACCACGACGCAGCAGACGGCGACGGGCAATTTGAGTGTTTCTCCCAGCAGCGTAACGTTTGCCGGCACGCAGCCCGGCGCCAGCCAATCTCGGACAGTAACTCTGACAAATAGTGGATTGTCCAGCATTACGGTTACGCAGGCGCCATTAACGGGAGCTGGGTTCAGTATGAGCGGCCTGAGTCTTCCTTTGACGCTCGCTGCGGGACAGAGCACGAATTTCAATGTGTCGTTCAGTCCCACAGCCTCGGGGAGCGCCACGGGAACTATCGCGATTCTCTCGAACGCCTCGAACCCAAATTTGACGGTTCCCCTGGCTGGCAGCGCCACTCCGCTTCAAGGCCAGTTGGCCATAACGCCTGCGACATTTAGCGTCGGGAGTGTGACTGTGGGAAAGAGCGGGTCGGCAACAGGCACTCTTTCTGCGACGGGCGGCGACGTGACGGTCATGTCGGCCAGCAGCAACAATTCGCGATTTACGCTGAGTGGAATGTCGTTGCCAGTCACGATTCCCGCAGGCAAAAGCGCGACATTCTCGGTTAGCTTCAGTCCGCAGGCCGCCGGTGATGCGAATGCGACCCTGACGTTTGCCAGCACTGCTTTCCCCTCCACAACCTCCACGGTTATCACGGGAACTGGTACGGCCGCGCAAGGCCAGTTGGCTGTAACACCTACCTCGTTGAGCCTGGGCAGCGTTACGGTCGGTAAGAGCGGAACCGCGACGGGCAGCCTGGCAGCGACAGGGGCGGATGTGACGATCACCTCGGCCAGCAGCAACAATTCGCGATTTGTGGTGAGCGGATTGTCGCTGCCAGTGACGATTCAGGCGGGTCAGAGCGCGGAATTCACAGTGACTTTCAATCCACAAACGAGCGGCGGAGCAAGCGCAACGCTCACTTTCGCCAGCAATGCGAATCCTTCGTCCATCGTTACCGATTTGACCGGGACTGGTACCAGCGCTGAAGGCCAACTTGCCGTGAATCCTACATCGTTAAATCTGGGAAGCGTCGCGGTGGGAGCCAGCGGCACGGCTTCCGGAACTCTTACGGCCAGCGGTGCGAATGTGACCATCAGTGCCGCCAGCAGCAACAACTCGCAATTTGACCTTAGCGGAATTTCGCTACCCATGACGATCCAGGCGGGACACAGCGCGGCATTCAACGTTATCTTCAGCCCGCAAACGACCGGAACCGCCAGTGCGACACTCACTTTCGTCAGCAATGGAGTGCCTACATCGATCACGGACGACTTGACCGGCACAGGCGCCAAGGCTCCGTCACACACGGTCAACCTGTCGTGGAATCCTAGTAGCTCTTCCAACATCGTTGGTTACAACATCTATCGATCCACGTTGGGAACGGCCTGTGGAGCGTATGTAAAATTAAACGCCTCGCTGAATGCGTCTACGTCCTATGGAGACAGCTCCGTGATTGACGGCCAGAGTTACTGCTACGTAACGACGGCAGTGAATTCGAGCAACGAAGAGAGCGATTATTCGGCGGTGGTTGAAGCCACCATTCCGGCGCCCTGAAAATCAAGCTTTCAAACGTTGCTTCAAACGCAATGATTCGCATTAGCGTGCGCTCGTGGAAGATAATTTGTTTTCCGAAACGTTATGAGGGATACGCGACTTTAGCTTTTTCATTTTCCTTCGCGCCGATGGACGGACGCGAGACTTCAGTGGATCGCGGTGGTTTCGCGGTCAGAGAAGATTCAGGAAACGGTCCCAAGGCTTGCAATCGCGCCAGCCAATGGTTGGCTTGCGTCTGCGCGTCCTCGATTTGCTTGACCGTCATATTTCTTCCGATCTGTTCTTTAGTCTGCAGCCCGCGATCTGCCGCCAGCAGATACCAGGCGTAGGCCTGCACCAGGTCCCGAGGCTCTTTCTGCAGTGAAGCATACATCTGCGCCAGGGCCAGTTGAGGCAGCGGCATTCCGCCGCTTTCGGCGGCCTTTAGAAACAAGGCGAACTCATCTGGATGATCCTGGGTCTTGAGGACTCTCGATTTGATTTGCTCAGGTTGGACTTCCGCAGCCATCGTCATGAACAGTAACTCGACCCGGCTGGATACGCCCAGTTTGTCGAAAACGCGAAATAAGTAATTCTTGACTGTGTGCTGGCTCAGCTTCAGACGTTCTGCGATTTCGCGGTTGGTGAGTCCTTCGGCGAGACTGCGAACGATTTGTAGTTCCCGTTTGGAGAGCAGGCTCAATCCCTGCGCGTTCATGGCCCGCACTTCGGGCGTGCCGGCAAGCGCCTCAATCGCGATGGTCAAATGCCTGTGGTTTGCCCAGATTTGGCCGTCGTGGACGCGCCGGATGCAATCGTTCAGTGTGTCCACCGGTTCGGTTCTGCTGACTACTCCACGCGCACCGGCGCGAAAAGCGCTCAAGACGGCTTCGTCAGCCGAGGAGTCGAGTAACATTACTGCCCGCATTTTGGGAACGGCGGAGTGGACTGCGCGCAACGTCTCGAAGCCCCGGCCAGGTTGTTCGTCCAGCATGGAGCTCAGCAGCAGCACGTCGGCATTGTGGGTCTGGACTGCGGAGGCAAGACTGTCGAAGCCCGATTCAAAAGCATGCACGTCCAGATCGGGATCACGGCGCAAAGCTTCCACCAGCAATTGGGTGTGGATGCGGGATCCGTCGGCCACCAACAGGCGAATTGTGGCGCCCCCAAACATCTTTACCTCCACGCGTGAAACTGTGTGCGGCTCAGCGTAGAACTCCGAAACCCGGGGGAGAGTATCTGTGGAAAGTTCCGCTGGTGGATTCTAACGGGTTCCAGAGAGCGGGTGCAAGTTCTTGCATGCGGATGATTGCAATCTTATTTGCAATGCTTTGCATACTGGAGCAGTGAGTCGAAAGAGGAAAGGAAAGAAACTTGCACAGTGCGGAGGGCGTCGAGACTGTGGTAATAGGGTAACTCGTCTCTAGGAACGAATTCCTCTTGCAACGTACTGCAACTTAGATTAGCGTAAATACTCACAAGGGCATACGAGATTAGCCACTTCCCCCTCCTGTTTGCCCAATAGCTCTTGGAATCGTGGGCGAGCATTTCCAGGTTTTTATGCGGCGGATGCTCAGCCAATTATTGATTCTTTAACCTGCGTTTCGTTCGTCGGCGCAGCCAAATTGTTAGACCTTGATTGTTAGACCTTGATTGTTAGACCTGGGATCTGGCCACCTCCCTCCAGGCATCTCGCGTGAGATGCCCTATTGAGCCATTCTTTTCAGGATCTGTGACGTAGGTAGCCGAGTTGCATCGGAGCATAGGGTGCGAGCCGAAGCGACCAGGCATAACTGCTTGGAAGTCAGGGGTATTGGTTATGAACAAGCAGAAATAGCTGCAAACGCAAGCGAAACACTTCCTCCCCAATTAGCTGTGGCTATTCCCCCTGGGATCTCGAACCGAGATCGCAAATGGATTTCTATGCGACGGATTCGGGTGACTCAGGAGATGTGACTGAGAGGGCGAAGCTTTGTCCACCCATAGCGCGCTGGCAGAAATTCCGGGGCTGGTTTCAGCGACTCCGGTTTTGCCACAAATCGAAGCGCAGCAGCAGCAACATTGGTACGCGTTGCACACTCGTCCCCGGCACGAAAAAATTGTCATTCAGCGCCTGGAAGAACGCGGCGTGACTACGTTTCTCCCGCTGAGGAGCGAAGTCCGCCGCTGGAGTGACCGCAAAAAGACGGTCGAGCTTCCACTCTTCAGTTGCTATGTGTTTGCCAAGTTTGTGCCGCATCGCGCCGAGCGCCTGCAAGTATTGCGAGTCGATGGTGTTTTAGGATTAATCGGAGATCGGGGAGAAGGCGCTCCCATTCCTGAGATCGAAATCAGCGCAGTTCGCGCTTTGGTCGAAGGCTCGCTACCCTGGTCCGCCTATCCGTTTCTTGAGATTGGACAGCGGGTTCGTATTCGCAGCGGCGCGCTCGACGGCGTGGAAGGAATTCTGGTCGGGCGCAACGGCGACCGCACGCTGGTGATTTCGGTAAACGCGATTCAACGATCTTTGGCGGTACGAGTGGAAGGCTACCAGGTCGAACCGGTGTAGATGCTTCCGTTCAAGCACATCCCCCCTTCCATCTGATTTGATGTGCCTTGATGTTCAGCCCGATGTTGCAGTCGATGTCCCACCCAATCCATGTCTAGCGCTCTCAAACCTCCGCTGATGGCGGAAAATCCGCTGCAGGCATTTCGCCTGCTGGTGGTCAGCAAGGAACCGGCCGTGGTGCGTTCGCTGGCCACGCTGGCGGAAAACACCCGCTGGCAGGTGGAGATCGCATCGAGCGGATGGGACGCCATGGAGCGGCTGGAGTCGGGCGCCGCGCCCGAGTTGTTGTTGCTCGATCTGCCGCGCGGCGATGGCGACAGCTTTCACATGCTGCGCTGGTTGCGGCGGCTCAGTCCGGAACTTCCTGTGGTCGCCATCTGTGATGTCGGCGATACTCTGGTGCGGCAGGAGGCGCTGCGGCTGGGGACGGAGAGAATTCTGTCGCGTCCGTTGGATGAGCGGCAAATTCAGATATTGATGCGCAGTTACGGGGCCGGTGGGGAACCGGAAAGCGCCGGGCTGATGAACGAACAGGTCGAGCCCGGCCAGGACGCATTTTTCGTAAGCGCCAGCCTGTTGATGCAGAAGCTGCGAGCCCAGGCGGAATTGCTGGCGCAGTCGGATGTGCCAGTGTTGATTGTGGGCGAGCCAGGAAGCGGAAAAGCCGCGGTGGGACGGCTGATTCACAAGCTGTCACGGCGCACCGGCAGCCGTTTCCAGCGAATTAATTGCGCCGGGCTGTCGGATCATCCACTCTGGCATCATTCACTCTGGGATCATCCGCTCAAAGATCGGGAGTTCGCTAATACTAAGATCGACAGGGGTACGGTTTTCTTCGCGGAAATTGCCGCCATGCCGGCGCATTTGCAAGCCAAGCTGCTTGAAGCCATAGACGTACTTGAAGCAGAGAAAAACGCAGACCCCGGGACTTCGCTCGGCGGACACTCGCGGAAAGTTCGGATTTTGTCGGCAACCAGCGAGAACCTGGAAAGCGCGCTGGCCGAAGGCCGTCTTAGCGCGAATCTCTACCGCCGTCTTAGCGCCTTCACCTTGCATGTGCCGCCATTGCGCCAGCGGCGGGAAGAAATACCGATTCTGCTGCACTACGCGATGCGCAAAATAGCCAGCCATTACGGACTGGCGGAGCGCGAGTTGTCGCCCGCCACGCTGACGGCTTGCCAGGAATATGAATGGCCCGGAAATGTAACCGAACTGGAAGATTTCGTGCAGCGCTATCTGGCCTGCGGGGAGAGCGAGTTGCCCGGAGTCGTGCGGAGCGATTCCGCGATGCGGGCCCGCCAATGTGCGGTCACCTTGCCCGACGAGAACTTTGATCGCAATCTCGACCGCAACATGGTTCTCTCCGGCGCTCTGGAATCGAGCGTGGCAGAAGAACGCGAAGATATGGATCCTTCGCCCGCCGAGGCTCCCGGCGGCAAAGCTCCACAGTCGCTGAAATCGCTGATTCAGGACATCAAAAGTGACGCGGAGCGAAAGGCTATTGGGGCAGCGCTCTTGCGCACCGGATGGAATCGCAAAGCCGCGGCGCGGCTGCTGCGCGTAAGCTATCGCACGTTGCTCTATAAGATTGAGCAGTATCAGATGAAGGCAGAGCCTTTCTTTTCTCCGGCTCCGGTGGAGGGCTTGGCCGACGAGGCCGGGGGAAAACGAAACGGCAAGGCTAGTTGAAAAAGATATTGGTTCTTCAAGGAACGGACAGGTTTATGGATCGAAATGCTCAGATGATGTGGATCAGGCGGTTCGGATGGCTGGCGCTTAGCACCTTTTTCGCGGGCTTATTGTGTGTCCCCTCGACCAGCGCCCAGAGCGTTTCAGGCGGTAAGGTTTCGACGGCGACCGCCCCGGCGAAGGCCTCTGAAGCACAGCAAGACGCGAGTTCCGGGACGAAAGCTCACGACGACGCCTACGTGATCGGCAATGACGATGTCCTCTCCATCAACGTGTGGAAGGAGCCGGACATTTCCCAGCGGTCCATTCCGGTGCGCTCCGACGGAAGGATTTCGCTGCCCCTGGTGGGCGAGGTGCAGGCTGCGGGACAAACGCCGCTGAAGCTGGAAAAAGATATTGCCGCCAAGCTGCAGAACTATATCTCCGAGCCGGAAGTCTCGGTGATGGTGCAGCAGAGCAATAGCCAGAAGTTCAATATTCTTGGTCAGGTAGTGAAACCGGGGTCATTCGCCATTGCCAATTCCCCCACGGTGCTGGACGCGATCGCGTTAGCCGGAGGTTTCCGCGATTTCGCCAAACAGAAATCCATCTACATTCTTCGCCAGGGAGCCGATGGCAAGGATGTGCGGCTGCCATTCAATTACAAAGACGTGATCAAGGGCAAGAACCTCGAGCAGAACGTGAAGATTCAGCCGCGCGATACCATCGTCGTTCCGTAAGCCAGGAGCCGGCAACCCGAAGCGCAAAGTGAATCCGTAATCCAAGACTTAATCCCGGGATATTCATGTTAAAGATTCGCTATCACATCTACTGTTTGAGTCTCCTGCTGGCGGCCGTGCCCGGCTGGACGCAAGCAGCGCCCGCGGCCGATGCTCCCGCCGTGGCCGTCACTGGCCTGGTGGATACCGGCGACCGCATGCTGGCCCCGCCTCCGGTGAGCGGAGAAGATTATCCCGTGGTGTTCAGCTCGGAGACGCGCACCAACTTTTTGCGCGGCGGCATTACGTTCGACTTTGCGCACTCGGACAACATTCTTGGCGGCGAGAGCGCCAGTCCGGTCAGCGATCAGAGCTACTCCGTTTGGCCGACGATCGCGCTCGACGAAACCACGGGAAGATCCAAGCTGACATTTTCCTACGCTCCGGGATTCACGTTTTATCAGAAATACAGCGCCTTCAACGAGACCGATCAGAACCTGGCCGCCGATTACGAGTACCGCCTCAGTCCGCACGTCACAATGCGCCTGCGGGATTCGTTTCAGAAATCGTCAAACGCTTACAACTCGCCGGCAGAAGGCTTCGCCGGCGGAGTTTCGGCCGCGCCCGGGGGAACCAACAACCTGGTGATTTCTCCGATTGCCGACCGCGTGATCAATACCGGCAACGCGGGAGTGACGTACCAGTTCAGCGCCAACGCGATGATCGGCGCCAACGTCACGTTCTATAACCTGCACTATCCCAATCCCAACCAGGTGCAGGGCGAGTTATACGATTCCAGTTCGCAGGTGGCTTCGGTGTTTCACACCGTGCGGTTGGCGCGGCGTCACTATCTCGGTGTGACCTATCAGTACCAGCGATTGCTGGCCTATCCGGTTGGTGGAACGACAGAAACGCAAACCAACGGCGGGCTGGTGTTTTATACCTGGCTGCCCACCTCGAGATTGTCGCTTTCGGCCTTCGGCGGACCGCAATTTGCGGCGACGGCGCAGATCGGACTGCCGGATTCTCACCTGATCGCGCCCGCAGCCGGGGGCAGTTTGGGATTCCAGGCCGCGCACACGGCGCTGGCCGCCAGCTATTCGCATGCGATCAGCGGAGGCGGCGGATTGATTGGCGCCTCCCGCGCCGACTCGGCCAATATTTTCGTGCGTCAGCTTCTGACCCGGCGCTGGCAGGCGACGTTGACCGGCGGCTACGTCGATAACAAGATTATCGAATTGTCCGATTTGCCCAATACCAGCGGACATTCGATTACCGCTAGCGCGGCCGTAGTGCGGCAGTTGACCACGCAGATCGAGGTGCAGGCGGGATATACGCGGCTGCGCCAGGAATACTCGAATGTGCCGCTGATCTCGGCTCATCCCGACACCAACCGGGAGTGGCTCTCGATTTCCTATCAGTTCACCAAGGCGCTGGGAAGATAAAGATAGAAGACAGAAGATAAAATCTAAAAGAACCGTCGACTTTATCGGAAAGATTTCATGGCTGAAGACTTAGAAAATCAAGAACAGAGCGGGCTCAACCTGCCATATCTCGTGGGCGTGGCGCGACGCCGTCACATGATGTTCCTCATCCCTTTGCTGGCCGGCTGGCTGGCGGTGTGGGGATTGAGTTGGGTGCTGCCGTCGCGTTACCGTTCCGAGACCGAGATCCTGGTCGAGCAGCCGACCATGCCCAAGGATTACGTCACTCCGAACGTGAATGACGACACGCAGGACCGGCTGCAGAGCACGACGCAGAAGATTCTGAGCCGGGCCCGCCTGGTACACATTATCGATCAGATGAGACTCTATCCCGAGCTTGCCGGCAGCGCCTCCGACGATGAGAAGGTCGACCGCATGCGCAAGGACATCGACATCGAACTGGTGCACAATGGCCAGGGCAACGAAGTGACAGCGTTCACGGTTTCGTTTTCCGCGGCAACTCCACGCATGGCGCAGCAGGTCACGGGCGAATTGACGAACCTGTTCATCAACGACAACCTGGAAACGCGGCAGCAGCAGTCGGAGAACACCACCAAGTTTCTTGAAGACCAGATGGAGACGGCGCGAAAGAGTCTCGAAGACCAGGAAGAGAAAATCCGCCAGTTCAAAGGGCAGCACGTAGGCGAGCTGCCGACGCAGCTGGCCAGCAACCTGCAGATCCTCGGCGGCCTCCAGTCGCAGTTGCAGGCAGAAGAGGATGCTCTCAACACGGCCAAACAGCAGCGCGTGTATCTCGAAACACTGGTCAACCAATACCGCACGCTCCAGGGATCAACCAAGAGTTCGGCCAGCGGCGCGCCTGTCGGGTTGCCCGCGATCGACGCCGAACTGGACAAACTCAAGTCGCAACTGGCCGATCTCAGCTCGCGCTATACCGACCGCCATCCCGACGTACGCAAACTGAAAGAGCAGATCGCGAAAGAAGAAAAAACCCGGGATCAGATTATCGCCGGCATGCAGGCGAAGTCCTCCGCGCCGGCCGATGGCGATGCGATGCCCGAGCCTGCCGATCCGCGCGACCCGTCGCCGCTCGCGCAACTGCAAGGCCAATTGCACGCCAATAAGCTTGAAGTGGCCAACCGCGAGCATTCCACCGCGGAGCTGAAAGCCAAGATCGCCGACTATCAATCCCGCCTCAACCAGGAACCGGTGCGCGAGCAGCAGCTTTCAGATTTGACGCGTGGCTACGATCAGTCGAAAGCCAATTACGACGAGTTGCTGAAGAAGCGTAACGATTCCGCCATGGCCACCAGCATGGAGTTGTTGCAGCAGGGAGGACGCTTCCGCATGGTGGATCCGCCGAACCTGCCGGGCAAGCCGGCGTTTCCCAATCGCCTGAAGTTCTGCGGCATTGGATTGGGAGTGGGCGTCATGCTCGGCCTGATGGTGGTAGGGGCATTTGAATTTCTCGATGACCGTATTTACGACGAGAAAGAATTGCAGGAACTCCTGCCCGTGCAGGTGATGTCGGAAATACCCGACATGGTTTTTCCCGCGGACCAGGAAAAGCAGCAACGGCGCATGTGGCTCGGCTGGGCCACAGCGGCGGCGGTGTCATTCACCATCCTGGTAGGGTCGGCGATCAGCTATTTGCGGGGCTAGCCGGGGAGCGCTAAGTCTCGAATCAATAATTCAGATCGAGTTCTGAGTGAACTACACATGAGCCATATTTACGAGGCGTTAAAGAAAGCGGAATCGGAACGGTCCCGGGGCAAACAGCCGCCGATGTTTGTGTCGACGGAGCTGATGCAACCCTCGCAGGAGGCGATCGAAGACGCCGCCGCGGTCGATATTCCAATTGCTGGCGAGCGCTCGCAGCGCATGAGTCTGGACGAGCATCTTCCTCTGGAGGATCCCGAGCGCTGCAGTTCGCTACGTGTTTCATTGCCGCGATGGAGCCGGCTGGTTTCCGTGGGCAAGGAAGAAAGCCTGGGCGCCGAGAAATTTCGGTTTCTGGCGGTCCGCTTGCGGCAAATGCGGCAGACGCGTCCGCTGAAGAAAATTCTCGTTACCAGCACCATTCCGCAGGAGGGCAAAAGCACTGTCTCGGCCAATTTGGCCTGCACGCTGGCTCGCAGAAAACAGACCAGAACTGTACTGCTCGAAGGCGATCTCCGCCGGCCGACGCTGGCTGCGCAGTTTGGCATCGGCAAGGTTCCGGGGTTGAGCGAGTGGTTTGCCGGCGACTCGGCGTCGATGAACATCTACCGGCTGGAAGGTCTGGGCCTGTGGATTTTGCCCGCGGGAACGGCGCCGGAAAATCCGTTGGAAATGATGCAGTCGGGAAAGATGGGCGCTTTGATGGATCGACTGGAAGCCTGGTTTGACTGGATTGTGATTGATTCCCCGCCGGTGCTGCCTTTGGGCGATACCAGCGTTTGGGCACGCAATGCGGACGGAATTTTAATGGTAACCCGGCGTGGCGTGACCGAAAAGCGGCAGCTTAAAAAAGGATTGGCGGCGCTCGATCAATCGAAATTGCTCGGCGCCCTCGTAAACAGCTCGGTGGACGCCGCGCACAGCGACTATTACAAGCGGTATGGCCCGTCGGCGGCAAAGACGCAGATAGGCGCATCCAAGTAATTGTTGTAGCGCTCGCAAGAAAACGAACGTTCGAAAAGTAAGGTCCCCCAAAGTATTTAGTTCTCTCCCCCAGTAGCACGTACCACTGCACAACTAGCGCTTCATCCCGGTACATATCCACTGGCTTAGCTCGCGGCCCGTGGAACGAGAGACGTGGAGGGAAAAACCGTGAACGTAGTGCGCTCCAAAAATGGTTCCGCCCTGGGTCCGCTGACGGTGAAAACCGTGACCGCCGCGGAACGCGACATTCTGCAGGAACAGGCGTTTGTGCGAATGATCTCGCTCGAAAGAAAGCGCAGCGAGCGCTCGCGCAAGCCGTTTGTCCTGATGCTGCTCGATATGGGACGGCCGCTGGCTGCCAGCAAAAGCGACAAGGCTTTCGACAGGATCCTTGCGGCCCTGGCTGTGACCACGCGGGAAACCGACGTTACCGGGTGGTACCAGAACAACTTCATTGTCGGCGTCATGTTCACCGAAATCGGCGCCGAAGACCGCGACCATATTGTCAGCACGATGGTTGCACGGGTCAGCGAGACGTTGCGGACGCATCTGACGGCGGAACAGTTTCAGAAGTTAAGCGTCTCTTTTCATGTTTACCCGGAAGACTGGGACCCTGAAGCCAGCACACGCCCCAGCAATCCGGCGCTGTACCCGGACTTGACGGACCGCGACAAGACCCGCCAGGGCGTGGACACGCTGAAGAGGATGATGGATGTGTGCGGCAGCCTGCTGGCGCTGGTGTTTCTCTCACCGGCATTTCTGGCGATTGCGGCGGCGGTGCGGTTTACGTCGAAAGGCCCGGTATTTTTCCGCCAGCGGCGCATCGGACAGTACGGCGCACCCTTCGTTTTTCTGAAGTTCCGCTCCATGTACGTCAATAACGATTCCGCCGTTCACCAGGAGTATGTGAAGAAGCTTATTGCCGGAACCGCGCAGGCAAATTCGTCCGCAGGCGATGGCGCAAAAATCTACAAGCTCACGCGAGATCCCCGGATCACTCCGGTAGGAGCCTTCCTGCGCAAGACCAGCCTCGACGAGCTGCCGCAGTTCCTGAACGTGCTGATGGGCGAAATGTCGCTGGTCGGGCCGCGGCCTCCGGTGCCCTATGAAGTGGAAGCTTACGATGTGTGGCATCGCCGCCGCCTGCTCGAAGCCAAGCCCGGCATTACCGGATTGTGGCAGGTGAGCGGACGTTGCCGTGTGAAATTCGACGATATGGTGCGGCTCGACTTGCACTATGCGCGGTACCGCTCACCCTGGCTCGACCTCAAGATTCTGGCGCGCACGCCGGTGGCGGTGGTTACCGGCGATGGCGCTGTATAGGTGGAGTTTCCATTTTTTCTTCTTTTTCCTCTCGATATTTGCAGCAATGACTTCCAGGTCCATGGTCGAAGCGGTTCCCCCTGTGTCCCCCAGCGTGAATCTGCGCGAGGAACAATGCGGAAGGTCAAAGGGTAAAACTATGGTGAAGTTTGGAGTCATCGGCTATGGGTACTGGGGGCCGAACGTGGTGCGCAACCTGGAACGCCTGGACGAAGCGAAAGTCGTCGCGGTTTGCGACATGAGCGCGTCGGCGCGGAAGAAGGTGGCGAAGGCGTATCCCGATGCGCGCGTCACAGACAATGCCGCCGAACTCATGACATCGCCGGAAATCGACGCCATCGCCGTGGTCACCCCGGTGTGGACGCATTACGAGCTGGCCAAAGCGGCACTCGAAAATGGCAAGCACATTTTTGTGGAAAAGCCTTTTACCAGCAACCGGGCGCAGGCCGAGGAGTTGATCGAACTGGCGGCCCGCAAGAACCTGAAGATCATGGTCGACCACACGTTCCTTTTCACCGGGGCGGTGCAGAAGATCAAACAACTGCTCGAAGAAGGGTCGCTGGGCAAGCTTTATTACTACGACTCTACCCGCGTGAACCTGGGTTTATTTCAGCATGACGTGAATGTGATCTGGGATCTGGCGCCGCACGATCTGTCGATCATGGACCATCTGATCCAGGAAACTCCCGAGGCGGTGTCGGCCACCGGACAGACCCATCTCAATGGGCATGAAGACATCGCTTTCATCACGCTTTATTTTCCCGACAATGTGATCGCTCACGTGAACGTGAACTGGCTTTCGCCGGTGAAGGTTCGCACCACGCTGATTGGCGGAGAAAAAAAGATGCTGGTGTGGAACGATCTGGAAGCCGACGAAAAAGTAAAGATTTACGACAAAGGCGTCCATGTCACCAGCCAGGAAGGCTTGTACAACCTGCTGGTGAACTACCGCTCGGGCGATATGTGGGCGCCGCAAATCGAGCAGGTCGAGGCGCTGCACCGGGAACTCGCTTATTTTGTCGACTGCATTGCCGGCGATAAGGTTCCAGTCAACGACGGCCACGCGGGATTGCGCGTCGTCAAGATGCTCGAAGCCGCTACCGAATCGCTGCGCCAGCGCGGCTCGCTGGTGTACCTGTAAGAGCCGCAGCTAACATTTATTTTCGAGTTGTTCTTCAATGCGCCCTCGCGGCCCGGCCGCGCCACTTCGTCTTTCGCCAATTCCGCCTTCTGCCGTCGCGGCCCAACCTCAGGCAGGATCCATTTCACCAACCGACCATTGGAGCTGACCACGCGATCATGAATGAATTTGTGTCGATTGCGCCCACCGTAAAGCTGGGCAAGGATGTGAAGCTGTCGAAGTTCATCAACCTCTATGGATGCGAGATTGGAGACGAAACCAAAATCGGCGCTTTTGTCGAAGTGCAGAAGAACGCGACCATCGGCAAGCGCTGCAAAATTTCCAGCCACACCTTCGTCTGCGAAGGCGTGGCTATTGAAGACAACGTCTTCGTCGGCCATGGCGTGATGTTTACCAATGACAGCTACCCGCGCGCCACGGCGAACGGAGCTTTGCAGACCGAGGCGGACTGGAAGGTGGAGCGCACGGTGGTTAGGAAAGGCGCATCCATCGGTTCTGGTGCAACCATTTTGCCCAACCTGACGATCGGGGAAAACGCCATCGTGGGCGCGGGCAGCGTGGTCACCAAAGATGTTCCCGCCAACAGCATTGTCGCCGGCAATCCGGCGCGATTTTTGCGTTCCGTCGAAGCCCCCGCCGGCAAAATCATGGAGGTTACAAAGTGAGTCAATCGAACGGCAACCATACAAGTCCGAACGCTATTCCATTCCTCGATCTGGTGACGCCTCATGTAGAGCTGGAGAGCGAGTTGACGGCGGTATTCCAGCAGGCCTTGCGTACCGCTGGCTTCATCGGCGGGAGCATGGTGGAAGACTTCGAAAAGGATTTCGCCACGTTCTGCGAAACGCAGCATTCGGTCGCAGTGAGCAGCGGCACCGACGCGCTGCGTTTTGCCCTGATGGCAGCGGGCGTACAGAATGGCGACGTTGTCGTGACCGTGGCGCACACGTTCATCGCGACTACCGAAGCGATTTCGCAGGCGGGAGCGTTGCCGGAATTCGTCGACATCGACGCCCGCACGTATAACCTCGATCCGGAGAAGTTGCTGGCGTATCTGGAAAACGACTGCAGCAAGAATTCCGCCGGAAAGCTTACGAGCCGCCGTAGCGGTCGTCCCGTGACTGCCGTCGTTCCGGTACACCTTTACGGACAAGTCGCGGACATGGATCGCATACTCGAGATCGCCGGACGCTTTGGCCTGATTGTCATTGAAGACGCGTGCCAGGCGCACGGCGCAAAATATTTTTCCCGCAAACAAAATCGCTGGATGAGCGCAGGCTCGATGGGACGGGCCGCGGCTTTCAGTTTCTATCCGGGGAAAAATTTAGGCGCCTGCGGCGAAGCGGGCGCGGTCACTACCAACGACGCGGCTCTGGCGCAAACGGTGCGCATGGTGCGCGATCACGGCCAGGCCAGGAAGTATTATCACGACGTGGAAGGCTATAACGGACGGCTGGATTCGATACAGGCCGGCCTCCTGCAGGTGAAGCTGAAGCATCTGGCGAAATGGAACGAGCAGCGCCAGGAGCGGGCCGCTGAATACGAGCGGTTGCTGGGAAAGATGGAAGGCCTCGTGACTCCGTATGAGCCTGCCTGGTCACGGGCCGTCTATCACCTCTACGTGATTCGTACGGCCGATCGTGGAGTCCTGGCCGAGCACCTGAAGGCCGCGGGCATCGGCACAGGAATCCACTATCCGATTCCATTGCACCTGCAAAAGGCGTATGCCGGCAGAAAATATGGGCAGGGAAGTTTTCCCGTCACCGAAAGCGCTGCCCAGCAAATTCTTTCTTTGCCGATGTTTCCTCAATTGACGCGGGAGCAGCAGGTGCGAGTGGCCGACGAGATTCTGCAATTTCTGCGCGGGTCCGCTCCTGTTGAAGCGGAGGAACTGACGCCGGTGGGAGCGAAACGCTAAAGAGTTTTTTCTACCACTATTTTTTTCGCACGGTCCCAATGGCCACACTTCCGCGATACGTTTTGATCACCCCGGCAAGGAATGAAGCGCAGTTCATCGAACTGTGCCTTCAATCTGTCGTGAGCCAGACCGTGAAACCAGTGCGCTGGGTGATCGTCAGCGATGGCTCGACTGACGGAACCGACGAAATCGTGGGCCGTTATGCCGCCGAGAATACATGGATCGAGCTGGTGCGGATGCCAGAACGCCGCGAACGCAATTTTGCCGGAAAAGTTCACGCGTTCAATGCTGGATATGAGAAATTGCAAGGCCTTGAGTACGAGGTAATCGGCAGCCTGGACGGCGATGCCTCGTTCGACAGCGAATATTTTTCCTTCCTTTTGGCGAAGTTGAATGCGGACCCCGCCCTGGGCCTGGTCGGTACGCCGTTCCGCGAAGGCGCGGGCCGCGTATATGACTACCGCTTTGTCAGCCAGGAGCATGTCTCCGGCATTTGCCAGCTTTTCCGCCGCCAGTGTTTTCAGGATATCGGCGGATATGTCGCGGTCAAGGGCGGCAGCATCGATCACATCGCGGTGATCACGGCGCGGATGAAGGGCTGGAAGACCAGAACATTCACTGAGAAAGAATGCATTCATCACCGCGAGATCGCCAAAGCGCAGGGCGGGGCGCTGAAATCGAAGTTCAAGTATGGCGGCAAAGACTACGCGCTGGGCAATCATCCCTGCTGGGAACTATCTCGCGTGGCCTATCAGATGACGAAAAAGCCTTACCTGGCCGGAGGTCTGGCGCTGGGCGCCGGGTATGCGTGGTCGGCGATCCGGCGGGTTGAGCGTCCAGTATCGGCGGAGTTTGTCGCCTTTCACCGTGGCGAACAATGGCAGCGGTTGAAGCGGTTTTTCAGAGCCAATAAAAATTCGGCGACTCCGGTATGGCCGCGCTCCGTGGAGCATACGAAGTGAACGCGCAACCGGCGGTGATGGAAGAAAAAGAAATTCCGGAGGCACCCACTTCCGTTGGCTGCCTGATCGTCAATGCCGACGATTGGGGCCGGGATGCGGCTACGACGGATCGCATCCGCGAATGCTTTGAAGCCCGTGCCATCTCGTCGGCCAGCGCCATGGTGTTTATGGCGGACTCCCCTCGGGCGGCGGCATTGGCGCAGCAGCGCGGTTTGGACTGCGGCCTTCATCTGAACCTGACGGAATTGTTCTCGGCGACGGACGTTCCCGCAGGGCTCGTTGAACATCAGCGAAAAATTGCACGCTATCTCAAAAGGAATCGCTTCGCTCCGATTTTTTTTCATCCCGGGCTGGCGGATTCGTTCGAGTACGTCGTGGCGGCACAGATCGAAGAATTTCATCGCCTCTTCAGAACCGCACCGGCCCGTATCGACGGCCATCATCACATGCAGTTATCGGCGAATGTTTTGTCCCAGAAACTGATCCCGGACGGAACAATCGTGCGGCGCAACTTTTCGTTTCAGGTTGGAGAAAAAAGTTGGGCCAACCGGACATATCGCAAGTTTCGGGATCGCCGTTTGCAGAAAAACTATCGGGTTGTCGATTTCTTGTTCAATCTGCAACCGATCGAACCCGCTAGTCGGTTGCTGCGGATAATCTCTCTAGCCCGCCACGCAATGGTGGAGTTGGAGACGCATCCCGTCAATGCCGCGGAATATGATTTTTTGATGCAGGGCGGAATTGCGGCGCTCGACAACCGAATGCAAATCGCGGCCCGGTTTTCGCTGCCGTTCGCGCCCCACAGCGCCGAGCACCCTTTGCCTCCAGTTGTAGTGAACGGCTGAATCGCTCTTCGATATCATGTCGGCTCCTTCATCCATGCCATTGCTAACAGACGAATCGACTCAGGCTAACCTCGGCCAGCACAACTCTAATCTGGCGGCCCAGGTCGCGGCTCAAGCCAGCTCGAAGACCGATGCGCGGAACGGGGCGAAGAAGACGATCGAGATTGCCGTGAAAGGGAAGTGGTTTCGCGTTCCCGCGCTTGAAGTGCAGGGGAAAGACATTATCATCCAGGGAAAATGGATACGAACCGCGAGCATCGAAGCCGAAGAGTGGCTGGAATCCGAAGTTGAAGATCCCGCGCTTTGCCTGCTGACGCTCAAAGCCGAAGCTTCTCCGGAGTTTCGCGCAGACGTATTTACCTTTGCGCAAAAACTTCCCGCGACGCAACCGAAATACGATTACCCGGTCGAATGGGAAAGCATTGCCGCCATTCCGCTGACCACCTTCAAAGACTGGTGGGAGAAGTTGCCGCAGGAATCGCGCAAGAACACACGGCGCGCGCAAAAGCGCGGCGTGGTTGTCGAGGTGAAAGAACTGAATGCGGCGCTGATTCAGGACATCATGGCGCTGAACAACGATTCGCCGATCCGCCAGGGCAAAACTTTCACCCACTACGGCAAGACGCTCGAGCAGGTGACAAAAGATCAGCAGGCGTTTCTCGATCGCTGCGACTACATCTGCGCATACGCCGACGGGGAACTGATCGGATTGACCAAACTGATCTACCGGGGAGACGTGGCATCGATTTTGACGTTTCTCTCCAAGGCCAGCCAGAGCGACAAGCGGCCGGCCAACGCGCTGATGGCAAAGATCGTGGAACGGTGCGAGCAGAAGCAAATCTCGCATCTGATGTTTGGGATGTACAACTATGGCAACAAGCGGCATACGCCGCTGCGCGAATTCAAAATCAGAAATGGATTCACCGAGATTCTCGCGCCGCGTTACTACGTGCCTTTAACTGTCAAAGGCGCTCTCAGCGTTAAGTTAAAGTTTCATCGCGGCCCTGTCGGGCTGCTTCCGCACAGCGTTATTAGCGCGATTGTGAACACGCGCGCCCGCTGGAATGCTTTTAAACTAAGCCGGTGTAGCTCAATGCCAGAGCGGCCGAATAGTGATCGGCAGACGGGGCGTTCAAATCCCCCCGCCGGCTCCAATCTTTAATTCTCTCGAATTGTCTTCGAGACTTTCTCCAATCCGGAAAAAGAATCCGTATGCCATTCTCCAGACCCGAACAATCGCGTATGCGCCAATGTTGCGGGACTTGGCGGAGCGCCCAATGAGCCGCAACTCGCGGGGTTTGAATTCGCTTCGCGCGGGAGTACGCGGAATGCTTCGTCGCGCCCTGAGCCAGGAGCGTCGCACCGAACTGAAGCGCTGGCAAGCCATGGCGAAAAAACGGCTGGCGCCGGTGATGTCCGTCGTCCACGGGAACTTTGGCAATGACGACTTGCGCGCAGAGTTGCTGCGGCGATTGCCTGCCGACTTTGAAGTCCTGATGGTTCATAGCTCCTACGATGCGCTGCTGCCCATGTACAAGGGCAGCGCCACCGACCTGCTGGCGGTCTTGCTGAGTGTTTGCGGACCGGATCGCACTCTGGTGATGCCCTCGTTCGTGATGGGCGGCCGCACGTTTGACACGCGCGAATACTACAGCACGCGGCCTTTCGATATTCGCCGCACGCCGTCTGAAGCCGGTCTGCTGGCCGAAGTGTTTCGGCGCACGCCCAACGTTCTGCGCAGCCTGCACCCGACGTGCAGCGTGTGCGCTCTCGGACCTTTGGCGAAGGAGTTGACGGTGGGCCATCACGTTTCGGTGACTGGGTTCACCGCGGACAGCCCATTTGGCGCGATGAACCGGCGCCACACGGCGATTCTGGGGCTGGGAGTCGAGTATTTCCGCGTTCTGACGCATGCTCACACGGCGTCACACCAGATGGGAGATGAATTTCCCATTAAGTTCGCCAGCGCTTCAACCAATGTCACGCTGGTTGATTACGACGGCAGCCGTTACGAATACAAGCTGGGACTTCCGGATCGGACCAAGAAACTGGATCTGACAGTCCTTTGGTCGGTGCTGACCAAAGAAGAACTTACGGAGTGGCGTTTTCATGGAGTGCCTATGTTCGCGGTTCCGCAGGCGCGCGTAGTCACTGAAAAATTGGTGGATGCCGCGCGAAGAGGAATTACCGTGTACGGCCGGGTCGCGGTCAGAGACGATTTCCACCTGCCGCCGCAGTTGCAGGAAACGAGGTCTGCGCGATGACCGCCGGAGCGAACGGAAACGGGAGCGACGGAGGCCTTCGTCAAGTGCTGCTGGCTGGCGACACTACGCTCGACCCACTCGCGCGTCTGCTGGAGCGTAATTCCGATGCGCCGAAGCTGCGATGCTCGGCTGCGCCCTATGGGCAGGTCTTTCAGATTCTGCTTGACGGCTCCCATCCTGCGTGGGCGAACAAGCCCGACGATCTCCTCGTCTGGACCGCGCCGCAACTGACATTGCCTTCGGTCGGAAGGCTGATGCGCTTTGAGTTCGTCAGCCATGACGAGGCATTGCGCGAAGCGGAGCAGTTCGCCGATGCGGTGCTTCAGGCGGCCAGCCGCGTTTCTCTCGTACTGGCGCCAACGTGGATTCTGCCCAGCCGTGAACGCTGGATTCAGACGCTGACTTGCAAGCACGGTGCAGGGCTGGCGAATTTACTCGCCCGGGCCAACTTGGTGCTGGCTGAAAAATTCGCCGCACAGTCCAACATCATTTTGCTCGACGCCAATTACTGGCAGACGAGCCTGGGTCGTCCGGCTCACGATCCGCGAATGTATGCGGTGGCTAAAATTCTTTACTCGCAGCCCATGCTGGAGAAGGCCGCCGCCGAAATTAAATCCGTGCTGCGTGGGGCGCTGGGGCTCGGGAAAAAAGTAATCGTCTGCGACCTCGACAACACGCTTTGGGGAGGTGTTGTTGGCGACGAGGGTGCGCACGCCATCAAGCTCGGCGCGCCCGATCCAGTTGGCGAATGCTTTCACGCGTTTCAATCCGCTTTGAAGGGATTGCGTGCCCGCGGCATCGTGTTGGCGATTTGCAGCAAGAACGACGAGAAGTTTGCCCTGTCGGTGATCGATGATCATCCGGCGATGGCTCTGCGCAAAAGCGACTTTGTCGCCTGGCGCATCAACTGGAAGAACAAGGCGGAAAATCTGGCAAGCCTCGCGGAAGAATTGAACCTTGGCCTCGATTCATTTGTGTTTCTCGACGACAGCCCGCAGGAGCGCGAGCAGGTTCGCCAAATGCTGCCACAGGTGTTTACACCAGATCTTCCCGTGTCGCCTGCCGATCTAGCGCCGTTTATTTCGTCGCTCGATTGCTTTGAAACTCCTGCGCTTGGCCGGGAAGATTTCCACAGAACTGAGATGTATCAAGCCGAACGCGGCCGGCGGGAAGTCGTCGAAATGAGGGGTGGGGTCGAGACCTGGCTGCGCTCACTGCAAATTGAAGTTCGCGTCACGCGTTTGCAAAAAGACAATTTGGCCCGGGCGGCGCAGTTGCTTAATAAGACGAACCAGTTCAATCTCGCTCTTCGCCGCATGGACGAGCAAACCTTCTGGAACTGGGCCGGCGAGCGCGGCAACTCGGCTTACGTGTTTAATGTCTCCGACCGCTTCGGCGATTTCGGTCTTACCGGCATGGTTACTGTGTCGCGCGAGGGCCGAGATGCGCAGATCGTGGACTTTGTCATGAGCTGCCGAGTGATGGGCAAGAAAGTGGAGGAAGCGCTGCTCGGCTACGTTTTCACACAGGCTCTGGCCGACGGCGCCGTGCGCGTCAAGGCTCCGGCGTTTGAAGGTCCGCGCAACGCGCCGGCGCGCGAGTTCTTCGCGGCGAAGTATTTGAGCGGAGATGACGCGGTTATCGATCCCGAACGGGTTGCCGTGCCTTCCGCCGTCACTTTGAAAGAGGAGAGCCTGGCGCCGGCGTAACTGACCAGAAAGCTTATGAAAGACCTGATCGCAATTCTTAATCAAATTCGTCCGGGACAGGATTTTGCCGGATCGACCGATTTCTTCTCCCAGGGCGTGCTGGACTCGCTCGACCTGACCACTCTGGTCGCCGAACTCGAAACGCGTTACAACGTGTTTGTGGATGTCGAGGAAATCGTCCCCGAGAGATTCCGCAACCTCGCAGCCATTCAGCAACTTCTCGCCAAGCACGGCGTCGTCGTATAAGGAATTTCTTTTTTGTGCGACCCTTCGCGAAATTGACCCGCCCGAAACGAATCGAATGCCTGGAATCGTAGGTCTCATCAGTAAAATGCCCCGCGCCTGGGCCGAGCCGCAACTCGCGCGCATGCTGAAAGCTCTGGGTCACGAGCCTTTCTATGAGAGCGGCACCTGGATCGATGAATCACTCGGAGTCTACGTTGGTTGGACGGCGGCCAAAGGCTCCTTCGCACAGGGCATGCCGCTGGTGAATGAGCGCGCGGATGTCTCACTTATTTTTTCCGGCGAAGAATATCCCGATCCGGATGCGGTTCGCCAATTGAAAGATCGGGGACATTCTTTGGCGGCGAAAGGCTCCGCTTATCTGGTCCACGCCTACGAAGAAGACCAGAACTTTCCCGCGAATCTGAACGGTATGTTTCACGGCCTCGTGGCGGATCGCCGCCGCGGTACCGCGATGCTTTTCACTGACCGATATGGTATGCATCGGCTCTACAGCCACGAATCGAGTGAAGCATTTTATTTCGCGGCGGAGGCGAAAGCGATTCTGGCGGTACGTCCCGAACTGCGGACGCCGGATAATCAGGGGCTGGGAGAATTTGTCGCTTTCAATTGCGTACTGGAAAACCGCACCATCTTCAAAGGCATTCGCGTGATGCCGGCGGCCTCGGTCTGGACCATTCGCGGCGGGACCATCGAGAGCCGGAAGACCTATTTCGACCCGAAGCAGTGGGAAGATCAGACGGCGCTCGATCCCGAGTCTTATTACAAAGAATTGCGCGATGTGCTGGCGAAAAGCCTGCCGCGCTATTTTGCCGGACAGGAACAAGTAGGAATGACCCTTACCGGGGGCCTCGACACCCGCGTCATTACGGCATGGAATAACGCCAGTGCGGGATCGATTCCTTGCTACACCTTTGGCGGCATGTTTCGCGATTGCGAAGATGTCAGCATCGCGCGCCGCGTGGCCGAGATGTGCGGGCAGCCCTATCAGGTGATTCCGGTGGGCCAGGAATTTCTGTCGCGCTTTTCTCACTATGCCGAGCGCACGGTCTACCTCACCGAAGGCAATATCAATCTGTACTATTCGCCGGATCTCTACGTCAGCGAAAAAGCCCGCGCCATCGCGCCCGCGAAAGTTGTGGGAACCTACGGCAGTGAAATCGTCCGCCACGCGGTGATGTTCAAGCCGGTAGATCCCATGTCGGGGCTGTTCGCTTCCGATTTTCTGGGGGACGTACAACGCGCGCGAGAAAGCTACAGCCGGGTGCGCAATGCTCATCCGGTTACCTTCGCCGCGTTCCGGCAATCGCCGTGGTATCACTACGGGATTCTGTCGCTGGAACAAACCCAGTTAACGGTGCGATCTCCGTTTCTCGACAATGACTTTGTACGCACCGTCTACCGCGCGCCACACACAGAGAGCTTTAGTGACGACGTGAATGGCGATGTCCGCTTGCGGTTGATTGGCGACGGAAATCCCGCGCTGGCTCGGCTGCGCAGCGACCGCGGGATCGGAGGCAACGGCAATCGCGTTCTCGCCGCGGCGCGGCGCAGCCTGCTGGAATTCACTTTCAAAGCCGAGTACGCTTACGATTACGGAATGCCGCAGTGGGTTTCGCGGATCGATCATTTATTTTCGCCGCTTCGCCTTGAACGCCTGTTTCTCGGCCGGCACAAGTTCATCCACTTCCGCGTATGGTATCGCGACGCGCTGGCCTCGTATGTGCGGGAAATGCTGCTGGACCCGCGCACGCTGTCGCGGCCTTACTTGCAGCGCCGGGGCGTGGAAGCCATTGTCCGCGGACACCTCGGCGGTGGACAAAACTACACCACAGAGATTCACAAGTTGCTGACGCTGGAGTTGCTCCACCGCTTATTTTTTGACGCTGCATAACGCACATTTCTGGAAGGGATCGCGCTTTGAAGGTCAGCATCTTTGGGTTGGGTTATGTAGGAACGGTTTCGGCGGGATGCCTGGCCAATGACGGTCACGAAGTCATTGGCGTCGATCCGGTTCCCACCAAAACGGAACTGATCAATCGCGGCCAGTCTCCCATCATCGAAGCGGAAATCGGGGAGATCGTTGCCGCCAATGTCAAGGCCGGGCGCCTGCGCGCGACCGGCGACCCTGGAGAAGCGATCCGCGGTACTGAGTTGTCTTTTGTCTGCGTCGGCACACCCAGTCAATCCAATGGCAACCTTGATCTGAAATTTATCCGCCGCATCTGCGAGCAGATTGGCGAAGCGCTCAAGCACAAGGCGGAGCGGCACACCGTGGTGATTCGCAGCACCATCCTGCCCGGAACCATGCGCGAGATCGTGATCCCCTCACTCGAAGAAGCTTCGGGGAAAAAGGCGGGAGTGGAATTCGGAGTGTGCAACAATCCGGAGTTTCTGCGCGAAGGTTCGGCGGTGCGCGATTTCAATTCGCCCCCAAAGACGGTGATCGGCGAAGTCGACCAGGCTAGCGGAGACAAACTGGCCGAACTTTACGCCAAACTCGAAGCTCCGCTGATTCGCACCAGCCTCGAAATCGCCGAGATGGTGAAATACGTCGACAACAGCTGGCATGCCCTCAAGATCGGCTTCGCCAACGAGATTGGCAATCTAGCGAAATCCTTCGGTGTGGATGCGCACGACGTGATGAATATTTTCTGTCAGGACAAGAAACTCAACATTTCGTCCGCATATCTCATGCCCGGATTTGCCTTCGGCGGTTCGTGTCTGCCCAAAGACCTGAGGGCGCTCGCCTATCGCGCCAAGACGCAGGATTTGCAGCTTCCTATTCTGACTTCGATTTTGCCGAGCAATGAAATTCAGGTTGCTCGCGGTCTCGAACTCATCATGAGCAAGGGACACAAACGCGTCGGCGTGCTGGGCTTCAGCTTCAAGGCGGGCACCGACGATCTGCGGGAAAGCCCGGTGATCGAAGTCATCGAACGGCTGCTGGGCAAAGGCTACGACCTGCGCATTTATGACAAGAACGTGAACCTGGCCAGTCTGGTGGGCGCGAACCGCGATTTCATTCTCAATCGCATTCCGCACATTTCGCGGCTCATGGTTCCTGGCATCGGCGCGGTGCTCGAGCACGGCGAGACCATCGTCATTGGCAATCAAGACCCGGAGTTTAATCGCGTGCCGGAGCGGTTGCGGCCCGAGCAGGTGCTGGTGGACTTTGTCCGGATTTCGCATCAAGGGAGAGGAAGTACGAATGGCAACTACGACGGCATTTGCTGGTGAGCGCGCTGCGGTCCAGGGCAAGAGCAGTGCAACTCAAGGCGCGACTCAAGAGAAGAACGGCGCGGTCAAGCAAGAAATCTGGCAGTCAATCTCGAGACTGACCGGATGGCTCGAGAGAAACGACTATCGCGGCTATGACACCTTCGACGGCCTTAGCGCAGCAGTGCGGCCGCTCACTTTCGAGTCGAATTTTCTGCGTACCGTGCTGCAGCAGGGAGTGCGCCGGTTTCCGCTGAACCTGCGACCGCTGCTGGGCATCCCGAAAGAGCATTCGTCGAAGGGCATGGGATTTCTGGCCCGCGGATTCATCCGTCTGCATCAGGCCACCGGAGATGTGCAGTGGGCAGAGAAAGCCAGAGTCGCCCTCGAATGGCTGATCGAGAATCAGTCGCCGGGATACAGCGGAGCTTGCTGGGGAAATCACTTTGATTACCAGTCGCGCAGCTTCTATCTGCCGAAGGGCGTCCCTACGATAGTGTGGACGTCGTTGATTGGCCATGCCTTTCTTGACGGCTACGACCACTTTTACGATCCGCGCTACCTCGAGATTGCCGTCAGCGCCTGCGAACACATTGTGCGCGACCTGGCGGTGCAGCCGGATGGAGATGGGCTGTGCATCAGTTACATCCCCGGGCAAAACAAGCAGGTACATAATTCCAACACGCTGGGCGGCAGCTTTCTCGCTCGCACCTGCGCCCGGACCGGCAATGATTCTTACGCGACTCTGGCGCGGCAATCGATGCAGTATACGGCGCAGCACCAGCGGTCGGATTCATCGTGGTATTACGGCGAAAAAGAAAATCTCCACTGGGTGGATAACTTTCACACCGCTTATGTGCTCGACTGTTTCAAATACTACGGCGAAGCCAGCGGCGATGCGCGTTTCGATGAAACCATGATGCGCGGCTACGAGTACTGGAAGAAGACTTTCTTCCTCGCCGATGGAACGCCGCGATATTACGACCGCAAGACTCTGCCGCTCGATATTCAGTGCAGTTCGCAGGCGATCGACACTCTGGTGTTTTTTCACAACCTGGATTCGGAAAGCCTTTCTCTTGCCATTAAAGTGGCGCGGTGGACCATTCAAAACATGCAGGATCACAGCGGCTACTTTTACTACCGGCGCTATTCGCCCTGGCTGGTGAACAAGACTCCCACTCTGCACTGGGGACAGGCGACCATGCTGTGCGCGCTCTCCGGTTTGTACAAACTGCTGTAATCTCCGATATCCCTGATTGCCATTGCAACGAAGGAACCAGAAGGCTCTCTCGCAGTGAAGAAAAAAATCCTGATTATTGTGGAGAACCTTCCCGTTCCGTTTGACGGACGCGTGTGGAAGGAAGCCTGCGCTTTGCGAGCTCATGGCTATCAGGTCACCGTGCTTTGCCCGCGAGGCAAGGGATACGAAAAAAGCTACGAACTCCTTGAGGGCATACACATCTATCGGCATCCACTGCCCACTGAAGGCAGCACGCCGGCGGGATACCTGGTGGAATTTGTCTGCGCGCTGTTCTGGGAGTTCTGGTTTTCCTGGTGGATTTATCTGCGGCGCGGTTTTCAGGTGATTCAGGGCTGCAACCCCCCGGACGACATTTTTCTGATTGCGTTGCCCTTCAAACTGCTGGGCGTGAAGTATATCTTCGATCACCACGACGTAAACCCGGAGCTTTACTTTTCCAAGTACGGCCGCAAGGATGTTCTTTATCAAGCGCAATGCTGGCTGGAAAAGCTCACCTATCGCTTTAGCGATGTGGTGATGGCCACCAACTTGAGTTACAAGGAAATTGCCGTGAGCCGGGGGAGTCTGAATCCCGACGATGTGTTCGTCGTACGCAACGGCCCGGACTTGCAAACGTTCAAAGCGGTGCCCGCAGTTCCCAGCCTGAGGCATGGCAAGCAATATCTGGTCGGCTACGTGGGCACCATGAGCGAGCAGGAAGGTCTCGATATTCTGCTGGATGTGGCTCTCCATCTTAAGAACATGGGCCGCAATGACATCCACTTTACCTGTGTGGGCGGCGGTCCGGCTCTCGATGGTTTGCGCAAGATGACGCTGGAGAAGGGACTCGAAGACACGGTGAATTTCACCGGACGCATTCCCGATGAACAGTTGCTCCAGATACTTTCCACCGCCGATGTGTGTGTGAATCCCGACCGTCCGTGTGAAATGAATGACATCTCCACCATGATTAAAATCATGGAGTACATGGCGCTGAGCAAGCCGATTGTGCAGTTTGATCTGAAAGAGGGCAGGCGCAGCGCAGGGGAGGCGTCGGTATATGCCGACAACAACAATCAGGCGCCCGACTTTGCCGCCAAAATCATTTGGCTGCTCGATCATCCCGAAGAAAGAAAGAAAATGGGCGAGATCGGCCGCGCGCGAGTCGAGCAGGAACTGGCATGGGAATATTCGGTCTCACATCTGGTCGCCGCTTATGACCGCGCCTTCGAGAAAATACAGGGAGCGTCCGCGGTGAGTCCGGAACCGTCCCGCACGCCGGACAAAGTCTAGTCAGCGATGCCGCCGCAAGTAGCCACAATCGTTTTCATTCTCGGCATGGCAGGAATGTTCTGGCTGGACCGGGACAGGAAGGCCAGCACCTCGAAGGCATTGTGGATTTCCGTGGCATGGTTTCTAATCTGCGCCTCGCGCTCGGTCTCCGTGTGGCTGCAGATGAGCACTCCCGATCCGCGGAGCCAGTATCTCGAAGGAAGCCCCGTCGATCGTGCCGTTTTTATTGTCCTTGAGTTGGCTGCGCTCGCAGTGCTGGCGTTTCGGTGGCGGAAGCTGGTCAAGGTTCTTCGCTCCAACTGGCCCATCGTTTGTTTTTACCTCTACTGCGGAATAAGCGTGATCTGGTCGGATTTTCCGGAGATAGCGTTCAAGCGATGGATTAAAGCCTTAGGGGCGCTGGCCATGGTGCTGCTGGTGCTCACGGATCGGAACCCGACCGCTGCCATCAAGCGGCTGCTGGCTCGAACCGGATTCATTTTGATCCCACTGTCGGTTCTGTTCATCAAGTACATTCCCGATCTTGGACGGGCCTATGCGGCGCACTGGGACGCAACGCTGTTCTATATCGGAGTGACCACCAACAAGAACGAGCTGGGCATGATTTGCCTGGTCATGGGGCTGGCCTCTCTGTGGCGCGTGTTGGAGGCGACACCCGAGGGCAAAGGTCTTCGCAAGCATGGTCCGCGGATCGCGCACGGGACGGTTGTCGTGATGGTGGCGTGGCTGCTGATCAAAGCCAATTCGGCCACCTCATCCTCCAGTCTGATTCTGGCGGGCACTCTGATGGTGCTGGCGAACCGGAAAAAGATCGCGCGTAGCCGGTATCTGATTCACGGGCTTGTCTTGCTTATCATTGGGATCTCGCTGAGCGCTTTATTTCTTGATAGCGGAGGTGGATTGCTGGCCGTCGTCGGAAGGGATGCGACGCTGACCGGACGCACCGCCATTTGGGGACAAGTGGTCAGCATGGTGTCGAATCCGCTGCTCGGCGCAGGCTACGACAGTTTTTGGCTGGGACCGCGACTGGACAAACTGTGGAGCATTTTCCCGTTTCAGCCGAACGAGGCCCACGACGGTTATCTGGAAATCTATCTGCAACTGGGGTGGATCGGAGTTGCCATCCTCGCCGCAATCATTATCTCCGGATATCGGCGGATACTGGCGGCGGTTCGCCGGGCTTCTACAGCGAGCACTTTGCGGTTAGCCTTTCTGGTGAGTGCATTGGTCTATAACCTGACCGAGGCCGCATTTAAAGCGTTACATCCGGTATGGTTCTGTATGTTGTGGGCTATTATGGCGGTTCCCGTGGTTCGAATGGTTAAGACCGTGCCAGACCCAATTATTGAACCCGAAAAAGTCTTAGCCGGAGTCGGCTCAGAAACGCCGGATGGCGAGCTCGATATCGCCTGGTGAGGGATCGTTTCGAAAGAAATTATTCAACCCTCCAAGTCCATATTTACTTTATGTCGCAGCTTAAGACTCAGCTTCAATCGGCTCTCAAACGAGTAGGTCTCCACCAGAGGCTGCGCGTCTCTCCGATCTACGATCTTTACTGGGGGTTCGCCGACAAGCGAAGGATCGATGCCCGGCACCAGGAAGTCCGCTTCTACCGGAACCTTCTCGAAGGATTTCGCAAAGGCAATCTGATTTTTGACATTGGCGCCAACGTCGGAGAAAAGACCGACGTCTTCCTGCGGCTGGGAGCGCGGGTTCTGGCGGTCGAACCGCTAGAAACCAACCAGGAAATCCTGAAAGAAAAGTTTCTTAAACTTCGCTTCGTTCCCAAGCCGCTCGTGGTGCGGGGTGAAGCCATCAGCGACAGGATCGCCGAGGAGACGATGTGGATCGACGGCGCCGGATCGGCGCTGAACACGTTGAATCGCAAGTGGGTGGATACGCTGCGCGGCGACAAGGAAAGATTTCACACTGGGCTCGACCCTCTCGAATTTTCGGAAACAAAAGTCGTCAATACCACCACGCTCGAACAATTAATGGAAGAGCATGGCCGCCCGTTTTTCATCAAAATCGACGTGGAAGGTCATGAACTCAACGTGTTGCGCGGTTTGAAGCGGCCCGTGCCTTACGTTTCCTTCGAGGTCAATCTGCCGGAGTTCAGGCGGGAGGGGGTCGAGTGCATCGAACTGCTTCATCGGTTGAAGGGCGATGGCAAGTTCAACTATGCCACTGATTTGCAACAGGGCCTGGGACTAAAGACCTGGGTCGGGGCACAGGAATTCTCCGGCATTTTCACCCAGTGCTCGGCGCAGAGTATGGAGATATTTTGGAAGTGCGCCGCGCTCTAAAGGGCTGCGGCTGGGCGGAAAGCCACTCCGGATAAGGCTTCTGACGGCCTGTCAAAAGGTCTTGTGGTCAAGTTCATGCCCTTTCGTGTCTTGAGGGGAATGGCCGATCCCTTTAGAGTTCTTTCTAGCGTGCCCCACGATTCGATCCCCCTGGGCAGGCGGCTGACAGAGCAATGGTGGTTTCAGGCTGCTGAGGGTTCGAAGCGCGTAGCGAATCCGTTGTTTCACGCGACGCGAGCGAGGCTGGATGTCTCGCCGGAAGTGGGGCCTTTAGAGAGGCTCAATGTCGGTCAAGCGCGCTCTCCTATTTACCTTAAGTTTGCTTTATTTTTCCGCAAACGCTTATTCGCAAAACTGGAACGGAATCATCGCTCCCACGCGGGCAGTCGACTGGTCGAATGCGGGCGTCGTTGGCGGAATCCCTACCAATCGAACCCAGTGCGGCGCAACCGTTGCGCCTTATAGCGGAGCGCCCACGGCCATCAACAATGCGATTGCAGCCTGCGGCGCAAACCAGTATGTATCGCTCGGATCCGGCACTTTCAACCTTACCTCGATGATTAACTGGGGCACGCAGAACAACGTAACACTCCGGGGTCAAGGCGCCAATTCCACGTTCATCGTGTTTTCCAGCGGCGGCAACTGCGGCGGTGTAGGCGCGGATGTTTGCATTGCGGGAAGCGAAAACTACGGCGGCGGCCCCTCGAACCAGGGCAACTGGACCGGCGGATATACCCAGGGAGCGACTTCCATTACCCTCGATAAGGCGCCGAATCTTGCCGTGGGCAACGTGATCAGCCTTGACCAGTGCGACGATGGCTATAGCGGACTGCCTTGCGCCGGCGCGGCGAAGGATCCCGGCGGACCCTATGTCTGCCAGACGATTCTGGTGTGCGGCAGCGAAATCGGCGGCGGCACAGGCCGGCCCAACCGGGCGCAGGCGCAGATGGTTACAGTCACCAGCATCTCGGGCAAAGGTCCGTACACGGTGGGTATCACTCCCGGTCTTTATATGCCGAACTGGCGCAGCAGCCAGACCCCCGGCGCGTGGTGGGGGCCGACGATATCTGGAAACAGCGTTGAAAACCTGTCTCTGGACCACTCGAATTCAACCGGCAATGTGGGCATCTTATTTCTGAACGCTACCAATAGCTGGGTAAAAGGAATTCGCTCGATTAAGGGCAGCCGCGATCATGTCTGGTTGTTCCTCTCTCCGCATATTGTCGTGCGCGACAGTTATTTCTACGGAACCCAGAACGCGGCCGAGGAAAGTTACGGCGTCGAATTGTTTCAGACCTCGGATTCTCTGATCGAAAACAATATCTTCGAGCAGGTGGCGGCGCCCATACCGGCCAATGGCTCCGGGTCGGGAACGGTGATTGCCTACAACTTCAATATCGACGACTATTACAGTCTGGACTCGCAGTGGATGTCGGCCGGCGAATTCCTGCACTCCGCGGGAACCGACATGATCCTTTACGAAGGCAACCAGGGAAACGGCCTGATCGGCGATTCCACTCACGGCACGCACAATTTCATCACCGCATTCCGCAACTACTACACGGGCTGGGATCAGGGGCAGGACCAGGAAACGATTCCCATCCACCTACAGCAGTATTCGCGATACTTCAATATCATTGGGAACGTATTGGGTACGTCAACGTTTCACACCAACTATCAGTGTGTAGCGACGACTGCGACCTCCAACTGCACCTCGCAAGTGGGAAGCTGGTCGATCTTCACCGTTGGCTATTCCGGAAATGAAGGCCAGTACTACACCACCGTAGGGCCGGACGATCCTCTGACGGGAACGACGCTGATGCGCTGGGGCAACTACGATACGGTGAATGCTGCCGTCCGTTGGGTGAGTTCGGAAGTGCCCAGCGGAATTAATCCCTTCCCAGTCACCGTGCCCAAGACTCAGACCTTGCCGAACTCGTTTTATCTTTCCGGGACGCCGGCTTTTTGGCCGTCGGGAAAAGTCTGGCCGCCGATCGGTCCGGATGTCACGGGAGGGAACATTCCTAGCGTGGGCGGGCACGCGAACACCATCCCGGCAGCGGATTGCTATGCCAGTATGGGTGGATCGTCGCAAGGGACGGGCTCGGTTCTGACGTTTAATCCAAGCTCTTGTTACGCGACCACCTCCACGAATAACCAGCCGAACCCGCCGACTAACCTGGCTGCCACGGTGAACTAGAATCGTTTTCAGACTATTGAGCTTTTCAATAGTGTCTTCAGCCGCCTGCCGAACCTTGAAATCCGAGGTTCGGCAGGCGCATTAAAATTGCGTTCGCGGTACCGACGAACAAATACATTTTCCACTTGTCCCGCATTCGCCTCAATTTTCCCAAAACAATTTCTTCTTGCAAAAGTTCAGAACGCTGACCAGTTGTCGATGCTCAGGGTTGGGCATTCCTCAGTGGCCATCAAGCTGCTTTTCCAGAAACTTGAACTCGCAATGCATTTGATTTCCCCAGGACTGATCGAGGCAAGAAATTGAGGCCATTCGACTCCCACGGAGCATTTGCTCCCGCTGCGGAGGCGGATGAACTCCGCCGCCTCTCGGTCAAGGGCGCGGGCGCGTCTGTCTTCTCGTCGGCTGCAGGGTTGGCGATTCAGATTGTCGCTACGCTGTGGCTGGCGCGGTTGCTGGCGCCGGCGGACTTCGGCGTAGTCACGATGGTGACCACCTTCAGCTTACTGCTTACCAGCTTTGGGCTGAACGGGTTCAGCGAAGCGATCCTGCAGCGCGAGGAGATCAGCGAAGGCCTGGTCAGCAATCTTTTCTGGATCAACCTGGGCGCGGGCCTGGTTTTGACTTTGGCGCTGGCCGCCTGCGGGCCGGTGCTGGCTTGGTTCTACAAAAACTCGCATGTCACCGGTGTGGCAGCGGGAATGTCGGCAACGATTTTTCTTACCAGCCTGTCCGTGCAGCACCTGGCCCTGCTGAAGCGGGCCATGCGATTTTCCAGCCTCGCCGGCTTGGACATCTCGTCTCGCGCGGCATCGGTGGTGGTTTCAATCTTGTTGGGATGGATGGGGTGGGGATATTGGGCGCTGGTGGCGGGCGCTGTCGCGCAGCCGGTGGTGACGGGAATCGGAGCGTTCTGGCTGTGTCCGTGGATGCCAAGGCTGCCTCGCCGTGTTCCCGGCACGGGAGCGATGGTGCGCTTTGCCCTCGCGATTTACGGACGCTTCAGCGTCAACTATTCCGCCCGCAATTTGGACAATGTTCTTGTGGGCTGGCGCTTCGATGCGCGCTCGCTCGGTTTTTATAAAAAAGCCTACGACTTGTTCGCTCTGTCGGCCAGCCAGCTTGTGGCTCCGCTCACCGTGGTCGCAGTTGCGGCATTGAGCCGTCTTACCAAAGACGCGGCACAGTACCGGCGGTATCTTTTGCGGGCGCTGGCCATGATGGCATTCATCGGCATGGGGATGGGCGCCGACCTCACGCTGGTCGGACAGGACATGATTCGCGTTCTTCTCGGCCCTGGGTGGGAGCAGGCGGGCCGCATCTTCATGTTCTTCGGTCCGGGAATCGGGATCATGCTGATCTACAACACGCATGGCTGGATCCATCTTTCCATTGGAACTCCGGATCGCTGGTTTCGCTGGGGCATCGTGGAGTTTGCCGCAACAGCCCTCCTGTTTCTCGCTGGACTGCCCTATGGCCCGGTGGGAATCGCAGTAGCCTGGACCGTCTCCTTCTGGCTGCTCACCATTCCCGCATTCTGGTATGCGGGGAAGCCCATTGGGCTGGGCGCGGGCGTGGTCATCGGAGCGGTTTGGAAATACCTGGCGGCATCGGTGGTTGCAGGACTGGTCTCAGCGGAAATTATGCACTTGATGCCGTTGCTTGCGGCGATGCCGGAGATGCAGGGAGCAATTGCCCGCATTGTCACGGTTTCCGCTATTTTTACGGGGCTCTACATTGCCGGGGTTGTGGTCTTGCATGGTGGCCCCGAGCCTATTTCGCAGTTCTTAAAGGTCGCTCGGGAGATGCTCCCGGGGCGAAGGACCATCAACCAGCCCTCCGTCATGACCGTTGGCAAAGGTGGGATGGGCGCGGGATTATCCTCCGGGCCTTTGACCCAGCAAGATTGAGGTTTGTTTCCCTTTGACCATGACCGCAGAACATCCCGCCGCCGCCGCAGCCGAACCGACGCGGGAAAGCTACGCCCAGGGCAGGCAGCCGGAAATTGAAATCGGATTGCTCACCGGTTGCCAGGACCGTCCGTATGTGTTCGGTCTGGCCATGGCGCTTGCGGCAAAGAACGCCGCAGTGGAAATTGTTGGCAGCGACGAGGAGGACAGCCCTGAATTTCACGAGGCTCCATTGCGATTTCTGAATCTGCGCGGAAGCGTGCGATCGCAATCCGCCAAAATCAAGAAAATTGCCGGACTATTCGCTTACTACGCGCGGCTGCTGCGCTATACCGCCGCCACGAAAGCGCCGATCTTTCACATCTTGTGGAACAACCGGCTGGAATATTTTGATCGCACTCTTTTGATGCTGTACTTCAAAGCTTTGGGAAAGAAACTGGCGCTCACCGCGCACAACGTGAATATCGCCCGGCGCGATGGCAACGACTCCTGGCTGAATCGTATGACCCTGCGCTTTCAATACCGCATGGTCGATCACATATTCGTGCATACAGAGAAAATGAAAAGCGAACTGGCTGGTGAATACGGAGTTCGCGAAGACGCGATCACGGTGATCACGCATCCGGTCAACGACGCGTTTCCCGATACCGATCTGACTCCGGCACAGGCCAAGCAGAGGCTGGGACTGAAGCAGTGCGATAAGGCGATTCTTTTCTTCGGACGCCTTCGTCCCTATAAAGGTCTCGAGTATCTGATTCAGGCATTTCAACTGCTGCCGCAAAGTTCGGACTACCGGCTGATCATTGCGGGCGAATCGAAAAAGGGATCGGAAGAATATTTTGAAACAATCCAGCAGATGATCGGTCCCGGCGTGGCCGCGGGACGCATTCTGGCGAAGATTGAGTTTATTCCAGACGACGAAGCGGAAGTTTACCTAAAAGCGGCGGATGTGCTGGTACTGCCCTATAAAGAAATTTTTCAGAGCGGTGTCTTGTTTCTCGGATATTCCTTTGGCCTGCCCGCCATCGCAACCGACGTAGGATCGTTTCGCGAAGCCATTGTGGAAGGGCGTACGGGATTTGTCGCGCGCTCCTGCAATCCCGCCGAGCTGGCCGCTTCGATGGAACAATATTTTTCCAGCGACCTTTACCGCAATCTCGGCCTACGGCGCGCCGAAGTCCGCGACTATGCGCATGAGCATCACTCGTGGGCGGCGGCGGCGGAGTTGACCGTCAAAGCTTATACAAAATTGCTCGAACCGAAACGCTAGGATGAATCTTTTAAAAGACAGTGTTTGTATGAGGTCAGCGTTTTGAAACCCTTAGTATCGATACTCATTCCGGCCTACAACTGCGAACGATGGGTCGCGGACACGCTGCGCTCGGCTCTGGCCCAGACCTGGGAGCGGACAGAGATCGTCGTGGTCAATGACGGCTCGAAAGATGGAACGCTGCGCGTCCTCGAGCAATTTGCGGCTCCCAACGTGCGAATCGTGACGCAGACCAATCAGGGCGCGGCGGCGGCCAGAAACAAAGCTTTCGCCGAAAGCCGTGGAGATTACATCCAGTGGCTCGATGCTGACGATCTTCTGGCCCCCGACAAGATTGCGAAACAGATGGCAGCCCTGGAAAAGTGCGGCAGCAAGCGCACGCTGGCCTCGGCTGCCTGGGGAAGCTTTCTCTATCGTTACTATCATGCGGAGTTCGTCCCCAACGCGCTGTGGTGCGACTTGTCGCCGGCCGAATGGCTTATCCGCAAAATGGGCCAGGATTTATTTATGCAGACCGCGTGTTGGCTGGTTAGCCGAGAGGTTACGGCGCAAGCCGGACCGTGGGACACGAAACTGCTGGGCGACGACGATGGCGAATATTTCTGCCGCGTCCTACTGTGCAGCGACGATATCCGCTTTGTGCCCCAGGCCAAGGTTTATTACCGGGCCTCGGGTGCCGGCAGTCTGAGCTACATCGGAAACTCCGACAAGAAAATGGAAGCACAATGGCGGTCGATGCAGATGCACGTCGGCTATGTTCGTTCCCTCGAAGATAGCCCGAAGGCGCGTGAAGCTTGCGTCGCCTATCTGGAAAACTGGCTGATATTTTTCTATCCCGGTCGGCCCGATCTGGTGAACCAGGCGCAAGAACTGGCACGCAGCCTGGGAGGCGAGTTGCACCTGCCGCAGTTGTCGTGGAAATATTCTTGGATTGAATCACTATTCGGCTGGTCGAGGGCAAGGCAGTCGCAATTGCGGTTGCAGGGCCTCCGGTGGTCGGCGCAGCGAATGTGGGATCGCATCCTGTTTCGCATCGAAGACCGGAAATTCGCCGACAACTTCGCTAACGCGGATGCACCCTCGAAGGTCCCGGTCCGATTAGAGACTGGTCCTATCGTTCACTAGAACGATTCATTAGAATTGTTTTTATGGCAGTCTTTTCCCTGATGCTCCGATTCGGCTGGAGTCAAATTCAATGATCACTACGCGCACCCCGCTTCGCATTTCGTTTTTCGGTGGCGGCACGGACTATCCCGTGTGGTATCGCGAGCATGGAGGCGCGGTGCTGGCCACCACCATCGACAAGTCGTGCTATATCACTTGCCGCTACCTGCCGCCGTTTTTCGAATACCACAGCCGCATTTCGTACTCAAAGGTGGAGAACGTCAACGGCAACCGCGAGATTCAGCATCCTTCCGTGCGCGCCTGCCTCGATTACATGGGAATGATCGAGGAAGGCATGGAAGTCCATCACATCGCCGATCTGCCCGCGCGCACCGGTCTGGGAACGAGTTCCGCTTTTACCGTGGGTATGCTGCTGGGACTGTATGCGCTGAAGAATAAGATGCGCGACAAACATGCCCTGGCCCGGGAAGCGATTCATGTAGAGCAGGACTTGTTGAAAGAAGCAGTCGGGGCGCAGGATCAGGTGAGCGCCGCCTATGGAGGGTTTAACCGCATCAACTTCCGCACCGACGGCTCGATTGAAGTGAACCGTATCGTCACTTCGCAGCCGCGCCTGGCCGAACTCGAGCAGCATCTTGCACTGTACTTTACCGGCTTTACCCGCTTCGCCTCCGAGATTGCGCAGGAGCAAGTACGGCTGACTCCGCAACGCAAAAACGAATTGGCCGCCATGCAGCAGATGGTGGATGAAGGAGAAGCCATTGTTACCAATCCCGCGCGTCCTATCGCGGAATTTGGCAAGCTGCTCGACCAGAGCTGGCAGATCAAACGCGGCCTGACGAAAAACATTACCAGCTCGAGCATCGATGAAATCTATGAAGCCGGACGGAGCGCGGGCGCCCTTGGCGGCAAATTGTTGGGCGCGGGCGGCGGCGGCTTCATGCTCTTCTTCGTCCCGCCTGAGCGAAAACAGGAACTGCGAAACCGTCTGCGGAAACTGTTGTGCGTGCCATTTTCATTTTCCAGCCGGGGCAGCGAACTTGTCGTATATGAACCCGAGGAAGTCTATGACAAGGCGCTGAGCACCGAGCGCAGTCTGGTTTACGCATAGCCAGCCGATATCAAATTCACCGCTGCTGATTGAATGATGCTGAATTCAACCATGCCCGAAGCCATCATCCTTTGCGGAGGGGCGGGCCTGCGTCTGCGGAGCGTTACCGGGACGACGCCGAAATCGCTGGCCAGCATTGCCGACCGTCCGTTTCTCGATCTGCTGTTGCGGCAATTGCAACGCCATGGCGTTCGCCGCACGGTTTTGGCGGCGGGTTATCGGAGCGAAGCGATCCGCGAATATCTGGCTGACCGAGCGTTTGGAATGGAAATGGCATATTCCGTCGAGTCTTCGCCGCTCGGAACCGGCGGTGCTATCGCCCATGCTTTTACTTTGGTCGAATCGGAGGCTCCGCTGGTTCTGAACGGAGACAGCTACACGGGAGCCGATCTTACGCGTTTCGTCGCCGAACACAGCCAGGCGCACGCGGATGCTTCGATGGTGATCGTCCCTCTGGATGGGCGTGTGGATTGTGGATCGGTGGTGGTCGACTCAAGTTACAAGATCGCGCAGTTCGAAGAAAAACAATCGGGAATCGCTTCTGCGTACGCCAATGCGGGGATTTATTTGCTGAACCGGAAACTTTTCCACGCTGTTTCAGCGACGACGCAGGTTTCGCTGGAGCGCGAGTTGCTGCCGCGATGGCTGGCTGAGGGGCGCGGTCTCAGAGCATTCGTGCACGACGGCCCGTGCATCGACATCGGTACTCCCGAGCGCTACCAGAGTGCGCAAGCGGCGCTGGCGGCAGTGGAAGCGGGAGACGACAGCAGCTTGATCGCAACTGCTAAAGAGAGGGCATGAAGACGCGTCGAGAGAAACCGCGCCGAGGGAACGATCTATGAAGTTGCCGCCGACCAACGATTCGATACGAGCTTTGATCCAGGAACGGATACAGTGCAGCATTGCGACCAAACAGAAGTTGCTCGCGGATAGCGTCTTCCATGAGCATGTTGTTCTGGTGGCAGCGAAGATCGTCGAGTCCTTGCGCCACGGAGGCAAGGTATTTTTCTTCGGCAATGGCGGCAGCGCGGCGGACGCGCAGCATCTGGCCGCTGAATTCACCGGCCGTTATTTGAAGGAACGGCGTCCCCTGCCGGCGCTGGCTTTGAGTGTGAACTCTTCCTCTTTGACCGCCATCGGCAACGATTACGGATTTGAGCAGGTGTTTGCCCGGCAACTCGACGCCTTGGGCAAAGAAGGCGACGTGGCGGTCGGCATCACCACCAGTGGAAACTCGCCCAACGTGGTGAAGGCCCTGGAGATGGCTCGATCAAAATCGATATTCGCGGTAGCGCTCACTGGTGCGCCGGGCGAGAAAGCGGACCGGATTGCCGACTGCGCTATTTGCATTCCGTCGAAAGAAACCCCGCGGATTCAGGAGTGCCACATCCTCGCCGGCCATTTGATTTGCGAAATTGTGGAAGCGGAAATATTTGAAAATGCGGAATCGGCAAAAGCCTCGCTGGTACTCGAGACTGCCGGTCCGCACGCCGGCGAGTCCGGCGGCCGGTAGGCGAAGGAGCCATTTCGCTCATGGCGACGCCGCTGCAAGACGACAGAAAAGGGTCTCAGCTTTATAAGGAGAGTTCCGTGGTTCAGTCTGAAAAAATCCGTTACGGCTAACCGCTCCTGTGCCGAGCTTTCCATCGTGTCCCTGCTCCGTTTCCCGACAACGCATTGTCCCTCTCAGGAAATAAACATTGATCTATACCGTTAATCCGATGCAGGACACGCGTTGGGCGGCTTTTGTGGCCCGGCATCCGCAGGCGACGGTGTTTCACTCTCTACAATGGCTGACGGCTCTTCACCAGACTTATGGTTATGATCCTGTCGTCGTGACCACGGCGGCTCCCGGCGCAGAAATTCAGCAGGGAGTTATTTTTTGCCAGGTTTCGAGCTGGGTGACTGGCACGCGGCTGGTGTCGTTACCCTTTGCCGACCATTGCGAACCGTTGGTCAACGACGCCGAAGCCGGTCTCGAGATCTCTGACTGGCTGCAAAGGGAACGAGCGCGGCGGCGCTGGAAATATGTCGAACTGCGGCCGCTGGCGTCGTCGTCCCTCAGCGACCAGTTGCGAGTCAGTCACGCGTACTGTTTTCACGAACTGGATCTACGCCCGGGATTGGACGACCTTTACCGCGCGTTGCATAAAGATTCGATTCAACGAAAGATTCGCCGCGCGCAAAGAGAGGGCCTCACCTACGAAAGTGGTTCCAGTCCGCGGCTTATGGAAGAGTTCTATCGTTTGTTGCTGATCACTCGCCGCAGATTGCACGCCTTGCCGCAACCGCGAGCTTGGTTTGGGAATCTGAGCGCTGCCATGGGACGGGATTTCCAGATTCGAGTGGCCCGGAAAAACGGCGTGGCAATTGCGTCGATCCTTAGCCTGAGTCATGGGGCCAGTGTCGTGTACAAATACGGAGCGTCCGACGATAAGCTGCACAATCTTGGCGGAATGCCTTTTCTGTTCTGGAAGCTGATAGAAGAGAGCAAGGCGGCGGGAGCGCAGCGAATCGACTTTGGACGGTCCGACCTGGACAACCCAGGGCTCATCACTTTCAAGAATCGGTTCGGAACCAAGAAGACTTCCCTTATCTATTTCCGCGCCACGAACGCGCGTGAGCGTGCGGTCTGGGGTCTCAATGCCATACGGCCGTATTTCCATCTTTTGCCGGACGCTCTTTGTTCTACGGCAGGCCGGATGCTTTACCGCCACATGGGTTAGCCGAAGATCATGTGGTTTGATCCGCGATTTCAGCAAGCGTCACTATGGACAAGTTTCAGAAAGCGTATGAGCGGCTCGTAGCAGTTTGCTGCCTTGGCGTGCTGGCCATCATTCTAGCCGCCGGCCTTTGGCCGTTTCATGCGCCCGCAAATCAAGCCGCCTGGCTCGCAGGGCAAAACGGAATCCGCCTCGGGCATCACGGGACATTGGTAAGCGCAGGGAAGTTTTCGTCGGGAACGAACGCGAACCCCTCCGGGAGTCTGGAACTATGGGTTGAGCCGGAAATAGCCGCCAAGAAAAAGACAATTCTTACCTTCGACGGCTCGGACCATCCAGGAGAACCGTTCTCCGTTTTGCAGGACAACGATGCGTTGGAGATACGGAGGCACAACATCGACGGCGCCGGCACCGTGCACACCGGTCTCTGCACCGCCGGCGGAATCTTTCATAAGGGGCAGTCCGTTCTGCTTGCGATCACCCTCTCGGAGCGCCAAACATCGGTCTATGCCAACGGAGCTCCCGCAAAGACGTGCGCCATCGCCGGGTCCTCCACAAACAACTTGAGCGGAGCAGTAGTCGTTGCCAATTCTGACATCGTAAGCAATAGCTGGCCCGGAAAAATATTGGGTCTTGCCATGTATCAAGATAAGTTGAATGCCGACGAGACCGCCCGAGACTACGAAAGCTGGACACGAAATGGTCGGCCACAGCTGGCTGAAGCAAAAGCTCCGGCGGCCTTATATTTGTTTGATGAGCAATCCGGTGCTATCGCACATAACCAGATTAGCGCGGCAACCGATCTCCGGATTCCGGCGCATTATCTTATCCTGCATCCGATGTTTCTCGAATCGCCGTGGCGCGAGTATCGTCCACGCTGGAGTTACTGGATTGACGTCGCAGTCAATGTCGCAGGATTTATGCCCTGGGGTTTTTGTTTGGCGGCATATCTTTATTCGGTAAAAGGAATTGCCCGGCCGGCGGCGGCGATAGTGCTGCTGGGTTTTGTCGTCAGTTTTATCATCGAAGTATCGCAGGCGTGGCTGCCCACGCGAAGTTCGGGCTGTACCGATCTCATCACCAACACGCTGGGTACCGCGCTCGGATTGACTCTTTACCGCTTGCCGGCGACGCAGAACTTGCTTCACAAGATCATGGGTTACTTCCGCCTTCGCCAGGAACGGAACCATCTGAAGCTGGGTTTCAAATCCCGGCACTGGGATCGAGACGACGAACTGGCCGCGGCCCGGCCGGGATCGAAGGGATAGGATTCATCGCTGGCACGTGCCGCATCGAGATGAAATTTCAGCAAACGAAATTGCCCGGAGTCTTCGCGATATCCCTTGACCTGTTATCGGACGATCGCGGCTTTTTTGCCCGCTCCTGGTGCCAGCGGGAATTTGAAAGTCACGGCCTGAATCCCCGGCTGGTGCAATGCAACGTTTCCTTCAACGAACGCGGAGGGACGCTGCGAGGCCTGCATTATCAGGCGGCCCCGTGTGCCGAGGCCAAAGTGGTTCGCTGCACCAGCGGAGCGATCTACGATGTGGCAGTTGATTTGCGGCCTGAATCCCCGGCTTATAGGCGGTGGCTGGGTATTACTCTCACCGCGGAAAAGCGGAACATGCTGTATATCCCGGAGGGTTTCGCCCACGGTTTTCTGACCTTGCAGGACAATACGGAAGTGTTTTACCAAATGTCGGAGTTTTACGATCCGGCGTCAGCGCGCGGCGTGCGCTGGAACGATCCTGCGTTTCGGATCGACTGGCCATCTGAACCGAAGGTAATTTCCAATCGCGACCGTGACTATCCCGACTTCAATCCCTGCAGCGACTAGCATGACCCTGCTAAAAGAGCTTGAGCAGAAAGATGCCGGAGAACTGGGCCGCGCATTGCACTCGTTTGCGGCTGAACTGTATCCGATCTGCCGCAGCATCACGGGGCAGGGAATCCGAGAGACGCTCGACCGCATTGCCCTTCGAATCCCCTTGCGCATGACCAATATGCCGACGGGCACCCAGGTCTTTGACTGGACGATTCCGAAGGAATGGAACATTCGTGATGCCTATATCAAGGATTCCCAAGGCGAGCGGATCGTAGATTTTCACCGATCCAACCTGCACGTCATGAACTACAGCGCTCCGGTCCATAAAACCATGATGATGAGCGAGCTCGCCCCGCATTTGTTTTCCGCGCCGGAGACGCCCGATTGGATCCCCTATCGGACTTCTTATTACGAAGAGAAATGGGGATTCTGTCTCTCGCACAACCAGTTGCTCGAATTGCAAAAAGATGATGGAGCGTTTGAAGTTTGCATCGATTCAACGTTGGAAGATGGCAGTCTGACGTATGGCGAATGCTATTTATCAGGACGCTCTACCGACGAGGTTTTGATTTCCGCGCACGTCTGCCATCCCTCTCTGGCTAACGACAACCTTTCTGGATTGACGGTGGCCGTGGCGTTGGCCGAGTTGCTGGCTGGCAGGGATCTTCGCTATTCCTACCGCTTCTTGTTTATTCCGGCAACGATTGGGGCAATCGCCTGGCTGGCCACCAATCAAAGGGATGCCCACCGCATCCGGCACGGCCTTGTGGTGACCTGCATCGGCGACTCCGCAGGCTTTCACTACAAGAAGAGCCGGCAGGGAGACGCGGAGATCGATCGAGCGGTGGCCGAAGTCTTCCGCCACCTGAGCGAACCAGCCGAAATTCTCGAGTTCTCGCCGTATGGTTACGACGAACGGCAATACTGCTCGCCGGGTTTCAATCTTTCCGTAGGTTGTCTCATGCGCAGCGTGTGGGGAACGTTTCCCGAGTACCATACGTCCGCCGACAACCTGAATTTCATTCGTCCGGACAAATTGGGGCAATCGCTTCGCCTGTGCGCCGCTATTCTCGACGTGCTCGAAGGCAATTGGAGATACTGCAATCTGAATCCATTTTGCGAACCGCAACTCGGACGGCGCAATCTCTACCGTGGCATTGGACGTGGCGGCGTGGAAGATGAGACGTTGGCGCGGTTGTGGGTACTGAATCTGTGCGATGGCGAACATTCGCTGCTCGATATCGCGGAGCGATCGGGACTGTCTTTTGCAGTGATTCGGGAAGCGGCGGAGCTGCTGCGGCAGGGCGGATTGCTGTCGGTTGTGCAGAAGTAATAAACCTGAAAACCGGGGCATCCCGATAACCCCTCCCAGGCATGTAAGCCATTGATTATTAAACGGTTATGGAGTGCCATTGCACGTGTCCTGATATGTCGATATGATTTGCCTTCCCCAGACTTTCTCCCCCCAAAGTGAATGAGTTTTGCCACTCGTAGGCACTTGAGCTTTATCGCGAAAAAGCGATTTTTCGAAACCTAACGTTGGGTTGATCTACGGATCGGACGTACGAGACAAATTAGGCTATGAAAGTACTGTTGACCGGACACAAGGGGTACATCGGGGCTGTCGCCGCCCCCATGCTGCGCGCGGCAGGGCACGAAGTAGTTGGGTTAGATACTGACCTGTTTGCGGGTTGCGATTTCGGACAGAAGCTCGCACCGATGCCAGAGGTTCGCAGCGATCTTCGCGACCTCGGTGAACAAGACCTTCGCGGTTTCGATGCCATTGTCCATCTGGCCGCCTTGTCGAATGATCCCCTGGGCAACCTGGATTCGAGCGTAACCTACGACATCAATCACAAAGCCTCGGTGCGTCTGGCGGAACTGGCGAAGAAATCCGGAGTCAGCCGTTTTGTTTTTTCCTCTTCCTGCAGCACGTATGGCGCGGCGGGAGATCATTTTCTGGATGAAACGGCTGCTCTGAATCCTGTGACACCATACGCCGAATCGAAGGTCTGGGTGGAACGCGATCTGGCGCGGCTCGCCGATGACAGCTTCAGCCCGGTTTACATGCGCAATGCCACCGCCTACGGATCTTCGCCTCGCCTGCGTCTGGATATTGTCCTAAACGATTTTGTAGCGGCGGCCTACACCAGCGGACGGGTCTACATCAAGAGCGATGGAACGCCGTGGCGGCCGATCGTTCACATTCGCGATATTGTGGGCGCCATGATTGCCGCGCTCGCTGCGCCCCGCGAAGCGATTCACAATCAGGTCTTCAACGTTGGCGTCACCGAAGAGAACTACCGTATGAGCGAACTGGCCGGCATCGTCGCGGAAGTCGTTCCCGGGTGCCGCATCGAATACGCGCCGGGCGGCGGACCGGACAAGCGCTGCTACCGCGTCAGTTGCGACAAGATCGGGCGCATGCTGCCCGACTTTCGTCCGCAATGGAATGCGCGGAAGGGCGCGCAGGAACTCTTTGACGCGTATCGCGCAGCCGGACTGACCCTCGCCGATGTCGAGGGCGGACGATACACACGCATCACCCGCATTCAGGAGCTGATGAAATCGGGCACGGTGGACAACTCTTTGCGTTGGGCTCGTCAGGAAATTGCCGCACCAGTGAATGCCTGATTGGGATGTTGTTCAGCGAAAGGGAAAAGAATCAAGAAAACATGGCGACAATGACCATACCGGCGGTAAGTGAATCGACTGTGGCGAACCAGCCCTGCCGCTTTTGCGGCGCCGCGCTCGAGAGAACCTTCATCGACTTGGGCATGTCGCCCTTGTGCGAAACCTATCCCGCCGCGGAAGAACTGAATCGCGGAGAGACGTTTTATCCACTGCATGTTTATGTCTGCGGCAAATGCTTTCTGGTGCAACTGGAGCAATATGAGAGCCCCGAAGCCATCTTTTCCGACTATGCGTACTTTTCATCGTACTCGGATTCGTGGCTGAAACATGCGCGGAATTACTGCCAGAAAATGACGGAGCGTTTCGGCTTGAATCCGAAAAGCTTCGTCGTAGAAGTGGCCAGCAACGACGGCTACCTGCTGCAATACTTTGTCCAGCAAAGCATCCCGGTGCTGGGCATCGAACCGGCGGCAAACGTGGCCAAGGTCGCAGTGGAAGAGAGAAAAGTTCCCACGCTGATCCGCTTCTTTGGCGCGCAACTGGCGCATGAACTGGCGGCGAACGGGCAGGCCGCCGATTTGGTTCTCGGCAATAACGTTCTCGCGCAGGTTCCCGACCTCAATGACTTTGTCGAAGGACTGAAAATTCTACTGAAGCCCGCCGGAGTGCTGACGCTGGAATTTCCTCATCTATTCCGGTTGATGGAGCACAACGAGTTTGACACCATTTATCACGAACACTTTTCCTATTTCTCGTTGCTGGCCGCCGAACGGATCCTCGAAGCGCATGGATTGAGAATATTTGATGTGGAAGAGTTGGCTTCGCATGGCGGTTCGCTGCGCGTGTTCGCCTGCCGCGCTGAAGACCGGACCCACGACACCCAGGCGTCCGCGAAGAAATTAATCGCCGTAGAACAGGCCGCTGGCCTCGCTTCAATCGACGGTTATCGGGACTTTTCCCTCCAGGTGAAACAGACCAAGTGGGCGCTGCTGGATTTTCTGCTGAGCGCGGCAAAGCAGGGCAAGTCAGTTGCGGGATACGGCGCTCCCGGCAAGAGTGCGACGCTGCTTCACTACTGCGGCATCGGCAAAGACCTGATTCAATACACGGTCGACCGCAGCCCCTACAAGCAGGGACGGTTTCTGCCCGGTACTCATATTCCGATTCATCATCCGGACAAGATTCGAGAGACGCAGCCGGACTATGTCGTCATTCTTCCCTGGAATCTGAAGGATGAAATTGTGAAGCAGTTGCAGTTCATCCGCGAATGGGGCGGACGTTTCGTGGTCCCCATTCCCAAGGTGGAAGTGTTTTGATCGCGGACCGAGGAGGGAAGGCATGAAGGTCGTGCTGTTTTGCGGCGGAGCGGGTATGCGGTTGCGCGGCTATGCCGACGATGTTCCCAAGCCCATGGTGACAATCGGAACGCGTCCCATCCTCTGGCACCTCATGAAGTATTACGCGCACTTCGGCCACAAGGATTTCATTCTTTGCCTGGGCTACAAGGGCAACGCAATCAAAGACTATTTCCTGCACTACGACGAGTCGGCATCGAACGATTTTGTCTGGTCGCAGGGTGGCAAGAACGTTCAGTTTCTCAATCGCGACATCGACGATTGGACTATCACGTTTGTCGAAACCGGAGCCAACGCCAATATCGGCGAGCGGCTGAAAGCGGTTGAACCCCACGTCAAGAAGGAAGAGATGTTTCTGGCGAACTATGGCGACGGCCTGAGCGATGTTCCCCTGCCGGCGATGGTCGAGGCGCTTCACAATAGCAAGGCCGTCGCGTCGTTACTGCTCGTACAGCCCACGGCGAGCTTCGACATTGTTCATGCCGCGGCGAACGGCGCAGTGCAGGAGATCTGCCCCCTGACCCGCAGCGATATCTGGATCAATGGCGGATTCTTCGTCATGCGCAACGAGATTTTCCGGCATATGCAAGACGGAGAAGAATTGGTGCGTGAGCCATTTCAGCGGCTCATCGACCGCAAAGCTCTTCTGGCTTACAAGTACAACGGCTTCTGGCAGTGCATGGACACGTTTAAGGACAAACAGCGGCTCGAAGAATTGAGCGAGGGTGCTGCGCCGTGGAAAGTGTGGAACGGAGCAGCGGTGAACGCGAATGGTTCCGGAGCGGTATCGGCGACCGTATGATGCATTTGAACATGCGGCCCCGCGCCGGCGAATCGCTCAACGTGCTGTGCCTGGGAGCCCATTCTGACGATATTGAAATTGGCTGCGGCGGTACGATCCTGGAACTGGGCGAGCGTTATCCGGGAACAGCCTTTCATTGGGTGGTTTTCAGCGCGGCTGGCGAACGGGAAGCGGAAGCGAAACAGGCTGCTGAGGTTTTTGCCGGAGCCGGCCTGCAAGGTCCTCTCTTAAAAAACTTTCGCGACGGCTTCATGCCCTATAACGGAAGCGAGATCAAGATGGCGTTCGAAGAACTGAAGCCGGTGAATCCAGACATCATATTCACGCACCGCCGCGACGACGCGCATCAGGATCATCGCCTTCTTTCGGAGTTGACCTGGAACACGTTTCGCGACCACTTGATTCTCGAATACGAAATTCCCAAATACGACGGCGACATGGGCCGGCCCAACATGTTCATGCCTCTGAACCACGAGACATGCAAGGCAAAGGTCCGTCACATCATGGATTCATTTCCTTCACAGCGCGGGAAGCGCTGGTTTGAAGAGAGCACATTTCATTCGCTGATGCGGTTGCGGGGAATGGAGTGCAACGCGGAGAGCGGATACGCCGAAGGTTTTTACTGCCGCAAAGTGGTTTTGTAAAAAATTCGTTCATGAAGGACCTCAAGGAGAAAACGATTCGCGGTGGCGTAGCTCGGATGGGCGCGCAGGTGGCGAACTTCGTTTTGCGTATTGGCTCCTTGATGATTCTGGCTCGACTGCTCGATCCCAAAGATTTCGGGCTAGTCGGCATGGTGACGGCATTTACCGGAGTCTTGAATCTGTTCCGCGACTTCGGCCTTTCGACTGCGACGGTGCAGCGCGCCGAGGTGACCGAAGACCAGATTTCGACTTTGTTCTGGATCAATCTTCTGGTGGGAGCTGTATTGGCTCTTTTATCCGTGGCTCTGGCGCCGGGGGTCGCGGCCTTTTATCACGAACCGCGCCTGTTGTGGATTACTGCCGTACTTGCGACGGGTTTTGTTTTTAACGCAGCCGGCGTTCAGCATTCGGCAATTCTTCAGCGTGAGATGCGTTTCACGGCGCTGGCGGTCATCAACACGATCGCTTTGGTCGCGGGCACGGTGCTGGCGATCGGCATGGCCAAGTACGGATACGGCTACTGGGCGCTGGTTGCGATGACCATCGCGTATCCGCTGGTTACCACGGTTGGGCTGTGGATGACGGCGGCCTGGATGCCGGGTGCGCCCCGCCGCCGCTCCGGTCTTCGCTCGATGATTCGCTTTGGCGGCACGATCACTTTGAATGGCGCGGTAATGTACGTCGCCTACAACTTCGAAAAAGTTTTGCTGGGCCGCTTTTGGGGTGCGGAAGCCATCGGCGTGTATGGCCGGGCTTATCAGTTGGTCAACATCCCGACTGACAATCTGAATTCGGCGGTCGGCGAAGTGGCATTTTCGGCATTGTCGCGGGTGCAGGACGATCCGCCGCGACTGCGAAGTTATTTTCTGAAAGGTTATTCGCTGGTCACGGCGTTGACGTTGCCGATTACCATCCTCTGCGCACTGTTTGCCAAGGAAGCAATTTCCATCCTGCTCGGCCCTAAGTGGACCGAGGCCGTTCCCATCTTCCGTCTACTTGCGCCCACGATTTTGATTTTTGCCATGATCAATCCGTTTTCCTGGTTGCTCTTTGCCATGGGCAAGGTTGGACGCAGCCTGAAGATCGCTCTGGTCATTGCGCCTCTGGTGATCGCGGGATACGTGATCGGTTTGCCCTATGGTCCAACCGGTGTGGCTCTCGGTTATTCGGCGGCGATGGCGGTGTGGATTCTGCCGCATATCGCCTGGTGCGTCCACGGCACTCCCATTTCTTTTTGGGATGTATTGCAAACGCTGAGCCGGCCGCTGCTGTCAGGATTGGCGGCATCGGCTCTGCCGCTGCTGATCGAGTCTTCTTACGGCCAGCTATTGTCGCCGCTGTTTCGATTGATCGCGGGCGTGGCTTTGTTTCTGGGGGTTTATGCCGTGATGTTGTTGTATGCGATGGGTCAGAAGGCGTTCTATTGGAATCTGGTTCGGGGATTACGGGCAAGCAGGACACTGGACGAAAAGAGTCTGGTTCCGGCGTAAAGAAATTGTGACGTATAGCAAATGAAAATCGCTTCCCAACCGCTGGTCAGCATCGTCGTGCCGGTTTACAACGAGGAAGAATTCCTCGGAGAGTGCATGGATAGCATTCTGACGCAGACCTACGCGAACTGGGAGTGCACCATCGTCAACAATTGCAGCACAGATCGCTCGGCGGCAATCGCGAAGCGATTCGCGTCGCGCGATTCCCGCATTCGACTCCAGGAAAACCAGGAATTCGTGCGAGCCGTACCCAACTTTAACGGAGCGCTGCGCCAGATTTCTCCTTCCAGCAAATACGCGAAGATTGTTTTCTCTGATGATTGGATTTTCCCCGAATGCCTGGAGCGAATGGTCGAGGTCGCAGAACAGCATCCGACGGCGGGCGTCGTTGGAGCGTACGGGTTGCAAGGGTCTGACGTGATGTGGGCGGGCCTGCCTTATCCCAGTCAGCTGATCTCAGGCAGGGAAGTATGCCGCAAACTGTTTCTCGACGACCTCTACGTATTTGGAACGGGTACATCGCTGCTTTTCCGCGCAGACCTGGTCCGCGCCCGCAATCCCTTCTATAACGAGTCGAATCTGCACGCCGATTCTGAAACGTGTTGCGCTCTCCTGGGCGAATGCGATTTCAGCTTCGTGCATCAGGTTCTTACTTTCACTCGAGTGCGCGACGGTTCGCTCTACCAGTTTTCGCGCGGCATGAATACGTTGATCGCCGGGCGCTTATACGATCTGGTGAATTTCGGACGGCAATCGCTAACCGAGCAGGAGTTTCAATCCTGCCTTGAGAAAAAATTGACCGAGTACTACCGGTTTCTCGCGGCGCATGTGGTGAGGCGGTACGATCGCGAGTTCTGGGAATATCACAAAAGAAAATTGGTGGAAGTCGGAGTGGGGTTCGACCGCACACGCTTAACGCGCGCGCTGTGCGGCAAGTTTGCAGACGCGGCGCTGAATCCGAAACAAGCGCTGGATAAGTTCTTGAGCCGCAAGCGTTCGCAGAAGCCTGCCGTACCTGCTCTGGATGCCTCAGGCATGGCGAAAGCAAAAGGAACGGCGCTGGCGCTGGAGCACTTGAGAGTCGGGAATAAAAGTCGGGAATAGAAAGCTGTAAAGGGGAGACAGCTTGATTTTCTTGCCGTGCAGTGGGTAGCGGCCATGGAAATCACATGCATAGCAAATGATGATTACTGTCATATTGTGCACCTATAACCGGTGCCACGCGCTTGTGGGAGCGCTGGAAAGCGTCGCCGGCTCGATCATTCCCGGTTCCGTCGAATGGGAAATCCTGGTCGTCGACAATAATTCGAACGATCGGACGCGCGCCGTCGTCGAGCAGTCTGCCGGCCGGTATCCAGGCCGCTTCCGTTATTTGTTCGAAGGAAAACCGGGAAAGTCGCATGCGTTGAACGCAGGGGTTACCGCGGCTCGCGGGGAAGTGCTGGCTTTCATGGATGACGACGTTACTGTCGATCCGGTCTGGCTGGATGCGCTGACGGCTCCGTTGCGCGGCGCGAGTGAGTGGTCCGGTTCCGGAGGGCCGGTGATTTTACATTGGTCTGGACCGCCTCCATCCTGGCTCGATATTCGGCGTCCGTATTCCATGGGTCCGTTGGCGGGATTCGACCTGGGACAACAGACAACGGAACTCGACGAGCCGCCGTTTGGAACGAATATGGCTTTCCGCAAATCCATGTTCGAAAAGTATGGGCTCTTCCGCACCGATCTGGGTCCCAGCCCGCGTACCGACATTCCCCGCCCGAACGAAGACACGGAGTTCGGCCGAAGATTGTTTGCCGGTGGAGAGCGGTTGCGTTATGTGTCTGCGGCCGTCGTGCATCACGGCGTCCCGGAAGAACGTCTGCGGAAAGAATATTTCCTGAAGTGGTGGTACGACAAAGGACGGGCGGAGATTCGCGAGATCGGAAATCCTCCCGGAGATATCAGCCTGCGCGGTGTTCCCCTGAATCTATATCGCAGATTAGCAGTCTGGACTTTTCGCTGGCTGCTGGGACTGAGCCCGGCACAGCGGTTCGAATGCAAACTGAAAGTTCGGGGCAAGCTTGGCGCGATCGCCGAATCGCGGCGTCAGTTCGCACAAGGCCGGAAGTTTCCAGAACCGCAACCGATGGGAAAACCTGCGGAAAAAACCTCCGAAAAAGAGAAGGAACAGTGTACAAGCCTGGTTTAGGGCATCCGGAAACGCTGAAGCTGAAAGCCGGCGACTGGGTCGAAGTTCGCAGCCGAGTGGAGATTCTTGCGACGCTCGACGAGCGTGGACGCCTCGACAATCTTCCCTTCATGCCGGAGATGCTGGAGTACTGCGGGCAGAGATTGCGCGTGTTCAAGCGCGCCGACAAGACCTGCGAATACACGCAAGGCTGGAGCATCCGCCGCATGACCAACTCCGTGCACCTTGAAGGTGTGCGGTGCAATGGCAGCGGACACGACGGATGCCAGGCGGGCTGCCTGATTTTTTGGAAGGAAGCATGGCTGAAGCGCGCGGAAAACCAGATGGTCCGCTTGGACGGCTTCGGCGAAAGTCCTAAGATCGAAGCGAGAGTCAGCGGCTTCATAACCGTCGAGAATTTGCTGGCCGCCAGCCGGACAAGTTCTTCCGACGGAGAAACGATCTACACATGCCAGGCGACGGACGTCCCCAGGTTTAGTTCTTACATGAGTTTCTGGGACCCGCGGCAGTACATTCGCGACCTGCGTTCCGGCAATCTCAAAAGCGGGCTCGAAGGCAGCTTGCGCGGACATCGGATGCTGGAATTTATTCTTAACGTGCTGCGTCTGTTGCAGGCGTCGATCATCGGATTATTCAATCAACTGCAAAGCCGCCGGCAAAGGAAACACTATCCCTTCATCGAAGGCGATTCCGCCAGGACGCCAATCGAATTCCTCGATTTGCAGCCGGGGGAGCTGGTCGAAGTCCGCAGCAAAGAAGAAATCATCGCTACGCTGGGCAAAGACCAGAAGAATCGCGGCTTGTGGTTCGACTCGGAGATGCTGCCCTACTGCGGCGGTATTTACCGCGTGCTGCGCCGGGTTCACAAAATCATCGATGAAAAAACGGGCAAGCTGATCACGATGAAAAATCCCTGCATCGTTCTTGAGGGAGTAGTTTGCAAATCGGACTTTCACCGGCTGTGTCCGCGCGCGATCTACCCCTACTGGCGCGAGAGCTGGCTCAGGCGGGCCAGCGACGTTACCGCGTCAACCAGCAATACCGACCACATGGTGGCCACATGCAAGAACTAGAAATTCCGGAGCAGGCCGCGGTGGCTATGCGCGGCAGCGCAACCCGAGCCGGATCAAAGGCCAAGATGGAAGCTATCGCGCAAGCCCGTTCCGCGGGCCGGTTCTGGATGCTCTTTGCTGCGGTCGTGATGACGGTTCTGCTGGCTGCGGCCGTTCGCTGGTCGCTCGCTCACCCATATGGCGTCCACTGGGACGAAGCGGAATATTTCAACGAAGTTCACATTGACGTGCAGCGCCTGCAAAGCGGTATGTTGGTCCGGTTGGCGGGGAGACTGTTGGTCAAGAGCTGGGGGCGTCCTCCGGCCTATCGTCTTCTGGCCGATCCCATACTCGCGGTCGTTGGATTCAGCACGTTCGCGGCACGAATTATTTCATTGACGTGCTTTGCGTTCAGTACCTGGTTGATTTATCTGACGGTCCGGCGCGTCGCGAGCCAGGCCGCGGCCTCTTTGGCGGCGCTGGTATTTGCGTTGTCGCCCGAAGTTGTTTCGGCCAGCATTTTCTTCGGAACCGACGCTTCGCTTTATCTGGCAACTTCGGCGATGCTGTATTGCCTGGCTGCTATCTGGAGCGAGAAAACAAACGAGTCCAAACATTGGATTGGTCTCGGCCTGGCGGTCGGTTTGGGATTTCTGGCAAAGACATCATTCATCGTAATAGCGCTTCCAGTTCTGGGGTTTTGGTTTGTCGCTGCGCTATTGAAAAAATGGGATCTGCCCAGCCCAATTTCGCAATGGAAGGCGGCGGTTCTTGCCGCTGCAATTGCCGGACCATGGTGGATCGTCAACACCAAAGCCGCTTTCGCTTATGGCAGATACGCTCGAGGATTCGTCCGCAATTCGCTGGGAACTCCTTCGCTAGGCACGGGCGCGCGCTGGTTCAACACTGTCGTGCAGTGCTTGTGGGGGCCCGGCATCGGCATCCTGCTCGGCCTGGTAGCGATCGCTTTTCTAGTCGCGGCCGTCCGCTGCAAAACCCGTCTTGATCGCTTGCAGAAAATCGTTCTTGGCGCTTGCGCTTGTGCGGGACTGCCAATCATGTGCGCGCAATTATCGGGCACTAACCATTTGCTTCGTCACATTTCTCCGGCAATGATCCCGCTGGCCGTTGCGATTGGAGTTCTGTTCGAAAGCTTAGGTTGGGCGCAGAATTGGACGATGAGCGCCGTCGCAGGCGCCCTGTTGTGCGTTCAGTTGGGAATGCTCATCGCCCCGGTGCTCTCGCCCAATACTGAACAGGTTGACCTGGGATTCGTCAACGGCGCTTTGCCCTGGCGCACCATGGTTCGCTTCGACCAGTGGGACTGGAGCCCGGTCCGCGAGATTGCCGACAAGTGCGGCGTCCAGAATCCCAGGGTCTCGTATCTGGGGAATGGACGCGAGTTCAATAAGCCGGAGATCGAATATCCGTGGGTTCTAGGCGACACGTCCGCGCGTGGCAAAGTCGTGAATCTGCCCGATCCCGCATGGTTGTGGCGTTACGAGAATGGTCCCATTGATTGGAGCAGCGTCATGTCTTCTGCCGACAAAAGTGACATCGTTCTGACCGCTCCGAACTTTACTGGAGAATCACGATACAAAGAAGACCTGGACAATCGATACAACGCCGAGTTTGCCGCGCGTCTTTCTCAGGATCGGCAATTTCGCAAACCGACTCCTCTCAAGATGGGGCGCTTCGAACCCATCGAAGTTCTGGTTTTCCTAAACAAAAATCTCGCTTGTCCAGAGAGTCTCCAATGACTCACAACATTCTCACGCCGCGTTCCAATCCGGCGCTGCTGTCGATCGTAATGCCTTTCTACAACGAAGAAGAAATCTTCGCCCTGCTTCGCCCGGAACTCACGGAATTTCTCGACAACTCGCCTTACCCCTGCGAGGTCATTGCGGTCAATGACGGAAGTTCCGATAACACAATCGAGAAGTTGGTCGAGTGGAGTCAGTCAGATCCGCGAATCAAAGTCCTTAATCTATCCCGCAATTTCGGCCATCAATACGCATCCACGGCAGGGGTAGACCATGCATCGGGAGATGCCATTGTCCTCATGGATGCGGATCTGCAGGATCCGTTCGCGGTGGTTCACGAGATGGTCGAGCAATATTGCAAAGGCTGCGATGTAGTATGCGGCCAGCGCATGAGCCGCGCCGGTGAAGGGTGGTTTAAGAAATTTACCGCATGGTTCTTCTATCGCTCCATGCGTATTTTCTTCCTGAAGTCGCTGCCTCCCGATGTTGGCGACTTCCGTCTTATGTCGCGGCGCTGTGTCGATAGTCTTGCGGAGATGCGCGAGCTTCATCGCTTTCTGCGCGGCATGGTGGCGTGGGTCGGTTTCCCTCAAACTTGCGTACAGTACAAGCGTCATCCGCGGGCGGCCGGCACTACGAAGTATCCGCTGCGCAAGATGGTACGCCTGGCCTGGACTGCGGCCGTTTCGTTTTCCGCGCTGCCCCTACGGCTCAGCTTTGTCGGCGCCGGAACCATGACACTGGTCGCTCTGGAAGAAGCGGCGCGCGCCATGATTGCGCATTTTTCCGGCAAGACCGTCCCCGGCTGGACGTCGCTCATGGTCGTTCTCTGCCTCAGCAATGCGGCGCTGATGATCGCTGTCGGCATCCTCGGAGAATACATCGGAAGAATTTACGAGGAAGGCAAAGGCCGGCCTCTGTACGTGGTCGCAGATTCCTGGAATTTACACGGATCCGAGGCTCGCCTGAAGCATACAGCGGAAACTCACGAAGGCCTCCGGTCCCGGTAACGAATGGAAACTCTTACCATTCACGAAGCAGTCGTCGACGTGCCGGTTGCATCGGTCAGAAGGGTCGAAAACAAATCCTTCTACCGTCCGGAGCTCGACGTAGTGCGTTTCTTTGCCTTCCTCGCGGTCTTCGTATATCACACGGCATATTATCCGCTGGATTATTTCGTAACCCGCCACGTACCGGCATGGCTCGCGCAGATTGTGGTCAGCGTGTCACGGGCGGGCGCTTACGGAGTGGATCTGTTTTTCGTGCTGAGCGCGTATCTCATCACGGAACTGTTGCTGCGCGAAAAAGATGAACACGGCCGGCTCGACGTCAAATCGTTCTACATTCGCCGCATGCTGCGCATCTGGCCGCTTTACTACTTCTTTATCGCGCTTGCCGCGTTCGTTCCGATTTTGAATCCGGCGGGCCAGTTCAACTTCCGCTACATCATTCCATTTCTTCTGTTGGCAGGGAACTGGAGCACGATCGCCTTCGGCCCGCCGCAGTCGGCCGCACTCCCACTCTGGAGCGTCTCGGTGGAAGAGCAGTTTTATCTGCTGTGGCCGCCGATTGTTGCCCGGTTGTCGCGCCGTAATATCATTCGTGCCGCGGTGGTCATGATTGTCCTGGCAAACCTTGCCAGAGTTGCGGTTTTAGTGCTGCATGGCGGCGGCTGGGACGTCTGGGTCAATACGATCGCGCGCCTTGATCCGATGGCAGCGGGCATACTGCTTGCCGTTTTGCTTCGTGGACGCGCGTCAAAGATGGCACGGTCATTACGAGTCACGGCAATTGTCGCTGGTATTGCCGCCATCGGCGTAACAGGATATTTTGCGGCGCCCTGGGGATACGGCTTGCCCTGGCGAGGCACGTTGATCGGCTATCCGGTCGTTGCCCTGGCGAGCACGGCGATTGTTTTGGCTTCGATTGGGATTACGGTGCGTGCCGGATTTCTCGAGTACCTGGGCAAGATCTCTTACGGTCTTTACGTCTACCACACGGCTTGTATCTGGATTACGGACCGATTCCTCCACATTCGCAACGGTTTGGTTCACATGTGTGCGCGCGAAGTTGTGGCGCTGGCGCTGACCATCGCAATCTCGGCATTATCGTACGCACTGATTGAAAAGCCATTCCTGAAGTTGAAACGCAGGTTCACTTACGTTCACTCCCGGCCGGTGTAGGCGACACATTTTCTTTCGCGCGAACGCGAGTGGACATGCAAAGTACACGGAAACAACAATGAGCGACTACATTACTCAATATTTTCGCTGTCCTGAGGACTATGTAAATCTGGCGCCTTACAACCGGCTAACAGGACCGGTCGGTTATTTCCGCTTTGGCGAAGCGATTCTATATGGCCGGTGCAGTGGACATCAGGTGGCCGCTTCTCCGGCGGAGCCGCTCCACGACACGATGCTCGACGCGGGAGCCGAACATGGAACTATTTCTCTTCCCTTTGACGCGAATGAAATCGTAAAGAATCTCACGCAGGAGCTGTACAGCCACTCAAACGGGAGTGGTCCGGTAAAACTCAGTTCGCCGGCGAACCGGCTTTACTATCTTGTCCGTCCGGCGTTGCCGGTGAAGGCACGCAAACATTTGCAAAGAATTCGGCTGAAGGGTTGGGACAAAATTTCGTTTCCCACGTGGCCCGTGGATCGAACGGTCGATACGTTGTTCGGCGACCTGCTCCTGTTGGCCATGAAGGCAGGAGGGAAGAAACGCATTCCTTTCATCTGGTTCTGGCCGAAAGGAGCGAGCAGCGCCGCAGTAATGACACACGATGTCGAAACGCCGCTGGGCAGGGATTTCTCTTCGACGCTGATGGACATCGATGATTCGTTTGGCATCAAGTCGTCGTTCCAGGTTGTCCCGGAAGAACGATATGAAGTTCCATCGTTTTATCTGGATTCAATCACTCATCGCGGATTTGAGGTGGCGGTGCAGGATCTGAATCACGATGGGCGCTTGTATTTGAACCGCGAGGACTTTCTGACGCGCGTCGCCCGGATCAACGAGTATGGCCGGCAGTGGAAGGCTGAGGGATTTCGCGCAGCAATTTTGTATCGCCGGCAGGACTGGTTTGACGCTCTCGACTTCAGCTATGACATGTCGGTTCCCAACGTCGCCCACCTCGATCCTCAGCGTGGTGGATGTTGCACGGTAATGCCATACTTTGTCGGCAAGATGCTGGAACTGCCCGTCACTACGACACAGGATTACACGCTGTTTCACATATTGAAGAATTACTCGCTCGATTTGTGGAAGCGCCAGATCGGCCTGATTATGGAGCGCAACGGCCTGGTGAGTTTCATTATTCATCCCGACTACATCACGACTCCGCGGGAGCTTGAAACCTACAAGGCCCTGCTTGGCCATCTGGCGGAGTTGCGGGAAAACAAGAATCTCTGGATCGCTACTCCCGGAGAGGTCAGCCGCTGGTGGAGGAAGCGCGCCGAAATGCGAATGGTGGAGTTCCGTGGCGGGTGGCATATCGAGGGGTCCGGCAGCGAGGATGCCCAGGTTGCGTATGCCACCGAAGAAAATGGCCGGATCAAGTTTGCAGTCGAGCAAGTCGGAATGTTGCGTTGATGGTCTTCTCCCCTCCATGTGATTGGTAGGCGAATTCAATTTTTCTGGAGATGAAACCGTGAACACAGAAACAAAATTAGCAAACCGCCGGATGCAAGTCGCGGTGGTAAACGATAACAACCCGCAAAACCAGTGTGATGTCGCGATCATTGGCGCCGGTCCCTACGGGCTGTCGGCCGGGGTGCACCTGCAGGCAAAAGGAATCAAGGTCCGCGTGTTTGGCGAGCCTATGGAATTCTGGGCGAAGAAGATGCCTCAAGGAATGCTGCTCCGTTCGCCGCGGGTGGCATCGAATCTTTCCGACCCGGACCATGCGTTTACACTGGAGGCCTATGAGGCGGCATCCAAAATCGAGCCCTGCGCTCCGCTTCCTCTCGACACGTTCGTCGAATATGGGAAGTGGTTTCGTCATCAGTTGGGTTCGTCTCTGGACCAGAGAACGGTGGCTCGCGTAGAGAAGGCGCGAGATGGTTTCCGCATCACCATGGCCGATGGCGACGTTGTGACGTCTTCGCGCTTAGTGGTTGCCGCCGGCATCGGTCCATTTCGCAAAAAGCCGGAAGTATTTCAAAGGTTTTCCGGAGATCTCGTATCTCACTGCTACGAAGGACGCGACGTAAAGAAATTCTCGGGGAAGAAAGTTGTCGTCATCGGCGCTGGCCAGAGCGCATTGGAATCGGCCGCGATCCTGTCTGAAGCGGGAGCCGAGGTCGAAGTCATCGCGAGAAACCCTGCTCTGAAATGGATCGGCAGCCACAAGTGGCTGCACCAACTTGGCCCGATTACTCGGATGCTCTATTCGTCGCACGATGTTGGGCCCATCGGCATCAGCCGCCTCGTGGCTTACCCGAAGCTCATGACGTTTGTGCCGCTCAAACTGCGTGACAAGATCCGGATCCGCGCCGTTCGGCCCGCCGGCTCACAGTGGCTACCCGCTCGTTTGGCCAAGGTCCGTCTTACAACCGGCCACACTGTTTCTCGTGCGACTGAGGCGAATGGCGGCCTGGCACTCACCCTGGACGATGGCTCTGAGCGCAAGGTCGATCACGTGCTGCTGGCCACTGGCTACCGCGTCGATCTCGCGCGCTACGAATTTCTATCGCAGGAACTGGTGGAGAGTGTGGAAGTATTCGAAGGGTACCCCAGGCTGCGCAGCGGATTCCGCAGTTCGGTTCCGGGATTGCATTTCATCGGGGCGACGGCGGCGCGCAGCTTTGGGCCTCTTTTATATTTTGTCGCGGGTACTGAATTTGCGTCCCGAGAACTGGTCTCTCACATCGCGAAGCATACGAAGGCGACTGTATGACGCAAACTACGACCATCACCGAGGCCGCCGAAAAAACGGCATTCGGGACACAGGGGATCGGCGCCGTCGTGGTGGGAGGCGAACATCCCGGTCTCGGCGTCGTCCGCAGTCTCGGTCGCCGAGGAATTCCTGTCTGCGTCATCGACGATCAACACTCCGTTTCGCAGTTCTCAAGGTACGCGACCCGCACTGTCAGAGTAAAAGACCTTCGGGACGAGGAAAAAACTGTTGCGACAGTTCTCGAAGTCGGTGAGCGTTACGGGCTCCAGGGTTGGGTTCTTTTTCCTACGCGTGACGAAACGGTGGCGGCCTTCTCAAGGCATCGCGATGAACTGGCCAAGGTTTTTCGCGTCTCGACTCCCGCGTGGGAAACAGTCAAGTGGGCGTGGGACAAGAAAAATACCTACGAGTTGGCGGAAGAATTGGGCATTCCCTGTCCGCGTACCTGGAATCCCCGAACGCCCGCCGACCTCACGGAGCTGTATTCACATCTACCGCTCGCTGTGAAACCGGCGGTGAAAGAGAATTTCTTTTACGCCACCGGTTCCAAAGCGTGGCGCGCGGAAACTCCCGCTGAGTTGGATGACTTGTTTTATAAGGCCGCCCAGCAGATCAGGGCGGAGGAAATTCTTGTACAGGAAATCATTCCCGGCGATGGCAGCCGTCAGTATTCTTATTGCGCCTTTTTTCGCGACGGACACGCGCATAGCACCCTCATGGCCCGCCGCATTCGCCAGCATCCGCGGGAGTTCGGCCGCGCCGCAACTTACGTAGAGAGTATCGACGTGCCGGAAGTGGAAGCACTGTCATTGCGATTTCTACAAGCCATCGACTATTACGGCTTGGTGGAAGTCGAATTCAAGCAGGACCCGCGCGACGATCAATTCAAGCTGCTGGACGTGAATGCCCGTACCTGGGGATTTCACAGCCTGGGTATGCCCGCTGGCGTCGACTTTCCTTATCTTCTGTTCGCCGACCAGATCGGCGAGACCACGCAGCCCTGCAAGGGGCGATCGGGAGTGGGCTGGCTGCGGCTGGTCACGGACTTGCCTACGGCCGCGTCCGACTTCTGGCATGGGCATATGAGCGCAGGTTCCTACCTCCGGAGCCTGCGAAGCACTCGCATAGAGTCGGTCTTTTCTGCCGCGGACCCGCTCCCCTCCATCGCGGAAATCCTAATGCTCCCTTATTTGGTGACCAAGAAATATATATTGTAGTTGTCACTGCACGGAGCATTCTTCTTGAATTTCGCTCCGCGCTAATTTCCGGGAGATATTTTGCGGCACATTCTGCACGTCGTTGGAGCGCGTCCGAACTTCGTCAAAGCTGCTCCAGTGATTCGCGCGCTCAGCCGGCGCGGCATTCGCCAGACACTGGTCCACACCGGCCAGCACTTTGACCGGAACATGTCGGATGTCTTCTTCACTGAACTGGAGATTCCCGAGCCGGACATCAACCTCGGAGTGGGAGCCGGCACCCATGCCGCGCAAACCGCCGAGATCATGCGGCGTTTCGAAACGGTAGCCCTCGAGCGCAAGCCGGACATAGTTCTCGTATACGGCGATGTGAACTCCACCATTGCCGCCGCACTGGTTTGCTCCAAACTTCCGCTTACAGTTGGCCACGTGGAAGCCGGCCTGCGCTCTTTTGACCGCACCATGCCCGAGGAAATCAACCGCATGGTCACCGACCGGCTTTCTGATTTTCTCTTTACGCCTTCCGAGGACGGCGACGCTAACCTGCTTCAGGAAGGTGTTGCCGCGGAGAAAATCCACCGCGTGGGAAACGTGATGATCGATTCCCTGGTCCGGTCCTTGCCCGCAGCCAGAAGTTGCACAAGAAACGGGTTTCCCGATCGTCTGGCTCTGGTAACTCTGCACCGTCCATCGAATGTGGACGACAGCGGGAACCTCAGTCGCATTCTCGAATCGTTAACGCAAATTAGCCACCGTATTGAAATCGTCTTCCCTGTGCATCCGAGAACTCGACAGCGCATCGCTGAATTTGGTCTTTCAATCCCAAAATTACACCTGCTTGATCCTCTTCCATACATCGAATTTCTCTCATTGCAGATGCGGGCCGCCGTGGTGATCACCGACTCCGGCGGCATTCAGGAAGAAACGACATACCTCGGCGTGCCCTGCCTCACTCTGCGCAAGAATACGGAGCGTCCGGTCACGGTTACTTTAGGCACCAACGTTCTTGTGGGCGAGGACACGGATCGGCTGACCACAGAACTCGACAACATTCTGGGCGGGAATGCGAAGAAGGGAACCGTCCCACCCCTGTGGGACGGGCGCGCGAGCGATCGCATTGCTGACGTGTTGCTGAGTCGCTGAGAACTTCATTCCTGTTTTCGGGACACTTTTGTGCAACAGATTGCGTTCCCTCCATTGGCTGCAATTTGTCATGCTTTAAGTTCTTATAAGTAAAGGAGTTGGTGTATGCCGAGCGGCACGCTGTTTGCGATAGAGACTGAGTAACCCAGAAGGTCGGTCCCAAGCTCTCCCCCAGATTCATCATCACGCAAGAAATACATCTGAGGAGAGAGAAATGAACAGGATTACCAAGCTCGCAAAGTCAGTTGCCATCGTGCTGTTGGGGACCACGTTCTGCGTGACTTCCGCAATAGCTCAAGACCACTCCAACAAATCTGCCTCGCAGTTTTCCATCGGCTGGGGATCGAACACGGTCAGCGTAGGAAGCCTTTACGGCTGGTACGGCCTTCTGGTTTCCGGTCCCTCATCTACTCCGGGGGCTGGTGGAAAATATCTTACCGGCGCGCTTTACTTCGATGGTCGCGGTAACGCAGCCGGCTACGACGTTAACGGCGGTGTGAACGGACAGGTTGGCAGCACCAGCCTCACCGGTACGTACGTCGCGAACACCAGCGGTTCGCTCGCCGGTACACTCACTCTTACGCTTAAACTCGCGAACCAGACGGCTGTCCAGACCTATGTTGTTTCCGTCAGGCAGACGGCATTCGAAGCGGTCGGCATCGAGACCGACGGCTCTGCGATCGCAACCATCGACCTGCAAGCCCAAATCGTATTGTGGAACAATTCGTTCAACAATTCGGCGCTGTCGGGAACATTTGCCGCAGTGTGCACCGGCAACCCAGGGAACTACGCCCAGCTTAACTACGTGACGTTCGATGGCAAGGGCAATCTTCAGGGTATCGACCCGTATGACGATAACAACGTCGAAGGCGTCAACCCGTTCTCGGGAACCTATTCTGTGCGCCCGGATGGAACGTTCTCCGCGGTGACGGCTCCCACCGTTTCGATCACCGGCGTCATCGACGCGTTTTACACGGAGATCGAATACACGTACAACGTAGCGGGACAGGGCGAAATCATCTCCTGCGTCGGCAAGAAGTAATCGTAGAAATGAACTGGAAGTTAACTCTGGGCTCGTCTGCAAAAGCGGACGAGCCCAGCACTTTTGCTCTAGAGCCACACATTTCTTCCCCTCGAATCTGGCGCGGAAAATCAACGTCACAAAACAGAGAGGTAATATGACTTACTATCGTTTCCGTCGCGGCAGGATCGCTGCGCAGCTCGCTCTGGTTCTGCTGTTTGGCGTTACTGCCGCCGCAGCTCAAAAGCAGGAGCCCGCCACTCCGGTCAACGTGCTCACCTATCGGGCCGACAACCTCCGTACCGGGTGGTTTTCTTCCGAAACGCAGCTGACGGTCGCCAAAGTGAATGCAACCTCCTTTGGATTGCTGGCCAGTGTGCCGCTGGACGGTCGCGTCGACGGCGAACCCCTCTATGTTTCGCAGCAGACAATTCAGGGCAAAGGCATTCACAACGTCGTGTACGTCGCGACAGAGAACAACAGCGTGTATGCCATCGATGCCGCCAAGGGCACGGTTCTGTGGCACAAGACGTTCGGTACTCCCGTGCCCTATACGTACAAGAACAACGACGACAATGTTTATCCGGTGATGGGAATTCTCTCGACGCCGGTGATCGATCTCACGCTCGGAAATATTTACTTCGTAAGCGACACGTATAACGGGAAGACAGACGCGTTCACGTTGCATGCGGTATCACTAAGCACGGGGCTCGCCACGATCAAGGCCGTCATCATTCAAGTCTCGGCCACACTTTCCGACGGGACGACATGGAAGCTCAATCCCAAATACCATCTGCAACGGCCGGGTCTGCTCGAAGCGAACGGCGCGATTTACGTATCCTTTGGCAGCACCGGAGATACAGTGCCTGCCCAATCCCGCGGAGTGATCGTGCGCTACGACGCATCGTCTCTTTTACAACTCGGCAGCAACCTGGAAAATTCGCTGCGCGTTCCATCCAATCCTTACTATCTATCTTCGATTTGGCAATCGGGTTACGCTCCCGCTTCGGATTCAAATGGCGACGTCTATTTCTCCACCGGCAATAGCAGTCCTAATCAGCCGAGCTACTCGGCCAGTTTCAATCGCCCGCAAAGCGTCGTTCACCTTTCCGGAGATCTCGGCACCCTGCTCGACAGCTTCACGCCCGGCAACTATTTTCAACTCGACCAGCAGGATCTCGACATGGGCTCCGGCGCAACCATTCTGCTTCCCGACCAGCCAGGATCAATCCCGCATTTTGCCATCGCTGGCGGAAAAGATGGCCGCGCCTTTCTCCTCAACCGCGATAACCTGGGCGGCTACACGCAGAGTGGCTCCGACAATGTGCTGCAAACGATCCAACAGGGAGTTTGTTGGTGCGGTCCGGGATATTTCACGGGCTCGGACGGCAATCCCTACGTTCTAACCGGAGGAGGTTCCGGAATTATCAGTTGGCAATTGCAACTCAGTCCTACTCCGCAACTGGTGCAGAAGTCGGCGACGACATTCGGAATCGCCAACGGACTGCCCTGGTATGGCGGGTCTATCCCTGTCGTTTCTTCCAACGGCACAGTGGCGGGCAGCGCCATCATGTGGGTATTGCAAAAGCCGCAAACATCCTCCGACGTGAATCCTGGAACTCCCATCACGCTTCTGGCTTTTGATGCCAGCAATCTGACGAAGCAGATTCTTTCGATTCAGGCGGGAGACTGGACTCATGCGGTCATCAGCAACGCCAACCTCCTTCCCACAGTCGCGAATGGCAAGGTGTACGTCGCCAGCAATATGCAGTTGAATATCTTTGGGCTCTTGCCAAAAGGAGCGGAAGAACTCGCTGCCTTGCCACATGCTGTGAAGCCTTCGAATCCGGATATCATCGCGTGCGCTCCCGCCGAAACTGTTCCGGCGGTGGTCGGCGCTTCCACTTCGGCAACGCATGAGATTTATGGAAAAGTCTGCCGCGTCGGCCAGGAGGAAGTGCAGGTAACGCTGCGCGATGGGAAGAGCATTGTGATCGACACGAGCCACGCCACGATTCGTCTGCGGCGTGCAACTCTGGTTCCCGGCCGCATCGTCCATGTCGTCACAAGCATCGATCAGAAGGGCGTGGCGCATGCGTTGCAAATGTCGCCTATGCACACCTCTTCACTGGACCTTCCCGCCGACCACTGAGATGTGCTTGAACGCCGCAACTAGGCATCCCGTCGCTTACTCGGATACAGTTGTAGCGATATGGGGCTGGGGAAGAGGCAGGTACAGGCCTTGACAATCTGCACCGCGGGAATCTGTTTGCTGCTCTTGCTATTCCTGGCTTTGCCGCATCACGTCTTCTCGCCAGCGAGCTTTGGCAGCAAGGCCGGCCATCCGGAATTAGTAAAAGATGTTCCAATTCCTTCGTGCGATGCAGGGTCGGTTTCCGCGGGTAAACCGCAAAAGGGCTTGTCCTCTCATTCGGTAACGCTGACTTGGAACGCCAGCATTGCGGCCTCCAGATCCGCGAGAGATATTGTCCGCGGCTATTACATTTACCGCAGCCAGAAGTCGCACAAGTACGCCAAAAGCGACCGCCTTAACACTGACCCAATCGCAGGAACCAGTTGTATCGATAAAGCCGTCAAGCCTCGCGTGACTTATTTCTACTCCGTGAAAAGTGTTTCCCATGGCGGAATGGAAAGCGAGTTCTCGGACGAAGTAAAAGCCGTTATTCCGCAGCACTAATTCTTCTCAGTCATCCCCGCACTTTCGCAATTCCTGCTTCAATTGCCACTCAGCAGAAGTGACTTCCCAATTGTTTCTCACGCAGTCTGAGGGACACGTGTGCAGACGCGTGGGCTGGCTGTTTCCCCTGGGGGCACCGCGAGCTTACGGAACTACCGCCTGAACCGGCGTGGAGTAGGTGCTCTCTTCTCCCGCAGAATTGACCGCTGTCGCCACGTAGTAATAAGTCTGGCCTGCAGTGACGGTAGTGTCGGTGTAGGTCGTGCCAGGGTTCAAAGAGGAATTTACCTTGGAATAGGAAGTCTCCGAAGCCCCGCGGTACACGTTGTAGCCCACGACTTCAGAAGTGCTGGCGCTCCAAGAAACCGTCACGCTGTAAGTCGGAGTGATTCCCACACCACTCAAGCCTTCCTGCGTATTCGAATTGGAAGCGTTGCTGGCCAGCGACAAAGTTCCGGACGTCGTTCCCGTGGCATTTGGAGTGAAAGATACGTTGAGGGCGACGCTCTGACCGGAAGGTATGGTGAACGGAAACGACACTCCCTGAAGCGAAAATTGCGAACTGCTGCTCGCGGAAGACGAAATCGTCACTGCGCCGCCGCTGGCGCTCAAAGTTACCGGTTGGGTCGAGGTGGTCCCGACATCGACACTGCCAAAGTTCATTGCCGTGGGATTCAGCAGCAACTGGCTGGTGGTGTTTCCAGTTCCAGTGCCGCTCACCGGAATCGTAAGTGATCCGTTCGGAATGATCAGGCTTCCGCTGTAAGAAGTTGTTGTTTGCGGGGAGAAGACAACGTTAAACGTGGCGGTCTGGTTCGGCTGCAGAGTAAGGGGCAGCCCCGGCCCGGTGATGGAAAAGCTCGTGCCCGTCAGTTGCGCCTGAGCAATGACAGCGGCGCTGGTCCCCGAATTTGTAAGCACAACCGGCAACGTCGCGGTCTTTCCTACAGCGACTGAGCCGAATCCGAGCGAAGAAGCGCTGGATTTGATGGATTCGCTGCCCACGCCAACGCCGCCGAAGCGAAGATAAATCGTTCCACCGGTAGCATTGCTGGCAACGGCCACAGTCCCGCCCTGCCAGCCGGAAACTGTCGGTGTGAATGTCACATTCATAGTCGCGGTTTGCCCGGCCGCAATCACCAGCGGTAGCTTCAGGCCCGTCATCTGAAATCCGCTCGGCATGGAGCCAATCGAGGAAATCGTGATGCTGGTCGATTCCGTATTGGTGAAACTCAGTGATAGAGTCTGGCTTTGCCCAATTACGATGCTGCCGAAATGCAGTATCGACGGGTTCGTGGTGATCTGTGCCGCATTTAGGACCGCGCTAGCCGGCGCCAGAATGAAGAGAAGCAAAGCCGCCACGAATGGATATTGGACAGCCAGGAAAGAGCGTTGAAAGTTCTGCCGGGGGAGTTGCATGCCGCAATTTTTGACGATAAGGCAGCGTCTCGAAAGATATCGATAGTACAGTCGCGCACTGGCCTTTTGGACGCGCGACCAAAACGGGAAAGAACGGGGGGAAGCCGCGCTAGCGGGGAACGCTCTGCGGTGGAGGTGTCTGCTGTGGAGAGGATCGTTCCTTCAACTCGCTGGCCAAAGACGGGGCCTTTTCTTCGGGAACTTTGATTTCTGCGTCCAACACCACGGTTAACGCGCCCGCTCCAGTACTCTGAAACCGCGCGTGGTGGAGTGCTGCGGAGCCTTGCGCGGCAGGAGGAAGGAGTTGTTTGAAGTCTCCACCCTGGCGCACGGCGGAAAGAATCGTTTCCGCGATCTTGTCGCGGAGATCGCTGCCCAATGAGCCCGAACGCAGCGACTCGCCCAGCAAGCCTTCGGCATCAATGCGACTGATTACCGGCTTGAGTCGTAGCGTGCCGGTCTCATCCACTTCCGGCGTCAGTTTCACTTCGAGAGTGCCGTCGCCTTCGGCCATTTCATTGTTATCCCTGCCGAGGCACGCCCATCGCTCAAAGTGCAGTCGAGTCGCAACGATGCTGGCAGGTTGTGCCGGAGTCAGAGTAGCGTCCTGAATGGCGACGCGCTCCCCGCAACGGTCGGACTTATTGAGTTGCGTGCGCAGCACCTCGGTAATATTTTGCTGCAGGTCGAAGACGTCTTCCGTCAGCGTCACCGCGAATACATGGCCGGCAGATCCCTGGGAAATCATTCCAGACGTGACGATCGTAACCAGCTGGCTCTTAAAGTTGATCGAGCTCCTGACCGGTGCAATGTGGAAGATGAGGCCCGCGTTCTCTGGGTTCACGATGCCCATTTCCTGGCCCAGGCTGGCTTGCTGCTCTTGAAAACTGGTTAGGGCGCGATCCAGATTCTGCGCGGAACTTGCGATAGCCTCGCCGGCGTCCTTGGTATCCGCAACTCTTTCATTCAATTCCTGCCCACGTTGCGCCAGTTCCGCGTCCTCTTTGGTTAGCTTCTTCGCGATTTCCTTCAGCCCGGATTTCTGCGGACCAGAAAATCCTCCCAGAAAATTCTTGTTTTCGGTCCGCGCCTTTTCGAGCGCCTGCTGGAAAGTTGTGCCGCGGCTGGCAAGTGCGGAAGCGCTGTCCTTTTTTTGCAGCTGCCCGATAAGACTCTGCAATTCTGTACTCGCGGCTGCGGTGCTCTTCACCATCGCGGCATACTGAGTTATCTGTTGGCTAGTCGCCTGTACGGCCAGGGCTTCGTGGAAGTCTTTCAGGTCATCCTTCTGATCGACGCCGGTCGGTTTCCCTATCGAACTCATGCCGCCGCCGCCGGCTGAGCCGCCCGCTCCGTGTCCTCCATGCTGGGCGAAGAGCATGGATGAACTGAGCATGAGCGCAACCCACACTTCTGCGCCAGGCCGCATGCGGCCCCAGCAAAGAATATTGGGGAGCATGAATTCGTGAAAGACGGACTTGTGAAACATCGGCCAGATCTCCGGACGTGCCTTCGTGGGATGGATCGGGCTACTCGCACTCCCGTTAGAAATTAGCTTGACCTACATCCGAGAAAAAAACCACAACCTTTACAGTTCTTTGCACAATAAACCCGCATCGACCGGCTATTCCCAATGACCAGACTAGGTGGGAGCTACTACTTTCAATCCCGGCACGTGAGCAAAATGCCGTTCGTTGAAAGTTGCCACCGCGCTTCCACGCTCCAAAGCCGTGGCCGCCACGATGAGATCATAAAAGCCGATCATCTTGCCGGAAGACTCCAAAGCAGCCCAAATGCGAGCATGTTCCAGCGCTGTGATCTGGGTATAGGGAATGATTGGCAACACTTCCAGGACGGTCCGGAGGTAGCGTTCTCGCGCGCTTCTGTGCCCAGAGTCGGCTGGCTCCACGCCATGCCACAGTTCAGCCACGGTGACAGCGGCAATCTCGAATCGTTCAGTGGAATACCCCTCCATCCACTGCCTGAGGTCGAAAGTTCCTCTCTCGCCTCGAATGATGACATCGGCGTCGAGAATTATCGCCATTGATCGGTGGGCGCTTTGAGGGCCTTACGGGCGTTTCGCAGGTCGCGATTCCAGGCTTTCGCTTCCTCCGCCGACAGTTCGACCTTAGCCAGCGCCTGCGCCAGGTCGCTGCCCGTGCAAACCTTTTCGCCGTCCGGCACGAGGCGGGCCACAGGGGAGCCATTCTTGAGCAGAACAAACGTCGTGTTCTGATAATGTGCCCGGTTCACGCATTCGGCGAAATTGCGTGCAGCGTCGGTTACGGAAATAACCGTTTCCTTCATAAAATCAGATTATCAGATTATACGTAATATTTCAACCGGGACCGCCAGCCCGGCGAGATCGGTCCCCGAAGATAGCCCGGAATTTCACCAGCGAACCCGCTATTAGTTGCTCGCAACAACAGCTTCTCGAATGCCGATGCCCGGCACGGTCCGTCCCACCACCGCTGCAATCTGACGTACCTGCACCATCAATTCATCAAACTGATCGGGGAACAACGACTGCGGGCCGTCCGACAAGGCCTCATCCGGCTTTGTGTGCACTTCCACCATCAGACCGTCCGCGCCCACCGCAACCGCAGCGCGCGACAGTGGAGTCACCTTATTGCGTTTGCCTGTGCCGTGGCTGGGATCGACAAAGATGGGAAGATGGCTGAGTCGCTGCACTGCTGGGATCAGGCTCAAGTCGAGCGTGTTGCGAGTGTGGTCGGCGAAGGTACGCACGCCTCGCTCGCACAACGCCACATTGTAATTACCCTCACTCATAATGTACTCGGCCGCCATAAGGAACTCTTCCAAAGTCGCCGACATGCCCCGCTTCAACAGAACGGGCTTCCTGGCTCGCCCTGCCCGCTTGAGCAGGGAGAAATTCTGCATGTTGCGCGCGCCAATCTGAATCATGTCGGCGTATTCATCTACAAGATCGAGCGATTCGTTGTCGATCGCTTCTGTAATGATCTTCATCCCGAACTGTTGCCGGATGTCGGCCATGATCCGCAGACCCTCTTCGCCCAATCCCTGGAAAGAATAGGGAGACGTTCGCGGTTTATAGGCTCCTCCACGGAAAAACTGCGCCCCGGCGCGATGCACGCGTTCCGCCACCGCGAACGCCTGTTCACGGCTTTCGATGGCGCACGGTCCCGCCACAATCGCGAGTCCCTGTCCGCCAATAGTCGCCTCGGTGCCCGCAAAGCGGATTACTGTATTCTCCTCTTTAAGGTCGCGGCTTACTAACTTGTAGGGTTTCGAGACCTTGATGACTTCCTGCACGCCCGGCATCTCCTCCAGCGTGCCCTGCTCAACTTCGCCCTTGTTACCGGTGACGCCGATAGCGGTGCGTTGTGCCCCCGGCATCGAGTGCGCGCGATAGCCCAGCTTTTCGATTTTTTCGCAAACGGCGCGCACCTGCTCTTCGCTGGCATGCGCCTTCATCACCACTAACATGCATTCCGACCTCAGGCTTCCAAGTGTATCCGTCCCCGCAAGTGGCGGCAAATGGCCTGCACGATGTTCCGGTTCACACGGCAACCATCCGATTTCCGGTGCGCAGCATCCAATTCGCAGCGAACAATCGAGTGGGAGGTTCTGAAATGCGCAACAGAATTTTGATCGTCGCAGCCGGGTTTCTTTCGGTCGTCGGTTTGGGTTTTGCCCAATCCGATATGTCCGCGGGTGCTAGCTCTGGGAAAGATCAGAAGCTCATTACCGCGCCCCCAACCCCATCTACCGATCAACAGCAGTTTGAGCAGAATGTAAAAGATGTCCACTTTGATTTTGACCGGGCTGAACTCCGAGCCGAGGATCGGTCAACCCTGGCCGGCGATGCAGAATGGTTGAAGGCCCATCCCGACGTGCTCATCACGCTGGAAGGCGACGCAGACGAACGCGGTGACATCGTCTACAACGTCGTGTTATCAGGCGCGCGCGCCTCCGTCACCAAAGATGCCTTGGTTGATTTGGGAATTTCAGCCGATCGCATCGTCTTTGCCACGGGATGGGGCAAGCTTTATCCGGTTTGCTCCCAGTCGGATGAGAATTGCTGGAGCCAGAACCGCCGGACCCACTTCGCGACCTGGCCTCCGGTCGAGCAGCCTGCGCAAGTGGCATCGCGATAAACAGGATGGCTGCAAATTTTCTATACTTGTGCGCGTGAGATCGATTTCCCGCGAACAGGATATTCTCGCCAGCCGTGCGCCAAAACGCCCACCCCGCCTGACTTCCCGCAGAATCGGTATTCACACCTCTTCCGCCGGAGGCGTTCACAATGCCGCCGAGCGTGCTTATCGTCTTGGCTGCAACACATTTCAGATTTTTTCTTCCAGTCCCCGCCAATGGGCTCCGTATGAACTAGGCGATTTGCAATGCGAAGAGATGACGCGCCTGCGCGCCAAATACGATTTGCGTCCGCTGGTGATTCACACCAACTATCTGGTGAACCTGGCAAGCTCGAACGAACTGTTCCTGAAGAAATCGATTGAAGCGTTCCGCGGAGAAGTGGAACGTGCTTTGTCATTGTGTGCGGAATATCTCGTACTGCATGCGGGCTCGTTTCGCGGCGCGGATCGGGAACAAGGATTGCTGCGAACCGCGGCGGCCATCGCAGCGGCGACTCAGGGATTGGATCTGGCTCAAGGCGGCCTGACGATCCTCATCGAAAACACTGCCGGCTCGGAGTTTTCGCTCGGCGGAAGCTTCGAGCAAGTCGCAGAAATACTCGAGCGTTTGCGCGGAATTGTGCCGATCGCCACGTGTATCGACACCTGCCACACTCACGTTGCGGGGTATGACATCGTCAGCGAAGAAGGAATCTATCAGACACTTCAGCACCTTGACGCGACAATCGGTCTAAGCAATGTTCGCGTCGTCCACTGCAATGACGCCAAGGCCGCGCGCGGATCGAAACTTGACCGCCACCAGCACATCGGGAAGGGAACTATCGGCAAGGAGGCGTTTCGCATCCTGCTGAACGATTTGCGGCTAGGCCATGCCGCATTCATCGCCGAAACCCCGATCGATCGGCCGGGAGACGATCGTCGAAACGTGGACGCTCTGAAAAAGTTAGTGAGTTAGGAATGAAAGTTTCACGTGCGCGGAACGGCTATTTCCGTTGCGCAATTTCGCTGTTCAGCACGTACTCGTTCAGCGGCCCAAATTTTCTTTTCTCCGCGTAGAGCCGGAAGCGGCGGAAAACGATGCGCAGACTCGCCATCACGGGGATCGAGAGATAGATGCCAAGGATGCCTGCGACCTCGCCTCCGGCCATCACGCCGAAGATGGCAGCCAGCGGGTGAAGTTCCATGCTTTTGCCCATGATCCGGGGCGAGGAAACATAGTCCTGGATGACGCGCCACACACCCAGAAAAATGATCAGGATCAGCCAATGAGGATAGCTCATCAACAAGGCGACGCTCACGATAATCACCGCGGCTGTCAACGGCCCAACCAGAGGCACAAATTCCAGCAGTCCGCCAACCGTGCCCAGCACCAGCGCATAGGGAACGCCCATCGCTCCTAGGAATGCGGAGTAGGCCGCCAGCGTCAGCGCCGCCAAAGTCAACTGCGCGCGAATAAAGTGCGCCAGCATCAAATTCAAATCGTGAATTACACCCTGTAGCAATTCACGTTGCGGCCGCGATTGCACCAGTCCTAGCAGGACTTCGCTGAAAGACGTCCCATCCTTGAGGAAAAATATGGCGAGAATCGGAACCACCAGAAACAGCCACGCCTGCTTTGCGACGTCCGCCACCCGCAAACCGGCGCGCTGCGCAACTTGCGTAATTTCATCGCTATGGCTGGCCAGAAATGAACGCACGATCTCCGTGCTTCTGTAATTCCAACCGTGTTCCTCGCCCAATTGTTCGGCAAGCTGACCGGAACTAAGCTGCGTCAACAGGCTGGGCAGCGACTGCCCGAGCCGTGCCCCCTCCCGCGTCACCTTCGGCCCCACCGAGACAAAAAACACAATCAGCAGGCCAAGTAAGAGCGCATAGATAACTCCAATTGCTCGCCCCCGGCCTTTGAGCAAACGTTCCAGGGAATTCACCATGGGGCTAACCAGATAGGCGAAGAAGACAGCGAAAAGAAACGCGATCAACGTCTGCCGCGCGACATACAAAAACCCTAAGCCCAGAGCGAACAGCAGTGCCGTGAACAAAACCCGCGCGGTCCGTGAGTCAATCAGCAGCAATGAATTCTCCAGACGGCTTCAGTTCCGCACCGGTTGATGGAAGTGAATCTCAATCCCGTATGACTTCAGTGTCATCGGCGGGAATCGCCACGCGCATTAGTTTGAACTGATCGTGCTCGTCGAGCCACAAGGCCCACTCAAAGTTCTCCCCCACAAGCTTTAGCCGGATCAGTTCGCGGTCCGCTCCATGGAAGCTGATCTTTTCTTTCCCCACCACCTCGATGTGTACGCGGATCGAGGTACGGTCCTGCGGCACCAGCGCTCCAAACTCCGCCGGATCCTTTTTGCACTGTAAGTTGCCGCCCTCGGGATGGCAGTTGGCGCCCAGGTAACGCCAGGCCAGAACCTCGCGCTGGATGAAAAAATTATTGTCCAGGATGGCGGAGCTGCTGGGCATGAGGAACGGCTGTTCAGCGGTCTTCGCCCCAACCGACGCCGTTATCTTTTCCATCAGAAACTCATTGTTCGGCAACACGACTAACGAACTGCCCGCCACGTTGCTCCATTCATAGCGGAGCAATTCTCCCGCCTGGGTCATCTCAAGGTCGGATTTCTGCTCGGTTTGAGTCGGGGAAGCGGTTTCTTTGAGTTGAGCCTTGACGATGCTGTTGCCGTTCTCCTGTTGAACGCTAAAGCTTTCCGATACTACCCGCTGTCCTTTGACAAAGACGCCGAACGTTCCGGAATCCACAACTTTTTCGGAAGTACTCGTCTTTTCTTTCTTGTCGCTGGATGGCGCAGATCTGCCAGGCTGGCTTCCACGGGCGAACGAAGCGAAAGCTCCGACTGCCAGCACAATCAGTATCGTTTCCAGAATTTTGTTTTCACGCGCGATCAAGCGTCGATTCACCGAGGCACCTGTATTCATTTCGATTGTTGCCATTTGAGCCGTACCATCTTGGCAATCTCTTCCACGATCTCGCCGACCGTACGGCCGCCGGTTTGGATTCGCATGGAAGCCTTTCTGTACGCGGCTTGCCGATTCTCGTGCAATGTGCGGAACCGCACCATCGACCGCAATAGTGGCCGTCTCAATCCTTGACCGTCGGCCTGCTCTACACAACGCCGCCAAAGTTCGTCCACCGGCGCGTCGAGAAACACGGTAAAAACTCCAGCAGCTTTCAACACTGCGGCATTGTCCTCTTGCACAAATGCTCCGCCGCCCAAGCCAATAACTCTCGCGTCGCCGTCGGCCATTTCCCGCAAAAGTTGCTGCAGGGCTACCCGCTCCACACGCCGAAATTCGTTCTCGCCGGCAGCGCGAAATATTTCGGCAATCGGCCGCCCTTCGCTGCGCTCAATGCGATCGTCCAAATCCTCAAACCCGCAGTTCAGCGCCTTACCTAAAGCGCGGCCAACGCTGCTTTTGCCCGCACCCATGAATCCGACCAGAAAAACGGCTGGCGCTGGCGAGGCGCGCTTACTTCCAGAAGACCGGGGCCGCAAAGAAGCGGCCTGCCCCGGCGCCTTCTTTCTTCTTGTCGGTTGCGTTTTTCTTTTCGTGGCTATTTATTTTCTGTGCGTTTCTTGAGGTGGATTTTACCACTGAAGGTACGCAACACCACGGTAGACGATGCCGCCGCGCGCCCCATAGTACCCGCAAAGGCACGTCCTTCAGTGATTGGGAACCAGGTGTGAGTCTTTGGTTGAAGTGGAATGTCGTCATGGACTTCGCCGCGCACCGAGCGGGCGCTCACGTCGGCCGACGTCCATTGAGGAATCGTTGCTTCAATATCCCCGGTATGGCTGGTCAGGCGGTATTCCCCGCTGTTGCCAAAGTCACCGATGTAACTGATATTTCCGCTGGTGGAAATGACCTGTACCAGGGGGCCGTTAACCGACCGCAATATTACTGCCCCACTGAGAGAATCTACCTCCACGTGCCCGTCCTGAACATTGCTGAGTGTTACCGGGCCGTTCAGAGTCTTCACATGAACGTGAGCGTCGGCAAAATCGCGAATATCCACGGTTGCGTCCGCGCCTTCGAGCGAAATATCGCCGTGCAGCTTTTCCGCGCGCAAGGGCCCCGTGCTCGAATGCAGCGTCACGCTGGCATCCGCCGGCACCAACACTTCATAATCCACGCGGCCGGATTCCGCATCCGCGCCCGGCAGCAGATGCGATTGAATGTCCACGCGGTTTCCGGTTTGGCTGTTATCAATTTCTACTTTATCGGAATGCAGCACGGCATTCACGACAACCCGGTTGTTCGTCGACGGCCCGACCGAGATCGATCCGTAGGGATTGTTCACCGAAACCCCGGCCTTGGGGCCGACGATGTAGTGGAATTCTTTGCGGCTTTCGGCGACCAGCGTTCCCGCCACCATGGCACCGATTACAACTATTTTGACCGTGCGCCCGTTCATGGAATTCTCCCAAGCTCGCTTGCCGAAAGCAGTGTAACTCGATACGTGGTGATTGCGTGACTTCATCGGAGATGAGACAGTCAGCGCACGGATTATCATGGCAACGACCGGTCCATGGCCATTTCAAAAAGCATGGATTTTTGTTCGTAGGCTTCCATCAAAGACCGCCGCGCTTCCTCGTCGTTAGGATTCGCATTAACGATTTCTTGCGCATCCCGGATGTACTCATTGGCCCGGCGAAGACTGTCGCGGTATTGCTGCTGCATGGCCGGAGTCGTTCCCGAAACCTCCTGCAGAAGTTCGTCGTCATTTAGTCCGGCAACCGATGGCTCTGTCGCCGGCGCCGTCGTAACCGCGGCCGTATCCTTCGCCAGTTGACGCACCAGGGAATGCTGATTCACATAGACGCCGATTGCGATGAGAAGTGCCGCAGCCGCCGGAGCCACCCAGCGTGCCCATCCCCAGCGCGTGCCGAAGGCAGGAATCAGGCTGCGTCCAGGCTGCTGCGGACGGATCAATCCTTCTTTCCGCAGCGCCGCTTCGATGGAATTCCAGACTCTGGGACTAGGTTCGTTAGCCTCAAGCAAGGATGGCGCTGATGAAATAATCAGCTCCAGCTCTTGGACCAGTGACGAGCAACCGCGACAACGCCGTATATGCTCCTGCTGTTCCGCGCCGCTGAGGTTGTCGGCTTCCGACAAGCTTTCCTGCAACTCAACACACGTCATACCGCTCTCCCCAAGCCACGTACCAAAACACGCAAGTTCAGGTGTGGCTACAGCTTTCGCGCCTCTGCCACAATTAAATCAATCTCTCAATCCACTCTGGTCTGCGTCGCCAGAGCCATCTTCCCCTCAAGACTAACCGGCCTTTTCGGCTCTATTCATCTTGAGCAGGTCGCGCAACTTCATTCTTGCCTTGTGCAACTGGGACTTGCTGTTGCCGATCGAACATCCGACAATCTTGGCGATCTCATTATGCTCGTATCCCTGCACGTCGTGAAGCACAAAGATTGTGCGATACCCCGGAGGAAGGCTCTCCACAGCCCTTTGTAACTGAAGCCGGTCAATCGAACCGGCAAGGGATATATCCTCCGCCCCGAAATCTTTCTTCGGAGTGTCTTCCTCGCCCGGCTGCGTCGTTTCTTCCAGCGACACCACCGGAAGCGACTTCTTTCTCAGGTGCATCAGCACCACGTTCACTGACAGCCGGTGCAGCCAGGTCGAAAATGCCGACTCACCGCGGAACGTGGCAATCTTGCGATACAGCTGCAGAAACGCTTCCTGCGTCAGATCTTCTGCCTCGGCCGTATTCGCCGTCATCCGCAGGCAGAGAGAATAAACGCGCCGTTTATGCCGATCATAAAGAGCCTGGAAAGCTTCCGCGTTCCCCTGCTTCGCTTTATCGATCGCTTCCGCTTCGTTTAACTCTGCGCCCTGTCGCTGTCGTGGGTCGGTCAAGTCACCTTTTCCGGCCGCACTCCATGAGATGCGGCATAACTATCTTTATGTTGTACGGCTTGCAGGCATCGGTTGGCGATCCTAAGTAACCCACGCCTTCAGAATATTAGAGCCTTTCTACCGATCTTGGGATTCGCTCCCGATAAACCTTTACTGCTCTAGTCTCTTTCTCCTTGCACACTTGGGAGCCGCATGTTCCTGATTACTCTAACCCGCGCTCAAACACGGAGTCGCAATCTCCGGAAAATAGTAGACGCCGCACCCTCCGAGTATCTCCTCAAGCGGTATCCTAAGCGGCTTTCGCGGCGGTGATCGTCTCCAACCCGTGCCCGTGCGGACCAATCTCCCGCTGCCGCAGCAAAAACGCAAACAGCACTCCCAGAAATCCCAGAACCGAGAAGATCCACATTCCCAGGTTGTAGCCGCTGGGATTGGTCGCATCCGCGTGGGAGTAATTATTGGCCCATCCCACCAGCAAGTTCAAGCCAAACAGCCCAATATTCTGGATCATCGTCATCAACCCGTAAGCTGTCCCCAATTTCGACTGGTCGACGATATAAGCCACCGAAGGCCACATCACCGCTGGGATCAGCGAAAACGCCACGCCCATCATCGCCATCGGTATGTATAAATTGACGTGCGTGTAAGCCATCATCAAATACACAGGGATGAGAAGCAACGATCCCAGCATCATCAACAGCGCCCGCTTGCCCACACGATCCACCCACAGCCCGAACAGAGGAGTCGCGATCATGGCAAACAGCGTCAACATGCTCGACAGGAAGCCGCCGAATTCGCGCGAGGTTCCGTGCGCCTCCATGAAAAACTTTACCGCGAACGTCTGGAAAGGGAAGATCGCCGAATAGAAGACAATGCACAGCGCTACGATTAGCCAGTAACTCACGCCAAACTTCCACAAATCCGCGAATACTACTTTGTCGGTCGACACCGCTCCCAGGCTGTAGTTCTTCTCCGCCCATACTTCCATTCCCCAGTAAACCGCCGCTCCAACCACACACAACGCCGAAAATGCCAGTGAGATGAGGAAAGGATCGCGCCAGTTGGCATAAGCCCACCGCGCCCAGGTCGGAGAGTTGAGCGCCGCAAACGTTCCCAGCCGCGATGCGGTCAGGTTTAAGCCAAAAGCAAAGCTCAGCTCCTTGCCTCGGAACCAACGCGCCAGCGCAGCAATGACGGCCACATTCAGCGATTCCGCACCCATGCCAAAAATAAGCCTCCCCGTCGCCATGATCGAGAGCTTTCCCGACATCGCGGTAATCGCGGGCCCAATAAAGCACAGTACACCGAAAATCATCAGCGACTTGCGCAGCCCAATGCGGTCAATAATGAACCCGCCGATGACAACCGTAAAAATGTTGGGAAAGCTATAGATAGCCTGCAAAAATCCAATGTTCAAATCCGAAAAGCCAAGCTGCTGTTTGAGAACATCGGCGAGAGGACTGAGAGCATCGTAGGCGTAGTAACTGCCAAACATCGCCAGACTGACAAAGATGAGCACCAGCCACCGGTACAGCGGGCTTGGATTGGGAAGAACGGGGTTGGGGAGACTGGGATTGGGGAGGGTATTTTCCATTGAGTTCTCTGAAGCGCAGAGATTACACGAAACGGTGCAGGGTGCCAAATTCGGAACGCTGGAAATAAGACACGGTGCGAATGACAAGGTAGTGTGAATTCACGCGTCAAATCTTATTTGGGCGTCATCCTGAACGGAGCCGCTTTTCAGGCGGAGTGAAGGATCGCGCGTGGACTGTCACTGCTCACGACTCAAATTGCACCACTACCGATGACCGCAGTCGCGCAGGTTCAGTTGATTCGTCGGCCTATGATGGTTGTGTGCTGACTAACGAAGACAAGCAGTGGCTTTCCGAAAGGCTCGAAGGGCTGTCCGAGAAAATAGAAAAGGTCGAGACCAGTCTGCTCACCGAGTTTCACAAATGGGCCTCACCGCAGGAGATGCGCCGGCGACCCCACGCCGCAATCCGCGCCCTCGACGCATAGTGGAAGCCTTGGCTGATCGTGTAAACAAAATCGAAGGCCGTTGAAGGTTAGGGAAGCTCCGATTAAGCCCAAATCTGTCATCCGATTAAGCCCAAATCTGTCATTTCGAGCGCAGCAGAATTGCCCCGTAAGGGGTAATTCTGCGGAGTCGAGAAACCCGCTTTCCGCTTTTTCGGGCTTAATCAGACCATCCTTAGATTTCCTCGTCGTCGCGACGGGAATCGACCGGAGCAAATAGCTGCCGCGTTACTCGTACTTTTCTAAGAAGTCCCAGAAGACGGCTGACCTACCGCCCCAAAATCCCCACTTGTCCCGACGCGATAAATTCGCTTCCCCCCCCCCGCCAATCCTGTGATACAGTCCGTGGGTCGCAAATCCTTCCCCGCCCGCTGCCAGAGCCGCATCTGCGCGGGCAACATACTCGGAACCTCTACGGATATCCCTGGAGGATACCCAATGCCACGGACGCTCTCCTTTTTTGCTGTCGCTTTGATTTCGACGATTCTGCTCTACGCCGCAACAGGAACGATCTCCTCGTTCAATCCTCAAGGATCGACCTGGGCCGACCCTACCGGAATCAATTTGGGCGGCGTAATTGCCGGCAACTGGATTGACAGCACGGGGCTGCGCCATGGCTACCTGAGAAGTTTGTCCGGGACAGTCGCAATCGTGGACGAACCCGACGCCGGCACGCTCCCCAACGACGGTACCTGGATTTTCGGGATCAACGATGTCGGTCAAACAACGGGTTCCTATTCATGCACCGGTTCCTCGGGCATGATCGAGCCTTGTGGGTTTGTGCGGGATCAGTATGGGAATTTCACATCCTTCGCCGCGCCGGGCGCAGTGGAAAGTTGGGGACAGGGTATCAACAATGCCGGCGTGATCGCGGGCGGGTACTCGCCCAACCAGGGCGCAGACATCGACGGATTCATTCGCGATTCCTCTGGAAACATCACGAACTTTGCAGTTTCCAATGCTCGGAATACGCTTGTCCAGAACATCAATGCCAGCTCGCAGATAGTCGGCACTTACACTGACGACGCGTCTTTCAACTCCCACGGATTCATCCGCAGCCCCACAGGAAACATCGTCACATTCGACGCCCCCGGAGCTATTCAGACCTATGCCGTTGCGATCAGCAACAACGGCTTCGTCGCCGGCTACCACGTGGATTCTTCGGACCCCAATGCGGTGCGCCACGGCTTTTATCGAGACGCGCAAGGCAACATCACCAGCTTCGACGTACCCGGCGCGGGTACCGGAGAAACCCAGGGCACGTTGGCGATGGGCATCAACGCCGCCGGCACGATCACTGGCTCCTATGCCGACTCAAACTCCATCTCGCACGGCTTTGTGCGCGACCAGTCGGGATCGTTTGTTACCTTCGACGACCCGAACGCCGGAACCAAGGCTAACCAGGGGACCTATCCCTGCTGCATCAATCGCTTGGGCCAAATTGCAGGGGAATTTAGCGGGAACAAGGGCCAAGTGAGAAGTTTTATACGACAGTAGGCAATCTATGACCCTAAAGAAAGGCTGTTTCGCCCCCAAGTTTGTCTTCTTCTTCGTCACGCTATCGCTGGCCTCGGTAACCCTGCTCTACGCCTCCGACACCGAGCGGGCGCTGTACTCATTCAACGGCGTGCGCCTTGGCACACCACTTTCCCCGCTTATCATGGACGCGTCTGGCAACCTGTACGGTGCCAGCTACTATGAAACCGGGGGAAACACCAACGGCGCGATCTTCAAGCTGACCAAAGGCGCAACTGGGCGCTGGACCATGACCGTCCTCTACGAATTTACAGGTGCTGCTGATGGCAGGAATCCTGAGGGGTCCTTGATCCTCGATGCGGCGGGCAATTTGTACGGAACAACGCCTTACAATGGCAAGTCACCGCATGATTGCTGCGGGACGGTTTTTGAATTGACGCCTACCGCGAGCGGCCCATGGAAACTAACCATCCTATATTCGTTCAAGGCCGGAGGCGATGGAGCATTCCCTGGGTCCGGACTGATTTTCGACTCCGCAGGCAACCTTTATGGGACCACTCAAAACGGAGGGACACCCAACCTCGGCACCGTCTTTGAGCTGTCGCCGAAATCCGGAGGTGGATGGACGGAAACCATTCTTCACTCCTTTCAAGGAGGCAGCGACGGAGAGGATCCCCTTTCGGCGCTCGTACTCGATAAGAATGGCAACCTCTACGGCATAACGGCGACGGGAGGAGGCCAAGGCACCGCGTGCTCGGCGATTGGCTGCGGCACGGTCTTCGAACTAAGCCCGAACTCTGGCGTGTGGAACGAGAAGGTGCTTTACGCTTTTACCGGCGGGACCGACGGCGGGTATCCCAACGGACCCTTGGTTATCGACCCGTCCGGGAATCTTTACGGGGCGGCGGGGTTGGGCGGCGACCTATCTTGCTTTTCCACCGGATGCGGGGTGGTGTTCGAATTGTCGCCGGGGTCCGAAGGCCAGTGGACTGAAAATGCGCTGATCGCATTCGACGGCACCGATGGGATAACGCCCCTGGGCCCGCTGGTTTTGAACAGGACCGGCAGCCTATATGGAATGACAAACGGCGGCGGGCCGACATGCAACTGCGGAACCATCTTCGGACTATCGCCCAACTCGGAAGGCGGCTGGAACGAAAACATCCTCTACGCGTTTACGGGTGGCAGCGATGGACTGTACCCCCAGACCGGGCTAATAGAAGACAAGACAGGCAGTTTTTACGGCGCCACGTACGAGGGCGGCGCGTACAACATGGGCACGATCTTCAAAATCATCCCTTGAGGCGTGCCTCGCCGCGACTAAATCGATCCCTGACTCGACGATGCTAGCCGGGACGAGGAAAGGTGGTCCAATGGACTATACTTTCCCCGCTATGGCGGGATGGCCTGTGCTTGTGCCAGCGACGAAAATGGCTGCCCCACTCGCCGCGGTTTTCGGCGGAGCCTGCCCTGAGTTAAGCCGAAGGGTGGGAATCGATGCTGCCGAATCACGCGAGAATTCCGATCTCCTACGCAGCGCTTAAGAAATCCACAGCCTTCCTGTGACATCTAACCTTGCGCCTCACTCCAGACTCAATTCATAATCGCTCCAGCAGAAGTAGTGCGTACAAATCGAGGAGCTAGCTCAGCCCGAGTCGGCAGTCGTCCGTAACTCCTTCGTTCAAAAGAGTTTGACTCTAATTCCTTTGGATCACGTACTTTGGCGGGAAATTCCCGCTAGTGTGATGACTCCAAAGCAGATGCGAAAGGTAGGGGGTAGGGGGGTGGACAAAGGAATTGGAAGAGAGCCAAGAAGACGCCGAAATGAAGGAAGCAAATCGATTCCTGACTGGACGATGCTAGCTGGACGACGGAAGCTGGTCCCGATGGAATATACTTTCCCCGCTATGCGAATGCCGATCTTCTCATTTCTACTTCTGCCCGCACTTTGCTTTGGATTCGTCACGCCCGTCCTTGCTCAAATGCTGCTGGTTGTAAATCAGGGCGATAGCAATCTCAGCCTGGTCGATCCCGCCTCCGCGAAAGAAGTCGCCACCATCGCCGAGAACACTCCCGGCGTTCATGGTCACGAAATCGCCGCCTCCGCCGACGGCCGCACCGCTTTCATGCCGATCTACGGCAGCACCGGCGTGGGCAAGCCGGGCATCGATGGACACGAAATGCTCGTCATCGATCTGCCGTCGCGCAAGATCGTTGGCCACATCGATTTCGGTCATGGAGTGCGGCCGCATCTTCCGGTTCTCGATCCGGCGAGCGGGCTGCTTTATGTCACGACCGAATTAGACAAGACGGTGACGGTCGTCGATCCGCGCACGCGCAAAATCGTGGGCGCGGTTCCGACCGGGCAGGAAGAATCGCACATGCTGGCCATCTCGCACGATGGGAAGCTCGGCTACACCTCAAACGTTGGACCAGGTACGGTCTCGGTCCTCGATCTGGTCGGGCGCAAGACCCTAGCGGTAATCCCTGTGTCCGGCCAGGTGCAGAGGATTGCGATTTCCGCTGACGACAAACTCGTCTTCACCGCCGACCAGACGAAGCCGCAGCTTGCCGTGATCGATACAGCGACAAACAAAGTGAAAACGTGGGTGCCACTTCCAGGCTTGGGCTACGGCACAGCCGCAACGCCGGACGGCCATTGGCTTCTGGTCGCAGTTCCTTCCACGAACCAGGTTGCCGTCGTGGACTTGGCAAAGATGGAAGTCACGCGTCGCATCGACGTAGCAATTTCGCCGCAGGAAATTCTGATTCGTCCCGACGGCAAGGTGGCCTATGTATCGTGCAACGTGGGCGGTAAGGTTGCAGCCATCGATCTTGCGCAATGGACCGTCCAGAATCTGATCACAGCCGGCAAGATGGCCGATGGCCTCGGCTGGGCAAAATAAATCGGGCAGAGACCGGCGGCAGAGCTAGCTCCCCACATACCGCGCATAAAAACTCCGCGCAGCCGCTGTGTTGGCCGTGCCCTTGATGATGGCTCGCCCGTCGGGGAAAAGCGTCATCTCATACGGTCGGCGCCAGAACTTCAGCACGAAGTCATTGTGCCGCACCGTGCCGTGCGCCTCAAGCCGTTCCTTCATCTCAACAAAGTCGATCGCGCGGTCCCGTTCATGAATTTGCACCGAATCTCTTCCACACAATGTGATGTGCGACCGTCGTTCGCCGGAAAGATGAACGAATTCCCGCTCCCCGCAGACCAAACAATCGCCGCGTGGACTAGCTGCTGAAATTTCCGCATGCTGATTGCTCCAGACATCGAATGACAACAGCGTGCGCCTCAACGATAGTGCCGCAGTTCCTCCTACGAGAAATTTCAAAGCCTCAGTCGCAGCAATTGACGCCACCAGATTCACCGCAGAATTCAAAATCCCTGCCGTCTCGCAGGTCTCGACCATACCCTTTGGCGAATCGGGAAAAATGCACGCCAGGCAGGCCGTTTGCCCGGGAACAATATTCATCGTGGCGCAATAGCTTCCCACGGCCGCCGAGTAAATCCACGGCGCCGAATTCTTCACTGCGTAATCATTGATCAGGTAACGCGTCTCGAAATTGTCTGTCCCATCCAGAATGAGCTGCATCCCCGCAAAAGCCGCATCTACATTTTCAGGAACAAGATCCTCCACCTTCGCCTCGACAGCGACCGCCGAATTAAAGGCCGCAATTTTCTGCCGCGCAGCGATGGCCTTGGGCAGCGATTCAGCGGCATCCTTCTCGTCGAACAATGACTGGCGCTGCAAGTTGCTCGCTTCCACATAGTCGCGGTCGATAATCCGCAGCAAGCCCACGCCAGCCCGCGCCAGCAGCCCCGCGAGAGACGAACCGGTTGCTCCGCATCCAACAATCGCTACGCGCGCCCGGGCGAGTCGTTTTTGTCCTTCCGCTCCGATGCCGGAAAAGAGAATCTGACGGGAATAACGCTCGGTCTCTGCGGCGGAAGACTCCACCGCCGCGCCCGCACTTTCACTTGTCAAAGTTTCATGTGCCAAAGAGATCACCAGATGCTTCCGCCGAACCCTTTATTATAGGTGCCGGGATCCGCCATTGCTTCTGCCCGGGCAGTTCCGTACTGCGCCCCAGCCGGGCAACGAAGGCGATGTCGTTCCCATCGAATTTACGAATACCCGGAATTAAGGAAACTTTGCCCAGACGGCTCGCGCCATGTTTAACCGTGACGATCGTGTTAGCTCTGGCCATTGCGGCTGGAGGGACAGAACGCACGACCGTTGACAAAACATCGGCAGGCCTGCCTGCTGCGCAGCAGGCCGAGGAGACTTCTTCATCGGCAACACGATATGAGGGACTCATGGTTCAATCGGTTGAACTGCCCGGTGTTCAAGACCGTGACCGTGACCATCTGCTCCAGGTTATTCCCCAAAAAGCCGATACCCCGCTCGACCACAATCAAGTCCGCGGCAGCATTCGCGCCCTTTTCGCCACTGGACGATTCGCAGATATTCAAGCGGAAGCTGCGCCTTCCGGCGCGGGTGTGATTCTCACATTTGTGACTTCACCGAATTTCTTTATCGGGGCTCTCGATGTCGAGGGTGCTCCCAACCGGCCGAACAGAAATCAGATCGTGAACGCCTCCAAGTTCCAGCTTGGTGAACTGCACACGCAGGAAAAATTGGACCGCGCCTTACAGAACATCCGCCAACTGATGCAGGAAAATGGATACTACCGAGCTCGTGTAGCGGCCGAGAGCACTCTCAATTCTGCGACGCAGCAAGTGACGATCCTGTTTCACGTCAGTCCCGGCGAACCGGCGCATGTCGGCGAAGTGAAAGTTATTGGCACTTCGAATTTGTCGCCGGCGCAAGTGCAGGATATCGCGCACATGAATCGCGGCGAACGGGTTACGGCTTCCCGCATCACCAGCGCGCTACAGCGGCTGAGAAAAAAATTCTCGCGGCAACAACGGGTTCTGGCGCAGGTGTCGATCGCCGCTCAGCAGTACCATCCTGAGAAAAATTCGGTCGAATACACTTTTCAGATCGATCCCGGTCCTGTCGTTGTGATTTACGCCGAAGGCTTTCACGTCAGACGCGGCGTCCTTAAGAAAGAAATCCCGGTCTACGAAGAAGACGCGCTGGACGATGATCTCCTCAACGAAGGCCAGCGGAATCTACTCGACTACATGCAGTCTCGCGGATACTTCGATGCCAAAGTTGAAATCGAGAAGCACAACGACCCGGGCATTCTTCGTGTTATCTATCAAGTCGATCCTGGACCGCTACACCGGCTTGCGTTGATCGACATAACTGGCAATCAACAATTCCTGGACACAGCGAGCATCCGCTCACGCCTGGAAATCCAGGCGGCAACCCGATTTCTCACCCACGGCCGTTACAGCGCCGCCCTGTTGAAGAACGACGTGGCCAATCTGGAAGCACTTTACCGCTCCAACGGCTTCCGCCAGGTGCAAATACAGACCAAAGTCGACGACAACTATAAAGGCGTTGAGAACCGCCTCGCCGTGCATATTCACATCGACGAAGGTCCGCAGATTCTGATCGGCGAGTTCCACATTGTGGGCAACCGGGCGATGCAGCTGAATCAATTCCCTGAACTCAATACGCAAAAAGGGCAGCCCTTCTCCGAGCAGAGCCTGGCCACCGACCGCGAGAGCATTCTCAACTTTTATTTCAATCGCGGCTTTCCCAATGCCACGCTCGACATCACTACTCAGCCGTCATCACAGCTTGATCGCGATGACGTGACCTATACCATCCTGGAAGGCGAGCGGTTCACTGTAAATCAGGTGATTGTGGCCGGTCTCGATCACACGCGCGATTACATCGTGCAACGAGAGGTCCAGGTTCACGCGAATGATCCTCTCAGCCAACAAGACCTGTTGGACACACAGACGAAACTCTACAATCTCGGCATCTTCAGCGAGGTGGACACCGCAGTTCAGAATCCCGAGGGCACCGATCCCGAGAAGAATGTTCTAGTCCAGGTTCAGGAGGCCAAGCGTTACACATTCACTTACGATGTTGGACTTGAATTCGAAACCGGATTGCCATCGGGAACCAGCGCGCCCCAGGGCGAGACGGGAGTGAGCCCAAGGGTAGGATTCGATGTCACGCGTCTCAACCTTGGAGGAAGAAACCAGACGCTGACATTTCAGTCACACGTCGGACGGTTGCAGCAAAGAGGCTTAATTAGCTACGGGATACCGAAGCTGTTTGATAACGAAAAATTCAAGCTCATCTTTACCATTTTCTATGACAATAGCCTCGATGTTTCCACGTTCAGTTCCCAGCGCCTGGAAGGGAAAGTCGATTTACGGCAACAAATCAGCAAACCCGATTCCATCACGTATCGCTTCGACTACCGCCGGGTGAAAGCCAGTAACTTCGCCTCGGATTTTTCGACCGACCTGGTGCCTATCTTGTCGTTGCCGGCGCGCGTTGGAGGCCCTGGTTTTACTTTCATTCACGACCGGCGCGATAATCCGCTCGAGAGCACCAAAGGAGACTACTTCACACTCGACGCATTTGCGGCCTCGAGTTACTTCGGATCCGAGGCCGACTTCGCCCGCGCACTCGCTCAGGACTCGACATATAAAGCGTTTGGAGGCAAGGGCAAGCCGAACCGGCAATTTGTTTTTGCCCGTTCCACCAGCATTGGACTGGAGCAACCGGTTCGCGGCACAAGGGTCTTGCCACCCGGTTCGTGTCCGCTCAATGCAGCCGGAGAGAGCACCTGCGCCGGCATCTCACTCATTCCACTGCCGGAACAATTTTTTGCCGGCGGTGGAAACTCGCATCGTGGATTCGGGTTAAATCAAGCAGGTCCACGCGACCCCGATTCCGGTTTTCCCGTCGGCGGCACCGCGCTGTTCGTTAACAATCTCGAACTGCGCCTCCCACCGGTGACTTTGCCTGTTTTAGGAGAAGGTTTTGGCTTCGCCATTTTTCACGATATGGGCAACGTCTATACCTCGGGGCACGACATGCTTAAGGGTCTGCTGCGGTGGCATCAGCCCGATCCGGCTCACTGCCTGGAACCCGACGGCACCGCCAATTCGGGCTGCCTTAACAACTTCAACAACAGTGGCTTCGACTACACTTCGCACGCATTAGGGGTGGGAGTTCGATATAAGACACCCATCGGCCCGTTGCGCTTTGACTTCGGATACAATTTAAACCCGACAGCTTATCTCCAAAGCACCGGCACGACTCCGAGCGGCGTGACGACTTTTGGTCCGGAACGTCTTCGCCACTTCAATGTGTTTTTCAGCATAGGCCAGCCTTTCTAGTGAAAAATCTAGCGACAAAAACGGCGGTTGCTGCGCTCGTGTTGACGCTGACTCTGGCGGTTTTCGGAATGCAGCCGGCGTTTGCAGGCGAAGTTATCGACCGCATTGTGGCCACCGTCAACGGACGCGTCATTCTGCAAAGCGATTGGGATGAAGCTCTCAGCTACGAGGCTCTGCTCAATGGACGATCGTTGAGTCAGTTCACCGATGATGACCGTCGCGCCGTCCTTGACCGGCTCATCGATCAGGAACTGCTGGGCGAGCAGACGAAGTCCGCCGACATCCAGGAGGTATCCCGGGACGAAGCTGCCAAACGCGTAGCCGATGCGCGAAAGCAGTATCCGGAGGCGTCCACCGATGCGGGTTGGCGAACTGTCCTCGCTCGGGATCGTCTCACTGAAAATGATCTGCTCGATCACGTGCAGCGGCAACTCGATCTGATGCGACTCGTCGATGCCCGTCTTCGCCCTAGTATTCAGATCGATTCCAAAACGATTGAGGCCTATTACCGTGACAAGTTCGTACCGCAGTTGCGCCAGTCAGGCGCCGGCGAAGTTCCTCTCGCGGATGTCTCGGCGAAGATTCGTGAATTGTTGACCGAGCAAAAGGTCAGCGAGTTGCTGCTTTCCTGGTTGCAGACCCTGCGATCGGAAAGCGAGGTTCGTATTCCCGGTTCCCCTCAGTCTTCCGAGGGAGCGCAGGCCAGGTGAGCGAGCCTGACGTTCCTCCTCCGCGCCGAAGGTGGTGGAGATACCCGCTGATCTTCGCCGGCGCAGGACTTATCTGCTTACTCGCAGGTTTCTGGTATCTCACGACGGAATCGTTTCAGGCATTTGTCCGGCGAAGAATCGTCTCTGAGGTTGAACGCGTGACCGGCGGCCGCGCGGAAGTTGGAAGCATCCATACGGTCCCGTTCCATCTGCAAGTCGAGATCCGGGACATGACAGTGCATGGGCTCGAAGCCGCCTCGGATGTTCCTCTGGCTCACATCGACCATATCGTGGGGCGGGTCAAAATCATTTCTTTGCTTCGGACTGAATTTGGATTCTACGAAGTCGCAATCGAACATCCGGTGTTCCACGTCGCCTTTTATCCGGACGGTACCAACAACATCCCGCCGCACTCAGTTCCAAAGTTCTTTAATCAGAATGCGGTGGAACGGCTGGTTGGGCTCTCGATCGACCACCTTTACGTTCGCCGTGGAGAACTGCTTTGGAACGATCGCAATATTCCTCTTGATTTTGCCGTCCACGACAGCGAGTTACAGATGGATTACTCGTTTCGGCGCTCGCGATTTGAGAGCCGGCTTCTGTTGGGCAGAGTGGAAACTAAATTCGATGACTACCGTCCGATTGCCTGGATGAGCAGCGCTGAGTTCAGTCTTGGCTCAACCTTCGTCGACGTAAAGTCATTACGCCTGAGCTCTGGACACACGCACATCGACGCCAGCGGACGCGTGAGCGATTTTCGCAAGCCTCAGGTGGAGGCAACTTACGATGCCGTCATTGATCTTGCTGAAGCGGCGTCGATCTCCCGACGCCGTGACCTTCGTGGCGGAATTTTGGAGCTGAAGGGAAGAGGTAGTTGGTCGCTGGACCAATTTTCCAGTTCCGGATTTCTCGCGGTTCACGATTTCGGCTGGCAGAGCGATCAGGCATTCTTAAAAACTGCCACCGCGACTTCCGACTATGCTGTGACCGAATCGCAGCTCAAGCTCTCAAAGTTGCAGGTCAGGGCCCTGGGTGGAACGATAACGGGCGAAGCTCAAGTGGATAACTGGCTGCACAGCATGCCATTGTCGAAGGCAGAAGAACGCCGTCGCAGAAATACGATCAGCTCCGAGGATATGGCAGTCGTAACCGCAGTCCGGCCGCGTTCAAACAAGAAGATCGAGACGCCGAAGCCGCCGGAAGTGCAATTGGGAGTGGTGCATCTGCGGCTGCGAGACGTCGCGGAGGAAGAAATTGCGGGTGCCGTGAACACTCCTGCTCACTCGCTGAATGGTTTTCATCCGGTTGGTTTGGCCAGCGGCAGCCTCGATGCCCGGTGGATCGGCACCCCGCGTGATGCGGAAGTCGCCTTCGTTTTCGATCTCGATCCCGCCGCGCATGCCGCTCCGCGAACTCTGCCCATGGCGGGCCATGCGCGCGGCTCCTTTGACATGGCTGCTGACACGTTTCAGCTCTCACTGTTCCTTCTCAATACGCCAGCGTCCCGGGTGCAGGCGTCCGGCCTGCTGTCTTCTTCGTCCGCGCTCAAGCTTTCCGCCTCTACATCGAACCTTGACGAATGGCGTCCGCTGATCGCCGCCTTTCATGGGCCGGCGGAATTACCTTTTAACCTGAATGGTAATTCCACGTTTAGCGGTACTGTCACCGGGAGTTTTTCTTCTCCCACGGTAGCGGGGACGCTGGCCGCCCAGGATTTCGATTTCACACTCCCCGCAACCACCCGGTCGCCCGAAAAAGAAATTCATTGGGATTCCCTGTCAGTGATTGCTCAGTGGTCTGCGCAAGGCTTGTCGTTGCGCTCCGGGAGGCTGCGCCGGGGCGAAACCAGCGCTAACTTCGATATTACGGCCGCGCTGCGGGCTGGCCAGTTTACGAGCGACAGTCTCTTCGGTGGCGATGTGGCGCTGCACAACGTCGATGTAACCTCGACTGTGGCGCTCGCGGGCTACGATGCCCCGATCTCTGGGACGGCTGACGTAACGCTTCAATTATCGGGAACACGTGCTTCCCCGGAAGCGCAAGGGCAGGTCCACGTGGCGAACGGCGCCGCTTACGGCGAATCGATTGCGAAGTTCGACGCTGGACTTCGCCTCGCTGGCAATGATGCCATGCTCGACAACATTCACTTGGCGCACGAATCTGCGATCATCACCGGCAGTGCGGCCTACAATTCATCAACCCGCGCCTGCAAGTTGGATATTGCAGGACAAAACTTCGATCTCGCTGCACTGCGGCAGATTCATTTGAACAGCCTCAGCATTGAGGGCCGTGCCGACTTCACGCTGCAAGCTTCGGGAACCCCGGAAGTGCCGGACGTACGGGGTACAGTCCATTTACACGATCTTACTTTCGATCACGAATTGTCCGGGGACTTGAACCTCGAGGCGTCATCGCAAGCCGGAGTCCTTCACGTGACTGGTCAATCGCAGTTTCGGCAGGGATCTGTGGTTATCGACGGCGACGTGCACATGCGCGACGATTATCCAGCCACTTTCTCGGCCCGGATGGATCATCTCGATCTCGATTCGATATGGCGGGCATACCTGCGCGGTGAACTTACTGGACACTCCGCGATTGCGGGCACGGTGACCATGCAGGGACCATTGCGCTATCCGCGGCAATGGATTCTTAAGGGAGATTTGAACGACGTTGCCCTCGACGTGGAACATGCCAAGTTGCATAACCAGGACCCGGTGCTCCTTAGTTATGCCGGGCAAACTCTTCGCTTCGACCACGTGCACCTGGTCGGCGAAGGCACCGATATTTCCACCGAAGGCACCGCGAGTTTTTCCGGTGATCGCCAGCTTGATCTCGCGGCCGACGGGAGCGTCGACCTCAAACTGCTGGATAGTTTCGACGCCAATCTAACCGCCTCCGGGCTCATGACCGTTAAGATGAACGTGGGTGGGACCTGGTCTCAACCCATTCCGCAGGGGAAGCTGCAGATTGCGAATGCATCGTTCGCCTACGCCGGCCTTCCCAGTGGATTTACTGAGACGAACGGTTTGCTCTTGTTTACTCGCGACCACTTTCACATCGAAAACCTGTCGGCGCGCACCGGTGGTGGAACTCTCGATTTCAAAGGCGATGCCACAACTTACAATCGCCAGTTCAACTTCAATCTCACGGCTTCCGGCAAAGAAGTTCGTCTGCGCTACCCGCCCGGCGTGAGCTCAACCGCGAACGCGGATTTGCACTGGGTAGGCACGCGTTCGGCCTCCACCATCTCGGGCCAGATCATGGTCACGAAGCTGGCCGTGACGCCCAATTTCGATTTCAGTTCTTATCTGGAACGCAGCCGTCAGATCACCTCAATCACACCGGCCAGTTCTCCGCTGTACAACGTCAAACTGGATATTCAGGTGCAGACCTCGCCGGAGCTGCAAATGAAAACGGCGGTCGCCCGGCTTTCGGGCGACGCCGATCTACGGCTGCGTGGCTCGGTCGCTCATCCCGCGGTTCTCGGTCGCGCGGATATTCTGGAAGGCGAAGCCAGTTTCAACGGCACCAAGTTTCGCCTGGAGCGCGGCGACATTACGTTTGCGAATCCGGTAACGATTGAACCGATCTTGAATTTGGAAGCCTCCACGCACGTTCGCAACTACGATCTCGCGATCACAGTGACGGGCACTCCCGATCAGCCTGGCGGTCTTCGCGTGAGTTATCGTTCGGAGCCTCCCCTGCCGCAATCCGACATCATCGCGCTGCTGGCGCTCGGACGCACCAGTGAGGAGTCCGAGCAATTGCAGGAGCAATCCGGCCAGACCGCGTTCACCGATCAAGCCTCCGCCATCATCCTGAACCAGGCGATTAATTCCACCGTCAGCAGCCGCGTGCAGAAATTATTCGGCGTGAGCCGTATCAAGATTGACCCGCAGGGCCTGACCACCGAAACCAACCCGACGGCTCGCGGACCGCAGGTCACCATCGAGCAACAGTTCGCCAATAACGTTACCTTGACTTACAGCACCAATGTTTCGCAGAGCTCGCAGCAGATCATTCAGGGCGAATATTTTTTCACGCGAAACTTGTCCGCAGTCGGCACGCGCGATCAGAATGGAGTGGTCAGCTTCGATCTGCGAATCCGCCGGCGAAAAAAATGAGCGAATCGAAAGATGCCGCTGGGATCCGAAAAGAATTATGACCCGTTCCTGATTCCTCGGCAGGAAATGGTCGCGCAACAACTCCAAGGCCGCGGGATTTCCGATCAGCGCGTGCTCGATGCGATGCTTCGCGTGCCACGGCACGAATTCACTCCGGAACGCTATCGGGAGCAAGCCTACGAAGATCATCCCCTGCCCATCGGCGAAGGGCAAACAATTTCTCAGCCTTATATCGTGGCCAACATGCTCGCAGCGTTGAGCTTGCAATCGATGGATAAGGTTCTCGAAGTCGGAAGCGGGTCGGGCTACGTAACGGCGTTGCTCGCGGAACTGGTCGCGCACGTATTCGCGATTGAGCGTCACGCTGAATTAGCCACGCGTGCACGAGGGACGATTGCAAAGCTTGGATATCGCAATGTCGAGATTGTAGTCGGCGACGGGAGCCGAGGTTTGCCGCTGTATCAGCCTTTCGACGCGATCATCGTCTCTGCGGCGGCGGAACGGCTGCCCGCGCCACTACTCGCCCAGCTTGCCGACGGTGGTCGCATGATCATCCCTGTGGGAGCCGCGGAGGCACAACAACTGCAATTCATTCGTATGCAGGAGGGCATTCCACAGATTTCGCTTCGCGAGCCATGTCGCTTCGTACCACTGATTGCAGATTAACGGCTTATGTGGGAATAGCCGCCAGCTTGTCCTGAGCGGGAACCGAAGGGGCTGTCCGTTGGCCGCGTCTTCGCAGTTTGAAAGCAAAGCGAAGGACAGCACCGGACTCATGCATTAGAATTTTCCTGTGCCGCTATTTCGCAGCCTGCGTCTGACTCTGGAGATGATCAAGTGGGAGCACTCGATTTTTGCGCTTCCATTTGCACTTTGCGGCGCGATGCTCGCCGCAGAAGGTCTGCCCACCGTTCATCAATTTGTGTGGATTGTCGTTGCCATGGTGGGTGCGCGCTCGGCCGCAATGGCTTTTAACCGTCTTGCCGACTCTGCGATCGATGCCGCCAATCCCCGCACCAGTACCCGCGCATTGCCGGCAGGACATCTCACTTCAACCTTCGTCGCAACCTTCGTCGTCGTTGCCAGCGGGATCTTCATCCTCGCCGCGGCGCAACTGAATCGTCTTTCACTCTGGCTCTCGCCGGTTGCGTTGGCTGTTTTGCTGCTCTATTCCTATACCAAACGATTTACCCGCTGGTCGCATCTCGTTCTTGGCTTCGCGCTGGGCATCGCGCCCGCTGCGGCGTGGATCGCGGTGCGCGGCTCGCTCGACC
>JBAUXX010000071.1:0-166946 GCA_049584475.1 Candidatus Sulfotelmatobacter sp. | reverse complement strand
GGCTCATTCGGAACTGCGTCGAGAAAAATCGGGAGCGAGGGCGGGGATAGGATTCGAGAGGCTACGGCAATGCGGCTGGTGTTGAGAAATCCCAGGTCTCGCAAAACCGGCGAGACCTGGGGCACCCCCCACACCGTGCGTCACATCGAGGGAGAACACCTTCAGGATGACAGCGCGAAATAGCGGGAACGAAAGTCAAAATTCCCACCCTGTCGCAAAATCGCGACAAGGGTGGGGCATCCGGTTTACGCCGTCTGCGCGGAGGCTGCTAACATTGCCGCATGTTTAATTTTGGCAGACCGAAGACAGCTGGGGACTGGATCGTTCACATTGCGGGGGCCATTGTCGCGATATTTCTTGTCTGGTGGATGCTGCGAGTGTATGTGCTGTGAAAGAGAATGCCCTTCGCCTTCCGGAATGCGTCTAATGATATAGGGATCCTTCGACTGCGGTTGATCTTTGCGCTTTGCGCAAAGACCAATCCTCGTTCAGGATGACAGTGTGGGGTGGTGGACAATGTGAGTTGAGAGAAACGAACATGCCTCTTACGAAAGTGGATGAAGTTGCGGCGCTGGTTGTGATTGATTTGCAGAAGGGCATTGTTGGGTTGCCGACCGTGCATCCTGCGGGCGAGATTGTTGGGCGGGCGGCGCGGCTGGCGCGCGCGTTTCGTGAGCGCGGGTTGCCGGTGGTTCTGGTGAATGTGGCGGGGCGGGCTCCGGGGCGCACCGATGCTGGGGCCCCGACGTTTTCGCGTCCTCCCGATTGGGCTGAGCTGGTTCCTGAGTTGGACCGCCAGCCCAGCGACTATCTGGTGACGAAGCAGCGAGTGGGCGCGTTCCTCGGTACAGAGTTGGATGATTATTTGCGCCAGCGCGGGGTGACGCAGATTTTCCTGGCGGGAATCTCGACGAGTGCTGGGGTGGAGTCGACGATGCGCAGCGCTTACGATCTGGGCTATAACGTGGTGCTTGTTGCGGATGCGATGACGGACCGGGATGCGGATGCGCATCGGCATTCGGTGGAGAAGGTTTTTCCGAGGATGGGGGAAGTGGAGACGACGGAGGGGGTGCTGAAGGTGTTGGCTGGGCGGGCCAGCGAGGCGAACCGCGGGTAGGGGTCCTTCGACTCCGCAACACCTGTGCTTCGCGCGCGCGATGCTCAGGTCAGGATGACAACGCGGGGGCTAAAGCCCGCGAGAATCAGAGGCTAACGCGGCGCTGAAGCGCCGCTCTTCCACCACGCTGAAGCGGCATTCTTCCACCACGCTGAGGCACCGCTCTCGCACCCCTCTTCCGCCGCTCATGCTCTGCTACGGGACATTGACGCTGTCGTGAGTTTCGGCGGGGACGTAGTTTACGGCGGCGGTGCGTTCCAGTTTGTCCCAGGCAAATTTGCGGCCTTCGAGGGCGCGCTTCAGCGTCTTGAATAAGACTACGGAAAATAATTGGCGGTAGGCGAAGCGTTGCAGCCAGACCTGGCTGAGGAGCCAGGCGTCTTCTTTGTCGTCGGGGCGGCGGCGCTCGAGGGCGAAGGCGATGGCCGAGGCGATGAAGTCGATGACGAGGAACGCGAAGAAGAATGCGACTAGTTTGTGGAAGCTGGCGGGATCGGTGGAATCGGGGTGGAAGTGTTTTTGGATGAAATACCAGGTCGCGCCGACGGCGAACATAATGTCGATGAGTGGTGAGACCAGCGGCAGAAGAATCTGGAAGATGACGATGTTGGGCAGCGCGACCCAGCCCAGCGCGCCTTTGCGGGCGAAGACTCCGCGATGCTTGTAGACGGCTTGCAGAATGCCGAAGGACCAGCGGAAGCGTTGGCGCATGAGGCCGTTGGCATTGATGGGCGCTTCGGTGAAGGCGAGTGCCATGTCTTCGTATTCGACGCGATAGCCGAGGCGCAGCAGGGCCATGGTGAGGTCGGCATCTTCGGCGACGGTATCGATGTGGTAGCCGCCGGCTTCGCGCACGGCGGAGACGCGCCATGCGCCGATGGCTCCGGGGACGACGCTGACTGCGCCGAGAACGTCGAGAGCGCGGCGTTCGAAATTCTGGCTCGTGATGTATTCGAGGGCCTGCCAGCGGGTCCAGAGATTGACACGGTTGCCGACTTTGGCATTGCCGGCGATGGCTCCGATTTTGGGGTTGATGAAGTGCGGCACGAGGCGCGCAATGGCGTCGGGAGCGATGATGGTGTCGGCGTCGATGCCGACGAAAATTTCGGCGTCGCCGATGTGTTCGATGCCGTAGTTCAGGGCTTCGGCTTTGCCTGAATTGTGTTTGCCGAGGATGAGAACTTTTCCTTCGCGTTGCTCTTTCGCGAAGGCGGCGCGGGCGACTTCGAGAGTGCGGTCTTTCGATCCGTCGTCGATGACAATGACGTACAGGTTGGGATAGTTGGAATTGAGCGCCGCGCGCACCGTTCGTTCGATTACTTTTTCTTCGTTGTAGGCGGGAATGAGCACCGCAACTTTGGGCTTGTAGGAAGCGATCTGGGCGGGCTTGCCGAAAATCTTTTCGTGCAGACGGTCGTAGACTGCGGCTGCACCGATGAAGATCAGGCGGCCGGTCATGAGGACATCGCCGAGAAGGAATATCCAGGTGATGCCAACCACTCCGGCGTCGAAGATCCAGAAGCCCAGGCGATCGAGGCGGGCGAACCAGAGGTCAGTGGCGGGGAGCTTAGACATCACATCGGCGCGGGTCTTATAGAACAACTCATAGACGGGGGCGATTTCGTATCCGCGGGCGCGGACGCCTTCGATGATCATCGGCAAAGCCCGCACGGTTTCGGAGCGATTACCTCCGCCATCGTGCATTAGAACAATGTTGCCGCAATGCAAATCGTCGGGGCGGCACGGGGGCAGATGGGACAGGACTTTGGCGGCGATTTCTTCGGCGGTCTGGCGGCGGGGAACGTCGGTCCAATCGTTGGTGTCGATGCGATTGCCGACCGTGATGTAGCCCTTTTCCTGCGCGAATTCGAGCGGACGCACCTGATCGGCGGTGTCGGGCTCTTCGTCGATGGCGTACGGCGGGCGAAGCAGTGTCGCGCGAACTCCCACCAGGCTGGCGAAAAGCCTTTCGGTCAGATTGAGTTCTAACCGCATGTAGGTGGAAGAAATGTTGCTCACGTCGGGATGGGTGAACGTGTGGTTGCCGATGGTGTGGCCTTCGTCATAGATGCGCTTGACCAGTCCGGAAAATTTATCGGCTTGAATGCCGATCAGAAAGAACGTGGCTGTCGCGTGCTCGCGCTTTAGAACGTCGAGAATTTTCGGGGTCCAAGTTGGATCGGGACCATCGTCGAAAGTCAGAACGACTTTGTTGGGGCTGTAGCCGTAGCGGGCAACTCGATAGGGCTGAGGCGTGTTCTGAAAATTCTCGTCGCTGATCTGCTTCGTATCGGAGTCGATCGTCAGATCGCGCGTGCCGTGGGCGGGCTTCTGCTCAATGCGGAGAATTTCGCCCTGGCCTTCCATATCTACATCCTGGCCGGGCGGTACGTCTTTGAGTTTGTCGGTTGCACCGGGGTCGCCGGGGACGTCCCACACCTTCCACAGCGAACGGTCTTCGCCGCCGAGGCGCCACAAGGCGAAGGTTTGAATGCCCAGAGTTTGGGCGGCGCGCATGTGGTTGAGCGCGGTGACGCCGTCGAGAAACCAGATGTCGTGACGGACGCTGCGCTCATCGAGATAGCTGAAATGCGGATTCATCGCGTCGTCGTCGAAGATGATGTCTTCGTCGGAGTCGCGAGCTGCGAGCCACGCCTCCTGCACGCTGACGGGAGCAGTTTCTTTTTCGCCCGCGGGCAGCGGTCCCCTTTTCGGTTTCTGCGCCCAGTCGTATCCGTAGTTGGCGATGGCGCAGATGATTTTGTCCTGGGGGATTACGGTTTTTGCGAAGGCAAGATTTTTGACGAACCAATCCTGCGAGGCTACGGGACCGGGGTTGGGGCCGGGATAGTGCTCGTCGTAATTCATGAGCACTACGCCGTCGGCTGCGGCGGCGATGGCTGGGTAGTTGTATTCATTGCTGTGCGGCGGGACGGCGACGTAGAGCTTCATGCCGCGGCCGTGCAAGTCTGACGATAGTTCTTGCAACAAACTCACATAGCCGACCTGACCGCTCGGGGGGAAGGCTTCGAAGTCGACCATCAGGCCGCGATAGCGTCCGGAGGAAAGAAACTGAGAGGCTTGCTTGCGAAAGAGGGCGCGAGCCTCGGGGTTGTTTAAAAATTCTGTGACTCCCGCGATCCAATTGGCGCCGTCAAAATTGTTGATCATGGGGAAGACTTCCATGCTGGTGTCTTCCGCTTTGAGAAAGGGCATGACGCGGTCATCGACGGGGAGAACTTTGTTGCCCTGGATCACGTCGAAAAATTTGTTGGTTTGATCGTCAACGCCCTGGAGGTGGCCGTCGGCAGTCAGTACGTGAAGCCAGTCGGGATAAAGAATGTCGATTTGGCGCGCATAGTCGCGCAAGGAAGAAAAACTGGCCGCGTCCCAGGGAACGTAGAACGCTGCGCGGATGCCTTCTTCCTCATTGAGTTTGACTTGCGAAGCCGCCAGTTTGGATTTGCGATGCGAACGCCCGGCGAGTTTTTTCAGGCGGTCGCGGGCTTTGTCGCGCTCGTTTTCTCTGAGAGATTTGAAGGCCCGCTTTTGCGGCGAAAACAGGAGCTCGGGAAGAGCTTCGTCGCGCAGAGCGGAGTAGACGAAAAAAATTATGAGAAGCGAAAACAAAACCGCGGACACGTCGAAAAGCCGCCGCAGGCGTTTCCAGCGGGCGCGTCGCGCATCATAAAAGACTGGTTCAGCCATGGCGGGATAATCGTTCATCGTATGCCGGGCGGGGCACACGGTCAAACCGGGTGAGACAGGGTCACGGCAGTTTTCCTTATTAAGATGCGTTTTTTGGCGTGGAGGATGGGCGGCTGGGGGCAGCGTTGATGCGGTTCCGGATGCGGTTTCTGTGTGACTTGCGAAAACGCGATATATTCGCAGCGTGCGAGAACTGCTGCGAAAGAATGCCGGATTCTTTTTGTGGGCTGGGTTGGCCGGCTTGACTCTGCGGGTGGTGTTCGTGCTGTGGTTTCCGGCGGTAGTTGATGATTCCCGGCTCTACGCCGATATAGCTAAGAACTGGCTGCTGCACGGCGTTTACGGAATTACGAATTCCGGCCACATCGTCCCTACGTTGTCGCGGTTACCGGGTTATCCGGCATTTCTGGCGGTCATTTTTGCTTTTTTCGGCGTCGATAACTTTCGCGCTGTGCTGCTCGTCCAGGTTATTTTCGATCTGGCAACTTGTTTGCTGATTGCTGATTTGGCGCGGCGGTGCTTGTCTGAGCGGGCGGCGAAGGCTGCGTTTGTGTTGGCGGCAATCTGTCCGTTTCTTGCCAATTATGCGGCGGCGGCTTTGACGGAGACGCTGGAGATTTTCTTTACCACTCTGGCTTTAGATCTTGCGGTTTGTGCCTTAACTCGTGCGCGAGAAACTGTCTCTGCTGTGCCTAGCAGGCGGAATCCGTGGATGGTATGGCTGGCCGCGGGGCTCGCGATTGGGGCAGGAATTTTGCTGCGGCCTGACGGAGGAATTCTACTCGCGGCTGTGGGCGGATATCTGCTGGTGTATCTTTTTCAGCGCGCGAGGACGGCGGGGACTATCCGAGTGGCTTCGTCGCTTGGTCCGATTGTGACGGCTGGAATTGTACTTGGACTTGGCGCTCTGTTGCCGCTTGTGCCGTGGACGCTGCGCAACCTGCATACGTTTCACCGCTTCGAGCCGCTGGCACCGCGATATGCGAACGACGCGGACGAGCCCGCGATGACCGGCTTCAACCGGTGGACCAAAACGTGGATCGCCGATTATGTTTCCGTGCAGGAAATTTACTGGAACGTTCCTGGGGACGAGATTGATGTGGTGCGTTTGCCGCGTCGCGCGTTCGATTCGGAGCAGCAACGGGAGGAAACGGCAGCGCTCTTTGCCGACTACAACCGCGACAAAGATATGACCCCGGAACTGGATGCGCGATTCGGAGCGCTGGCTTCTGCGCGAATCCGTTCGGCGCCGCTGCGTTATTACCTGTGGCTGCCGGCCGCGCGGATTGCCGACATGTGGCTGCGTCCGCGGACTGAGTTGTTGCCTTCCGATCCGCGATGGTGGGAGTTTAACGACGACGGCCGCTGGCTCGCCGCCAGCATCGTCTTTGGGGTTGTAAACCTGATTTATGTCCTTCTGGCCGCTGGCGGGCTGTTCCGTTCGCGCTCATTTTTTGCAATCGGCCTATTCGTTTTTTTTCTTCTTCTGCGTTCGGCGTTCCTGGGAACGCTGGAAAACCCCGAGCCCCGCTACACGCTGGAATGCTATCCGATACTGATTTTGCTGGGCTCGGCGCTATTTCGCCAGTAGAGCCTGGTTTTCTAGACACTCAACAAAACACAACAAATAAACCTATTCAATCGTTTCAGCGAAACGAGCGATTGTAAATTAGCTTGAACATCGGCTATGCGAAGTTGCACAATAGCGCCCCATCAGGCTCCCGGGGTGCCGTTTCGATTTCCATTCCTGGGCGTGTAAAGACTAGCCAACATAAAGTCAGCGCAGTGGCTTAATCGTACAAGGAGCTTCTCCATGCATTTTGCACGAATTGCGGTTGTGCGTTTGCTCGCGGCGGTCGTTTTAACCGCAGCCACACTCGTCTCTATTCCGTCGCTCCGCGCTCAAGATGCGACCGGACGAATACTGGGCAAGGTGACGGACCAGAGCGGGGCGCTAGTGCCCGAGGTGAAAGTAACGGTCACGAACGAAGGCACGCAGATTTCTTCAACGACTGTCACCGACAGCGCGGGCTTCTACCAGGTGCTTTCCCTGCCCATCGGCGCATATCGCGTAGTAATCGATAAAGATGGTTTCCGCCAGCAAGTGTTTGAGCATCAGGCTTTGCAGATTAATCAATCCCTGCGCCTGGATGCCAAGCTCGCGGTCGGTCAACGCAGCGACGTGGTCGACGTGAGCGATCAAGCCGCGAGTGTCGAAACCAGCAGCGACACGATTGGGAATACCGTGGTGGGCGAAACGATTCAGCGTGCGCCGCTGAATGGCAGAAACGTTCTGGACTTGGCGCTGCTCCAACCGGGCGTCACCGAAACCAACGGCGACTCGACCGCTGCGGGGAGTTACAGTATCGCCGGCGGTCGCAGCGATTCGGTTACCTTTCTGCTGGATGGCGGCCTCAATAACAATCTGCTGGATAACAGCGTGGTGTTCAATCCGAACCCCGACACAATCGCGGAATTCCACATTCTTGAAAGCAACTACTCGGCGGAATATGGACGCAACGGCGGTGGTGTGATCAGCGTCGTCACCAAGTCCGGAACCAATAATTGGCACGGGAGTGCGTTTGAGTTTTTGCGCAATGACGACTTCAATGCCAACTCTTACTTCAATATTGCCAGCGACCTTCCCCGCGATGTGCTGAAGCGCAATCAATATGGAGCGACGCTCGGCGGACCGATCAGGATTCCCGGGCTAGTGAACGGCAAGGATCGTTTCTTTTTCTTCGTGGGCTATCAGGGACAAAGGCTTTCGCAACAGCAAGCCACGGGAGAAAACACCGTATTTACGCCGGCAGAGCTTACCGGAGACTTTTCGCACTCGGGAGCGACTGGCGTCGATCCCAACGGACCTGATCCGGGAGTGGCCTGCTTTCTGAGCGGCTTAAACGAAAATGCTTTCGACAGCAATGGAAATCCGGCCGCTGATGGAACGCCCTGTGGCTCAACTCCTAACACCTATTTTCAATCGAATCCCGCCTTGGCCGCGCAGGCCATCATCGACCCGACGAAAATTGATCCAACGGCCACCAAGTACATCAAGCTTGGACTGATTCCCACCAACCCGAACGGTGAGGCGGATTATCAGGGCTCGCACACTGACAACCGCAACGAACTGACCATGAAGTACGATTTTCTGTTTACCGATAGAGACAGGCTGAGCGTTACTATCGGCGGCTTCCGCAATCCGCAATTGAATCCGTTTCAGTTTGCCACCGTGCCGGGCTCGCCCAACACCTCCCAGGACAATAGCTATTACTCGAATGCGGCCTACACGCACACGTTCACTCCCAGCATCCTGAACGAGTTCCGCCTGTTCCTGCAGAGAAATAACGACCTGCAGGATAAACCGGGAGTGAAGCTGCCGGTAGCTACGCAACTGGGAATCGGAATCCACCAGGACGATCCGCAAGGACCGCCGAATCTATGGTTCGACAACGGTTTTCAAGTCGGATTCAGCGAACAGGGCCCCACCAACCTAGTGGATACGACATTTGGTTTCTCGGACGCGTTGACCTACGTCCACGGAAAGCATAATTGGAAGTTTGGTGCTGGCGTTTCGGCCTACCGCGACAATACTATCTACGACTATTACGTGAACGGCGAATTCGATTATTTCGCCTACGGCGCGGGTACCGATAATTCTCTGGCGGACTTTGTCCTCGGTATTCCTTCGCAATACTTTCAATATCCGCATGCCCCGTCCAATATCCGCAGCAAGTCCTATTATGGCTTCGCGCAAGATGAGTGGCGCGTCACCCGGCGTCTCACATTGAATCTCGGCGCTCGGTACGAATATAACTCCCCCAAGTTAGACACCCAGGGCCGTTCCTTCTCGCTCGTCCCCGGCCTCCAGTCCACCGTATTCAGCGGTGCGCCGACAGGCATGGTATTTCCCGGAGACCATGGCGCACCCGCAGGAGCGAATTTCCCCGACCGTACGAATTGGGCGCCGCGCGTAGGTTTCGCGTGGGATCCGCGTGGCGACGCGAAGACCAGTATCCGCGGCGGGTTTGGCATGTTTTACGACATTCTCAAAGGCGAAGACAATTTGCAGTTCAACGGCCAGCCGCCTTTCTTTTCCAGCGTGGGAATGAATTACCCCACATATGCAATCAACGGTCCCTCGACTTACTTGACCGACCCGTTCGGCTCCGCCATGGTTCCTGATCCCTTTCCATCCCACAAACCTCCGTCAAATCTTAATTTCGCTGATGCGGGGTTTCTGCCCATCAACAGCGGCGGAAGCGTTTATTTCGTGGATCCGCATCTCAAGACCCCGATCACGTATCAGTACAACCTGAGTCTTCAGCATGAACTGGCCGCGAGCACAACGGTGGAAGTCAGCTATGTGGGAAATATTTCGCACGGGTTGACTTCGCTGATCGACGTCAATCCGTTTGTGTTAGGAACCACGGACAGAATTCTCAATCTTGGCGCGGGCGACAGTTCGTGCCCGGACGATTCGGGAAATAGCACGTCAGGCGCTACGGGCACGTGCAGCTTCGGCTCGGCACCGGAATTCAAAAACGTCAGCAACGCAATTTATAACAGCTTGCAGGCCAGCCTGACCCGGCAACTGGTGGATTCAAAATACATGGGCCGAACATACTTTACGCTGGCCTATACATTGGGCCACAGCATCGACAATGCCTCGGGATTTCGCCAGAGAAACAGCCAGACGCCGTCGTATCAACCCGACCTGTTCCGCGCGTCAAGCGACCAGGACGTTCGCAATCGCATAACCTTCAGCGGCGGCTGGGATCTCCCCTTTGACCATCTTTGGGATTCCGGTCCCAGGCGCCTGACCAAGGGCTGGAGCCTTTTCCCCATTGTTACCTGGCGTACCGGACAGCCCTTCGACATATTTGCGAATCTGGGAGAGCGGTTTACGTACAATGCTGAGGGTCCATCGGGCGCTGGAGATCCGACAAACATTCACGCCAACATCGTGGGCCCACTCAATACCCTCAACCCGCGCAAGGCTCAGACAATTAACGGCAACCCGGGTAACTACTACTTCGACCCCAACAGCCTGAGCAACGCACAATGCGGCGACGATACCTGCGCGCCTGGCCCCGGAATGTTCCCCACCGACGATCAAGTTGTGGCCGATCCCTCACTCGCCACGTACGGATCGTTGCCGCGCAATTATTTTCGCGGACCAGGCTACATCGACTTCGACCTGGCCTTTTCGAAGACCACCGCGATCACCGAGCACGTGAATCTTGAAGTTCGCGCGGAATTCTTCAACATCCTCAATCACGCGAATTTCACCAATCCCGGCATCATCAACAGCGGTAATGGACTGTTTAGCGGCGGCGCGGGCGGCACTAATCCGAACAGTTCGCTATTCGGGCAAATCACTTCGACCTACGATCCACGCATCATCCAGCTAGCAGGCCGGATTTCGTTCTGAAGAGGGTTTACGCGATTTTCTGGCGAGAGCAAGCGTGCCGACGCAAATTAGTTTGCGATCTCGGGCACGCTGATTTTTGAAGAGGAGACGAAGGTCTCTAGCCCAGCGGGGAATCGCTCATTCGGAAACGAGTGCGGACGTGCTCGGATAAGAGTTGGATAGCGGGACGGTTGCTCACAGGGTCGGCTTGAGCCAAGTACCTCATGGCTTCGACCAGCAGGCGCTGTCCGTCTACGTAGCGGGGGTCTGAGGTGCGTTCTCTACGTCTGGTTCCCAATTTGGGCGGGGCGGTAATTGTAAAAACCTTGGCCATGAATGAACCTTACTTGGGTTACAGGCCAGTATAGCGCCCCAGCCGGAATTCTCATCCCATCTTCTTACTGTTTAGATTCAACGACTTATCTCTTAGTGGGTGATCGTCTGCGTCTTTCCTGTCGTCTTAATCTGGAAAATGTCATTGCCGAGCTTGTCGGTGCGGATGTTGGAATACTTGGCGAGACGAAAGTCTCCTTGCGGAGTGATGAATTTTTGCTGGATGGAAATCCCTCGGGCCATGTCGATCCAGAGAATAATTTGCGTGAATGTGTTTTTGACTTTTTCTGCCCTGGGCACCAATTGCAGCTTCCCGGTGGCGATGCCGTCGATAGTTTCGTCGCCACCGTAGGTGACGTCGAATGCCTTGGTCAGATCCTGGCCGCTGCCGCCGAAGCCCAGCACCAGATAGCTTTCGAGGTCACCGCGGCTGTTGCCCATGTCATGAACGATGAGCTGTTCGATTTTGGGCTGATAGACCTGAAGCCTGCCGTCTTTGTAGAGAACAAACTTCTGGTCGGGATCTTTGACGTGGGCCATCATTTCGATCTGCTGGCCAGCGCGGCGGAAATAAATGACGCCCTTCTGCACATCGGTTTCGTCGACCACTTTTTGGTATTGATCCCATTCGAAGTCGGCCTGGGTGCTGTGGAAGCTGGCCGCGGCGGCGTCCATTTTCTTTAGGACCGCCTCCAGGCCGGTGGAGTTTGAAGCTTGCGGCGGCGGAGACATGGGAAGAGAGCCGCAGAAGATAGCGACGCTGACGGCAATGAACAGGAAGGTTTTCATCTCACACTTTCAATTCGTTTTTGATCGAATCGTTTTCGATCGAACCTGCCTTCGTTACTGCCTTTGCACCAGAACTTTATAACTCTGCACGTGACCGCTGCGGTCGGCGATTGTTTCATAGCTCACGATCGATACGTGGCCGGAAATCGGCTCGATCATGTGCAGCAACTGCGCGCGCACCGAAAAATCGTCTCCAGCGGAGATTGCGGCGGCTTCGATCTGATAGAGCAAACGTCCCTGAGTATCGGTGGTGACCACTACATCGGTCGGATGCGGAATGCGGGGCTTGGGTTTGTCGTTGAAGTTGATCCAGTAGGGCGAGAAGAAAATGAAGATGAGGATCAGGGTGACCATGATGTCGTAGTGGAGGGTGCCGCGCTCATACGACCACAAAACGTAGTTGCGGATTGTGCGCCAGATGGCATTCATGGACAGGGGAGGCGCGGGTGCCGCGCTCGTCATTTGCAGTCTTTGTCCTTGCAAGTGTAGTGGGCGCTCCTTACATTAGCAATGAGCTTCGAGCTTCGAGCTGTGAGTCGCGAGCTGTGAGCTTTGAGCCGAAGAATAACCGATACTTTCGGCTAGAAAGTTTTTCGCGTTATTTTTTCTGCTCCTATGTAGGGGCGCAACGCTTCGGGAATAATCACGCTGCCGTCGGCCTGCTGGTAATTTTCGACGATTGCGACCCAGGTGCGCCCTACGGCCAGGCCGCTCCCGTTCAGGGTGTGCACGAATTCGGTTTTGTTCTTGCCCTCGGGCCGGTAGCGGATGTTGGCGCGGCGCGCCTGATAGGCTTCGAAGTTCGAGCAGGAGGAAATTTCGCGAAATAGTTGTTGGCCCGGCAGCCAGACTTCGATGTCATAAGTTTTCGCCGAGGATGGGCCCATGTCTCCGGTGGAGAGGGCCATCACGCGATAATGCAGGCCGAGTTTTTGCAGAACTGTTTCCGCGTCTCGTGTGAGCTTTTCGTGTTCTTCGTAAGAATTTTCCGGCCGGGAAAACTTGACAAGTTCGACTTTCTGGAACTGATGCTGGCGAATGATGCCGCGGACGTCTTTGCCATACGAACCGGCTTCGCTGCGAAAGCAAGGAGTATAGGCGGTGAGGGAAATCGGCAGACGCGCGGGATCGAGAATCTCGTTGCGATAGAGATTCGTTACCGGAACTTCGGCGGTAGGAATCAGCCATAGATCTTTTTCGCCGTGCGGTACGCGGAATAGATCGGCCGCAAATTTGGGCAGTTGGCCGGTTCCGTACATTGAATCCGAATTCACGAGATACGGCGGCAGAACCTCTGTGTATCCGTGCTCGCGGGTGTGCAGATCGAGCATGAAGTTCGCCAAAGCGCGTTCCAGTTTGGCGCCTAGATCCCAATAGACCGCGAAGCGGGCGCCAGTGAGTTTGACTGCGCGCTCCAGGTCGAGCACTCCTAATTGCTCCCCGAGTTCCCAATGTGCTTTGGGAGCGAAATCGAATGCGGGCGGTTGTCCCCAGCGCCGGACCTCAACATTTTGTTCCGCGCTTTGGCCGGCGGGAACGGTGGCGTTGGGAAAGTTGGGGATGCCGGAGAGAATGTCTCGCAGGCGTTCGTCGAGATCACTGGCGGTCTTCTCTCGAGACTGAATCTGCTCGCGGAGTTCCTTGGTTTCGGCCATGGCTGCGCCGGCATCCTGGCCACTCTTCTTTAATTCCGCGATTTCTTCCGAGGCCTTATTGCGCCGCGCCTTCATGGTCTCGGCTTCGGTGATGGCGTGGCGACGCTGCGTGTCTACCTCGTGAAAATCCTTGAGGACGGCAGCCGGGTCCATGCCGCGCTGGCGCAGCATCTCTTCGACTCGAGGCAAATTATCGCGAACGAAATTCAGGTCAAGCATGGTTCAGGCAGCGCACCATTCGTGGAGTTTAATCAACTAATGTATCGGAAAAGCGGAGAGGATTGCACGAGATCTAACGGGTACGCCCGGGGACGTTCCCGCGAGATCCCTCACCCGGCTGAACTGCGCCGGGTTTCGGGATGACTACCAGCGCCGGGCGTAGCGGGCCAGCTTTGGTGTAAGCCTTCGACCTGTGTAAACTACTTTCGCGATGCGCTCTTTCCCCGGATCCATCGGCTGTCGCGTTCTTATCGCGGTTGTCAGCTTGGCTATTGTTGTTGTCGGTCTCTGTCCTGTCAGTCCTGCTTCCGCCTACAATGGCCGCCCCAAGCTGATCGTCGTCATCGTCATTGACCAGTTTCGCGGAGATTATCTGGAGCGCTATCGCGATCAGTTCGGGGATGCGGGTTTCCGGCTTTTCCTCGATCACGGCGCTTATTTTTCCGACTGCAATTACGGTTACGCGAATACGCGAACTGCGCCTGGGCATGCGACGCTTTTCACCGGCGCTTACAGCAATGGCCACGGCATCATCGCCAATGACTGGTGGGATTTCAAAGCCAATCGTTCTGTGGCATTCGTCGAAGATGAAAAGACGACCGCAGTGGGCATGGCGGGAATTCATGCTGGCGCCTCTCCGCATAATCTGATGGCCGACACTCTTGGCGATGAGATGAAGCTGGCCACGCAAGGCAGGTCGCGAGTCTTTGCCGTGTCGTTGAAAGATCGCGCGGCAGTTCTGCCCGGAGGTTTTGCGGCCGATGCCGCCTACTGGATCGACGCGCAGAGTGGTTCGTGGATCACATCGAGTTATTACAGAGACGATATGCCCAAGTGGGCGCAGGATTTCAACGCTACCCGGCCGGCAAAGTACTGGGATCGCGATTGGCGTGACTCACAAGGCAAGGTGCTGGGATCGACCGCGCACCGCAAAAGTAAAAACGGGACAGACGCCGGCTTCTACGAAGTCGTTGGGCGGACTCCTTTCGCCAACGAGTATGAACTGGAATTCGCCAAAGAACTCATGGTCTACGAAAATGTTGGCCGCGGCCCGGCGACAGACTTGCTCGCGATCAGCCTTTCGGCCAATGACATTCTCGGTCACCAGCTTGGGCCGGATGCGCCCGAGATGCAGGAAATGGCTCTGGCCCTCGACCGCGAACTCGCCGACTTCTTCAACTTTCTTGGACATCAGATCGGTCTGGCCAATGTATGGATTGCGCTTTCGGCGGACCACGGAGTCTCCGCTCTCCCCGATGCCGCGAAAAAGCTGCACATTCCCGCTGCGAATCTTGATGCCACGAAACTTGAGGCGCAAGTCAACGCGGCGTTAGCGGCGAAGTTTTCGCCCGGCCACCCTGAGAGTTTCGTGAAGTTTGAATATCCGCTGGTGTGGCTTAACAACGATGCATTCGCTGCGCTGCACGTGAAGGAGCGAGACGCGGAAAATGCGGCCGGCGAAGCAATGAAGCAGGCCGGCTTGCGCGGGTTCTACACCAAATCACAATTGGCGGAAGATGAAGTTCCGAATACTCCCATGGGAAAGAAATATGACAACAGTTATTCTCCCGAAGGCGGTTGGTATGTGATGGGAGTTTCGGATATTTATACGGTCGGTTGGGCCAAAGGCACCGATCACGCTACACCCTATTCTTACGACACGCACGTCCCACTGCTGCTTTATGGATTGCCCTTTCAGGCGGGAACGTATCGTGCGGCTTCGCAACCAGTCGATCTTGCCGCCACATTCGCGTCGTTGCTCGGCATCAATGCACCGACGCATTCCGTGGGCCGAGTGTTGACGGAAGCCCTCGCGCCAGCTCATCACGCGCCGAATCCCGCAGCGAGCCAGCCATGACGATCAACGGTGCCGAAAATTCCGCGCCCGACCTCAGCGTGAGCTTTGCTGACATCCAGTTGAAGAATCCTGTTATCGCGGCGAGCGGAACGTTCGGTTACGGCGTGGAATTCGAAGACGTTGTTCATTTGAGTAAACTCGGCGGCTTTGTCGTGAAGGGGCTTTCGCGCGAGCCGATGACGGGCAATCCTCCGCCTCGCCTGTGGGAGACCGCGGCCGGCATGCTGAACGCCATCGGTCTGCAGAACATTGGCGCGCAGGCTTTTCTCGAAGATAAGCTGCCGCGGTTGCGGCAGATGAAGAACATCGTCGTCATTGCCAATGTTTTCGGTTACTCGCGCGAAGATTATGAACGGACGATTCAGATTCTCAACGACGGCGAAGGCATTGTGGCTTACGAGCTAAATGTATCATGCCCCAATACTGCTCATGGTGGGCTGCAGTTTGGCAGCGATCCTCGATCGCTGGACGAAGTGGTTACGCTTGCGCGCCGAATCGCGCGGCGGCCATTGATCGTCAAGCTCTCGCCTAATGTCACCAGTATTGCGCAAATGGCTTACGTGGCGCAGGAAGCCGGGGCGGATGCGCTTTCGCTGGTGAATACTTTCGTTGCCATGGCGATCGATGCGGAAACCCGCAAGCCGCGCATCGCCAACGTTACCGCCGGGCTTTCCGGACCGGCGATCAAGCCTATTGCTCTACGCATGGTTTACGACGCCGCTCACGCGGTAAAGATTCCCGTGATCGGCATGGGAGGAATTTCAACCGCGACTGACGTGGTCGAGTTTATGCTTGCGGGCGCGGCAGCGGTGCAGATCGGTACGGCCAGTTATTGGGATCCCTGCGCCACGGAGAAGATTGTGGATGAGCTGGAAAGATGGTGCGCCGACCGTCAGATTCCGCGGCTGGCCGACCTCATCGGTGGATTGCAATTGGAGTAGGCGGGTGTTTCGCAATGCGATTCTTATCGGCCGCGGGCGTACCAGATCGATCCGGGAGACTTGAAGTTCTGTCCCTCGCCCCAGGTCGCGTGAGTTGCTCCGCGGGAATCGATCGCGAGTCCGAAGTAGTCGCCGAAGGGGAAGCGGAAGCCGTTTGGCAGGATGTAGTCGTAGCCGTGCGCGGGACCGGAAAGCTGGTTTTCGGCGGACCAGGTTGCTCCGCCATTGGTTGAGGTGCGATAGAACGTGTTCCACAAGCGATGGCCGGCTTCATCCGCGACGCGCGTGTCCATCCATGCAACCCGAACGTCGCCGCCATCTCCGGCTGTTATCGCGGGGAAGCAGTGTTCCACTGCGGGTCCGGCGCTCGAGACGTCCGATCGCGCGGACCAGGTTGCGCCAGCGGTGGTGGACGAGGAGAAATAGATTCGCTCCGGGCCGCCGTTTGTTCCGCCCGCGTTCCACAGGGCATAAATTGTGCCGGCGCTGTCGGAGGTCAAAGCTAATTGCGCGCCCAGGAATCCGGTCTCACAGCCCTCGGCTTCGCAATCGGGAGGCGCGCCGGAAACGTCGAGCAATGTGGTCGCCCAGGTTCGTCCGGCATCCACCGAGCGGCTGACGTATACGCTCACGGGCCGGGTATCGATGTCGCGTTGCGCGTAGGCCGTCCATCCGAAGAAAACATTTCCCGCGACGTCCACCGTCCCGCCACCGCCGAGCGACGATCCTTCCTGCGCATTGGGATTCACCAGCGCCCGGGTGAAGCTCCGTCCGGCATCGTGCGACGCCGCGACGTAGAAATTCTCGTCGTGATTGAAGCCCACGTAGATATCTTGCCCGCGCACAGCCAGCACCGGTTTGTCGGCGTCGTCCGCGGAATGTTCCGCGATGGAAAACGACCAGCTCCGGCCAAAATCTATCGACCTGGCTACAACAATGTCGCGCTTATTGTTTTGCAGCCAGGAGGCGTAGAGCGTTTGCCGGTCCGCGGGATCGACGACGATCTGCGGATCGAATTGTCCGGTGGTCAGCGGCAGTAGAGCCCGCGAAGGTTCCCACGAAATCCCATTGTCATTGCTGGTGGAAAGCACAATTGCCGGAGCGCTACAGGCGCGGCATCCGGGAACGGCTCCGTACTGAGGATAGAGAATAAAGACGTGTCCGCGACCGTCAGCGGTAATAGCCGGCTCCCACTGGTCGCCGATGTTGAAGCCGATGCGCTTTTGCGAAGTAAAGCCGAGATCTGTGGAGGCAGAGCGAGTTGCAGCCTGAGCGGCAGCGAACGAAGCGGCAGCGAGAATAATGAAGAGAAAAATCGCGGATTGCCGGGCAAAACTTCGCCCAGCCCGCGCACGGCTGGTTGCAAATCCCACAGAACCTCACACAGCGACAGCGAACCTGACAGCAACAACGCTGGACGGACTGTATCGTGAAATCTGGAGGATCGTCAATTGCCCGTTTGGGCCAGTTACAACTACTTTGGCCAGTATTCCCGGTTTCCCAGGGAACGGCGAAGTGAGTAGAATGGCTGGTCCGGGAAAGGAAAAAAGCGCTTGATTGTTGGGGTTCCGAAAGAGAGTTATCCAGGCGAACGCCGCGTGGCGATTGTGCCGGCGGTTATCGCCAGTGTGGCGAAAGCTGGCCTCGAAGTTGTGGTGGAAAGCGGCGCCGGCGAGCAGGCCGGATATCCCGACTCCATGTATGTCGATAAAGGGGCCAAGATCGGTGACCGGAAGGCGGTTTTTGGGACAGCCGATATCGTGGTGCAGGTACTGGCTTACGGCTCTAACGACGCTACCGGCAGGGATGACCTTCCGCTGTTGCGGCGCGGCCAGGTGTTGATCGGCTTTCTGCGGCCATTCGGGTCGGCGGAGGTGGTGCAGGAGATTGCTGCGGCTGGAGTGACTTCGTTCTCCGTCGAACTTGTCCCGAGAACCACACGCGCGCAAAGCATGGATGCTTTGTCATCCATGGGAACCATCTGCGGGTACAAAGCGGTTTTAGTCGCAGCGGAAACATCGCCTCGCGTCTTTCCTATGCTGACCACGGCGGCGGGAACGATTACGCCCGCGCGGGTATTTGTGATTGGAGCCGGAGTCGCGGGACTGCAAGCCATCGCCACGGCGCGGCGGCTGGGCGCGGTTTCTTCGGCGTATGACATGCGTCCCGCGGCGAAGGAGCAGGTGCAAAGCCTGGGCGGACGCTTCGTCGAACTGCCGATCGAAGCGCAAAATGCGCAGGATGCCCGCGGATACGGCACAGTACAGGATGAAAATTTTTATGCGCGGCAACGTGAGTTGCTGACTCGTGTAGTCGCCGAGAGCGATGTGGTGATTTCGGCGGCCGTGATTCCGGGGAAGAAATCTCCCGTGCTGATTACGGCAGAGATGGTGAAAGGGATGGCTCCCGGCTCAGTGATCGTTGACCTGGCGGCGGAGCGCGGTGGGAATTGCGAACTGACGCGCACGGGCGAAATGGTTATTGCGCACGGCGTGTCGATCATTGGCGCAATCAATCTGGCCAGCAGCGTGCCATATCACGCCAGCCAGATGTATGCCCGCAATGTGGCGGCGTTTCTGCTCTACATGATGAAAGACGGCAAGCTGCAGGTGAATACGCAGGATGAAATTATTCGCGAGACCATGGTCACGAGCGGCGGGGAAGTGGTGAATGCGAGGGTGCGCGAGTTTTTTAAAATGCCGGAACTTGCCCGGGTGGGTGGATAGAGATTCTTAGGATGACAAACCACGAAAAGGCGAATTAAGAACTGGAGTTCACGGATGGGTTCCAATTTAATCGACGCATTGTTCGTCTTCATGCTGGCGGCTTTTATCGGGTTCGAAGTCATCCGCCACGTCTCGCCTTTGCTCCATACGCCGCTCATGTCGCTAACCAACGCGCTGGACGCGATTGCCGTCGTCGGCGCGATCGTGCTGGTCGGCGAGCGCAAGAGCGAGTTCGCGACCGTGCTCGGCGTCATCGCCATTGTGGCCGCGACCAGTAACGTGGTCGGTGGTTTCATCATCACCGACCGCATGTTGAAGATGTTCAAGACCAGCCGTCCGGTGAAGAAATAAATGACCGAGTTCGCCGGAAGCCAGCACATCATCGAAATCATCTATCTTGTCGCAAGCGCGCTGTTCATACTGTCGCTGAAGTGGATGAGTTCGCCCGCGACCGCGCGGCATGGCATTTGGGCCGGCGAAATCGGCATGGTCCTGGCCATCGGCGGAACGCTGCTGCGCCACGGCATCGTGGACTGGAAGTGGATCGTCATCGCACTCGTGTTGGGAACGGGTATCGGCATTCCGCTGGGTATGGTGCAGATGACAGCGGTCCCGCAGCGAACTGCGCTCAGTCACGCATTTGGCGCGCTGTGCGTGACACTGGTTGGCACTGCCGAATTTTATTTGCGCACGCCGAACGTGCCGAAGTTCATGATGTCGGTTTTGTCGATGGAAGTGATCCTTGGATCGCTGACTTTCACCGGTAGCCTGATGGCCGCGGGGAAATTGCAGGAAGTCTTAACTCAGCGTCCGATCACTTATAAGGGACAAAATCTGGTCAACCTCGGCCTTTTAGGCGTGGCGGTTGCCGTCGCCGTGTACCTGGTGCTGCATCCGGCAGCTAAGCAATTATTCCCGTTGCTGGTGGCGATTCCGCTGGTATTTGGCGTCTTCATGGTGATTCCCATCGGCGGCGCCGACATGCCGACTGTGATTTCGCTGCTGAATTCCTACGCCGGCTTGTCCGCTGCGGCCATGGGATTCGTTCTGAACTCGAAGCTTCTCATCATCGCGGGCGCGCTCGACGGATCATCCGGCCTGATTCTTTCCGTGATTATGTCGAAGGCGATGAACCGGTCGTTTACTAACGTTTTGTTCGGAGCGTTCGGCCAGGTGCAACCGTCCGCTGCCGGCGGCCAGGAAGCGAAGCCGGTGCGCAGCGCAACACCGGAAGAAGCGGCGGCGATTCTCTCGGCGGCGAATAAAGTTGTAGTCGTTCCAGGTTATGGCATGGCTGTGGCACAGGCGCAGCACAAAGTTCGCGAACTTTACGACGCGCTCACGAAGAAGGGAGTGGAAGTTCGCTTCGCGATTCATCCCGTGGCCGGACGCATGCCCGGCCACATGAACGTGCTGCTGGCCGAAGCCGACATCCCCTACGACCGCCTCATCGAAATGGATGAGATCAACGGCGACTTCCCGGCGACGGATGTTGCGTTGATCATTGGCGCCAACGACGTGACCAATCCCGCAGCGCGCACCGACCAATCCAGTCCCATCTTCGGCATGCCCATCCTCGACGTGGACAAAGCCCACACCGTCATGGTCATCAAACGCGGCATGAGCCCGGGCTTTGCCGGGATCGATAATCCGCTCTACTACCTCGACCGCACGCTGATGCTGTTTGGCGATGCCAAGCAGTTTGTGGGTGGGATTGTCAGGGAGTTGGGCGGGGGGCATTAGACTACGGCGGGTAGTCACTCAATTCCTTTGACAGTCCGGCTCGGCGTTTCCTAAACTGTAGGAATGGAAGTTCGCCTTCAGCCCGACAAGGAAGCACAACTAGCTCAAATCGCGGCCCAGCGTGGGCTGAATCCGGACGAGCTCGCGGAGCAGGTTCTTAGCCTCTATCTGGAAGACGACAAGCGATTTATTGAGGCAGTTAATGTGGGCCTCGCAGCCGCCGAACGTGGAGATTTCGTTGAGCACGAGGAAGTGCGTAAGAGGCTGGATCAACTCTTGCGGTCTTAATGCGAGTACGCTGGACCACTCCCGCAGCCGAAGATCTCTACAACATCGTTCAACGCATCCAGCAAGACAACCCCAAAATTGCCACGGATGTGGCGAAAGCCATCTACGACGGATGCGACGGTTTGGCGAAATTCCCTTATCGAGGCCGCAAGGGCCGAAGCGCTGGAACTCGAGAATTAGTCGTCTCTCGTTTGCCCTACATCGTTGTATACCGGATACAAGAGCCGGTTGTTGAGCTACTTCGTATTTATCACGGAGCTCAGGATTGGCCGTAGATTGCCTCCCAGTCCCGCATTTGATATCATGATATCATCGGTCGAGTCGATTCATGGCGCAACTAGTGGTTCGCAATCTCGAGAACGACGTGAAGGCCCGCTTGCAGCGGCGCGCCAAGCGCAATCGCCGCAGTATGGAGGAAGAGGTGCGCGACATCCTCCGCGCTGCGGTGCATAGTCGAGAAAGTTCTTCAGCCGGAGGGCTGGGATCGGAAATGGCAAAGCTGGTCGCCAAGGCGGGCGTTGACTTCGATTTCGAATTCCCCGAGCTTCGTAGCCTCGAAATTAAGCCTCCGCAATTCGAAGAATGATCGTTCTCGATACGAACGTTGTGTCGGAATTAATGCGGCGGGCGCCCGACGGGAAGTTCGCGGCCTGGATTGATCGGCAGCCTCAAGCTTCTCTCTGGACCACGTCGATCACCATTTTCGAATTACGATTTGGCCTACAGACGATGCCTGCCGGACGCAAGCGATCCGCCCTCACGACGGTATTCGAAGGATTCCTCGACCAAATCCAGGGCCGAGTCGCGCTCTTTGATGTCGCTGCTGCGGATCGCGCAGCCGAGCTCGCGGCCGCGCGAAAAAAAAAAGGCAGACCCGGCGATTCACGCGACACGATGATTGCAGGGATTATTCTCGCCCACCGCGCAACCCTGGCTACTCGTAACACTTCGCACTTTGAAGAGATTTCCGCGATTATCAATCCTTGGTCGGCATGAAGGCCGCTCTACGCTTCGCCATTGAGCGGCGCGACCGTGCCAAGCCGGTTCCTATACACTGAACATTCATGCATTACATCTACGGCATCAATGCGGTCACGGAAGCGCTGAAGGCGCAGAAGCGCTCGTTTGAGTGGGTGGGCATGGCCAAGGAGCGCCATGACATTCGCCTGCAACGGCTCATTGAAGACTGCCGGAAGGCGGGCGTGCCAGTGAAATATCTGACGCGGACGGAACTTGACCGCATGGCCGGGACTGCGTCGCATCAGGGTGTGGTGGCTGTTACGTCGGCAAAACAATACAGCGATCTTGATGATGTTGTGGAGGCGAAGCGCGGGCAATATTCACTCATCGTTGTGCTCGATGGCGTGGAGGATCCGCATAATCTGGGTGCGATTTTGCGTACTGCGGATGCTGCGGGAGCGGATGGAGTCGTCATTCCTGAGCGGCGCGCGGCTGCGGTGACTGGAACCGTCACAAAAGTTTCAGCGGGAGCCAGCGAGCATTTGCCCATCGCCAAAGTGACTAACATCGCGCGCACGGTGGAAGAGTTGAAGGAGCGCAACGTGTGGACCGTGGGGCTGGATGAACGCAGCAAGAAAACGTACGACGAGCTAGATTACAAAATGGATTGCGCCCTGGTACTGGGCGGCGAAGGCAAAGGGTTGCACGATCTGGTGAAAAGGAAGTGCGATTTTCTGGTTTCGATTCCGATGCTGGGCAAAGTGCCGTCGCTGAATGTGTCGGTGGCGGCGGCGGTTGTGCTCTACGAAATCGTCAGGCAAAGACGCGCGGGCGAGGCTTCGGGTGTGGAATGAAGTTCCGTGGTTTTCGGGTTTATTTTCTCGGCGTAGTTTTCGCCTCGGCGTTGAACGCTTTTTCTCTCGATCGCGAAGCCTTCACCTTTACCCACTACGACCTGAACGTTCGCATCGAGCCTGACCAGCAGCGGCTTGGGGTGCGCGGCAGGATCACGCTGCGCAACGATTCGCAGACTCAGTTGAAAATCGCAGTGCTGCAGATTTCTTCTTCGCTCGACTGGCGATCGATTCGCGCCGGCGACAAAGCCCTGCAATACGTGACGCAGCCTTACGCGTCAGACATCGATCACACGGGAGCTTTATCGGAAGTTGTGGTGACGTTGCCGCAGCCGGTCCTTCCAAAGGCCGCCATTGATCTGGAAATCGCTTATGAAGGAGTGGTCACGCTCGATGCGACGCGGCTCACTCGCATCGGTGGCTCTGAGTTGGTTGCGAAGAGCTCCGACTGGGATCAGATCGCTGCGAAGTTCACAGGTATTCGCGGAGTGGGATACGTTGCGTGGTATCCGATTGCGACCGAGGCGGGGAATCTTTCGGAAGGCAACAACCTGTTCGATGCTGTGGGGCGATGGAAAGCGCGTGAGGCTGGCTCGATAATGCACGTGCAGACTGTTGTGAGTAGCGCGGGCGATGAACGGCCACGCACGCTTTTCAACGGCGTTGCCTGTGTTGAGACGAAATATGAACAGATGGGCACCGGGGGGCTTGTCGCGGCCGATTGCAAGGAACAGCGGCTGCGGATGGATTCCCCGACACTCGTCGTTGCTGACTATTTGGCGTTGGAGCGCCCGTCAATTGAAGTGCTCTACCTTCGCAGTCATGACGCGTCGGCTGCGGACTTCGCCGAGGCGGCGGAAAAGACCGTTCCATTGATCACCGAATGGTTTGGAGCGCTGCGAGAAAAAGCGAAAGTGGCCGATCTTTCTGTTCCTGATGCAGCTCCATTCGAGAGCAGTGCTCTTCTCCTCGCGCCGCTGGGCAGCACGGATGCAAAGTTAGCCGGGCTCACCGCTGCGCATCAACTCGCGCATGCGGCATTCTTATCATTCCGTCCGTGGATTGAAGAAGGACTTGCGCATTTTGCCCAGGCGCTTTATCTGGAACAGCAAAAGGGACGACAGGCGGCGCTCGACTACATGGCACTGCATCGCTCGGCATTCAGTGAAGCCGAACAACCCACGACTTTGCCGAGATGGGAAGATGAAGCCAACCATTCGCTAGTGAACACATCGAGTGAAGATCTTTACCGAAGCAAGGCGATGTGCGTGTGGTGGATGCTGCGAGATTTAGTCGGGGATGCGGCGCTCAAAAAAGCGCTGGCGGCTTACAAGCCGGAGCAGGATAAAGAACCTTCTTACATGCCCAAACTTATTCAGGCGCAGACGCAGCGCGACCTGGAATGGTTCTTTGACGATTGGGTATATCGAGACCGCGGGCTGCCGGACTTCAAAGTGGAATCCGCATTTTCGCGAAAGACGATGACCGATTTATATATGGTCACCGTTACTGTCGATAATCTTGGCGGGGCAGGAGCTGAGGTTCCGGTGACGGTCAAACATGCGGCGGGAGTCGTAACCAAGCGGATCGAAGTGCGAGGTAAGAGTAAGGCGGTGATTCGAGTTGAGGTTTCGGGAGCGCCGCAGGAAGTTGTCGTCAACGATGGCAGCGTGCCGGAGAGCGACATGACGAATAATACTTTTAAGATCGAAACGAGCAAGATCGATACTAGCGAGCCTGCGAAGTAAAGTTCATCAGAGCTTCGAGCTTTGCGGCAGCCGCGCGGGAATCGATAGCTTGCCTGGCGATGGGGAAGGCCTTGGCAAGATGATCCGCTTTGCCTGCCGCTACCAATGCAGCCGCGGAATTTAGCAGAACTACATCGCGATGCGGCGACGTCTTTCCGCCGAGAATTCCACGAATGATTGCGGCATTTTCAGCCGCGTCTCCGCCGGCAATATCCGCGAGAGGCGCGCGTTGCAATCCGAATTCTTCGGGCGTCAATTCGTAGGTGCGGACGATTCCTTCGCGAGATTCGGCAATTCGAGTGGGCCCGCTGATGCTGATCTCATCGAGTCCGTCGAGTCCGTGCACCACCAGCGCTCGACGAAGACCTAACATGCTGAGTGCTTCTGCAAGTTTTTCGACCAGGTCGAGCGCGTAGACGCCCACAACCTGTCCCGAGGCGTGCGCCGGATTGGTGAGTGGGCCCAGCAAGTTGAATATAGTCCGCAGACGCAGTTCGCGGCGCACTTTCTGCACCTGCTTCATGGCCGGATGCAGGTTTGGCGCATAGAGAAAACAGATTCCAATTTCTCGCAGGCATTGAGCCGAACGCTCTGGCGAAAGTTGAATGTCGATTCCCAAGGCTTCGACGACATCAGCGGATCCACATTTCGAACTGATGCTGCGATTGCCGTGCTTGGCCACGCGCACGCCCGCGCCCGCCGCGACTAACGCCGTTGCCGTAGAAATGTTGAAGGTGCCGCTGGCATCGCCGCCGGTGCCACTGGTATCGACGAGGAATGAACTGGTCTGGTCAGAAGAATCCAGTGCGTCGCGGCCTGTGCCGCTAACCACGAGTGCAGGCTGTTCCAGGACTGGAAGCGGCGCTGCGGCCGCGCGGATCGCTTCGGCAAAGCCTACGATTTCTTCGACCGTTTCGCCCTTCATGTGCAGAGCGACAAGTAGCGCTGCGATTTGCGCGTCGGAGCATTGGCCGGCAAGCACTTCAGCCATCACTTCGCGAGATTCGGCTCGGGTCAGCGATTGGCCTTGATTGGCAATGCGATGGAGGGTCTCAGCGATCATGCGTGCGTCAAATTGTACGGCATGAGCGGAGTGACGGTGTCGCCGTCGCGTTTGCTGGAAAAAGAAAAAGCCCGGCAAGGCGTGCCGGGCATTGCGCTCACAAATTTAAAAAATGCTTAAGCGACGCGAGTGGTAACCGTCTTGTCTCCGGCGGCTTCGCCCGTCGAAGAGATGTCTTGGGCTCCAGTGCCTTCAAGAATCGCCTTGGCCCGTTTTGTCTCGTCAGCGCTGTTGGAGTGGACGGAAAGAAGAATGCCGCCATCCTTAACGCGGCCTTCATAGCGTTTGGCTTCGTATTCGGGGATGCCCATACCGATAAGGGCGCCAGTCAGGCCGCCGATTGTTCCTCCCACACCCACGCCTGCAAGCGCGGCCATGATCGGACCAGCGGCGATAAAAGGACCCAGGCCCGGTATGGCCAACGCGCCGATGCCGACCAGCCATCCTAATCCGCCGCCGATAATTGCGCCTGTGCCAGCGCCGGTCGTGGCTCCCTCGGGCGCCTTGGTGTTTTTTTCGTGAGCAAAGTCTTTTGTGCCCTCGTTCGCCGGAAATAACACGGAGATGTCTGTGTTCGGAAATCCAGCCGCTTGCAGCGCGTCAACGCCGCGCTCGACGCTGGTTTGCCGGGGATAGATGCCAAAAACTGCGGTGTGCTTGTCGGCCATTCGAAATCTCCTTGAGAGTTGGGTTCCTGATTATTTCTTGGGTTGGACTTCTATTTCGCTGGTCACCTTATCCTGGCCAACAACAGCGGCTGCGTCAGCTTCAATAGCGCGTTTTTCGTCGTCCGAACGGACTGGTCCTCGCAGTGTTACCATTCCGTTCTGCGAAATGATTTTTACGTTGTGCGCATAGGTGGATAAAGATTTGTCCTTTACCACGGACTGGCGGATTTGTTTGGCGATATCGCGATCGGAACGATCGAGCTTCTGCTGATCGGCCGTGGGCTGTGAGTCATTTCGGTTAACCTTGGTATTGTCGGCCTGCGAGGAGCTGTCCTGAGCATTTGCCCACGAACTAATTCCCGACGCCAAGCACGCACACATGGCAGCTTGCACCACAAACTTAGATAACCGTTGCATTACGTATCTCCATTCCTCGTGTTACACGGGCGGGAAATCAAAACTATCCGGCTTACACACTGCGCCGGCCGCTCAACAGGTTAAAGATGAGCACGATCACGGCAACTACAAGCAAAATGTGAATGTAGCCTCCGAGAGTGTAGGAACTCACCAGTCCCAGCAGCCACAGCACCAGCAGAATCACAAAAATTGTCCAAAGCATATACGGCTCCTTTTCGTGGGTGATCCCACAACAAAGCCTGCGGCGAGAGCCGCGAATTTGCACCGCAACTTAGTTACGGCAGGAGTAGATTATTCACGTGGGAGATGCGGGAATATCAGGTGAACGCTGCACTTGGCGAGAATCGTGCGGGTACGTCTCAGCGAGCCGCGCTCCGGCGTGGCTTTTTCACGGCGCGCTTTGTGGCGGCTTTAGGTTGTTGCTTTTTCTGCTTTTGCGATGGCCGGGTTTTGGAGGAGGGACTTGCCGGCTTCTTCGATGTTCGGCGAACGGCGCGCTTTCGTGCAGATCTGTTTGGAGGAGGCGCCTCGGTTGCGGGATTTTCACCCTGACTCTCGCCATGGAGCATTGCGGCAGCAGAGGTGGCCAATCCCTGGGTCGTCCCGACGATCTTGCCCGCAGCGTGTCCTACTGTGCGGGCCAGACTCTTCATCAGAGTGGCTTTATTCGCTCGTGAGACAACTTTCATTTCTCATTCTCCCGCAACTTGGGCACGATTTCCTACAGGCGGCCAGTGAGCGCCAGGACTACGACGATCAAAAGGACCAAGCCGAGTCCGCCACTCGGGTAATAGCCCCAACTCGCACTGTATGGCCATGTCGGTAATGCTCCCAACAGAAGCAGGATCAGGACAATCAGCAATATTGTTCGCATAAGCTCCGTCTTTCTTAGATCCTGCACTTGTGCAGGTCCAGTACCGCAGGAAATCAAAATAGCTGAAACTATTTCGGTTGCGTCTTGTCTTCGACCTTTTGCGAGCCTTCCTTTGTTTTCTTGGCAGTCTTGTTGGTCGCTTTTTTCGCCGCGTGGCCCGTCTGCTTCGCGGTTTTCTTGGTTGCGTTGCCGGTATCTTTGGCCGCACTCTTGGTTGCGTTGCCGGCATCTTTCATATCCTGCTTCGCGCTCTGATCTGTCTGGGCGAGCGAAGTACAGGTCATAGCCATAGCAAGGGATAACAGAACGACGGGTGCACATTTACAGCGGAATACGGTCATCAATGCTCCTCAGGGCAGCGTGTTTTTCCGAAGGCGTTTGTTCGGCGAATCGTCAGCCGAGTCAAACACGATGCTAAGTTGCCAGAATGGGGTTCGGGGTTGGTTTGAAAAATTGTTTCGGAGGATGGGTATGAAGATCGAAAAATCAGCGAGAGAGCAGGTCGACACCAAGACTGGCGAGAGCAACGTCCTCCTCCGAGGATAAGCCGCTGACTGCGACGGCGCCAATCACCGCACCATTGTTCCAGACGGGAACCCCGCCGCCCCAGCCTACATATTGGGGATCGCCGTAGAAGGAGATGTCGTGGCCTTTTTCAGGGTGCTTAACCTTATCGCCAATTTCACGGGTAGGCTTGCGCTCCCGTGCGGCCGTCCAGGCTTTGTTCATGGCGATGCGAATGGAAGACACCGGCGCACCGTCCATTCGCGCGAAACAGAGGACGTCTCCGTGTGCGTCCGCCACCGCGACTGCGGCAGCCTTCTGCATCTGCAGAGCCTTGTCTACGATCAGGTCGAGGGCGCGCCTGGCCTCGGAATAGTCGATGGAGTGGACGGTTCTCATGGCTAGAAGAATACAACGAGGTCAGACCGCAACGGCAAAGCGTTTCTGGTGCGACCGGGACGTCGACTGGAAGTGTACCGAGATGCGAGGTAAAGAAAATCGGGCCGGAGAAGCTCCGGCCCGACGCTAAAACTCCTCCGCGTTAGAAATTAAACTTCAACCCGAACTGGATCAGGCGCGGATTGTTGACGGTATTTGTGACCTCCGCAAACGTCGGGCTGTTCTGGGTTCCATTCGGGGGGCCGAATTGCGGATGGTTGAAAAGATTGAAGAACTCCACCCGGAACTCGATGTTCATGGCTTCGGTGATTGCTGTCTTTTTGAAAACTGCAAAGTCAAAGTTGACTACGCCCTGTTGCCGGAGTGAGGCGTCGACTCGCGGTTCGTCGCCAAAGGTCCAGGGATTGTTTTGCAGGCCCGTGGCCATGTCGATTCCGCTGGGTGCGGTGAAGCAGGAGGTGTTGAACCATTCGGTCACCCGCGATACCGAGCTTCCGGAAACGCTCTTGTCGCATCCGGCGACGTAGTCAGGCCGGAGTGTTCCAATTCCAAGGCCCGCGCTGGTCAGAGCGTTGCCGCCGCCCCAACTCAGTTTGACGGGGAAACCTCGCTGGAAGGTGGTGATGCCGTCTAGTCCCCAACCGGAAACGAATCCGCCGGCCAAACCATTCGTTCCGGAGAGGAATTTCTTGCCTCGTCCGAAAGGCAGATCGAGAACATAGCTGACCACCATGCGCTGTGAGATATCTTGCGAGGACAGTGACCGTTCTCCGGCCAGATTGTTCCAGTCTTGTACGGCTCCCGTGCCTCCCGTAGTGCCGCCCTCCAGCCATGAAGTAAGAGTATCGGTGTTGGACATCAACTTTGCATTGGTGTAGGCCACAAGCAGCGTGCCGCCGCCCTGGAAACGGCGAGTGACGGTAGCCTGCAAGGCGTTGTAGTTGCTGCTGCAGCAACCGTAAGCATTGAGGTTGAGTCCCGAATACTGGGGGTACGGGCGGTCAAGCTGCCCTTGTATGAGGCCGCTCGGGCCCAGACTGCCGGGAAGGCTTTGACTGAACGGATACGCCGGGCAGGCGGCCGGAGCGGGTGGGCAAACATGCTGCGCAATGGCGATTGTCTGACCTGCCGCATACTGGGTCGCTGCCTGCGCGATGAAGCTGTCAGGAATCTGGTTGATGTTGGTGTTGGATTGTTCCAGATGCACGCCGTGCGATCCGGCGTAGGCAACGTCCGCGAAGAAACCGCCCGGCAGTTCGCGCTGAATGTCGAGGTTGTACTGCTCGAGGTATCCGTATTTCTGGACGGTGTAGCCGGTTGTCGAGAAATTATTCTGCGTCAAAGCGTACTGAGAAATATTTGGCTGGGGGTTGCGGCCGGCGACTGGAGTCAGATCATTTGCGCCAGCACCGCCCTGGCCTTGATTGAACGGCCCAGCCCCAAGGCAATTAAGCACATTGTTCCCCATCCAAGTGCAGGTGTTGGCGTTGAGACTAGCTGCGGGAGTTACGCCCTGGTTGTTGCTGGAAAAGAAGTTTGACGTGGCGCTGCTGACGATGTCGTTATAGGGATTCGCGTTGAATGAAACGTAATTCGGGATGAAGAAAATGCCGTATCCGCCGCGGATCACGGTCTTGGAGTTTGCCGAATAGGCGAATCCCAGACGCGGCAAGACTTCTTTATAAGAAAGAGGCAAATTGTTACGGCTGGAATTGACGCCTGTCTTGACCAGGAAGACATCGCCCGGACACGCGCTGCCAGCGACACCACTGCATCCCGTTACCGACGAGTTGGCGACGCCTGGGTTGAAGTAGGTCATTTTGTCGTAGCGTTCCGACCATGGACCTTGCAATTCGTAACGAACGCCCAGGTTCAGAGTCAGTCTGGTAGTCAAATGCCATGTATCGCCGAAATAAAAGGCGCGGTAAGTTTGCTTGCCGGAAATCGGACCGGAGATCACGAGAGAGCCGCTGGTCTGGTTGCCGAAAGCGGCGCCTTGTCCGTTGCCGTATCCGAGCAGGAAATCGGCAAAATCTTCACCGTTGCCGGCGTTGGGTCCCTGAACGTTGCCGGCTCCGACTGCGCCGGGTGCGTTGGAGGTCCACGATCCAGCAAAAGAAATCAGACCGCCGCCGGTGTTGGTTTGCAGATAATTATCGTAACCCTCCTCGAGTTGCGCGCCCCAGACGAAAGTGTGGTGGCCGCGAATCATCGTGACTTGAGGCGAAAGATTGAATTGGGTGTTCAGGTCGTTGATGGAGCTTTGCCCCTGGCTGCAACCTACTAATGAATCATTCTGGCCGAAACAGGGAGTCAACGGCGTGCGTTCCAGGCTCGGCACCAGCGGGTTGTATGCGGCCGGCCAACCCTCTTGCGTCACATCGAAGTCGTCATTAATGGGCGCCCGCAGATAATGAAATCGGCTGATGCTGGCATTGAAATTGAAGATCGTATTGGGACTGATCGCGAAGTTGTAGCCAACCGCCAAACTCTTGCTGCGTGTATTTTCCGCGCAGCGATCTTTGCACAGGCCGGTGCCGAAGGGGTCCTGCGCCAGGCTGAGCAGCTTCCAATAGCTGAACCGGCCGAAGATGGTTTGCCTGCTGTTGATCGTTTGATCGACACGAGCCACATATTCGTCCGTGTCGCCGCCGGTGCTCGCGTCTTTGAGGAAGTTGAGGACGGTTCCACCCGTTGTCGGATCGGCAATGAGCTTGTTCAGCAGATAAGAGGAGGTCGGATTGATCACTCCTGAAATATCGTTGTTGGCAAATGGAACGCGGAAGCTGGTGGCGGGGACTGGTCCGGTAAAAGCGATCGGATTATAGAGTTGATGGACAAACTCTCCAGTCGAGGGGTTTGTGTCGGAACAGATCATGACGCCCGAGCCGTGGGGGTCAGGTGTGTTGAATCCTTTCGAGCAAAGATCGGAAAAATCTCCGCCGCGCTCGGCGGTGGTGGGAACCGTCGTATTGAATGGTGTGCCAGTGCGCAGGCGGAAGCCTTCATAACTGCCGAAGACGAAGGTTTTATTCTTGATGATCGCGCCGCCAACGGTCGCTCCGAACTGGTTCTGCGTAAACGGCGGAGGGGAGTTTGAGACCCCGTTCGCCAGTTCCGAGTTCTTGTTAAAGAATTCGTTGGAGTTGAAGATCTTGTTTCGCAGGAACTCATACCCGGAACCGTGCCACGAATTCGTGCCGGATTTGGTGCTCATGTTGATCACGCCGCCAGCGAACTTGCCCCACTCGGGGCCGAGATTGTTGTTTTGCACTTTAAACTCGCCGACCGAGTCGTCAGTCGGGACCAGAAATGGCAGGTTGATGTACCCGATATTTAACGGTTGACCATCCAGATACTCCGCGCCCTCGTTGGCGAAGGCGCCGCCGATCTGGTAGTTAGCGAAATCAAAAGGATTCTTGCCTACCACGTTGCCTTGGGTGTTGCCCTGAGGAACTACGGACGGGGTGACGGTGGTCAGGTTGAAGATATTTCTGCCGTTCAGGGGCAGTTCATTTGCTTCCCTCTGATCGACAACGGTTCCAAGCGACGAAGTTTCTGCCTGCAGCAGCGGCGTTTCCGAGGTCACTTCAACGACCTGGCTGATTTCGCCGACCTGTAGCGCGGCATCGATACGTGTGCTCTGCTGCACGTCAACCGCAATACCGCTGCGAGTAAAGTGCTTGTACCCTTGTTTTTCCACATCGACCCGGTACTGGCCGGGAAACAGGTTCACAAACGTGAAGAGCCCGTCGTTGCCGCTGGTTTGAGTTCGCTTTTCCGCTGTCCCCATGTTGGTTAATGTCACGTTAGCGTCGGTGACGGCAGCTCCGGAGGCATCCGTGACTGAGCCGGCGATCGAGCCATAGGTGGACTGAGAGTAAGCGGATATGCAGAAAGCCAATACCAGGAAACTCAGCGACAGAACCATCGTCCGGAACTTGCGAGAATTCATGCCAACTCCTCCACGCGGAATATGTTTGGGAAGAACTTGCAACATTCGGAGCGAGGAGACGCAAAATGCCGAGGCGCTATTACGAACGTTCGCGTAGGGAACGTTCTATACAGCAGGGAAATTCAATAGCGCCGGGCGATTGAGTCTTCTAGTCTCTTTGAAGTACTACGGACGCGTGCGGAATTTTGTACCAAGGCATGCAGACAAGCGGACCGGAGAATGTTTCCGCAGTGGGGAGAGCGCTAAGAATGCATCACGTTCCTTAAGGATGGTTCGCTTCCTTGCGCAGCAGGGCATAGAGAAATGGTTTTCCCGTGGGCTTGGGGCTGCCGCCGTGCGGCTCCACGGTGACGAACACCGCATCAATTTCGGCCAACTGCTTCGCGTCATCCAGACGCATCACCCAGCGGCGATTCGATTCGCTATCCATATACAAAATACCAAGATTCATGGGGCGGGCTTTTTCGCTGAGCTCCGCGTCCTTTTGTCCCCAGACCTGGAAGATGCTGGCGTTTTTCACGCCGGCCTGATGATCGAGGTCAAAGGCGTAAAAGATGAGCGACTTATTCTGCGTGTAGAAGACGCGCCCAAAAGGCTTGCGGGTGCGGCTGCCGCTGTCCACGTCGAAGACGTCGGCGATATAGAGCTTGCGCGCGCCCATCAGTTCGCGGATGTCACGGTCGGAAGAAAGATATTGCTCATCATTTCCGAGCCGCCGTTCCTGATCGCGATTAGAGGCTGTCAGTTCGTCAATTTTGGATTGCAAGGCCGCTGTATGCAGAATCTCGCGGTCATTTTCGGCTCGCAGGCCGGCCAGTTCAGACTTTGAATTTTGCGCCGATAGTTCCGCCTGCTGAAGCTGGGCCATCAGGTTGTCACGCTGCTGCGAGACTGCATGCAACTGCTGCTCAGTCCTGGCCACGGACGAGCTAAATTCGGAGGAACGATCTTCCAGAGCGTGCAGTGCCGCTCGCAGTCTGCCGACTTCCTGCTCCTGACTCAGATTTTGTTCGTGCAGTTCAGATAACTTCGCCGCCTGGGATTGAACCAACTCATCGGCCGATTTCTTTTCCGCCTCAAGTTTCTGCGTCTGTTCTTGAAGAGAGAACGAAACCGAAGTCTGCTTCGCTCCGCCGTGAGCACGGGTGCCTAATGCGTAGGCGCAAAATGCAACGGCAATTCCGAAGCAAGCTGTAAGTCCCGCCTTGGCCCACTGGTTGGTTGCGAATCCCATGAGCAAATAGGGAGGCGTCGGAAGAGTGCGGGATATCGGCATCGGATATCGGAGCGAGGCTTTTTTCTGCTGCTCCGACCGATGAATGCGAGCCGACAACCTGGAGTGCGCCGCCGAATCGTCCCAGTCTTCCCGTTCTTGTGGATTGCCATAAATCGAGGCAAGAAAGGGAATTCCATCCGAAGTCAAAAGCCGGTACTGGTCGTGAATCTCGCGGCACTCGTCACATAACTCGAGATGACGTTCCAACTCCAGGCGCTCCGCAGCATCGAGCGCGCCCGCGTTCGCCAGGGCGCTGAGTTCTTTGAACCCCTCATGGCCGTCGAAACGGTCGTTCTCGTTGAGCATCAGTCGTTTCCCCGAAGCCTCTGTACCGACGGGCTTTTCCGTAAGCGTTCCAGACCACGGTAAAAATGGTGGCGAACGTTACCAAACGGCTGCTGAACTTTTTCGCTGATTTCTTTCAAATCCAGTCCTTCGAAATAGAATAACTCAAGGGTTCGCCGTTGCATCTGCGTAAGGTCCTGGAAAGCCCTCTGCAAATGGGCGAAATTGATTTTCGCGCCGATCTCACGTTCAACATCTGTTTTCCCTGTGAGAGTATCGTCCAGCGACTCGATTTCTGTACCAACATAGAATCCCCTGCGCGACAAATGCGCTCTCCGGTCCAGCGAGCGGCTATAGGCAATTTGAACGATCCAGGCCTTGGCGCCGCCTTTTCTGGGATCAAATAGCGCCGATTTTTGATAGATATAGAAAAACGCTTCTTGAACGACTTCTTCCGCCTCGCTATAGTCACGCAGGATACGGAAGGCAATGCCGTTCACCAGGCGCGAATAACGGCTAAACAGAGCTTCGAGCGCGTCTGCCTTTTTTGCCTGCAATCCTGACATCAATTCTTCATCGCTGGCAGAACCTACCGAAACTCCTTCCGGTACTGCGACTGAACGGCCCGTTTTTCCGGTCCACACCAGAGGGATCGCGAGGGCACGTCCATTTGCGGGGGAGCTCATAGTTCTAAAGTCCTGCCCTGAGAGTAGCGGCTTGAGTGCCAGTCCAGGGGCTGCCTGATTGACGGTCCCGGGCTTCACTTGTCACCGCTTCGCGCAACATACACTAGGAGTTAATCGTTTTTCCAGATAAAAGCATACAGAAATAATGTTGAAGAAAAGTTCTTCGCGCTGGTACAGCCTGCCTTTTCGCGGCGTATATACCAGTTCCGATGAGTAGCGGCTGTCGAGCTTGCGAAACGCAAACGAAGAAGCATCCAGGCCTTCAGGGGGAAGAGTACATTAGGAATTTCCATGCGCAAAGCTCTCCTAGCCCTGCTGCTGTGCCGCATACTCTCGGGCGTTTTGGCTGCACAATCTACCAGCGCATCGTTAACTGGCCGAGTTACCGATCCGAACAAAGCCGTGATCGGCGGCGCAACCGTCACAGCCATCAATACCGGCACCCAGATTCGCTATCAGGGATTTACGAACGGGACGGGAACTTACTACATATCAAACCTGGCGCCTGGAAGATATCGCATTGAGGTGGAAAAACTCGGCTTCAAGGCCGTGATCCAGGCCGGCGTCATTTTGCACGTGCAAGACGCTCTCGAAGTTAATTTTGAAATGATTTTAGGCTCCGCGTCGGAAAGCGTCACGGTGGAAGGAAGTTCCCCGCCTCTGGATACGGAATCTTCGACGGTAGGGACGGTCGTGGAGCAGCGTAAAGCGAATGAACTTCCGCTCAACGGACGCAACGTTTTCAATCTGATTGTTTTGGCTCCGTCGGTGATTCCCCAAGGCGGTTCTACCGGCACACCGGTGGGCGTGAACCCGTTCGGCTGGAACAATTACCAGGTCAATGGATCGTTCGGAAACCAGAGCGCCGAATATCTAGACGGGCAGCCGCTGAATATCGGTTACATCAACTTGCCCATTCTGATTCCCACGCAGGATTCGATTCAGGAGTTTCGCGTCCAAACGAGCAACCTGGGGGCGGAGTGGGGGAAATTTTCGGGCGGTGTCACCAGCCTCAGTACAAAGACCGGAACCAATTCGCTGCACGGGGAAGCTTACGAGTACTTCCGCAATCGCGTTTTCAATGCCAACGATTTTTTCCTTAACAGCGCGGGAAAGCCGAGACCGCCCTGGGTTCAAAATCAGTTTGGAGCAGAGGCCGGAGGACCGCTGCGTCTTCCTCATTACGACGGCCGGAACCGCACATTCTGGTTCGCGAGCTGGGAGGGATTCCGCCTGCGCACGGGCGAACCATTCACCGCTACGGTTCCGACAGCGGCGGAACGAGCGGGCGATTTTTCCGGGATCAGCACACAGATTATGGATCCCTGCGCCGGCAATGTGAATGCGCAGGGAGCTTGCCCGAGCAGCGCCGTCACTCCCACGGCTTTCGCCGCCAATATTATTCCCGCTGGCCGGATTAACCCCACGTCAAGGGCGCTGCTTAATTCCTGGCCGGCGGCGAATGTTCCTGGAGTAGTCACCCCGTCGGGAACCATCAACAACTTCAACACAGTTGCCAACACCGGCGGAAACCAGGACCAGGTGGTAGCGCGCATCGATCAGGACATTAATAGCAAGCAACGGTTGTTCATCCGGTTCAGCCATTGGAATGTGCTCGATTTACCCATCGACCCGCTGGGCAACGGTTTATGTGCCGACCGTTGTTCGGAAAAGTATTCGACCAACGCGGTGGCCGCGGGTTACAACTACAACATCAATTCCGTTACCGTTTTCGATTTCAACGCCAATGTCAGCCGGTTCAAATACAATCGGACGCCGAAAAACGCTAGCTTCGATTTGACTTCCATCGGATGGCCGGCGAGCTACAACGCTGCGGTCCCGGCGATCATGCGCACTCCGCCCACGCCCTGCGTAGCTAACATTTCCGACAATATCATGTGTACGGAGGGGCAAAGCTTCATTCAGGATCGCAATACCCAGTACAGTCTTTCTCCAGACCTCATGCTCATGCGCGGGCATCACCAGGTTCACTTCGGTTTTCAGTTCGAAACCGGCTATGAAAATTACGCGCAGACGAATGTGGCCAGCGGGGCCTTCGATTTCTGCGCGCCGAGCCAAGCATGCTTCACGGGGTTTTCCTTTGCGGACTTTTTGCTGGGATACGCCGACAACTTCAGCAACTTCGAGAACCATTTTTTTGCCCAAGCAGTTGTTCCGGCTTTCACAGCAGGCAAGCAGGAGTATCGAGCGTTCTATTTCAACGACACTTGGCATATCAGCCGCGCGCTTGCGTTGAATCTTGGACTTCGTTATGAGCTTCAGGGCCCCTGGTCGGAGCGCTACGACCGGCTTTCCTACTTCGATCCTCAAGCGCAGAGCTATCTGAACCGGTTCCTTCCGCCCGGTTCTTCGCCGGTATTGGGAGATGTGTTTCTCGTTCCCCCTTGGGCGCGCAACAATGTTCCGCTTGATTTGGACAACCTCGCTCCTCGGGTCGGCGTCGCTTACAGTGTGACTCGCAGCACCGTGATTCGGGCCGGATACGGAATTTTCTGGGTTCCAAACTATGTTTCGTTCGCCCTCAATCCAGCCAATGACATGGTGAATGCAGCGAGCACGACCTTTACGGGTACGGTCGACGGCACGCATCCTCTTGACTCAATTTCGCTGCCCTTTCCCAATGGCATTGCAACTCCGCCGGGCCGTAGTCTCGGGACCCAGGGAACCCAACAGTTTTTAACTCAGACCGTGCAGTCCATTACCGAAGTCGATCGTGAAAACCATCCGTCCGCTTATGTGCAGCAGTGGAACCTCGATGTTGAGCGGGAGCTTCCGGCAGGGTTTCTGATGTCGGCGGCTTACGTTGGATCAAAAGGCACGCACCTCGAACAGTACTCGCAGCAAGTCGATCAAATTTCCGATAGCCTGCTGGCTCAAGCCGCGGCCCAGTATCAAGCCGGAGGAAAATCGGCGGTTACTTTGCTGCATACTGTGCCCAATCCTTTTCTCGTCGACGGTCAAGCTCTGGCGCTGGCTGCGCCGACCACTACGGAGGGACAGCTTTTGCGGCCCTATCCTCAATACACCAGCGTTGAACTTGCCGGCCAGGGATCTTTCGAGAGCATCTATCACTCTTTGCAGGTCACGGCACAAAGGCGGTTTGCGGGCGCGGGATCTCTGCTTATCGCGTATACCAATGCGAAACTGATCAGCAATACGGACACTCTCACTTCGTGGCTGGAAACTGGTGTAGGCGCAATTCAGGACAATAACAATCTTCGCGGCGAACGCTCGTTGTCGTCGCAGGATGTTCCCCAGCGGCTGGTGATCAGTTATGTCCTCGATCTGCCATTCGGGCAAGGCAGAAAGTATCTTTCCGGCGCGAGCGACCGGCTGAACAAGGTCGTGGGCGGATGGGGCATCGATGGCGTGACCACATTTCAGCGAGGATTTCCGTTGATCTTCAGCAATGGCCAGGCCAACGACGCCACCCTGTTTGGCTCGGGATCGCGCCCGAATGTAGCCGCGGCGTGTCCGAAATCTGTGACCGGTGACAAAATCACAAGGCTGAGCCAATGGTTCGACACGAACTGTTTTGCGGCGCCGGCGAATTTTACCTTCGGCAACGAGTCGCGAGTCGATGCCACACTCCGCGCCGACGGCGTCCACAACTTCGATTTCGCGGTATTCAAGAGAGTTCTATTTGATCCCGACGAACGCTTCGGCCTGGAATTTCGCACGGAGTTTTTCAATCTTTTCAACCGAACGCAATTTGCTCCGCCGAACACGATATGCTGCACCAGCAACAATGCCAACTTTGGAGTAGTCACCGCCATCGCCCCGGGAACGAATCCGCGTTTGATTCAATTTGCGGTGAAGTTTTTGTTCTAGGAATAGAGCCTCGCAGCCTGTGGCGCCCGTTGTGTTCCGGCGAGAATGTCGCGCGAGAAGTTTCAAAATGGCTAGCCATCTCTCTCAGATCGTGCGCGCTTCGGTCATGATCGCCGCACTTGCCGCAACCGGCACATCGATCCTCGAGGTAAAGGCGCCGCGGGGAATCGATTTCACGCTGCAAAATTCTCCGACGGCTCAGAAGTATCTGATCGAAACCATGCCCGGCGGAGTCGCGCTGTTCGATTACAACAACGATGGATTGCTGGATATATTCTTTGTGAACGGCGGCCGCATAGATCATCCGATGCATGAGCCGGAAAACTTCGACCGGCACGATCCGCGCTATTGGAACCGGCTCTACCGGCAAAACAAAGACGGCAGCTTCACCGATGTGACCGAGCCAGCCGGCCTGGCGAACGCCGGAGACGGAAATTACGGGATGGGCGTGGCCGTCGGCGATTACGACAACGACGGCTATCCCGATCTTTATGTTACGAGCTACGGAAAAAACATTCTTTATCACAATAATGGCGACGGCACTTTCACTGACGTGACAGCTAAAGCAGGCGTTGCGGCCGGAGGCTGGTCGGTTTCGGCAGGATTTTTTGATTACGATAACGATGGGAAGCTGGATTTATTTGTCACCCGCTATATGGACTGGGATACCCAGCACAGTAAAGATTGCGGCGGGAATTTTCACACATACTGTCCGCCGGGAGAATTTCCCCGCACGACCAACATCCTTTACCATAATCGCGGTGACGGCACGTTCGAAGATGTGAGCCAGAAATCGGGGATCGCGGCAAAGAAGGGGCATGGACTGGGCGTGGCGTTCGCGGACTACGATCGCGATGGATTTACCGACATCTATGTGGCCAACGACGGTATGCAGCAATATCTGTTCCACAACAATGGCAACGGCACGTTCACCGAGGTCGCGCTCCAGGCAGGTGCGGCACTCAACCTGGATGGAGGGCCGCTTTCGGGCATGGGCGTCGTGTTTCAGGACTACGATAACGACGGACGACCAGACGTGATTGTTACTACTTTGCCGCGGCAGACGTACGCCGTCTTTCACAACGATGGCAACGGATCGTTTACGGATCGTAGCCTGGAAACGGGAGTGACGGCGCTTTCAGGGGTGACGTCGGGTTGGGGAGTGGGCCTCGAGGACTTCGATAACGATGGGCAGAAGGATTTGTTCATCACGCAGGGACACGTGCTCGATAACGTAGAAACTATCGATCCTTCTTTGCACTATCTGGAGCCGACACTGCTGGCGATGAATCGCAACGGCCGGTTCGAGAAGGCTGATTCCGGAACTGATGCGCTGGTCGCCGGACGCGGCGCGGCATTTGGCGATATCAATAACGATGGCTGGATTGACGCGGTCACGACAGCGCTCGGTGCGCATCCTCAGTTTTTCATGAATCGTGGCGGAAGCGCGCACTGGCTCACAATCACGTTGCGAGGTACGCGGAGCAATCGTGATGGTTTTGGCGCGCGCGTGCAGGTGAACGAGCAGACACGTTTTGCCACGACGGCGGGGAGTTACGAATCGGCGAACGACAAGCGGTTGCACTTTGGGCTGGGCAGCGCGAAGTCCGCGAAGGTCGAAGTATTGTGGCCGTCGGGAGCGCATCAGGTATTGAACGATGTCGCGGCAGACCAGTTTCTCGAAGTGCGCGAACCGGAGAAGCCATGATCCGAACCATATTGATTTTGTGGCTGGCGTGGCAGGCGGCTTCACCCGAGGCGTTGCAACACATGGAAGCCGGCCGCAAGGCGGAAAGCGAGCGGCGCTTCGACGTTGCGGTGGCGGAATTCCGCAGAGTGACGGAACTCGATCCGACCGCGCCTGCTGGTTTTGTAAGTCTGGGACAGGCATTCATGGAGCAGCGCGACTATGGCGCCGCCATTCCACCACTGAAGCGTGCGCTGGAGATGGATTCGAACCTTGCCCCGGCCCACCGGTTGCTGGGATACGCGCTGCTGGTGCAGGGCTACGCGGCCGAGGCAATTCCACACCTCGAACGAGTTCACGAGCAGAGCGCATTAGGCATCGCGCAGATTGAAACCGGACAGTTCGCCGATGCCATCACAAACTTGCAGGCTGCATTGCAGAAGCGTCCAAACGACCAGGACCTGCTTTATTATTTGGGCCGCGCCAGCGGCCTGCTATCGAAACAGTCGATTGACACATTGTTGGCTGCCCACCCCGATTCCGCTCGCGCGCATCAGGCGATGGCGGAAAACTACTTCGTGCTTCGGCGGATGCCCGAAGCGGAGAAGGAATATCGCGAAGCGTTGCGGGCGCGGTCTGATGTGCCCGAGATCCACCTCGAACTTGGCGAGGTGTATGCCGGCGACTCGCAATGGGCCAAGGCGGAACAGGAATATCGTGCGCAGTGCGAACGGGAGCCGGGGAATGCCGAAGCCGCTTACCGTTTGGGAGACGCTCTGTTGGAACAAGGCAAAGCCAGGGACGCGAGAGTGGAGTTGGCACGCTCCGACAAATTAATGCCCGACATGCCGGAGACTCTTTATTCGTTGGGCAAGGCCGCTTCACTTGATAATGACGCGGCTGCCGCCGAGAAGGCGTGGATGAAACTCTTGAGCATCGAGAAAAGCACTCCCCTTGCCGCGCAGGCGCATTTCGGGCTGGCAGGTCTTTACCGCAAGCAGGGAAAGACCGACGCTGCTCAGCATGAAATGCAGGAGTTCCAAAACCTGCAGAAGAATTCCGATCAGCAGTAAGCGCTGGAGCCTGGTTGGCGAAGTGAGATCAATGAACCGCCAACCTTACTTTGCGGCCTCCAATTGTTGCAGATCGGCCAGCACTTCATCGCTGTGACCCTGCGGGCTGACCTTGAGGTAAACCTTCCTGATCACGCCAGCGGGATCGATCAGGAAAGTGTTGCGCGCCGCAAGCGTCATTCCGTTGTACTCCATGACCGAGCCGTACTGTTGCACGACCGTATGGTTTGGATCGGCGAGCAGCTTGAAGTTCAAGCCTTCTTTCGTGCAAAAGCCTTTGTGAGAATCTACGTTGTCTACGCTGACGCCGACGATCACCGCGTTCTTCTGCGTGTACTTGTCGATGTCGCGCTGGAAGTTGTGAGCTTCGATGGTGCAGCCCGAGGTGAAATCCTTGGGATAGAAATAAAGTACAACCCATTTTCCTTTGAACTGATCGAGCGATACCTGTGCGCCTTCCTGGCTGGGCAAGGTGAAAGAGGGAGCGGGATTGCCGACAGCCGGAGGCTGGGTCTGATCGGCAGCAACCGCAACCAGAGCACCCAGAACGAGTGTCAGAAAAAGCAGCGTAAAGAATTTCATATTGCTCCTTTTAACTAAGCTAAGGATAAACGATAAACGATGACCGCGGGGGCCTGGCAAGCTGCGCGGTGCGACATTGCTCATTCGCAGCGGCGCAACTGCGGAAACCGCAGGGGGACATAACGAGCCATGAGACCTCTTCAGTGCCCGCTACCAGTCTGAACCCTGGCTCTGGCACTCTTGCTTCCTTGAGCGGGTCCGAGTGGCGGATTCAGAGTTTTAATGACGGCGGCATCGCGCTCTCCTCGGAACCGAACTGCTCATTGGGATTACTGCTAAGCGTGAATACGATGGTTGCGCCGTTCGCGATGTCGCCATGGCGGAACCAGAGTTTCGTGTACGGTTTGCCGTTGAACGACAACGATTGAATGTAGCGATCGCTTGCAGAATTCCGTTTCGCCTCGACGACTAACTTTTTGCCATTGCCCAGTTCAACTTCCGCGCGGTCGAACAGCGGAGTGCCAAACACGTAATTGCCACTCACAGGATCGACCGCGTAGAAACCGAGCGAACTGATCACATACCACGCGGACATTTGCCCGCAGTCTTCATTGCCGGCCAGCCCGTCGGGTTGATCGTCGTATTCCAGATCGAGCAGTTTGCGTACGCGATCCTGCGTCTTGTGCGCGGCTCCAGCATAAGAATAAAGATAGGCCATGTGATGACACGGTTCGTTGCCGTGCGCGTACTGGCCGATCATTCCAGCGATGTCCGGCGGCGCATCGGCGGGAAGCTGCGAACTGGTTGTAAATAATTCGTCCAATTTCTCGACGAACGCCTGCGGACCACCCATTGTTTTGATTAGACCGGCCGGATCGTGCTGCACAGTGAAAGTGGTCTCCCATGGATCGGACTCGGTGTAGTCCCGCCACTTTTTGGAATGGCCCATCTCAATTGGATTGAAAGGTTCCGACCATTTGCCATTTTCCAATCGCGGCCGCATAAAACCGGAGCCGGCATCGAAAAGATTCTTGTAATTCCGCGAACGTTCGGCGAGAAATTTATAGGCATCGAGATCGCCCGCGGCCCGCGCGATGTGAGCCACAGCCCAATCGTCATAGGCGTATTCCATCGTCTTGCTGACTGACTCTTCCTCCTGTTCGCAAGGAATGTAGCCCAGTTTGCGATAGTAGCCGAGTCCCCGGTAGTCATCTTCCATTGCGCGTTTCTTGAACGGGGCATAAGCCTGGTTGAAGTCGATTCCATTGAAGCCTTTGGTATGCGCTTCGGCCACCACGGAACTCGAATGATAGCCGGTCATGCATCCCGTTTCCTTGGCCTGCAACGGCCACACCGGAACTCCATCGGGACTTTGCTGCGCCATGCGAACGATGCAGTTGACGAAATCCGGCACACGGTCGGCGAGGCACAGCGTATACATGGGATGCGCGGCGCGATACGTATCCCACAACGAGAAAGTGCTGTAGTTGTGCAAGCCTGCCGGCAGTTGATGAACCTTGCCATCCATGCCGCGGTACTGGCCGTCTACATCGTCAAATAGAGTCGGGGCGACCATCATGTGATAGAGGCCGGTGTAGAAAATCCTTTTGTGTCTTGCGTTCGACGTCGTGATTTTGATGCGCGAGAGATTCTTGCTCCATGCCGCATGAGCGCCGCGCCGGACTCTGTCAAAATCCCAACCGGGAATCTCTGCTTCCAGATTGTTCTGCGCAGCCTCGGCGCTTACTCCGGAAAGACCGGTCTTAACCAGAATCGGTTCGCCTTCTGTGGTCGTGAAATGCGTCAAGCACTTCAGCGATGTGCCCTTGGCTTCGCGCACGGTCTCATCCAAATGCTTTTCTTCGGAGACAATTTCGGAAGATGCAAACGGCTTGGAGAATTGCATGGCGAAATAAATCTCGCGGCCCGGAGCCCAGCCTTTCATGCAGCGTCCGCCCATGATTGTGTCTTGTCCCACGATCTTGAGGTTCGCCCATAACACGGGAGTGTTCCCGAAGGAATGAAGCAGATCAAGAATGAAGTGGCTGCTATCGCTCTGAGGAAACGTGTACCGATGGATTCCCGCCCGTTCGGTCGCGCTCAGTTCTGCACGGATGTCATAGTCGCGCAGCCTGACTGAGTAGTAGCCGGGTTCGGCCGTCTCCTCTTCATGACTGAAACGCGATCGATAGCCCTCACCCGGATTCTGCCGCAAGCCGGGAACGGTTTTCGCCGGACCAGTGCCGGGCATGAGCAAAAAATCCAGCATGTCCGAGGCGCCGGTACCGCTCAGATGTGTATGGCTGAAACCCATGATCGAGCTGTCCGAATAGTGGTATCCCGAGCACCAGTCCCAACCGTCGTTGTAGGTATCGGGGCTGAGTTGCACCATGCCAAAAGGAACTGTGGCACCGGGATAAGTGTGTCCATGGCCGCCGGTCCCAATCGCGATCTTCACGTATCGGGTTATATCCTCAGGAGCGGAGGGTGCTTCCGCAGAGGCCGGAAGCGGTGGACGCACAGCTCCGGCCAACGCATGCGAACCCAGGAGACGCGAGACGGGAAAGGCCGACAAGGCGGCCATGAAACTACGTCGGGATATCATCGTTATCTTCTTTCAGAAATATTTTCGAGAACATGTTTCAGGAACAGGCACGACGCCAGCTTGCAAATTGGTCACTCAAGGCTAACGGATTCTCCCCTTAGACACAATTTCAGACTCATCCGTAGACTGCCCGAGAGGCGGCGCACAACGCTCGTGGCAGGAACACGCATCTTCAATTGCATCGGGAGGAAGAAACGTGAATAGACGAGAACTTGTGCAGGGACTAGGAGTCGCGGGGCTGGCGGCCGTTACGCCACGGCTTTATCGGCGGTCATCTTCCGCGCCACGCGGGGCGGAGGAATCAAGGTCCGTGCCGCAGCCGGCCTCTTTGCCCCAAATGGTTGCCGGAGTCCGGTTGATGGACTCGGCGATAGCTCGAAAAGCGATCGAACTATCGCGAGCGTCGTGCCCACCCTACTTGTTCAATCACACCATTCGTACTTTTATTTTTGGATCCCTCACTGGGCGGGCGCTTGGACAGCGATTTGACGAAGAGGTTCTCTTCCTTGCGTGCGTCCTGCATGATCTGGGGCTGACGGAACGCTTCCAGGGGGATTTGGCTTTCGAACTTCAAGGCGCCGAGGCCGCCCGGCATTTTCTCGAAGAAAATACTTACTCGAAAGAAGGCGCGGAGACCGTGTGGGATGGTATCGCGATGCACGCTTCAGCCATTGGTCAGTTCAAGAAGCCGGAAATTGCGCTGGTCGGAGAAGGTGCAGGCGCGGACGTTCTTGGCCCTGATTTCGCGAAGATTAAAAAGAGTGACGTCGACGAGATTTTGAAAGCTTTCCCCCGGCTTGGCTTTAAGACCGCCTTTGTTACGACTTGCGCCGATATTGTGCGCAAGCATCCACGAGGCGCGTCACGCAGCTTCATGCGTGATATTGGTGAACGCCACGTCGAGAACTTCCACCCCAGGAATTTCTGCGATCTTATCGAGCAGGCTCCATTTTCTGAATAGGACCTTTGCACTTCACGAAGAAAACTGGACCGGCGTATCAAAACGCCGGTCCAGCCCCAAGAATGAGAGTCTAGAAGTTGACCTTCAAGCTGAATTCAGCCACGCGAGGCGCTCCCAGCCCATACACACCGGTGCCGGCACCGACCCGGACATTCTGCGTGCCAAGGTAGTTGGTGCCGCCAATATTTCCCGGAGCTCCCGTCAAGTAGGGGCTCAGGACGTTGGGCGGAAGATCGAAATTGGCAAAGTTGAAAAGGTTAAAGAAGCCGATGCCAGGCTCGATGGAAACTTTCTCTTTGATTCGGTACTTCCAACGGAGCGAGAGATCCACATCCTTCAACCACGCCAGACCCACTGCCCCCGGAACGGGAGCGGGAAGCGAAGGAGCCACGCCGTTCATCGCCTGCAATTGAGCCAGCGTGAACAGGCCATTCGCAATCAGCACCTGTCCCGCCGGTGTCGCCTGCCCAGCGACGTTCTCGTTGTAGTTGCCGATGACCTTTGCCAGATCGCCGGCGGTAATGCCGCGCATGAAGGACCCGTTTTTGGTGCCGGGCAAATAGTCCTGAGTGCTTCCGTCTCCGGTAAAATCGGTCCGGAAAATTTCGCCATTTCCAAGCCCTGTGTTGGGGACCACCAATGGCGTGGATAACGGGCTATAGAAATGCGTGATGATGCCCGTCTGGAAGCCCCACGGCAACTCGAAGCTGCCGCCGAAAGAAAACTGGTGAGTGCGGTCCAGAGTAGAGGGTCCCATGAATCTCAGCGGATTCGCGTTATCGACAGCGCCGATCACAAAGTCCTGGTCGGAGTACTGTTGGAAGTTAGGCGGCTGCGGATTAACGTTAGCGCCGCCAGGATTGACGAACCGCGAGAGACTGTAAGACATCTGGAAATTCGCCGTCTTCAATCCCTTGAAAGGATTGGCGACGTTTTGCACCAGCTTCACGTCGAGCGCGTTGTAAACCGACCGCCCGATAGGCAACAGAAAGTTCATATTGGAAGCTCCTGCATTAAGCCCTGGGAATGCGCAGCCTACGGCCGGACAACCACCTGTTCCCGGTTGGCCCGTTACAGTTGTGCCGCCAATGCCGAGCTCGTAGGAGGCGGTCAGGCCACGTTTCGCGAAGTCGGCCATCTGCGCTCCGATCGGAGCGCCTCCTGCGGGAGTCGGATCCAGCGGCAGGCATCCGCCCGGCGCCAGCGCTCCATTGAGCGACGATGCTCCGCACGCGGTGATCGTGCTGGCAATAGCGGCCTCCGCGCCCGCCTTATTGAAGTAGCGTGAGTCGCCGCTGTGATTTAGGTCCACGCCCAATAGAGAATGCGTTTCAACATTGCGAACATAGTCCGCACTCAGGACCATGCCGCGGCGAAGCTGGCGCTGAATCCCGATGTTCATCTGCAACGAACGCGGTGTCTGGAAATCTGGCGCAAAAGTTAAGGGAGCAGTGTTCGTCCCTATTCCCACACCCGAGTCGAGCAGGTTGCCGATGTAGCCGCCATTCTGCAGAGTTGGAGTAAACGGATAGTCCGCTTGATAGGTATGCAGGAAGTTAATGAGGTTTGGCGCAGCGGCGCCAATGGTGATTGGGCTGCTTCCATTGCCGCATACACCGTCCGGGACCGGAAGCGAACCTCCGGGAATAGGAATCGGCGCGGCGGGTGCGCCGGGGCCAGTGCAGGCGGGGGCGACCTGTAGGAAGGCCCCAGTCGCTTCCCGAGTCGGCCGGTCGAATAGAACGTTGTTCCAAATGGTGTTCTCGTAGTAGAGCCCAGCGCCGGCGCGTATCACCGTTTTGCCGTTCCGTGTCGGATCCCACGCAATACCGATCTGCGGCGCGAAATTAAGATTAGGTTGCCGGATCTTATCGCCGAGATTTGGAAAACCCGGAACAACGTTGTTAAGCGCCGGAATGCCCGGCAGGTCCGAGTCGGTGCGTCCGGTATCGCGTACGTAGCGCAGGCCCAATTCGATGTTCAGGTTCGGCCTCATCTTCCAACTGTCGCCTGCGTAAAGACCAATTCGATTGTCTGGCCCCAACCCTCCCGAGGGAAACCCGAATGCAGCTTGTGAGGTCGCAAAGCCGATTCCATTGCCGAGAATAAAAGAGGCCACGTCGTAGTTAAGAGGATTGGACGCGGTCGTGCCGTCCGGGCCGGCAGGGCAGGCGGCGCTGACTGTGGCGCAGTGCGCATCCAAAAGATTGGCGGCGGAAAATACAACCGGCGCGAGACTGTAGAAGTCGGCATAGCCGCCGCCGCGAATGTGGTTAAACGTCGCCCCGAAGCGGACGAGATGGTTGCGAACAGCCTTGCTGCCGTCGTACTTGTATTCATGATCGCTCTGCGGAGTGGACTGCGGAGCCAGGTAGTTCGGACCACCGGCGAACGGGCCGTTGAAAATTGAGAGGCCTGAACTGGAAAATGGCTGTCCCATATCGCCGTTCTGGATCTGGTTTTGAAACTTCAAATACTCGAAGCGGATGCTGTGCGCAAAACTGCCAGTGGTGAAATCGAGGCCGAGCACGTGTGAGCGCGAATCGTCTTTATTGCTGTAAACCTGAAAGCTCGACGCGAAAAATGTTGCGTCGGTGAGGTTGGCAAAGTAGTCGTAGCGATAGAAGAGCTTCGCGCTTTTAGTCAGCGAATAATCGACCTTGCCCAACAGTTCACTTTCACGGAATGGCGCATTGAAGAAGCCGGAATCCGAAGCAAACGGAGCGGGCAATGCCACCGGCGATTGCAGATTGTTCAGCGTGCGTTCGCCATCGGCGAAGAAGAACAACTTGTCTTTGATGACGGGACCGCCGAGGTTGCCGCCGTATTGGTTGCGCTGGAATCCGGGCGTGCTCAATCCTGCGGGAGTGGGCAGCGCCGCCGCGATGGCGCTGTGATCGCGGAAATAGCCGAACGCTGAACCATGGTAAGTGTTGGTTCCCGACTGCGTGGTTACGTTCACCGCGCCGGAAGACGTCAGATCGTTGGAAAGATCCAGTTTCGACTGGCTGATTTGGAATTCCGCGATGGCGCTGGCTGGTATGTCCTGCGTCGTTGTACCCACGGTCTCATCGCTAACATCCACACCATCTACTTCAATGCGCGCGCTGCGGCCGAACCGGCCGCCAAATGAAATTGAGGAATAGCCGACCTTGGTTGGATCGAAATTGGTGCCGTCCTGGATTTGGACACCCGGCTCGAGTTGAGCCAGATCGAGAAAGTTCCTGCCGTTCACGGGCAGGCTCTCGATCTGTTGGCTGGTCAGTACCCCCTGTACCGCGGCCTGCTCAGTGTTCACCTGCACTTCGCCGGCCTGGACTTCGATCACCTGGCTTTCCTGACCCAGTTGCAGAGTTGCATTGAACGTTGCCGTGTTTCCCACCAGCACGTTCACGACTTCGCTCACGCTGCTGAAACCCTTGGCCGAAACCTGCACCCGATATTGACCCGGCGTCAGAGCACCGGACGTATATGCTCCCGATGAATTCGAGGTCAGCGCTATCGCCAGGTTGGTGGCAGTGTTCGTGATCGCAATCCTGGCTCCGCTTACGACGGCTCCCGTGGGGTCATTTACCAGACCGGTGATGCTGCCGGATCCCACAGTCGTTTGGCCTGCCGCGGGAAGAGACGTATTGAGCAATATTAGTGAAAGGGCGAGCAAGAGAAATGCTTGCGATGCCAACCGAATGCAGCCACGTTCCATCATTTCGAACCTCCCTGATTGCTGACGACCGCACTGCCGGTCGCTTATCACTTCTTGGGCAAGCCTGTGTCCGATCTAAGCGTGAAATCGCGACTAGACACGTGGCGGGGATGAGTAACGCTTGCGCAGTAACGAGCGGTTCTGTTTCAGAGACGAATCGGTGTGGCAGAAAAGGGATGCACGTCGCGGGTATGTATGAATCCGCGGACCTTGCTCGCTGCGGATATGAAGAAGCGGATGCAATCGATGACGACTTCTAAGCGATCGGGAGGGCCGTTATTTTATTTTTCAGCGCTAAGGAGACACAAATACAAGTTTCAGTTGTTAGGCAGTCGAATAACGACGCTCTCAGCGAGGCTCGAATGAAAGACTAATGGGCGGCGATTTTCTGGACTTTTGCACCTGCGGTTCGGTTACTCTACGACTTCTGCAAACGATCATGCGTCCCGTCATTCAGGTTTCCGCAGTCCGCAAAACCTACGGCTCTACCGTAGCGGTCGATGAGGTGTCGTTCGAGGTCAATGACGGCGAGATCTTCGGCCTGATCGGACCGAATGGTGCGGGGAAGACTACCACGATGGAGTGCATCGAAGGTCTGCGCACGCCCGACGGAGGCTCTATCTCAGTGTTGGGACTTGATCCCTTCAAGGACGTGTACAAGCTCCAGGAACGCATTGGAGTGCAGTTGCAGCAGGCGCAACTACAGAAGCGGATCAAGGTGTGGGAGGCGGTTGACCTTTGGGCTTCTCTTTACAAGAAGAATGCGATAGACAGCGAACGGTTGCTCGATCAGCTTGGTCTCACGGACAAGCGGAATGCCTGGTTCATGACTCTCTCGGGTGGCCAGAAGCAACGCCTGTTCATCGCTCTTGCGCTGATCAACGATCCCGAGGTGGTGTTTCTTGACGAACTGACCACCGGGTTGGATCCGCAGGCGCGGCGCGCCATCTGGGACCTGGTGCGCGGCATCCGCGAGCGCGGCAAGACGGTTTTCCTGACCACTCATCTCATGGAGGAGGCTGAGCGGTTGTGCGATCGCGTGGCGATCATCGAACACGGACGCATCATCGACATCGACAAGCCGCAAAGCCTGGTGAACCGGCATTGCCCGGAGCGTACCGTTGTCCTTTGTACAGATGACCGAACCGCGCAGGAGCATTTTCGAACGATCCCGCGAGTAGAGACGATCGTGTGCAGCGATTCGCAGTTCACCATTCGGGGCCGCGGCGACGATTTGGTCACCGAAGTGATCCATTGTCTGTCCGAGAATCGAATCCGGGTCACCGATTTCCGTACGATTCTCCCTAACCTTGAGGATGTCTTTCTCAAACTGACGGGTCACTCGATTCGCGACTAGGCCTAATAGCTAGACTTGATAATTATGCTGCGTGGACTCTGGAAGTTGACATGGATCGAAGTCAAGATATTCATGCGCGAGCCGCTTGGAGCGATCGGAACGATCGGCATCCCCGTCTTAGTCTTCCTCGTAGTGGGCCGAATGATTGGCGGCAAACTTCCAACGACTTCACCGGCCGCCAGCAGTTTTCTCAGCGTCGGCCTGCCGGTGCTTGCGTCAATCCTGATCCTCATCGGCGCTGTACTGTCGCTGGTCACGATCATTTCGATCTACCGCGAGGGAGGGATTCTCAAGCGACTCCGCGCCACTCCGCTGCGCCCCCAGACGATTCTCACGGCCCACGTAATTGTCAAACTACTGCTGGCCGCGGCTACTCTCGCTTTAATGGTGCTGGCGGGCAAACGCTACTATCCGGTGGGCATTCATGTTCCGCTGTTTGGGTTCACAATGGCGCTCCTCATAAGCACCTGGAGCATCCTGTCGATCGGTTTTCTTATTGCCAGCATCGTTCCCACGGCCCGCTTTGCGCAGCCGATCGGCGCCGCCATTATGTACCCGATGATTGCGGTCTCTGGACTCTTCGTGCCGGTTTCATCGCTGCCGCCGGTGCTCCAGGCGGTAGCAAAAGTTGTGCCGCTGACTTACGCCGTCTCACTGCTCGAAGGGATTTGGAGGGGCGACACGTGGTGGGCGCACGTGGGCGACGTAGCGGCACTGGGCGTAGTGTTTATCGTGTGCACGGCGATCTCTGCCAAGGTTTTCCGTTGGGAGTAGCAGACTTTCTCGAAGGGCACGCGGGAATATCTTCTGGGGTTGGACCGTCAGGTTGTAACGTTTTGCAACGATCGCTCACTATTCTTGAAATGGATATGCGGGGCGCGGATCGCAGCGCCTGCAGCGGCAACTTCCGCAGCGTGCGGAAGGAGAGCCCACAGCAGACATCGTTAGAAATCAGTATTAATCGGAAAATCCGCGTCAGTTGGCGCGAATTGCATTGGCTAGGCACCTGCCGGCAACCAGGAACACTCTCAGGGTCGGTCCTCATCGGAGCATCGGCGCTTTGGCTCGTCGGCATGGGGACGTTGAATGAGCTGCTCCACAATTCTCGTGGTGAGCCGTGAGCCCGCACGGTGTGAGCCGTTGCTTACACTGCTCCGCAGAAGACAATCTTGGCCTGTTCTGACCAGTGATGTCGGCCAAGCGATCGTTACCGCGGCGGAAGTGTCCGTGGCCTTGATCGTTGTGAACGGGTCCCAGGAATTCTGCCAACCTTTCTTTCAGTCATTCCGTGAGCTGCGCTTAAAACAGGCAGCGCCTCCCCTGCTTGTCTTGGCAACGGATAGTTCGGAGGCATTCGCAATATCGTCGCTTCGAGCCGGCGCCGCCGAGTATCTGACCGAGCCTGTCGACCTCGTGACTCTTGCTCAGTCTATTTCGCGCTGGATACCCGAGTGTACCGCGCCGCGCCTGGAAGCCGAATTGACGGGTGGTGAAGTGCTGGTGGGAGCGAGTCCGGCCATGCAAGCGCTGCGGGTGCACATCCGCCACGTGGCCGCGACCGACTGCAATGTTCTGATCACGGGGGAAACCGGCACAGGAAAAGAATTGGTGGCACAGCTCATTCACCAGAACAGCGTTCGCAGCGGACATCCTTTGATTTGTATCAATTGTGCCGCCATTCCGGATTCGCTTCTGGAGAGTGAACTGTTCGGTTATGAGCGGGGAGCCTTTACCGGCGCGGGCTGGACGAACCAGGGCAAGCTGATGACTGCGAATCGCGGAACCGTCTTCTTCGATGAGATTGGGGACATGAGTCCATACGCCCAGGCCAAAATTCTGCGGGCCATCGAGACGAAAGAAGTGCAGCGTCTCGGCGCGACGCGCAAATACAATACCGACATTCGGATTCTGGCAGCGACCCACCACAACCTCGATGACCTGGCCAGTGCTCCAACTTTTCGCAGAGATCTTTATTTTCGCCTGAACGTGGGGCGGATCCACCTGCCGCCATTGCGCGAGCGCAAGAGCGACATTGCCGGTCTGGTGGACCGCATGGTGCTGGACCTGAACAAGAAGCTTGGCCGGAGAATCGAAGGCGTAGCAAAAGATGCGGTTTGCAGCCTGCTCCGCTACGACTGGCCGGGCAATGTGCGGGAGTTAAAGAATGTGATCGAGAGGATTTTCATCGCGCGCGCCTCCGGGCGAATCGACGCCGACGATCTGTCACAGGTCCTGCCGCAGCGCCCACTGCAAGTTCCATCCGCCCCGAACGACGAGTTGCATGGCCTCCGGGAAGCACTGGTGATTTGCAACGGCAACAAAAGCAAAGCCGCCGAGCGGCTGAACTGTTCGCGCATGACGCTGTACCGGAAGCTGGCGAAGTACAGGCTCGTAGAGGGTGCGGACTCCGATGATCGAAAGAGCGCGGACTGGTCCCGGAGGCCGGCTTGAGAGAGGCTTCAACCTGTTCAGACCGTTACGGTGATCCTTCTGACCTCCGCGGCTGCATGCAGCGTATTTGTTTCCGCGAGGGCCACGCGGTTTTCGCTCACATCGAGGGCTTGCAATCGGTGTGCATACGGCGATGACAGGAACGCATGAATGGCACTTGCAGTCAGGAAGTTTCGGCGAAGAGTCAATCGTTCTACGGTCCCAAGCCACGGCGACCGCGCGAGGAGAAGAATGCCTTCATCGCCCAACGCATTGTCGGAAAAATCAATTTCGCGGAGCTGTACAACCTGATCGCTGCGAGTCCGGTGCATCGACTCCGGCTTCATCCCGACTTCGACTAGTCTTATCTTTTTAAATTGAAGGAAGCGATCCGATTCGAACAGCAGCGCGATATCAGTTGGAGAGATCGAGGTATTGACGACCTCCAGTTCCTGGAGGCCGACCAGAGTGGCCGAGTCCACCATGGCTTGCCAAGCCCGGCTGCTGATCTCGGAATGCACAATGCTCAGGGAGTTGAGCCGGGATGAGTACGGGGAATTTGCAATTGCGAGCAACTCGGAGCTGCCATGCTCTTCTTGCCGGTAGATCTGAAACCGCCTCACCAGACGGGCTAACGGATTAAGGTTCTCGCCCGTATAGAAGTTTCCGTCGCTGGCAAAGGCGAAGCGAAGCTCATCTTTCCAACTGGCCATGTTTTGCTCCGCGAGATCAAAATACTTTGCCTTCTCGCTCCCCTCCGGCCAGTTCGCGAAGAGTTCCCCGATTCCTTGCCAGGTTTTTTCGCCGGGCCCATGCCGGAACAGGTCCTCGAAGAGCGCCGCTCTGTCCGCATCGTCCATCCGAAGAAGGTGTTCGGGAGAGCGATAATCGCGTAGCCTTCTGAAGTCCGGGTTGGCTCGTCGAATCATATTCGCAATTTGCTATGTATTTTCGTCAAGGCTCATATCGATCCATGATCGCACTCGCCGCTTTGAACTCGGCCTCACTCAGGTCCCCGCGCACAGCGTTTCCACCCTTCTTAAGGTAGCCCCCTCGATCCAACTCGCCCAACATTTCCCTGTAGTCATCCTCATCCAGATCATCGCGCAATTTATAGAGGCGTTCCGTCAAGCCCTGCTCACGTTTCTGCTCCGGCAGATCCTCAGCGGCAAGCGCCACGTCGAATTTCTCTGAAGTCTTGTAGCCCTGCGCGCGCGCAACCAACTCAGCGTGAGCCTGATCGGAGAAGTTATTCAAAGGATCGATGCTGGTTGTTCTGCCAAAAATCCGTTGCCGGTCCGGCCGTGGATGCTTTGGGTCGAGGGCCAGGGCCCATTTTGCCAGTGGCGGCGCCTTGAGATTTGCGTCCACATCGAAATTGTCTGGATCAAAACGAATCTGCTGTTTCGGTGGTCCCTTGTATCCGGTGGAGAGACTCCCAATATAATCCAGATCACCAACCGGGCCGGACAGGTTAACGCCCGGATTCTTGGCGCGCTCCCGGCCTAACCATACCAATATCGAAGTCTTCGCCGGGGGCCAGAGACGGCTCAGAACCCGATTCACCTGCAGGATTGCTCGCCGCCAGGCGGCGCGCCAGAGTTCAGTTCCTTCCTTATGCACTTCTTCGATAATGTCAGATTCCGACTCCGGCGATCCGGTCTTGATCTTGTACCAGGACGCAATGTCGTGCACCATTTTGTCGATCTTGCCCTGCATGACTTCTCCGACCTCGAACTCGTACAAGGCCTGATATGCGTCGGTGTCGGTATTCTTCAAATCGCGAAAACTCTCTTTATATAGCTTGGTCAGCTGTTTGAGTTCTTCGATCCACACGATCCGCTGCTTTTCGAGCTGGAATCTGCTTTCGAATTCTGCCACAAGGTCCGGGTGATTGGCGTGGATGAAGATGTTCCAGCTGTCGAGTTTGTTGTATTGCTGTTTGAAAGTTGCGATAAGTGGAGCGTCATCTGACCGCAGTTTTGCTTTCGGGTCCCTGTCCGGATCGAGATTCAGATTCCGACGGCGGTTTCCAAAGCGCGCAATCATATCTTGTTCAACAGGAATGCAGATCATTCTCTCGATCAGGTTGCGCTCGCACAGTTCGAGAATCAGCTCTTCCGACATGCCGGGCTCGACGACAATCTGTGGCTGGAGCCACTCTGCGCCGCTAGTGTCGTCTGGGCGGCAGCAAATACATTCGATGATGCTGACAGTAACGTCCTGCCCTGTCACCGCGTCTGTGGCGCGGCAATGCCAGAGATTGCCGGGGCCACCCTTGCAAGCAAAAATTCCGCCCGGAAGGCCGCTGTCGATTCGGCAATCCCGGAAAGAACCTATTTTGTTTTGCGAACCCCATCGTACCAGCGTTGCGTCGCGATCAATATAACTAGCGACGCAAAGAGGCGCGCTCGGATAATCGGCGCGGCAAGATCCCGCCGTGAAGCTTTTTCCCCCGCCTCCCCCGCGCTTGACCAGAGACGCTGTGTCGGCAAAGTAAATTTTGCTGTCATAAGGCGGCAGGCCGAATATCCAGGCAATGCAGTTGCCGGCGAGGTTGTTGCATGCGCACTCGATATTGGCCGCCATGTGCCAGGGCATAACCACAGCCCGTTTGCCGGTTTCGCCATGAACATGGGCCGCCCAGTCGTAGGCTGCGTCATGCTCTCTGCAACCGGCGTTGGAGTTGCAGTCTTGGAAGTTTGTGTATAGCCAAACGTCGCCCGATACTGGATCGGTATACGTATAGGAGGGCGACCCCTTGCAGGTTTCGCAATTCGGACCACAAGCGCCGCGGCACTGTGCGCCGCTCGTAATGTGCGGGTTTTTCTCGTACGCTGCAAGCGGCCCGGGCAAGCGGGTGCCAGGCCCGTAGGGTCCAGTCCAACTCCAACTGCCGCCATTCTGCGAAGGCAGCAGATGCAGCTTGCGTAATAGCGTGCACGTTCTGTCCAGAAAGTCACAATCGTCCTTGAATCCCTTGCGACTGAGCAATAGAGGAATTTGCTCGAACGGAATTCGAGTTAGTGTGGGCGGAGTGATTCTCGGAACGATTCGCGGTGGAGCACCCGGCACGACTGCCAGCCCAATTGAAACTCCCAGAGAAGCCCCCACGTCACCGTGCCATTCGAAGGGTTGCCAATAGATGCGGCACAAGTTGTCGCCTGCGACATCGAGCTGGGCGTAAGCCCCGAGAAACATGTCACCGGCCAGGCCCAGGGCAAGTTGTGTGCTCTCATCCATCGAGATTGTCCCTCTCGCGATGGACAACGTCTTCCCAAAGGTCAGAGTGCCGGCGCCGATGACCCTCAGCAGCCCCGCCAAACCTCCCTCAAGGCCAACGGCTGGAATCTCGATCGGAATCGGCAGCCCACCCACGACAACTACGCCCGCAATACTCGCACTCGCGCGCAAGCCGGCGCGAACTTCGGCTGCTAAGGATGCTGCGGCTGTCGCGCTTACGCTTCCGCGGATCGCGTAAGTGTTGGTAACCGGGTTGATTAGTATCCGGCCCTCGAGGCAAATCGGACCTAATTGAATTTGAACCGTCGGCTGCAGATGGCCGGCGATACCGACTTCTGCGACAAGCTCCACTGGGCCGAGCGGCAGCGCCCCAATGGGAAACATGATCTCTTTGTCGATGGAGGGAAGTTTGAAAGTAATCGGAATCGCCGGAATGGGGCAGACTTTGGGCAGAATGATTTCGAGTCCGCCACTCGTGAGGGTTAAGACTCCGCCCAGGGATCGCGCCAGAGCCTTGGCGACGGAACCCGCCTCGGTGGCGAGCCAATCACCAACTTCTTCCGCTTCGTGAGCGACCGCCTGGGCGCCGGACTCGATAGCGCTTCTTGTCCCTGAAGCCAAGGCCTTTGCCTCGTCCGCCACCGCATGGCCCACGACGGCCGCTTCCTTCGCCACGGAGCGGGCTTCGTCGGCAACTGCATGGCCGACGACTTGGGCGCCTCTCGCGACATCCTTCGCTTCATCGGCTACGAACTGCCCCGCATCCTCTGCGGTTCCCACGATTGCTTCGCCGGCGCTCTCAGCGCCATTGACAATCACGTCCCACGTCGATTCTCGGCGAACCGCCGGCGCGACATTGGAAGATATCGACGGGATTGCGCCCCCCTCGCCAAGAATCGAGCTTGCGGCGTGTTGAGCTTCGGCTTCAAGCGGATCAGAGGCGTCGGCTACGAGAACCCCTCCCGCCCGGGTTGTTAAGGCTGCCGGTGCTTTCGCCTGTTGTAAGGTGTGGGTGAGTTCGTGCGCCAGCAGATGCTGGCCGTCGCGCGAGGAGGGCGCATATTTTCCGGCGGCGAAGTAGATGTCGCGGCCGGTAGTGTAGGCATCGGCTGCGAGAGCATTCGCCGATTGCGCGGCGCGAGAGTCGGTGTGGACGCGGACATCGGAGAAGTCGCTGCCGAAGCGCGGCTCCATGAACTCGCGCGCGCTGTGGTCCAGGGGCTGACCGGGGCTGTCAGTAGGGATGACATCGGCATCGACGGTTCCTCCCCGATCGCCTGCGGTTGATGCCTGCCGTTGCAGGATTTTGGATTCTTCTTCCTCGCCGCCTTTTTCTTTTTTTTCCTGGCATGACGTACACGTACCGCCACAGGCACACGCACGCTGAATTACGGAAGAACGACGGAGTTGCGTCACGAACTGCTGGGCCTTCTGGTTGCCCGCGCCCTGTTGCAGGCGGCGCATGACGAGCGTGCGCATTTCGCCATTCGCGCGACGCTGTAGCAATGGTCCGGACACGCGTCGAGAATCCGTTGTGTCCGAACCGTCAGCTCCCAGCGCGCTGAAAACGCCGCCCAGCGGGTGCGGACCTCTATCTTGAGCGGGAGACTCCTTCGCCGCGGGCACCGCATGCTTTCGCTCCGACTCGAAATCACCTCGCGCGGCTTCGGGTGCCAGGGGCATGGTTGACGTCGTTCACTGTGCTGCTGCGGGAGACCGTCTCTGGTCATCGCCCGGCACAGTCTCTACGCAGTTGTTTTGTTTGGCGAGTGTGTTCGGAGAACGCGCTCGTCTTGTCTCCAGAAGAAAATCGGGAGCGATCAATCTGGGGCGTCCAAGACTGGCGACAGCGTAGGAGCAGTGTCTGAAATATTGAATTCTTGCGAGTTCCGCCGAACTCGCGGGATCAACTCGGCTCGTCAGCAAACTGTTCTGCGCTTGCGAGTTTGTCTCCTCAGTGCTCGCAGGCTGCGAGAGGATGATTGATTCGGCCGGAAGTACACGCACAGGAGTTGCCGCAGCGTCATCTTCGACGTTATGAGGGTCGTATTGAAGCTCAGGCCCACCAACTGTGTTGGAGTGGACAAGCATCAGCGTGCGGGTATCCTTCGGTAGCGAGCTCGATTCGTTGCGCCGTTCTTGTAGCATGCTGGTCTGCTCCGGCCCGATCACTGGCGACAGCTTAGCTTCGCTGTTGGCCCCTTCCACTTTCGATAATGGCTGGCGTCGCCAGAAAAATATCCACGACATATTGGACCCACTTCAGCTGTTCGGTCCTCGCTTGCGCTAATTCGCGATACTCTCATTTTCCTTCCGCCTAAGGGCTTCGCTGTTAAAAAGCCGGAAATTTCTCCGCAAATTTTTGTTACGACGCGCGCGAGTACGGTCCTAAATCTGTTTTCATTACTAATTTGCCCTGCTTGTAACAGTCATTCGTGAGGGCCTCGATGATGTGATCCATGGAAATGCGGCCCGCGGCGCCGGCCTCTTGAGCGGCCAGAAATGCCGCTTCGAGCGCAACGTTGCGAATGCTGCCGCCGGCCATCTTGAACTGGCTGGCAAGAAAATGAAAATCGATCGGTTCGACGATGGGAGCTTTTGCGGGAAACTGCAGCCTCCAGATTTGTTCGCGGGCCTGTTCGTCAGGAAATGGGAATCGAACCACAGATTGCAGCCGGCGCAAAAAAGCGTCGTCGATGTTTTCCTGAAAATTGCTGGCCAGCACGACGAGGCCCTGATACTGTTCAATCCTTTGCAGCAGATAGTTGACTTCAATGTTGGCGTAACGGTCGTGAGCGTCCTTGACCTCGGAACGCTTGCCAAACAAGGCATCGGCTTCATCGAAAAAAAGGAGACTCTGGCTCAGCTCCGCTTCGCGAAAGATGATGCCGAGGTTGGCTTCAGTTTCACCAATATATTTGCTGACCACGGTGGCGAGATCAATTTGAAACAGCCGCAGCGAGAGCTCGCGGGCCAGAACTTCCGCAGCCATGGTCTTGCCGCAGCCGCTGGGACCTGTCAGCAACACACTGAGTCCGCGGCCACGCGCCATTTTGTTTCCAAACTCCCAGTCACGATGAACGATGCTGCGAAACTGGAGCCGGGCGGCCACGCCACGCAACTGTTTCATCTGGTCGGCTGGCAATACCAGATCGTCCCAGCCGTAACGCGGTTCCATGGCGACGGCGAAGCGCTGCATGTTGGGAGTGGTCAGGTCGCGCCCGGCAGCGAGCACATCCGACATGGCAGGCTTCGCCTCGGCGGGATCGCGAAGAGTGGCGCGAGCCAGCGCGAGACTTGCCGTCTGCTGGATGCGTTTGCCGGAAAATAAAAACAGATCGGCAAGGCGGTCCGCATCTAAATCCGCCACCGTGCCGCCTAACGCGGCGCGCCAGGCTTCGCGGCGACTTTCATAGTCCGGCGCTTGTACGTTTACTCGCCAAAGATGAGTCGAGCCCGCCAGGGAGCCGAATTGCTCGTCCGGGCTGAGCACGATGACCAGAAGGTTGCTCTCGACAATTCTCGTCAAGAGCATTTCTTCCACCTGAGCTTTCTTCGATCTTTCCGCTTCCTGGGAATCGGCACCTCCCCGGTCCACAACCAGCAGATTGTCCCAGAGCACGGCATCGCGGATCAGAGCTCCCAGCTTGGCTTCGTCGGTATCGAGCCGTCCCAACTCGGCATACAGCACGTCTTTGTTGAGGGCGTGTGCCAATGCCTCCGCGGCTTCTTTGAGCGGAGCCTCAGCCTCGCCCCAAAGCTGGACAATGGCATGATCGGTTCCATTGTGATCGAGCGCTTGTGCCAGGTTTTGCAGTTCCGTACGGCTGACCGCTGAAGTCTCTAGGTCGCCAATGGCTTTCTCGGGCACAACAAGCCTGCCAGTCGCGGTTTGGCGAGGTTGCCGCTCCAGTAGAAAACGGGTTACCGTATCGTCCAGCTTAAGAAAGCGTCGGAGTTGGGTGGGGTTTCGGTCGTAAGATTCTTCGTGCAATTCGATCAAGTGGAAATACAGCAATGGGGAATCGGAGGAAAAGATCTGGCGGGCCTGGATCTTTTCTTGTCCGGTCCGGCAAATCAGGTTCAGGCATAAATCTTCGCTGGCACGTTTGCGGGTAACGTCGTTTTGCAGGTACGCGTAAAGTGTTTCGTAACGCGGCTCAAGTTCCGGCGCGAGCGCGACCAGCAGGACGTCCACCTCGGCCGGAGACAAGCCGCAGCTCGCGGCCAGGTGAGGCAGCGCCAGTTTTTCTCCGGCTTGCGCGCTGGCTTCCATGCGCGCTCGAATCTCTTCCTGCCGGCTCTCCAGTTCCTTGTCTATGTCCTCTACTGATTTGGTTAGCGAAGCGTCCAGCTTCCAGCTGTCCCCGAGAAAATCGACGCTGTCAACCATGCGATCGATGTTTTCCTCGGATATGACCAGACCGCGAAATTCGTCCGGAGTATCGGCGGAGCGCGACTGGCGCGCCACCAACACTGCACGCCGCAGCATCAGGTCGAGCCGCTTCATCTCCGCGAGAATGTGATCGACGCTGTCACGAAACGGTTGTGGCGGTTGAATCATTACAATCCCTCCAGCACAAACTCTACCCGCCGATCCCCCAGCCACTCGACCCTCTCCAGCGCCTCATCCATACTGGAAAGATGGAGCGCCACAGCGAAGGGACTCGGCTCCAACACTACGAGTAAGCGTGTTTTTTCCACCAGCACGCGCCCGCGAATGCGGATGAACTGTTTGACGACGGCCTCACGGGATGCGTGACGGAAGCCTCTGACCCGCGCAGCGAAAGCCTGCGACAGTTCAGTGGCTGCGCGATCCAGCGCTTCCTCCCAGGTTTCTGCCTGCACGAAGTCCGCGACAGCACTCACGTTGGCTTCGGAAAAGAACAGCCGCATTCCGGCCAGGTCGGGTTCGGAAAAAATCCCCGCAAACAGTGCGACTGCCGGCTCGATGGAATCTGAGAAGCTCCAACGCTTCAACAAAGTCATTCCAATGCCCGCAAGGAAGAATGAAAGAGCACGCGGGCCTCCGCAGCGTGCGAACACCGGGTTGCGAATGAGCCGCCACAAATCGAGCCTTCGCACAATCGAAAGCAGCAGCAGGATGCCCGCGCAGTCGGAGTTCACCCAAGTCAGGGTTACGTCTTCTCGTCCTGCCGAAATGGACTTGACGGACGACGGCACAAGAGGACGCAGGCCATCCAAAACCGAGAGCAAAGTAGAAGAAGCCGCGCCGGCACGCGAACTCGCCGGATTTGAAACCGCGCTCAGCCTCTCGGTTGCACTCACGCTGCCGTTCACACTCAGATTCGCGGTTGCGCTCGGGATTCCACCTGCACGCACGATGGCCTCACACCAGGGCGGGAAGGGAATTGCATCCATGAGCAGTGCTGGATCGCGAATCATGAGCAGAGCGGGCACCTCAAGAAATCTCTGTAGCAGGCGCAAGCCATGCCACACTCCTCGCAGCGGGAGACGTGGATAAAGTCGCATCCAGAGCCGGATCGCCTGACGCCGGCCGGCGAAGGCCCACTCCCGGCGCAAACCCCCGGCTGCAGCCGCGGCCTGCCCGAGTTCGATCAAGGCCTCTACAGACAAGCCGGGCGATTTCAGGGCATCGTCGGCAACCGTTCGTATCATGCGCTCCAGCGACAACTCGTCCCATAAAGCGAGCAGAGGCTCGAGCCAACCGCGATCGTGTAATTGAGCCGTAATCTCAGCGGTGAGTTTTGGATCCTTGAGCAGTAGGCCTAACGCCGCTTCTGTTGGAGAAGACCCACGCCACGCTTCCAGTTCTGGAAATTCCCAGCAGACATTCAACCCTTTGGTTGCGATGTGATGCAGCATCGCCGCTTTGTAGGCGGCGTCAGATTCGTAGCGCCGCCACGGCATTGCGATGCCGCCCGGAGGATGAGCCAGCGCCTGGTGAAGCGCCTGCGTAAATCCCCGCGCCCACGCGTTGGCGAGAGTCGCAGCGTTCAGATTCCCTGCCGGAATCTTCAAGCGCACCCGCAACTCTTTGAGCCGTGTCACCGGCGCGAAACGATCAAGGCTGGGACCAAGCTGCGCGCCCAGCGTGGAGGCAAGCATTCCGCGTGTCACGTCATCCACCAGCGCGCCGGGCCGTGCCACGCTCTTGGGCGAACGGCATCGCGTGGTCAGTTTGTGGATGGTCAGGGTCATGGCGTAAACACAACCATGTAATTAACCACGAGGCCCGTCACCGGTAAGTAGGAATGCCCTAGGAAAGTAGCTGACGGACTCACTGTCCACTGTACTGTCAGGCTCCAGTTTTGGCCACTGGTGTTTGTGAGAGTGCTGGTGACCGCAATCTCGATTCCTCCCATTCCTGCCCAACGATGCCAATGCTCTTCATCGATCCAGTCCGTCTCGCTGATAGAAAGAAGGACCTGCGGGGCGCCGCTAACGCTGGGCAGCGTAGTTGTTACGGTTTTAGCCGAGGAGGACCCGGTTGTGGTAGTTCCGGCCGGAATTGCGATTGAGACGTTACCAACCGCAATGTTCGGAATCAACGTCTGAATGTAGTCCTTAAGCTTGAACCAGTTGCCATTGATGAAGCCGTAGAAGTCTCCGTTCAGGAAAAGGTCTTGCGTGATCTTAACGTTCCCTGTCGGAATCTTGGTGAAGTCCGATGGGAGGTTTTTGTAGGCCTTGTTGTCGAGCGGAAAATCATCTCCGACCACGAGGTTTTTTTTCACGACCACATTGCCGTGATTGAAAACGCCGGGGTGAACGTCGAGGTATCCGGGAAGCGGCTTGTCTGGGACCGTTGTGGTCAGCGCCGTGACGTCGAACGGGTCGGGAGAGGCGTCGATCTGATCGGGCGCAATTATGCTTTGCGCGCGGATCCCCACATAGTGCCGCTTGGTGTTGTACGGAGGATTCTGGATCGCTTTGCCTAAGCCCGAAGGACTAGTAGTAAGAGTAACGATCCCCAACCGCACGCCGCCACACTCGGTGACCACGCTTGGGCCCACCGTCGGAATAAGCTGCACCTGAAATGTTTCCTGCCAGCGGGTGTTCTGGTTCTTGACGTTGCAGTCCAGATAGCCGGCGGCGGGAAGTCCGGTCTCGCTCTCCTGATAGCAGATCCATACTTCATAGCTGCTGCCTACATTCAGGCCGGGGCCATTGAGGACATCTGTGAGACTGTAAGGAGCGGGTACAACAATTTCCCGTCCTTGCGTGTCAATGGCCATGCCTGGGGCAATCGAATAGAAGTAAATCCCGCCGGAAGGCACTGAATCCTGATCCTGCACAATCTCCAGGCCGTAGACAATGCCGTGCAGATGCAGTTTCAGGTTCATCAGCCGCCGCATCTCGATGTGATACGACTGTTCGTCGGTGAAATCGTAACTGCGCAGATATTCGCCGTCGAAATAGCGCAGGCGTTGCACGGGATTAGGCACTGAATTGGCCACGATCGTGTCTCCTGTCTCTGTCTTACGGGCCGCGCTTACTCTGCTTCTTTTTGCTGCGCGCCACCCTTCTTCGTTTTCTTTAAGTCGTCAACGCCGTCCAACTTCTTTTTCAAACTTTCGATTTCGGCTTTGAGTTCGGCCATCTGTCGAGCTTGCTTGTCCGACTGCTCCAACACAGTTTCTATAGCCTTCCCCACGGAACGGTCTGGGCTGATGTCATTGACAAAATTGGGCAGGATTGTGGTTGTCTCTCCCTCTTGCGACCGGTAGCCCACCACCGAATCGCCGGACCGCAGCAGAGTATTCGCCAGAAAAGCTTGCAGTGTGTTCGGGGGCTTCAAACCTTGCGCCGCGACTTCCGGGTTAAGCGACGCTCCGATCCCGGCGACCCCGAGAAATTCACGCCATCGGTCTTCCGGTTTTTCCAGGAGCCTGGCCAACACCTTGGGAGAAAACTTTGTACTGTCGGTAAATTCGAAAGACTCATGCAACGACCTGGAGACAACGCGGCAAGCCTCGATCACCGAAGTCGCCGCCTCGTAGCGGCCGCACGGGGTGACGTCAAACTCCGCCAGGGAAAGGGCTGCGTCAAATTTGTAATCGGGGCAGCAGGGAACTTTCTTGTCTTCGCAGTCCCGGCCCGTTGCGAACTGTTTGGTCAGGATGTCGTAGATCAGCACTTGCAGCAGGTTGGCGGGCGCCAACAAGTAATTCCTGGGAGTGTTGCAAACCCGTATCAACTTTCCGTTCAGCACTTCCACTGTTCCCAGCACAAGGCAGTGCGCTTCACAGGGCTGCTGACAGGAGAAGATCAGATCGCCGAGAACGCAATCGTATTGATAACGCTGAATGTAATAAAGCAGAGTGCCAAAGGTCTCGCCGAGTTCATCCCAATAAGCTTTTTCCCATGCTGCTTGATCTCTTCTGTTGCGGTCTCTCTGGTTGTGATCTTCATCGTCACATTCTCTGGGGCATGCCAGGCGCGATACCTCTTCGTAAAGATTGCAATTGAACTGGTCCGGGTTCGCTCGAAGGTGATTTTGAAAATAGGCGCGCAACATGCAGAACAATTCACACGGCTCAACCCACTCTTTTTGTCGATCGCCCTCTCCTCCTCGAACGATCCACTGGAGTTGCGCCAGATGTTCCTTCATGAAGCTGCCCAGTTGGCTGTTGCAACTGGCCTCGAAGCAATCCTTAAACCTCCGTTCCAGATCGTCAAGATAGGAATGCCTGGGCGGCAGCGTGTCGGTGACGTCGAAGCGTACGCCCTCGTGTGTCCGGGTGGGCATGCATTGCTTGGGCCCTGAAGTGCAGCTGCTCTGAAATGGCGTCTCGAACTCCGACTCGGTTTCGTTGTAGCAAATCGTGATGTAGAAACATTGCTTGATCTCGCAATGGGACTTGCGCCGGTGGGGTTCACAGTCGTCTTCGGGCGGATCGCTCAGCAGCAGGCCTTTGCACTTCAGGGCGCGGATCACGTCGAAGCGGGTGGTCTCGCAAACTACAAGATCGTTCCCGCAATCGTCGATGGCAAATCCGTCGTGTACCAGGATGTGCCCCTTGCAGTCGCAATCGCAGGTGAGCTTCAAGCCGCAAACGATGCCGTAGCCGTCCATGGTGCGGTGATACATCTTGTTTTTTTCGACGACATATTTCTGCTGCAGCGTCAGGTCCGAGTCGGTCAACAGGTGCCCGCAGAAATAATTTGGCCGGTCGAAGCACACAAGGTTGCAACAGCATGGCTGGGGCGGCGCTTGTTCCTGGCAACCGCAGGGCGAATTTCCCGCGCCGGTTTGTAAGGCGCCGGTGGTGGTCGTAGTTGGCATTGAACGCATAGCTTCCTCCCGCGGTATCTGTAGCGTCAGTTCGTTCCTGATTTCGGGCGGACACGGACCCAGCTTTCAAACGTGCCCCCCTGGATGTTGTCGCCGGTGGGCAGGCGGTGTGCGATAAAGTTGCCGTCCACGGCATGGTCATGCTCGTCCCGAATGACGTCGCACTTCAGGATCAGGAACAGGTCGAAACTTCGGCCGTCCAGGTGCCGCCGCGCATACTCATAATTAATTTGGAGCCGCGCGAATGTGGTTTCGTCGGGTTCTCTCTCCACGCGCGCCGGCGCAATCTGCATGTGCCGCGGCTCAGATTCATTGTCGGGATGAAAGACCACAAGCGCCTGAAAGCTGCGGTCGTCGATCGAGCCGGAATGCACCTTGTGAGAGAACTCGATGCGAAAACCGCGGGGATGATCGAGAGTCCCGACATATTCCTCCATGAACTCACGGCACATCATGCGGCGGTTGTGTTCCCAGTTGGTATCTTCAATGCGAGTCAGTTCCCCGGTGGGCAACTTGGTCAAGATGCAGCGGACGACCTCATCCAGCGTTTCTGTGCTAGCCAGCAGGCGGCGCGGTCCCCAGTTATCGATTTGCTCCTGCTTTATCGCTTCTCCGGGAATAAAATTGCAAATCACGGCCAGCGGCAAACACGGAAAGCAGTTCGTCGGCGGGCAGCACTCGCGGGCGTTGCGATAGTACAGATCGCAATCGCCGAGTTCGCATGGTTCTCGGGTGGCTTTGTCCCAGAAGGCAGGCTTTTGCTCCGAGAGGACCAGTTCATAGCTCTCGCAAATGCGATTCGGTTTCTGCGATGAAGTAGTGCAGGAGCAATCGTCAAAAGGCGCAGGAGCAAATTCCGTTTCGCACTCCACATAACGAATGCACAAATAAAGATCCTTGGGAACCGGAGTGGGATCGCAGCCGCAGTCGTCTCCCGTTGGTTCCCGGTCGTCCTCGGCGTCTTCCAACGGGTTCTCGTTCGCGACGGATCCGACGCTCGCCGGGCTGGCCGATTGACCCGCGACCGGCTGAGAAGACATGGGGACAGGCTTGGGCAACGTTACGCAGTCCTCTTTCAGCAGGCGGATTTCGCGGCCGCAATCGTCAATGGCAAGTCCCTCGCCCACCACTAAGCGTTTTTCCGGGCAGTGAGGGTGAGGTCTAACTACCAAACCGCAAACCACTCCCCATCCGTGCAGGGCGAGTGTGTGCAGGCGCCTCTTATCCATGCCGTAACGCTGTTCGTCGTTGAAGTCACGCTCGGTCAGTAGCTTTCCGCGGTAATAACTGTTGCGGCAGGAGGCCGGAATGTCGCAGGGCAGACAAGTCTTTTCCTGTGCGCTTGGCGCCATTTGTTTACAACCGGCCGTCGATGTGCTCATACGCTGCTCCTTTACAGAAGTCGGGTGTTCCCATCCACCTGGGGCCGCAGCGTCGAGTGCTGGGCCAGCAGGTGGGTCTCCGTTTTCGAACAGGAGAGAATCGAGTCATAATCCAGAGTTCCGGTGGTCCCGAGCAGGAGCGGAGTGTATTCGCCGATCCTGGTGTCGACGCCCAATGTCGATTGCACTCCCACCCTCATTCGCGGAAACACGGGAGCGTAGTTGGCTTTCGTATACGCGGGTTTCTCGCGCTCGACTACTTGTGACACGTTGTTCTGCGTGGCCGAGACCTGGTAGGGATCGCAATCGAAAAACACGGTGAACTCGTTCGCTCCCCAGGCCAGCGGTTCGATATCGGGTTCGGGCTCGCCGGTGAGTTCAAAATATCCAACCCGGCTGTAGACCCCCAGTTGCAGGCGTTGGTAGTAGCCGCGGCTCCACAGCCGGGTTCCCGCGCCCAGCGCCGTTCCGGCATCGGGCTGGTCCGCCAGGATAATCAACTGCCGCAGACGATAGTGCTCGATCAGCCGGACGTTCACGCCAGAGTATTGGGCGATTAACTGCGTCACTCCCGAGGGCGTTCCCCGCAAGGGATAAAGTTGTCCCGCGCTTTTCAGCGCGGCACGCCGTTGCTGATCGGTCCAGAATGGATTGATGGGCAGAGCGATCCACGCCGCCAGCCAGGAGAACCATGAGTCCGGCACGGACAGAGGATCGAACCTCGTCCACATGTTATCGAGGGTTTTATCCATGCCGTCGAATGTGGTTTGAAAGATGCGGAGGAAGCGGTCCAGAAACACCCGGCTTTGATCATCCTCCTGGTAGACGGCGGGCAGGTATTGCAAATAACTGGCTCGCGGAAAGCTGACCTGAACCGAGCGCAGCAATGGGGAAACAATTCCGTTGGTTTTGAGTTTCACTTGCACTCGCAGGTAGCGACCCGGCAGGCTTTGTACCAGACAGTCGGGATTGTCACCGGTAAGGGCCAGCGGACAGTTTTGATTCAGCGAAGAATACGCCGAGCATTCCGCCTGAAAGGCCGCGCCGGTTGCCCAAATGTCGCACTTGTTGGTTTCTGTCGCGACTTCAATCACAGTACCGGCGGGCACCGAGGCGTTCAGCTTGATGCGGTCCCAAACGCAGTTCTCGATCCCACTATCCAGGGTCTGGGTGATCAACGTGCCGCAGGAAACATAACTGCCGCAGGTGGAAATGGTGACCAATGTAGGTTGCGCCGCGCATTCCGCCAGCAGAATTCCAACCAGATGCTCCCCCGGAGTCCAGAGCAGATCGAGAAATTTTCCCTTCACACCGGTAACACCGATTCCAACGCTGCGGAAGCCATTTGCCGCCGCTTCATATTTGTAGACCAGCGCCGTCGAAGTCCCGACGTAGAGATAGCAGCCGCTGTTATCGAGCGTTATGCAGTTCGCATCTTCTACGATAAAAGTTTGTGCCGGTATGGTTTGCTCGGGCGCGTAAATGCGAATAGTGGAACCATCCAATACGGCCAATGTGCCGTCGGGTCCAAGCGCCAACCCGGTCGGATTCCGCAAGCCGGTGATCGGCGCTTCTGATTTGCCGTCGCGGTGGATGCGCTGGATCCGTCCATTGCCGCGGTCGGCGATGTAGATGAGACCGCAACGGTCGGCGACGACTTTCCATGGCGAACTGAATTCTCCGGCTGCGTTTCCCGGAGTGCCGGAACCCCAAACCGCGAGCAATGCATTGGGGAAACTGGAGAAAATCTTGACCTGGTGATTTCCAGTGTCGGCAATTACGCAGGAACCATCGCGCATCACAGCCAGTCCGCGCGGGTGGCGGAAGCGGCGGGGTTTTCCCTTGCCTCCGAAGCCGTTTATCGTGACCAATTCTCTCAGCTGCGCAAGATTGATTCGCTTGACGCGATTCACCGCGTCATCGAACAGATACAACTCCTGATCGCAATCACCGCGCGCCAGCGCGATTGGATAGCGCACCTGGCCGGCCAGCGAGGGAACGAAAGCCACCGGCTGCCCCGTGACGCAATCCACTTCCAGACCCAGAGGACTAAGAGGACTGGCCGGCGCCGCCGGAAGAGTAGCAGGGCAACATGTTACCGGAACGCTCGCGGGGATAACCGGCAAACCGGTAACGCAATCCACCAGACCCGGCGGAGTGATCGCCGGCACCGGTTCGCCGATGGCACAACTTACGGCCAGGCCCGGGGGATTCACGGGGGACAGTTGACTCATGGCCGCCGCTTGCCAACCGATCACCGGATCGAGCTCGATGAACGTACCGGTTTGAGGAATCTTCATCATGAGTACGTGACCACTACTCCGTGGTTGAGCGAATAGACAATCTCATCGGGCTGTACCTGAACGTCGGTGCAGGGAAGCTGCAGCACGTCATCGATATAAGTCTTGAGCGTACCGGTGATGAGTTTGACGCCATCCACATCGAAAATCTGGCGATAGGTTTCAGCGAAATAGATGGTGCCGCCAAAATCCCAACCTTCACCCTCCACGCCGCCGGGCGGGAGCGGATTGAAATAGCCAAGCAACTGATTGAGAACTGCCGTGCCCACCGTGCCCAGATCGGATGTGGGCTCGGCTATGACCTGCACTTCGATTCGCACCTGGCGATAGTGCGGGGCAGCGACAAATACTTCGCAGGTTAAGAGCCGGTGCTGGTCGAGCCAGTTCGAAACCAACTGCAGCGTGCTTTCGCTGGGGATGGGTTGCGGTTGTTGACTTTGCGGTATCACGATGACCGTGACCGCGCCGGGAATCGGAGCTTCGACTTGCGGACTGCCGTCCACTGCGGACCGGAGCACGCGGAAATTCGGGTTCAGCAAAGGAAATGCCTGCGCCCGCTGAATCTGAGCGCCCGGTGTCTGCGTCGCCAGGAACGCAAAATCGTCGGAAGTGACGGCGCGGTTCGCAGTGCGCAGAGTCATGGGCGCGCGATCTTCGGCGTGCTCGACGGTTTCTTCATCCGCTCCGCCGTAAGATGGCTGGGGGTTCGTCACTCCCTGAATGTTCGGGAGCGACGCGAGCAGCGTAGTGATCGTATCGGCGCCGGAGTTGGCCTGGGTTCCTCCGCCCCATTGATACGATGTAGCCATCACGTTGGTTTGATTGGCAGTGTCGAGGTTGCTGCCGTTGCCCGGCAAATAGGGGGGAATCGTTCCATTGCGTCCATCGCCAAAACTGACCAGCCCGGTGGAGTGATCGAGCATGTAGACCTGGTCGGTAGCGCCGTAACCGGCAAAGTCTTCAACCTCTGTCCAGGTGACGTAGCCGTTCCCGGCATCGACGGCGATGATTCCCGTGACTCCGGCGACGAGCGGCAGGACCGGATAGTTAGCCAGTTGAAAGGTTTGGTTGGGCCGGCCGTTCGAAGCGCCAAGCAATTCGTTGGTTTCAGTTACGTGGTTCGTTGCGGAAACCGTGTCCAGCAGAATGCCTTGCAGGACGGGAGCGTTTTCATAACCCGCGCCGACTACGTTTTGGATTCGATAGCGGACCCAAAACAGCACAGGATCGGTGGGCTTCGTCAGCAAACCAAATTGCTGTAGTTGTCCATCGTCTGGCGCCGTGAACGTGACATAGCCGCTCTTCGTAAGCGCGAAGGTCGTGTCAGTCACGACTTGCAGTTGTTCCCATTGGCCGCCCCAATATTCCCAATATCCTTCCACTGGAGGTGAAATCGACGCCAGCGGATCGCCGCCTCCCTGCACGGGAGTTGGCATGGGGCCTTGCGCCACATGGAAAGTGAGACGGTTTGTCCCCGCGGGAAAAACATTGTTAAACCCGAGATAGAGCGCGGCATTAACCTGTGGGGTTTGGCTCAAGGGAGGATAGCCCGGAGGAGCGTCGGTGGAATTGAGCGCGGTGTAGTCGGTGAACTGCGAACCGTCAAAGCTCTGCACTGAAACCAGATTGAGTCCGGTCACGAGCAAATCGAAATCCGTCTCGAACACCACTTGAGGCCCACTCGACGAGCCTCCCAAAGCAACCTGCGTTCCTGCAAGAACCGAAGTCGCCGCAGCTTTCGGCACCAGGGTGAATTGCAATTCGGTGACCGCCGGCGCCGGTTGTTGCAGGGGAATTCCAACCAGTTCAAGGAACTTGATGAAATTCTTTTGCGGAACCTGGTTGAGCCGGTACACAATGATTTCCGCCAGCCACGCGAAAAGCTGCATCAGCGTGACGCCGGGATCGCTATCGTTGTAGTCGGTCCATTCCGGCGTGTAAGTGGGAATGCGCCGGAGCAGTTCCTGGTAGAGATCCTCAAACGTGCGATCGTCGAGATTGATATCGGGCAGTGGCATTAACCCGCGCCCTCCTGCAGATACAGCGGATAGACCAGGTTGAACAATTCGTTGGTGGAACTGATTTGATAATCGACGACGATCAATACCTGACTGGGTTGAGTCCCCTGTTGCACGGAAACGTTGACCTGCGTGATGCGCGGCTCCCACTTGGCCAGCGCGGCGCTGACTGCGGCTGCGAGCTGGGCGCGCACCACGTCGCTGTTGGACTGAAAAACGTAATCGTTGACACCCGCTCCGAACTCCTCGCGCATTTGCCGCTCGCCCACCGCTGTAGCCAGAATGATCCAGATTGCATCCTGAATGCGGTCGGGTCCGCTGGAATAACTGATGCCCCCCTTGGCGTTCACCCGGATGGGGAATTTCCAGCCCACGCCGATAATGTCGGTGGCGCTCATGCGGGGCAGCCTCCCAACAGGTTGATTGCCGCCTGAACGTCGTTGACTACGAGCTGAATCGTCTGCACCACCGAATTCAGCGCGCTAATGTCGGAGGCGCTTCCCAGCGCGGGCAACGTAATCGGAGGAACGCCGGCGATCCCAAAAAGCGGGCCCGCGACTTCCAGCAGCGCGCCGACCGGGCCCAGCGAATTCATGATCTGTCCCGCCTGGGTTTGAGCGTTTTGTTGAGCGCACTGAAGCGTTGCTACCAGTTCATCGTTGCCGTTCTGTTGTGCTGCCGTTAATTGCAAAGAAAGCGGCCCCATAATCCTGATCAACGACTCCATCTGGCCCAGGAAGCAGTTCAGGACCTTCAGAATCAGGCAGAGCAAATCCAGAATGAACGGGATCATGACCAGCGGCGTGGGAATCAACAGGCAAGGCGCCAGGTCGACCGCGGCCTCGGCGAATTCGGTGATCGCACTGGCTGGAGGAAACGGCAGGCCCTTAACAATGTCGATCAGAGGCTTCAAGAGCTTCAACACATTCAACAGGCACTGGATGCTGGCAATGAACGGCGCCAGTTGCAGCATCAGACTGAAAGTCATCGAGCAATCGGTGGGGATGCCTTTGGAAATATCGGCGAAGGCCTGCAACGAGCCGCCGGTCGGCAGTTGCACAGACAGCCCCGAGGCCGCGGGAAGCGTGATGTCGGCGCAGGACGGTAACTGAAACAGTTGCTCCAGGTCCGCACTGACCGCGATGTCGATGTTCGGCATAAAAATGCTTGTCCGTCTTTTTCCCCGCTAAATCGGGTTGCCGTTCGGGGCAACCACCCGTCCATTCAAAGTAATGTTGGGCGCTGTGAGTTCGAGAACGCCCTGACTTCGGATCGTGATCTTTCCGTTCGACATGGTGATGGCGTTGCCATGCGCGTCCTCGATCACCAGCGCTCCCATGCTGCCGCCCGAAGGCGTGGAATCGAGAAAGCGAAGACAATGCCCGTTCACGCTGGTGATGCGGCGGTCCCGCACATCCTGGCTGGGCGGAGCGTCCACGCCGTTCCACAGGAACCCAACCACGTACGGCGTACGCGTGTCGCCCTTATCGAACCCAACCAGCACTTCATCCTGCACTTCCGGCATAAAGCAGGAACCACGGTTATTTCCGCTCATCACGGTCGCGATGCGAATCCAGTCGCTCTCCTGGTTCTCCTCCAGCCATGGGAAATTCACTTTGATCCTTCCCACGTCGACTTGGGTTACCAACCCGATCACCAATCCCGGAATCTGGCTCATCGCTTCCTCTGCTCGTGTTGTAGTTCAATCGTGGCTACGTTGGATCCTTTTCCATGCGCGCCGAAAAGTCGGTCGTGTAACCGCCATCTCCCATCGTGTGCGTAGTGCTGGTTATGTGGTAAAGCCCGTTATAGCGGCCCAGTCCGCAAACTTTGATCTTGTTGCCGGAACGGAGATCGGGCAGCCCAACCGTTTTGCCCTTGCACTCGATCAAACCTTGCGCCAGGATTTTCAGCCTTTGTTTTGCCGCGTTCTTCGCCTCGTCATCGCTCTGCACCACCAGGGTCGTGACCAACTCTGTCTTTTTCGAGAGCGGCCCCTGCTGCACCTTGAAATCAACCGTAGGGTCAATGATTCCGTCCTGCGCCAGATCCGCGCGCGTTGCCGTCCCTTCGAACTTCTGCTTGGTCTTCGGATTCCAATAACGCACAATGACTTTTTCCGGCTGGTTCGCAGTGCCAAACGAAGGCTGAAAACTCAGCAGCGATTTCCCCCATTCCAGAACGTAGGTAGGTTTCAAGGTGTACTTGCTGGGCGCGTAGTGAAAAGTAACGACCCGGCGCGCGCCCTGAGTTTCCTCGTCGAGCCAGATGTCGTATCCGATCTCGCGGCTGCGCGAGTACAGAAAATTCACCGCATATTGCTGCTGCACATTCAAGTGCTGGATGGGCTTTTCCGTGCCCAGGTTCTGCGAGATTTCGGCGTCATCCACTTCCAGGTCAAGCGAGGGAAGGGTTTGGCGAACATCCTTGGCGATGGTCTGCACCAAATCGCGGGCGATCCACGAGTCCTGTTTTTGGACGTAGTCCTTGCTGATTTGCCGGGTGCGGAAGCGTTGCAGCAGATTCACGCAGTGCACCGTCATGGTCGAGGGTCCGGACTCCGGAAAATTCGGCGTCATGCGCACGATCTCGCCCACCAGCATGGTCTCCAGTTCGTCGTTGCCGCTGTTGTAGTAGCCCATGTCGAGCTGAATATCCTGCCAGGGATCGAACACATTGGTGTCGCTGTACTTGAACCATCCCTGCCCGGGGCCATTGCCATCCGGATCCCAGTTATTGATGGTCAGGTCGAAGGAATCCATCTCCGTATCGCTATCGGTATAACTCACGCTGAGAACGTCGTACTCAGCCTTCAGCAACGCCTGTCCTCGCACCCGCACGCGGAACGACGGCACATAAAAATCCTGGCCGACGTAGATGTCCTGCTCGATGATGGGAACCGATGACACGCTACTGCCCTCCTGTCGCGGTTATCGTCGATGACGGGCTCGGAGGAATTACCAATATTTGTCCCGGCGTGAGGAGCCGTGGATTTTCCAGGCTGTTCGCATCGGCAATCAGCCGCCACTGCGTGGGGTCGCTGAACTGTTCGTACGCGATCTGGGCGAGAGTTTCTCCCCGCACCACGCGGTGCAGGGTGGTGCGATCGCTGGAGTGCCGCGGCGTTACCTGCAACTGCTGCGAAATCGTCCACGCCTCGCGGAAGCTGACGTTCAGCTTGGCCCGCACCGGGACTCCGCCCGGGCTGAACAAGCTAAATTCTTCACTGACGCTTTCAAGAATCAGCCAGGGAGAAATGCTCGCCCCATAACTGGTAAGCTGTCCGCCCGTTCCCCACGCCAACTGCACCCGCGGCGGCGCGTGCAGGTTGCCATCAATCTTCAGCAGTTGATAGACCGGCCCAGTCAAAGTGCGAACATCGGTCACCGGATCCACCATGCCAAAATCGGTGGTATCGAAGAACAACTCCATGGTGATTTTTTCGTTCTGCCCGCGCACATACTGCACGACCGGCGCGTCCAGCCCAGGAATCGCCAGCTCGGCCAACTGCACACTCTTGGTGACGGTGTAGCGCTCCGGATTAAACAGGGTCGGGATCGGGCCGCCGTTCTCCGGGAAGATCGTCAGTTTCTCAAGTGGCATAAGGGCCTCAGGCAATCAGATCCGAAACATAAGCGCTGTTTTGCAGCCGGTTATCTCGATCGCGTAATTTTTCGTGGTGTTCCTGAGCTTTCAGTTGCTCCAGCACCAGGGCCACCAGCTTCTTCACTTCCGCCGGGCCCAGCGCTCCCACGCTGTCGGTAATTTCCAGTTCGGTGTGCACTTCGTGAATATGAATGTCGGCCATAGGAATATTTTGTCCTCCGAACTTTACGCACCCAACTCGAGATCGAGCCCCTCATGGGCAATTTCCAAGGACTCAATGGCCACAGTGCTCTGGCTGGCATTAGGTGAAGGGCCAATCCATTTTGTTGGAATTCCGCTCTTGAACCTCCAGACCTTGGCCGGGGTTCCGGAGCCGTCGAGAAGGGTGATGAGCCCATCTTTGCGGGTGCCGACGCCTTGCACCCAGTCGTAATGCCAGTCCCAGAGATCGTCGTCGAGGGAAATGACTCCATGCTTCAGGGTCAGGTTGGAGTAGGTGGCGCGGGTCGCGAACCGGTGGACATAATCGTTTACCCCTCCCTCTCGGTAGTCCATGATTTCTACGGTTGCATCCAGACCGCTGCATTCCGAAAAGCCGGCGACCGTGTAGCTGATCACCGCTGTGGTCACGGTTCCTGCAACGCTGGAGCTGTCGATCAACGTGACGTAGAAATTGAATACGCCCAGCGGATCGATGCGCATTGGAGTGCCGGCCATGTTCAGTTGTTCTCCAGAATCTGCGCCCCGGAAGCGTCCTGGCGAATCTCGAATACCAGGAACTCCATGGGAGCGGCGATGGCAATGCCAACTTCGCAGATCAGTTGTCCCAGATCGATCACCGCCTGCGGATTGTTGGTCGCATCGCACTTGACATAAAAAGCGTCCGCCGGCTTTTTCCCCTGAAGCCCGCCTTTGGCCCAGATTCCAGTCAGCAGCACGGTCAGCGAGTGGGTGAGCGAACTGCGCAGAGCAGTGTCATTGTTTTGGAACACCGCCCAGCGGCTGGAAAGCTGCAACGTCTCTTCAATCGCCGACATGAGGCGGCGCACGTGAATGAAGCGCCAGTCTTCATCTCCCGGCGCGGCCAATGATCGCGCGCCCCAGACCCGGATGCCGCGTCCGGGGAAATAGCGGATGGCATTGATGTTGTTCAAGTTGAGGTTTTCCTGCTGCAGATCGGAGATGGCCTGCTCAACGTCAACCACATACTGCAACTCGACGTTCGCCGGCGGCCGCTGCACGCCATACGTCAGATCGGTCTGCGCATAAGCGCCGGCAACGTAACCTGAAGGCGGCACGCTACGTGTCAGCCCGCCCGGCTGTTGCGAATTAGGCGCCATCAGCCACGGGTAGTAAATGGCCGCAAACCGGGATGACGGTGTAGAGACCAGCCCGTTATTGCCCGGCCAGTCCTGGGCTTGTCCGATCTGCAGTTTGTCAGGCGGATCGATCAGGGCCACGCGATACTGAAGTCGCTCACACTGAGCGATCATCAAGGATTGAAGCTGCACGCTTTCCTGTGGAGTGAGCGGCGTAAACTCCGCAGTTGGGTCGTTGGCAACTGGATTCGGAGCCGCGGTGGTGGGTTGAGCACAGTTGTCGACTGGCGGCGGTGACACCGACAGTCCCGGCTCAACCTGGAACACCGCGTCCGGAATCGCGAGAATGCCGATCTCATCAATTTGTTCGAGCAGGCGCAGTCCGCGCAAATCGTACGCGCCGCCGCTGAAGTCCTCCAGAGTTATGGAAGAAAGACCGTCGCGTCCCCCCTGCAGATAAAACACTCCGCCGGCGAGCGTGTCGGGGGCAAGGCCTGCGATGTTTTGAGTCACGTTGAGATTGACCGGTCCGTTGCCCAGCGGCTCGATCCGAATCAGGTTCGATTGCTGCTGCAACACCGCCGGTGCGTAGTTGTAGCTGGTTGGATCGAGCGTGAGCGTGCGATAAAACTCGTCCTCCGCGGGGAGTGTATTCGGTCCCAGATCAATCGTGGCCTGCAGAGCAAACGTATTTGTGTCGAGCGGAGTTATCTGGATGAGGAGGTTGTTGCCCCAGTTCCCTCTGCTGGCAGCGCAAATCTTGCATGCGCCCGGAAACCGGGACAAAGTTGCTCCAACCGAAAGTTGCGAATCCAACTGGCTGGCCAGCCCCACTTGTCCTGGGGCGGGAATGCCCGTCACCAGGTTAAGTTGAGTCATGCCGGGGCCGCTAATGACGAGCAGGTCTCCAACGGACACAGCCGAAGTCCCGGATAATTTCAATGCCAATTGAAACGGCGAGATCACCTGGCCGATCGTGCCGATCGAAACCGGCGGACCAGAAGGCAGGGTGAAGAAAGCACGCGCGGCGTTCTGAGTTGCGTCCGGCGAAACGGTGGCTGCTACGCGGGCTACATAGCAGTCCTTGCCGCCGTTTTCAAAAAAAGCTCTCACCGCGTATGCCAGATACCCGTACTCCTGAAAGCTGCCGAAATTGGTAAGAAACTCTTTCCAGTTGCTGATCTTCACTACGGCCTGCGAACCGTCGAATGTCGCCGCGGGAAAATCCTCCGGCAGAGGCCCGCGCTCGGCCAGCCCCACGAACCCGGCAATGTCGGTGCGCACCAGTTGCAGCGGGGGCTGTGGCGCAACCTGCGGGGTTCGATAAACACCGGGAGTGAGATAAGTTGAAATGGCAAGCCTCCGTTATGACACCGCAATGAGTTCCAGCCCCTCGTAAACAATCTCGAGGGTTTCAACCGCCACTTCGCTGGTCTTGCCGTTCATGCCCGGCCCTTCCAGTTTCTGCGGCCAGGCTTGTGTGAACTGCCAGCTCAAGACCGGTTTCCGGGCCTCGTCCAGCAGCGTGACCGTGCCAGTGGTCCGCTGAGGCGTACCATTGAGCACCGTCTGCCGCCATGTCCACAAGGTTGTATCCGCCGTATAGCCCCGCTTGAAGACGATGTTGGTGAACTTGATCAGCCCCGGAAGTTTGCGAACCGTGGCTGGAAGGGCCTCGTCGCCCTCGCGGTATTCGATGACATTCGTGTCGGAGGTCAGTCCGCTTACCTCGCTGAAACCGGCGGTCGTCACTCCGTCGATCTCAACCAGAAAGTTAAACTGACCGTAGGGATCGATGCGTGTTCCTGATGGCATGATTGTTCTCCTATTGTTCGGTTACATCCGAACCGCCGTACCATTGGCCGATACGGAAGATGACAAACTCCGCCGGCTTGACTGGAGCGATTCCGATCACACAAATCAGGCGTCCGTTGTCAATGTCGGCCTGGGTCATGGTTGTGTTGTCGCATCTCACGAAGAACGCTTCCTGTTTCGTCGCGCCCTGCAAGACTCCGTCGCGCCATAGACTTGTAAGAAAGTCACTGACGCTCCGCACCACGCGCCTCCAGGTCGGATCCGCATTGATGTCGAACACCACCCATTGCGTACCGCGCTGGATGGACGTTTCCGTGAAAATAAAAATCCGCCGCACATTGATGTACTGCCAGTCTGGATCGTTGCTGGTAGTGCGCCCGCCCCACACCAGGTTTCCCGCGCCCGTAAAGTAGCGCAGACAATTTACGCCGACAGGATTGAGAATCGCCTGCTGCTGATTGTTGATGGGCAACTGCAGCTGAACGATCCCGCTGATGACTTCATTGGCCGGGTCCTTTTGCACTCCGATGTCGTTATCGCTGCGTGCGTAGATGCCGGCAATGTGCCCGCACGGAGGAACCAGCAAATTAACGCCGCTGATCGGATTGGTAACGACCAGCCATGGAAAATAGTAGGCAGCATACTCAGAGTTCACGGATGGAGTGTTCGTCTGGTCCGGCCGTGCATTGGAGGGAGCTTCAAGGATCGCGAAACGGTCCTTGAGCGTTTCGCACTGTTGCTGCAGCAAGCCTGCGATCTGGAAGTTAGCCGTTCCGTAGTAGAACTCATCCGGACAGCAGAGCAGAGAAATTTCGTCGACATCCTGCAAACCGAGCAACCCGCTCTTCGTAGCGGCCGAGGTGGCAGCCAGGGCCGGAATCGTGAACGGGTCCGGATCGAAGCCTGTGAAGTCGGCCAGGGAAAGCTGTACGGTTCCCCCCGTGGGAGCGGTAGCGAAGGCGCCCAGGGCGCCTACTCCGCCGGCCCCCGCGAGAGCATCTATCACCGTCAGATTTCCTCGGCTCTGCTTATCGAGAATATTGAAATGTCCGGCCGCGTCCAGGGATGCGGTGGCGCCAAAGGGATCGGCGTTGATAGCGGTGATCAAATCGCTCACGAGTTTTATTGGGCCGGCGGCGGCGTTTACGACGAACGGCTTCGTGGCTCCACCAGCGCTCAAGGTGATGGTTTCAGCGTCGGCTAACGCAAGGCCCGGCGCTATCCCTGCCGAGGCGCCCACTTGCAAGTTTGGATTCGGCCCGGACCCGTCACTTCCGCCGGTAAGCCGGAGCGGGGGCCCTGTCTGTGTGGTCGCCGTGAAAACGCCCAGGTCTGCACCCGCCGCTGCTAGGGTTCCGGTCACGGTAATGTTTCCGCGTCCCTGAGGATCCAGAACGTTGAAACGTCGGCTCGAATCGAGATAAGCTGTGGCGCCAACCGTTGTGTCGGCATTCACAGCGGTCATTAGGTCAGCAACGGTATTGATCGAAATGGCAGCGCCGACAGTGAACGTCTTCGTCGCCGCACCTGCGGCCAAAATCAGAGTCTTGGTGGCCGTCAGGGCCTGAGTCGGACTTAGATTGCCGTTCCCGCCTACCTGTAGGTTTGCCTGGGAATTATTAGCGGGCCGACCACCCGCGGCACTTTGCTTGATCACGACGAGATTAGAAGCGCCGTTGATCTCGCTCTCGAAGAACGTGCTGGCCGTCGTCGTCGCCGACAGATTGTCATAGACCTCTATCAAGTCGGGGCTGGACATCAGGTCAGGCGAGGGAGTTCCCTCCCAGTACGACACGGTCAGCTTGAACAGAGTGGGATCGGCCAATCCGGCAGGACTGATCTGGTATGCGACGTTATTTCCGAAGATCCCCGGGCCGATTGCCCACAACGTCAGGTTAGGAAGAGCCACTTCGGCCCGGGCGGCCGAGTTGGCGGCTGTCACAGGGTCGTAGTGCGCCACGCGCTGTACGAAACATCTCTGTCCACCGTTCTGGAAAAACCCCTCTACGGAATAAGCCAGGTAGTGATCCGTGCCATTGGCATCTTTGACGTAACTTCCGAACGTGCGCGTGTAGTCGTCAAAGCTGGTGATGAGCGTCGCACTCGTCGGGCCGCGCTCGGCAATACCCAGAAAGCCGCACGTGCTGGTCGAAACTCCTTCGATCGGCTTATTCCCGGTGTCAATTTCTTCGACGTATACGCCTGGATAGAGATATTCCGGCATGGTGTTCTCCTTCAGTCAGGTTGCAATCTGTGCTCACATATTGATAGTTGCTGAAACGGTCAATCCTCGGATGACAGTGACGGTGGCGCTTCCGGGCGCCAGACCGGCGGCTGTCGCATTCACCGTCACTTCCTGCGGAAGCCCCGGCGGACTGGACAGGAAAAGAACGAATTGTCCGTCCGCACCTGTGATGTATGCCGGGTCCGTGCCGCCGGTTTGCTGCACGGTCGCGGCCGCCAGCGGCACGCCGCCATGAAGCACGGTTCCTCGAATTAAAGTTGTCCCCGCGGGAAATGGATACGCGTTCGCAGGCAGAAGCGTTGCCGATTGGCGCTGGGCTTTGTATGCGGCCGTCTGCCCCGGATCACCCAGAGGCAGGGTGGGGTTGGCTAGTGTTACATCCGGGAAAGCTGGCCACAGCGCCGATGGCATCGGCAGCGTGACTGTTATCGTTTTAGGCAGATAGTACGGCGTATCCGGATCGCTGCTGACTGCAAGTGACTGGGCCCCCGTCTTCAAGTCATAAAACAGGAACGTACCGCTGGAATCTTTCTGCTCGCCGTCGATGGTCCCCGATGCAACCGTTACACGCCCCTGTAACTGGTCGGAGTTCGCAAAGCCATCGCGCAGCAACAAAGCAAATTGCAATGTGACTTCGATCGATTCGCCTTGGAGTGTTGGAAACGACATTACTTATCCTTGAACGCCGACTGCATCCGCTTTCCCCGCATATGTGTTCTTGCTCAAGAGCACCCGTTGCCGGAACTGCTGTTCGGTTGAATCCAACAATGTCACGCGGACTGTGTACGTCACCGAGAGCCGGTAAGGAGTCTCCAGCGCCTGCCATACCCACGACACTTCCTGCAGCGGCACGGTGTTGAAGATGACCCGCACTACTTCGCCGGAAGTTGCCAGGGTTCCAGCCAGGTCAGGCCCTTCCAGCGTGGGACGGTCGTAGAGAATCTGCAAAACCTTTCCCAGAACGATCTGCTGATCGCGCGGAGCTTTCAGGAGCGGAGTGATCAGGTAATAAAGGTCCAGCGACATGGGAGGTTTCCGTACACTGCCTCCTGGCCCTTCCACCTGGACTCGGTTCTTCATGTAACAGTCTTCGACGATGCGGTAGAGATAGACCGAAAGAAGCGACGGATCGCTGCTGTTCTCCTGGTGCTCCGCCGGCGACTCGAGTGAAATCAAACTTGAGTTGTTAATAAGTGCGAAAAGGTCGGGATCGGCCTGGATTTGTTCCCATAGCACATTGATTAAGGATTGCCCGACTTCAGCCAAGACCTTGTAGTCACTCATGTGCGTTGGTTCCCAACCTGCTGTGATCGGTTAAAGCACGCTCCGTGCCAAAGTAGTTCGCAAGCGAATGGCGCAATAAATAAGCGGTTCGGAGGATGCCAGGTTCGAAATGCCAAGCGGCGCAGGTGTAACGTTTGTGACAGTGAGATGTGACACTCGAATCGACTTTGTCGCTATCGGAATGAAAGACAACAGGCAGGATCGAAAGCATGAGTTGTAACAGGAAGCGATGAGTTGTTACAGCAAGAGCGGATGTCAGCTGGCTAAGTAACTCTACTTTTGTGTAACGTCATGTTGAAAGATGGCTTCCATATAGAAGGTTGGTTTTGATCGTGCACACTGATCGAAGAAAAGTGCGTTTTCACCTTGGCCGCGAAGAGAGGTTCGATTCAGCCGCGCTCGGAAGACTATGAAAATTTATTGGCTCGTTCTCGGGATACTCGGCGTCTGGCGCATTACGCATTTACTCTCCGCGGAGGATGGGCCCTGGAATGTGACGGTCTGGGTCCGGCGGAAAGCGGGCAGCGGGTTCTGGGGCCAACTGCTCGATTGTTTTTACTGTTTGAGTCTGTGGGTCGCGGTTCCTTTCTCCCTGGTGATCGGAGAAGGATACAGGGAACGGCTTTGTTTGTGGCTGGCATTTTCCGCGGGCGCGATCCTTGTTGAACGAGCAACGCCCGAACAGCCACCGGTGCCAAATTATTTCGAACACGGAGGCCAGGACGATGCCATGTTGCGGGAAATCAAGAAGTCAGATTCAGGGAACGATCTCCAATCAAAGGCCTAAGCCCATACCGAGAGCCGCATCTCAGCCACAGGTCCGCGCCGGTGACAGCGCCTATATCAGCTACTTCGGCAAAACCGGCTTAACGGTCACCGGACCTGTTTCATCGCGGATATATCGCTTCTCCGCCAACGGCGCACCAGTCGCAGTAGACGCAAGGGACGTCGCCTCGCTGGCGCGGGTGCCCAACCTAAGAGTGGTTGGGCGCGGCTGATTAGCGATTTTCAGTCAGCCCAGGGCGATCGACTGGTTTTCGTCATTGGCACGCCCCCCCGCTGAAAATGGGGATGGCGTTAGAGTAGCTTGCAAGCGGCGAGATCGCTAATGTTCGAGTGTGACGCTATTGTGGCTGCAGGGTGCAGCACTTGGAGCATGTCCTCGACAGAGCAAAATTCGAAGATACCATCCAACCCGGTTAACTCAAGTACCTGCTCGACCTGGTTCATGACATTCATCAGCCGAAGCCCGATTGCATGAGAATAAGCCCACGCCCGTAGCTCCACCAACATACCCAAGCCGCCCGCATCGATGCGGTCAACCTGTGCCAAGTCAAGCACCAGCATCTCGGTGTGAGTCTGGCTAATTACCGCGTTGCGCGGGATCGTGTAGGCATCTCCCATTACAATGCGTCCTTTACACCGTAAAACAGTAGTGTTTCCGAACACCTCAACAGTCGTATTAAGCATGATTATCTCCTTCGCCGTTTCTGAAGATATGAAATCGGAACTGAGCTTCCGGCCGGCCCGCCGGTTGTAGCTCGGCTCTACCTGTATGTCGAATGAGGGGTCAGGATATCGACAGAGTCCGCTTCTTTTTTGCGCAAGATTTTTGAGGTCTTTCTAAATGTTCGCCGGGGGAAGGTTCATGGACTTCATCAGAATGTGCATCGTGACACAGTTTCCGGGATCAGTCCCGAGAGGCAGCTGGCCAAAAATCGAAGTAATTCATCCACTGATCGTAATGCGTCGTCAACGTTGTTTCCAGAAACCTGACGGCCTGGCCCATAGCGTCATACACGCCGGCATCGCCGTCAACGCGAGTGGCCCCTGACGGAACTGCCGGGATCAAATCTCCCATCAAGACCTGGTAGCGCAGCCAACCTCGGCGGATCACAAACACCGGCAGTATCGGCGCACCCGAGACCTGCGAAAGCAGGAACGGGCCAAGCGGAAAGCTGGTGGGTTGGGAAAAAAACGGTAGCTCGAGAGTGTGACGCTGATAAACGCGGTCTCCCTGCATCGCCACGATTTCGTTTCCACGCAAGGCCTGCAAGAGTTCTATCGTCGCCCGCACGCCCCCTTTGAGATCTACAGTTTTGAGCCGTTCGCTCGCCATCAAATTCCGCAGCACGATTTCCGCTGGCTTGTCCTCGACCACCCGCGCCACATTCACGCGGCCGTACATTGACAGCAGGCGCGACGCGAATTCCCAATTCCCCAGATGCGCCGTCCACACTATCAGCCCGTTGCCAGCAGCCAGATATTGGTTGAGCCTGGCGCCGCCGTCTTCCCGGTCCACCAGCATGCCGAGCAGTTGCGTATGTGTGGCCGGTGGGACAAAACAATAGGAAGTCATAAGGTCGCAGAATGAATAGAAGACCCAATAGACTTTCCATTGCAGTGCGAGACCGCGCTTGCCCGAGACCTGGCGCAGATTTCCGGTTACCGCCCGGCGTTCCCGCTTCAGCATGAGGAAGAAGACCAGCGCCGTTATCGCCGCAACAGGAGGATGGAGAAAACGCGGCAGCCTGGGCATGACGGCGAATATCATTCCCAGCGCCGTTGTGTTATGAAAACGGTGCTGGTACCAGCGCGTCACCCTCCGCCTGCCATCGTGTGATCGCCCAGGTTGTGAGTCGCTTTCTTCGTCAGCATCGGACGCAGGCGAACCATCTCCGCGCCGCTATGCTTGATCGATCGGCGGGCGCTCCGCGCAAAGCCGCAGCTGATGCCCGAACTGAGTGGAGAGCTATTGGATTTGGACAACTTTATCCTGTTTATCCTGGATAAGGGGAATCGCATGCGGGATTCTAGACGTCAGGCACTTGCTTCCGCCACTTTGGATTCGATGGCTGCCGCCAAAGCGTTAATACTTTCGAGGTATTTTTGGTTGAAGTTGGCCTGCACCAGCTTGATTCCGAAATGTCTCTCAATTTCCAGAACCAGTTGAAGTATGTCGATGGAATCGATTTCCAGCTCTCCGCCGATCAGCGGTTGATCGTCGCGCAGATCGTCCGGTGTCAAGTCGGTGATCCGCAAGCTCTTCAATATGATGGGCTTGAGTTGCTCCTTAACGCTGCTCATGATGTTTAGTTGCAGTCAGAGAAAAAAGAGCATACCACAAAGGGCACCCGTCGAAGGCGACACAAGAAGTGCAGGCAGTGGGACTACTTTGAATTTTGCTTGCCAACCATGATGATCGCGTACCAGACTCCGCCGACGATAAATCCGGGAAGTAATCCGTACAACGGAAAGGCGAAAAGGGTGGCATCGTTGATGATTTTCATATGAAATAGAAAGCCACCGATAGCCCAGAAAACGAGCACCACTAAGATCATAGACACGCATGTGGCGAGAGCGGCCGCAACGAAGCGCAATATGAAATTAACGAGGTGTCTCATTCACGCCGCTCTTTCCACCTTCCCCTGCTCGTAGGATTTCCAGACGCCTAGTCAATCTTTTACGCTCCAGAACCGATCCGTCACGCCAGCGCTACAGCTAAAGACATGCGAAGTCTACGATGAATTTCGATGAACTTGTAGGAGAAATAGTTTAGGACTGTGACAGTCGCATGGTTCTCTATCTTCCGGCTGAAGCAGGCCGCTGGAAGCAGTATCCCAAAGGATTTTCTGAAAGCTGTCCTCAATCCTCAAACTACATCAGTCCGCCATCCACAGCTATCACCTGCCCGGTAATGTAACTCGCCGCCTCGGACCCCAGGAACACTACTAGCGGAGCCACTTCTTCGGGCTTGCCTAAGCGCCCCAGCGGGATTTCGGAAAGCACTCGTTTCTCCTCTTTTTCAATGTATTTCGCCGACATAGGGCTCGGAATCACGCCGGGGCAAACGGCGTTTACCCGGATGCGAAATTGCCCCACCTCGCGCGCGAGCGCCTTGGTGAAAGCGATAATGCCGCCTTTGGATGCCGAGTAATTGCACTGGCCAGGCTGCCCCCGAATTCCAGCGGGCGACACGATATTGCAAATTGCTCCGCTTCCCCGGCGCATCATGCCCGGCAGGGCTAACCGCGAGCATAAATATGTGCCGCGGAGATTGGTGGCGATTACTTCGTCCCACTGCTCCTCCGACATAAAGGCCAACAGCGCATCTCGGTTGATGCCCGCGTTGTTGATCAGGTAATCGACCGGACCAAATTGTTGTTCGATGCGCTCGAACATGGGCGCAACACTCTCTTGCCGGGAGAGATCGGCTTCCACGGTCGACGCCTCACCGCCAGCGGCGACGATGCGATCGACCACTTTATCGGCCGACTCTTTCCCGTGACGATAGTGCACGGCTACGCGGAAACCCGCGCTTCCCAAGGCTTGCGCAATGGCGGCGCCGATAATTCCCGAGGCGCCTGTAACTAACGCGACTCTCGGATCGATTGTGCGATCACCCGGCATTTTCTAGCCATATCCTGAAATTTAGTGCAGCGGCTTGAAGACCAAAATATAAACGGCCCAACGGGAGTTATAGCGCGGAAGATTCCCGTCCAGCGCATAGGAAACTGTGCCCTGCACCAGCGTACTCTTGGGACCGGGCATGTTGAAGTTCACTTCCAATCCGTCGAACTTACGGAATCGAAACGACTCATCCAGATTGCGCGCCCGCGCATAGGCGTACATCCCATCAACCTTCATGAAGTCCATCACATTGAAGCCGTAGTGCACGTTCGCCATGGCAATGGCGTCAAAAGAATCCGTGCCGGGGGGAATGCCGTGAAGACGCGGCAACGTCAGAAACGACGGGAAGTAGCGCGAGAAGCGATCCAGTTGATCTCCGCCCCAGTAAGAAAGATCCCATCCGCCCTTGGTGAACTTACCGATGTAGTAATCCTTATTCAAGTCGGCGTTGTAGAGCGTGAACGCATTTTGCGGACGCTGGAGCAGCAGAGCGCCTTGTGGCGGCGGGTTGGATGATTGGTTTGGCGATAAAGACTCGCACCCAGCCGGCGGTTGACCCAGTGAAGCGCATCCGAACGGCCTCCAGTCGATGCGCTCGCCCCGTGTCGCCTGCGCGTCGAACACATAACCGTTCCGGTTGTACTTTATTTCGACGCCTGGAAGAATGTTCAATCCGTTGCGCGGCAGTTCGTATTGTTCGTCCGCCTGGCTGGTCCGAAGAAAATTGTCATACGCGAAGTAAGTGGAAGCCGTCACACTGAGATGCGTTGTGGCTTGCCACGAGGCGCGCACGCCGGCGTTTTGCTCCCATGTCCATACCTCTCCCTGCAACAACTCCGTGTTATTGCCGTAGATGCGGTTCTGGCCGGGCAGGCCGTTCAGAGACAAATCCAGCGCCATGCGGAACTTGGGCCGGAACTGCTTCGAGAGATCGGTAACCAGGATCGGCCCGGCAAAGAAAGTCGAAAGCTGCGCGCCCGTGTGACGAAAATCGAAATTCACTATGCTTTTGCCGAGGAACGGAATCGGAAAATTAAACGTGCCCCCATACATCACACCGGCAACCAGGGCATTGACGCTCTTCACACTTTGATTCACCAGAATGCGCTCACCATCTTTCTTCCGCAGCGGCCGCAGTCCCTGGTCGGTGTCGCGGTACATCGGATCGTCGGAACTATGCTCGGCCGCGAGCGTGTCAATGAACTGCGGCGTGTTGATGATGTAGTCGGAAAACTGTACCGTCCTCTGCAACACAAAATCGCGCCCGGCAGCGTTCAGCAATTGCTGCGCGGAAATCGATCGCAGCAGGTTGAATTGATTTCCCTTGTCGTCGCGAACTAGCTCGAAATTCTGCGTCTCCACATTCACCAGCACGTTGCTGTTGACACCGCGCTGGCTCAGGTACTGTTTCACCTCGCGAAACGTGGTGCCGTCGATCCAGATCTTGCCGCTGTAAAGCGCTTCGTCGTGCACCTTGGGCTCGACGCCCACGACGTAACACAAGGCTCCGTTTAGTGGTTCGTTCCCGAGCAATTTGTAGTCATAGCGTTCGTTGAGGTTCAATTCGAGGGGCTGGGTCAGCACCTTTTCCGGCTCGATTTGCGGCAGCGGAAACTCGTGATTGTTACCGAACTTTACTCCGTTAAGGTAAAAGTTTTTTTGCGCCAGTTCCATCTGGCCGTCCCGGCTGAAGAACTGCTTGAGCTGCATCGAAACGTCGAACCCCGGCCCCAGATTGGTGGATTCAAAGTGCAGACTCATGAAACTGGAAGCCTGATAGTTTTCCAGCTTCTGTTTCTGCGCTTCGCGATTGCGTTGCCATCGAGCGATGATTTCCTCAACCCTCAGTTCGACTCCGCCTTTAACCTCCACCGTGTTATACAGCGTTTGATCGGCCTCCCCCTGTTTGTGAATGGAGATCAAAGCGTATTCGCTGGTGCAGACGCACGTCTGCGTGAAACCCTTGTCGGTCTTTGTTATTTCGCCCACCGGGAGTTCGGCGCCGGTCGCAGGGTCGTACCACTTGATCTCGAATGGTCCCGGCTTAACGCTCTGCAACCTCACCGTTCTTGATATCCCAGGGCTCGCATTCACGCGCGCCACAATCACCGCATCCGCGGGCCCGCCACTGAACCAGCGGTGTTGATTGTTCGCCACGCCGTCCACTGCGACACCAAATGGAGGCGTCGCGGAATCCGTCGCGAACATGTTGCTTGGAATAGTCCGGCTCAGGAGGCTGCTTGCCACGCACAAGGCCACCGCGGATTTTGCGTCCGGCGGTTCCGCCCAGACAACTTCTACCGCGGTCCCGCTGGTCGCCAGCATCGCGGTCAGGAACTGCGAGGATGTCGCGGACGTTCCAGCCTCTGATTTAGGCGAATCTAGTTTAAGCGGGTCTAATTTAAGCGGATCTAATTTGAGAACGACCGGTTTATTCAGCGCCTGTTCGGCAATCCACGCAGCATCTTCGCGCCAGCCCGCGGCATAGGTAGTTCCCAGCAGATCGGCATAGGTGGCAAGCCTTTTCACAATATCGCCGTGACTGCCGACGAACCCCTGCGGAAAAATAAACGCCAACCTCAAGCCGGCGTTGTTGCCCTTTGCCGCCAACGCCAGACGCACCAATCCAAACGTCAACGGGTCGGTGTCTTTCAGCGGTTCTTTGATCTCGACCAGAAGCCCGCGCACCGCTGTCGCCGAGAGAGGCATCGATTTTACGAACGCGTCGACCCGCGCGCTAATTTCCCGTTGGGATTCCTTAGCGGCAAGTGAGCCAGTTCCCACCACGACATGCAGCCAGATTTCGGATCCTTCAGGCACGCTCAGGATAGTTTGCGCATCGAAAAATCCGGCGGCGCTTTCGCCACCCGCAAGAGTGAAAGACACCGGTGGAAGCACGATCAATTTGCCTGGGACTTCACACTGCTCGGCGGCTTTCAATCCTTCGTCGAGGTTCTGGTCCGCAGGAATCGAGATCGCAACACGCGGCAGCCCGGCTTCCGCCGTTATCGGTAAAAGCAGAACGGCCGAAAACAGCAGAATGAGCGAAATTCGCCCGCAACTCGCCAATCGGTAGCACAGCCGAGAGAACAATCTGGATAAGAACGGCGTTGCCGAGCGAAGCGACAATTTCATCAAAATTAAATCCGGCAACTTAGGATAGGGAACTCGATGACTATCACGGAAAGGAATCGGTCGTGCGCCCGCGTATTGTGACGACGTTTTGTGTGATGTCGGTTTCGCGGAACGTGCTGCTTCATTGACTAATTTTCATCAATAAATCCTTAGCCGCACAGTGGCGAACGGGACACCCACACCCGCAAATCAACCCTCATTCGCACCGGCTGCAAGCACGCCTCTCCCGCTACGCCGGCGTTCCCCCAGCAGAATGACGGCCGGAATCAACAACAGGCCCCCGGCCAGTGCCAATGCCACTCCCAACGAAGTCACCAGCCCCATTTCCACAAGCGGTGCGAAACTGGAAGTCATCAACGCCCCGAATCCAACAATAGTGGTCAGATTTGATTGAATCAGTGCCGCGCCCGAAGCCTTCGCGATCACCAGAATTTCGTTACGGTCGTTCTCCAGATATCTGCGCACCAAATGGATGCCATTATCGATGCCAATGCCGATGATGAGCGGGACCGCCGTAATCGACATGAAACTGAAGCGATGCCGCACCAGCAGCAACAGGCCGAAAGTTGTAACCACGCCGAATATGATCGGGATCAGTACGATGAGTGACACGCGGAGATTGCGGAAACAAAGATAGACAACCAACAGAATCCCAGCCGCGGTCCACACCAACGCTCTGCTGCTGTCATGAAGCACTTGCCTCTGCAAGTCGCGGTTCATCTTGTCGAAAGAGAACTCCACGAACGGGCCAAATTGATTTCGCCAGGACTCGATGACAGAATCCGGAATCACCTCAACCGCATCGGGGTCTGTGCCGTAAAAGGTGATGGCCGCAACGTAGCTGCCGTCTCCGATTTTGCGAATGCTGTTGTCGAGCAGTCCGGGCGGCAGGAACTTGGCGGTCGTTTCCAGGGTAATCGGATCTCCTCCTCTTCCGGGGTCTTCGCTCAGCTTCCGCAGCCGATCGATAAAGGGCTGGACCGGTTCGGGTCGAAAGCCGTTCTCGCGCAGTGAACCTTCAAGCGCGCGCGCCGACACTGCGAAGTTGACCCCGCTCAGCGAACTGGCTCGTTCTGTTTGCGTTCGAACTGACGGAAGCAGGAGTGTGGGCGAGAAGATCGACTTGATGACCCCGCGCTGCTGATAAGCATCCAGCCCGGCCGTCAATTTTTCGGCTCGCCCCAGTACTTCCTGTTCGCTCCCGGTGATCAAGAGCACATTCGGACTGCCCTCAATGCCGAACCTTGCGGAAAGCAGGTTCTGCGCGGCCACAGCGGGATCGTCGGCCCCGGCGATCTCGAAGTGCTTTTGAAGTTTGATGGCCGGCAGAAACACTAATGACAGCAGGAACATTCCGCAGCCCAGGCCGACCACAAGTCGCGCGTGCCTGCCCACAAAATCAACGCAGTTCTGCGCCACCCAGGGAAGCAACCGGAAGGTAATGGTCTCGGGCGCGCGCGGCTTACGGACTTGCCACCATAACTGAAGCAGCGCCGGGACCGTCAACAGAGTATGGAGCATCATCATGAACATTCCCACCGTCAGGATGAATCCAAACTCCGCCAATCCCTTGAAACTCGAGGTGGCCAGCGAGGCGGTCGCGGTGGCCGCCGTCACTATGCATAAGACAACGCTAAAGCCGGTGGTCTCGAAGCTCCGTATCACCGCATCGTTCAGCGTCCCGTCATTCAGCGCCGGAGCCTTGGCCCATTCCTGCGGCACGCGGTTAAAGAAATGTACGACCTGGTCGTCTCCCAGTCCCGCCAGGATCGCAATAAAAGACAGGCTGATCAGGTTTACTTCTCCCGGATAAAAACTGGCGATACCTGTCGTCCAAAGAATGCCCAGGCTGGCGGGCAGAAGCGATAAAAGCAGGAGTGGAATCCTCGGATAAATCACCAGACACAAAAGGAGATTGCCCACAATGGAAATCAGCGAAATTCGGCGAACGTTCGTCTCGACGAGCTGGTGCTCTTCTTCCGCGTAAACATAAGCCCCCGCGGCAATGGCCCGCACTCCGGAGTCGCGCACATCCGGTTCTGCCGTTATCGCCTGGATGTGTCCCCGCGCCCACCGCATGACCTGCTCGGCGAACTGGTAATCCATGGCCGACTGGCGAGGTTGGGCAATGATGAGCAGGGCCTTGTGGTCTTTGCTGAAGAACCGATTTCCGGATCCCCAGTTGAGGTCGAAATTGGCGAACTGCGAAAACCCGTGGCTGGTGCCCGCTTCTATTTGCATCAGGCCCAAAGGATCGGCGACGAAGTAATTAGTTCCCAAGGACGAGAACGGAGTGACCAGTTCGGTTGCCGCGTGGCGAACGGTTTGACGAATCTCTTGTGGGTCCAGCCGCCGCTTCAGATCGTCGCTTTGATCGGGCCGCGCGAAGGAGGGAAAATTCCAGGTGAAGAACTGCACCATCTTGAGCAGTTCCTCATCCTGCACGCCGCAGCGCGCCGCCGCGAACAGGCCGCTGGCTTGCATGTCGGCGGTGAGACGGTCGGCCATTTCTTCCATCTGGCCGGTGATGTCCGTTCCTCCCGCCGGAGCACTGATCGTCGGAGCACTGATCGTTGGACTACTGATCGCCGGAGCATCGATCACCACGAAGAGCTGATTGCCATATCCCAGTTCTCTGCCGATCTGGCTCGCCGCTCGCCACTGCGGGTCGCGATTCCCAAACAAATCGGCGAGGTCGGTGCCGGTTCGCAGATTGTGGATGTTCGCGTATAACAGCAAAGTAACGACGAGGCTCAGGGCCGTAACCAACCCCGGATGGCGTACCACAAGGCCGCCCACGAATCGCATGCAGCGGGTCATCATAGCTGTGGCTTCAGCCCGATACTACCGACAACTCGCCCTTCGCTACGATCTCTCCGTCCACCGAAACCGTGCCGCCGATGCACACCAGTTGCCCGACCTCGGTCAGCTTTTTGGTTTCTATGCGCAGTTCCTGCTCCGGAGTTACGGGCTTGAGAAACTTGAAGTAGTTTACGGCGGCGAGCAGGGCCATTCCTCCACCGCTCCCGGCAGTCCCCTGCGGCGCGGCCGATCCCAGCATCACTCCCGCGGTCTGGGCAATCGCTTCGATCAGAAAAATCCCCGGCAGAATAGGCTTAGCGGGAAAGTGCCCGGCAATAACCGGATTGGCTGGATCGACAAACTTCACCGCGACACATCGAACTCCCGGCTCTAATTCTTCCACCCGATCGATCCACAAGAACGGAGGGCGATGAGGAATCAGCGCCTCGATTTCACTTCGCTCCATCACCCTGGGCTTGGTCACTTTGTTTTCTATACCTCATGGTTTGTATACCTCAAACATATCCGGCGGAATCTTCGGATTCATCGACGTTACGTCGATGACGAATACACTGTTGACACCGCTCTTGCCGTCCACTTCCAGCGCCCGCGGAAAGAAATCGCGTTTGTCCAGCTTAATGACCATGTAATTCAGCCTGCGGCGAAAAGTGTCCGTCCGAGGAACCAGCTTCATTTGGTAGTCCCGGCTGTCCTCTTGCACGATGATAGTGAAGTTTTTTTTCAGATTCCCGAGGGAGTTATCGCGGCCGAAATAAGACTCCGCCCGGCGAACGCTTTTTCCGATTTCCATTACTTCGGTCTTGCCGCCACTCGTAACGTTGAGGTAGTTCTCGTTGAAGCGAATACGCATGCTGGAAGGTTCGAAGTAGTCCAATGAGAATCGCGTGGTACCTTCGGCGCAAAACTTGCCCCGCAGCACCAGAGGTCTCACCATCAGGCTGGACGTGCGGGTTTCGCTGATGGTCCCGCAACTGCTCGTATATTTTTTCTGCGCTTGTTGCACTCCCTCCCAAACTCGTCTCAGCAGATCGTCAGACTGCGCGGCCAGCACTCCGGGAAAAATCAGAAGCGCAACCAGAGCGCATAGCAATCCGAAGCGCGGGAAAACATCACGCCTGTAAAAAGCGGAATGCGGGGGAGCAAAGCCAGCTACGCACTGTGTTTCGTAACGGCATGTCGGAGCGCGCCAAGCCATCGTCTTCGATCATACACAGTAGCATGCGCGATGGTGGGCCTACGGACTCGAGATTAGTGGGTCAGTTTGAATTCTGAATCTCGCAAGGCGTCATCCCGAGACCCGCGTTTTACCAGCGGGCCGAGGGATCTCCCGTGGCCTACAGCGTCGTAGTGGGAGATCCTTCGCTTCGCCTGAAGAACGGCTAAGCTCAGGACGCCATCGACGAGTGAAGATGGATGTGACCAGGATCAAGCTTCCCGTGCGCGATTGGCTTCCAAGGCAGTCTCAGCGGGCGGCACACTAGCTCCAAGTCCGATCTGCACGAGATCTGGAGGAGCCTTTTCTTTCAGTACGAACTCGCGATAGAGCTTCGCCATGCGGAAGTTTTCTTCATCGCGCTTCAGTCGCTCGGCTCGAGCCCGCAGCTTCTCCTCGCGCGCGTTCTTCGCGATGCCGAGTCGTTCAAGGTCATGCTGGGCGTCGCTGCTGACAATCTCGTCCTTCAAGACCAGATTGTGCTCCGTACTGCTCAGCTTCACGCTCTTGCCTCCGGCGAAAATTTCGTGCCGTCCGTGCTCCTCGTACCACTTCGCCAGAGTCGCGGTCATGTGCATCTTCTCAATAATGTTCCGCCACCCCATCCCGGTGTTGTAAGCGCAAAAGGAAATCTCCCCCTCTTGCGTGGCGTAAGGAATGATGCACTGCTCGGTCCTGCGAAAATCGTAGTTGAACAAATCCTGGAACCACATGCCCGCAATGAACAGCAGGTTCCAGCGGTCGCGGCGCCGGCGAAAAATATCATCCATCGTCCGCTTGCCCGAGACGTCACCGTAGTCGCGTCCCGTCGCGCTCAAACCCTTGTCGAGCTTCTTCAGCATATCGACAGCGCGGAAATATTTCGGCGCACGAAACGCATCGTAATTCCGAACCAACGCCATCGCCATTCCCGCAACCGATATCCACCGGCTGCGAGCCCAATCGTTGACCCTCGCAATGTCCTTGGCGAACTGCTCGGCGTTAAGAAACGCGGTCACCGGAACCGCCTCGCGCGTTTCCTTGTCCACCATAATCGCCATTCCAATTCCGCAGCCAGGGTGGCAACCGCAGGCGACCTGGCCCCAGGCTGCGTCCGGCCCGTGTACTAGATCGGCCCAGTCGGAAAAGGTGCTAAGAAAAGAAAGCGGAAACCAGTCGCGAACCGGTTCGCCAATGCTCAACTGTTTTTTCACATCGTGCGCCAGATGCGACAGAGTGTAGCGTTGCGCTTTGCGGCGTTCATCCGTGATGGCTTCGTCGCGGCCCGTGAAAGACACTGGCTGGAACGACACCATAGCAATCTTGTCCGGATTGTCGAGCGCGAATTGCACCACGCGCCCCACCTGCTCATTGTTGATCCCATTCACGACGGTGGTCACCAGAACGATTTCCACGCCGTTCGAGTGCAGATTCTCGATGGCCCGCAATTTCAGATCGAACAGGTTTCCCACGTTCCGATGCGAATTCGCGGGATTGCCAATGCCGTCGAATTGAAGATAAGCGTAGCGCAAGCCTGCTTCCGCGGCCTGCCGCGCGAACTCAGGACTCTTGGCGAACTCGATGCCGTTGGTTGCCGCCTGCACGCTGTCGTAGCCGAGTTGACGCGCGTAGCGAATGGCATCCAGAAAATGCGGGGATAAAGTCGGCTCGCCCCCAGAGAACTGCACCGACATCTGACGCCGCGGCTTGATGGAAAATGCGTTGTCGAGCAGCGTCTTGATATCTTCCCAGGCAAGTTCGTGTACGAATCCAACCTGGTTGGCATCCATGAAACACGGGTCGCACATCATGTTGCAGCGGTTGGTCAGATCGACCGTGAGCACCGAGCCTCGCCCGTGCTTGATGGTGCTGCTCCCGTGGTTGTGCAGTTTTTCGTCGTTGTGAGCGCGGATGTCGCGGCCGGGAAACGTCTGTTCCAGATGCCGCATGAATTCCGGATCGATGGAGATGACATCTTCGAAATGTCCATGCACCGGGCAATCTTTCACCATCAGGATTTTGCCGTCGCGCTCGATGATCAGCGCCTTGATTTCACCCGGCCGTTCGTTCAATAAGACGCGATAATCCTGCTTGCCGTCGACAATCTGCTGGCGAATCTCCGGCACGCAACGCGGGCACAAGGAATCAGTTTGCCGCGGCCAGCCCAGAGGAGGCTTCGACTTTTCCCGCGACTTCAGCAGCGGCTTATCCGACCACCGCGGTGTGAAAGATGGATTTGCGGGAAAGAGGTTGTTGCTCAAACAAAATATTCGCCACGCCCCGTTCGCGGCAATAGACATCGCCTTTTCGAGATACTTGATGGGCTTATGCATTCGCCTTGATGCTCCGTGCTGAGCCGGGCCCAGTATCGTTTACTTGCAGGAACAAACGATTTTGAAAAACGCCGTACATATCCACGAGACCCGTATTTTATTTCCGAGAACTTCTATTGAGCGGAGCCCCGTGCAGCTGATTGCGAATGGACATCGAAGAGTATCAGATCGATTCTTGAGCGACAACTTTTTCTTGCCGGGCATCGCCACTGAAATTAGACTTGCGAACGTTCGCTACAGGACACAATGAAACGCCAGTCAGCCTGGAAGATTGAGAACTACACTTACCGCGAGTGTCCCTGCCCGGACCGCGAGTTCGGCTACGCAGTTTCCCTGCACAACCACTCGCACTACTCCGTGGAGAAACTGGCGGCGCTAAACCAGGTCATCAAGAAAAGTTTCATGCGCCCCTGGAGCGGCATTCTGCAAAGCTCTTTCGGTTTGGGCGGAATTCCTAACCTGAATTACGCAGACGTAACGTTCAATCCGCCTTACAGCCCGGAAGACGTCTATCAGATGGAGGCGGCTTCGGCGGCGACGTGGGGCTTCGACGGCATTCACTTTACCATCACCGATCACGACGAATTTGCCGGCAACGTCGCTCTGCTGCGCAGCCGGCCCGATCTTACTGGCCCCACCAACGGCCGCATCGCAATCGGCGAGGAGCTCTCACTCTGGTACCAGGGACACTTATTTCACCTTGGAGTGAGTCACCTGCCTGAGAGTACAGTCGAAGAAACGCACACTCAAATTCAAGCGGCGGCGCGGGCCGGACGCTACGACGAATTGTTTGAAACTCTCGCCGCCAGCGGCTGCCTGGTCGTCCTGAACCATCCGCTCATCGCCTGGGCGAAGGGAGCGGAGACAATCCCCGTCACGGATTTGCTCTCCCGCTACGGCTGGGCGATTCACGCTTTGGAAGTAAACGGCATGCGGACACGCGATGAGAACGATCGCGTTCTGGAACTTGCCCGGCAGTGGCGCAAACCTGTGGTCGGCGGCGGAGACAGCCATCTTCTGGTCGCCAGTTCCATTCTCTCTCTGTCGCGCGCCGCAACGTTCAAAGACTTCATCGCCGAAGTAAAAGACGGCCATGCTGTGCCGTTCGTGACCCCCGATTATTTTGCCCCTCTCAACTGGAAACTTACCCTGCGAGTGCTGTTCTTCATCTCACGCTACCGCGAAATCGCCAGCTATAAGGGACAACCGGTCGCCGCCATGCTGGAGCGCCGCAGAGTTCTGCTCGATCCGGTGGGCGCAGCGAGCCGCGCATTTCTGAATTGGGTTTGCGCGCTGGGATTGGCGCGGTGAGTGGGCACCAAGGCCGTAATACTGATCATCAGGCCTGTTTTGCCAGGTACGCAACTCTGGCCTTGGCGGGCCGCCCAGCCCGGGTAGAATGGTGAAGTCCATGAGCCCAACGACTCTCAAAGAGGTTGGACGCGCGATCGGATCTCTTACCGCGCAAGAGGTCCAGGAATTATACGTGTGGCTTGACCAACACTTTCCGCAGCCGATGGACGCTCGGGTTCAATCCGATCTTTCGGCGGGGAGTCTCGACACAGCGATTCACCTTGCTTTGGACGACGAAAAGAACGGTCGCCTTCGACCGCTTTAGCGCTCCATCGCTCTAGCGCCCCATGCAGCACAACGCCGCCACGGATTTCTGGCAAGAATACTTTGCGCTCCCGCACGAAATACGCGCCCGCGCCGACAAACGTTTTTCATTGCTGAAGGCAGACCCGCGGCATCCTTCCTTGCAGTTCAAGAAGGTGGGAGAGCGCCGCGGGCAGGCAATATGGTCCGCTCGAATCACGTTAAGCTATCGCGCTCTGGCGATCAACGTGAGGACGGATATTTGTGGTTCTGGATTGGCGATCATAAAACCTATGACAAGCTGATCTCATAGAAATCCGTCCGCGGCTGGCCCACCTTCAACGACTTTTGTATACGCCGTTCCCACGGGGATCCCCATCCCTGCGTTTCTTGCAAGGGTGGAAGCGATGCTGCGGGCGCAACTCTCATGCGTTCTCCATCCCCGTTGTGAGTGGGTTCGTAGCACCACCCCATCGACCGGCTCCGGGCAGGCTCTTCGCCAAGAATGCGAAAAAGGGGCACCGACCGTGTTTGTGATGCTAGGGAGATCAAAAGCCTAGGCAACCCGCGACGGGAGCGATACGCTCTTTACACCCTTGATATAATGGGAACATGGCAGTAGTGAGGCCAAATCGTCGGAAGCAGGCATCGGGCATCCCTGCCCGCAAAGAGCGCTCCGCCCGGCTGCAAGGGCGCGATCTCCGCCGTGCCTTGGAAGAGCTTCGCGACACTAAGAGCGAAACCCGCGCGCAAGAGTTGAAAAAAGCTATCAGCGATTCCATCTGCGGGGCGTAGATGCCCGTTGGCAAGCTCAACCTCAAGGCTTCCAAAAGCAAAGTCGAAAAATTATTGGATCGCATACGCACTCGACAGGTCAGTGTGGACGATCTCATGCAATTTCATGAATGGGCGCTGGCAACACGCGAGTATCCGGACGGACAGTGGTGCAAGGACTTCGGAACATTCAAAGCCGTAGGAAAAGGTTTCGAGCTAGCGACGTTCCTAAGCCGGGAGCAACCTTGTTGGGGACAGCAACTCGAATAGGATATGGGTTGAAATCACGCCGAAAAAGCGAACGACCAAAAATGACGACCAACGATTTCGTTTAATTTACGGTATTCCCTTTATCCGGGTGATTCTCGCGACGATGCGCATGGGTATCCGATCAGATAGGTAACCGGCATCTTCCCAGTTGCCAGCTCGCCGATCTCCCATTGGTATTGGCACGAGGTCAGTTTCTCTACCATCTCGCGAAGTTCCTGTGGCCGGTAGGTTCGCAGGCAAGACACTACTCCGTCGAAGAGCAGGACCACTGGAATGACCGGAATCAAATACGTCCAGAGCAAGCGCGACCAGCGGAACGGACGAATCCGCGGAGTGTGCAGGAACATCAGGAGAATGCCGACGAAGATTAGGCCGATCGTCGACGGAGCGCGCTTGGTGACCTCAAATATTCCGATGCTTTCGCCGGCATCGACGGCATTTTGCAGAATGGCGCGAGCGTCCTCCGGCGGAAAATGATGGAACGACGTAAACATCGTTCGCAGCCCCTTCAGTGCACCGGGAACCTTCATCGCGTCAACCGGCTCGGGATAGAAAGTAATGTGGTGGTCAGAAGACGCGCTGACGCTTTGGAATGCCTCGAGGTTCGGATACTTATCCGTGAGGCAAACCTGAAGCCCCGCGGAATTTTCTCCGGCGTCCCGGCATCGCAGTTGCCGAGCAAGATCCAACCACGGACCACCTCCGCCAGAACACATATCGATAATCGATTGTGGGGCGTTGGTCCCGTTGCCGGTGGCATCAATCACGCTTTGCAGCAGCGGAGCGATGGGCTCGTACGCGTGTAAGAGGTTGAACCCAAACTGAAGCGCATCCGTGACGTTAGCTCGCAGCGATGACGGGAACCACGGTTGTTCATGGAGTTCGATGAACTGTACGCGACGCATGGCAATTTAGTTTGGTAAGTACCGTGCGGATATTCTCATCCACATCCGCGAAAAAGGTTTTTCAACGCCACAGTAGTAGTGGTTTAGTTTGAGTTTCCACCTCGATGGCGTCATCCCGAAAGCCGGCGTACTTCAGCCGGCTGAGGGATCTCGCGCGGGCCATCCCGCTTTGCTACACGCGAGATCCCTCGCTGCGCCTGAAAAGCGGCTCCGTTCGGGATGACTCCCAAAGTAGAATTTTCAAACTGAGCCACTACCCTAGCAAGCTTTCAAGCCCGGGCAATCGTTACTCCCCAGGTGAAGCCGATCCCGGCCGATGCGAACATCAACAACTGCCCCGGATGAATCAGCCCCTCGCGCCGCATATTCACATAATTGATGACTAGATCGCTGGCAAAAGTATGGCCGTACTCTTCCATGGCAGTTGACGGCAGGCTGCCCCTGGGCTTTCCCACCAGCTTGCAGAAACCTTCGCGGTCCCGCCGGCTGATGTTGGAATAAATGAAATGGTCAATATCGTTTAAGCTCAACGAAGACGCGGCCAGAGCCTTATTCACCGTCACCAGCATGTTGAGAAAGTAAACCGGCATCACCTCGCGCTCCATGCACAGAGCATCGACAATAATATCGAAGTGGCTATTCGTTCTGGCCATGGTAATAGCATTCTGAAGATGGCCGAGTGTCATCGCTTCGACGCCCAACAGCAATGGACCCTGCGCGGATAAGCTTTGGGTGCCTTCGCGGCGCAGGATCACGGCACTGGCAGCGTCGCCGTGGATAGTGATTGGAAGTAGCGAGCGGTTGCCCGGAGGTGCGGCGTCGCCGGTGATCAGCAACACTGTCTGAATGCTTTCATCCGTCGCCATCCAGCCCAGCGCGGTTTTGATTGCGACGTGGAGTCCGGCACATCCGCCGACTTTGAAACTCAGGATCATCGCAGTTTCAGCACCGAGATCGGCGCTGAGTCTGTGCGCGAACGAGAGACCACGCGAGTTCTCGCCCGACGCATTTTCGCTGGACCGGTTTTCGCTGGACCGGTTTTCGCTGGACCAGCTTTCGCTGGACCAGGTGCTGAAATCCAAAATGAGATTGATGTCGCGCGCCGTTACTCCCGCTTCGCCGATAGCGTTGGAAGCGGCTTCGAGAACCAAGCCATAAAGTTGTTTGTTGCCGCAGACGCGGACACGATTCAGTCCGAGACCCTCCACAGCCTTTCGTCTCGCCTCCGGGCTCAACGGAGAAAGCGACCTCTCCACGCGAATTCGTTCCCGCTCCAAGACTAGTTCCACGGCTTCATCGCCGGGCGGAACGGCGTACGCCGCAGCCGCAATTCGCACATTCATATTCAAGGCAACTCCAGATTCAAAACTCGAGATGAAGCGCCGCAAATCCGCTGTCGCCGGCTGTTCCTAATAACAGAGCTTGCCCACCAATCGGCTGGCTGCTCAAAGCTTCGCTCCCCAACGCGAGGAGCAAGTGAAAAAGAGCGCCCGCGCCGGCTAAACCCTGAGCAAACGGCTGCGCGGGTATGATAGCAGCGCGGTCGCCGGAGATTTCGCGAGCCAAAGTGGTTGTAGAACTGGAGGCGCAAGGCGCACCATTGCCGGCACAGATTGTAAGACTCGGGACGGAACCGCCCAGCATCTGCCGGATCATCTCCGCCGATTGACCGCCTGCCGCCCAGCGGCCCGAGTGGATTCGCGCATAAGATCGAGCATCCGAGCGGTCACGCGGTTCCATCACCAATGCCGCAACACCTTCGCTGGGGATAAAACCATCGCTGGCGACAAAACCGCCGACTTGCGCCAAGGGATCCGAGTCGTAGCACGCCGGCGAAAGCAGGTCTGCCGTTTCGTACCATGAAAAGAGACTTTGCGTCAGCGCGTCACCCGCGAGGACGATGGCGAAATCAGCCTGACCATGGCGCAGCAGAGAAGCGGCTTGAATCAGAGCGTTCTCGCCCCCGAATTCCTTGTTGCTCACGGTAACATTTGGGCCCCGCAGGCCGTGAAACAAAGAGACGTGGCTGGCGGGAGCGCTGGCGAGAGTTTCCGGGAACGTGATGGGATCGGTTCCGTTCCATCCGTTTGCGTCAGCGCTGAGGTAGAAAGCTTCGGTGAGTTCAATACAGCCGAAGGCGGTGGCGAAGACCACCGCAACGCGCGATCGGTCTACTTGGCTTAGGTCTGTACCAGCATCGTTAATCGCCAAAGAAGAAGCGACCAAAGCCCAGGCCGACAGGCGATCAAGACGCCTCGTCTTGAGGCCGGGGACAACATTGGCGGGGCGAAACGGTTGTACGAGAAACGCTTTCCGCAGTCCGGCGGTTGTCCAGGCGGTGATTGCAGTTGGTTCTAAAGGACCCTGTGGAATGAGTCCTGCCCGCGGGCCATAGGGACTTACGGAACCGATGCCGGTAATCGTAACGGGCGGCAGATTCGGAGTCATGAGAGGCCACTTCCGAATATGAGCACGGTGTTGCTGCCGCCAAAGCCGCTGGAAGCCGACATGGCCAGCGGCAGAGGTTGGCGTTTCACTTCTCCCCTGAGCCATTCAACGCCTGGGCCGTCGATCGGATGATTGAGCCGCAACGTCGGAAGCAGCGCTCCCGAACGAACGGCCATGATCGTAATGGCTGCCTCCAAGGCGCCCGCCGCGCCCAGACAGTGTCCGAAATATGATTTAGTCGAAGATACGGGAATGGGATGTTTGCGTCCGTGGAAAGCGGTCTCGTAAGCGTTGGCCTCGGCAACGTCGTTCAGCGGCGTGCCCGTGCCGTGGGCATTCACATACCCGATCTCATCGCCGCCGACCTTCGCCATTTCCATGGACAAGCGTATGCAATTGGCCAATCCGCTTCCTTCTTTATCTGGCGCAGTGGTATGAAATGCATCGTTGCTCATGGCCCATCCGCGGAGGACCGCGAGAACGTTGACATTACGCGCGGTTGCCCCGGCCAGAGTTTCAAGGACCAGAACTGCGGATCCTTCGCCCAGGTTCACGCCGTTGCGATTCTGGTCAAAGGGAGAGCAGGGGTTCGGATCTAACGCTCGCAGGGAATTAAATCCGCTCAACGTGAAAGCACACAGTGGATCGCTGCCTCCGGCCATGATTATGGGCGCGGCTCCGTCGAGCAGCATGTTGGCGGCGAGCGCGATGGACATCGCTCCGGATGCGCAAGCCACGGAGATGGCACAGCGCGGCCCGCGAATCTCGAAATGCTCGCCAACGGCGTCGGCAACATGCGCGATCGGAAATGAGGCGCCTCGCAACAAACCGCCGGGGCGCCGAAACCATGCGGCTGGATCCTTGGCGATTCCAGCGTCGATCTCGGTCAAGCCGCCGACCGTGTTCGCCATCAAGACCCCGCTGTCACGGAAGGCAGAGCTATCGCGACCGGAATTCGCCATTGCATCCTGAGCAGCCACTATTGCGAGTTGATCGGTGCGCGAGTATCGGGAACTGGATTCCTTCGGCAGATGCGGCAAACTTCGGACCTGTGCAGTCGTTCCTTCAAAGCCGGGATACACATCCTTCGTAGGTTCCAGACAACACTTGCCCGATAACATGCCCGCCTCGAGGCAGTCCAGCCCGATGCCATAGGGGCTGACGACACCGACACCGGTAACAACGATGGTTTTGTGGGGATCGGTCAAGAGTTTTCCGCCAAAGGTTTTCTTGCGACAAATAGAACGTGGGCCAGTGGTAAACGATTCTGGAAACGGCGCTCTTCCAATTGCATACCAGCGTTCTTCAGAGCACTGCGGTACTCAGCGATCGACAGTATTTGGGGCCGGAAGCCGGCGCCTCCGGAGGCCAGGATGAGCCGCTCGAAAGCCATGGCGATCGCGGACCGAAGGCCGCGTTCGCTATCAGGGACCCGGAAAACCAGTATTCCATCGGGCGCGAGTGCCGAGCAACACCGTTTTAGCAGGGCAGACTGCTCATCCGCAGGCAAGTACTGCAAGACATCGAGAATCAAAATCAATCCGGCTGGCGGAAGCGCGAAATGACGGATGTCGGCTACGGTTACCTCAGCGTTCAGAGTGCCGAGCGCCTGGCGAGCGACGGAGATGCGGTGCTCATCCAAGTCGCAACCGACAAGGCGCCGCTGGTTGTCACCGAACGCCGCAAAACAAAGAGCGATTCCGTAGCCGCATCCGAGATCCACTACTGTGCCCGATCCCGGATTTTCGTCGGCGAGTAATTGAAAGATTCGATCCAGCCGGAGCTTCCATCGGACGAACTGGCGAGCCGTCAGCGCGCACCGCGCAAACATCCCGTTCACAAAGCGGACGCGCTCCCGCAGCGCCGAATTGGCAGACGCTTTACGGCGAAGATGGACCACAACCGCAGTAATTGCCGCCCCCACGCCGCCAACAACTATCCCCAGTGCCACACTGCCAATCGCCCAGATGAAAAGCTGCTCCTTATTAATAAGAGTGCGCGTGTAAACGAGGGAGGATAAGTTCAGGCGCTGGAATGAGCCGACGCGGAGAAGACAGCCCAGTTCCACGGAGGAGAAAATAATCAGAGGCAGGAGCAGCGGGTTATTGATGAACGTGCCAGCCACGGTTAGCGGCTTGTTAAGTCGGAAGAGTAAGGCCACGCCCACTGCCGCGAGGGTTTGCAGCCCATAGATCGGCAAAATGCCGATGAAAATCCCGAAGAACACGGCAGCGGCAGCGCGTCCTGGATCGAGCCCTTCCTTCAGCCAGGGGGCTAGAAACTTGCGCGCATGAGCCTCAAACCTTCGGATCACCTAGTGGCCTTTCTGTCGTCTGCTTGGCCATCAGGCCGATACTACGCCGTTCGCAAGTACTCCGGTCCCCGGAACGCATAGCAATCCAAATCGCGGATCATATCAAGCTCCCAAAAACCGAAACGCCAGCGACCAGAGACACACACGCACCGTGTCTCGTACCGGCTTCATCTTGGAGCGTGCCTGGCCGTCGTTGTAGATCATACGGACGGGAGCATGGGCAATGGTGCAGCCCGACCGCGCCATCTTGATCAGGATTTCCATCTCGAGTTCGTAGAACTGGCTGCGCAGTTTGGCTCCGCCAAGTTTGTCCAATCGAAACAACCGGAATCCACTCTGGCTGTCCCGGATTTCGCGGCCAACGAGCGCCGAAGCCAACCGGCTGCCGATGATATTCGAAAAATAGCGGGAACGAGGCATGAGGGCGCGATCGAAACTACGCGCCCCGATGACCAGGTCCGCTCCGGTTTCTCCGGCGACGCGAAGCATGGCCCGAATATCCTCCGGCAGATGCTGGCCGTCGCCATCGAGGGTGATTACGTAATTAAAGTTGTGGTCGCGCGCGAAAGCGATACCCGCGCGCAGGGCCGAGGCCTTACCGCAATTTCGTGGCAATTGTAAACAAGTGGCCCCGGCGGCCCGGGCTATGTCCGCCGTCCCGTCGCTGGATCCATCGTCGATCACTACTACTTCTTCAACATGCTGCCGGGCGCCCTCCACAACCTTCGCGATGTGGGGGGCTTCGTTGAATGCGGGAATTAGAGCGCAGGTTCGCATGCCGCCGGTGGTAGTGTTCCGCCGCCGTCCCCACGTGGGCCGGCCAGGACGAATTCGAATCCCCGTTCCCGGAGCTCGTCGATGATCTTAGGCAAAACTTCCAGCATGGCGTCCGTTCCCCGAGGCAAACGGTCATGCAGCAGGATGATGTCCCCGCTTGTCACATTATTCAAGATGCGCCGGGCGAGAACGCTGGAATTTGCAGTGAGTGTATCACGCGTGCGAATGGTCCAGGAAACATACTCCAGTCCCGCATTTTTAAGATAAGGCTCAAGAAGCGGGTGACGCAGGCCTACTGGCGAGCGGAATAAGCGCGGCCGGACACCACAACTTCGGCGAACGCTCTCCGCGCCGCGCTCGATCTCAGTCCACAGACGCCGAGGCATGAGAAAACAAAATAGAGAATAGTGCGACCACGTGTGGTTTGCGATCAGGTGTCCTTCTGCCCAGGCGCGGCGCACGATTTCCGGATGCTGGTCCGCGCGCTTTCCCACCACGAAGAATGTTGCTTTCACATTTTTTTCGTGGAGCAGGTCGAGTAGTTTAGGCGTATATACGGGATCCGGCCCATCGTCGAACGTCAATGCCAGGCAACCCGCGCCGTCGACCCGCGACCGGTTGGTTACCAGCCATTGGTTTCGCGGATGAAACAACATATAAAGGATGAGCAGTGTGGCAGCGACCAGGATGATAAGAGAGAGCCAAAAAAGACCGAAACTACACAGTAGAACCAATGAGACACTGAGCGCAAAAATGAACAAGAAAAAGATCACCGATCTCGTCATATCGGTTATCCCAGGCCCTGGAGAAGCTGCGGGAATTGAAGTGTCATCTTAGCATCGGCCGCGCGCTCGGAGACACGGTGAGATTGCCGCGCTTGACTATCGGCGCTTGATGATGAAAACCGTCTTGTCGTCAATGACATCGGCTTCACCGATTTGCTGCAAGTGTTCATCGCGCTTGACGGCGTAATCCAGCAGCGCGGTACAAATTTCCCGGGCCGGCTGGTCCTTATGGTTGCGCATAACCCGTTCGAGCTGGGATCTATCCTCATCGTCGCTGCCATCGTAGACTCCGTCGGTGTAGAGAAAGAGTATGTCGCCGGGACTCATCAGCGTAATTTCCGCCACGTCGGTGGAACTCACCTGCCGTTTTCGCAGGCTGATCGAGAAATATTTGTTCCGGTCCGGATGATCTTCGGGAATCTCAAGACCCAGTGGAGGGAACTGCACCATTCGCGCCTGCCCGATCTCCATAAACTTGCCGAACTCGTTTGAGAAAACCAGCGGCGGCGGATGGCCAAAATTTACGAAACGAAAAAGCCCTTCGGGACGCATTTCGCCATAAAGCATGGTGGCGATTTCGCGCGCACTGTCATTGGGATTGCGCCCCAGCGCGTTGCGCGCCGTAACGGACTGCGCCAGCCGGAGATTAATCTTTTCAAAAAATCCCGGCGTAGTTTTTCCGTAGCGATCCAGTTCCACCAGCATTAGCGCATGAAAGGTATCGTGGACGGTCGAGGCAATCTTGGCCGATATGAGGCCGTGCCCCTGAGCATCCACAAGCAAGACGCCTGCCGTGGTCCTCAACTCCGGAAGATCTTCCGCTATGCGCAACTGCTCGGAGCTTTTGGCTTTTCTGTATTCGAGCGGCGTCGATAGTTCCTGGTCCAGCCGGTTTTCCAGCCAGCACACATGGTCATCCACCATGTTGCGCGCCGGTTGCCCCGCCGGCAAAGGATCGAGATAAACCTTCGCAAGCTTGAGCGCCCGGGCGATGCGGCCGTCGATGTTATAACGCTGCTGAAAGTTGATGTACTCGAACAGGTCGCCGCCCACGATGCCAGTAGGCATTGAGTTGCCGTACATATCGATGCCAGCCAATTGCGGGATCGCGCCTTCGACCGGCATCAGCCGCTTGCGAAGATATTCGTCTATGGTGGGACCGAATGATGATTGATTCATAGCCATGAATTTGTACGCCTGCAATAAAGATTATCGGTGGTAGCCTTGTGTTGTGGCAAAGGAATCGGCTGGCAAAGTTCTATCGATCGGCGGACGGGAAGTCCAGATCACGAACCCGGAAAAGTTGTACTTTTCTTCGCAAGTAAAAGTCACCAAGCTCGAACTTGTTCAGTACTATCTCTCCGTCGCTCCGGGTGCGCTGGCCGGGATTCAGGATCGACCAATCGTTCTAAAACGTTTCGTCAACGGCGCCGAGGCGGAGGCGTTTTATCAAAAGCGCGCGCCGGAGAAGCGGCCAGCCTGGTTGCGTACGGTCACTTTGTCGTTCCCTTCCGGCCGAACCGCTGAAGAAATCGTGGTCGACGATTCAGCCGGGCTTGCGTGGATCGTGAACCTCGGCTGCATCGAATTGCATCCGCATCCGGTACGCTCTGGCGATCTCGATCATCCGGATGAGTTACGCATCGATCTGGATCCGATTCCCGGCGTTAGCTGGGATGATGTTCGCCACGTCGCGCTTGAAGTACAGGGCTTTCTCGATGAAGTCGGCCTTCGCGGCTGGCCAAAAACCAGCGGCTCGCGCGGAATGCACGTGAATGTGCGCATTGAACCGCGTTGGACGTTCACGCAAGTTCGTCGCGCGGCGGTCGCCTTATCGCGAGCGGTCGAGCGCCGGGCTCCGGCACTGGCCAGTTCGAAATGGTGGAAGGAAGAGCGTCATGGCGTTTTTCTTGACTACAACCAGAACGCGAAGGATCGCACGACATGCTCTGCCTATTCAGTGCGTCCGCTCCCGGATGCTCGCGTTTCGACTCCTCTTTATTGGGAAGAAGTGCCCGATTGCGATGCGGCGGACTTTACCATCTTCACAGTTCCCGAGCGCTTTGCGAAAACCGGCAATCCGCATGCCGAGATGGATGCATCGCCTGGCTCGCTGGAAAAATTACTGGAACTGGCCGATAAAGACGAAGCCGCCGGTATCGCCGACGCGCCCTGGCCTCCGCACTTCCGCAAGATGGAGGGCGAGGCTGCGCGCGTGATGCCTTCCCGCGCAAAATCTGCAACGAAAAAGACAGCAACGAAAAAACCGCGCGTGAAGATGCCGCTGATTACAGTTGCGAATTCGCCCGATAAAGCAGCCGCATTGGCGGGTCTGGAACGATGGAAAACCAAACACTCGGATATCGCTAGCCTGCTTGCGGTGGACGATGTGCTGGTCGATTCCATGCGAGGCCGCTCCTCCACATGGACACGTGTCCGCATCAATCTGCGTCATGTTCCGGAGGAACAAAGGCCGCCGCAGGAAACTCCAGAGCCGGACGATGATCCCACACGCGAGTGGCGGGAGCGTTGGAAGAAGAAAAAGGCAAACGAGTAAGACTCACCTTCCCCGCGGAAAAATTGCCGCCAGTTCCTGCGGAGGAACAACTTCAAGCTGGTCATAGGTACAATCGGTGGGCTTTTTATCCGTTCGCCATCTGCGGAACTGCGCTGTGTGCCGGAAGCGATCTCCCTGCATGTGATCGTAAGCAACTTCCAGAACCAATTCAGGCCGCAACGGTTCCCACGACAAATCTTTGCCCTGGCTCCAGCGACTCTGTCCGCCGGGCATCCGCTTGACGCCCTCATCATTGTCGGCCGCGTGCTCAGCCCAGGCCCGCCATGGATGGTTCGCCAGCGAATCTTTTCGATAAGGCTTGAGAAACTCCACCAGCTCTTTTCGTTTTGCCGTGCTAAAACTTGCGCAGACTCCTACGTGTTGCAAAGCGCCGGCATCGTCGAACAAACCCAGCAGCAGCGAGCCCACCATTGTGCGCTCGCCTTTTTTGTGCCAGCGGAATCCAGCCACTACGCAATCGCAGTCGCGTTCATGTTTCACTTTCAGCATCGTTCGCTTGTTCGGCTCGTAAGTTCCTGCAGGATCTTTGGCCATCACGCCGTCCAGGCCTGCGCCTTCAAAGCGGCGAAACCAATCGGCGGCAATGCTCCGATCATTGGTTGCAGGTGTGAGATGAATCGGCGGTGAAGCTGAAGCAAGCAGCGATTCCAGTTCGCGTCGCCGCTTTTGAAATGCCTCGCCGCAGAGATCGCGATCCCCAAGGCAAAGCAGGTCGAAGAATACAAATGACGCGGGAATCTGTCCGGATAGAAGCTTTACGCGCGATGCAGCAGGATGTAGACGTAACTGCAGCGCATCAAAATCGAGTCCATCATTCTTGACGATGACCATCTCGCCATCGAGCACACAACGCGCGGGCAGCGCTGCGCGCAACGGTTCCAGCAGCTCGGGAAAATAACGATTGAGCGGTTTTGCGTCGCGGCTTTGGATGAAAATCTCATCTCCATCGCGAAACACCAGCGCGCGAAAACCATCCCACTTTGGCTCGAAAACCCAATCGCCCTCTGCGGGCAATTCATCCACTCGTTTCGCAAGCATCGGCAGGATCGGCGGATTTACTGGTAGGTCCACACCCCATGGTATAACGTGCCTTCATCTTTATGATTGCGGCGGAAACGTTTGATGAACCCTGGCACTGCGCCGGACTGAATTTCGTAGGGGCCGAGTTTTGTGCCAGAAGTGAGCGCCATTCGTGCGGGCAATTATAGACCGCGCTGCATGTTGCTCCCCCTGACCATAGTTGAAGGGTGAGTTGTCGGCAAACCGCAAACTATCCAGAAACGGGTTTACGCAAGAAAAGACTTTGGAGAGATAGCTCACTTCTCAGAAGTCGACGTCTGGCTCGGAATAACAGGCGAGCTTCCGCGCTTAGCCCGTGACAATGGAGCGAATCAGGGAGACAAAGCTGTTCGCTTCTGAACAGCGAGGTTCGGAAACGGACATCGAGCCCGCCTTTTTGCCGGCGTTAATCGGTCTTTACTCGCCGCTTTTCAATGGATTGTGATTTCGACTGCTCCGGCGTGAGAATTGCATTCCTTCTCTGTTAGGCCGTTTTGGCCAAAGTTTCTGCGCTCAATTGGCGCCATCGGAAAAAATTATGACTGCGTTGCTTCAGGATATCCGCTTTGCCCTACGCGGTTTGCGCAATAACCCGGGTTTCACGGCGGTTGCAGTGCTCACGCTGGCGCTCGGCATCGGCGCCAACACGGCCATCTTTCAGTTGCTCGATTCGATCCGCCTGACAGCGCTTCCGCTCAACAAGCCGGATCAATTGGGCGAAGTGCGCATCATTCAGCCGCACGGCCGTACCGGCAACTTTACGACGTCGCATCCCGATCTGACCGAGCCCCAGTGGGACCAGATTCGGGCGCATCAGCAGGGGTTTTCCGGAATGTTTGCCTGGGCGCAGGGTCGTCTCAACATCGCCCCAAACGGCGAGACGCACTACGTGGATGGCCTTTATGTGAGCGGAGATTTCTTCCGCGTGCTCGGTGTGCAGCCTGTCGCGGGGCGACTGTTCATCACCGAAGACGATCAGCGCGGGTGTGGTTCGCCCGGCGTTGTCCTCAGCGAAGCATTCTGGAAGCGCGAATACGGTGCAGAGGCCTCGGCGATCGGGCGCAAGGTGACACTCGATCATCATCCCTTTGAAATCATCGGCGTGACTCCAGCCAGCTTTTACGGCCTGGAAGTCGGCAAACAATTTGATGTGGCGGTTCCGATTTGCGCGGACCCGCTAATCCGGGGCGAGTACGCGCGCGTGGGTGTGCCGCATGACTGGTGGCTTTCTGTCATGGGCCGCCTCAAACCGGGCTGGACCATCGAGAGAGCTTCGGCTCAGCTGGCTGCAGTGTCTCCGCAAATATTCGAAGCAACCGCCATCACGAAATTCGGCGCGGAAGAGGAGAAACACTATCTCACCTATCATCTGGGCGTGCTCCCGGCGGGCACTGGCGTCTCCGACGTCCGCAAGGACTACGAGACGCCGCTCAACCTGCTGCTGGCCATCGCCGGATTTGTCCTGTTAATTGCCTGCACCAACCTTGCCAGCATGATGCTGGCGCGAGCCAGCGCCCGCGAACGCGAAATCGCCATTCGGCTGTCGCTGGGAGCGTCACGTGGACGCCTGATCCGGCAATTGCTGGCCGAAAGTTTCCTTCTGGCGGCAGCCGGAGCTGGACTTGGTCTTTTGCTTTCTCACTCCCTCGGCACGTTTCTGGTTTCATTGATCAGCACCCAGCAGAATCGGGTGTTCGTCGATCTCGCGCCCGATTGGCGCGTGCTCGGTTTCACGCTGGGTCTCGCCATCTTGACCTGCTTCCTGTTCGGACTCGCTCCCGCGCTGCGGTCTACGCGCAACGGCTCGGCCGAAGTGCTGAAGGCCGGAGGACGCGGTAACACCTCCGGCCGCGAGCGCTTCGGCTTGCGACGCGGGCTGGTAACGGCTCAAGTAGCGCTCTCGCTCGTGCTGCTGGTGGGCGCGCTTTTGTTTTCCCGCAGCTTGGGAAAGCTGCTGAGTGTCGACCCCGGCTTCCGCGTCAACGGCATCCTCATCACGGAGTTGGATCTTACTGAACTAAAGCTCGCCGCCGACCGCCGTCAACCGTTCAAGCGTGATCTGCTGGATCAGGTGCGCGCGATCCCGGGCGTGGACGCCGCCGCCGAGACGGAAGTTGTTCCTCTGAGCGGCAATATGTCCAACAACGATATGTGGATGGACGGCCAGGATCCCAGCCAAAAGAAAACGGTGAACAGGAGTTGGGTGAGCCCAGGTTATTTCCACACTATGGAAACTCCGCTTCTGGCCGGCCGCGATTTCGACGAACGCGACACGGCGACTTCCACCAAAGTGGCCATCGTCAATCAAGCTTTTGCGCGTGTCCTCGCCCACGGAGCCAATCCGGTGGGCATGAGCTTCCACACGCCCGTGGGACCGCATCATCCGGAATACATCATTCAAATCGTTGGAATGGTTAAGGACACAAAGTATAACGATCTCCGCGATGAAAACGTCGCCATTGCTTTCGTCCCTGTCGCGCAGGACCCGGACCCAGACGATTTTGACACTCTCATGATTCGCTCCCACGCGCCTCAGGGGGAAACCATTTCGGCCGTGAAGCGTCGGCTGGCTGAGACCAATCCAGAGATCAGCCTCACCTTTCACGTTTTCGAATCCGACATCCGCGACACTCTCGTGCGCGAGCGCCTGATGGCTACGCTTTCCGGATTCTTCGGCTTTCTGGCAGCCCTGCTTGCTGCGATCGGCTTATACGGTGTGATGTCTTATATGGTGCAGCGGCGAACCAATGAAATTGGCATCCGCATGGCCCTTGGTGCCGGGCGTGTGAGCATCTTGAGTATGATCCTGCTCGATGCACTCTTGATACTGGCTGTCGGAATTGTAGTTGGACTTGGGCTCTCCGTCGCACTTGGAAAGACAGCCAACTCATTGTTATTCGGGGTGAAGCCAGCCGATCCGATCACGCTCGGGCTGGCGGCGGCTCTATTGGTTGCGGTGGCTACGGTGGCCAGTTACATTCCCGCACGGTGCGCCTCGAAGGTCGATCCCATGATAGCGTTACGCTACGAATAACCTTCGCCGTCGGATCTTAGCCCTTGTGCCCTGCTTGAAACCGGACTGCGCATGTCCCTTCTCTTCAGTGAAGCTCTTGATCGTCGTTCTTGATCGTCGCCGGAAATTCGGAGAAGTCTGCGCCCGTATCGTTACGAGCTGCTCGAAGGCGGCAACATCTCCTTTCTTGCAGGCATGGACAAGATCCAGGTCGTTGCTTGCCGCTGCACCCCTTACTGCGACTTGTGTGGAATTTGCGGTCATATTCGTGTCCAGCATTTTCGACAACAGCCGGGTTTGCGTAGCGGCAACGGAAGAGGGGTACGAGCCAACTCCGTTTCCGTTGCACGCGATCTAGAAGTTTGAGTTCACTGCACCACGACTGTGCCGGTCATTTTCGGGTGGATCGTGCAGTAGTACCGGTAGGTCCCCGGCTTGGTGAATGTATAGGCAAATTTTCCGTCCGTATCGAGCACCTTGGACTTGAACACACCCTCTGTGCTGACCGAGGTATGGGGAATGTCATCCTTGTTTGTCCACGTGACCGTCGCTCCGACGGGTACTGTGATCGTTTGCGGGCCAAACACGAAATTGTCGATATTCACCGCCGCGTTTGCCGCAGAGGGCTGGTCACTCGCCGTGACGTTCGGCGACCCTGCGATTAGCAGAACGATCGCGATGAGTACTGAAGCTGTGAAACCTGCAACCCAGACACTGTTCCGTTTCATTGTTCTGTTTCCTTTACGGTTTGATTGTTTCCCTGATTGTCACTATTCGAAGACCGGATCGTTGGTGGTCGCGCAAGACTTGCGTTAACGACCACCAGAGCCGCTGCCACTTCCAGAAGCCGAAGACCCCGAGTCCGCAAGTGGCGAATCGACCACCGCAAGACTCCGTCCGCTGACCAGATAGTTCACATCGGTGATACCCAACACCCGCTGCAGTTGGTCGGCTGGCACTTTCATGGGACCCGCTGAAGGAGCTGTTCCAGGCGCAGGCTGCGGGAAAGCCGTCGACATCGCCGTGTGGAACGATACCTTGCCTTCCACCTTCTGCATGATCTGGTGAATGTGGCCGTTTAACACCGTCACAGAACCGAAACGCTTGACGTACGACAAGGCTTGCTCGCTGTCGTCGGTTCCCCATCCCCAATCCGGATAGATGGTCCACAGTGGAATATGTGCAAACAGCACAATCGGAGTGCTGGCAGAACGGCCCTTGAGATCGTCCTCCAGCCACTCCAGTTGCTCGTGACCGAGCGACCCCATACCGCCGGCCTTGAGATTGGCAACGTTTACGAGCCCAACAAAGTGGACGCCCTTTTGATCGAAGCTATACCAGCCTGTGCCTTTTGTGCCTTTCCCGTAGCGCTGCAGAAATTGCTCGCCGTTGTCGCTCAGCATGTCGTGCTCGCCCGGCACAAAGTAGATTTGTTTCGCGGAGGCTCCTTTTAACACTTGGTCCAGCGTGTCGAACTCACTCGGTTTCGAGAGCTGACTCAGATCACCGGTGTGAATAATGAAATCCGGCTTCTGAGGCATAGCGTTGATCTTGTTGATTGCCGTTTGCAGAGTGGCGGTAACATCCGGATTGGCCGGCTTGTTAAAGCCGATGTGGCTGTCGCTGATCTGCACAAAGCTGAAGTCGCCGCCTTTGCCGGCGTCTTTGCCGTGGCCTTTGGCGAAGGCTCGCGACACTGGAATGCCGCCGCTCATAGTCCAGACCAGGCCCGTACCTGCCCATGCCATGCACTTCAGAAATCCCCGACGATCGACGCCGTCGTTGTTGAGGTCGTGCAATTTCTGATCGATAAGATCTTTGTTGTTGTCCGTCATCTGGCCTCCGGTGGTTTTGCAGCGTTCACAGTTGATAACTGGATTGAGTCTGTTTTATTCCCGGCAAAAACGAAGAAGTGATCGGAAACATATCGGGGACTAGCCAGGAATATTGACGCCACTCAGAAAGCCACCCAAGTGCCCCGTCAAGGCGACGAGGCCGACGGCTAGAATTTCCAGGGCCAGGCGGTAGCTTGGCAGGTATACCGTCCGCCGCCGGGCGCGGAAATGCACCCACCAGACCAGCCATATCATTACGCTTGAGACACACGCGAGTACCAGGTGCAGCAAGAGGATGCCCTTTAGTTTCTGTCCCTCAAGTTGGAATTTCCACGCGAGTAGCCCTGTGGCGAGAACCGGCAGCGTTGAAATCGCGGCCGCCAGCAGGTTGTAATATGCCGCCGTCGCCAAGCCGCGCTGTTTCGTCCACTGTCCTGCGACGTCAAAGGCCACAGCCGTAATGAACAGGGCGATTGGAAAGTGGATTAGCACCACATGTTGCGCGTGCTTCGCCAAGAGAGCCGTCTTAAGATCGAAAGGATTTACCATCTGTTCACAATCCGCTCCTTTTGAGATGAGCTTAACCATGGATAACGGACTTCTTAACGTTTTATTCCGGGTCGGATCGCATAGTTCGCCGGGCGGCACAACAAATTGACTTCAGTTCGATGGAATATTTTGAGTCCAAGGGTAGTTTTCAACAGCAGTGCGGAAACTATTCGGGGCGTTCATGAGAAGCCGTTGGCGTGATTGCAGTCTTTTTCATGCAAATCGCCTAGCCTGCTGTTAGTTTTCCTCAACAATTTGTTGTTTTGAAGGGAATAAATCCAAGACTCCGCAGTTGTTATTATGTGGACCTGTCAGGAGCGAATCTCCAACTCGACTCGTTCGAAGAACTGGCAACACCTCTCTTCGATCAGCTTTACAACTTCGCTCACTGGCTCACCCAGAATCGCGACGAAGCCGAAGACCTGGTTCAGGAAACCTACGTTAAGGCGTTGAAAGGGTTCTCGTCTTTTCAGTTAGGTACCAATTTCCGGGCATGGATCTATCGCATCCTTCGAAACACGTTCTTGACCTCTCGCAAGGGCCTGAAAGTTGCAATGACCGTACCTCTCGATTTCGATGAGCAGGAGGGACCGGAACCTGCCATTGAGCGCGACACGCCGGAGACGCTCCTATTGGCGCGATCGAGTCACGAATTGTTGCAGAAGGCGCTCGATGAACTCCCAGTGCATTTCCGAGAGATCCTTCTTCTGTGTGAGGTAGAGGAGATGTCGTATCAAGAAATATCGGAGACGCTTGCGGTTCCTATCGGTACTGTAATGTCGCGTCTATCGCGCGCGCGGCAAACGTTAAGAAGTCAATTGCGGCCGCAGTTGCAACAAGAAGCAGGACCACAAATTGCTAGGGGGACGAACCATGGTCTGTGAATCCTGGAAGGCACAACTCGACACCTACCTTGACGGAGAGGTTCCGGAGGAGGAGATGCGCACTTTCGACTCTCATGTGCGCAGTTGCCCCTCGTGCTCTGCGGACGCCCTCTCGCGCGTACAGTTAAAACGGGCGATTCAGGTGGCTGGAAAACGCTTCACCCCCAGAGCTGAGTTCCGGAAACGGATGCAGCGCAATATGGCTCCCAAAGCACGCCGCAGTTTCCGCCTGGGATGGATGTTAGCGGCGGCCGCAGCCGTCATTCTCGTGGCCGGAACCTTGACTTCAACCTATCTGGGCAACCGATCCGGCAGAGACCATGTGTTCAGCGAGATTGCAGACTTGCACGTGGCGACGCTGGCCAGTTCAGCGCCGGTGGATGTGATCTCGACAGACCGGCACACGGTAAAGCCCTGGTTCCAGGGAAGGATTCCGTTCTCCTTCAATTTGCCGGAACTTCAGAATAGCGGCTTTTCTCTGCTGGGCGGGCGAATGACCTATCTGGAACAAACGCCGGGTGCGCATCTTATTTACGACGCGGGGAAGCACCATATTTCCGTGTTCGTATTTCAGGACCGGTCCTTGCCGGCTGGGTTAAGTGATAACGCTCCCCAACCGGGCAAATTGTCGTTCAACATGGAAACATGGAGTCAGGGCGGCCTTCGCTATTTCGTGATCGGCGACGCAAGTGCGGCGAACATCGATAGCCTTGCGAGATTGTTCAAAGCCGCGTCATAAGCTGCCAAGCCCGCTCCTGCGGGGGTTAGCATTGAATGGCGAATTTCCCTGCAGTAAGCATGCGAACCTTAAACTCAGCCTGCCAGACGATCCCGCGGCACGAATTCAGCAGCTCGTTGCTGGAGCCGCGAAACAATGTCAGCAGCGACGTTCCGCCTCCCCCACGGCAGTAAAGGACTGACCCAAAAAGGCGAACGCAAGGCGATGCTGTGGCAGAATATGGGCACGTTGCGAGGGTCCAGGCAGCCCGTTGGGTTCGCATCTGACTGACCGACTGCCTAGCGGGCAGTCACAAAAACCGAAAACTTTGTTCCGTCAAGGGGAACTTACACAGCGGCGGAACAGCAATTGCGGGATCATGTGCCCGCGACTTTTCACCAAACGCGGGCGCAGGAGGCTGCAATCCCGGCATCACTGCGGGCGGGGCAAACATCGACTGTGATGAGGCCACGGCAAATGCACTGTTACTCTCATCGTGCAATCATCATCGGGCGGACACTTCGCCCAACAAGTTTCCCCTTTACTTCTCGGAGAGATGTCCCCGAACCCGACTTCTGACCCGCGTCGCTGAGATTCTTTCCCAGGGCACAACGTACGGTTTGCCCGTCATCGACCGCAAGCGGAGGATGATTGGCTCCGCAGCCAGCTTCATCTGGTTGTTTACCGATGAGAGAAATGGCGCCGCGCAATAAGCTAATTCGGTACGATATGTAAGCTCCAGTCTGATGGACGCCGGAACATCCGCAATAAATTTCGTTTGTTGTGCCAAGTCTGTGAGGAATGCCAGTTATGTTTTCGCCTTGTATCTGTCGACTTGCTATCTCGCTTTCTGCACTGCTGTGCACGTCGGTGTTCGCCCAAAGCAAGCCGCCCTTCACGTCGCCGCTGCCGACCGGCGTGCGACTCGATCCCGTCGGCGAAGCAGTTGACCTGGGCAGCTTGCCGATCAATCTCGTACTCACGCCGGAAAAGAGCAGAGCCGTGGTCGTACTCAGCGGTTGGCGCGAGCAAGGTGTTCAGGTCGTCGATCTTAAGACGCGCAAGGTAACGCAGACGGTGCTTCAGGATGGAGCATTCTATGGCGCCGACTTCTCGCCCGACGGCCATCGTCTCTGCGTTTCCGGCGGCAACACTGACCTACTATTCGTCTACGCATGGAAAGACGGCGCCGCTACCCTGGAGAACAAGTTCGAACTGGCGAAGGCAAAAACCGCAGACGGCACGGGAACAAGCTATCCGGCGGGCCTTGCGTTCTCGCTCAACGGAAAATTCCTTTACGTCGCCGAAGACGTCGGCGATCGCCTCGCGGTGGTAAACGCTGCGACCGGTGAGATCACGCAACGGTTTTCTACCGATCATTATCCCTATGGCGTCGCGCTCACGGCGGACGGTCAAGTGTTCGTCTCGGCTTGGGGCGGCAGCACGGTGTCCCAGTTCCGCGTCCTGACAGACGGAACGCTCGCGTATATCGGACGGATCGAGGTAGGCCGGCATCCTTCTGCGCTGGTGGTAAGGGGAACGACGCTGTACGTCACGCTCGCGGGAAGCGACCGCGTGGCTGTCGTCGACACGAAGCTACGAAAGGTGGCGCGCTATCTGCACGATGCCGCGCCCGGTGCACCGCCCGAAGGCAGCACACCTAACGCCGTCGCACTTAACTCCGATGGCAAGCGGCTACTAGTAGCAGAGGCCGACAACAATGCCATCGCCGTCTTCGACGTGAGCACCGGCAAGTTGCTTGGCCGCGTTCCCACCGACTGGTATCCCACCGCGATCGCCGAAATGGGTGATCAGCTCCTCGCCCTCTCCGGAAAAGGGCACGGCACCCATGCCAACCCCGACGGCCCCGTACCGCTTACGAACTGGCCGGACGGGAATCCGACCGCTTACACGCTGGGACAGTTGAATGGCTCACTGCGCGTGCTTCCAGCGTCGATGACGCCCTCGCAACTGGCGGGCTTTACGCAGCGCGTCGCCGCAGCGAACAACTGGCAGCAGCAGCCCGCAGTGCGGCGCTATCCTCCCTTCCGCCACGTCGTCTACATCATTAAAGAGAACCGCACCTACGATCAGGTACTCGGAGACATTAAGGAAGGCGATGGCGACGCGAGCCTCGTCTATTTCCCCGACATCACCATTACCCCCAACCATCACGCTTTGGCGCGGCGCTTCGGCCTGTTCGATCGCTTCTTCGTGAATGCTGAGGTCAGTTCGCAAGGACACATCTGGTCCACCGCCGCTTACGTCACGAACTATGGTGAGAAGGTCGTGCCTTCTGGTTATGCCGGCAAGCGCGCTGACATAGACGGGGAAGAGAGCGATGAGCCAGAGCGGGGCTTCCTGTGGACGCTCGCGACTCGCGAGGGCATTACTTTCCGCGACTACGGCGAAATGGTCAAGGGGAATCCCGGCTGGCCGGTGACGCAACGCGATTTGGCCGCCGACGTGAATCCCGACTACATACCCTTCGATCTGACCACGCTCGATCAGAAGCGCGCGGATGTATGGATCGCGGAGCTCCAACGCTACGTGCGCGACGGCAACATGCCACAACTCGAACTCATGCACCTGCCCAATGATCACTTGGCAGCGGGGCGGCCTGGCAAGTGCACGCCGCGCGCGTGCATGGCCGACAACGACCTCGCGCTTGGGCGGATCGTGCAGGCGCTCTCGCACAGCCCGTATTGGAAAGACACGGTGATCTTCGTGGTTGAAGACGACGCCCAGGCCGGGCCCGACCACACCGATTCACACCGCGCGCCCTTCTATGCCATCTCGGCCTACAACCGGTCGGGCACGGTGCATCGCTTCATCAACACGACGGACGTGGTCGCGGCGATCGAGGACATCCTCGTCATGGGGCGGCTTTCTAAGTTTGATTACTTCAGCCGATCACTGGCAGACATCTTCGCGTTGGCGCCCGACCTGAAGCCTTATGACCCAATGATCCCCACGCAAGACTTGAATGAAAAGAATCCGTCGAAGACTGCGGCCGCGCGCTTGTCGGAGGGGCTGGATCTCAGCGCACCAGATCGCGTCGATGATCAGCTCTACAACCGAATTCTGTGGCTGATGCTGAAGAGTGATGTTCCGCCACCGGCTGCACCGAGCCACGCAGCTCTGCATGCGCTCCAATCGAGCAAATGATGATGAGCCCTGGAGATGACCGCCTTTCGCTGCTGAGCAGTTGGTCTCTGCAGTCCGGTTCGTGTGGGGATATTCGCGAAATACGGGCATTGTTCGCAAATTGAAAGGCAAGTATGTTTCCGTTCGGTGTGGTTACAGAACGGGCTTCTCGAAGCAGGGAGCATGTTGGCGCATGCTGACAAAGTCAACCCCCTTGCCACGTTATCGGTTTATGATCGCATTGCGTTCGCCTTACAGAGTTGGTGAAACCGGACGGCCCATCTGCCTCCCAGAGAAGAGTCGGAGAGTGGCCGCATTGATGCGGAGCAGTCTTTTCTCTCCAGTCCGCTTTGGTGCGCAATTATCGCGAAATACGGGCATATTTCGCGTATTTCGGGGGAAGCACAGCAGATACTCCGTGCAGTTCAGAGTGCGTGGCGGAGGGAGGGGGATTCGGCGACTTATCCGTAAGTTGCAGATAGCCAAACCTAACCAGAGAATTTCACCCTAGAACCCGACATCAGAGCTGCAAACGGTCCGGTTTCGATTCGCCGTTCATTCGTAACTGAAAGGCGAAGGCCAGGCGATTTCTGCGGCACACAGTGGTCACTTCGAGACCCCCAGGTCGTTCATAAGGTTTGTACACGGCTGCGTACCTAGCAGGCAGTCACAAAACCGAAAGTTCTCCCGTGCGCGCTGCACATTGCAAAGTCCTATCCACCACGGGCTGCCAAATGTCAGAGCCGCTTCACGTCGCGTTCGATCACACAATCGCCGCGCCCTGTTTGCTCTCCAACGCCCGCTCCCACTCCAGCCACATTCTCTCCATGGAATCCACTGAAGAAGCAACTCAAGCGGCTGCCTCCAGATTAATTGCAGAAAGTGCTGCTGCGGTATTGTGAACAACCGCCAGGCTGCAATTCCTCTACCAAACGTAAAACCAAATAGACTCAGCCTGCGACCATTCAATCAGCTTGTTTTTCGTGGCAGAGACGGATGCTGCGGCCAGGCGAGACGCCGCGGATTTCCATGCATGGCTCAGACAGATAAGCCAGATTGCGGAGCGGTCGAGTTCACTGCAAGAGTTCTTTGAGCGAATCTAAAGCGTCATCGAGAGCATTGCTCTTGTGCCCTAGGATTCGACAATGAGACAGGATTCTTGTGGGCATTCTGGGCGGTATCCTGTCGTGGGGCGTCCGGGTGTTGCAATCCTTCACGAATTGCATACGTTCCGCCACGAGAGAAAAGGTTTCACGCAAAGACCCGGATAGACATAAATCACGCGGGCAACGTGGGGACAATTGTCTTGGCCAGGAGTGCAAACGCTCGCTGACAGAATCGTCGGGTCCGCATCAGGGCAGCATCCCAACTTCCGTTTCGCAGTCGATTCGAGAGGAACAGGCTGCCCCTCCAACGCTGAGGCGCCCGCCAACCGCGGGGGCGAAATTCGGCCAGACAGACACTTTCGAGCGATTACTTTCAAACTCGACTCAAGGTCTGTAATGGATCTCACTGTAAAACCCTGTGGGAAAAGGCGGATTGATATTGCGGCCCGCAGTCCTAGCCGTCCGATTGTGGGAATCGGGTTTTTGCGAAAAGAGCGGAACTATATTCGTGGATCTGTTCGGCTTTTGGAACGAACTCCAACATGTTTGCACTGGGAATGAAGCAAAAGCGCTGAGCTAAGCGGTTCCGAAATAATTGTAGACTAACGTTTTCCAGCTAAAACACTTAGGTGTGTATGGTTCTGTCCTTTCTGCGGCTCATTGTTCGGTTCTCAGAAAAGTTTTGAGTAATCGTTTTCTGGCAGGGATTTCTAGTGTAAATTTTCTCAGCCTTGACCGACTCTCGTGGGAGTCATCGGTTTTCTGTGGGCTCTACAACGCTGTGCCAACTTGTGAAAAACGGGTGCCTCGGCGCCATGTGGGCGCGGGAAGGATGTGCCTATGTGTTCCAGTCACAAAGTGCTGTTGACGGTGGCCAGTCTCGCCTTGTTAATTTCCCTCTCGTCGGCGATTGACAAACCAGGAACGTCGAATGGCAAAGCCGTCGGCTCTTCGACCATCATGATGCCCATGCCTATGGTCGCGCCCCTGTTCTTGGAGAATGGCGAATTCTCCAGCACACTTTATATGGTGAACGGATTAACGATTCCCGCCACCGCGAGAATCACTATTTTCGATCTGAGTGGGAACCCGATCACGGTGCAAGAAGTCAAGTTTGGTCCCGACACCGAGCATCATCTCGAAATCCGCCGGGTTTTGGACGAAATAGGGTCCCGGGCCACGCTGGGCTCTCTGCGCGTCGAATCGTTGACCGAGAACGGCATGGGAGTCCTGGCCCAGTTGGCGATTACGCATCACGGCGCCAAAGATAGCTACTTCGATGAAGAACTTGCGATGCCATCGGCAACCGGATCACAGATACTTCGCGCCGTTGCCGACACCGGGGGCAGAGAGGTGGTGGTTTCGATTTCGAATTTAGCCTCCAACTCCACCCAGAATGTCACCGTCAGCGGCATCGGCGAGAGCGGCCCTATCACAAAAACTATGCGGCTCTCACCGAACCAGACCAGGGTGATTCGTCCGTGCACGCCTGAAACCCAGGACCAGTTCGATGGAGCGGTCGCCAGCGACTTCGGTGATATCGCCAAGTCTTCGGGCGCGGCGTGTGGCGTCTCCATTGCAACCGACGGCATGCCGGCGAACTGGCGGCTTACGGAATCGCTTACCATCCTTCCGACGCTCAGGGCTACTTTAGTGCCCTGACCTTCTCCGATCCAAGAGTGTTGCGCTCCCCCGGCTTCGTATATCCGGGCGTCCCTGTTGGTACCGCAAGTCTGCTTCCCGATGGCAGCTATGCTGCCCGGCTGATACTGGCGAACTTCGGCACTCGTGCCTCGCAGGTTAGCGTGCAATACGCAAGCACGAGCAATGGTCAGACGCACGTCCAAAACTTGGCAACCATTGCTCTCCCTGCCAACAGTACGAAGATCACCGAGTTCGCGAAATTGAGCGGGGATTCAAACCTGCAGAACTCGTTCATCGTCCGTGCCGACGCCGGGCCTGGCGTTGTGCTTTCAAAACTCCTAAGCTTTGGGGATGGAGCACTCCGGGAGGTGGAAGTCATTGGCAAGGACGAAAAGCAACTCGAAAATACGGGGAATCATCCCTGGTCTATAGAAGACGGAGTTGCTTCCACGCTGATACTGTTCAATCACGCTGCCACCGAGCAAACGTTCTTTGTCAAAGTGGGCGGGGATAAGCTAATTTGGCGGAAGGATTACAGGCTGGCGCCAATGGAAACCAGATCCGTCAGCATCAACGGTCTAATCTCTGCGGAGGAGAAAGACGACAAGGGAAAGACCTTGCCTAAAGACATGCATCGCGGGGAGGTCGTTTGGCTTGCGCCAAATACCAGCGAAGTCAGCGGCCGGATCATGCAGTCCGATAAGCTTCTCGCGATGGCTCGCAACTTTAGCTGCGGAACCTGCGGCTTTCTGTGCGGAGGTTTTCTTTCTCCGGATTCGAGCCTGACAACCACCGTAGGGAACACAGGAGATCTCGGAGACATCACGCCGGATTTCTGCGATGTGCCTTGCACCTACTACACGAGCTGCCCGTCGGGCAGCCCAACGATGAGCGGCACGACATATTATTCCTGGTCCGGTGGCGGGTCGATAGCGGGCCTCGTCTCGGGTGGGAGCAGTTCGATGTCAACGTGGAAAGGAATGTCTGGGGGCTACACAAACGTTACCTATGCGATGACGATGGGCGAGGGCTCGGGGTATCAGTGCACTGGCACGAGTCCTGTTACGGTCCAAACGCCCACTGCCTCGCGCATCGTACAAACCCTCAGCTCAAAAGCCGAAACGAGTTGCGCGAGCGGGCAGGCGGGCTGGTACCGACAGGTTTTGAAGATTGTGACAGATCAGAACGGCACTGACATTGTTCAGTCCGGTCAGAATCTTACCGAGAAGGTTACAATTACTACTCCGAACCAGCTGAATATCAGCGGTGTTCAGACTGGCACCGCCGTTACAAATAGCAGCGGTAATTTTACGGACACCTTCTTCGTATGCAGCCCAAGCTGTCCCGGCACCGGCCAGACGGACGCTTCTCAGACGATCAGCGACACGCTGGCGTCCGGCGCGGGTCCATATAATCTTTCGCCGAACACCTTGGTATATAAATGCTCCAGCATCACAGTGAACGGTAAGTGAGAGCGATAGATATGAAAGCATTCGCGGGGCGCAAACTATCAATCCTTTTCCTCCTTGCGTTGCTGGGTAGCACTCTGAACGCTCAGAGTCACAACTCAGAGATTGATCCAGTTGTTCCCAGATTTGCGGTGGACAACGTCTCGGCGCTCCAGGCTCTGGTGCGGCTTTCTGGTATTTCGCACAACCCGCTCGGCATCGTTCAGGGTGACGAAGATCTCTGCAAGACTCAAGTGACCGTTTCCGTCGACGGTGCGCAGGTATCGACAATTGCGGGGAGGATCTTAGCCGCGGTCCCAGGATATTCTTGGCGCGCGGCGGCCGGGTCGCAGGTCATCATCGTCGCTCCCAACGCGATGCCGCCGGCAGCTAAACAGTTCTTGGAATTGATCGATGACCGCTACAAAGCAAAAGGGAATACGCAAACGCTCGCCATGACATTGTGGGTTCACGTTCGATCTATTCTTTATCCGGAACAAGGCACGGCAGGCAGCATTCTTTCTTCGGCAGACGACCCCGTATTTGCGCTGGATCTTAAGAACGCGTCTATCGAGCAAATACTTAATCAGATTGCATTCGTAGCTGGTGGAACATGGATCCTGCGGCCCCTTCCTGAAAAGCTGATAGATATTGACGGTGGGCCGCCTTTTTCAATCACCGTGGCATCCAACCCGTCCGACCTTAACTGGGGTGAGCTATGTTCTCCCATCCGTGCCCTGGAAAAATGAACTAACCCTCCCCGCAGATCGAAGTGCCTGATTTCGCCCCAAGGGCCAAATCGACAACTTATGCCTCGATTTTCGGAAGAATGGGCGGATTATCCTATGCAACCTATCGCAAATATCAGCCGCCGCAAATTCATCAGCGCGGTCTCGACTGCGTCTGTTGCCGCAGCAATGCCGATCGCCAATTCCTCGCGCGGGGAAGCAAAACGCCTCCCTCTGAAAAGTCGGAGAGCCACACGCTCGTTCGAGCTTAGGAAAGCTGCGGCCTCGCTTGCATTAGATGCTACCGTGCCAGACAACCGCTTCAATGGCGACGAAGACGTCTATCCCAACAAAATCGGTAACTATCACAAAGGCCTGCCGCACAACTCTCTCGGCGAAGTCGATCTCCTGGCTTACAAAAGTTTTGCCGACGCGCTAGCCAGCGAAGCTCCCGCAGACTTTGAAAACATCACGCTCGGCGGCAACATTCCTCTCGCTGATCCCCAGGGCGGCCTGGCGTTCGAGTTGGAAGGGTGCGATCCGCAGCAGACGTCTATGTCTCCGGCTCCGCCGTTAGCTAGTACGTGGCGGGCGGGTGAGGCGATAGAAAACTACTGGATGGCGCTGCTCCGCGACACCAACTTTAGCGACTACCAGTCCGACGCCACTGCCCACGCAGCAGTTGAAGAGTTAAGCCGTTTGTCGGACTTTCGTGGTCCCAACCGAGGCGGCCAAATCACCCCGCAGAATTTATTTCGCGGATTCACGCCGGGAGATCAAGCTGGGCCTTATGTGTCGCAATTTCTCCTGCAGCCTGTCAAGTTTGGCGCGCTGCGAGTCGATCAGCGATACACGAGCCTACCTGCGGAAACGGATCAACTCACCAGAGCATACGCGTGGCTTGCCATTCAGAATGGCCAAGGCCCTTTCAACCCCAATCCGACCGATCCTACTCCCCGTTACATCCGCAACGGCCGCGATCTAAGCGCATATGTCCGTTCGGATGCCCCCATTCAGAGCTATATGATGGCGGCGCAATGGTTGTTGAACAACGGGATTCCCATGAATTCGGGCAATCCTTACAACCACTCGCTAACACAAAGCGGATTCGCGACCTTCGGCGCTCCCCATCTTTGCTCCCTGCTGGGGCAAGCAGCCAACTGCGCGCTAAAAGCAGTTTGGTATCACAAATGGTTCGTGCATCGCACCCTTCGGCCCGAAGCTTACGGCGGACTGGTTCACTGGACCATGACCGGCAAAGCAAAATACCCGATCCATCCCGAGGTGTTGGATTCGCAAGCAGTCGACCAGGTCTTTCGAAAACATGGAACATATTTCCTGCCGCAAGCATATGTCGAGGGGTGTCCTCAGCATCCGAGCTATGGGCAGGGCCATGCGGCAATTGCCAGTGCTTGCGTGACTGTACTGAAGGCATTCTTCGACACGGATTCCACCGCATTCCCATCTCCTGTACAGGCGACCCGAGATGGGCTGTCCCTCGTTGCCTATACTGGCGTGGATCGCGATCAGCTTATTCTCACAAACGAACTTCACAAACTGGCTGGAAATATTAGCTTGGGGCGCAACATTGCGGGCATTCATTGGCGATCCGACTATGACCAAGCCATCTTTCTCGGAGAGGCCGTCGCCCTCAGCCTCCTACGGGACCAGAGGATGACCTTCAACGAGTCTTTCAGCGGATTCACATTGACCAAGTTCGATGGAACTCAGGTTATCGTCTGAACCACACCTTTCACTCGTGACTCTGAGTTCCTGTTTCATGAGAAACGGGCCTCGGAAACTCCGAACGTGGACCTCAGACGGTTCCGGCAGAAGTCAAGCCGCCTTCGCCTCATCATTGCATTGTGATCGCATTGCATTCGCATGATGGAGTCGCTGAAACCGGACTGCTCAGATGCCCTCCAGAGTAAAGGGCTGCAAAGCTTGCCACCAACAACGAGTAGAACACTTTCTCCGGTCCGGTTTCAGAACAAGAATCGCGAAATACGGGCATATTTCGCGTATTTCGGGGGAAGCACCGCGGATACTCCGTGCAGTCCAGACTGCGTGGCGGAGGGAGAGGGATTCGAACCCCCGGTACGGTTTCCCGCACATCGGTTTTCAAGACCGACTGTTTCAACCACTCACACATCCCTCCGCGTTGACGGAGATCGAGTCCGCGGATTTCTCCACCAGTCTACAACATGCGGTTCCCGGCGCGAACTGGAACGCGGTCAAGCTTTGTGCTTTGAGATTGTAAGAGGGGAGTGCGTGAGAATTCTAAAATGTGCCGCTAATGCAATCCGAAGGCACGAGAATGAAATTCCATCACCTCATCGAAATGGGCGAGAAAGTAGGAGACGCTGTGCTCCCCGGGATAGGGATGATATTCGTGCCTGATACCTTGCTTTAGAAGATCCTGGTGCAAGGCGGACGCGCCTTTCTCAAATCCATAGTTGTCGCTCTGGCCGCAGTTGAAATAGATGGCTGTTTTTCGCAGTGCGGCGGCATTCTTCTTGGCGAGAAAAAAGGGATCGTTGGCGTTCCAGTGCGCAACGTCAATGGGATCTCCGAAAACCGCCCCTAAAACTTTTCCAAGTGGAGCGCCGGTGCGGGATGCCGTATCAAGTTCAGCGGGAGATTCGGTGATTAAGGCTGCGCTCTGCGCGCTCACCGCGGAAAATAGATCGGGACGTGCGAAGGCAAAGCGCAGCGCGCCGTAGCCTCCCATGGAGATGCCGCTGATGGCGCGTTTTTCGCGAGACGCCCCGGCGTGGTACTTGCCTTCAATGTGAGGGATGAATTCACGCAAAAAGAAATCGCTGTAAGGAAACGAAGCGTCCGCCGAGTTGACGTAGAAGCTTCGCTGGCCTTCCGGTGCGACGATCAGAAAATTACCCATCTTGTGCTGATGGCGCATCTCGTCGAGCATGGTCCACCCGCCGCTGTTGAACAGAGTCTGCTCGTTGTCGCCGAGTCCGTGCAAGAAGTAAAGCACCGGATAACGCGCCGCGGCGGGAGCCTTCGCCGCCGCGTCGTAACCCTCAGGCAGGTAGACACAATAATGGATTGCCTGCTTGAGTATTTTGCTGTTCAGAGCGTTGCAGTCGATACGGCTTTGCGCATGAGACGCGGAAACGAGTGCCACAAGCAAGAAAGGCAGGGAAAACAACAGGCTGGATCGGAGAAAACGGAGCATTCGCATTTACTCGTAGCGCAGAGCCTGAACAGGATCGAGCCGAGCCGCGCGTCCCGCTGGATACAGGCCGGAAACCAGACTCACCACAAACGCAAACACAACGGCAAATGCCACCAGCCACCACGGTACCGCCCAAAAATGTTCCGGCGGCAGCGCCTGGCGCTTGAGATAAATGTTGGTTCCGAAATTGATGACCTGGCCAATCGCCCAACCCAATGCGACGCCAACAACGCCTCCAAGAATCCCCATGGCTCCAGCTTCGGCGAAAAAGAGTTTCTGCACATCTCCATCGCTGGCCCCAATGGCTTTCATGATTCCGATCTCGCGACGCCGCTCCAGAATAGCCATGACCAGCGTGTTGACGATGCCGATGGAAGCGACGGCCAGCGCCAGGCTGCCGAAGATTCCCAGGAATAGATCCAGAATACGGAAAAACAAAGTCAGGCTCTTGCTCGCGTCAAGTATCGAAAAAGTCGTGAAGCCGATCTTCTTTATGGAGTCTTCGACTGGTTGCACATATTTTGGGTTGGAGACTCGCACGCTGATCGAGGAGTAAACGGGCGTACCGGTGGCGGCGCTCGAAATTTCCCGCAAATCCGTCGGCTGCATTATGTGCAGACCCTCGGCCAGCTTAAGCGGCAAGAAAACTCTCGCTCGAGTTGGCCCGCGCATGCTTTCTGGATCGAGATCCGCGACTCCTACGATGGTAAGTTTCTGCTCGCGGGAGATCACGGAATATGCTGCGCTCGCTTGGGGTGTCGCACCGCTAGATCCTGAAGCCGGAGTTTCTTCGCGCTGCGCGTAACGCATCGTCAATTCTCTTCCAATCAGAGGCGCTAGTTGCGCAACATTAATGTCATCTGCTCCACGTTTCGGAGTCTTCCCAAGCAACTCTTCGGCAAAGGTCTTTTGCAAAATGGCTTCAGGAGCCGAATCTGAAGAAAAGAAGCGGCCCTGCATTCCATCAAAGGCGTCGTTGGATTTGGCAGACTCGGGAAGCGCGGAGACCATCGTGAGATGGGGCTTATCTTCGAAGCGTAACTCAGTGGCGAAACGGATATCCGGATAGGCTTCGACCACGCCGGGCAGCCGCTCGATCTCCTGCCGCGAAGCTTCGTCCAGAATGCGGCTCTCGCCGGGAGCAGGCCCGCCGCGCTCCTCGTCACGATTGAAGTTGCGCAGATCGCGCCGCGACGTCACGACCACCGTGTCAAACAATCCCGATTTCACCAGCCGCCGCGACGCCATTTGCTGCAAGCCGATGCCAAGTGAAAGCATGGCCACCAGCGAGGCCACGCCCACCGAGATGCCGACCGTAGTCAGGGAATTGCGCAGTATCGATTCGCGCAGATTCCGCAGGGCAAGTTCGGCAAGGTCGGGGATCTTCATGACCGGCCTCCTTGCAACGCTTCTTGCGGCTGTATCGTCGAAGGAATATTTTCGCGATCATCGACTAGTTTTCCGTCAGCCAAAAAAATCAGACGTTGAGCATATCTTTCCGCCAACGCGCGCTCATGAGTCACCATCACCACAGTCATTCCCAGCCGCTGATTGAAGTCGCGGATCAAATCCATAATCTCAGTCCCGGTGTGGCTGTCGAGGTTGCCGGTTGGTTCGTCCGCCAACAGAAGCTGCGGGCGGTTAATCAAGGCGCGAGCCAGCGCAGCCCTCTGCTGTTCGCCGCCAGAAAGTTCGCTGGGCCGGTGATGCATGCGAGCACCCAGGCCGACGCGATCGAGCGCCTCGCGGGACTGCTGGCCGCGCTGCTGCCGTTCCACCTCGGCGAATCGGAGTGGAAGCTCCACGTTTTCCAGGATGCTCATGCTGCTAATCAGATTGAACGACTGAAATACCATGCCAACCGAGTGGCGCCTGTATTTGGCGAGATCTTCGCGCGACAGTTGCGCCAGATTTTTGCCCTGAACTATCACGCTGCCCGACGTCGGACGATCCAGGCCGGCAAGCAAATTCAGGACCGAAGATTTTCCCGATCCCGAAGTACCGAGGAGAGCGACAAATTGCCCGGAATCGATTTCCAGAGAAATCCCGTCGACGGCGCGAATCATGCTTTCGCCCATCGCATAATGGCGATGCACGTCTTCGGTACGAATCGCGACTGAGGTTTTTGTGTTCGGCGTTGTGGCGACAGGAGTCATGAGCCCTAACGAATCTCGCCTCGCAGTACGCGAATCGCGTCCGGAGTCTTCCCGTCTCCGTTCTTGCCGCCTGTGTTGTCGTTTCCGTCGGGAGATGCGGCGTCACCTTCGCCCGGAGCAAGAAACAGGTTTTCCTCTACTCCATGCTGCTTCGTATAAAGGTCATAGTAGCGACCGCGCGCCGCGTAAAGTTCTTCGTGCGTGCCGTGCTCCACAATTTGTCCCCGCTCCATGACCATAATCTGATCGGCCCGTCGAATCGTTGAAAGCCGGTGCGCGATTACAAACGTCGTTCGCCCCTGCATGAGATAAGACAGGCCATGCTGAATCATCTCCTCCGATTCGGAGTCAAGACTCGACGTCGCCTCGTCCAGTATTAAGATGCGCGGCTCGGCCAGAATGGCGCGAGCGATCGAAATTCTCTGCCTCTGGCCGCCGGAAAGCTTGACGCCGCGTTCGCCGGCTATCGTGTCATATTTGTCGGCAAAGGTTTCCGCGAACTCGTCGACCCGCGCAATCTTGCACGCGCGAAGGATCTCCTCTTCGCTGGCGTCGGGACGCGAAAACGCCACGTTCTCGCGGATGGTTCCGTCGAACAGAAACGATTCTTGCAAAACCACCCCGAGCCGCGTGCGGTAGCAATCGAGGCGCACCGTGCTGAGGTCAACTCCGTCGACAAGGATTGTGCCCTTCGTCGGTACATAAAAAGCGGAGATCAGCCCGATGGTGGTTGACTTGCCGGAGCCCGAGGAGCCCACGAGCGCGGTCACTGTGCCCGGAGCAGCCAGGAAGTCTATGTCGCGCAGAACTTCATGCTTTCCGTCGTAACTGAAGCTGACATCGTCAAATTCAACTCGTCCAACGATGTCGTGCAGAGCTACGGTCCGCTTCGGGTCCTGGTCTTCCGGCCGCTCGCGCAGAATTTCCTGGGTTCGCTCCAGGCCCGCCAACGCTTCCGTCAGTTGCGTACCGATCGAGACAATCTGCATGATCGGTGCGACCAGAAAGCCGAGCATCAACGTGTACGAAAAAAATCCGCCGACCGTCAGCGTGCCGGACATGATCTGGTGCGCTCCCACATACATGGTGACGACACCGACGCAGCCGAGCAAAACGCTCGCCGAAAGGCTCATCACCGATGTAGCGGTCAGGGTGCGCATCACGTTGTCGAGCAACCGTAAAACGCCGGCGGCAAAAATCGATTCCTCGCGCTTCTCCGCATGGTATCCCTTGATCACGCGAACGCCGCCCAGCGATTCCGTCAGCCGTCCGGTAACTTCGGCGTTGATCTTGCCGCGCTCGCGGAAGATCGGCCGGATGGTGGCGAAAGCCTTGTTGAGCGCGATGGTAAAGCAAAGCAGGGAACTCACTGCGATTAAAGTCATCTGCGCGCTCGTGCGGAATAACAAGACCAGCGCGATGCCGGATGTCACGACTCCGCCGGCGAAATCAACCAAGCCCGTTCCCAAAAGATTGCGCACGCCTTCCACATCGCTCATGATGCGCGAGACGAGGTTTCCGGTCTTGTTCGCGTCATAGAAAGCAACGGGCAACCGTGAGATGTGAACCTGCACTTGCTTCCGGAGGTCCGCAATCAGGCGCTGAGCAGCTTTCGACAAGAGCTGCGTGAGCGCGAACGAAGTCGCGCCCTGCACCAGCGTAGCCGCAAGCACTACCAGAACCAGCAAACGCAGTTGTTCGATGTGATGTTTGTTGATGACGTTATCGATCAGAAACTTGGTCGAATAAGGCAGCACAAGCCCGCAGACGCGGTTGATGACCATAAGGACGAAGCCCAGCGCCAGCAACGCACGGCGTGGACGCATCAGGTCCCAAACGGCCGGCAATACGGCGCGGAGTCGCTGGGCCTTGGGCTTCTTGGCTGCTTCGGATGGAAGACTCAATCTAGTGTTTGACTCCGTTTAGGTTCAGTTCGCTTCTTTTATTGATAGTCTCATCGCGCCCCTGCGGGTACTTCCGGCTTGTGGCAAGTTCTCGTGCGGGCAGTGTATGCTCGGGGCGTGTCTGGTCCGTCCGCGCCCAAGCGATCGCCGACCCTGGGTCTTCTGCTCGGCCTTATTATCACCCTTTCGGCCGTGCTGGCGTATTCCGCTTACATCTCTTGGCAGGTAGCCGGGTTACGCCGTCTGCAAACCGAGCGGGTTGACCGCAATCGCCGAGATTCGCTGCAGTTGCTGCGTATTCAGAATGACCTGAACCTTCTCGCCGTCGCGATGCGCGACATGGTCAGCAATGACGAACCTTATCCTCTTACGGCATGGTCGGCACAGTTTCAACGCATACGGGCCGATCTAAATGACGCGATGCGCCTGGAGTCGAGTCTGGCGCCGTCAGGACGTTCGCCCGAACAGGGAGCTTTCTTAGCCAGTCAATTCGCGCAATTCTGGGAAGCTGTTGACCGCGTTTTCGCGCTCGCTCTGTCGGGAAAGCAAGCGGAGGCGCGTCAGCAGATTCAATTTACTTTGCAGGCCAGGCAAGCTGCATTGAGTACGGCTGTTGCCCGGCTGCTCGTCCAAAACAGCGAAAGCGAAGAGCAGGAAGGGCAGCGCATCGTCGGTATTTACGATCGCGTCCAGCGGCAAGTCTACGTATTTCTGGGCGCGACTCTGCTGGCCATCCTGCTGACGAGTTTGTCTCTGATCCGCTGGAATCGGCTTTTGTTCGCGCGCATGAGCGAGCTGTCGGAGCGCCGGGGCGAGCTGGCACAGAAGTTGATCTCCACGCAGGAATCGACTTTGCGCTATGTGTCCCGTGAACTGCACGATGAGTTCGGGCAAATTCTAACCGCGATCGGGTTGATGCTGGGCCGCGCCGGTACTCGTATTCCCGAGGAATCGGGTTTGCGCACCGATCTGCGGGAAATCCGCGAGGTCACGCAGTCGGCGCTCGACAAGGTTCGCAGCCTTTCCCAGGCTCTGCATCCGGTTATGCTGGATGAGGTTGGTCTGGAGAAAACGCTCGACTGGTACATTCCTACGGTGGAGAAACAAACAGGAATTACCATATCCTATGAAAAGCAGGGGAACCCATTCGCTGTGGATGGCGCAGCGGGCGTGCATATTTATCGTGTGCTGCAGGAAGCGGTGAACAATGCGGTTCGGCATTCCGAGGCGAAGCATGTTTGGGTGCGGCTGCGATTTTCGCCTTCAGCTCTGGAACTCGATATTGAAGATCACGGCGTTGGATTAGCGGAACGCCGGCCCACGCGAGGCATAGGCCTGGTGGCGATGCGCGAGCGTGCTGAATTGATGGGTGGCCAGCTCCAGTTTTTGCGGCCGGCAGATGGCGGAACGCTTGTGCATTTGACGGTTCCCGTAGAAAGAGTGGAAGCTCACATTCGAGAGGATCATGACGAACAAGATCACAGTACTTCTGGTGGATGACCACAGCCTGGTGCGGCGCGGCTTCCGGCGCATTCTGGAAGACGAATCCGATATTGCAGTGGTCGGCGAGGCGAGTGATGGAGAAGAAGCCGTCAAGTCGGCGCGCGAGTTGCACCCTCGCGTCATCGTGATGGATTGCGCTTTGCCGCGAATTAACGGCCTGGATGCGACGCGAAAGATTCTTGACCATGCGCCCGAGACTGCGATTCTAATGCTCAGCATGCACAGCGAAAATACCTGGGTGCGCCAGGCGATCGACGCCGGGGCCAAAGGCTATATGCTGAAGAGCGCGCTGGATCTCGATCTTGCGCCAGCCATTCGCAAGATCGCCGCCGGAGAAACGGTGTTCGACCCCCAGGTGGAGCAACCCGCCGCGCTGAAGGGCGAACGCAGTAGCGGCCTTACACAACGTGAACTGGAAGTTCTGCAAATGATCGTCGACGGCAAATCGAACAAAGAGATCGCGGTTGTACTCGAACTGAGTGCCAATACGGTTGCCGTGCATCGCGCCAATATCATGAATACGCTGGGAATTCACAAGACCGCTGAACTCGTTGTCTATGCAATTCGCTCCGGGTTGGTGAATGTTCCGTGAATCGCCGGTCTTTTCTTAAGGAATCTCTGGCAGGAGTTGCAGGGCTGGCTTCGTTTTCTCAACCGCACCTGTTGCGGGCATTGGCGCAAACCGGTCAATTTCCGTCTCCGAGCTTTCGCCTTTCCGACGTAACTTCGCAAGCGGGTATTCGCTTTCAGCACAACAGCGGCGCCTATGGGGGAAAATTGTTGCCCGAAACCCTCGGCTCCGGCTGTGCCTTTCTCGACTACGATGGCGACGGATGGCAGGATATTCTTCTCATCAATGGAATGGATTGGCCAGGCCATAAGAAGCGCCGGTCCACGTTATGCCTTTATCACAACAACGGAAACGGCACATTTACCGATGTAACCGTGCGCGCCGGATTGGATATTGAACTCTATGGCATGGGCGTGGCAGTCGGCGACTACGACAACGACGGGTTTCCCGATATTTTCGTGACCTGCGTCGGACAGAATCATCTTCTCCATAACACCGGCAAAGGCAAGTTCGTGGATGTCACGAAGACCAGCGGATTGGGCAAGCATTCCAGCCTGAGTACCTCTGCACTCTGGTTTGATTATGACCGCGATGGCCTGCTCGATCTGTTTGTCTGCAATTATGTGAAGTGGTCGCCCGAACACGACGTGTTTTGCAGTCTCGACGGCAAACATAAATCGTATTGCACACCGGAAGCGTATCCCGGAGAAACCTGCTGGCTATTCCGCAATCGTGGCAACGGAACCTTCGAAGACGTCACCGCGGCGAGCGGAATTTTCGACAGCAGTTCCAAGTCGCTGGGAGTCGCTCTGCTCGACGATGACCGCGACGGCTGGCCCGATCTTTTTGTGGCCAATGACACGCAGCCAAATAAGCTCTATCGCAATCAGCGCAACGGCACGTTCAAGGATGTGGCGATCGAGGCCGGCGTAGCTTTAAGCAATGAAGGTAAGGCGCGTGCCGGAATGGGTGTCGACGCCGCGGACTTTGAAAACTCCGGTTATCCCGGACTGGCGATCACCAACTTCGACAATGAGATGATCGGTCTGTACCGGCACACCAGCAAGGGATTCGAGGACATTGCCGCTCGGACCGGCGTGGGCGCTGCATCGCGCAACAGCCTGGGATTCGGTTGCGTGTTTCTTGATGCAAATCTCGACGGCTGGCTGGATCTCGCAGTTGCTAACGGCCATATCGATGAGACTGTGCGCAACATTCGCGGCAACGTAGGATACGCTCAGCCTCCGCAGATATTTATGAATTCGACTCTGGCTACGTCGAAGCCAGGGTTTCGAGATGTGGCGAGTGAAGTCGGTGGAGGGTTTGACCAACCGAAGGTCGGGCGCGGCCTTGCTTTTGGCGATTTTGACCGCGATGGCGATCTCGATCTCTTGCTCACCACCAACAACGGCCCGGTGTATCTTTACCGCAACGATCAACTCGCAGGGAACCGGAGCATACGCCTTCGTTTGGTGGGAACGAAATCGAACCGGGATGCGATTGGGGCAACGGTATCGGTACTCGCGGGGGATCTCAGCCAGTCGCGGATGGTCAAGGGCGGATCGAGCTACCTATCGCAGTCCGAACTGCCGCTTACGTTTGGCCTGGGCAAGCGCGATCGCATCGATCGTATCGTGATTGCCTGGCCCAGCGGCCGCAATGAAGAATACAAAAATCTCGCTGCAGGCCGCCGCTACGAATGTGTCGAGGGCAAGGGTATCACGCCGCAAAACGGGTTTTAATAAGCCTATTGTCATTCCGAGGAGCGAAGCGACGAAAAATCTGGGGGGCCGACACTGGCAAGATCCGCTTCGCTGTCAACCGTAAGACCCCTTACCGCTCTACACTTCCTGCCGCCGCTAAATCGATTTCTACCGAATCGCTGACGCGAAGAAACAGCGTGCTTGGATTCTTCATTCCCCATTTTTCATAAGGAATAGTGAAGTGTACATTTGCACTCCAGTGGTCCGATTCGATTTCCACCTCGGCGGGTACCGTGATTTCACGCTCGACGCCATGAATGCTGAACATGCCATGAACTTTCGCGGAAGACTTCCCTGACGCAGCGGCCCCTTCCACCAACGTTGGACGGAAGGAGATTTCGGGGAAGCGGTCGCTTTCCAAAATTTCTTTGTGCATTTTTCGATCTCGGACCCCATTTCCGCTTTCGCCGCTCCTGGCGTCGACTACGATTTCACCCGACACTTTTCCTGAAGTCGAATCGAAATGCAATGTTCCCTTCTTCAGCGTGAAAGTTCCGTGCACGGTATGCAGCACGTCAGACAGCGTAAATTTCACGGTGCTTTTTGCAGGGTCGAGCGGCAACGTGACTTCCTGAGCGGTTGCTTGAACAACAACACTCGCGATGGCGCAAAGCAGCGCGGCTCTCCAGGGAATGCGGCGAAGAAAAATCCTGGGATCCGGGAGCGAGGTGAGATTCATGCTATGCCGTCAACAGTCCCCATCCGAACGAAAGGCCATCTAAGGCCAGATCTCGCGGAGACACTTCGCCTACATGCAGAGCCAGCAACCGGCGAAACAGCTCGGGACGCTTGTGGAATACCGTCAATGCGCGTTTCTGCAGTCCACTGCGTCCATCCATCATGAGCATGAGCCTGGCCATCAGAGATGGCCGCATCATTAAGCGCCGATGTTCGAGTTGGTAAAGCTTCAATTGCTCCGAGCGCAGACAGTTTGCCAGGACAATCGCCTGACTGAAGGCGAGGCCCAAACCTTCGCCCGTGATCACATCGACTGTGCCGGATGCATCGCCAATCAAAGCAACATTCCCCCGATAGACGCGCTTTAACTTGCGCGTGACAGAAAGCGCGCCCCGTTCCTTGGAAACGATTTCCGCGCCGCGCAAGCGAGCTTCCAGCGCGGGAAAGCAACGCAGAGCTTCGTCTGCCCGCAGGCGAGGATCGCGCGACATCAATCCAATGCAAACCTGGTCTTCCGTTACGTATGCCACGTAACCCTGCGCGTGCCGGGCCCAATACAGTTCTATAAGATTCGTCCACGGGGCAATCCGGTAATGGCGGCGAAAGCCGTAGCGAATATTTCTCGGCCGCGAGGTATCGAGACCCGCCCAGCGCCGGACGCGCGAATTGCCGCCATCGGCCCCGATAATCCATTTCGCGCCAATCGTGCGTTCACCCAGGCAAACTCGTTCGCGCTCAATGCCTGTGACCGGGGTGCCCCATAATAGATCGATCCCCAGGCCTGCGGCACGTTCGATCATTAAACGATGCAGAGTCGTGCGGCGCACCCCGACAGCACAACGGGAGGGGAATCGCGCTTCCGCGCTGAGGCCGGAGGAAAAAAATCGAACGCCTTGCAGGCGATGACATTCGTTTTCTGCAAAACCGATGCCCAGCCGTTCTAATGCTGGAATCGCATCGGGCATGAGATTCTCGCCGCAAGCCTTGTCGATGGGAGGATTGGCGCCGTCGGCAACCGTCACGTGAAATCCCTGCAGCCGAGATGCAATCGCCGCCGCCAGTCCCGCGGGACCTCCACCGATCACGAAAACTTCAGTCGAGTCTCCCAGTCTGGCGCTGTTCATTGTTGTAACCGAATGCTCACCACCGCAAAAGCAATATCTCCGAACAGAATCCCGGCCCCATCGCCGCCAGTATTCCGATTGTGCCCGGCTCGGGCCGCCTATGCTTCATCACATCTTCAAGCACCACCAACACGGAAGACGACGAAAGATTGCCCACTTTCTTCAGGCAATCCCACGATGCATCGAGCTGGCCGTTGTGCAAGTCAAGCGCCTCCGCCGTCGCTTCCAGAACCTTGGGGCCTCCGGTGTGCAGCACCCAGCTTTTGACGTCGCTTCGCTTGTAACCGTTGTCGCCCAGGAAAGCGTCCATATCGCGGCCCAGGTTTTCGCGGATCAGAACGGGCACTTGTGGAGAAAGAGTGATCTTGAACCCGGTCTCCGAAACCTTCCAACCCATCATCTCTTCGGTTTCAGGATAGAAAATCGAGCGCGTCGCCAGAATCTCCGGCCCTTGTACATCCACGTCATCGCCGGCAACGATCGCGGCCGCGGAGCCGTCCGCGAACAGGCCGGAAGAAATCAGGTTTGCCACTGACAAATCTTCGCGTTGAATAGTCAGTGAGCACAGCTCCACCGACACTAAGGCCGCAGTTTGTGAGGGGTAGGCGCGCACATAGTCAGCGCAGCGCGCAATGCCGGCCGCGCCTGCAACGCAGCCCAACCCAAAAATCGGAACCCGGCGGATATTCTGGGGCAACCCCATTTTGTTGATGAGCAGAGCATCAATGGAGGGGCTGGCAATTCCGGTGACGGAAACGAAGAAGAGAGCGCCTAATTGCTTTGTCTCCAGCCCGGCATACTGCAAGGCCCGGCACAAGGATTGTTCCCCAAGTTCCTTGGCGACCCGGATCCATACGTCGTTCGCCTGGCCCCAGGTCTTGAGCTCGTAGTAATCCTCAGCGGGCATCGCGAGATGGCGGCCTTCGACAGTCACGTTGCGATGCAACCGTCCCAGCAACTGGGGATTCTTCAGGCGTTCACCCCAGTACTCCTGCAGCTTTTCCATCAAAACTGCCTGCGGGTAATAGTGCCGGGGGAAGGCGCTTGCAGCGCTTGCGATTCTCATGGGTTTCCTCACCGGGTGCCGGCGGATAAAAGTGCCGTTCCACCCTCGTTCCTCGGAGCGTTGCCATTTTACCCGCTGCGAAACCCATTTCGCACAGCTCATCCAACTATTCTTCCGATAGAGCCGCCTCGAATTGTCATCCGCGTGTTAAATCTATGGCTGGGTTTCACGCAAAATTGAGACTCGTTTCCAGCAGAAGATGCGGATTTTTGCGCCGTTACTGGGTGATAGCGAGCGAGTTGGGATTGCTCCCCGCGTTAAAAGTCATGACGACATCCAGATCGCCGGTACTCAGGCTAAAAACCTCGATCCCCGACGATTGGTTTGCCACCAGAAGGTACTTTCCATTCGGGTCCATTATGAGAAAGCTGGGCTGGTTCCCAGTGGCAAAGTTGGGCGTTGCCAGGGGAGAGATCGATCCATCCGACGCGACCGTATAAGCGGTAATGTTGTTCGATCCTTCGTTTGCGACATACATGTAGGTTCCCGACGGATCAACCACCACCGACAGAGGATTTATGCCATTAGTCTGCCCGAGCGGAGACCCCGCTATAGGTGCGAGTCCGCCGTCGGATGCAATCGTAAATTCAGCGATCGAATTATCGGGGGCGCCGTTCGTGACGTAAAGATGTGTACCCTTTGGATCGACGAACAGCCCGTAAGGACTAGCACCCCCTGTGGAAAAGGTTCCGATCACCGACTGCAGCTTACCGGAACCCACAGAGAAAGTCAGAACGAAGCCGTTGGGCGACCCGGCGCCTGTGACGTAGAGCACAGTGCCGGCTGCGTTCAATTTCAGATTTAGTGGACGGACTCCGATGGGAAAGTTCGAAGTTTCTGTCAACGCCCCGCTGCTGCTACTGATCGAATAGACGGTAATGCTGTTCGATCCCCAATCGGCCTCGTAGAGATAAGCCCCGGCTGAATCCATCGCTAGAATTGCCGGAGTGCTGCCCGAAATGGTTCGCGGCGTGATCTCTGTGATCTCGCCATTGGTGGCGATAGAAAACAGAGAAATAGTATTATCCGCCGCATTCGAAACATACAAATATTTCTTTGAAGGATGCACGGCAACCGATTCCGCGCCATTTCCAGCCGCATAGGGACTGTCGTCCAGTTGAGTCAACACGCCGGAGTTCGGATCTTCCCGATAGATGCCGATCTCGTTCGCCGTCGGCAATGCGGCGTATACAAAATGGCTCAGACTGCCTGAGCACGAAACCCACCCAGCCATACCCGCGCAGACCAACAATAATCCCACTGCCCTCTTCAGCATCCGTTACTCCCGTCAGAAATTTGCGAAGCCAGAATGAAGCTCACGCCCACGACGCAATTGCGCCAATCCCATATCGATCAAATTACAAGAATCTCATATCATACGGGACAAGGGCTCGATTTTGGGGCAAGAACTGCGAAGTCTTGCCATGAGCACAGACGCGTATCCATGCGATGCCCGTTTTTGCGAGGCAGGTTGTACGTTGCAGCTCTAGTGAGCCGGACTGATTCGTGGAGCGCCAGGCGCGGAGGCTTCCGGTTGCTCTTTGCTTTCTCCCCCAAGCCACAGTCGCAGACGATCAAGATAAACGTAGATCACAGGCGTCGTAAAGAGCGTCAATGCCTGACTGACGATGAGTCCGCCAACAATCGTAATTCCCAGCGGACGGTGCAATTCCGATCCTGTGCCTGTCCCAAGCGCCAGTGGCAGGCCGCCCAGGAGAGCTGCCATCGTGGTCATCATGATCGGGCGGAAGCGCAGGATGCAGGCCTCGTAAATCGCCTCGGCCGGCTTCTTGCCCTGTGTGCGCTCAACCTCCAAAGCCACATCGATCATCATGATGGCATTCTTCTTTACCAAACCAATTAAGAGGATGATGCCTATTGTGCCAATCACATCGAGTTGGTTGCCCGTTAAAAGCAGCGCCAGCAGGGCCCCCACGCCCGCCGAAGGCAACGTAGAAAGAATCGTGATGGGATGAATATAGCTTTCATACAACATTCCTAATACGATGTAGACCGTGATCAGCGCGGTGAAAATCAACCACTTTTCGTTCGAAAGCGAATCCATGAAGGCGGCCGCGCTGCCCTGAAAGCTCGCGTCGATCGTTGTGGGGAACCCGATCTCGCGCTCCGCATTCTGAATTACTTCGGTAGCTTGGCCAAGAGAAATTCCCGAGGAAAGATTGAAGGAGATCGTCACCGAAGGAAACTGGCTTTGGTGATTGACGGCAAGCGGCACGTTGGACGGCACCAGCTTAGTGAACGCCGCGAGCGGAACAGGTGTCCCGCTCGAAGAGCGGACGTAAATATTTTGCAGGCCTTCGGTAGTCTGCTGGAACTCGGGCGCGACTTCCATCACCACGTGATACTGATTCAGGGGACGATACATGGTTGAGACTTGCCGCTGTCCGAAGGCGTCGTAGAGTGCGTTATCGATATCCTGCGCCGCGACGCCCAGCCGGCTGGCCGTATCACGGTCGATCACTAACTGCGCTTCCAGTCCTTGATCCTGCTGGTCGGTGTTCACATCCTTCAGTTCCGGCAACTTGCGCATGGCTTGCAGCAGTCGCGGAGCCCAATTATTTAAGTCGTTCAGGTTTTCGCCCTGGAGCGTGTACTGATACTGCGCATTGCTTTGCCGCCCTCCGATGGTCAAATCCTGCGCAGACTGCAAATACAAAGTAGCCCCCGGCACCACGGCCAACCTTCCCCGCAGGCGATTGATCACATCGTCAGCCGTCACCAGCGGGCAGCGCTGCCAGAAATGCAGGTTCTTGCACTTGCCGCGGTCTTCCAGAGATTTCAGCATGATGAAAAACCTTCCCTGGTTGGAGACCGTGTTTCCTCCGGCAAATCCCACGATCGTGCTCACTGCCGGATCTTTCATCACGATGGCGACGTAGCGTTGCATCTTGTCGCGCATCGCCTGAAAAGAAATGTCCTGCGCCGCCTGCACAGAACCGGAAAGCCGCCCCGTGTCCTGCTGCGGGAAAAATCCCTTGGGAACCTTGATGTAAAGAAACACGCTCAGGCATGCCACACCAATCGTCACCAGCAAAGTGACAAAGCTGAACTTCAGCGCCACCCCAAGAGCCTGCCGGTAGATATCCAGCATCTTGTCGAAAACCCATTCACTGGCCCGGTAAAAGCGGTTGTGCGAATCGTTCTTTGCCGGCCGCAGGAACTTGGCGCACATGGTTGGCGTGGTGGTCAGAGAAACCAGCAGCGACAGGCCAATGGCGATGCTCAATGTCACTGCGAATTCACGAAAGAGCCGGCCGACAATGCCGCCCATCAAAAGCAATGGAATGAAAACAGCCACAAGCGACACGCTCATCGAGATGACGGTAAATCCAATTTCCGCGGCTCCTTTGAACGCCGCTTTTACGGGGTCCATACCGTGCTCGACATAGCGCGTGATGTTTTCCAGCACAACGATGGCATCGTCGACCACAAATCCGGTGGAGATGGCCAGCGCCATCAGCGAAAGATTATCCAGGCTGTAGCCCAGCAGATACATCACGCCGAACGTACCCACCAGTGACAGCGGCACGGCAATGCTGGGAATAATGGTGGAGCGTACCGTTCGCAAAAATGCGAATACAACCAGGATCACGAGCACAATCGAAAGGATTAGAGTGAATTCAATATCTTTAACCGAGGCGCGCACCGTCACCGTGCGGTCCATGGCGATCGTCAATTGGATAGACGGCGAGATCGAGGATTGCAGGTAAGGCATCAACCCCCGTACCCGGTCGACCGTGTCAATGATGTTGGCGCCGGGCTGCCGGAAAACAATGACGAGAACGCTCGGCTTGCCATTGGCCAAACCGATATTGCGTACGTCTGAAACCGAGTCTTCCACAGTGGCGACATCGCCTAGCCGCACCGGAGCGCCATTATTATAAGAAACAATCAGAGGCCGGTATTGGTCAGCGGTGAATAGCTGGTCCGTATCCGTGAAAGAGTAAAACCGCGTCGCGTCCGCGGTCTGCCCCTTTGCCTGGTTGGCATTGGCCGCATTCAGCGCGTTGCGTACTGTGTCCAGCCCGACTCCAAGTTTGTTCAGTAGCGTCGGGTTCACTTCGGCGCGCACTGCAGGCTGCGCCGATCCTCCGACAAAAACCTGGCCTACGCCATTCACCTGTGCCAGCTTCTGCGCCAGAATAGAATCCGCCGCGTCGTACATCTGCGGCACAGTCTGCGTGTCAGACGTCAGCGCGAGAATCAGAATCGGCGCGTCCGCGGGATTCGCCTTGCGGTAGGTTGGATTGCTCGGCAGGTTCGCGGGAAGCTGGCTGCGTGCCGCGTTGATGGCAGCCTCCACATCGCGGCCTGCGGCATCGATGTTACGGTCCAGATCGAATTGCAGGACGATGCTCGTCGATCCTAGCTGGCTCGTCGAGGTCATCTGATTGACGCCTGAAATTCGCCCGAACTGGCGCTCCAGCGGCGTCGCCACGGCCGAAGCCATGGTCTGCGGATCGGCCCCGGGCAGCGAAGCACCTATTTGGATTACGGGAAAGTCCACGCGCGGCAGCGAAGCTACCGGCAGAAAATTGAACGCAAGAATACCCGACAGCAGCAATGCCGCTGCCAGTAGCGACGTACCAATTGGTCGCCGAATAAATGGTGCCGAAATACTCATGCCAAAAAGCCAGGCTCAATCGCCGGGCGCATCTCCAGCCGCGGCCTCGTGCGGAATTGGATTGCCAATTTTGTACTTCTCAAACCTCTGCGCGAGCCGGTCAAACCACAAATAAACCACGGGAGTCGTATACAGAGTCAGCAACTGGCTCAGTAAAAGTCCGCCCACGATCGTGATGCCCAGCGGCCGCCGTAACTCCGCGCCTGTGCCCGATCCCAAAGCCAGCGGCAGACCGCCCAGCAAAGCCGCCATAGTCGTCATCATGATGGGCCGAAAGCGCAGGAGGCAGGCCTGGTAGATCGCTTCTTCCGGTGGTTTATGCTCTTCCCGCTCCGCCTCCAGAGCAAAATCGATCATCATGATGGCATTTTTTTTCACAATGCCAATCAACAGGATGATCCCAATAAGAGCCACCACCGTCAGGTCGTTGCCGGTGATCTGGAGCGCCAGAATCGCTCCCACGCCTGCCGACGGCAGAGTGGAAAGAATCGTAATGGGATGAATGTAGCTTTCATACAAAACTCCCAGCACGATATACACGGTGATGACGGCAGCCAGGATCAAGAAAGGTTCGCTGGCCAATGAATTTTGAAACGCTGCGGCTGTGCCCTGGAATGCTGTGTGAATGCTGGGCGGCAACTGAATCTCCGCTTCGGCCTGCTGGATCTGCTTGGTTGCATCTCCCAGGGACGCATTTGGAGCCAGATTGAACGAAAGCGTCACCACGGGAAACTGTCCCTGGTGGTTCACGGACAAAGAAGTGCTTGTCGATTGGATTCGCGTGAAAGCGCTCATCGGGACCGGAGAACCGGTACTCGTCGTGGATGCGGCATTGCCTGTTGGCGCCCCGCTATTTGGAGTCGAACTTCCGGGCCGGACATAAATATTTTTAAGCATTTCCGGATCTTGCGCGAAGCTTGGCAGCACCTCGAGCACCACGTGATACTGATTGAGCTGCGTGAAAATCGTCGAGACCAGCCTCTGGCCGAAGGCATCGTAGAGCGTATTGTCAATTGCCTGCGGCAGAATTCCCAGGCGCGACGCAGTGTCGCGATCAATTGTGACATTCGCCCTGAGCCCATTGTTGAGCTGATCGGTAGCCACGTCGCGCAGTGCGGGCAGCGTTTTCAGTTTATCCACCAACTTCGGAGTCCACTGCGCCAACTCTTGCGCGTCGGCGTCCTCAACCGAATATTGGAATTGCGTTCGGCTGACGCGGTCTTCCACGGTCAAGTCCTGCACCGGCTGCATGTAAAGCGTAATGCCTTCCACGCGCGCCAACTCCGGTTGCAGCCGCCGGATGATCGCGGAAGCATCGTCGCTGCGCTCATCGCGCGGCTTCAGGTTAATCTGGATGCGTCCACTGTTCGGCGTAGTGTTGGTTCCATCCACTCCAATAAAAGACGACAAGCTTTCGACATCTTTGTCTTTCAGGATGAGCTTGGCCAGTTCCTGCTGCCGCTGCGACATGGCATCGAACGAAACACTGTCGGGCGCTTCCGAGATTCCCAGAATCACTCCCGTATCCTGGACCGGAAAAAATCCCTTGGGCACGACGACATAGAGAATCAGTGTAAGAACGAGAGTTCCGAAGGTTACAAACAATGTTGCGGTCTGATGCTTCAGCACCCACTTCACCGTACGGCCATAAAAGGCAATAACTCTGGTGTAATACTCTTCGGTGACTTCGTAAAAACGCCCCTTCTCTCCTTCCTTGCGATGCTTGAGCAGTTTGGCGCTCATCATCGGCGTCAAGCTCAAAGAAACCGCTGCGGAAACCAGAATGGTGACCGACAAAGTAACGGCAAACTCGCGGAACAATCGCCCGACAATGTCTCCCATGAACAACAGCGGAATGAGCACGGCAATCAGCGAGACGGTGAGTGAAATGATCGTGAAGCCGATCTGCCCCGATCCCTTTAACGCCGCATCGAGCGGCGTATCGCCGGCTTCTAAAAAGCGGTCGATATTCTCGATCATGACGATGGCGTCATCCACCACAAAGCCGGTGGAAATAGTCAGCGCCATCAGCGTCAGGTTATTCAGGCTATAACCCAACAGGTACATCACGCCGAACGTTCCCACGATCGACAGCGGTACGGCCACGCTGGGAATAAAAGTAGCCCGCAGATTTCTCAGAAACAGAAAAATAACGATGACCACCAGCACGATGGTCAACATCAATTCGAACTCCACATCTTTGACTGACGCGCGAATGGTCGTGGTGCGGTCGGTGAGAATTTGTATCTTGACCGCCGACGGCAATGAAGCCTGCAGCTGCGGCAACAGTTTCTTGATGCGGTCGACGACGCTGATGATATTTGCGCCGGGCTGCCGCTGTATGTTGACGATGACCGCCGGCGTCAGATTCATCCACGCGGCCAGCAGGTTGTTTTCTGTCCCGTCAATAACGTTGGCGACATCGCTTAACCGCACCGGCGCGCCATTGCGGTAGGCGACGACGATCGGTTTATATTGCGCGCTGGAGACTAACTGGTCATTGTCGCCGATGGTGTAAGACTGCCTTGAGCCATCGATTACGCCCTTGGCCTGATCCACATTGGCCGCTGCGAGCGCCGTGCGAATATCCTCAAGGCTCAACCCGTATGAAGCCAGCACCGTGGGATTGGCCTGAATTCTAACCGCGGGCTTCTGTCCTCCGCTGATCGAAACCAGACCCACGCCGGGCAACTGCGAAATTTTCTGGGCCAGCGCGGTATCCGCAAGATCTTCGACTTTGGACAGCGGCAATGAGTCGGAGGTCATCGCCAAAGTTAGGATCGGCGAGTCCGCCGGATTTACTTTGTTATAAATCGGAGGATTCGGTAGATCCGTGGGCAAGAAAGTTTGGGCGGCGTTGATCGCCGCCTGCACCTGTTGCTCTTCCACGTCGATATTCTGGTCCAGACCGAATTGCAGCGTGATCACTGAACTGCCAAACGAACTCGTCGAGGTCATTTGGCTCAATCCCGGCACCTGCCCGAACTGCCGCTCCAACGGCGAAGTGACGGAAGAGGCCATCACATCGGGATCGGCTCCGGGGTAAAACGTAACAACCTGAATTGTGGGGTAATCGACCTCGGGCAGGGCCGAGACCGGCAGTTGCATGAACGCGACCCAGCCCACCAGCAACACACCCACCATCAGCAATGTGGTTGCGACCGGCCGGAGAATAAATAATCGCGATGGGCTCATGACGCAGGAGTTCCTGAAGCGCTGGAATTGCTGCGATTCGTTCCACCGGAGCCATGCGTGCCGGAAGTGGTGGCCGGCGCTGGATTCCGCGGTTCAATCTTGCTGCCCGTCTGGAGCTTATCCTGCCCGTCGGTTACGACCGTATCTCCTGGATTGAGGCCGCTGCTTACGGCGGTAGTGTCCCCCTGCGTCAGGGAAATCGTGACCGTTCGCGCTTGCACACTCTTGTCGGCATTCACCAGGTAGACGAAAGTGCCTTGTGGTCCGCGTAGGATAGCTGCGGTGGGCAAGACGGTGCTGTTCTTGCGAGTTTCCAAAAGAAGGTTCGTGTTCACGAATTGGTTGGGCCAGAGCTGGTTGTCTTTGTTATCGAAGACAGCTTTCAGTTTGGCCGTGCCCGTTGTCTGATCGATCTGGTTGTCGATGGTCAGGAGCTTCCCCGTGCCCAGCTTGGTTTGATCGTCGCGGTTCAGAGCGTCGACCTCCAGCGTCGAACCCTTCATGTGTTTCGCAACACTGGGCAGCACGTCTTCCGGCAACGTGAAGATCACGGCAATCGGCTGCAACTGCGTGAGGATCAGCATCGGAGTTGTATCGGCCGCGTGGACAATGTTTCCCGGGTCTACCTGGCGCAGACCAACTCGTCCGTTGAACGGAGCCGTAATGTGGCAGTAGACGATGTTCAGCTTTGCCGTTTCGATCTGTGCCTGATCGGTGCGTACCGTGCCGTCGAGTTGATCGACTAATGCCTTTTGTGTGTCTACCTGTTGCTGCGCAATGCTGCCGGAAGGAATCAGCGTGGTGTAGCGGTCCAGATTCAGTTTCGCGTCGCGTAACTGCGCCTGGTCGCGGAATAGCTGTGCCTGCATCTGGTCCAGTTGAGCCTGATAGGGCCGCGGGTCGATCAGAATCAGCATCTCACCCTGCTTCACGTTCTGCCCCTCTTTGAAGTTCACCTGCATGATCTGGCCGTCAACCCGGCTCTTGATGTTCGCCGTGTTGAAAGCGGTGACCGACCCAAGCCCGGCCAGATATACCGGCACGTCCTGCTTCACGACCGGAGATGTGGCGACGGAAACCGCCCGCGGCGCGGCCGCCTGTGCTTTTTGCTGCTTGGCATCGCCACCGCCGCATCCGAAGGAAGCGAGCGAGAGAGCGGCCAAAATGAAAGCCAGGGAAAGGTGCGACGGCATGCAAACGCCGGAGAGAACATTCTGCGGAGAAAAGGCTGATTGGATTTTTTTCAAGGAATTAGTCCGGTACGCATACTCTGCACGACTCCGACTATTGGGGACTCTGCTATTAGACGTGTACATTTTGAACTCGGTTGCGGTACCTTTTGGTCCGGACGCGGAATTATTCAGTAGAGGCGTCCTCCCGCCTACAGCGGTTCCAGTTGGGTCTGGAAAGCAAATACACCAGTAGAATTGTACCTATTCAGCATCCACTTCGCACCCTTGGCGGGTCAAGGGCGGGGCGAGTGTTTTACAAATCTTTACTCGTATGGCGGGGATGAGAAAAGACTTACGGCTGCTGAAGCGAAGCGGGCTGTAGATGCTGCGCTTCGTAGGTCGAGATCTCGGCTTCATGCTGCAATGTTAGGCCAATGTCATCCAGCCCTTCGAGCAGACAATGGCGAACAAAGTCATCGATGGCGAACTTGGCGTAGAAGCCTTGGCCGTCTTGCACTTCACATCGCTCCAGATCGATCGTGAGCTCGTAGCCGTCGATTTCGTGGGTGCGGCGCATCAATTCTGAAACTTCGTCATCGGTGAGACGAACCGTGAGGAATCCGTTCTTGGTGCAGTTGTTGGCGAAGATGTCGGCAAACGAAGAAGAAATCACCGCGCGAAAGCCGAAGTCCGCAAGGGCCCAAACCGCGTGCTCGCGCGAAGAGCCGCAGCCAAAATTCTTTCCCGCAACTAAAATGCTCGCTCCCTCGTAACGAGGCTGGTGCAGAACGAACTCGGGATTCTTCTTTCCATCCGCGCCAAATCGCCAGTCGTAAAACACAAACTGGCCAAAGCCCGTGCGCTCAATGCGCTTCAAGAATTGTTTGGGAATGATCTGGTCGGTATCGACGTTGACGCGATCCAGCGGCGCAACTAACCCACGATGCACACGAAATGAATTCATTGAGTGTTTCTCTTTTCTAAAGTGGCGTCATTCTGAGCGCAGCCGTTTTTCAGGCGGAGCGAAGAATCTCGCGTGCAACCCCGCACTTCCTGCTCAGGGAACTTACTGAAACTTCCAATTCCTCACATCCGTGAAATGCCCCGCAATGGCCGCTGCCGCCGCCATCATCGGGCTCACCAGATGCGTTCTTCCACCGCGCCCTTGCCGTCCTTCAAAATTCCGATTGCTCGTCGAAGCGCATCTCTCACCCGGCTGCAAAATGTCGGGATTCATCCCCAGGCACATCGAGCATCCCGACTCGCGCCATTCAAATCCTGCGTCGAGAAAAATCCGGTCCAGTCCTTCCAGTTCCGCGGCCCGCTTGATTGCCTGTGATCCTGGCACCACCATCGCGCGCACCTTCGGACTCACGCGATGCCCCCGCGCCACCCGTGCCGCCGCGCGCAAATCTTCAATGCGCGAATTCGTGCACGACCCGATGAACACCCGATCAATGCCGATTTCTTCGATGCGCTTTCCTGGCTCGAGCCCCATGTACTGCAAGGCCAACTCGGTCGCATGGCGATCGGCAGTTGTCGAGCCTGCAATCTCCGGCACGCTGCCCGTCACCGGGGCGACCATTCCCGGATTCGTTCCCCAGGTCACGAATGGAGAAAGCTGCGCGGCGTCAATCTCAATCGTTTTGTCGAATTGCGCGCCGTCGTCGGTCGGCAAGTTGCTCCAGCGGTCAACGGCGCTATCCCACTCGTCATCCTTCGGAGCAAATCGCTTTCCCTTCACATAAGCGAACGTCGTTTCATCCGGCGCAATCATTCCCGCGCGCGCGCCCGCTTCAATACTCATGTTGCACAGCGTCATACGCGCTTCCATCGAAAGCGCTCGCACTGCCTCGCCCGCGTATTCAATCACATGCCCCGTCGCGCCGTCGGTGCCGATCTGCCCAATAATTCCCAGCGCCACATCCTTCGCGCCAACTCCTTGCGCCAGCCGTCCACGCACATCAATCTTCATCGTTTTCGGCTTCTGCTGTGCCAGGCACTGCGTCGCCAGAACGTGCTCCACTTCGGACGTTCCTATGCCGAACGCCAATGCACCGAACGCCCCATGCGTGCTGGTATGGCTGTCGCCACAGACAATCGTCATTCCCGGCTGCGTCAGTCCCAACTCCGGTCCAATCACATGGACGATTCCCTGATCCGGCGAATCCATATCAAACAGCCGCACGCCAAATTCTTTGCAGTTTTTTTGCAGCGCCTCAATCTGCTTCGCGGCAATCGCATCAGTGATGGGAGTTCCCCGCGGCTCGGTTGGAATGTTGTGGTCGACGGTGGCCACCGTGCGGGCGGTCTGTCGTACCTTCCTGCCCGCCACGCGCAGTCCATCAAACGCCTGCGGCGAAGTCACCTCATGCACCAGATGCAAATCGATGTAAATAATCGGCGACCGCCCCTCCGGCTCAGCCACCAGGTGCGCATCCCAAATCTTCTCGAATAATGTTCGCTGCGCCATTGTGTTTAGCTGATAGTTTTTCACATCGTGCCGTAGCTGGGCAAGAAATCGGCCTTTGTCCGAGGGCAATGGCGATCCCACCGCGCGAATGTAGAAATGTATACTCTTGGATTCCGGCGTGCGGCCGCAAAAGCCGCCGGTGAAACAATCATCCGCATTCAGGAGATCTCCATGCAGACCCGCATCACCGGTACCACCATGCCCGTCCTCGAATTCATCCTCGATCCCAACGACTCCATCATTTCGGAAGCCGGAGAACTTTCCTGGATGTCCGCCTCGATCCAAATGACCACGCATACCCAGTTCGGCGGCGGTGGAGGACTCTTCGGTGTGCTCAAGCGCGTAGCCGGCGGCGGATCGATCTTCATGACCGAGTATCGGGCCATCGGCGGCCCCGGTGAACTCGCGTTTGCCACCAAGCTCCCCGGACATATCGTTCCTGTAGAAGTCTCGCCGGGACACGAATACATGATTCACCGTCACGGCTTTCTCTGCGGCACACCGCAAATTCAAATCGGCGTGGGCTTCCAGCAATCGCTTGGCGCGGGAATTTTCGGCGGCGATGGCTTCCTGCTCCAGCGCGCCACGGGACAAGGCATGGCCTGGCTCGAACTCTCCGGCGAACTGGTCGTCCGCGATCTTCAGCCCGGAGAAACTCTCCGCGTTCATCCCGGCCACGTCGGAGCGTTTCAATCCAGCGTGTCGTTTCAAATTACGACCGTCCCCGGCATCAAGAACATGATCTTCGGCGGCGACGGCATCTTCCTCGCTGCCCTCACCGGCCCCGGAAGAATCTGGCTGCAAACCCTTCCCATCGCGAAACTGGCACACGCCCTCGCCGAATATATGCCCCGCGAAAATAGAAGAGAGAATGTGCAGAGCGGCGTGGTTGGAGGAATCGTCGGCTCGATTCTCGATCAGATGAAGTAAAGAAAGATCTCAAACGGGCCTCAACGAACGGGCCTCAACGAATGACTACAGGGTTTGACGTCCGTGGGCGCCCACTTCTGGTAAAGAACGCGAGAAATGGGGCACCCTAGGTTCACCAGCGGACCAGAACTGAGAGCCGAAAACTTTTTTAATGCTCGCCGATTCCGAACAACCCGCCCAGCAGCAGGATTACCAGCACGCCGAGCGAGATGAATCCATATTTGCGGTCGTTCTCGCGGAAGAAGAGGATGCAGGCGACCAGCACTCGCACCGCGGGCGTGGCCAGCATGAGGAGCACGCCGGCGCGTTCAATGTCTGAGGCAATATGGCCCTTGATGATTAAGCCATCAATGAGCCCGGCGAGCATGACGAAGAAACAACTGAACGCGCCGATGCGCAGCACCATCGCTACCACGCGGTCGAATTCCGGTTCGCGTACCTGACTCATAAAAATCTCCGGCTCATGAAAACCTTCCATGCAGCAAATGGAGAATCAAATGGCCGGCAAGGTAAAGCATGATGCCTACCAGCAGAACCACGACGTAGCGAGTGCGAATGCGCGGCGCAATGCGCGCTCCGAGCAGCGATCCCATGAAAACGCCGACTGCGAGCGGTGCGGCAACTTCCACCAGGATGTCGCCGCGGCGATAGTAAACAATGGCGCTGGCCGCGGCCGTAACACCGATCATGAAATTAGAAGTTGCCGTTGCCACCATGAGCGGCACCTTCATGAAGATATACATCAGCGGAACTTTAATTGGACCACCGCCGATGCCAAGCAGCCCGGACAGCGCGCCGGCTACGAGCGACATCGCAAGCCCGAGTGGGTAACGCTGCGGCTCATAAGGAGGGATAGCGACCTGTCCGCCATTTTGCACGACGTTTTGACTAACGTTAGCGGTAGGCGCGAGTGCATCCGCAGGTTTGACTTTGCCGCGGCGCCGAACAATGGTGAACGAACTATAAAGTAAAAATGCCGCGAATAAAGCTTCAAGCGCGCTGCGGTTGAAGTAGCCGACGAGATACGCGGTGACCGCTGCACCCAGAGCGGTCGCGAGTTCAAGCGTCATGCCGAGGCGAATATCGGTAGTGTGCCGCTGCAAATGTACGGAAGAACTGGCGGCTGAAGTCGTAATGACCGCGACCAGGCTCGTGCCGATGGCCTGGCGAATCGGAATGCCGAAATGAAGCGCGAGGATTGGCGTGAGCAAAACGCCGCCGCCTATGCCGGTGAGAGCGCCCAGCAATCCGGCGAAGAAACCCAGCACCACGAGCAGGACGCTCACCACGTTGTGATGAACCTCCGTCGTGAAAAAGATTGAGAGAAGAAACAGCCGAACCGGCGCAAGCTAAGACACCGTCCGCGGCGCAGCGGTTGATTCCGCTTGTTCGTGCGCGTGATAACTGGAGCGCACCATCGGACCGGACTCGACATGCCGGAAACCAAAGCGCAAAGCTTCGTCGCGCAGGTAGTTAAATTCCGCCGGAGTATAGAAGCGCGCGATCGGCAAATGATCCTTCGAAGGGCGCAAATACTGCCCCACGGTAAGAATGTCGACGCCGCGCGTACCAAGGTCGCGAAAGACTTCGATCAATTCTGCCGACGTTTCGCCGAGACCAGCCATGACGCCGCTCTTGGTGACCATGCCGGGAGAAAACCTCTTGGCATTAGCCAGAAGATCGAGAGTGCGCTGATAGCGCGCGCCGGATCGCACGGTGCGATAAAGACGAGGAACGGTTTCGGTATTGTGATTCAGAACATCCGGCCGGGCGTCGAGAACAATCTTTAGCGCCTCATCCATCCCCTGAAAATCCGGAATCAGCACCTCGATGCGGCAGTCCGGAATGAGTTGGCGAATCTCGCGGATCGTTTCGGCAAAGACGCGCGCGCCGCCAATGTTGTCGTCGTCGCGATTCACGCTGGTCACGACAGCATGTTTCAAACCCAGGGTCGCGACGGCTTCCGCCACCCGGCGCGGCTCATCCCAATCGATGGGCGCAGGCTTGCCTTTGGGCACGGCGCAGAAGCCGCAGCGGCGCGTGCAGATATCGCCCAGAAGCATGAACGTCGCAGTGCGATGGTTCCAGCATTCGCCGATGTTCGGGCACTGTGCCGATTCGCACACCGTATGCAAGCCCAATCCTCGCGCCAGCTTTTTGAGATTATGGAAGTTCTCGCCAACGGGAGCTTTGGCGCGCAACCACTCCGGCTTGGGGATACGCGCCGGCGGTGCAAGGTCAATCTGGATCAGTTGAGACGTGCCTGCCATCGTCTCGATTTTATCAGTTCGTCCGGCGGCTTGAGCCTTCAGTCGAAGTGTCTTAGAATTTCCATTAATTTCGCAACTTGGCCAACCTTGTTCGCAAACGGTCCGTGAATCTCCGGCAAAGGGGGTGTTCTCGATGAAACGCGTTTGGAGAATTTCGCTTTTTGTAGCCGCAATCGTCGCAGTGATCCTGGCGGTTGCCATCAGAGCGACGATTGGCTGGCGGCCATTCATTGGTCCACGGACGAGAGCGCTCACCAATCGCAAGTTTGAAGTCACTCCAGAACGCCTGGCGCGTGGGAGTTACTTAGCCAATTCGGTCTCGGGCTGCGTGTTTTGCCACAGCCCGCACGACTGGAACGCGCCGGGCGCGCCGCTAATTGACGGCAAGGTAGGCGCGGGCGAGGTGTTTCCGCTGGAGGGATTGCCTGGCCGAATCATCGCGCCAAACATCACACCTGACATCGAAACCGGTGCTGGAACATGGAGTGAAGACCAGCTTGCCCGCGCCATTCGCGAAGGGATCGGCCACGATGGCCGATCGTTATTTCCGCTGATGCCCTACGGGAACTTCCGCGTTATGTCGGATGAGGATCTCGCATCGGTGGTCGTCTATCTTCGTTCGCTCTCCCCAGTGCGAAATTCTCTTCCAAGCACTGAGATCATCTTTCCGGTTAAATATCTTATTCGCAGCGCGCCGGAGCCCGTAGAAATCGCGGTGTCTGCCTTGCCTCCGGACACGAGCGCGGCGTATGGAACCTACTTAGTGCGAATCTCCGGCTGCGCGGATTGTCACACGCCGCAACAAAGAGGGCAGCCGTTGCCGGGATTGGCCTTCGCGGGCGGATCAGAATTCAAGGGTCCGTTCGGAACCGTCACCAGCGCGAACATCACGCCTGATCCTTCCGGCATCGGATACTACGATGAGAAAACTTTCTTTGAGGCTTTGCGTACAGGGAAAGTCGGGGCGCGATCGCTGAATCCGATCATGCCCTGGGGTATGCTACGCGGCATGACCGACAATGATCTCCACGCCATGTTCGCCTATCTGCGCACGCTTAAGCCAGTGCGGCATCGTGTTGACAACAGTCTGCCGCCAACGCTTTGCAAGATTTGTAAAGGTAACCACGGAGCGGGAGATCAGAATTGAAACTGTGGCGGCCGGACTCAGCCGACTTCCACCAGTCCGTACGTATGCTTCCAACGCGTTCGCATGTGGACCAATGCGCGGCTTATTTCTTCGCCGGAGATTTTGGAATCCGTTCCCGATACAACGGCCGCGGCTTCCTGCTTCGCGGCTTCGAGTAGTTGCCGGTCGCGAATGATGTTGGCGACGCGAAAATCCGGCATGCCTGTCTGCCGAGTTCCGAAAAATTCTCCGGGACCACGCAGTTCAAGGTCGAGTTCGGCAATCTTGAATCCGTCGCTCGTCTTCACCATCGCATCGAGACGGCGTTCGCCTTCTTCGCTTACTTTTCCGCCGGTCATCAAAATGCAATACGACTTGGCCGCGCCGCGGCCGATGCGTCCGCGCAACTGATGCAATTGCGACAGGCCGAAACGTTCGGCATGTTCAATCACCATCACCGTTGCGTTGGGAACATCCACGCCCACTTCAATGACTGTGGTTGCGACCAGGATCTGAAGCTCGTTTTTTTGAAACATGCGCATGACCTGCTCTTTTAGGGCAACGTCGAGCCGTCCATGTAACAGGCCGACCTTCAGGTCAGCAAAGATATTTCCGCTCAACTCACGGTACATCTTGATCGCCGCTTTTAGTTCGGTCTCGGCATTTTCCTCGATTACGGGATACACGACGTAGGCCTGGTGTCCCGCGGCCACCTGCTTTCGAAGAAAGTCCCACACTTTCGGTGAGACCTCATCCGACACGCGCTTGGTCACAATCGGCGTGCGGCCCGGCGGCAACTCATCGAGGACGCTTAGGTCCAGATCCCCGTATAACGTCAGGGCGAGAGTTCGCGGAATCGGAGTCGCGGTCATCACGAGCACGTCGGGCTCGCCGATCGAAGCTGAACCTTTTTCATTGCTTAGCGATTTAACCGGGTCTTCACCTTCAGCCGATTTCCTCATCAGCTTCAAGCGTTGCATGACTCCAAACCGATGCTGTTCATCCACCACGACCAATCCCAGCCGTGCAAACTCAACTCGCTCTTCGAGCAGCGCGTGCGTGCCGATGATCAACTGCGCATTGCCTTGCGCGATGTGACGGCGAATCTCGCGCTTGCGATCCGATTCGAGCGAACCAGTCAGCATGACAATGCGATAGCCGGCGCGCTCCAGAATTTGCCGCGCGGAAAAGTAGTGCTGCTGCGCCAGAATTTCCGTAGGCGCCATTAAGGCCACTTGAAAACCATTTTCGATGGCGATAATCGCCGCCTCGAAACTTACGATCGTTTTGCCCGATCCAACGTCTCCTTGCAGCAAACGCCGCATGGGATAAGGCTTTTCCATATCGGCGGCAATTTCCTTAAGCACTCGTTTTTGCGACTGCGTCGGGTGAAAGGGAAGAATCTTCTTGATTGCGCTGCGCACGCGGCTGTCGAGTTGGAAGGCAATTCCAGTCTGTGCTTTTTGCTCGCGCCGCTTCAGCTCCAGCCCGAGTTCCACAAAAAATAGCTCATCGAAAATCATGCGAATGTGAGCGGGCGTGCGCGACGATTGCAAGTCTTCAAAGCTCTCGCCGGGTTCAGGCCAATGCACATTCCACAAGGCTTCGCGCGGGGAAATCAGTGCGAGACGGCTTCTGACCGCGGCGGGAATCGGCTCAGGCAATCCTGGGTTCAAATCATCCAGCGCAGTACGAATGATGCGCCGGAAAAAGCGCGGCGTAAGCTGGCCAATCGATTCGTAGATGGGAACGATGCGGCCAATTTCCAGAGACTCAGCCGCTTTCTTTTCCGCGGCGCCGCCCGATTCGGCGGGATCGCCCAGGATTTCAAATTGTGGTTGGACGATCTGCAGCTCGCCGCTCCGCTGATCGCGCTCCACCTTGCCGTAGAGTGCGATCATCTGTCCGGCCTTGAACTTGTCGTGAAGATACGTTCCATGAAACCACAGACATTGCAGGCGGCTGCGCCCCTGACCCACGGTAAGCTGGAAGATCGGCATGCGGCGGGTGCGAAATAATCCCGAGTTGCGGACTTCGCCGATCACAGTGGCCATTTCTCCGGCACGCAACTCGGCGATACCGCGCGGATTCAACCGGTCTTCATAGCGAAATGGCAAATAATGCAGAAGATCGTCGACCGTATGAATGCCCTTGCCCGCCAGAATTTCCGCGATGCGAGGGCCGATGCCCTTCACATATTGCACCGGAGTGGATAGTTCGAGCATATCTTCGCTACTGCGAGAGACGAATCGAAAGCGATGCAGGAATGTTAGCAGGAGGGCGCAATTCGTTTCTCTGAACCGGCAACCGGACGGAGTGGGGCGGTGTCTAAACCAGGGGTGAAAGTCAATCTCCTGCAGGCGTTCCTGGCCGTGGTACTCGGGAATATCGTTTATTTTGTGATAGCTCCTTCCTTGCCGCCGATAGCGCGGCACCATCCTTTTCATCTGGACTTGGGAGTTGTGCTGGATTTCTGGTTTTGCCTCGTGGCCTACGGATTGATTCGCACGGCGAGGAAGTGGAAATAACTCAGTTCGCCGTCCTTGGATGGTTACTTTCGGAACCTAGGGTAATTACTTCGCTGCCGCTAGACTTTTGTTAGATGGCGAAGATTGCGGTCCTATACGACGCGGGCCAAGCCTTGCTCTCCACCTTCGATTTAGATGAGGTGCTGCAGCGGATTCTGGCGATTGCCCGCGATTATTTTCATTTGCAGAATGTCGCGATCCTGTTGCTCGATCAGGAGGCGCAGCAGTTGTTTGTGCGCTCGCAGATTGGCTGGGACGAAGGCTCGGACCAGTTCCGTCTGGATGTGGGCAAAGGTTTGAACGGTGTGGCCGCTCTCAAAAAGCAGCCTATATACGCGCCCGATGTCAGCAAAGATCCGAACTACGTTTGCTCCACCAAGGCGACCCGCTCGGAATTGGCCATACCCCTGATGGTAAGAGATGAAGTGGTGGGTGTGCTCGACTGTCAGAGCGATCAAATAGGTTATTTCGATAACGAGACCGTCGAACTGTTGACCCTGTTTTCTACGCAGGCGTCGATGGCACTGCAAAATGCCCGCCTGTACTCGCTCGAACAACAGCGCGCGCGTCAACTGGAAGCGATTAATGACATCGCGCAGCAGAGCACGGCGGTGCTGGATCTCGAGCAGTTGGCATCGCGAGTCTGTTGCCTGATTCAGCAGGCATTTCAGGTTTCGCACGTTTCGCTTCTCTTGCGCGAAGAAGGCGACCTGGTATTGCGCGCTCACCATGGCACACTGACGCCGCAAATTCCAGACGGCGGACGATTCTCCACCGCCCGTGAACCGTGGTCGCAGATTCTGATTACGGGCAGCACTCATATTGAAAAAGAATTCTCCGGCTCGGAATGCTGTTATCTGGCTGGCTCGGCTTCGCGCATGTGCATTCCTCTGGTTTCGTTCGGTCAGACGTTGGGCGTCCTCGTTCTCGACAGCGCAAAGCCCAACGCCTTCCGTGAAACCGAGTTGCGATCCCTTGAATCAGTGGCGGATATCTGCGCCACATCGATTCAAAATGCCCACTACGTCGAACGCGTGAAGCAGTTGGCCTATCTTGATGGCCTGACCGGCATATTCAACCGGCGATTTTTTGAATTGAGGATCATGGAGGAGATCGAGCGGGCCCGGCGCTATGGAAACGGCATGGCCGTGATCATGGCGGATATCGACCACTTCAAGCTCTTGAACGACGAGTTTGGCCATCTTCTCGGTGACGAAGTGCTGCGGCAGGTTTCATCGCTATTTCACCAGCAACTCCGCAAGATTGACGTGGTGTGCCGCTATGGCGGAGAAGAATTTGGAATCCTGCTGACTCAGACGAGTGTGCAGCACGCAATGGGCGTCGCCGACAAACTGCGAAAGATTGTCGAGATGTGGCAGTTTCCGGGCGTACCGCGAACCGTGACGATCAGCGCCGGTGTGGCCGCGTTTCCGGAACATGGAACCACGCGCGACGAGCTGGTCCGGGCCGCCGATAATGGGCTCTATTGCGCGAAGCAGGATGGGCGGAACAGGATTGCGGCCGCGCCGTTGGCCCGGGGTGCTTCTCCCAGGAATTAATTGGTCAGTGCAAACCGGCCTTAATGCAAACCGGGCTGACTAGATATCCAGCCACTGCCGTCGACGTTCGCGTTGCAGCTTTTGCAGTTCGATCTTGAGTTTTTCCTGGTCTTGCTTTCGCTTTTCCCGAACTTGCGGCGCAATGTCTTTTCTCATTTTCGCGGCTTCTTCCCGCAATTTTTTCTGTTGAGCGCACGTTGTGTTGGCCATCTCACGGGAAGCCTCGCGAGCCTGGTCGGAGGCCAGTTCCATCTGCGGTTGGAATTCGGCGATTTCTTCATTCATGCGGCTAAGTTCCACATCGGTGGATGCATCGAGATCCTGATCCTCGAGACTCTCTTCGATCATGTCTCCCGAATCCTTGCGGTCGGGCAGTTCCAGGTTCAGATTTTGTTCCTTCTTGTCCCTCATCACGCTGACGCCAACCGAGCCATTGCCTGAACGCAAAGCGTGGGTAAAGTCGCTGGTATCGTGAACCGGCTGCCCGTTTACCTTAACCACCACATCGCCGGCACGGAAACCCGCTTTTTCAGCGCGACTACCTTTTTCCACTGAGCGAATCAGCACCCCATTGCCATTTTTCACTCCGAAGAACTCGCCGAGTTGTGCGGTCATGTTTTCGACGATGAGCCCGCTGCGAACGGAAGAATGCACTACCACAAAATTCATCTCGGGTATTTCGAACTGCATAGCGGGGATGGGAGGAATCTCGACATGGAAATCTTTCGCCTTGGGCGCTGCCCAGGAATATTCCTTGCGGCGGTCACCCAGCTGAACTTTGACCGTCATCGGCTGACCGTCGCGGCTTACACCGAGACTCACAAGACGCCCTGCCGGGGTCTCGTGAATCATGCGCCGTAGTTGCGCTCCACTTTCGATGGGTTCGCCGTTCATGGTCAGAATTACGTCGTGCTCTTTGAGTCCGGCCTTGCCTGCGGGAGCGTCCTGGTCGACCATGGTGACTTCGACGCCTTTCTCTTCCTTTAGCTTGAGAGCTTCCAGACGCTCAGTCGTGACGTCGGAAACATCCACGCCCAGGTAGGCGCTGGTCCCTGATTCTTCGCTCGGGACTCCATAGGGCATGGGTGGCGGATCGACGGACCAGGATTGCGCCGCATGTGAAAAGGTGAGCAGAATCGGCAATATGGCGACGACTGTAAGAACGTATTTGCGCATCGTAAAACTCCCTTTGGAGCAGTGGTCAGTGCCTTTCTTACTTGGCGTGCTTGAAACAGATGTTGCCGGTCGAGGTGCGTACTTTCAGTAACGGGCCGCCGCCGTTCAGCTTGCCTTCCGCCGACAAAGTCTTCGGTCCCCACTGATCGCCTTCGCTGGTGATGTGAATATCGGGAAAGTCGGAAGTGATGCGGTGTCCATTTCCCATATCCACATTAGCGCGCACGTTAACGGCAACATCGGAAGCAATGTAAACCGTAATGTCACCCGCGGAAGTCTCGAGCACAGAGTCGTTACGCTCGCCGCCCGCATTGACCAGCTTCACCGTGATTCCACCCGCGCCGGTTTCGGCACGCGCTGAAGGCACGCCGTAAAGCTCGATGCCGCCGCCGCCACTCTGCGCACGCACCGGTCCTTTCGCCGACGTGAGCCGGATGCTGCCGCCGCCGGTATCGATTTCGGCTGGACCGCCAATGTCTCCCAGATCGATATTGCCTCCGCCGGTGGACGCCTTCACTCTTCCGTTGCACTGGCGGACCGTGATGCTGCCGCCGCCGGTTTCGATTACGGCTCCCTGTCCTCCGGACTGAATTTCGATGCTGCCGCCGCCGGTTTCCGCGGTTACTTTGCCACTGGCATGCCGCACCACGATCGAACCGCCACCGGTGTGCAGGCCGAGATCTCCGCTGGTTGTGCCGACATCGATCGCGCCGCCACCGGTTTCCGCGCTAACTCCACCGCCGATGTCGTCGATGCGAATGCCTCCGCCTCCACTCTCCGCGTCGAGCCGGCCGGAAACTCCCCTCGCGTCAACACTGCCGCCATCGGTCTCCACTTTGACCAACGCCATTTCGCGAGGCACTTCGATCGTGAACTCTCCTGAGAACCGGCGGGGGCGGCTGCCCTGCCAGTCTCCTACGATCCAGGCCGTGTCTCCTTTTACATAAGCGCTAACTTTGTAGGAGTTGAACTGACGGCGAGCGTCCTGCTCGGATGACGTATAACAACGGGCATGGGCTGAATAATTGATTCCTTGCTGATTTCCGCCGTGAACGGTGACCGAGCCCATGTCTACCTTGACACGCAGATTTCTAACCGCAGCCAGCGATCCCGTGGTGACTTCGCCCCACGAGCTGCCTTCGCGGGACATATGTGTTTCCTGCGCCGCGGCCAGCGGCACAAGCAGGGCCAGCAGGTATGCCAGCCGTATGAATTGTGGTGAACGTTTCAAATTATTCCTCAGTCTCGTTTCTCGCTGCGACGGAAGCGTCAATTTTTGTTTCTTGCGAACTCAGCTCAATCGATTTCCGGTAACTGGGCCAGCATGCTGCGGGCCTGCGACCGGATGTAAGGGTTCTGATCTTTTGCCGCAAGCGCCATCAGCACTCCGCGAACGCTGCCGTCGGCCTTTACCGGCTCGATCAGATGCAGCGCCTCGGTACGCACTCCGGAATTCGTGTCGTTCACCAGCGCCGACAGCACTGCGTCGCGCACTCGCACATCTGTCTTTACAAAAGTGCCCAGCGCTCCCAGGGATTTCAAGCGGATCCCTGGGTTCGTATCATTCTGCAATGAATACAGCAGCGCATCGCGTACCTGAACGTCATTGGGCTTCTGGGTGAGCAGATCGACTGAATCCATGCGCACGCCGGAGTTGAAGTTATTGCGCGCGGCAAACAGCAGCAACTGTTGGATCTTCTGATCGTTTAACGAGCCTTGCGCATCCTGAGTGGCCAGCGTGTTGTATTTGATATCGATCTGGTTGCTGCCGGGGACTTGCGTGATCGAGCTGATACCGGTGACGGAAGCGTCGGTCGGCGCGGCGTTGGGCGGAACAACCGCTGCTGTAGTGTCAGTGCGAAGTCCGACGAACTTGTAGGTCGCGCCGACTCCGCCGGCAAAACCCACAATCAAAATTGCCGAGGCCAGCGCCGGAGAGAAGCTGACCTGGCGAAGCCAGTTCAGCGGGTCGAACGCCAGGCGATTCCACCAGCGGCCTTGCTCCGCGGTCTCCAATGCTTCCTGTAAGCGCATGCGTGAAGCCGCCAGCAAATTTGGCGGCGGTTCCACCGCGGGAGTCTTCGAAAGAAGCGCATGAAATTCCTGCTCTGCTTTCAGTTCGGCGGCGCAATCCGAACAGCGAGCCACGTGCTGCTCCAGTTCGTGACGCGCGTCGTCGGCAAGTTCGCCGTAAACATGCAATACGATATTTTCTCGTACCCATTCACATTTCATCGCTGCACCTTAGTCCGTAGTCCCTAGTTCTGAGTCCCGATCAGTCAATCCCTCGCAGGAGCGTTTTTCCTCGCGACTCAGGACTCACGACTCGGGACTACTTATCTCATCTCTCCCAAAGCTCCCCGCAGCTTCTGCGTCGCCCGAAACAGCGTATTCTTCGCCGTCTCTTCCGTCGTATGCAAAATCTCACCCACGGTCCGCAACTTCAATCCGTGGTAATGCTTCAACTCGAATACCATGCGCTCCCGCGGAGTCAACTTCTCGAGCGCGCCGTAAATCCTTGTTCCTAACTCCCGCCGCATCAAGTCCCGCTCCGGATTCGCTCCCGCGCGTCCGTCGGCCACTTGGTCCAGCAGACTATACTCGCCGCCGGAAGCATCTGTCGCCACCGGTGCATCTTCTTTGCGCACATTTTTCTTGCGCAAATGATCCAGACACAGGTTGGTCACGATGCGGTAGATCCAGGTATAAAAGGAGCACTCGAAGCGGAAGCTGCCGATGTTTTTGTACGCTTTGAGGAAGGCGTCCTGATAAACGTCCTGCGCCTCGGTCTCATTGCCCGTAAGGTGCATGGCCAGACGCAGCACGGCCTGGTCGTAGTTCCGCACCAATTCCTCGAAGGCGGCGTGGTTGCCACGCTGGGCCTCGCGGATCAGCATCGTATCGTCTATGCGGCGTTCTTGCCCAGCCATGCGGCCCTGGGGGTCTTGCGTTCCGCTGACTCCTGTCGCTGTCGCTCTATCGTGTCTCGTTCCCGAGTGGGCCCGTTCGCCAACCGCAAAAGGTAGTGCCCATGTGCCGGCCGGCATTATTTTCTGTGTCCTCTACCGCCCGATATTTCTTTTCAGTCCTCATTCGGGCTGGCATTGGAATAGACGGGTTATCAGCGAAACCGTGAGCAGGAATTATAGGACGAGGGATGAAATTTTGCCCGCCATAGGTTGTTGTGGACCAATGATTTAGAAGGAAACAGAACATTGAACAATAACCATTCGTCCCAGTTTGGCAGCAGAAATGCCCGACCCGGGTCAAGAAAATTCGTGCATTTAACCCTGATGAGTCGGTTGAAATCGCTCCCGACGGCTGCTTGGACCAACTGCCATTAGCCGATTTAAGTTCATCTCGTGGCGTGAGGATAACACGGGCGCAGAGCTCGGCAGGTTCGAAAACGCCATCCAGAGATTCGGCCGAGATCTGGGCAACTAATGAGCGGTCCCCTATTCAGCGACTACTTCCTTCTCGATAGCTACTCTGCGATGCGCAGTTGCGGCATGGCGAACTCGAGCCATTGATCGCAAAGCAGGTGTGGGACACCAATGCAGCGTGTATGGGAAAACAACCTCAGGACTGGAGTCCAGTTCGTCACCGATGGCAAAGGCCGCAAGGTCGCAGTTCTCATCGACCTAAAAAAGCACGGAGCCCGGCTTCAGGATTTCTGGGACGGCCTGATCTCCGAATCCCGCCGCAAAGAAGTAGGGATACCACTGGAAAAGGTTAAGGCGGACCTCGTCAAGCGCGGAAGGCTTCGTGACTAGTTATGCTCTCGAGTTAAAACCTCAGCAAGGAACAAGGGACTCGAGGCCCTGGCCCACAACGACTGCTATCCAGACAGGGCAAGGCGCTAGGCTCTTGCTCGCGCAGTCCGCTTGGGAATGAAAACATCAGCCGGAAGTTTGAACCGAAGGCTCAATCTACGTACTTGTTCCAGGGTCAGATTTCGTTTCCCCGCCAGGAACATTGAGACGGCGCTCTCCGAACCAAATTGAGGAATCAGGTCACGCTGCGTGAGATTCTGGTTTTCAATGAGAAATCGCACCACCGAAGCTGGGTCAGCCGCGGGAATGGCGTAATGTTCCTGCTCATAACGTTCCACGAGCAAGGTTAGGAGTTCGATTGCTTCCACTTCGGAGCGAGAGGGACTTTCCAGCGCTGTCAACTGGAATAGAGCGCTGGTATACGCTTCCAATTCCGCGTCGTTATGTATGACGCGGGGAGCCCCATGGGCAATCATTTTCGCTGGGTTTGTGAGAACCGTGCTCATTTTGTTCCGAACCTCCTGTCCCAGTTATTGCGATTGTTGTATTCCTTATGCTTCAAAAAAGATCGGATGTAAATGTGCCCTCCGGTCTGTCTTTTACCCGTCGTTTTCGAATAGTGGACGACAGTGATAAGCCGGTACCGGTTCTGTCTGATGTCTAAGATTACGTATCCATCCACAGAATCGGCATCTTTAAACATGCCGCGCACTTCCGTAAAATTGCGCCACCGAACTGCCTCAACGATGCTCACCCATGCTTCGATTTCGTTCGCTGCATCCGGGTAGCGCTCCATCGCTTCGCGAAGATGCTTACGCGTAACGATATGCACGCATTCAGAATACTTCACAATATGTGAAGTTGTCTAGGTGACAATGGTGTCTTTGAAGTCTTTGACCCTGCCAGCCATGAAACACGGCTGAGGAGCGTGGAGAGAATCGACAGGACCGAGGGCGAATGGCGTTTCGCCATCAAAGAAATCCACACTCTTAATGTGACATGTAACCTTGCCCTCGCCATTCGTTTTGCGCAATCATGGTCAAGGCAACATCAGCCTCGAAAACAGTGGGTGAACCCTCAGGTGGAAGTCGCTTGTTTTCTAGAGTTTGGCTCTAACTTCTTTGAAAACCGAATGTTGCGGAGAATTTCCCGCTAAACCAATGATTCTAAGACTGATGGCATAGGGAGGGGGAGGGTCGGCGGAGGTAACGAACTAGTAATCTTAGTCGGCTTCTCGGGTATATACTCGCTTCCGGCAAAATCAACGCCTCAGAGGTTGACCTTGAAAGCGCGCAAAGTATTGTGCGGTTCCGTGTACTCGATCAGTGTGTTTGCGATCTGTTGGTCAGCGATCGCGTCAGCGCAGACTAACGCTGCCTCAACGAATTCATTATCCGAACCGCAAGTTCACGACAAAGCTGTCACGTTGCTGCAGCAGATGACCCTCGACGAGAAGATTGCGCAGCTCTCGCAGCTTCCCGGGCTTGCTGCTCCGGAATTCAAAGAGAACATCAAAGAGCCGATGGAAGAGGTGCTTAAACAAAAAGGCGCGGGCTCGATTCTATGGATTTCCGATCCCAAAGAAATTAACCGGCTGCAACACGTCGCGGTCGAGCAAACGCGGTTGCACATTCCCGTGCTTTTCGGGCTCGATGTCATCCATGGCTATCACACGATCTTCCCCGCACCCATCGCCATGGCGTCTTCATGGGACACGAATATGGTGGAACAAGCGCAGTCCGTGGCCGCGCAGGAGACTCGAGCCGCGGGCATTCAATGGACCTTCGCGCCGATGGTCGATATTGCTCGCGATGCGCGCTGGGGACGAATGGTGGAAGGCGCGGGAGAAGATCCTTACCTTGGAGCAGCCATCGCCCGCGCGCAGGTGCTTGGGTTTCAGGGCAGGCAGTTGGGAGCGCCGGATCGCGTGCTGGCCTGCGTCAAGCACTTTGCCGGCTACGGCGCGGCCGACGGAGGACGCGACTACGATTCGTCCTACATTCCAGAAGAAGAAATGTGGAATGTTTACCTGCCTCCCTTCAAAGCCGCGCTCGATGCGGGCGCGGGCAGCGTGATGAGCGCCTACATGGATCTCAACGACGTTCCGGCGAGCGGCAACAGGTGGCTACTGCATGACGTGCTGCGCGACGCCTGGAACTTTCAGGGATTTGTGGTGAGCGATGCGTTCGCCGTGCGCAGCCTGAGAACACACGGTTACGCCCGCGATCTCCAGGATGCGGCCCACAAAGCCTTCACTGCCGGCCTGAACATGGACATGGCGAGCGGCACATATCTCAAGTATCTGCCGATCGAAGTGCAGCAGGGCCACATCGCAGTGCAGCAGATCGACGCGGCAGTGCTGCCGATCCTCGAAACCAAGATTCGCATGGGACTGTTCGAGCACCCATTCGTCGACGAATCGCGCATGGAGGCCACGCTGAACGATCCCGCGCATCGGGAACTCGCGCGCAAGGCGGTGCAACGGTCGTTAGTGTTGTTGCGCAACGAAGGCTCGCTGCTGCCTTTGGACAAGAGCGGCAAGACGATTCATTCCATCGCTGTGATTGGTTCACTGGCCGACGACCCGAATGACCAGCTTTCGATGTGGGGCGCGCTGGTCAAGCCGGGGCCGACGGTCAGCATTCTTCAAGGTATAAAGGACAAAGTCGGCTCCGCTGTGAGCGTTGTCTATGCGCATGGCCCCAACCTCCATCGCGATTTTCCTTCGCCATTTGAAAATCTCCCCTTGGCCTCGCTAATGAAAGAGCAACCGGCCCAGAGTCCGGAGCAAGTGCGCTTGTCGCTCGAAGAGGCTGTAGCGACGGCCCGGCGCAGCGACATTGCCGTGCTGGTGCTCGGCGAGATTGACTTGATGAGCGCGGAATACGCCTCGCGATCTTCGCTCAAGCTTTCCAACGGTCAGGAAGAACTGCTGGAAGCTGTGTCCGCCACTGGCAAGCCCGTGGTTCTTGTGCTTGTCAACGGTCGACCGCTGGATATCACATGGGCTTCCGATCATATTGCCGCGATTCTCGAAGCCTGGTATCCGGGCAGCCAGGGCGGCAACGGAATCGCCGATGTGCTATTCGGCGACGACAATCCCTCCGGGCACTTGCCCGTAAGCTGGCCGCGCAGCAGCGGGCAAGAGCCTCTCTACTACAACCACAATCTCACGCAGAATCCGGAAACCGCACCGGATTTCAAGTCGCGCTACTGGGATGTTCGCAGCACGCCGCTGTATCCGTTCGGGTACGGACTCAGCTATACGACTTTCTCGTTCGACAATTTGAAAGTCACTTCCAGCGCACGGGTTGGGAACACGGTCGAAGTTTCAGCCGACGTGACCAATACCGGGACCCGCGCGGGCGATGCTGTTGTTCAGCTCTACATTCACCAGCGCGCGGGCAGCGCTTCGCGGCCCATCCGGCAGCTAAAGGGGTTTGAAAAGGTATCGATCGACCCGGGCGCGAAACGCGCCGTGCACTTCACGCTGGGAAAAGACGAGTTGGAATTCTGGAGTCCCGCGGTGAAGACCTGGGTCATTGAGCCGGAGCAGTTCGACGTGTGGGTAGGCGGAGATTCCAGCGCGACGCTGCACGGAGAATTTCAGCTAACGGAGTAACGTAAAGATGCGAAAGCCCGGACGCAGCCCGGGCGTCAGTCCGCAGCTAAATTACTCTGCGACTGCTTCCTTCTCGATGACTACTTTCAGATGCGCGGTGACATCCTTGTGCAGCTTCACGGGAACGGTGAACTCGCCCACGGTTTTCAGCGGTTCGTGCAACTGGATCTTACGGCGGTCGACGTTGAAACCTTTTTTCGCCAGAGCGTCGCCCAGATCGCTCGAGGTGACCGAGCCAAAGAGCTGATCGTGCTCGCCGGAGCGCCGCTGAAACGACAACGACACGCCGTCGAACTGTTTGGCGAGTTCTTCCGCCTGCTCTTTTTCTTTAGCGGACTTGCGTACGGAAGCGGCCTTCATCTGCACGATGACAGCCTTGTTGCCCTCGTTGGCGACAATCGCCAGCTTGCGCGGCAACAGATAATTGCGTCCATATCCTTCGGCGACCTTCACTACATCGCCGCGCGCGCCCAGCTTCGAAATATCTTCTTTGAGAATGACTTCCATGTTAGCTCCTGGCTTCTAGCTGCTAGCTTCTAGCTAACCAAACTCCCCCCCGTGTAGCCAGGAGCTAGAAGCTAGAAGCTGGTTTTCCTACGATGCTCTTCCTGCGAAGGGCAGCAGCGCGATATTGCGCGCCATCTTGATCGCGTTCGACAAGCGGTGCTGGTGCGGCGAGCAAACTCCCGTTAGCCGGCGCGGCACGATCTTGCCGCTTTCCGCTACGAACTGGCCGAGCATGCGGTAGTCCTTGTAGTTGATGTTTTCGATTTTCTCGGTGCAGAACTTGCAAACTTTCTTGCGCCGGAAAAACTTGCGTCCGCCTTCGCGAGGAGGACCACCGGGGCCACGACCGCCGCCGCCGCCACCATAGCGTGGCC
>JBAUXX010000070.1:0-77229 GCA_049584475.1 Candidatus Sulfotelmatobacter sp. | reverse complement strand
CGTAACAACTCCGACGGAGACACTGCGGCGAGCGGCGGAGCGGCGGGCGGCGGCATCATCATCATCCGTACGTATGGATTGAGCGGCACCGGGACTCTCACTGCGAACGGAATTTCCGCCTACAATGCGACGGCCAATGATGCCGGCGGCGCGGGCGGAGCGGGCGGCAGCATCGTGGTTCTTTCCGCAAACGGTGGCGAGAACGGATTGACTTTGCAAGCGAACGGCGGAAATGGCGGCAACGCCTGGGCATCTCAACCATACAGTCTCGCGGACCGTCACGGTCCTGGCGGCGGCGGTGGTGGCGGCGTAGTTCTGATTTCGGGGGCGCCGGCAAGCATCAGCGTGAGCGGCGGCGCGAGTGGACTCACATTGAATCCGGGCGTCGCTTATGGTGCGACTGCCGGCACATCGGGCACAAGTGTGACGAACGCGACCATCTCTCAGACTTCAGGCACGCAGTCGAATGCGGAATGTACACCTGACGTCAGCATAATCAAATCGCACACCGGCAGCTTCATGCGGGGCTTGACTGCCACCTATAACGTCAGCGTATCCAACCTGAGTGCATATGGCGCGACCAGCGGAACCGTTACGCTCAACGACACGCTGCCGATAGGATTGGTTCCGACGGCCGCGAGCGGCACTGGATGGACTTGCGGAGTTGCCTCGCAGACCGTGAGTTGCGCGCGAGCCGACAGCCTCACCGGCAATGGCACCAGCTATCCGGCGATCACGATTACCGCCAACGTCTCACAATCCGCACCGTCAACGGTAAGCAATACGGCAGTTGTCGGTGGTGGTGGCGATATGAGCCTGTCGAACGACACCTACACCGATGTTGCAAATGTGATTTCCAGCGCCGACCTCAGCGTGACGGATGCTGGATCGCCCAATCCAGTCGCGGCCGGCGGGACCATTACTTACTCGCAGGTGGTCACGAACAACGGGCCCAGCGCCGCGGACAACGCCACTCTGGTCGCCACCGTTCCCAGCAATACAACTTTTGTTTCGATCTCGGCTCCAGCCGGATGGAGTTGCATCAATCCCGGAGTCGGCAGCTCTGGCAATGTCGTATGTACGAACCTCAACATGGCGGGATCGACGGCTGCCACATTTACCCTGGTCACGAAAGTGAACACCGGCGTGGCGAACCTCACGATTATCAAGGAGACGGCGTCAGTCAGTTCTTCCGCCAGCGATTCGAACTCCAGCAATAACACGGCATCTGTTAGCACGGTGGTGGGACCAGTCACGGGTGCGCAGGTCACGGTAACCAACGGCGCAACGCCCAACCCTGTGACTGCCGGCAGCGACATTACTTATACGCAGATCGTTACCAACGCTGGAACTGCCGCAGCCACCACGGCCAAGCTGACGGAGACCACGCCAACTAATACGACCTTTGTTTCGTTTGGCGCCGCGCCATCCGGATGGACTTGCAGCTACACGGCGCCGACCCTGACATGCACGAATCCGAGTTTAGCCGCAGGCGCGACGTCCCCGTTCAGCCTCTCGTACCAAGTCAACGCCGGCACAGCGAGTGGCACGACAATTACCGACACCGCAACGGCGACTGCCACCAATCAGACCTCGGGTGCAAGCTCAGCGATTGCGACTGACCTGGTCGCATCCGGGACTCAGGCCGATCTATCACTAACCACTGCCGCCACACCGGCAATCGTTTTTTCCGGCAACGACATCAGCTATACGCAAACGGTCACGAACAATGGGCCGGCCGCCGCTTCTTCCGTGAGCTTTACCGAAGCGATTCCCGGAAGCACGACCTTCGCTTCGGTATCGACTCCCGCCGGTTGGACTTGCACTACTCCGGCAGTGGGCGCAACCGGCAACGTGAACTGCACCATCGCGAGTCTGGCCTCCGGCGCGTCCGCGGAAATCATTGTCGGAGTCAACGTCGCTTCCAATATTCCAGCGGGCACCGTCGCTGAAACTGCCTCGGTGACATCGTCGACCAGCGATCCCAATACGCTCAACAACACGGCGAGCGTGAACACCACAGTTGGCATTTCCTGCGATCTGGCAGTCACCAACAGCGGAAGTCCGGCGCAAGTCGCCGTGGGCGGCACCATCACTTACACGCAGGTCGTGACCAACAGCGGTCCAAGCAACTGCGGCACCGTAACTTTCTCGGAGCCTTTTCCGAATAACACTACCTTCGCGAGTCTCAGCCCGATTCCATCAGGATGGAGCTGCACCACGACCGGATCCATCAGTTGCTCCAATCCCAGTGTGGCGCCTGGTTCCACCAGCACGTTCAACTACCAGGTCACGGTGAACTCGGGCACGACGGCCGGAACCATCATTACTGATACTGCGACGGTGGCCACAACCTCCACCGACACGAACAAGACAAACAATTCAGCAACGGTCACAATCGGCGTAGCGAGCGGAACGCAAGCCGACCTCAGCGTCACGAACACGGGCACGCCGAATCCCGTGTCTGCAGGTAACAACATTACGTATTCCCAGACCGTGACCAACAACGGCCCGGCCGCCGCCACCACCGTTGTGCTGGCGGAAACTTTGCCCACCGGTACGACCTTCTCTTCGCTCACGCTAACCAGCGGATCAGGATGGACATGCACCAACACCGTCCCGTACAAGTGCACCATTGCCAGCCTGGCTGCAAGTGGCACTGCAACTTTCGCTTTCGTAGTGAGTGTGCCGACAACGGCAACTGCGGGCACAACTATCGCAGATACGGCCTCAATCAGTTCCAGTACGAGCGATCCCAATAGCGGCAACAATACGGCTTCGGCCAGCGTACAAGTAGCCAACTTGGCTGCCTTGTCGGTCACGAATACTGATACTCCGGTTCCAGTGCAAGCCAGCGGTACGATCACTTATACCCAAGTCATCACCAATGCGGGGCCGAGCGTGGCGACCGCAACCAGCTTTACCGAAACCACACCGACGGACACGACGTTCCAATCCATCAACACAGTTGCAGGATGGTCTTGCACTACACCGACGGCCGGGATCGCGGGAACCATTACGTGCAGCAATCCCAGTTTCGCGGTAGGCAGCGCCAGCTTCACGGTCAAGCTGAATGTGATCGCAGCCGCTGTAGCGGGAACGGCGATCAACGATACCGTGACCGCGACTTCCACGACTTCCGATCCAAACTCCGGGAACAATAGCGCCACAGCGGAAGATGTGGTTGCTACGGCAACCCAAGCGGATTTGATCGTCATAAATACTGCGGTGCCGACATCGGTTGCGGCGGGCAGCAACGTCGTCTACACGCAAACCGTAACTAACAATGGCCCTTCGGCGGCCACAACCGCGACCTTTACACAAGTCACCCCGCCCAATACAACTTTCGTCTCGATCACGGCCGCGACGGGTTGGACCTGCGGCACCAAACCGGCGGTAGGCGGAACGGGCACGATCACCTGCACGGATGCCAGCTTCGCCAAGAATGCGTCCGGTACTTTCACCTTGACTCTTCAGGTTAATTCCAACACGCCGTCGGGAACTACAATCCCTGAGACGGTGACGGCATCCGCAAGCAATATAGTTCCCAGCCTGACGACTAATAGCGCGACCGCCAACGTCATTGTGGCCAACGCCAACAACGCGGACATGGCTATCGTAAAGTCGGCATCGGCAAGCACCGTTCCCGAAGATGACACGCTGACCTACACGCTGAATGTGACCAACAATGGTCCAGCGACGGCGACGAATGTAATCGTGACCGATATGCTGCCTTTGGGGCTTGTCGTTGGCACTGTAACGCCACTGTCGTCCTGTTCCGAAGCTGGCCAGCTGGTCACTTGTCAACTGGGAACGATGCTTAGTAGTGGCACCGCAACGATAACCATCGTTACCACTGCGGGAGCGCCGGGCGTGGTGACGAATACGGCCTCTGTTATCGCAGATCAAACCGATCCAAACAACAATAACAACACGTCGTCAGTGACGGTAGCGATTCCTTCGCCCACGCAAATAAAACTTCAGTCGTTTGTGGCACACCGCACAATCGACAAAAACGGCGCAAGCCGAACCGTACTGATCTGGAAGACTGGCGGCGAATCGCACAACCTCGGATTCAATGTATATCGCGAAGAAAGTGAAAGTCGCGTGCGGCTCAATCCGTCATTGATCGGCGGGTCGGCCTTGCTTATGCACGGCGCGTTGCCTAAGCACGCTGGCAGAACCTACGAGTGGATCGACTCTTCAGCCAGCGGGGAATATTGGCTGGAAGACGTGGACGTGAATGGCACTAAGAACATGCATGGACCGATCAGCGCAGGGTCCGGCAATTCGGCAACGGCCGACGACGCCTCGAGTTCGCGCCTGTTAAGCCAAATGAACTTAGCTCAGCCCGCACAGGCTTCAACTCAAATCAGCCATTTTGCGGAAAGCGTCTCGCAGCCTGCAACGCCCATCGGCACACAGATCCAGCAGCAGTTCGACCTGGCTGCCCACAAAGCGGTAAAAATTCTGGTGCGACATGAGGGCTGGTATCAAGTGACGCAGCCGGACCTGATCGCAGCCGGACTTGATCTCAACCTGGACCCGTCCTCATTGCGCCTCTTCGCCGAAGCGGTCGAACAACCGATCCAGATCACTGGCGCAACCGGAGGCCCAGGCGGATTCGGTCCCCAAGCCGCAATTAGCTTCTACGGTACGGCCATCGACACACTCTATTCGGGAACACGCGTCTATTGGCTGGTTGCCGATGAAGGCCGTGGCGCTCGCATCCCACAGATGCAGTCGGCTTCCGGCTCCAATCTGCCGCCGCAGAATTTCCCTTCCACGGTGGAGATGCGGCAACGTACTACTTACTTTGCCGCCCTCCTGACTCCCGACGGAAACAATTTCTTCGGATCTCTTGTCTCCTCTACTCCAGTGGATCAGTCAGTGGATACGCCTCATCTCGATACGGCGACCAGCACTCCGGCCAGACTTGAAGTTGCGTTGCAAGGAGTGGTCGCAGGCTTTCCCCACGATGTAACGGTCGCATTAAACGGCACGACTCTGGGAGATATGACGTTCACCGGACAGGATGAAGGTCACTACCAGGTAAGCGTGCCGCCTGGGGTGTTGCTCGATGGAACGAATTCGGTGACGTTGACCGCGCAGAATGGTCAGTACGACATTAATCTGGTCGACTACATCCGCATCGTTTATCCGCACACGTACGTTGCCGACTCCGATGAGTTGAAGTTCAGTGGCCTCGCCGGCGATGAAATTTCCTTAACAGGATTCTCTGCTGCGCCGGTTTCTGTGCTTGACATAACGAACCCAAATCAGCCGGTACAACTGACGCCAACCATTAGCTCAGCAAACGGTAAGTACGAAGTTGCGATACAAGTGCCGTGGACCACCACCGCTTCGTCCGACCCGGTGCGCCACACCTTGTTAGCTGTAGCAGCGGATCGCATTGCCTCCGCCGCAGGCATTCACGCAAATCATCCATCGCATTGGCATAGCGCTCAGGCTGGCGCCGATATCGCCATGGTCACCTACGAAGGGTTTGCTTCCGCGCTAGCCCCGCTCGTGAGCGCGCACACATCTCAGGGCAAGTCGTCCGCCATTGTGCCCATCGGCGATTTGTATGACGAGTTCAACTTCGGCGAACGCAGCCCTTACGTGATCCGTCAGTTCCTGCAGTCGGCGAACTCGAACTGGACGACCACGCCGAAGTATTTGCTGCTTAACGGCCGAGCCTCGCTCGATCCGCGCAATTACCTGGGCTTTGGTTATCTGGATTTTGTTCCGACCAAGATCATTCCCACGACCAGCCTGGAAACCGCTTCCGACGACTGGTTCTCCGATTTCACCGGCAACGGAATGCCCACGATCGCCACCGGACGTTTGCCCGTAGCCACTGCCGCGGATGCAACGAACGTCGTCGGCAAAATCACTGGATACATGAGCGCATCCACAAATGGCTCATGGACAACACAGGCGCTCATGGTAGCCGACCGCAACGACACGGAAAACTTCACCCAGGATGCCCAAACCGTGCAGGCGCAACTCCCGCCGGCAATGCAGGCGAACGATGTGTTTGCCGACACAGTGGGTGATACCGCCGCTCGGCAAGACATTATCGACGAAATTAACTCAGGACAATTGTTGGTGAACTATCTCGGCCACGGATCGGAAGAACAATGGTCTGGCGACGACATCTTCGACAATTCCGCCGTGTCATCACTCACCAACAGTTCGCAACTGCCGGTGTTCCTGATCATGGATTGCCTGAACGGGTTCTTCCAGGATGTCTACGAGCAACCGCTGGGAGCTACATTGCTCCTCGCACCAAATAGTGGCGGAGTCGCGGTGCTGGCATCCTCTGCGTTGAATCAGGCTGCGCCACAGGTCAAGCTGGCGTCGTTGGTTGTGCAGAACATGCTGAATTCCGCTCATCCCACGCTGGGAGAATCGATCCTGAAAGCGAAATCCAGCATCGGAGATCCCGCGGTTCGCAGAACATACATTCTGTTTGGCGATCCCGCGATGCAGGTCAAACTGCCGGGCGCAACTTCGGCGGCCCACTGATTGCCGCCAGGTTAGCTTTGTGGGAACAGTCGCCGTCGGCTGTCTGCGGGCGAAGCCTGCATTGTTCGCCGTTCGAGCTTCCTTAACCCTGAGCCGGCAAAAGCGGCACTGCAATTTTCCGCAGCGGCTCCGCCAACCCCCGCATGACTTTCTCAAATCCCGCAAAATCCAGCGATTGCGCCCCGTCCGACAGCGCACGCTCGGGACACGGATGCACTTCGATAATCAATCCGTCGGCGCCCACTGCAACCGCGGCCCGGGAAACGGCCGCAATCAGGCTTTGCTTGCCGGTTCCGTGCGATGGATCGGCAATGACGGGCAAATGCGAAAGATCGCGCGCCAGTGCAACCGCCGCGAGATCGAACGTATTCCGCATTTCTGTTTCAAACGTCTTGATCCCGCGCTCACACAGCACGACGTTCGAGTTGCCGCCCGACAATAAATATTCCGCAGCGAGCAGCCATTCCTTCACCGTAGCGGACGGGCCGCGCTTCAGGAGAATCGGTTTCCTCACCGTGGCCAGGCGCCGCAGCAACGCGAAGTTCTGCATATTGCGCGCGCCTACCTGTAGCATGTCCGCATGCTCGCAAATCACATCGACGTCTTCCGTGCTCATGACTTCGGTGACGATCGGCAACCCTGTTTCCTCGCGCACTTCGCTTAGAAGCTTGAGCGCTTCCAGGCCCAGGCCTTGAAAATCATAGGGCGACGTTCGCGGCTTGTAAGCCCCTCCCCGGAGCATCGCTGCACCCGCTGTTTTCACGGCGTGCCCTGTCGACATAATCTGCTCGCGCGATTCCACCGAGCAGGGACCGGCAATGACGACGACATCAACGCCGCCAATGGCTACACCTCTAACGCTCACGATAGAACGTTCGGGCCTCACTTGCCGGCTGACGAGCTTGAAAGGCTGCGCGATCGCGACGACGTTATCGACACCCGGAGCGACCTGTAACGCCTCGATTTCGTGACGGCGCCCGCTCCCTACGGCAGCAACAATCGTCCGCTCGGTTCCGCGCGTGACATGAGGTTGATACCCCGCTTCACGAATCCGTTCGATGATGTGGGCAATCTGTTCTTCGGTAGCTTTCTCCGACATGTTGACGATCATTGCGGCTCTCCGATCCGATTTCCCCAAAAAGAAAAAGCCGCGATTTCTGAATCGCGGCTCCGGTTAAAACTTGCCTGAGTCTAAGAACCCGCGCTGAGGCTGGGATCGAAATAAGACTCGCCGTTGCCGCCATGCCTTGAGGGCAAAAAGCGGACAACGAACCGGCCACTAAATCGTGGCAAATGTGACAGACGACCGGACATAAAGGTTAGTTTTGAATAGAACTGGCGACCTGGGAAAACGCATTATTTGCATTCGATCCGATCAACCGAACCGTCCCCACGACCAGCACGAGGATCACCGCCAGCATGACTGCATATTCGGCGATGTCCTGCCCCGTTTCTTCATTCCAAAGCTTCCGCACCCACTCGGACATAACGGTTTCTCCTCCCGGCATTATTCCCAACTCGCGAGAGAAAGGACTGCACTGAGTAGAGCAATAATGCATGTGGCCCAAGCGCCTTGTCAACGGCGGTTAGTGAATTTTCCACAGATAAAATGAAGAGCGCAAAGATGGATTGAAATTCCGGCGGAAAATTGTTCAGCGGCCCGGCTGAGGGTGTGCGATTGAAGCAGTGGACGGTGATTGCTGCGTCAGCGACAATGCTGACTGTTGAACGTATTGCAGCATCCGATCGGGAAGCACGCCGAGATAGATTGTCGCGGCTATCGTAATTGCCAGAGCCAGCCCGAGGCCTGCGGGAATGCGCGTGACCGGGACCGCATGTTTTGGTTCGCGCATGTACATTGCGACGATGACGCGCAAGTAATAATAAGCGCCGATCGCGCTGTTCATAATACCAATCAGAGTGAGCCAGATCAGGTCGGCCTTAACCGCCGCGCTGAAGACATAGAACTTGGCGAAAAATCCCCCGGTCATGGGAATGCCGATCAGCGACAGCAGAAAGATGGTGAGAGTCGCGGCGAGCAGTGGCGACGTGCGGCCCAATCCGTCGTAGTCCTGGAGCGTCACGTGACGTTCCCCGTTTCCGGCAAAATGGCTGACGATCGCAAACGCGCCAACATTCATCGCCGCATAAGTGGCTGTATAGAACATGACCGCCGAAACGCCGAGATCGGGAGCAGCGGCGAAGGCAACAAGAATGTAGCCGGCATGAGCGATTGAAGAATATGCCAGCAGGCGCTTCACGTTGTTCTGCACCAGAGCGCCGACGTTTCCGAGAGTCATGGAAAGCGCCGCCGCTACCCACATTAGCCAAAAGCTTCCCGGCGCATTGATGGAAAAAACCAGCCGCAGCAGCACCGCGAACGTCGCGGCTTTGGGTGCCGTCGACATAAAGCCGACGACGGGCGCTGGAGCGCCCTCATAAACGTCCGGAGTCCAGATATGGAAGGGCGCAACTGCCACTTTGAATCCCAGACCGACGAACATCAACGCCATTGCCGCGTAAACCAACAATGCAACCGGAGCGGTCGGCAATTTCTGGCTGATAAGTTCAATATTCGTCGAGCCAGTCGCGCCAAACATCAGAGCCACGCCGTATAGAAAGAATGCCGTGGCAAACGATCCTAAAAGAAAATATTTCAGCGACGCTTCGCTGCTGATCGCCTCGCGCCGGCGAAACCCAACGAGAATGTAAGAAGAGATCGAAGAAATTTCCAGCCCAATGAAAATGAGCACAAGCTCCACGGCCGACGACATAAGCGTCATGCCGACGACACCGAAGAGGATTAGCGCGTAGTATTCTCCGGCGCGGATGTGCTGCACCGCCATGTATTCGTAAGAAACGAGAATTACGACCGCGGCAATGGCGATAATCAGCACATGAAAGAAAACGCTGAACCCGTCGACGCGCACCATGTCGGAAAATGCCAGACCGGGGCTTTCGGACATGAACCACGTCGCCGCAAGACCGGCGACAGTTCCCAGCAGCGCGATCAGGCCCAGGGGCTTCTGGCTCGATTGCTCATCCATCACGGGATCGAGCAGCATGATCGCAATTCCGAACGCTGACAAGATCAGCTCCGGCAGGATGCGCACGTAATCGGCGCTTTGAGGGATCGTCGCCATGATTGCCAAAGGCAGCGCCGTCGTCATTGGCCCGCCATCTTGCTAGCCATCTGAGTAAAAGGAGTGAGAGCACTCTGAACCGCCGGGTCGATCGCTGCAAGCCAAAGAATCGGTGCAACACCCATGACCAGCGCAGCAATCGCACAGGGCCAGACCGCCGCTTTTTCGAAGCTGAAAAGATCGTGCAGCGAATTATTTACGGCATCCGTTACCTTGCCGAAGAAAACGCGCTGGTACATCCAGAGCAGATACCAGGCGCTCCAGATTATTCCTGTGGCCGCAAGAATTCCGTAAACGGCCTTGGCCTGAAATGCGCCACTCATGACCAGAAACTCGCCAATGAATCCATTGAGCAATGGCAGTCCGACCGAGGCCAGCACAATAAAAAGAAACGAAGCAGCATAGATCGGCATGGGCGAGGCCAGTCCTCCGAACTCGCTGATTTCGTACGTATGCCGGCGTTCGTGCAAAATTCCTGCCAGCATAAACAGCCCGCCCGTTGCGATTCCATGGGCCAGCATCACGAAGACTGCGCCATTCACTCCCGCCTGCGTAAAACTGAAAATTCCGAGCACTACAAAGCCCAAATGGCTGACGGAAGAATACGCAATCAGCTTCTTCACATTTGGCTGCACCAGCGCCACCAGAGCACCGTAGATAATTCCGATCAGGGCCAGGATCATGATCCACCAGGCATTCTGGCGCGCAGCATCGGGAAATAGCCCAAGGTTGAAGCGCAGCATTCCATACGTTCCCATTTTCAACAGCACGCCCGCCAGCAAAACGGAGCCGGCGGTGGGCGCTTCCACGTGCGCGTCGGGCAGCCATGTGTGGAAAGGGAATAGCGGAACTTTTACAGCGAATGCGATAAAGAATCCCAGGAACAACCATTGCGCCACAGCCGGAAACTCAGGTATCGCGCCGCTGGCAATCTTGTCGCGAATCGCGACAAAGTCGAAGCTGCCCGTGTGCGCGTAGAGCCACAGAATGGCGGCCAGCATGAAAACCGATGCGACCATGGTGTAGAGAAAAAACTTTACCGCCGCATACACCTTGCGCTCGTGTCCGAACATGCCGATCAGCAGCGCCATGGGAATGAGCGTGGCTTCCCAGAAGAAATAAAAGAGAAATAGATCAAGCGACGTGAAGACGCCGATCAGCGCCGTCTCCAGAATGAGCAGAATGATGAAGAATTCCTTCACCCGCTCGTGAATCGACCTCCACGAAATCAGCACGCACAGCGGCGTGAGGAATGTCGTCAGCACCACCAACCACATCGAAATGCCGTCGATTCCCATGTGGTAATGAATGTTGGGAGTGGCGATCCATGGCTTGTCGATTTCATACTGAAACCCAGCTTGCGCGCGATGAAAGTAGACCGGCAGATGTAAGGAGAGAACGAACGTCAATAACGAAATTACGAGGGAAAAAACGCGGATGTCCCGGTCGCGTCGAGGCAGCAGGATCAGCAGCAACGCGCCCGCCAATGGGGCGAACGTGATCAGCGTAAGAATTATCGAGTTGAGGCCGTCGTTACTCATCGGGCATTGTTCATCGACAGTCGTTCGTCAGGCTTTCGTCCACATCCAGATCATGTACGCAACTACCGCGGCGGCGCCGGCGGCAATCCACCCGGCATAAGAGCGCAGGTTGCCAGATTGCATGTGCCGCACTTCATCCGACACATTGCGCGCGCCTTCAGCGGTGTCGTTGACCGCCGCATCGATGAGCTTGCGATCCACTCCCTGCCAAAGAATGCGCGTAGACCCATCAATCAACGGCTTAACAAAGACCGCAGCGTAGAGTTCGTCAATGTAGTACTTGTGCACCACCGCCGAATAGAAACTCCCGAGTGCATCGGCAATTCGCTGCGGAAGTTCCGGACGCTTCGAATAAAGGAGATAGGCCAGATACCAGCCCAAAAACGCCACCCCGACGGAAACGCCCATTAGCGCCAGTTCTAAGCCACGTCCGCCGGAGCTTTCGGCCGCCGAATTCGCCGCCGCAACTGCGCCCGGCAATGGAGTACTCTCGAACACAGGCGCGAGAAAATGTTCAAATCTGTTTCCGATTCCTACCAGTCCGCCCACCAGCGAAAGCACCGCGAGAATCATCAAGGGAACCAGCATCACCATCGGACTTTCATGCGGAACACCATGTCCGTTGTGTCCGTGCGAACCGCCGGCGACTACGAGATCGTGTTCTTCCTGCCCGCGATAGTCGCCTGCAAATGTCATGTACATCAAGCGGAACATATAAAACGATGTAATGAACGCTGTGATCACGCCTAGGAGCCAGAAAACCCAGCTCCCCTGCGGGCTGGAGTAAGCCTTCCACAAAATCTCGTCCTTGCTCCAAAAGCCCGCCAGTGGCGGGATTCCGGCGATGGCCAGCGTGGCAATTCCCATGGTCAAGAAAGTCCATGGAATATAAGATCTCAACCCACCCATGCGCCGCATGTCCTGCTCGCCGCCGACGGCGTGAATCACCGATCCTGCCGCGAGGAAGAGCAGCCCTTTGAAAAACGCATGCGTCATCAGATGAAAAATTCCCGCCGAGAACGCCCCAACGCCGCAGGCCATGAACATATAGCCGAGTTGCGAAACAGTGGAGTAGGCAAGAACCTTCTTGATATCCGTCTGCGCAATGCCGATGGTGGCGGCAAAGAACGCAGTGAGAGTTCCGATGATCGCGACGACCGTCAGAGCGATTGGCGCGCGCTCAAAAATCGCGTGCGACCGAGATACCATGTAGACGCCGGCGGTGACCATCGTGGCTGCATGGATGAGAGCCGAAACCGGCGTCGGTCCTTCCATCGCGTCCGGCAGCCAAACGTAAAGCGGAATCTGCGCCGATTTGCCGCACGCGCCAATCATGAACAAAATACCAACCGCGGTAAGCAGTCCGGCGCCGCCGGATTCAACGGACATCGGCCGCACCGCCTCAAACACGTGTTGAAAATTGAGCGACCCGAAATGCTGGATCAACAAAAATAATCCAATCAAAAAGCCGAAATCGCCAATGCGATTAACAATGAATGCCTTCTTGCCTGCGGACGCCGCCGAATCCTTGTTGAACCAGAACCCGATCAGCAAATACGACGCCAGCCCTACTCCTTCCCAGCCGATGAACATCAGGAGGTAGTTGTTGGCTAGGATCAGAGTCAACATGAAAAACATAAACAGATTCAGGTACGTGAAAAAGCGATAATAACCAGGGTCTTCCCACATGTAGCCGATGGAATAGACGTGAATAAGAAGGCCGACACCGGTGACTACCAGCAACATCACCAACGAAAGCTGATCGAGATAAAAGGCAAAGTCGACGGTGAAATTGCCTGTGCGAATCCAGTGAGCCACGAATTCCTGGTAGGGAAGAGATAAAGAAGAAAATCGCAGCGCCACCCATAGTGCCATCGCAAAAGCCGCGCCGCTAGCCAGCAAGGCCACGGTCGAGACTCCTTGACGCGACGCCTTTTTGCCAAAGAAGCCATTGATTGCCGCGCCTGCCAATGGCAACAGCGGAATCAGCCAAAGATGGAGGGCGATGTTCATAGCTTGAGCAGGTTCACCTGATCTACATTCAGCGTTTCCCGCGTGCGATAGACAGCAATGATGATCGCCAGTCCCACCGCCGCTTCAGCCGCCGCCACCACCATCACGAAGAAAACGAATATCTGTCCCGCCAGCGCATGCCAGTGCGCGGCGAATGCCACGAACGAAAGATTCACCCCGTTGAGCATCAGTTCAATCGACATGAAGATGGTGATGATATTGCGCTTGATGAGAAACCCGGCCACGCCGCAGGCAAACAAAATCCCGCTGAGCACCAGATAATACGAAAGAGGCACCATCAGTGCTCCTTCCGTTTCTGGATCGCTTCCGGCTTGCTGGCCAGCACAACCGCGCCCATGATTGCGATGAGAATCAAAATGGAGGTGACTTCAAAGGGAAGAAGAAAATCGTGAAAGAGAAGCTGGCCGATGGTGCGGGGATCTCCGGGCAGCGCGCCCATCGCTACGGCTTCGGTGCCCGAACGGCGCAGCACGACCCATGCCAGGAGAACGCTTCCGATCAGCAGGCCGGGAACGCCAATCACAATCGCCACACGGCTGCCTTTGGTTTCTTCTTCCGCCCCTGCATTCAATAACATGATGGTAAACACGAACAGCACCATGATGGCGCCTGCATACACGATCACCTGCACGGCGGCGACGAACTCCGCGCCCAGCAGCAGATATTCTCCAGCCAACGCCGCCATCACCGCGATCAGCGAGAGCGCGGAGTTAATGGGATGCGTCTGCGCCAGCAGGTTGACCGCGCCTGCAACGCACACGACTCCGAAAGCCAGAAACAGTATTAAGTGCAAACTCAGCATGAGATTCTATCCGGGATAGTAACTTCTCAGTCCCTAACCTATTGTTTCCCCCGGTGTCCCTCTGTGAAATCCTCCGTGCCGCTCTGTGGTAGGGTTTTGATTTTCATCCGCCGCCAGACAGCCTCACCACGCAACCGCAATCGCAGTCGCAATCAAATTCACCAGGGCAACCGGCAGCAAAAACTTCCACCCAAAAGACATCAACTGATCATAGCGAAAGCGCGGCAGCGTCCCGCGCACCCATATATAAATAAAGAGAAACACAAAAATCTTGGCGACAAACCAGAATACCGGCAGCAGTACTTGCAGGGCGGGAGGGCCGAAGATCGGTCCGTGCCAGCCCCCGAAAAACAGCAGTGTCGCCAGGCATGCGACGGTGATCATGTTCGCGTATTCCGCCATGAAAAACATAGCGAACTTCATGGCGCTGTATTCGGTGTGGTACCCAGCAACAAGTTCGGTTTCAGCTTCGGGAAGATCGAACGGAATACGGTTCGTCTCTGCGTAGGCAGCCATCAGGTAACAGAAAAATCCGATGAACTGCCCGTGAAAAATATTCCAGCGGGGAATGAATCCCCAGAAAACTCCGCCCTGAGCATCGACAATGGCGCGCAAACTGAAGCTGCCGGTCATAATCAGTACGCCTACCAGCGAGAGTCCAAGGGATATCTCATAGCTAATCATCTGCGCGCTGGCCCGCAGTCCGCCCAACAGCGAATATTTATTGTTCGACGACCACCCCGCCAGTGCTACGCCATACACGCCGACCGAAGTGATGCCAAGAATCAGCAGCAGTCCGATATTCACATCGGTGATCTGCAGCGGAATGCTGTACGGCCCAATTACGGCGCCGCCCCAATGGAACGGCAGTTCGTAATGGAACGGTAGGAAATGGGGTAGGGTGAATGGTCCGAACGTGAAGCTGTTGCCGAATGGAATGACCGCAATCGAAGTCAAAGCGAATACTACGGCGATCAGCGGCGCTGCCAGAAACAGCGGCTTGTACACATGCGGAGGAGTCAGATCTTCTTTGAACAGAAATTTGATGCCGTCGGCCGCCGGTTGCAGCAGGCCAAACGGGCCGACCCGCGTGGGTCCCCAACGATTCTGCATGTGTCCCACGACCTTGCGTTCCAGCCACACCGTGTAAGCCACAGCGGTCAGCAGAATGAACAGGATCAGCGCGGACTTGATCACCGACACCAGTATGAAAATGTGCAGCGGCAAAGGCATGAATCGTTCTCAACCCTCGGATCTAATTTCTAATTATTAGTCCGCCGCGACTTCGGCAGGCTTTACTTCATGGCTTTCCATCACCGATTCAAGCACTCGCGAATAGCGTCCTAATGTGCCGGACGTAAACAATGTGTCGTTAGCCGGGACGATCAAGTCGGCTTTTTGTTCAGATCCCGGTCCACCATTGTTCAGCGAGGTATGCTCGCTGTTTCCCGCCAGCAGATTCGCGCGCGAAACGCCGTAGCCCGGAACCAGCCGCTGGATCTCGTCGAAAATCGCCATCGGGTCGAACGGGCTCATCTTCGGTTCCAACCCATTCGCCTCCAGCCACACCGCGTGACGATCAGCCTCGCCCGACTGCGCTCCCCGAGACTGTCCCATGTCGGCGCGCGTGCCGCCGCCAAAAGGAACCAGTTTCCTCACATCAAAGCCCATCACATCCGCGATGCGTACGATCATTTCAAAGTCCGGTTTCGTGCCCGCTACCTCGCCGGCCTTCTTCACCAGTTGCACATCGCCGCACGTGTTAGTAAACGTGCCGGATTTCTCGTAAGCATTGGCCGCGGGAAGAACGACGTCTGCAACGACCGCAGTCTCGGTCAGGAACATGTCCTGCACCACAACAAAACTATTCGAGAATGCGAAGGGATCGATCTCATTCCGCGCCACAGGATTCGATCCAACTACATACAGGGCCTTCAATTTGCCGCCCTTCGCCGCTTCCACCATGCCCGGGAAATCGAGTCCCGAAGTTGGCGGGATCGTTTCCCATTCCTCGTGGAACTCAGTGCGTCCACTTGTTGGCTGGTAGCCCGGAAGCAGATCGGGATACAAGCCCATATCAGCCGCGCCGCGCGAGTTGGCATAGTCCGCGAGGCAAATGAACTTCGCTCCTGCGATGCCCGCCCCAAATTTCACCAGGCTGGCGAGGTCTTTTCCCCGCACTTCCGATCCAAAAATAATGACGAGATTCTCTTCTCCGCGCAGCTTGGTGCGAAGCGCCGACCATGCGTCTTTATTCGTAGCATCGCTGACGATCTTCTCCACCGCTGCGTCGTCGCCCGCAAGAAATGCCGCGACTTGTCCCTCTGCGCCGTTCGCAATCTGCACGAATTCGCTCGCCTGCCGCCGCAATTTAATCGGTTCGCAATTGATCACATAAAGCTGCGCCCGATGCAGGCGGGCATTATTGCGAATCTGATAGGCGAGCAAAGGATGCTGCTCAGTGGGATCGTTTCCTATCAGCAGAATCGCGGGCGCGCTGAAGACATCCGTCATGCTGGCTGTCGTGCCAGCCTTGCCACGCAACTGTCCAGCGAGGGCAGGGAAGTCGGCGGTGCGGTGATGGTCGAGATTGTTCGTCTGCAGAACCACGCGGGAAAATTTCGAGAGCAGATAAGCTTCTTCATTCGTCGTGCGCGTGGACCCAACGACTCCGATCGCTTGTCCGCCATCTTTGTCGCGCACTTCGGCAAACTTCTTGCCAATCAGCGTAAACGCGTCTTCCCAGGTCGCAGGAATCAGCTTGCCATCCTGGCGAATCAGCGGTTGCGTTAAGCGATCTTCATGGTTGGCGAAATCGAAAGCGTAGCGGCCCTTGATGCAGAGAAAATCTCCGTTCGTTCCGCTCTTGTCGCGGTTGTCGCCGCGAACAATCTGCATCCCCGTATCCGCGCGCCGTACGCCAAGGGTCGTCTTACAGCCATCGCCACAGTGCGTGCAGATGGTGCCGACATGCTTCATCTCCCACGGCCGCGTCTTATAGCGATATGCGCCGGAAGTCAGCGCGCCCACCGGACAAATATCGATGCACATGCCGCACTCTTCGCATTCCAGGTGATCCTCTTTATTGGGCGCAATAATCGAACCCACGCCGCGATTCTGCACGCCCAAAGCCCACACGTCCATTGCCTCGCCGCACACGCGCACACAACGGTAACAGAGAATGCAGCGCGGCCGGTCAAAGAACACCACGGGCGACCACTGCTGCTCGTCTTTATGGTTCTTGGCCTCCATGAATTTCGATTCGGCGGCGCCGTAGGAAAACGTCATGTCCTGCAATTCGCACTCGCCGCCGGCATCGCACACCGGGCAATCCAGAGGATGATTTCCCAGCAGCATCTCCACCATGGACTTGCGCGCCTGCCGCACCTCTTCGCTGTCGCTGGTGACGATCATGCCCTCGGCGACCACCGTGGTGCACGCCGTCTGCAACTTGGGCATCTTTTCGACTTTTACCAGGCACATGCGGCAAGCGCCCTGCAAGGAAAGATTGGGGTAGTAGCAAAACGAAGGCACCTCAATGCCCACGCTCTTGCACGCCTCAATCAGCAGTGTGCCCGAGGGTGCCGTGAGCTTTTTTCCGTCAACTGTGAGAGTTACGTCAGGCATTGGAATTGAGTAATTGCGTAATTTGGTAATTGAGTAATTGAAAACCTTATGCCGACTTCTTTGCTGTTTGTCTCGATGCTGTCAAAATTGCCGCCAGTTCCTTTGCTTCTTTCAATAGCGCCACCGTCATCTCGGAATTTTATTATTCCTGATTCAATTAACAGTTCCAGCCACAACACCGCTTCATCCGCTTCCTCTGCCACGATTGCAATTCGCGCGACGAATTCGGCTTTCGACCGTGCTCGGCATGCTGCTCGATAGTTCGCGGCAACCGAGCGCCACATCGCAATAACTGCTTGCCCAACACCTGAGTGTCGGTCTTATAAGGCGACGAACGAAATAGCCGGATGACGCGAAGCGCAAAAGCCTTGGTACGATCGCGAAGTTGCTCCGGTTGCGAAATCATACAATCACGTCAAATTACCCAATTACTAAATTTCCCAATTACTAAATTTCCCAATTACTCAATCTTTACTCAGTGTGCCATCGCCAGAATCGGTTCCGCCGCGCCCACCTTTTCATACGCACACGGCCTGCCTTCCAAATGATCTTCAAACTCTTTGCGAAACTTCTTAACAAAGGCAATCGTCGGCATCGCCGCCGCATCGCCCAGCGGACAGAACGTCCGCCCCAGCATGTTCTCCGCCAGATATTGCATGTTGTCGATATCTTTCATCATGCCGCCGCCCCGATGAAAACGCGTCAAAGTCTTCTCCAGCCAGTCCGTACCCTCGCGGCAAGGAATGCACCAGCCACAACTTTCGTGCTTGTAAAATTTCATCGTGCGCAAAGCGAACTTGACGATGCACTGGGCATCGTCGACCACCACCACTCCGCCGGATCCCAGCATCGAGCCCGCTTTTGCCACAGAATCGAAATCCATAGCCACATCAACTTCATCCGCCGTCAAACATGGACAAGAAGCTCCACCCGGCACCACCGTCTTCAACTTGCGTCCGCCGGGAATACCGCCGCCCACTTCATAAATCATCTTCTTCAGGTTGTAGCCCATCGGCAGCTCGTAAACCCCGGGCTTGGCGATGTTGCCACTAAGACAAAACAACCGCGTGCCGCCGTTCTTCGGCGTGCCTAGTTTTGCAAACCAATCCGCGCCACCAAGAATAATATGCGGCACGTTGGCCAAAGTCTCCGCGTTATTAATGACCGTCGGTCCGCCCCACAGCCCCACTACCGCCGGGAATGGAGGCCGAATCCGCGGAATGCCGCGTTTACCTTCGAGCGATTCCATCAGCGCCGACTCTTCACCCACTTCATACGCGCCGGCGCCGCCGTGCCAATACACGTCGAAGTCGAGCCCACTGCCAAAAATGTTTTTGCCGATGAATCCCCTGGCATAAGCATCAGCAATGGCCTTCTGCATGATGATCGACAGATATCGATATTCGCCGCGGATGTAGATATATCCGCTCTTCGCGCCCACCGCCAGCCCGGCAATCATCACCCCTTCAATCACCGAATGCGGATCGTGTTCAAAAATCAGGCGGTCTTTGCACGTGCCCGGCTCGCTCTCATCGCCGTTGCACAAAACATATTTCGGCTTCGGCGCCGTCTTCGGCACGAACGACCATTTCATCCCCGTAGAAAATCCCGCTCCACCGCGTCCGCGCAAGCCCGAAGCTTTAACCTCATTCACAATGGCGTCCGGTTCCATCCCAAGCGCCTTCTGCACAGCCTTATAGCCGTCCAGTTCGAGGTAACGGTCGAGATTGGTCGCACCCTGGCCAAAGCGCCGGGATACGACTTTCACCTCGTCGGGATGGGAAACCAAGTCAGCCATGGGACATTGAGCGATTGTGCGATTGAGTCATCGGGCGATTGGAATCCTGAGCTTTTCAATCGCTCAATGGCCCGATCACTCAATCGCTAAATCCTCTTTCTATAATCTTCCAAAACCGCGTCCATCTTCTGCGCGGTCAGGTTCTCATGAAAGTCGTAATTCACCTGCGCCGCCGGAGCCCAACTGCATCCGCCGATGCACTCGACTTCTTCCAGAGAAAACATCCCGTCGGCGGTAGTTTGCTTGTGGCCCACGCCGAGTTTCGCGGCGCAGTGTTGCAGAATCTCTTCCCCGCCGCGCACCATGCAACTGATGTTGGTGCAGACCTGCACATGAAATTTCCCGCGCGCCTTGGTGGTCAGCATCGAGTAATAGCTGATCACATTCCGCACCTCGAGTTCCGTCAGATCAAGACGCCCGGCGAGTTCGGCAATTACTTCATCCGACAGAAATCCAACTTCATCCTGCGCATAAAGCAACGTCGGCACCAGCGCCGACCTCTTCGTTGGATAATGCGGCACCATCTCGGCAAACCGCGTCTCGAATTCGTCAGAAAAACGCATAATAAAATTTGGCAATTGGGAAATTGAGTAATTGGGAAATTGAAAACCGCACTCTGGTCGGGTTTTCAATTACTCAATTACTAAATTTCCCAATTGCTAAATCCTCTACCGATCGATTTCTCCCAACACAATGTCGATGCTGCCAATGGCCGCCACCACATCCGCCAGCAACCGTCCTTCGCACATCTTCGGCAATGCCTGCAAATTCGCCAGACATGCAGCCCGCATATGCACGCGATACGGTTTCGCCGTCCCGTCACTGACCACGTAATATCCCATCTCGCCGCGCGGAGATTCCACCGCCTGATACACCTCGCCGGCCGGCACGGCAAAGCCCTCAGTAATGATCTTGAAGTGATAGATGAGCGCTTCCATCTCCGTCTTCATTTTTTCTCGATCGGGCAGCACCACCTTCGGAGCATTGGCTTTGATCGGGCCTTCGGGCATGCCGTCCAGTGCTTGCCTGACAATCGAAATCGATTCGCGCAGTTCCAGCACGCGGCACATATAACGCGCAAACACGTCGCCTTCTTGCGCCACCGGCACTTTGAATTGGAATTTTTCGTAACTCGAGTATGGCATGTCGCGCCGCAAATCAAAATCCACGCCGCTGCCTCGCAACGTCGGCCCACTGGCTCCCAGCGCAATGGCATCGTCGGCGGAAATCGTAGCCACGCCCTTGGTTCGCATTCCCCAAATTGGGTTTCCCGTCAGCAGATTTTCGTACTCATCCACCTTCTCCGGAAAATATCCCGCAAAATCGCGCACGCGATCAAAAAATCCCAGCGGAGGCTCCAGCGCAATTCCTCCCACACGAAAATACGAGGTCATCATGCGCTGCCCGCTGACCATTTCGAACATGCGCAGAATTTCTTCGCGTTCGCGAAAGCAATATAAGAAGACCGTCATCGCGCCAATGTCCATGGCGTGCGTGCCCAGCCACACCAGGTGCGAATTAATTCGCGTCAGCTCGTTCAGCAAAACCCGCAACCACTGCGCCTTTGGAGGAATCTCCAGCCCCAGCAACTTCTCCACCGCCAGCGCATAGCAGAGATTGTTGGTCAAGGGACACAGATAGTCGATGCGGTCGGTCAGCGGCACGACCTGCTGATAAAACTTCGCCTCGCATGTCTTCTCGATGCCCGTGTGCAGAAATCCAATGTCGGGCATGATCCGCACCACGTTCTCGCCGTCAATTTCCAGCAGCAAACGCAGCACGCCATGTGTCGATGGATGCTGTGGCCCCATGTTCAGGATCATCGTGCGATCCTGTCCGGGTTCGAGCACGGGCGTGGGAGTGAGATGGCCCATCTAGCGATAGCCCTCCACCGGATAGTCCTTGCGCAGCGGATAGCCTTCCCAATCCTCCGGCATCAAGATGCGCCGCAGATAAGGATGCCCATTAAAGCGGATGCCGAACAGGTCGAAGACTTCGCGCTCAAAATAGTTGGCTGCGGGCCACACCGAGGTCAGCGATTCGACCGCCGGACTGGCGCTGTTCAACCGCACTTTGAGGCGTACTCGCTCTTTGTTGGGAATCGAAAGCAGGTGATAAACGACTTCAAACCGTGGCTCGGCCGGATACCAGTCGACACAGGTGACATCGGAAAGAAAGTTGAAGGCGCAAACCGGATCTTCACGCAACACCAGGCACGCTTCGCGGACGCTGCCCCGCTCAACGAAAATCGTCATCTCCCCGCGGTCGAACTTGGCTTCTTGCACAGCGGCGGCATTCCAGGCCAGCAGCCGTGCCACAGCGGGATGGCCCTTGAGACTGTCCAAATCAGTGACCGCAGGGGGCATTAGAAATTCCCCCGCCTGGAATCACTGGCTCCCCAATCGAGCACGCCTTTTTTCCACACATAGAAGAAGCCCACCAGGAAAATGCCGAGGTAAACGAACATCTCCCACAGGCCAAAATGTTTGAGATCGCGCAGAATAATGGCCCAGGGATAAATAAAGACCGCTTCCACGTCGAACAGGATGAACAGCATGGCCACCAGGTAAAACTTCACCGAGAAGCGCTCGCGGGCGTCGCCCACCGGGGTCATGCCGCATTCATACGCTTCCATCTTGGCGCGCGTAGGTTTACGCTGCCCGATCAGCCATGAAAGTGTGATGATTGCGCCCGCAATCCCACTGGCCAGCAGCATATGAATCAACAGTGGCAAGTAGCGTGCGAAATAATTGTCGGGCATAGGACGGGATATATATAATTCGCGCCAGCAATACTTAAACATTCTAGGTTAGGGTTTGCATCGTGGAGTGTCAAGCGAACGGCCACACAAATTGTGGATTTGCGAAAGAAAGTTTCGCAATGGTGCAATCGGGGAATTTGAAATAGAAAAATCAGCCTCTGGGAGTGAATCTGTTACATTCGGAGACGCGGGTTTTCCGCTGCACAATTGCCGGTATTGATTAAAAATCCTTCATGATCTTCGGCTTTAACACCGACGTAAAGCACGGCGACACGATCTACCACGTGCAGAGCGAAGCGCGCGAGAGCGAGTTGCTGCTCCAGACTCAGGTCTTCGTGCGTGGCCGCTGCGTGGGAAAAAAAGCCGTCTCCTACGCGGGCTGGGCCGCCGAGCCGCAAGCCGGCGAGCCCCGCGCGGATTCGGAAAAAGAGCAGCGGCTGCGCGAGCAGCATCGCGAAGTCCTGGAAGCCATCCGCGAAGGCAAGTTGGAAAGTGTTCTCGACCGGCCCGAACCCGACTCGCTGGCTGGCGTAAAAGAGCTCGACCTCCAGTGGCTGAACGCCGAATCGATTCACCGCGATCGCAACCTCACCATGCAGTTGCGCGTCACCGAAGGCGGAGCAGCCGCAGCTGGCGCGCGCCTCACGTTTCGCTTTGCCCGCCCCGACGTCGCTCCTTTTTATACCCAGGCCGTCGCCGACTCCGCCGGCGGCGCCGAAATTAAAGTAGAAGTCGAAGAATCCGCTCTCCCCGATTCCTCCGTGCTGGTGCAAGCCAACTACGAAGGCCGCACCGCGACCCGCAAATTCCTTCTGCGCAAAGCGGAATGACTTCCGACGCACTCGCTGAATAACTTATGGCGAACGGGCGAGAAGGTTATGCTCGGGAAGGGCACGACTTCAGTCGTGCCGCTGAAAATCGCTAATGGCGCGGGCTTTAGCCCCCGAGGGATGCCGACAAAAGGAGATCATTAAACCCAAAGCTCTATTGGATCGGCAAGCAGCTTCTCGGAAAGCTGGCCGTCTCTGCGGCCACGCGGCGGCGATTGGCTTGAAGACGAAATCGAAGGCTGGCGCCGCGCCGGGGTCGATGCGGTTGTGTTACTGCTAAACAGAGCAAGAATCGGAGGAGATGAAACTGGAGCAGGAAGCAAGCCTTGCCCGGGCTCACGGCATCCGGTTCGTGTCCCTGCCCATAGAAGACCGCGGCGTGCCAAGCTCTCTGTCCGAAGCGTCGAGCGTTGTTGCCGCTGTAAACGAGATGTTGAAGCGAGGCACAAACGTCGCCATCCATTGCCGCCAGGGAATCGGACGTTCCGGAATGATCGCGGCCGCGGTCTTAACAACAACAGGCATCGGCCCCGACGCGCTCTCAAGCGCGTGGCACAAGCCCGCGGGCTTCCCGTGCCAGAAACCGAGCAGCAGCATGCGTGGGTGATGGAGTTCGAAAATCAAGTCACGCCGTCAAGGGCGTCGCTTCGCGCGCCTGTGAAGTGAGCGGATCAGAGGTCACGGCATTGTTACAGTCGTTTCCGTCTGCCACGATCCTCTGAGTGAGTATCCGAGTCGTAGTGCCGCCCCGGGCGTCGCTCCCGACAATTCGGCAGCCAATTCCGCCGGCGTTCTTACTGGCTTGCCGTTCGCCGTGTTGATGACGTCTCCCACGTGCAATCCGGCCCGGGCCGCTATGCTATTGGTCGTCACCTCGGTGATTTCCGCACCTTGCCCTCGCGCTTGCGCCACTTTAATTCCCAATGAGTCTATCTTGAGTCCTACAGCACGTACGGGTTGCGCCGGAAGTTGAGCACGCTCTGGCCGTTGTCCCGAGGAAGTGCCTGCGCCACCAAAAGTAAAAGTGATTCCTGCAAAGGCTCGGACACCGTTCACCGTTGCCCCGTACTTATTTGTGCGGAGATAGTCCGCTCCGCCACGTAGCCATACGTCGTGTGTAATGCGGAAATCCGCCCCGCCTCCTGGCGCGACGAAAAACGAATCCACGCTGGCGCCGGCTGACACATTGCCGACAGTCGACGCGACGGACGCGAAGATACTGGAGTGAGCGTCGCCGAAGATGCACCGCGCGAAGGGGTGAACGTATCGGTTGCGGTACGTTAGCTGTGGGCCGCCGCCGTAGGTATAGACAGATGCTGTCGCGCTGACCGACACTGAAGTGTTAGCTGCACCAATCAGCGCTGACTCGGTTTTCCAAACACGACCGACATCGCCTACCACCCCAAGCCACCGAAGGACAGGAACATTAACGCTTCCATCCCATCCGCGCGACAAGTTCAGATTTCCGGTGGCGCCGTCCGCCGACAACGACAGGTGGTCGAACTGGTAGCTGCCGGTGGCTTCGGCAATCGGCTTATCCTGGGCCACCGATAACGTGGCTGTTAGAAAAATAAACAGTGTGGTCAGAGATGACGCGGCGGTTGCAAAGGACAGTATCTTCATCATACTGAGGATGACGCACAGGTGCTCTTTCCGCGAAGCGCGGGAATTATCTCATGGCTGGCGCAAAACAGCGGAGAATCGAGCAGGGAAAATTTAACCGGCCGGTTTACACGACATAGCCACCCTTTCATACATCCATTTACGCAGGCGGACTGTCCCCTTTTGGCTTCGGCGAAATCAAGAGCAGCGAACTCCGCTAAAATGATCCGCTGCAACCTTCCCAGTCAGAATGAATAATTCTGGACGGAGCGACCTATGAAGTCCTGCATGTTCATGCTGATCGTAGCCGGCTCGCTCTCTTTCACGGCGTGCGGCGGCAGCGGCGGTGGAAGCACCACGGCCGTGACCACAACAACCACCACTACCACGACCAACGGCAACGAATGGACATGGGTAAGTGGCGCGAATGTCGCAAACCAGATGGGAACCTATGGGACTGAGGGAACGGCGGCTGCCGGAAATGTTCCCGGTGGCCGGAATCAGTCTGTAAGCTGGACTGACGCGGCGGGAAATTTCTGGCTATTCGGCGGGATACAGGCTCCCACTGCCACGTCTGACATTTTTCTCAACGACCTGTGGAAGTACAGCGCGGGGCAATGGACGTGGATGAGCGGGTCGAGCGCTCCCAACCAGGCGGGAATCTACGGAACGCTGGGCGTGGCCGCTGCGGGCAACACTCCCGGGGCGCGGTGCCAGGCAGTTGGTTGGATGGATTCCGCCGGAAATCTTTGGCTCTTCGGCGGACTTGGCCTCGACTCGACGGGAAGCAGTCAGAATCTGAACGACCTGTGGAAATACAGCGGCGGCGAGTGGACATGGATGGGCGGATCCAATGTGGGTGAGCAAGCGGGAGTTTACGGAACCTTGGGGACGCCTGCCCCCGGCAACGTTCCCGGAGCGCGAGCCGTGGCCGTGAGCTGGACCGATGCGGCCGGAAATTTCTGGCTGTTCGGAGGTTCGGGTATCGATGCGAACGGTGCATCCGATTACCTCAACGACCTGTGGAAGTACAGCGGCGACCAATGGACGTGGATGAGCGGCGCCAACGTGATCGATCAAACCGGCGTGTACGGAACCTTGGGCACGCCCGCCGCAGGAAACGTTCCCGGCGCCCGCTATGAGGCGGTCGGATGGACCGATGCTTCGGGAAACTTATGGCTGTTTGGTGGCGGAGCCGGCCCGGATTCGCAATTCAATCCGTTAAACGATTTGTGGAAATACAGCGCCGGCCAGTGGACGTGGATGAGCGGATCGAATTCGGTCAACCAGTTGGGATCCTACGGAACTTTGGGAACGGCCGCTGCGAGCAACGTTCCGGGTGCGCGAGTTTCGGGCGCGACATGGATTGATGCGTCGGGAAATTTGTGGCTGTTCGGCGGGGATGGTTTCGACTCGGTAGGGGGCGTGGGCATACTCAGCGATCTCTGGAAATATAATGCGGGTGAATGGACGTGGGTGGGCGGCCCGAATGTCGGCGATCAAGCGGGCGTCTACGGAACCGAGGGCATGGCCGCGTCCGGCAACATTCCAGGAGCACGATACTCGGCTGCCAGTTGGACCGACGCATCCGGAAATTTCTGGCTGTTTGGCGGAAATGGTAACGACTCGGCAGCAACCCTCGGTTATCTTAACGATCTGTGGAAGTACGGACATTAGACCCATGAAGTTGCACATTAACGGAAAGGAAAGCATTTTGTCCGGCGATGCCGTCGATGGTTCGTACACCCTCGCTGCCCTCGTGGAATCGCTGGGCATGAAGCCGGATCGCGTTGCTGTCGAACTGAATCGCAAGATTATCGCCCGTGATCGCTGGCTCGAAACCACGCTCTCCGAAGACGACCGCCTGGAAATAGTCCAGTTCGTCGGCGGCGGTTAAGTTCCGTGTGCACCTTTGTGTCCCCTCAGTGCTCCTCTGTGGTAAAGATTTTGCTCTTGTAGACCGCCAAGACCCAATTCGGACCAGGAACACTCATAGTCACCCCACATTCACCGAATCTTTGCTTGACTCCTGCCCACTCGTGCCTAAAATGTTTGAAACATTTTGACGCAGAATTGTATCTTCACCAATTAGAGTGGCCGCCAATTTATGGAAGAGCGATTCACATCGCAAGAAGTGATCCGGCTGATAGGCATCACTCCGCGCCAGTTGCAATGGTGGGATGAAAAAGGAGTTGTAAAAGCTGAACGCGAAGGCCACAGGCGCCTGTATTCTGCGGATCGCCTTACCGAGTTGGCGGTCATCAGTGAGCTGCGCCGCAAAGGATTTTCGCTCCAGGGCGTACGAAAGGTCATGCGCTTTCTGGATCGCGAATTCGGCAAAGGCCTGGCGGAAATCGTGAATAGCAGTTCGGACTATCACCTTCTTACCGATGGCAAGAGGCTGTATCTGGAAACTTCGGCGAAACAGATTGTGGACATTCTAAAAAATTCGCGGCAGCCCATTCTGGGAGTTTGCTTGAGCGACGCGGTTCGGTTGGTGCGCGCTCAGGTCATCTCCCGCAAGTCGAATACTTCGGTAACGTCGTCGGATCGGCGGCGGCGTGCTAAAAAAGTTTCATAGGTTGGGAAGTTCAATCGCGGGTGAAGGGATAAACCAGGAGGAGCAACATGATCGGTGAACTCGACGTCCTGAACGAATGGATCCCGGAACAGATGCTTCCCGGCACGGTTTTTGTTCTTGAAAATGCCGGCGAGATTGGCGAGAAGGAAGATCCCTACTGGGCCGTGCTTGCTTGCCCTTCTTGCGGCATGCTGGGGCTAATCACGCGGCGGCAGATCAACGGGTTGATGCCGGTGATTTGCGGATCGGATATTTGTTCGGCGCAGTTTTTTATTCGCGAAGCCGAAGTGATCGTGCGCAAACCGTTTTAGGAAATGTGGCGCAAGCAACCTCATCCGCGGAAGCGACCTAATCTTTTGTTTCAACTTTCCTCATCTGGTCGATGGTTGCTTGTAGTCTTCTCTTCGATTCTTCCTCTAACTTAATCCATTCCTCTGGTAGACCAAAGCGTAAGGTCTCGATGTGCATATCTTCTAGCGTTGGATCCTTTGAATGATAATGCTCGTAATCATCGACATCCCACTTGCGGCACTGTTCGCTCAAAATTCGCTGGGCCTGATCAGCGAGATCCTGCGGAGTGAATCGTTTTCTCTGAAAAATCTTAAGCATGAGAGATGCATCGCGCGGGCAATGGGCCGCTCTACCATCAATTGGCGATGAGCTGTGAGAACACCGACAAATCAATATTCCCGCCGCTCACAACGCAAACAACTTTTCCTGATCCACATTTCCCGCTGAGTCCGGCAGCCACAGCCAATGCTCCAGCGCCTTCACAGATCACGTGATTCCGTTCGGCGACAATCCTCATCGCCCGGCGGATCTCCTCGAGCGAACACACAACAGCGCCGGCAAGCAGATGATGCGCGATGTCCCACATGTGCGGGAAGACTGATTTGCCGCCGCATCCATCGACGAAGCTGGCTTTCCAGTTTGGAAAATATTGCGGCGACCCTTGCGCCAGCGAGTAGGCAAAAGGCGCGGCCGTTTCGGGTTCGGCTACGAAAACTTTAGCTTTGCTGCCGCGTTCTTTCAATGCGGAAGCAATGCCGCACGACAACCCTCCGCCCCCAAATCCTGCGACGATAGCGTCAACGTCAGGCATATCTTCCAGAATTTCCAGCCCAGCCGACGCGTTGCCTGCGATGAATTCGTCGTCGGCGAACGGATGTACAAAGGTTCCCGTCATCGCTGGATGTGCGCGGTCTTCAAGCGCCTTCCAGCATTGGTCGTAGGTCGCCTGAACGATCTCTCCGCCGAGCCGTCTCACGGCATCGAGTTTGGCCATTGGAGCCGTGTCCATGACGAGCACTTTGCAAGGAACGCCCGCTTTCTTCGCAGCGAGAGCCACGCCTTGCGCGGCATTACCCGCGCTTACTGTCCAAACTCCGCGGCGGCGCTGTTCCTCGGGCAGTAGGCGCACCGCGTTGTATGCGCCGCGAATTTTGAACGATCCGATTGGCTGCAGGCACTCGAGTTTCAGATAGATTTCCGCCGGGCCGTCGTAGTTCAGGCGTATGAGCGGTGTGCGGATCGCGGCTTCATAAACATGTTTACGCGCGTCGTCGATCATCCCGGACGGGATATTGCGCTTCTGGCCGGTTTTATCCGCAGAGACAGTTTGAGTTGCCATTTAAGAGCGAACCTTGAGTTCCTTCAACTCCACCGGCACCTGCTCTACGATTTCGATTCCAAATCCTTCCAGGGCGGCTACTTTTTTCGGGCGGTTGGTCAGCAGCCGAATTCTTCGCAAATTTAGATCCGACAATATTTGCGCGCCGATGCCAATCTCGCGCTGGGTTTCTTTTTCGCTTTCCAGCGGAGGCGATTTGCGTCCGTGATGGAAGCTGAGCGCCGAACGCTCGCCGGCGCGGTCGCCGATTCGCTCGACCGAAAATCCCTGCGAGGTTTGGTGCAGGTAGATCAAGGCCCCGCGCCCTTCTTCGGCGATGCATCGCAGCGAGCCTTCCAGCGTGGCGTGGCATTCGCACCCGGTGGAACCGAAGACGTCGCCCATCAGACAGTGCGCGTGCATACGGACCAGCACCGGCTGATTTCCACTTTCAATTTCGCCTCGAACCATTGCAACGTGCGATTCGCCGCCGTCGACTTCGCTTTCATAGGCGATCAGGCGGAACTCGCCGAACCGCGTATCGACCAAAGCTTCGCCCACTCGGTGCACGTAACGCTCGTGCTCCATCCGGTAGCGAATGATTTCGGCAACGGTGATCATCTTCAGATTGTGCTCGCGGCAAAATTCCATCAGGTCGGGCACGCGGGCCATGCTGCCGTCGTCTTTCATGATTTCGCAGATGACGCCGGCGGGAATCAATCCGGCTAACCGCGCCAGGTCGACAGAAGCCTCGGTCTGTCCGGCGCGGACAAGGACTCCGCCTTTGCGCGCGCGCAGTGGAAACATATGGCCGGGCCGCGCAAGATCAGAAGGCTGTGTTGCAGGATCGATCGCGACCTGAATTGTTCGTGCGCGATCATGAGCGGAAATTCCCGTGGTCACTCCGGTACGCGCGTCGATCGCTTCGCAAAACGCCGTGCCGTATTGCGAAGTATTCTCGGCGGACATTGGGCCGAGACGCAGATAGTCGAGGCGCTCTTCGGTCATGGCTAGACAAACCAGGCCGCGTCCGTATTTGGCCATGAAGTTGATGGCTTCGGGCGTGACTTTCTCTGCGGCCAGCGTGAGATCGCCTTCGTTCTCGCGGTCTTCGTCGTCGATGACGACAATCATGCGGCCGGCACGAATTTCAGCGATGGCGTCGGGGACATCGGTGAATGCAGATTGGGGGATCATTTCAATTGCTCAGTAAGCAAGTTTAACAGGGAGTGGTGCGCGAAATGTCGCCGCCGTGTCATGTTTTGGCCGCTGTAGTTTCCCAAAATCTTGACTAAAAAACAAAAGCCGTTTTTCGTTAAATTCTAGATTCTTAAAGAGTTGCGCTGTTTTGATCCGAGGTCAGCTTTGCAAATTCTTGAACGCCAAGGAGTTGCTCGCAAATCCTTATTAACAAAGGGCTTAGATAAATGTCGTTTTCGCCACAATAGCCGCGCATGCCTTCCGGCTTGAACCATGATCGAACATTTTTACAGTGGAGGACAAGGTCGGATGTCACATGGAAGCAGTGGAAAAAATTTGGGGTGTTGATTTGGACTTTGGTCGGGTATCCACGAGAACGCTGGAGATTCCTTCGACTCCGCCCGGGGCAGGCTTTCCGGTCTCGCTTAGTTCGCGCGCCCGGATGACGATCCTAAACAAGTATCGCTAAAACTTCTTTGGCCACCTTCCGGTGATGAGCTGCATGATGTCTCGCGGTCGAGCGGAGTGATAAAGGCGTCATCAAGACGGCACAGGGATTGCTGCATCACCTTGGCTGCTTCCTCCCGCGATACCGCGAGGCGGTCCGCGAGGCCGTCCGACTGCGGAAAGCGCTCCATGAGTTCGCCGAGCTGCTCGACGGAGGATTTAGATAAGGAGGACAGTTGTTCGAGCTGATCGAAAAATTTCTCGTCGCGCGGGACGATCTTGAACATGGGCAGCTCCCTCTCCAGAGCGGCCTGTAGGATGTTTTGCGCTGAGATGAAGATGGCGGGGCTATGTTAAATGATGATTAAAATCCCGGGACGCGGTTTGTGACAGAACAGAAGAGCAGGTTGCCTTCGGCTCCCCTCGGGGCAGGCTCTCTTTTTGCGCTTTTGATAGCGCTTCGCAGTGGTAAATTTCGCGTAGCGGCCACCTTCTTCGCCCATTGGGGGCTCCAGCCGGGCCTCGATTCGAAAGCTAACTTGCGTGGCCCGAAGAGCGCGCATCTGCTTCATCGCGGTGAAGCCGCGCGCCCGCGATGGGCGCGTTGTTGATTTTGCCGGATGCCTGCTTCTTCGCGCGCACGGGTTGGCCGCTGGCTCTCCACAAGTACATCGCGGCGTAGGAGCGCCACGGTCGCCAGGCTTCGGCACGGCGCTCCAGTTCCCGACAACTGTCGAAGGCTGTCGCCCGCAGAAGGCCGAGGTCAGTGGCAGGGAAGGCATCGGGTTCGCCCAGCGCCCGCATGGCTACATACTGCGCAGTCCAGTTTCCAATACCAGGAATTTCGCACAGGCGCTTCAGAAATGCGTCAGAGTCAACGATCCCTTCAAATCTGATCTTGCCCGCACAAACGGAGCGAGCGAGGGAGCGAATGGTTTCGGATCGCGCTCCCGTCAACCCAATACTGGCAAGCTTGGCGTCGGCAAGAACCTCCGGCGTGGGAAAAAGATGAGCAAGTCCGGTTGGTCCGGCGAATGCTTTCCCGAAGGCGCGGACCATCCCACCCGCCATAGCCGTCGCCCCTTTCACGGTGATCTGTTGGCCTAGAATTGCTCGGATTGCCAGTTCAAAGCCGTCCCAAGCGCCGGGCACACGAAGGCCCGGATCGACTTTCACTTTGGCCGCCAGCAATGGATCACTCCCGAGAGTTTGACCGATGGCAGCCCAGTCCGCGTTCAGATCAAACATGGCGCGAATGCGTTCAACGATAGGGAAGAGAGAATGCGGATCGCCAAATTCAATGCGAACACGCAGAGCGGCGCGGTCTTCGTCGAGCGAGACCTCAAAATATCCGGCGCGGCCATTCAGAAAAATCGTCCGGCGATAAGTGGAGGATTCCACCACTTCCACGCCGGGGGTTGCGCGCGGCGCAAGAAAATCCAACATGCCCTGCCAGTGATATGGCGGCCGGAAATGAAGCCGAAAGAGATACTGGCCTCCCGGCTGGTTTTTCGTTTGGCGCGCCAGCCGCCGAATCTGTGTCGGAGTGCGGTGATAGACTCGATGAATACCCGCGTTGAAGCGGCGAACGCAGCCAAATCCGGAAGCAAGCGCAATCTGGTTCATCGGCAACCTGGTTTCGTCGATGAGTTTTTTCGCGAATTGCAAACGGCGCGTCTGCGCGACCGCGATTGGAGTTGCGCCCAGATGCCGCAAAAACAATCGTCGAAGGTGACGCGATCCAACGCCCAATCGTTCCGCCAAGGCTTCGACTCCGCCATCCTCGAGTCCAGTTTCCCCAATGAGCCGCAAAGCTCGGGAAACTGTGTTTGAAGTCCCCAGCCATGCCGGAGTGCCGGGAGAACTTTCAGGTCGGCAGCGCAAGCAGGGGCGAAAACCCGCCGCAGCGGCTGCGGCAGCGGTAAGAAAATAGCGGACGTTCTTTTCTTTGGCGGTGGGAGCGGGGCAAATCGGACGGCAGTACACTCCACTGCCCGACACTCCGATAAAAAACTTTCCATCAAAACGCGGATCGCGCGACAGCCGCGCTCGCGAACATACCTGCCAGTCCAGATTCATTCTTGCTCCCAGCGTCTAGAATTCAACGTTCTACCGATGGTATTCGACGCCATCCAGGATTATGGACGATTTCGGACCATAATCGAAAAGCAGTGAATCAGTTTCCCTAGCGAGGTCCGCATTCGTCCAGCCTGCTGCAGCGAGGTCCGCTAACGTCCAGCCAGTTATCGTCTGTTTCGTTATGTTTCAGACTGGGCTTGTGGATCATGAGGGTTCGCGTTCGCCATTGCGTGGAGTGCCCGAAATGCTTAACGCGCTATGTGCTGGGATTCAGCCCGTACAGGAATGGCGCGTATCTGTTGCCCGTGCTTGGTGGATTCGCGGAGGAATGGACCTTGTACTGTTCTTGTAGCAGGCCGCCCGCATCCAGTCGCTGGAGTTGGACCGAGCTAAGACGATACGTCGTGTCGGATCGAGCTCGTCCTCGCGGTTACGGAACACCGGAGGAGATCGTATCGGTGGTCGCGGCAAAGCGTTCAGTTGCCGACCGACTGAATAGCTGACTGAGCTTGCGGAAGCGCCCAGACGAATAATACGGTGCCACTACTGGTCAGCAAGTATTGGCGGCCGTCGAGTTCGTAGGTGATGGGAGAACTTGCGATCTGAGAGCCCGAGCCGGCGTGCCACAGCGTTTTGCCGTCACTTGAATCCAACGCGAGGAAGTTTCCGTGAGCATCGCCGGTGAAGGCGAGGCCCGAGTCCGTGGTTAAGACTCCGGAACCTGCTCTTCCCCGCCCAAGTTCGTGAGTCCAGCGGATCTTGCCGGTTCGATAATCGATCGCCTCAATTACACCTTTGCCCCAAACTCCATAATCCGCACCCGCCCAACCATAGGCTCCATCCGCGGGCTTGGCGAAGTAAATACCGTAGCTGGGATGCGCATCGACGATAAACAGCCCGGTCTTTGGATCGAAGCTGGGCGAGCGGTAGTTGGTAAGACCATCTTCTTCCGGCGCAATCAAGCGTCCGTCGGGCGCGGGCTCTTTTTCAGGATTAGGGATCGGACTGCCTTTCGCGTCCACTCCGAGCGACCAATTCACAGGCCCGAAAGGAACGCTCAGCAAGTTCTTTCCATTGCTGCGGTCGAGGACGAAGAAGTATCCGTTGCGCGAAGCTTGCAACAACATCTTCTTCGGCTCTCCGTTGAAGTCTGCGTCGATCAGCACGGGAATCTGGATAGCGTCGTAGTCGTGCGTATCGTGCGGAGAAGCCTGGAAGTACCACACCAGCTTTCCTGTGTCCGGATTCAACGCCACGATAGTGCAAGTGTAGAGATCGTCGCCCGGCCGCGGCTTGCCATTCAGCACTGGTGTTGGATTACCTGTCCCCCAGTAAATGAGGTTCAGATCCGGATCGTAGGTTCCCGTTATCCAAGTCATTCCTCCCGTCGTCTGGTTCGGTGTCCCAGTCGGAGGCGTGCTGTTCCACTGCCACTGCGTCGCGCCGGTCTCGGGATCGACCGAGCGGATATAACCGGTTAGATTGTCGAGGTCGCCCGATACGCCGAGGATCACATGGTCTCCTACGACGAGCGGCGCCATGGTGGTCCAGTAACCCTTTGAGACATCGGCAACCGTTATATCCCAGCGCGGCTTTCCATTCTTCGCGTTGAGAGAAATAAGATGTGAATCGGGACTCAGATAATAGAGATAGTTCTTGTACATCGCCACGCCGCGATGCCCAATGTGATCCCCTTTGCTGGTAGGATTGTTGTAATGCCAGATCTGGTGACCGGAGCGTGCGTCAAGTGCCCAAACATTATCCGGAACAGTGAAGTATAAAATCCCATCAACGAGGAGCGGTGAGGACTTGATTTCCGCTGGCTGGCCGGTCTGGAAGGCCCAGGCAAGCGAGAGGGTATTGACGTTCTGCGGATTGATCTGGGTGAGCGCGCTGTGACGCCTGCCGGAGTAGTCGCCATGATACGTCGGCCAAGTCTCGGCTGGCGGATGCAGAAGCATCTGCGCATCCACACCTTGCTGCGGCGCGTCTTGCGCCAGCATCACGGCGGGCGATGCAATCGCGATCAGCGCAGTCAGTACAAGAAGAGATAAAGCCTTCAGAAAATCCATATTGATTGAGTGCCTCTCAATTACGGCGCCGATGCTGCGTTCGGCGCTCCGCGCAACGTCTGCAAGTACTTCATCAGATTGTGAATGTCGGCGTCCGTGTACTTGCCGAGCAGATCAGCATGAGCGTCCACCGGCGCGTCGACTTTGTACTGCACATCGCCGGTCCGCCAGGATCGATACATATCCGTACTGTCAATGAGTCCGACAGTGAACTCATCGAGGTATTCCAGCGTGCCGGTTATTGTTTGGCCGGAAGCCAGCGTCACCGTGACTTTGGATTTTGCGTGCCTTGGATAGAGCATCTGCTCTTCCAGTTCCAGGCCTTCATAGCGCGACGCGATTCCGGCAAGATCGCCGGTGGGCGAGTGGCAGGTTGCGCATCCGCCGGCGCCCTCGAAGTACTCTTTACCGGCAGTGGCATTGCCGGTTTGCAGGTCGGCTACGTCCACGCCTTTGCGGCCGCCCTTGTTGCCGAACGAAGCTTCACGTTGCCGGAAATGGATGAACGCGGCCAAGCCGGCGATCTGCTGATTGGTAAACTCAAAGGCCGGCATGCCTTTGTCGGCGCGTCCATTGCGCACGACCGGGCCAATCCTGTCCCCGCCTAAGTCCTGTCTCACGAGTCTCGATCGCGTGAGATCCGGTCCCGTTTCTCCGCCGGTTGCGTCGCGGCCATGACAAAAGGAACAATTTTTTCGGAAAACGGCGCTTCCGCTCTGGACGAGAGGCGACATGGGGGACTTGGGCGTGACCGAACCGGTTTGCCTGCCTGCGCTGCGAGTTTGCGGGTTGTGAGACGGAGTTGGTGTTTGTGCAGCGGAGCCGGCGAGGCTGAACAGGAGCGCAGCCACCATCGATGCGCTCCAACGCAGGGGCGAACCAAGAAAATTCATTCCGTAAATATTCCTCCGCACTTCACCGCCGCATTACGGCGGCTCCGGTGCTCTAGTGCCCGTCCGCCGCTTGCGGCCGCGGATGAGAAGCTGTACCGCCTTCCGTCATGCCCAGCACCCATTTGATCGCTTCAAAGTACATTTTGCGGATGTCGGGATCACTCCATGCTTCTTCGGTGTGGCCGAGCGTCGAATAAAATACGCGTCCTTTACCGTACATCTTGTCCCATGCGACGGCAAAATCGTGATCCGTCCGGTGTACGCGCGGGTTGTTGTCATAGTTGAGCTTTGTGGGATCGAGGCTGAGAAGGACGTTGACCTTTTCCCGCGACCATTCCTTGGGCTGATAGATTTCGTCATACTTCACGAACGCCCTCGGAAAGTGACGGACAGCGGGGAAGGTGGGGTCTTCATTGATAATCGGCGCGTTGAACGTGGACCATGGGTGCTGGTCGAACCAACCGCCGATCATCTCGCCGTATTCCGGCCACTTGTAATTGGTGTCGAGCGCGGCGTGAATGCCCACAAAGCCCTTGCCGTCCTCTTTGATGAACGACAGCATGTCTTTTTTCTGGCTGTCGTCGAGGTCAAGCTCGCCGGTCGTGCTCACGAACACGATAGCGTCGAAGTAGTCGAGATTTTTCGCGTTTTTTTCCAGTTTCTTCTTTGTGATTGGCCCGACGTCGGTGCGCAGCATCGCATCCCACAAGCCACTGTCGCGCCCCATTTCGTAAATGGCGACCATTGCATCCGAAATCGAATCGTGCTCCCAGCCTTTGGTTTGACCGACCACGAGAATGTGCTTGAGATGGGTTTTCTTTTCTTGTGGCGGGGGTGGGAGCGAAGGATCCACGGCAGTCTGATTCTGGGCGGCCGCGACAGCCGCTGGGATCAGCAAGGACAAACAAAGTAAGAGAGCGATTCGAGCTGGGCGCAAGGGATCTCCCCTCAGAACATTCATTCGTGCATGACTCGCACCGGGGACGTCCTGGAGAGCGTCGCAGAAAGTTGCAACCACTCATTTCATCAAGATGCCCTTGAGCTGTCCAAGGTACCATAAGACGCCCGTGGTCGGCCGTCCCTGCGTTTGGGCGAATACTGTTTTGATCAGCTTAGTTTGCCATCATGTATCCAATTGGATACAATAGAAAGGGCTTTCTTGAATACTTTGCTTCGGTCGTCGGATTTCGATATGTGGCTATCCGATGTAGCAGACCCCAAGGCGAAGGCCAGAATCCTGGCGCGCCTTGCTAGCGCGACATTCGGAAATTTTGGCGATTGCGGACCCGTCGGCGAGGGTGTTTCTGAGATGCGTATTCACGTCGGGGCCGGATATCGAGTTTATTACACCCGAACGGGGTCGACGATCTATATTTTGCTGGCCGGCGGCGTAAAGGCCTCACAGACGAAAGACATTGCCAAAGCAAAAAAAATTGCTCGCGAGATCAAAAAGACAAAAGAATGAAGAAAAAGAAAACAACGTATAAACGATTTGACGCTTCCGAGTATCTCGATTCCGACGAGGTCATTGCGGAATATCTTTCAGCTGCTGCCGAAGACCCAAACTATGAGGTATTTCTTTCAGCGCTTGCCGATGTGGCCAAAGCACGTGGCATAGCCCAGGTTGCGAAGGACTCGGGACTGGGCAGGGAGAGCCTTTACAAAACTCTCAGTACAGGGGCACACCCACGATTTGAAACGATCAACTCCCTCCTGCACGCCCTCGGCGTGAAGTTTGCTGTCGTCACGGAACACGAAAGTTAGGGCTGCGAGCGCCTGAACCATGTGGTGAAGTGACGTTCATCCGCTCTGTCGATGGCACTGAGCATGAACAATCATGCCCCCGGTTGACAATTTTCCCGCACCGCCCTACCTTTCTTGAACATTTGGATCAGCTGCTCGACCCTAGGAGATAGAAAGCATCATGCGTGTTGGAGTGTTCACTCCGCTGTTGTCGCAACTTCCGCTGGCTGCCGTTCTCAAGAAGCTCACGGCATTGCAAATCAATACCGTCGAACTTAGCACGGGGAATTATCCGGGCGATGCGCACTGCAAACTCTCGATGCTCGAGGATGCCGCGGCTCTGGCCGGGTTTAAGAAGGTTCTTGCCGATCACGGTGTCACGATCAGCGCTCTGAGTTGTCACGGGAACGCGCTGCATCCAGACAAAGACTTCGCAAAAAAGAATCACGAGGTGAGCCGCAAAACAATCCTGCTAGCCGAAAAGCTAGGTGTTCAGGTGGTGGTTGATTTTTCCGGATGTCCCGGCGATTCGTCGCATGCCACGGCTCCGAACTGGGTGACGTGTCCGTGGCCGCCGGATTATCTGAAGGTACTTGATTGGCAGTGGAACGAGGTCGTGACGCCATATTGGGTCGAGCACGCTAAGTTCGCTGCCGATCACGGCGTGAGGATCGCCATCGAGATGCATCCCGGGTTCGTCGTCTATAACCCCGAGACGATGCTGCGGCTGAGGTCTATTGCCGGATCCAATGTTGGTTGCAACTTCGACCCAAGTCATCTCTTCTGGCAGAACATCGATCCCATCGCCGCAGTGCGCGTGCTCAACGACGGCATCTTCCATGTTCACGCCAAGGATACTCAGATTTATTCCGCCAACCTGCCGCGTACCGGCGTGCTTGATACGAAACCTTACACGCAAGAGCGGGAGCGCAGTTGGATCTTCCGCACCTGCGGCTACGGTCACGGCGCGGAGTGGTGGAGCGAGCTGATTTCCACGCTGCGTATGTTTGGCTACAATCACGTTCTCTCCATCGAGCACGAAGACAGCCTGCTCTCTCCCGAGGAAGGCTTGACGAAGGCGGCTAACTTCCTAAACAGTATCGTCATTCGTGAGCAGCCCACTGCCGCTTGGTGGACCTAGATTCTGGCGGACCTGAATTCTGGTGGACCCGGATTAAGGATAAGAAAACATGCAAGCAATCAGAACGGCAATCTTCGGCACCGGATTCATGGGCCGCGTGCATCTTGAAGCGGCGCGGCGGGTAGAATGGGTGGAGGCCGCGGCCATCGTCGGCCGAAATGCTGAGGCAGCACGATGTCTGGGCTCGGGCTTTGGTATCGCAACAATTGCAACCGACTACCGCGACATCCTGCGCGATTCGGCCATCGATGCCGTTCACGTCTGCACGCCTAACGCGCAACATTTTTCCATGGCCAAGGATGCGCTCAACGCGGGGAAGCATGTGCTATGCGAAAAGCCGTTGGCTACCAGCGTGGAAGAAGGCGAAGAGTTAGTGGCGCTGGCTGCGCGGAAAGGATTGCGCAACTGTGTCTGCCACAATTTGCGTTACTACCCGATGGTGCAGCAGATGCGGGCCATGCGCGAAGCCGGAGATCTGGGTGAAATCCTTGCCGTGCAGGGCACGTATTCGCAGGACTGGCTTTTGTTTGACACGGATTGGAACTGGCGCGTCGAAACAAAAGCTGGCGGCCCCTCGCGCTGCATGGCCGACATCGGCTCGCATTGGTTCGACATGGCGGAGCACGTCACCGGATTGCGCGTGACCTCGCTCTGCGCCGACTTGCAAACATTCCATTCCACACGCAAGCAGCCGAAGCACTCGGTCGAAACTTTTGCCAACAAGTTACTCGGCCCGGAAGACTACATCGAGACTCCCGTGGATACGGAAGACTTTGGCGCTGTGATCTTTCGTATGGGAAAACGAACTCGCGGGGCGATGACAGCCAGCCAGGTTTCCGCTGGACGTAAAAACGGTCTGAGCATTGAAATTTACGGAACGAAGTCTTCCGTAGCGTGGAAGCAGGAGCGGCCCGACGAACTCTGGTCGGGCCATCGCGACACCGCCAATCAAATCTTTATCAAAGATCCTTCTCTGCTGAAGCCCGCTGCGCGCGCCTATGCCGATCTTCCCGGCGGCCACAGTGAAGGCTACGACGATACGTTCAAGCAAGTCTTCCGGCGCTTTTATACCTCGATCGCCACAGCGGGCGTAACGGCCGAATACCCGCAGTTCACAGATGGATTGCGGCAACTCAAAATCTTGGCCGCTGAAATGGAAAGCCACCGGACGCGCAGTTGGGTAGATGTTCCAGCGCTCAGTTAAATCATTCGGCCGCGGCGGACTGTTTTGCGGGAAACTGCTGATCGAGATCCAAATTTAATTCCAACACATTGACGCGAGGCTCGCCCAGGAAGCCGAATTGCCTGCCCTGTGTATGCCGTCCCACGAGAAGGTTTAAAGCGCCTTCGGAAATTCCGCGGGCTTTTGCGATTCGGGGAACCTGGAAGGACGCCGCGGCTGGCGTAATTTCCGGATCGAGGCCGGACGCAGAAGTCGTCACAAGATCGATGGGAACGGGTGTGTTGGGATTCTCGGCGTGAAGAGCCGCAGCATCGGCCGTCACGCGATCGATTAACTGATGATTGGTTGGTCCGAGTTGCGTGCCGTTGGAGTTGTCTGCCTGGTAGCCATATCCGGCTGCAGAGGGGCGAGAGTGAAAGTAAGCGGGACTAGAAAAAGCCTGGCCGATGATTCGCGATCCCACGACCTTGCTCTTCGCTTCGAGCAATTGCCCGTTAGCCTTGTCGTGAAATAACAACTGTGCGAGGCCCGTTACCACCAACGGATAAATAATTCCGAGAAGTACGGTTGTGGCCAGGGTCATTAATATTGCTGTGATGAGATTTTTCTTCATAACAGAATCCTCTTAAGCTAGACCCACGCGCGTGATCACCATATCGATCAGCTTGATTCCGATGAAGGGGATGATCACTCCGCCCACTCCATAGATCCAAAGATTGCGGCGCAGAAGCGCGGCGGCGCCCATAGCGCGGTATTTCACGCCGCGCAGGGCCAGCGGAATTAGCGCGACGATGATGAGAGCGTTAAAGATGACCGCTGAAAGAACCGCAGAGCCCGGTGTTTGCAACCGCATGATGTTGAGCGCATTGAGCACGGGAAACGTTCCGGCAAACATCGCGGGGATGATCGCAAAATATTTGGCTACATCGTTGGCGATGGAAAAAGTGGTCAGCGATCCGCGAGTCATCAGCAACTGCTTACCGATCTCCACGATCTCAATGAGCTTGGTGGGATTCGAATCGAGATCGACCATGTTGCCGGCTTCTTTGGCGGCCTGTGTGCCGGTGTTCATGGCGACGCCTACATCGGCTTGCGCGAGCGCCGGTGCATCGTTGGTGCCATCGCCAGTCATGGCGACGAGTTTGCCTTCGGCTTGCTCTTTGCGGATCAAATCCATTTTGTCTTTGGGCGTGGCCTGGGCGAGAAAGTCATCGACGCCGGCTTCGCGCGCAATGGCCGCGGCGGTGAGCGGATTGTCTCCGGTGATCATAACGGTGCGAATGCCCATGGCGCGAAGATGATTGAAGCGCTCGGTCATTCCGCCTTTGACCACGTCTTTCAATTCGATGACGCCAAGCGCGCCGCGAACTTTCTCCGCTACCACCAGAGGCGTGCCGCCGGAGCGCGCGATTTGTTCGACCGCGGCGCGGACTTCGGCGGGTACCTGACCCCCGTTTTGCAAGACGTAGCTCTGAATCGATTCCGCAGCGCCTTTGCGAATTTCGAACCCGTTGAGGTCGACGCCGGACATGCGAGTTTGGGCGGTGAAGGGGACGAAGTGGATCTCGTGCGAGGCGAGATCGCGGCCGCGCAATCCGTATTGTTCTTTCGCGAGCACAACGATGGAACGGCCTTCGGGAGTTTCATCGGCCAGCGATGATAGCTGTGCGGCGTCCGCTAATTCGTTTTCACTCACGCCGGGAGCGGGGATGAAGCGCGAGGCCTGGCGATTGCCCAGAGTGATGGTGCCGGTTTTGTCGAGCAGAAGAGTGTTTACGTCACCCGCGGCTTCGACCGCCCGGCCGGACATGGCGAGGACGTTGTGCTGCACCAGGCGATCCATTCCAGCGATACCGATGGCGGACAATAATCCACCGATGGTGGTGGGAATCAGGCAGACGAGCAAAGACACCAAAACAAAAGCTGTTTGGGGCGAGCCGGAGTAGATGGCGAACGGCTGGAGTGTCACGACCGCAAGCAGGAAGATGATGGTCAGCCCGGCCAAAAGAATGTTCAGCGCGATTTCGTTTGGAGTCTTCTTCCGCTCTGCGCCTTCGACAAGGGCGATCATGCGGTCGAGGAAGGTTTCTCCGGGATTGGAAGTGATTTTCACTTTTATCTGATCGGATAGAACGCGAGTACCGCCCGTCACGGCGGAGCGATCGCCTCCGGCTTCACGGATCACGGGAGCGGATTCGCCCGTGATAGCGGATTCGTCGACTGAAGCGACGCCTTGCACGATCTCGCCGTCGGAGGGAATGAATTCTCCGGCGGAGACAAGCACGAAATCTCCGGCGCGCAATTTCGAGCTGGGAATTTGCTCGACTTGTTCGTTGCCAAGAATGCGATTGGCTACCGTTTCAGAGCGCGCTTTGCGCAGCGTATCGGCTTGCGCTTTGCCGCGGCCTTCGGCCATGGCCTCGGCGAAATTTGCGAATACGACAGTGAACCACAGCCACAGAGTGATCTGAAGGTTGAACTTGAACCCGGGGTGGCCTTGCATCGCATTGCGAACTAGCAGGACGGATGTAATCACGCTCCCGATTTCCACGACGAACATGACGGGATTGCCCATCATTTTCCGTGGATCGAGTTTTACGATCGCGTCCCAGAGCGCGCGGCGAACTATCTTCCACTCCCAAACGGCTTTCTTTCTGATTGCCATAAGAATTGCCTAGAAAGTCTTGCCTGCGCCCATCAGCAGATGTTCGAGAATAGGGCCGAGACTAAGCGCCGGGAAAAACGTTAACGCGCCGACGATGATGATCACGCCGATCAGAAGAACGGTGAATAGAGGAGTCGTGACAGGAAATGTTCCCAAGGATGGCGGCACATATTTCTTACGCGCCAGGTTACCGGCGATTCCGAGCATGGGGATGATCATCAGAAAACGGCCGGCCAGCATGGTGATACCGATGGTCGTGTTGTACCAGAGCGTGTTCGCGGTGAGTCCGCCGAAAGCCGAGCCGTTGTTGCCTGCGCCGGAAACGAACGCATACAAAATCTCGGTGAGTCCGTGAGGACCGGCGTTAGCAATGGCCGACGTTCCGAACCCTTTGACGCTTGAAATCGATGCGAACACCAGAATCACTAAAGGAAATATCAGCGCCACGAGCATTGCCATTTTTACGTCGTAAGCCTCGATTTTCTTGCCCAGATATTCCGGTGTGCGGCCGACCATCAAACCCGCAATAAATACAGCGAGCACGACGTAAATCAAAACTCCATACATGCCGGAGCCGACTCCGCCGAAGATCACTTCGCTGAGCATAATGTTCACAAGGGGCACCATGCCGCCAAGCGGCGTGAAGGAATCGTGCCAGCCGGTGATCGCTCCACAACTCGCGTCGGTGGTGACGGTCGCGAACAAGGCCGAGTTCGCTATGCCGAAGCGAACCTCTTTGCCTTCCATGTTGCCGCCGGACTGCAACGCGCTTGAGTGCTGGTCCACGCCGGCCAGCAACGTATTGCCGCGAGCTTCTGCCCAGTAGGCAACCAGCACGCCTGCCATAAACAAAATCGCCATCGCGGACCATACGGCCCAGCCGTGGCGTTGAGACCCTGTCATGCGGCCGAGCGTGTAAGTGAGCCCAGCGCCGATGGCGAAAATGGAGAACATCTCGAAGAGATTGGTAAGTGGCGTCGGGTTTTCGAAAGGATGAGCGCTGTTCGCGTTAAAGAAGCCGCCGCCGTTCGTGCCGAATTCCTTAATGACTTCCTGTGACGCGACCGGTCCTTGCGCGATCGTTTGCTCGGTCACTGTATCCATGACCGGCTTGCCAGCGGGCCCGTTTACCGGCTTTCCGTCCGAACCTAATTTCGGAACCTGTTGGGACTCTATTAATGTCGCTTTGTCGTAGGGCTTAAGGTTCTGAACAACTCCCTGAGAGACGAGAAACAAAGATCCGACAACGCAGAACGGCAGGAGCACCCACAGACAGCAGCGAACGAAATCGACCCAGAAATTGCCGATTGTTTCCATCTGCCGGCGGGCAATTCCCCGAATGAAGGCAATGGCAAGAACGATGCCCGTGGCCGCGGAGGCGAAGTTGTGATACGCCAGCCCCGCCATCTGGGTGAAATAACTCATCGTAGTCTCGCCCGCATACTCCTGCCAGTTGGTGTTCGAAGTGAATGAGGCAGCGGTGTTGAACGCAAGATGCGTCGGAGTGACAGCGCCGAACTTCTGCGGATTGAATGGAAGATATCCCTGAACGCGCTGGATCAGGTACAGCAGCAACATCGAAACCGCGCTGAACAGCAGAATTGAAGTCGCGTACTCGGTCCAGCGCATTTCATACTTTTCGTCGACGCCGGTCAGCCGGTAGAGCACCCGTTCCACCGGACGCAGAGCGGGATCCAGAAACGTGCGCTCGCCGCTGAACACACGCGCCATGAACACGCCAAGCGGCTTGGTCACGGCGAAGACCAAGGCTAGAAAAAACGAAATCTGAAACCATCCGTTTGCGGTCATTCTAGATGTGCACCGTCGCGAGTCGCCTTATCAAAACTTCTCCGGCCGAAGCAGAGCGTAGATCAGATAAACCATCGTTAAGGCGCTGACCACCAGCATGACGATTGATTCTCCGTTCATGGTTAAATCCTCACTTCACGCGGTCGCAGAAATGCACGTAGCCAATCGACAGCGCAAAAAACGCAATTGTTACGGCGATCCAAATCAAGTCTTCCAAAGCAACCTCTCTTGAATCCTTCTGACGCAAGTGAGTTCACCGATGGCAATCATCGGCACGAAGCGATGGTGACAAAATCTGAATAAAGAATTCGTAAATTAAATTGCAGCAGTTTCCGTTGAATCTCAAGTCCAGCAGTTGCATCGTCCCTTTCATCGTTCCTTTCAACGAAAAGCGGGTGCGTTGCTCCCGCCAGCGTGTTACCTTTACCAATCCAAAAAAGGACGCACGAAGGATGACCATCAGCAGACGCGAGTTCATCGGCAGGATGGCGAGAGCGGGTGGGTATGGAGCCGCCTTCATGACCATGCACTCGCTGGGGCTTTTGGGCATGGTGGAGAGTGAACAGCGGCGAGACTTTCCGCTGCCGCCGTCGGCTGGCCGGGGAACCAAGGTGATTATTCTTGGCGCGGGAATTGCTGGGCTGGTTGCTGCATATGAGATGCGGCGGGCGGGATTCCATTGTACGGTGCTGGAAGCGCGCGAGCGTCCGGGCGGTCGCAACTGGACTTTGCGGCGGGGATCGAAGCTGGTGTTTAACGATGGGATGTCGCAGGAGTGTAGTTTCGAGGAAGGGAATTATTTCAATTGCGGTCCGGCGCGTCTGCCTTCCATACACAAGACCATGCTGGGATATTGCAAGGAGATGGGCGTGGAACTGGAAGTCGAGGTGAATACTTCGCGCCGCACGTTGCTGCAAAATGACAACGTCTTTGACGGCAAACCGATTCGCCAGGCGCAAGCCATCAACGACACTCGCGGGCAGGTAGCTGAGTTACTGGCCAAGTGTGTGCAGCAGGGGGCGCTCGATCAGGCTTTTACGCAGGACGACCATGCCGCGGTGATGGAATTTCTGAAGTCCTACGGCGCGCTGGGAAAGGATTACCGGTACAACGGATCTTCGCGTTCGGGCGACCGGCAGGAAGCCGGGGCGGGCGATCAGATCGAAATCCCGAACTCTCCGCTTTCGTTTTCGGATCTGCTGAAATCGAAGTTCTGTCAGCCGATGCTTTTCGAAGAAGTGCTAGACATGCAGGCCACCATGTTCCAGCCGATTGGCGGCATGGACCGGATTCCTTATGCGTTCGCGCATTCTCTGGGTGAAATCGTTCGCTATAACAGTCCGATCACAGAAATCAGAAAAACCACGGACGGTGTTCGAGTGACGTATCGCAAAGGCGAGTCCGGCCCAATCGAATCCATTGAGGCAGCCTATTGCATTTGCACGCTGCCACTGCCCATTCTTAAAACGCTGCCCAATGATTTCGCTCCAGGCGTGAAGTCGGCGATTGCGAGCGTCATTTACGATTCGGCCTACAAAGTTGCATGGGAGTCGCGACGCTTTTGGGAGCAGGATGGCGACGAGATCTACGGTGGCATTTCGTTTCTTACGACCGGTCCAATCAATGTTGTTTGGTATCCGAGCGCGAAGCTGATGTCGAAACGCGGAGTACTGGTCTCCGGTTACGCCATGGAAAACTTTGGTGATTTCGGCAAGCTGCCTTCGTATGAAGCCAAGCTTGCGGCTTCCAGAGCGGCGGTCGAAAAACTGCATCCAGGCAAGGGCAGGGAACTGGAGAAGCCGATGTACATTTCCTGGGGCAAGGTGCCTTATATCCTCGGGTCGTGGGTCAGCCGTGGTCCGAATTATCCACCCACGAACGAAGACGCCTACTACAACGGTCCCTACAGAGAACTCATTGTTCCTGACGACCGGGTTTATTTTGCCGGCGACCATTGCAGCCATATTATCGGTTGGCAGGAAGGCGCCGCACTGGCGGCGCAGCGCTCGGTTGCGATGATCGTGGACCGCGTCAACCAATCCTAAATAACGGATCAAGGGACCGGCGCACCGAGAACGTGAATTGTGTTTAGCCACGTTTCCGCCAGCTTGGGCCAATCGGTAATGGCAAGATCGGTGCGGCGAAGTCCGTAGCCGTGACCACCTTGCGCGTAGATGTGCAATTCCGCGGGAATCTTCGCATTCTTCAACGCCATAAAATAAACCGTCGAATTTTCCACGTGCACCGTATCGTCTTCAGCTTGAAGAATGAACGAGGGCGGTATCTGATCTGTGACATGGATCTCCGAATTCGGCGCGAAGTCCTGCTCGGCCATGGCGAGGTAGCCGGGATAAATGATTGCGGCGAAATCGGGACGGCAGCTGAGTTGGTCGGCCCCGTCGACTGAGTCGTAAAGACGCTTATCGAAGTGGGTGCTGAGCGCGGCTGCGAGATGAGCTCCGGCGGAGAAGCCGAGCACGCCGATGTGATGCGGATCAATACGCCAATCTGCGGCATGCGAGCGGACAATCCCGAGGGAGCGCTGGGCATCCTGCAGCGCGGCTGACGATTTGGGGTATGGACCGGAATCGGGCACGCGATATTTGAGCAGGACGCAGGTGACGCCGATCGAGTTCAGCCAGTCGCAGACCTCGGTGCCTTCGAGGTCAATGGCCAGAATATGGTATGAGCCTCCGGGAAAGATGACGACTGCGGCGCCGGTATTTTTGCCTCTTGGTTCGTACAAAGTAAGAGTCGGCACCGCGACATTCCCGAGGCGGATGACCGGTTTGCCCGCGATCAGATTGTCCTTCGCTGTCGTGGTGTCGATCTCGGGCGCGGGGTTCGGTTGGGCGCCGGGCGCTCCGTGCGGCCAGAGGGTGATAGTCGTATGGCCGGGCGCAGGGTGCCAGGCCGGGTTTTGCGCGAAGACGATAGTGGAAGCGAGAGCAATGACAATTAGAACAAAATGTTTATGCATAGCGGGTTTTTGTCTTGAGGATCAAGTCCGACTCCAGAATGATCGCAGTGAGACGAAGGCTTACGCAAGCGGCTGTGAAAGTCCTTGGCATGATTGGGCCTTAGCCTGAACATTGGCTCACCAGAACTGCTTGCGAAAATATTCAGTCCCCGCGCCTTCGGAGAATCTGGCAAAAAGTCATGAAAATAGGCAAGGTGCGCGATATTCGGGAAACTATGATTAGGCTTCCGGTACCCTGAAGGCAACTGGAATTTCGAAAAGAGGAGAAGCGATGCAGAAACGCAAACTTGGAAAAAGCAACTTGGAAGTTTCGGCGATTGGGCTGGGTTGCATGGGAATGAGCTTTAGTTACGGCCCGCCCAAAGACAAACAGGAGATGATTTCTGTTCTCCGGGGCGCCGTGGAACGCGGCATCACATTCTTTGACACCGCGGAGGTGTACGGGCCGTTCCTGAACGAAGAACTTGTGGGCGAAGCGCTCGCTCCATTTCGCGGCAAGGTAGTGATCGCCACCAAGTTTGGATTCGACTTGAGTGGCACTAACCATAAGCCAGGAGCGGCAGGCGTGAATAGCCAGCCCGAGCACATCAAACAGGCGGTGGAAGGTTCGCTCAAACGGCTACAGGTCGAGACTATTGATTTGCTCTATCAACACCGGGTTGACCCGAACGTGCCGATCGAAGATGTCGCTGGCGTGGTTAAAGATCTGATTCACGCAGGCAAGGTCAAGCACTTCGGAATGTCTGAAGCGGGCGCAAAGACGATTCGCCGCGCGCACGCGGTGCAGCCACTCACCGCACTCCAGAGCGAATACTCCCTGTGGTGGAGAAGGCCCGAAGCGGAGATAATCCCAACGCTTGAAGAACTGGGGATTGGCTTCGTGCCTTACAGCCCGCTGGGAAAAGGATTCCTGACGGGAGCGATCAAAGAAAACGCGACGTTCGACAGCACTGACTTCCGCAGCACTTTGCCTCGCTTTACGCCGGAGGCTCTCAAGGCGAATCAGGCGCTGATTGACTTGCTGGGCAGCATCGCGAAGCGAAAGAATGCGACGCCTGCGCAGATTGCACTCGCCTGGCTGTTGCGGCAGAAGCCGTGGATCGTTCCAATCCCCGGCACGACGAAGCTAACCCGCCTGGAGGAAAACATCGGTGCAGTTGCGATTGAATTGACGCCGGAGGATCTTCGGGACATCGAAACCACTGCCGCAAAAATCAAGATCGAAGGGGATCGATATCCGGAACGACTGGAGAAAATGACCGGCCTCTAAATGCGAGATGACGGGACATCAACAAGAGGGGCTTGGTCAGTTACATTGGGCACCAGCCTATCTAAGCTTGTAGAGGGCGGGATATATCTTCTGTAATTGCGTGGAGACGCTTGGGAGTTCCTTTGGTGGAATGCCGAATTTATGTTGAGATCCGTCGGTCGTCTCAAGTATGAGGTCTGGGATGACTACACCTGCGAACTCGCCGCCCTTAATTGCGATGGAGCGCAATTGCGCTACTTCGAAAACCAGATTTGGCTCCATGCGCAGACGGGAGGTTGGAATGTTCGGTAAATCCGCTTCCACCTGCCGGCGCTTCGCATTACCCCGTTTCATCAAGAACGCCATCGTCAAATATCCGAGACCTGCGAAGCGTGCGCGAGGAATTGGGCCGGACAAGCCAAGCAGCAGTCCTGTCAAGGCTCCCTGCCGCACGGCGATCAAGCAATCGGGGAAACAGGCAAGATACCAGTATTGAAATCCCGCACGGGTTTTGACCGGGCCAACGAAGGCCGGGGTAGCCGCGGGCGCGAATGCAAAGCCGGTTCCTGACATATGTTCTAAGCTGCCATGCGAGTTGGGAACAGTCCAGGGTTTAGGCAATGATGAGGATTACGTGAGTCACGCTACACCGATCCGTTTGCGCTGATCGTCGTCCATCGACCATCGGCCAGCTTGCATACGAAGGAGAAGGAGGCCCAGAATTGGCCTACCGCCTCGAGCGGTTTGGAGAATGCAGTCGCCATGTCAGAGCTCGCCAAGTGGGACAACTTCTACGTAATCGTCGGATCGGCTGCCGGCGCGCTTATCGGATTGCAGTTTGTCGTCTTAACGCTCATTGCTGACCGGCCAATGACAGGTTCGGCGGAGGCGGGCGCCGCATTTGGCAGCCCGACGGTCGTTCATTTCGGCGTCGTTTTGTTTTTGTCGGCGCTGCTGCACGTTCCCTGGCAAACGATCACAGTCGTCGCGATTCTTTGGGGCCTTCTGGGCTTCTGCGGAGTGGTGTACGAGTTCATCGTGATCCGGCGCATGCGAAAGCAAGCTGCATACGAACCAGTGTTCGAGGACTGGTTATTTCACGTTGTGCTGACTTTGGCCGCATACGCGACACTCGCGCTGTCATCATTTGCGGCTCCCTCGCACACGCGCGAGGCTCTGTTTGCCGTTGGAGGCGCGGCGCTGCTGTTGCTTTTCATCGGCATCCACAACGCGTGGGACGGCGTCAGCTACCATGTGCTCGTGAACATTGCGAATGCGCACGCTGAGCGAGGCCGGGACAAGAGCAAATCGCAAGGCGAGTGAAGGAATTGAAGATGCACATAAAAAGAATTGGCTCGCAACCTTCCGCCAAGGGTGCGTCGAAGGGGTTCCTCTCCGGGTACGCATCGACCCGCTTTTTCAAGCGCCCGATCTTGAGGCGACAGCAGTCGCTACGGAAACTACCTGTCAAGAGAGAGTGTCAGAATGTCGGCCGGGCCAGCGCGTCGTCTAGTGCAGGTTCTCTACAGTGTAGAGCACCGACGAGTAGAGGGGAAATGGATAGGCGTAATACTTCAAGTCTGGCGTTGCCACGAAGAGTTGATTTGCGTGGGAGGCATACTCATCCGGAATGTGTTTCCATAATTCGCGATGGCCGCTCGTCAGGTCAATTACGCTGAGCATTAACTCGCCGCCGGATTGTCCCACCGTTAATAAAGCTTTTCCGTCCTTCACGAAACGGATGGGAAATTCGTCGGCAGACGCCGCTTTCAATGCGACCGGCTGCTGATTGGTTTCGTGGTAAAGAGAAATTCCGCCGCGCGCTTCGCGCATTGCCACGATCTCTCCGTCGGGAGAGAGAACGGGGTACGCTTCGCGCGCATCTGTTTTGATCAGAACCGGAGAGCCTCCGGCGACCGCTTGCTTATAGACGTTCCACTTGTTCTGGTCGGTCTGAGCCTCGTAAACAATCTGGCGGCCGTTCCCAGACCAGGTGTAGTGATCGAAGGCGATCAGCCCCGGTGTGGGAAGCTCTTTTGCATCTTCGGGTCCGATAGGCTGAAGTTGCAGGGGCAACTTTGGGTTGCCGTGATTCGAAGCAAGAACAACCCACTTGCCATCGGGCGAGATGGCAGCCGTGCCCACTCCCAAGCGCACGGCCGGCGAACCGTCAGTGCTACGGTAGTAGGCCAGGCTGTTGTTTTCCAGGGAATAGACCTCTCCGGCTTCATAGATCGAGATGAGGCGTCCATCGTCGGAGATGCCGGTCGCTTCCGTGTCATCGAGCCATGAATAGGGATGTTCCGCTTTGTCTCCGGGGAACAGGCCCCGGATCTGCCGCCGCCAGGTTTCGCGGGATAAAAGCACTCTGCCATCTTTCGAAATATCGTGTAACCGGATCGAGGGAAAGGTCAGGATCGTTCGTTCTTTGCCGCTTGGGGTTACAGCAAAAAGTGTATCGGCCCATCCGGAGACTTTTGTTCCCGCGAACCACACTTCTTTGCCGTCTGGTCTCCAGGCGAGGCCTTCGACGCTGGGGTCTGTCGAAATAACGGTGTGGTTTCCGTTCAGATCGACCAGATCGACGGAACCGTCGTCGTTGCCGAGGATCGGATGACTTTCGAATGCGATCCTGCTGCCGTCGGGAGAAAAGCGGGGATGGCCAATCCATCCGCCCCTTTGCTGAAAGAGCACGTGCCCGGCAGGAAATTCCAAGCGCGGGCCTTCCGGAGACTGCACCGCAATCACCATGTGTTTGCCGTCAGGATGCCAATCGGCTTGGGCAACATGTTCGGCCAGAGTACGCGGCGAGCCGCCAGCCAGGCTGACTGTCGCTAGTGTTCCGCCGCAAGTGAGAAAGTACACTTCCTCACAACCCAGAAATATCGCTAATTCGTCGGAAGAAGAAACTGCGGCGACCTCCGACGACGGAATCCCCAGTGGCCGCGACTCGGGACTGCCGACCCGCGCGATTGAAATCTGTGGCGGTTCTCCTTCCCACTTGCCGCTGTAGACGATTGTCTGACCGTCATGCGAAAAGCGTGCGCCCAGAAGGGTTCCGTCGCGGTAGCTGACGTTCGTGTAGTGAGGGGCGGGGCTTTCATGTCCTGTCAAGAAAAAAACTGCCAAGGCCAGGAGCACGGCTGCGGCTGCGATGATCCATGGCAATGCTCTGGCCGCTGGTTTCGCAGTTTTGGTCGCACTCGCAACACCAAGCTGAGGAAGGTCGGCGGCGACCCACTCCAGCTCCAGCCGGACATCGTGCGCGGTCTGGAAGCGATCCTCCGAATTCTTTGCCATGCACGTGTTAACCACGCGCTCGAATGCAGCGGGGATCGTGGGCTTGAGCGTTCGGATGGGCTCGGGATCCTTTTCCAGAATCGCGCTTGCCACACTGATCTGGCTCTTGCCGTCGAATGGGCGCTTGCCGGTTGTCGTTTCGTACAGAACCGCGCCAAGCGCGAAGAGATCGGAGCGCGCATCGGCTTCTTTACCTTCGATCTGTTCCGGCGCCATGTACTGGATCGTGCCGATGACCATGCCTGCGCTGGTGAGCGGAGACAGCGGAGTGGCCTCGCTCATGGTCCTGGCGCCGGACAACAATGGCGCACTCGAAGCCGCCGAGCCGAAACCGGGAACTGCTGCCTTGGCCAGCCCAAAGTCCATGAGCTTCGCGCCGCCCTTAGTCAGCATGATGTTTCCCGGTTTCAGATCGCGGTGGACGATCCCGGCGCGCTGCGCCGCTTCGAGCGCCTGGCACACTTCGATTCCAGTTTTCAGAGCTTCTTTCAGCGGCAATGGACCCTTCTTCAGCCGCTCGGCCAGCGACTCGCCTTCCAGGTGTTCCATCACCAGAAAGTCGACGCCGTCCTGGTGTCCAACATCGTGCAGAGTGCAAATCCGCGGATGGTTTAACGACGAAATCGCGCGCGCCTCACGCTCGAAGCGCTGCTTCAAATCCGGATTAGAGGAAAGATGGTGCGGCAAAACCTTGATGGCTACAGTGCGATCGAGGCGCGTGTCGCGGGCGCGATACACCTCGCCCATGCCGCCAGCGCCTAACGGGGATTGAATTTCGTAGGGGCCGAGTTTTGTGCCGGAGGCTAAGGGCATCTGTGGGCGCAATTATATGGCATGGGGCGAGGGTTGCGGCCACGTAACGGATTGCCGGATAGATCGATCAATCGTTTCGGAGGTATCACAGAGGAAGTCAAGATCCCCACCCTCTTCGCAATAAACGCGAGGAAGGGTGGGGCACGCTTCAAGTCGTTAGTGATGCAATTTGCAACTCGCCACCATGTCGGCTTCGATTGCGTTGAAGCCATTTTTTCCGTTTGCGGCCAGGGTCCCGCTGGTTACGCCTTCCTGCCCACTGCATTGGTCGACGCGCCAGACGTTATAGGGTTCGGTGCCAGTGCTCACTTGAACGTAAAAATACTGCCCTTCCGCGGCAGAATTGTTCTGGCAGGGTTGACTTCCACAGCTCACGCTGGTGTTACTGCAAAGCCATCCGGCGACTGCCGTATGCGGGTAGGAGAAAGTCGAGTCGCTCAGCCCATCCACGACGCTCATTTGCTTCCACAAAGAATTTTGCGCCGGAGTGGTGTTCGAACTTCCGTTGCAAGAATTACTGCCCGACCAGTTGTTGATCGACGTGATGTCTCCGCCAATGTACTGTGGAGCGTCGGGCCAGCCGCCTTCGGTTCCGGTCTGGCAATACGCCTGGCTCTTTGGACAAACGGTGATTGACGGGGTGTTGGGTACGACGCAGCCCTTTTCGATATCGCTAAGAACCGGTCCCGACAAAAGTTCTACATTGTCGAGATAGGAACCGGCTCCATACTCAGCCAGCGCATAGCCGATGGCAGCGGAACCAGCGCTCGTGCCCTGGGCGCACATGCCGCCGGCGCTATAGATACTGGTGAACACGTAGTTGAGGACTGTGGCCGGACGGCAGCCCGCAGTTTTTATGTTTGATGTCCCGGTTCCTGTGGCTTCCCACGCAGAATTCCAGACAACCTGTACAACGCGATATCCAGCAGTTGTGTACGGAGAGACAAAATCGGTACCCCCTGCGCCGGTATTGCCTCCTCCGCCATTGAAAATCACAATAGTGCCGGCGGTGCCGCTGCCGATTTCACCGTAGATGAATGCCAAACCGACTGTGCTTGGACAGTTGACCGTTGCCGAGAAGCATGAGGTGCCGGAACTAAACTTATCGACGGTTGGACATGTAGTTGAAGAAACGCCGCTAACGGAACCCAAAGATAACGGACTGAGGGACTCCTGTGCCTGTGCGGTGCCAAGCGCGATCAGAATGGTAAGAGCTCCGGCAATTGCGAGCGTCATGGTGAACCGTTGGTTTTTCATCACTAGAATTCTCCTTTCGGATATCGAGGCCTTGCGGATGACGAGAAGAAGGTGTTGTACCCCTCCATATTGGGCGAGAGCGAAATGCGTGCAACTTTGGAACGGAAAGTTCGGTCATCCAAAGACAACCGGGCGGAAAGCTGGAGGAATCCTAGGCGCTCGCCTAGGTCTTGTCTTTCAGGGGATTGAGGTTCTATCAGCGGATTGATGTAATCCCCCGCCCCTTGCGATATTCGGTCGGCGTCATTCCTGTCGCGCGCTTAAACACGGATGCCATATGCGCATGACTGCTAAACCCGGCGCACAGCGCAAGATCGGTTAACGAAGCGATGTCTTTGTGCGGGTGGATTAGCCGCTCGGCTACGAATTCAACGCGCAGCTTGCGTAGGTAGTCGCCAACCGTCATCCCGTAGACTCGATGAAATTCCCGCGCGACGTGCGATGGATGCACCCCGGCCGCCTGTGCGATCTGGTTGAGAGACAGCGGGTCGCGGAATGAATCCTGAAGCAACGCTTTCACGTTGCGCAGCCAGGAAGCCGCATCCCCATCCTGGCGGATTTTTTCTCGAAACCACCGGCCAAGCAACTCCAGAAACGCGCCTTCGACAATCAATTCAGAAAGCGTGTCCGGACTCTTGAACTCGTCGTACATCTTGAGCGCGAGCCCTTGCAGATAGCCTGCGGGAGCAATTCGCGGCCGGTCCGCTTCCGCGCTGACAATCTCCAGTCGATTGCCAATCCACGCCGGGTCGATGGCCGTGATGAACACTCCTGCCCCGTGAGAACCGAACGCATTCGCATGAGTCTCGCCCGCCGGAACATAGAGCAAGCTCCTCGGTGTGAGCACATTGTCGCTGGAGCGCAGGGTCAGTGAGAACGACCCGGAAAAGGTGAATACCACCCAGGTGCTGTCGTGATAGTGGGGCTGTAACAAAGTCCCGGCGTGGTAATGCGACTGCCTGCAATCAATCCTCGAATTCGAGAACTGAAACTGCGAAAAAAGCATGGACGTGAGCGGCCCCGGTTGGGTGGGAGTCTAGCTGAGAGTGAGAAGTGAGGCAAGTGAACAACCAAGCTGCGATTATTCCGCGGGGATAGAAAATTTTCTTTTTCGATAACTTCCCGCTCGGCTGCTGAGGTCCGGGACGACGAAAGATGTCACCGCTGAATTTGGTGGAGGACAAACCTCAGTCCGCCGCAACTGTTAATAGAGCTTCGACTTTGGCATCCAGGCTTTGAGCCACATGTAGAGCTTTCGCGTTTTCATAAGGGGCGAGAAAGCTCGCCATCCTGTCATAAGAGAGATGAACGCCGCCGGGACGCTCGTCGATCAGAATCGTAACGGGAGCGTAGGAGCCGGCATCGGGAACGTGCTCCACCATCTGACTCATGGTTACGGGGTTGCCGATTATTAAGCGCAAACTCCGTGGCGCCTCGGCTCCATGCCGCTTGCGCAAGACTTCGCCTAGTTCGAAGCGGGCGAATTCCATCAAGTCCGACGAGCCGACCGCGCTGTGAACCGCCTTTTCCAGTTCGGCGAAAGTTTTCGCTGAGCCGAGAGTCTTTCGAAATTCGTTCATGTCGGGATGTCCGACAGATCTGTGCAGGGCTGCAATAACGTCTTCAAAAGGTTTGGAAGAAGTAATGCTGAAGCGCTCGACCTGGATTTGTCTGATCGCCATATCGGTCTCCTTCGGATCGTTCAAGGTGAAGATTGTTGGATGGCGCCGCAGTTACCCTGTGTTGTGAAGTCCGGCTGCGATTCCGTTGATAGTCGCTCCCAGAGCGTAGTTCAGAGCGGGGGTATTTTCCCCGGCGCGCTTACGGCGCAGAAGATCAACTTGCACCAGGCTCATCGGGTCCACGTAGGGGTTGCGCAAGCGAATCGAGCGGAAGAGCACTGCATTTTCCTCGAGCAATTCTTTTTGACCGGTGATGGATAGCAGAGCGCTACGTGTCCGAACAAATTCCTCCTCCAGCAGGGCGAACACGCGGTCGCCAAGGGCTCTGTCTTCGACGAGGTCGGCGTAGAGACGTGCGATGGTGAGATCCGCTTTTGCCATCGCCAATTCCACATTGCGAACCAGTTCGGAAAACAAGGGGAAGTGCGTCGTCATTTCGCGCAACAGATCGGCGCTCTTGGGCGAGTGAGCCGCGAATTTTTCAACGGCGTAGCCGACACCGAACCAGGCGGGGACGGCGTGACGGCTCTGCATCCAGCCAAAGACCCAGGGAATTGCGCGTAGATCTTCGAGGCCACGGCTTTGGCTGCGCCGGGCGGGACGAGAGCCGATCTGCACATTTTCCAACTCATTCACCGGCGTGGCTTGTTCAAAGTAGAGCAGCACGTCGGGATTTTCAGCGATCTTCTCCCGGTAAAACGCAAATGCGTCTTGCGACATAGTTTCCATTGCGTTGTCCCAGACGGGGCTCTGATGATTCGGACCGGCGCCGGGCCGGGTGAGTGCCTCCAGCGATGCGGCGATCATCAATTCAAGATTCCATTCCGCAAGAATGGGATCGGAATATTTCCAGTTCAATACTTCGCCCTGTTCGGTGATTCGTATGTGTCCGGAAAAATCTCCGGGAGGTTGCGCAAGAATGGCATTGTGCGTCGGTCCCCCGCCGCGTCCAACGGTTCCTCCGCGGCCGTGAAACAGCCGCAAGTGGACGCGGCATTCGCGGGCGGCTTCGTGCAAAGAATGATGCGCCTTGTGCAGTTCCCACGTACTGGTGAACATGCCACCGTCTTTGTTGGAATCAGAATAGCCCAACATGACTTCCTGCGAGCGCTCCCAGGAATCGAGCAAAGGCGAATATTCCGCCGAGTTCCACAGGCGGCGCATCACGCCGGCGGAATTCCGCAAAGCTTCAATGGACTCAAACAAGGGCACCGGCATCAGGCCAGGATCGTCTCCATTCCTGCCGGCGGCGACTCCACAAATCGCCGCTAAACGGAGCACATTAAGGATGTCCTGGTCGGACTGCGTATTGCTGACGATAAACGTGCGGATAGAGTCTGGAGGATACGTTTGCTTGAGAAGCGCAATCGTCCTGAAGGTATTGATCGTTTCGCGCGATCGTTCGGTAATAGCGGCCGGCGGTTTTCCTCCAGATTGCTGCCACGGATTTCCCGTAGCGGCGGAGGAAAACTGCGACAAAGTATCTGCAAGAATGCGCGAGTGCTGGCGGATATCGAGAGTGTGAAGATGGAAGCCAAACGTTTCCACTGCGCGTAACAGTGGATCGATGGCCAACTCCGCCAGGCGAGCACCACGATTCTCGCAGAGGCTGTCCCGAAGCAGCCAGAGATCGGAGGCGAACTCAGCGCAATCGGTGTAACCGGGCGATGCTGCCGGAACTTTTCGAGACGCTCGCAGTCTCGTCTCGACCATCTCGAGGAAAACGCGATACATCTCGGCCTGGGAAATTCTGCGCCGGCGCGCGGGGGGCATTGGGGATTCGTAGATCTTCATCCGTTTACGCAAGGATTCCGATATGCCGATCTGGCGGACGGAGGAGCTGAGAAGGCCGATCGCTTTCGATATCTGGCTCAGATAATGGTCAATGATGACGCCGCGAGCCATCTGCAGCGCGTCACCCGTGCAATCGGAGGTGACAAAGGGATTGCCGTCGCGGTCGCCGCCGATCCACGAACCGAAGGAAAGCACAGGGGGTAACTCGTGGTTCTGCAATTCGACGCCGTAAATCTCGCGAAAAGAGTCCGAGATCTCACCGTAAATTTTGGGCACTGTCTCGAACAGCGTCATCGGATAAGGATCGAGCCCCATGCGAATTTCGTCGGCCACGCTGGGCTTGTTGAGACGCACTTCGTCGGTTTGCCATAAAGCCGTGATCTCGGCGACGATTTGCTTTTCCATTTCATCGGCATCGGAGACCGAAAGAGGGAGGCGATCAAGCTCCTCAAGAAAACCAGCGATGTTGCGGCGCTTGCCGAGCACGGTACGGCGTGCAACTTCGGTTGGATGGGCAGTGAACACGGGAGTGACTCGAATCTGCTGTAACGCGGCGAGAGCTTGCTGAACCGGGATTCCGGCGGCCTTGAGACGCAACAATGTTCCTCGGAAGGAGCCAGCTAAAGGCGCCTGATCAGCGTGCAGCCGTGCGGCGCGACGGCGGCGCTTGCGATGATTGGTCTCCGCCAGATTGGTCAACTCGAAATAAATGGAGAACGCTTTGGTGAGCTTGTAGGCATCTTCAATAGAGAGACGGGCGATGTTAGCGCGCGCCTGGGCCATTCCGTCTTCATCGTCAGTAGTGTTTTCGCGCTTTGGATTTCCAGGACTCGCAGCGTCGCGATTTTGAATGAGAAGACGCCTGAGATGTTCAACTACATTGAGAAGATTCTGCCCGGACTGCTCCACCAGCACGCGGCCCAGAAGGATTCCCAGAGAACGGACATCGCGCCGCAGGGGAAGTTCTTTGGCGGGATCCGATGTGGCAGCCGTCAGTTCGGCAAGTCGGACCTCCTGATCTTCGACTGCCCATAGTGGCGTGTCGCCCATGACCCATCATAATGGAGCGAAGCAAGGATGCGGCGAAACAGGATGTGCAGTTTGATTTGTCATCCCGAGCGTAGCGAGGGATCTGGGTTTCTGCTTACGGTGGCTGGTGCTGGAAGCAGCAAGAACCTAGATCCCTCACGGCGCAGAGAACGCTTGTTCGGGAAGACACATCGAAACTGGACGGTTGAAAGCCGCTTCGCCTCAGTTGTCGATTCCCATTTGCGTCAGGATGAATGCGTAATCGAAGGAAGCTTCCTTCAGCCGGTCGTAGCGGCCTGAAGCGCCACCGTGGCCCGCCGGCCCCATGTTGGTCTTGAGGATCAGGAGGTTGTGGTCGGTCCTGGTCGCGCGCATCTTGGCGACGTATTTTGCCGGTTCCCAGTACATGACCTGGCTGTCGTTGAAAGAAGTTTTGACCAGCATGTTGGGATAACTCTTTGCCGCGATATTGTCGTAAGGCGAATAGGAAATCATGTAATCGAATGCCGGCTTCTGTTTTGGATTACCCCATTCTTCAAATTCGCCAACGGTGAGCGGCAATGATTCGTCGAGCTCGGTATTGATCACGTCGACAAAAGGGACGCCAACGAGTGCGGCGTGGAACAGATCGGGGCGCATGTTGAGCACCGCGCCCATCAACAGGCCGCCGGCGCTTCTGCCCTCGATTACCAGGCGGTCTTTGGAGCCGTATCCCTGAGCGACAAGATACTCGGCAGAGGCGATGAAGTCCGTGAAGGTATTTTTCTTGTGCATCATGCGGCCGTCATCGTGCCACGCTTTGCCCAACTCACCCCCGCCGCGAATGTGCGCGACGGCGCACACGACGCCGCGATCGACCATGCTGAATAAATTGGAATTGAAAAAAATGTCGTTGGAAACTCCATACGAACCGTAACCGTAGAGATAGAGCGCGCCGGTGCCGTCAAGCTTCGTGTTCTTAAGATGGACGACGGAAATCGGAATTCTGACGCCATCGGATGCGGGCGCGTAAATCTGCTCGACCTGATAACGCGTGCGATCGTATCCGCCGGGAACTTCTTTTTGCTTGAGCAGAGTTGAGCCGCCGCTTGCCACGTCGTACTCGAAGACAGAAGCCGGCGTAATGGAAGACTGATAGCCGTAGCGAAACTTAGGGCTGTCGTATTCGCGGTTGACGTAGGAGTAGGCGACGTACGCGGGCTCGGGAAAGTCGATGCGCTTTGACTGGCCGCCGCCCAGATCGGTGACACGAATTTGCGGCAAACCGTTTTCCCGCTCGTAAGAGATGTAGTAGTTCTTGAAGAAGTCGATGTCGTCGAGCATCACCGAGGCGCGTTGCGGACCCACCTCCTGCCAGTTCTGCGCGCGCGGATCGGATACCGGGGCCTTCACCATGCGGAAGTTGCGGCCAGTATCGTTGACCCGAATGTAGAAAAAGTCGCCGTTGTGATCGGGATAATATTCGACGTCCTGCTTGCGCGGTTCCATCAACTTCCACTCGGCCATGGGCTGGTCCGCGGGAATGTATCGCACCTCGCTGGTGGTATGGCTGGCGCAAACTAAGAAAATATATGCCTTGCTGCGAGATTTGTCGGCATAGACATCGAATCTCTCGTCTTTTTCTTCGTAAATCAAATCATCCGGTGCGGTTGTGCCGACGGTGTGCCGGTAGAGGCGATACTGGCGCTTGGTTTGAGCATCTTCCACGGTGTAGAAGATTGTCTTGTTGTCATTAGCCCAGACGACGGAGCCGACCCGCTCGGCATGATCGGTGAGCAGCTTGCCGGTGCGCAGATCCTTGACGGCCAGCGTGTACTGACGGAAGCCGGTATTGTCGGTCGTGTAGGCGAGCAGATTTCCATCATTGCTGACGTTATAGGCCGCGACGGACATGAATGTCTGGCCTTTCGCCAGCTCATTGATATCCAGGACAACTTCTTCGGCGGCTTCCATACTGCCTTTTTTCCGGCAGCGAATCTGGTACTGCTTGCCGGCCTCGGTGCGCGTGTAATAGAAGTACTCGCCTTCTTTGTAAGGCACTTCCACGTCGGTTTCCTTCACGCGGCTAAGCATCTCGGCGTAGAGTTTTTTCTGAAACGGCTCGGTCGGCTTCATCACCGAATCGGTGTAGACGTTTTCGGCGTCGAGATAAGCCTTGACTTCGCGATTGGGTTTATCGCGCAGCCAGAAATAATTGTCGACCAGCTTGACCCCGTGGATTTCCGTAACTTTAGGAAGCTTCTTTGCGACCGGCGGCGTGGACGGGGAAGAATTGTCGGCTGCTATCAGGACAGAAAGACAAGGCAACAAGGTGATCGCAAACAGCGCGCGGCGAAGCGGGAACCGATTCATGGGGAAGCTCCGTGGGGTCAGAGATAGGCCGGGGCGAAGTATAAACAATTCGTCAGCGAACAGGAAATTCAGAAGGGAATAGCGCTTCGACTTCCAAGCACTGCGGCGACGCGCAAGATCCCTCTTTCGCCTGAAGAACGGCTCCAGTCGGGATGATGACAGCAAGAATTTGCGTCCTACTTGATTTCCAAGACGGCCAAGCCGTAAGACGGCACCGTCAAAGTCAACTCTCCGTTTTTCAAAGTCTGTTTCATTGGCGGGGAAAGTTGCGCTGCTTGTTGAAGTTGTTGAACCTGCGCTGGCGTCGGATATTGTGGCGATCCCATTTTTTCGTACGCGGGATGAATGTCTCCGTGGTCCGGATCGACTTCAGAGACGAGGGCGTGTCTGTAGCGTCCGCCCTGAACGCGCAGCGTGATCGTCTTAGCGACACCGGCATGTTCTGGCGGAGCGTAATTCCACACGGCGATTACCAGGCTGCCATCTTTCTTTTTCGTGACCAGTGCGGAGTCGGAGTTCACCGCGATTCGGTGATCTCCCAGCCCGTGTAAAAGTTTAAAGGCGTTGAAAGCCGGTTTTGGAATTCCGTCTTCCGCCAGCAAGCCGAAGCCGCCGTAGAACGGAGTCTTAACGACACCCTGCTCCTCGAATACGTCAGAAAAAGTCCAATAGCTCATCATGTCAACCAGGCCATCGCATTGGCTGATGGTTTCGCCCAGCCACGGTCCCATGTAGGCGGCGTCGGTGACTGCGGGCTCGTTGAAATAGCTGGCATTGAATTCGCTCCAGATCAATGGCAAGGCCGGCATAGACGAAGCCGCGATCTGATCATGAACTTTCTTTACCGCGCGGCAGACCATCTTGTCGCGGGGAATATTTTCGTCGGTGGAAAAAACATCTTGCGCCTTGTCGTTGCCGTAAACGTGGCTGGAAACAAAATCGACGGGAACGTGATTGGCCGAGCAGTGCTGGATAAACGCGTCGGCCCAGGCAGCTTGTGCGGTTGCGGGACCGCCGACGCGCAGGCGCGTATTCACGGCCTTCACGGCACGCGCGGTGTGATCGTAGAGTTGCCAATACGTCGCTTGCCTCGGATCGCCTCCCCAGAAGTCGAGATTGGGTTCATTCCAGACTTCAAAGTACCACTGGCTGACTTCGTCGATGCCGTAGCGCTCGACCAGATGAGCGACGAACTTAGAGATCATCTCGTCCCACTTCGCCCAGTCTTTCGGCGGAGCAACATCCGGCTTGTACCAAAATGCTTGCATGATCGGCTTAGCCGCCAGTTTGTTCGGCATGAAGCTCAATTCCACGAATGGACGCACGCCGTTGGCGAGGACGCCATCGTAGATCTGGTCGACGTAAGAGAAATTTAAAACGGGCTGGCCTTGAGCATCTTCGTCATAGAAACCAACTTCGTCGTGAAAAATGGCGTGGAAGCGAACGTATTGAAAGCCCGTGATTTGCTTCACCGCCTGCAGATCATGGCGATAACCGTCTCGCAGGGATAAGATGGCGCGGCCCGAACCGAACATCTGTTCCCAGTAGTGAGGAAAGGCATGTGCCGGAGCGGAAGAATCGATGACGATTGTTTCCGCCGTCTGCCCTGATGCGGCGGCGAGTAGAACGAACAGGAGCAGGGAAGCGGCGATTGTCTTGGATGGGACCTTTATCAGCGAGGTGAGTCTCAAGGATTTGGTATTCATGCGGAACAATCCATAAATGATTTGCGGAGTAGTCTTCACTAAATCTTTTTTCTTTTCCGCTGTCAAGGACACGCGAGAGAATTTCCCGAATTCCTAAAAGCAACTGAACGAATCGTACCTTTGACGAAGAGCATCTTTGCAATCATGTTCCTGAGTTCAACTTCCCTTATAATGTCCGGGGCTTGCGGCGGACTTTAAAGTTTGGAAAGAATGCGAGATTTGGATTCAGTGTCCAAAATGGTAGTCGATGCTGGCGACGCAAGGCCCGGTATTGAAGTGGCCAGTCTGAGCGACGTGGGTCTTCAGCGGGCGAATAACGAAGACTCCTACCTTTATTGGGAACCCAAGAACGATCTGGATTTCAAGGAAAAGGGCCGTCTGGGCGTGATGGCCGATGGCATGGGGGGATACGAAGGTGGGCAGGAAGCCAGCCGCCTCGCCGTGCAAACGGTATGCGAAACCTACATGAATGCGCGGACCGCGGATCCGCGAGCCGCACTATATGATGCTTTTACGCTGGCCCACACGCGAATCCAGGGTTACGGGCTGGAACATCCCGAGCTGCTGGGCATGGGTACGACCTGTACCGCGCTAGCCATTCTCGGCCGCGAGCTTTTCTTTGCGCATGTGGGCGACAGCCGTCTGTACCTGGTTCGAAACCGCTCCGTTTCAAAGCTAACACGCGACCATTCTTATGTGAGCAGGCTGGTCGAGAGCGGTATCGTCCGTTCAGAGGATGCGGAGACACATCCGCAGCGGCACATTCTGACGGCGGCGTTGGGGTCGGGAACGGAATTGACGCCGGATGTTTCCCCGAAGGCAATTCCGCTTGAGGATGGCGATGACCTCATTCTCTGCACCGACGGACTCTGGAGTCAGGTGACGGAAAAGGAATTGATTCTGGCGGTTGAGGGAGCTGGCGCCGAGCAGACCTGTCTTGCGCTGGTGAAGCTGGCTCTTGAGCGGGGTGGGCCCGACAACATCACCCTGCAGGTACTGCGTTGTAAGTTTGCCGAAGCTACGTCCGATTGAAGGAAGTCGTTGCGCAGGGCCTTTCTTTGCACCTGCACCTGCAACACAAAATCCCCGCGCTCCTATGCAAGAACTTGCAACTGCGGGGCGACATTTACTTCTCTTTAACTGATTGAAGCTACGAAGTTAGCGGGCATCCCGCCGGTTACGGCGAAAATCTTTGGTTAATTGCGATAAAGTCTATTATTTCGATGGAGTCTATGGAATAATGCGTCCAAGGGGCACAGGGGCAATCCATGAAAATTTCTCAAAAGGGCCTGTACGCGCTGCAGGCGATGATGATGTTAGCCCGCCACCACAATCAGGGGGCGATCAAGATTCGCGATATCGCGTACGAGGAGAATCTCCCCGAAAAATTTCTCGAGCTAATTCTGCTCGAACTCAAGAACGCGCGCATCGTCGAAAGCGTTCGCGGAGCTAAGGGCGGCTATCAACTTAGGCGCGATCCCGACGACATTCATCTCAGCGAAATCATTCGCCTGATTGACGGGCCGCTTGCGCCCTTCGGCGATGCGGATCAATTGCGGACTCTCATTGACCGCGACCTGCCGCACCGCGCGCTTTATCAGGTTTTTCTCGATGTAAGGGATGCGGCGGCGAAAATTCTGGAACACACAACCCTGGCGCAATTAATTGTGCCTCCCGGGCCGCGGTCGGGAAAGAACGGCAAGTCGCAGCGGAGCTCGAAGAAGAAAGAATCGGCCATCCTCCCCATGGTAGTTGGGGGCCATAAGGGTGAATAAATTTCTCGGCACTTTGCTGGCGCTTTTTCTGGGAGTGGCCGTTTCAGCGCAGGGGCAGGGCACTGCCAACACAATTCGCGTCGGCGCTTTTCCTAATATCACGCATGCGCAGGCGATGGTGGGCAAGGCCAACGGATGGTTCGACAAGGCGATGGGTCCGCAGGTCAAAGTGCAATGGACCAGCTTTAACGCAGGGCCTTCCGCGATTGAGGCCTTGTTTGCCGGAGCGATCGATATGACCTATGTCGGTCCGAACCCCGCGATCAACGGCTATGTACGGTCCAATGGCGAGGCGTTGCGTGTCGTTTCCGGAGCGGCCAGCGGCGGAGCTTCGCTGATCGTGAGCAACGACAGCGGTATTCAGAAGCCGGAAGATTTTCACGGAAAACGTGTTGCCTCGCCGCAGTTCGGGAACACGCAGGATGTGGCGTTGCGCAACTGGCTCAAGAAGAATGGCCTGAAGAGCAACGACAAGGGCGGGGACGTTCGGATCATCCCCATGGCCAACCCGGACCAGCTCACGTTGTTTCTGAAAAAAGATTTGGATGCGGCCTGGGCGCCCGAGCCTTGGGCAACGCGGCTTATTCACGAGGGCAACGGTCGGCTGTTTGTCGACGAGCGCTCGTTGTGGCCCAACGGGCAGTTTGTCATCGGCCTTCTCATTGTGAATACCAAGTTTCTAATGGCCCATCCGGATCTGGTGAAGAACTGGATTCGCGCCAACGTCGAACTGACCGACTGGATTACGGCGCATCCGGCCGACGCCAAGAAGTTGCTGAACCAGCAAATTCAAACTGAGACCGGCAAGGCGCTGGCTCCCGCAATTCTGGACGAAGCATTTACGCGCATGCAGGTGACGTACGACCCTCTGCACGCCGCACTCACGACCGCCGCGCAGCAAGCTTTTGATGATGGTTTTCTCGGACGGCAGATGCCCGATCTCTCCCGGTTGTATGACTTGACGCTGTTGAATCAGGTGCTGGCGGAAAAAGGAAGAAAGGCTATTCAATGAGCGCAAATACACACGAATTTCCTTCGCAGCTTCCAATCCCCAGCAGCCATATTCCGGGAGATCGTCTCGGCTCCGCGCAGATTCCTGTGCACGCAGACGTTAAGCGGGCAGGCAAAAAGCCGTCGACTGCTGTTCTGCCGGCGCATACCTTCGCGCCCCAGACTGCCAAGGTCGGGTTGAAAGACATTTGCCTCAGCTACAAAACTCAAGCGGGCGAGCGGTTGCTGGCGCTCGATCACATTAACCTGCAAGTTAAGCCGGGTGAGTTCGTTTGCATCGTTGGGCCTTCGGGCTGCGGCAAGTCTACGCTGCTGCATCTGATTGCGGGTTTGCATCAGCAGACCTCCGGGCAAGTGTTGGTCGATGGCCATCCGGTGCAGGGAACGGGCACGGATCGCATCCTGATTTTTCAGGAGCACGGGCTTTTCCCCTGGCTCAAGGTCGGAGAAAACGTTGAATTCGGCATGAAGATGAAAGGCGTGAGCAAGGCGGAGAGGGAAGAGAAGACCGCTTATTATCTGCGCTTGGTACACCTGGGCAAATTTAAAGACAGCTATATCCATCAGCTTTCCGGCGGCATGCGGCAGCGCGTAGCGATCGCGCGCGCGCTGGCCACGGAGCCGGACGTGCTTCTGATGGACGAACCCTTCGCGGCGCTCGACGCCCAGACCCGCGACCTGCTGCACGACGAACTGGAACGCATCTGGAGCGAAACCGGGCGCACAATCATTTTTGTGACGCACAATGTTCGCGAGGCCATCCGTCTGGGTGATCGTGTGGTGCTGCTCACGTTTCGCCCGGGCCGGGTGAAGAACGAATTCCCTGTAGATTTGCCGCGTCCCCGGGTTTTGGAAGATGTGGATGTTGCCCGCGCCGCCCGCGAAATTCTTGATGAATTGCGCGAAGAGATTAACCGCTCCCTCGAAGTTGAATACAACGCAGGCATCAAGCCTCGCGTGGAAGTGGGAGCTCAGCAATAATGAAACGCGCCGCCCGTTTTTTTATTTTCTATGCCGGATTGTTCGGCCTGTGGACGTTGCTGGCCGAACTGAAGATCTGGCCTCCGTATCTTTTTCCGCCGCCATGGAGCGTTGGGCAAGCGCTGTACGAGGGATTCAAAGATCATACTTATTGGATTGCCATCTACGTCAGCATGCAGCGGGTGCTGGTGGGCTATCTTATCTCTGTGGTGCTGGGAATGGTCCTCGGGCTAGGCGTAGCCAGTAATAAATTTCTGGAAGAGACTATGGGCGGGCTGCTGGTGAGTTTGCAAAGTCTGCCCAGCATCTGCTGGTGGCCGCTGGCGTTGCTCTGGTTCGGACTTAATCAGAATGCGATTCTGTTTGTGGTGATCATGGGGTCGCTGTTGTCGGTCACGTTGGCGATGGAAGATGGGCGCAAGCAGATGCCCAAGATTTTCGGCATGGCCGGACGCAATCTTGGCGCGAGCGGCTTCAAACTCTTCTGGTATGTGCTTCTGCCCGCGAGCCTGCCGTTCATCGTTTCCGGTCTCAAGCAGGGATGGGCTTTTGCCTGGCGCTCGCTCATCACCGCGGAGATGCTTTACCTGAGCCTTGGTCTGGGACAGGTGCTGATGATGGGCCGCGATCTCAACGATATGAGCGCCGTGCTGGCCGTAATGATTTTGATCATTGCCATCGGATACGTGGTTGATGGGCTCGTGTTCAAGTCCATGGAACGGCGTCTGCAGCACAGGTGGGGCTTGACCTCTGCAAGTTAAATAGCACAAAAGAATGAAGATGAACGGAGAAATAAGGCAGGCAATAATTTTGTCCTAATCACAACTAAAACGATAGACATAACCATGTAGATTGGGTTAGACTGGTTTAGTCGAGTTGATAGCGGTACCCGCGCAGCAAGCGCGAGATTTCAGGCAGTTCCCCCACAAAAGAGATGTTCGACAAAAACTCAAACGAAGGAGAGGACTGTACTCCCATGAAAGCAACGAAACGATTTTTGCTAACAGCCTTGACAATGGCGGCACTTACCGCCGGCGCCTGGGCAGAAACCCCGGCGTCACCCGGAGCAGCCGCCAAAGATCCAGCGGTCTCACCTGCTGCGGCTTCGCCGGCACCAGCTTCGCCCGCACCGTCCATTACCGCCGCTGACGTGCGGGCGTTGAAAGACGCGCTGGCCGCGCAGCAGCTACAGATTGAGCGCCTCAGCCAACAACTGCAGAAGCAGCAAGACTTGCAGCAGCTTCAGCAGGCTGCCGCCGCGAAAGCTGATGCTGCAAAGACGGCCCCACAAGAAGTGTCAGCAGTTGTCACTCCGGACGGCATCGTCCAACAAGACACTGGTATTCCGACAGCCCAAAATCCGCAAGACTCGGGCACGCGGCCTGTAAGCCCCATGGAAGGCCCAATGACAATACACTTCAAAGGCATCAGCATTACGCCGGGAGGATATGCGGCGGCCGAATTTGTACGGCGGTCGAGAGCGCTTGGGGCGGATGTTTCGACACCCTTTAACTCTCTGACGATGCCGGGCGCTTCCCAGAGCCAGATGCCGGAGTTTTTTGGTTCCGCCCGCCAGTCCAAGATCACCGCTTTCGCGGAGGGCCATGCGGGGAATGTGGATCTTTCCAGCTACGTCTCTGCAGACTTTCTGTCGGCCGGCGTCACCTCGACTTCGACCTCGACTAACAGTTACACGCTGCGTCTCCGCCAGGCTTGGGGCCAGGCAAAGTTCGACAATGGCTGGAGTTTTCTTGGCGGCCAGTCGTGGAGTCTAGTGACGGAAAACGGCCACGGAATCTCGCCGGATGACGATCTGGGCAGAACCAACGATGCCCGGCCGAAGACGATCGACTCCTCCTACAACGTCGGCTTTGTTTATGCGCGCCAGTATGGAATTCGTTTAACCAAGGCCTTCGGCGACAAGGTTGCGGTCGCCTTCGCCGTCGAAAATGCCCAGGGCACGTTGACCACGCACGGCAACGGGGATAATTTTCTGCTGGGCGAAGCGGGAGCGAGCAACAGCTATAACACAACAACCAACTACACGTTCAACCCGTCGCCCGATCTCATTGCCAAGATCGCTTTCGATCCCGGCTTTGGACACTACGAAGTCTTTGGCTTACTCGACCGCTTTAGCGATCGTGTATTTCCCTGCGGCGAAGTAGTGCTCGTCGCACCGGCTACAACCGGGCCTTGCCCGAACGGCGCGGGAACAGGTCCCAGCGCGGTTGGAGCTTACAACTCGTCCAAAGAAGGCGGCGGCATCGGCGCCAGCGCGCGCTGGTTCATTGCCAAGCATGTCGTGTTTGGTTTGAAAGGCTTCGGCGGCAGCGGCATTGGGCGCTATGCTCCGGGCGGATTGTCGGATGTTTCGATCAACGCGGACGGCACGTTGCATTTGATCAAGAACCTGGAAGGACTCAGCACTCTGGAATGGAAGACCAAGAAGCTTGATATCTACGGCTACGGTGGCGTTGAGTATGCTGCGCGGACGGCCGACTTTGATCCTCTCACGGGGAAGGAAGTTGGTTATGGAGCTCCGCTGTTTAATAACTCCGGTTGCTACACCGAGTTGCCTCCGGCTGTGAACAGCGGCTTTACTCCCACGAGTCTCAGCAGTTGCGCGGCTGACACTCGCGCGCTGATCGAAGGATCTGTCGGCTTCTGGTACCGCTTTTACAGCGGGCCGCGTGGTCGATTCCAGTTCGGCACGCAGTATTCCTACATCACTCGTGATACCTGGTCTGGCACCGGCTTCACAAAAGGCGTGGGAGTTTCACCGGAAGGAATCGACAACATGGTCATGACTTCCTTCCGCTACGTCCTGCCGTAGATCGCTTTCTGAAGGCTTGCCTTCAGAACAGTCGCCGGCCCGGTTTTGGCCACTCTCCTTTTCCGGGCCGGCGGCATGAGTTGTCGCACATCGGTAACTTGATCGTGGATGGAACGCGCTTGAGATTTAGGATGACCGTTCGTCTTTACGAAAGAACGGCAGACAAATCATGACCGAGTACATCAATATCGCAATTGTTGGAGGCGGTTTCAGCGGCACGATGCTGGCTGTTCAGTTGCTGCGTCGCGATCCGGACATACGGGTCTCGGTTATCGAGAAATCCTCGGCGCCGGGACTCGGTCTCGCTTACAGCACGGACGACCCGAATCATCTGCTCAATGTGCCCGCAGAGAATATGAGCGCATTTCCGGACGAGCCCGATCATCTGGTTCGCTGGGCGCGGAGTAACTACGACCCTGCTTTTCGTCCTGAATGCTTCTTGCCACGCATGGTCTACGGGCAGTATTTAGTTTCATTGTTGCAAGCAGCCACTGCCCGGAGCGGCAGCAGATTGAGTTGGCTTCGCGATCAGGCCGTTTCTCTGACGCCGCAGGAGGAACATTTCGCCCTGCAACTCAATGGAGGCCAACAGTTGCAGGCTAAGACGGTTGTTCTTGCCCTGGGTAATTCCGCGCCGCCGGACCTGAAAATTCCGGGACTGAGCGCCGGTGCGAGACGATATGCGGCCACAGCGTGGTCGCCGTCTGCTCTTGGTGGACTCACGGAGCACGAAGATGTCCTGCTGATTGGTTCCGGCCTCACCAGCGTCGACATGGCGATTTCGCTGCATGGCCGAGGTTTCAAGGGAAAGATATTTATTATTTCGCGCCGCGGGTTATTGCCGCAGACTCATCGCGAGTCAAAAACCCGGCCAGATTTTTGCGCGGAGAATCTTTCCAGGACCGCGCGCTCTTTGCTGCGCCTGATTCGCAACGAAGTGGCGTCGGCGGAAAAAGAAGGTGGCAACTGGCGCCCGGTTATCGATGCCATTCGTCCCGTAACTTCTCAGATATGGAGTTCTTTGCCGCAACACGAGCGCACAAGGTTTCTGCGGCATCTTCGTCCTTACTGGGAAGTGCATCGTCACCGGGTGGCTCCCGGGATTGGAGCGAAGCTGGCCGAGATGATCGAGAAGGGTCAAGTTCAGATTCACGCTGGCCGTTTGGTCAACTACTCCGAACGTGACGACATTGCTGAAGTTACGTTTCGTGAGCGAGGCAGCGGGCAGCCCCACGTGCTGCGGGTCAGTCGTGTGATCAATTGCACCGGCTCAGAGAGCGATTGCCGCCGCATCAATGATCCGCTTTTGAATTCCCTCATCGCCCAGCGACTGGCAAGACCCGATCCTCTGTTTCTTGGCCTGGATGTCGATACGAACGGAGCGTTGTTAGGTTCGACCGGGACGGCATCGTCGGCGCTATATGCGATTGGCCCCGCGAGAAAAGGACGGCTCTGGGAGATCGTCGCTGTGCCCGAACTGCGCGTTCAGGCTGCGCAGTTGGCGGAACATTTGGTTCACGGGACAGTCGACACAGAGCCCGCCGGCGGTCGCGGTCTCGATTTTGCGCGCAAGAAAGGCTCGCAGAATTCGCCGCGCCAAGAACGCGAAGAAGAAGAGGAGGATTATGTCTTCGGAAATTCAAGATAGCGCTAAACGCGAGGGCTTTCGATTGTCGCTTGACGGCTGGGCGGTTTTGCTCGCGCTCGCGTTGGCCGCAGCAGTGCGATTTCACATTCTCAAGGCTGTGCCCTGGTAAGCGTTATTCGTAGTTGAAAAAGTCAAAAGAAAGTTCCTGCTGGTAGGAGATACATTCATGTCCGCTTCGGTTTCCATTCCGCACGTTGAATCACACAGCCCCAGGTTAAATGCTCTACGTTTGGTTCCCGGAGTCTTGCTGTTGGCCGGAATTGGCTATGCCGGGAAGGTGATTGAAAAATCGGTGAACACATACGGCAAGACGCATCACCTGATTTTTCCGAACATCGAATATGTGCTTTGGGCGATTCTTATCGGCCTGTTGATCTCCAACCTTCTGACTATCCCGAAAGTGTTTTTGCCGGGAATCGCAACCTACGAGTTCTGGCTTAAGGTTGGCCTTGTGTTGTTGGGAGCCCGGTTCGTTTTGGCCGATGTCATGAAGCTCGGAGGCATCAGCCTGGGATTAGTCGTCGTGGAAATCACGCTATCTCTCGCGCTGATGACATTTCTGGGCCGCCTGTTCAAACTCAAACCGAAGCTCACCACCCTTCTCGCCGTGGGATCGGCCGTTTGCGGAGTATCCGCCATCATTGCGGCAAAGGGCGCGATCGACGCCGATGACGAAGATTCGTCATTTGCCATTGCCGCCATACTTGCGCTGGGTGCGTTTGCCCTCTTTACATTTCCGGTGATCGGCCACAACCTGCATATGAATGACACGGCCTACGGGCTCTGGGCCGGACTTGGCGTGGATAACACTGCCGAGGCAACTGCCGCGGGCGCGTTGTATTCCGATGCCGCCGGAAAAGTCGCAGTGCTGGCGAAAACCTGCCGCAATGCCATGATCGGTTTTGTAGTACTGGCTTATGCGATCTACTGGGCAAAACGCGGGCAGGCCGAAACGGTGACGAACAAAGCGTCATTCCTGTGGAAGAAATTTCCCAAGTTCGTTCTTGGCTTTCTTGTGATTTCGCTTCTGGTCAGCTTCCACACATTCAGTAAAGACCAGGTTGGATCGCTGGCCAATCTTTCGCGATGGGCGTTCCTGCTAACGTTCGCCGGCGTCGGCCTGCGTACGAATTTTCGCGAGATGACGAAACAGGGACTTCGGCCTTTCATCGTGGGAGCGTTGGGCGAAATATTGATCGCGTTGCTGACGCTGGGGCTAGTCGTGGGCGCGCACCGCGTGTGGGAGCTGTAGAGATCTCTAATGTTTTTCTTCTGTGGTCCCTGGGTCCTCCGTGTTTGACGCTTTTTCCGGACGTAATAACGGAAACAGAATCACATCGCGAATCGTGTGCGAGTCGGTCAGCAACATGCACAGCCGGTCGACTCCTACGCCCACGCCACCAGCGGGCGGCATTCCATACGATAGCGCCCGAATGTAGTCCTCATCCATCTGGTGCGCTTCTTCGTCGCCACGCTCGCGCTCCGCTAACTGCCCCTCGAATCGCCGGCGCTGGTCTTCGGGGTCGTTCAGTTCGCTGAAGCCGTTGGAAATTTCCATCTGCCCGGCATAGATTTCAAATCGCTCGGTCCACTCCGGCTCGTCAGGCTTCTGCTTGGATAGCGGAGACACGGCAGTGGGAAACTCATAAATGATTGTCGGCTGGGTCAGATGTTCCTCGACCACCGCGTCAAAGAGCGCGGCAATCGTCTTGCCCACAGGTTCTTTCGGATCGTAAGCCATGTGCGAATGCGATTTGTTGAAACCTTCCACTAAGCGCTTCACGCCGTCTTGCGAAGCGAAATCGTTCATCTCTGGCTTTGCTCCCGCGGCTTCCGGCCAATAGTTAATGATCGCCTCGCGCATGGTCATGCGCTGCCAGTTGGCCCAGTCAATCTCCTGATCTCCCCATTTCGCCTTCGTTCCGCCAATCACATCCTTCGCCGCTTGCGTGATCAGCTCCTGCGTGAGATCCATTACGCCCTGATAGTCGGTGTAGGCCTGGTAGAACTCCAGCATAGTGAACTCGGGATTCCAGCGCCAGCCAAGGCCTTCATTGCGAAAATTACGATTGATCTCATACACGCGATCGAATCCGCCCACTACCAGCCGCTTCAGGTAAAGCTCCGGCGCGATGCGCAGATACAAATCCATATCGAGGGTGTTGTGGTGCGTAACGAACGGCCGCGCCACCGCGCCGCCGGCGATAGGCTGCATCATTGGGGTCTCGACTTCGACGAAGCCATGTCCATCGAGCGTGCGGCGCATCGACTGCACCAGCTTGCTGCGCTTCAGAAAAACTTCGCGCACTTCGGGATTCATTACCAGATCGACATAGCGCTGCCGGTAACGCAGTTCCACATCGGTGAGGCCGTGAAATTTTTCCGGCAAAGGAAGAAGATCCTTGCTGAGAAAGGTAATTTCCTCGACATGGACGGTCAGCTCTCCCGTGCGCGTGCGAAACAGATAACCGCTGACGCCGATGTGGTCGCCCAGATCGAGCAATTTGTAGAGATCCCAGCCCGCATCGCCGACCGCGTCCTTCTTGACATAGATCTGCAGCTTCTGCCCGTTCTGCTGCAAATGGCTAAAGCTGGCCTTGCCCATCAGGCGGATTGCCATAATGCGCCCCGCAACGCGGACGCTGATGCGAGGATTTTCTAACTGCTCCGCGGTCTTGTCCGAATAGTCGGCCAGAATCTGCGGAACGCTGTGAGTCAGGTCAAACTTGCTTCGGTACGCGATTTGGCCGAGAGCCTCAATTTGCTTAAGCTTCTGGCGCCGCAGTTCGTAAACGTTCTCGTCGAATGCCAATGAATAGTCCTCTGCTGGGAATTGTGCCCGCTCGCGAGCGCGCAAACCTGGAAGATCGGTGAAACGCGATTATAAACAATGCCGCGCCGAACCCGAATTCTCGTGCGCTTGGTTGAGTTCTATATCTTGCTGGCGGGCCCCTTGGTTGCCGAGTATCTTGGTACTTTGGTACATTGGTAACAATGAATGAAGAGAAGTTGCTGGTGGAACGCGTGCAGACCGGCGTCCGCATGGAAAAGCGGTTGCTCAAGGTTCTCAAGGCTCTGGCGGAATACCACGACATGACGCTGGGCGATTTGCTGGAAGGCATCGTCCTTCATGCCTTCGATGGCAAGATTCCGTTCAACCCTGCTTCCCTTGAGCGTATCCGAGACTTGAAGAAGTTTTACGATCTGGATCTTGATTCCAGCGCCAGCCACCGTCTTAAAGAAATCAAAGCTAAAACAGGCCGCAAGCGTAATACCGACAAATGACGAGGACAACACGATGACAGACCAGTGCATGAAAATCGCCCTGACGGGCCTGCAGTGGGCTCTGGGCGTGGTAATTCTGGCGGAAGCGATCTTGTTCGTCATGCCGGGCGCAGCGCACGAATTCGGCCGAACTCACATGCCCAATGCGTTACGCCTGATTCTGGGCTGGGGCGAGATCATTGGCGCTGTCTTATTGCTTGTTCCGCGGACCTCCGCCCGGGGCGCGTGGGTCCTGGCGGCCCTATTCGTGTTCGCGATTCTTGTTCACATGCTCCACGGGATGTTCAACGTCGGCAATCTCGTTATTTACACGGCGTCGGCCTGCGTCGTAGCGGCCGCAAAAGCCCAGGTTTATCGATAGGCTAACTCGTATGCTGCCATTCAAAGCATTGCTGGTAGAAGGCACCTCGGGCGTTGGAAAGTCGACGCTCATCGATGCCCTGATCCGTCGTCAAGTGAATTCCAGCAAACCCAGAAAAATCCGGACGCTGGTTCACTTGGCACAATCCCACACCTACGGACCCTTGGCCCAACTGGAAGATAGAAACAGTTTAACGTCGGCCATGAATCTACTGCATTTGGAGCGCACAGTCTCCCACCTCGAATGGTTACATGCCAGCGTGCAGCAGCATGACCGGCCCTGGTGTTTTGTGATGATCGATACACTGCACCTGACCCATTGTGTTCGTCCCGGAGTGGTGAAGTGGAGCGACGTGGAGCTCTTCGATAACCGGCTCGCCGACCTCGGATGCAAACTCTGTTTTCTGCGCGCCTCTCCTGCCACGATTTGGGAGCGCGGTATCACGCCCCGGCAAAACGAGCAGTTCATACAGGAGTATGCTCAAAAATTCGGCCGCACGCTTGAAGAGATTCACCAGTATTTCGTGCGCGAGCAAGAGATGCTTGCCGAATTGTATTTTCGATCCGGCATGCTGAAGTTGCTGCTGCAAAACGACGAATTGACTGGCGAGGCGGCGGACAAGGCATGGAATTTCTGGACGGAAGAGATCAAGGTCAGCGATTCCCAGGCGCGGAGAGCTGGCTGATGGTGACGGGAGACGAACTTGCCGATCGCTTCGAGCGTGGAGAAATCCCTTGCGATTCATTTCACCACTTCGATCACGTCCATCTGGCCTTTAACTACTTGAGCAGGCATCCGGTGCTGGAGGCGTTGCAGAAATTCGCCAGCGCCATCAGCACGTTCGCTGTGTCCTGCGGTAAGGCCGATCGTTACAACGAAACGATCACGTTTGCGTACTTTTTCCTCATTCGCGAACGGATGGCGCGCTCGCAAGCTTCCGGTTGGGACGAATTTCGAGATAAGAATCCCGATCTTCTGACATGGAAGGGCGGCATTCTGGGTCGCTATTACAGCGAGGAAACGTTGAAATCCGATCTTGCACGATCTGTATTTCTCTTACCCGACAAATGCCAGTGACCCGCAATCGCGGGGTCGACTCATTGTCCGGTCTTAGCGTAGGCTTCTTTGCGCGTGCATTGCGGGAGAATTGATGAACTTCATGAAACGATCCTTGCTCATACCGTTTCTTTTCGCTGTAACTTTGGCGAATGCCCAGAAAATCCGCAACGGCGTGGATGTCCTGCGCGCCATGCACGATCGCTACAAGGCATCCTGGTACAACACCGTAACCTTCACGCAGAAGAGTACGACCTACAATCCCGACGGTACGGCCAAAGTCGACACTTGGTACGAGGCGGCGCTGTTGCCGGGGAAGTTGCGCATCGATATGGGGCTGCCCAAAGACGGCAACGGCTACGTCATGGTCGATGGAAGTGCGACGATTCTGAAAGACGGCACGGTGGTGCGAACCGTGCCCCTGGTCAACATGCTTCTGGTGCTGGGATTTGACGTCTATCGGCAGGAGCCGCAGACGACAATCGAAGTCGTAAAGGGGCAGGGATACGACCTGACGAAGTTGCGGGAAGATACATGGCAGGGGCGTTCCGTGTATGTGGTGGGGGCGGCTAAAGACGATTTGCAGTCGCGGCAATTCTGGGTGGAAAAAGATACATTGCTCTTCGTGCGCGAAATGGAGCCATCCCGTCAGGATCCAAAAAAGATTGAAGATATTCGCTTTGTCGACTATCGCAGACTCGATGGTGGCTGGATCGCCGCGCGAGTCGAAGTCCATGCCGACAACAAGCTCATTTTCAGCGAAGATTATTCCGAAATTCAGGGCAATGTGAAGCTCGATCCCGGCGTGTTCGATCCCAAGCAGTTCAATGCGACGCATTGGGAAAAGCAATAAACCGCCGGTTGTGGCTCAATTTGAAATGAGGAAGCTTAGTGGCGTCCTCCTGAGCGGAGCCGCTGTTCAGGCGGAGCGAAGGATCTCCCACTGATAAGCGATTGGGGCACGTGAGATGCCTCCGCCCGCTGGTGAAAACGCGCGCGTTCGGCATGACGCCACTAGTGGATTGAAGAAATTTTCAAACTGAGCCACTACCAAACCGCCAACGCCCTTGAAGCCGCACGCGGACGGAGCTACTATGGGTGGGTTTCCGATTCAACTCTAACAACCGAGTAGCCCTATGCCACAAAACTACGTTCCCATTTTCATCTTCATCGCGTTCGTTGGCGTCCTGCTGCCGCTTACTTTGTTGGCGGCGAAGCTGGTTCGCCCCGACAATCCGGGCAAGACCAAACTCATGCCCTATGAGTGCGGCATCGATCCCATCGACAGCTCGCGCGGACGATACACCGTCCGTTATTACATTATTGCGATTCTGTTTGTCGTCTTCGATGTGGAAACGATTTTTCTCTTTCCCTGGGCGGTGAAGTTCAAGGCGTTCGGCCTGTTCGGCTTTATCGAGATGCTGATCTTTCTCGCCATTCTGATTGTCGGCTATATCTGGGTTTGGAAAAAAGGCGCGCTGGAATGGCTATGAGCCCGGCGAACGCGATGCCAGACAATCCCATGGACAGCTCCCCCGCCGAGATTTTCAGTGCGAGCCGCTGGACTCAGGGCAATTTTCTTTTTCCTACCAAGCTGGTAATTAGCCCACAGCGAGTGAGCCGCATTAAGTCGCGTCTGTTTGGCAGCAACGAAGAGACGATCGCGATGTCAAAAGTCGCGTCGGTACATATTTCGACGGGCGTGTTCTGGTCGGAAATTCGAATCGAATCCACGGGTGGAACCGACCCTATCACCAGTCACGGCCATCGCAAGGCCGATGCGCAGCGCGTGCGCGATCTGATCGAGTCCTATCAGGCGCAGTTCCGCTCCTAGATCATGAAGCCGTCGCGTTCGGCGCCTAAATTTTAGAAATTTTCTAGCACCAACCTCGTTGACACCGTATCGTCAAGCTGATAGAAGTTAACGTTCTTTTGCCTGCGACTTGCACGCAGGGTCCAGTCTCTCAGAACCATGCCGGACGAACCCAAATCGCCGCCTTCACCGCCGCCCGGAAGCGACCCAAAG
>JBAUXX010000069.1:0-11321 GCA_049584475.1 Candidatus Sulfotelmatobacter sp. | reverse complement strand
TTCCTATTGGAACCCCTGGCGCAACGGCTGCCGGAGCCATCGGTCTGGGCGGCGCTTTGTAAACAGGGCGTGGACCGGTCTGCGGAACAATCATTCGCGGCGCTGCCGGCGGTGGAGCAACTGGCGGCGCGGGGCGAGCCGCAGAGGTTGGAGCTTGCGGCGCGGCTGAAGCGGAAACCGGGGCATGCTGGGGCACAGATTCAGCCGGTGGAACAACCGCTGCCGGCTGCTCGGGCGGGCGCACCGATGGAGGCGCCGCAGGCGGAACAGGTTGAGGCGGAGCGGGAACCGAATAAACAGGCCTTTCCGTCTGGGGAAGGATCATCGCAGGCGGACGAGTTGGAGCGACCGGCGCCGGAGTGGAGGCCGGAGTTGCAGATACGGAGACGGGTGCGGCAGCTGGCTTGGCCGGAGGCGGCACGGCAGGCCGGCCAATCGGAGCCGCTTGTGTAGCGCTTGCGGGGGCAGGTATGCCTGGTCTCGGTGAAGGAGGGACAGGGACTGCCTGGCGCTGAGTCAGGGCCTTCAGCACATCTCCGGGCCGCGAGATATTGGAAAGATCGATCTTGGTTTTGATGGTTTCTTCGCCGCGTGGAGTGCGCGACGACTTGGACACGGCCGCTTGCCCTTCGGACGAGGCGCGCAGCTTGATTCTTACTTTTTCCGCTTCATGCTCTTCCAGAGAACTTGAGTGCGTCTTCTTCTCCGTTACCCCGACTTCTTCCAACACGTCGAGTATGGCTCTGCTCTTGACTTCCAGTTCCCTGGCGAGATCGTTAATTCGAACCTTGCTCATCCGGCCTTTCTTGTACTCCGCGTTTGCCTTAAGTCTTCATCGCGGCCTCACGGAGTTTATTCTTTGGACTTGCACCCCCATCGACTTCAGGTCTTCGGGTGCCATGACTATTCTTTTTTCTCGGCCGCCGCTTCTTCGGAAGCGCCGCCACCTTCAGAAGCCTGCTCATGGTCCGGCTGACCGTCGGAAGATTCGGAATCGGCGGCGGCAGCGAGATCTTCTGCACTCTCGCCATCTGCCGCAATTTCCTCTGGGACCTCTTGCGAACCTTCTTCCGCTTCCAACTGCTCAACGGTGTCGGCCTCAACGCTGCCTTCAGGCGCCACGACCACATCGTAAGCGCCAGCCTCAGCGCCCTCAGCAGGAACGCCTTCAGCCCCTTCCAGGCTGGCGAAGTAATTATTCACCGCCAGGCTGATTTTTTCTACCGTCTTCGGACCGATGCCTTCGATTGCCTCGAGCTGCTCGGGAGTCATATCGGCGAGAGCTTCAACCGTAGTTACTCCAGCCGCGCCCAGCTTTTCCACCAAGCCTTCACCGAGGCCGGGGACGTTCTCCAGCGGAGTCGCCGTCTGCGTGACCAGGGCGGACATCTGCTGTTCGACTTCCTGGCGCTTCTCTTCCTCGCTCTTGATGTCGATCTTCCAGCCGAGCAACTTCGCCGCGAGACGGACGTTTTGTCCCTTCTTGCCGATGGCGAGCGAAAGCTGGCTGTCGTCGACTACAACTTCGAGATGTTTGTCCGCGCTGTCGACGATGGTGACGCGGCTGACCTTGGCCGGCTGCAACGCCTTTTCCGCAAAGGTGACCGCGTCTTCGTGATACTCGATAATGTCGATTTTCTCGCCGCGCAACTCGCGAATGATCGACTGCACTCGCATACCCTTCATGCCGACGCAGGCGCCGACCGCGTCCACATCTTTGTCTTTCGACATGACGGCGATCTTCGTGCGCTCACCAGCTTCACGCGCAATCGCGCGAATGACCACCGTTCCGTCATAAATTTCAGGAACTTCCGTCTGGAACAGATTCTGCACGAGCTCCGGCGCGGCACGGGAAGCCACGACTCCCGGACCCTTGGAAGCTTTCTCGACGCGCGAAATTACAACGCGAACACGCTCACCGACTGCGAATGATTCCAGGCGGGACTGCTCTTTGCGCGGCATGCGGGCTTCGGCCTTGCCGATGTCGAAGATCACATCCGGGCCCTCCACTCGCTTCACCGTCGCGTTAATGATCTCGCCAACGCGCCCGATGTATTCGTTGTAAACCGTGTCGCGTTCAGCCTCACGCACCTTCTGAAAGATGACCTGCTTGGCCAACTGCGCAGCGATGCGTCCGAGAATGCCTTCTGTAACTTTGGGAATCTGTAACTCGCCGCCGACTTCCAGCGTCGGATCGATCTTGCGAGCGTCTTCGACGGTGATCTGCAGGTTCGGATCTTCGACCTGCTCGGGAGTCTCGACCACGGCCTTCACCGCGAACGCATTGATCTTTCCCGTATCTTTGTCGAGCTTGGCGCGGAGATTTTCCTGCGACTTGTAGTACTTGCGGGTGGCCATGACAATTGCGTCTTCCACCGCGCTGACTACAATTTGCGGATCAATCCCTTTTTCCCGGCTGAGTGCGTCGATCGTGTTATAGAGCTCGCTAGCCATAAAAATCAAAGTTTCAATGTTTCAAGGTTTCAAGGTTTCAAAGTTTCAATGTTTACAAGCAGTCCGCACCAAGGGCGGCCCGACTCTGAAACCTTGAAACTTTGAAACATTGCAACCTTGCTATATCTCCGGCACCAGATTCGCCTTTTCCACGTTGGCGAAATCGATTTGGATTTTTTCTTCGCCTGCGCCCATCTTCTTGCGCGACTTTTTGCTGGCCGCGCTTGTATCCAGCGTCAGGCGTCCATCTTGAAAGCTTTCTAACCGTCCTTCAAAATGCTGGTTGTTGTTGACCGGCTGCCGGGTCATCAGCTTCAGCCGGCTACCGACAAATCTTTCAAAATCCGAGGCGCGTGATAGCTTGCGATCTAACCCAGGCGATGAAACTTCCAGCGTGTACGAACCGCCGGGCACCGCATCTTCTACATCCAAAATCGTGCCAAACTCACGGCTGAAGTTAGCGCAGTCCTCGTGCGTAACTCCGCTCATCGCCTTTGCTCCTGGCGCGTCAGAGATCGCCGCAGGCTTGTCCAAAAACACGCGTAATATGCGCGCCTTGCCGCCTCCGCGTAACTCAACGTCGACAACTTCCAATCCGCTGGAGGAAGCTACGCGCTCCGCAATTTCTCGCACGCGATCAATCTCAAGCGCCATGAATGCAATAACTTGCGGGCGATTTGTTCAGCGACATCTCCGCTGAAACTAAAAAGTGGGCTTGCGCCCACTGGTGTGCCTCGCCAAATGCTTACTACACAACAGTTCTCAGTTCTCTAATATACGCTGGCGGTGGCTAAAAGACAAACGCAGAGGGCCGATTCGCCGGCAGCTACGCTGTGCGCATTTGCCTCGATCCTCTGCTGTCTCTACAATAAAAGTTCTTCCCGCCACCGGGAACATCGAAATAAGATATCCGAACAATTTATGATTCATTTTCCCGTTCCCGAAGCTCTCACCTTCGACGATGTTCTTCTTCTCCCCGCTCGTTCCGATGTAATTCCGGCGCAGGCCAGCACGCAGACGCACCTCACGCGGAATATCACTCTCAACATTCCGATTGTCAGCGCGGCCATGGATACCGTCACCGAATCGCACATGGCGATTGCGCTGGCGCAGCAGGGCGGGCTGGGAATTATTCATCGCAATCTGACCATTGACCAGCAAGCGAATGAAGTCGACAAAGTGAAGCGCTCGGAAAGCGGAATGATTGTCGATCCCGTCACGATGAGTCCGACGGATAAGGTTTCGGACGCGCTCGATGTAATGCGCAAGTACAAGATTTCCGGCGTGCCTATCACCGAGCACGGGCGACTGGTGGGCATTCTTACGAATCGCGATCTGCGCTTTGAGACTCGCTTCGACATTCCTATAGACCGGGTGATGACCAAGAAAAATCTGATCACCGTGCCCGTTGGCACCACACTCGAAGACGCGGAAAAAATTCTGCATGAGCACCGCGTGGAAAAACTGCTGGTGGTTGACGACAAGTACAACCTGAAGGGTTTGATCACGGTTAAAGATATTCAGAAAAAGTTGAAGTATCCCCATGCGGCGAAGGATTCGCATGGGCGGCTGCGTGTGGGCGCGGCAATCGGAGCGACCGGAGATTTTCTGGAACGCGCACAGGAACTGGCCGAAATGAAGGTGGATGTACTGGCGATCGACAGCGCCCATGGTCACTCCAGCAAAGTACTGGAGGCTGTGAAGTTGGTGAAGTCTAAGCTGCCGGAAGTGGAATTGCTTGCGGGCAACGTCGCCACCTTCGATGGAGCTTGTGAGTTGGCTCGTGCCGGCGCGGACGGAATCAAAGTTGGGATCGGCCCCGGTTCGATTTGCACCACGCGCGTGGTCACCGGCGCGGGCGTTCCTCAGATCACAGCGATCGCCGAAGCGTATCGCGCAACCAAAGACTCCGGCGTTCCCATCGTCGCCGACGGAGGCATCAAATACTCGGGCGACATGACGAAAGCGCTGGCCGCGGGCGCCAGCACGGTGATGATTGGATCGCTGTTCGCAGGCACGGATGAATCGCCGGGCGAGATGATTCTGTATCAGGGGCGCACGTTCAAGTCGTATCGCGGCATGGGATCGATTGGGGCGATGGCGCAGGGATCGAGCGAACGATACTTTCAAAGCACGGAGGGCGACTCGTCCGCAGCGGTTTCGTCCGGTGATGGAGACTCGAACCGTCTGGCGAAGCTTGTTCCGGAAGGCATTGAGGGGCGCGTGCCTTATCGCGGTTCCGTGTCGATGATCGTTCATCAGATGGTGGGCGGACTCAAATCGGGCATGGGATATTGCGGCTGTGCCACAATCTCCGAACTATTGCAGAAGACACGCTTCGTGCGCATCAGCGGCGCGGGCTTGCGTGAGAGCCACGTACACGATGTTATGATCACGCGCGAGGCGCCGAATTATGCGATCGAGTAAGAGGCCGGACAGAGCTTGAACTCCGGCAAACACGAAGTTCTCAAGACATGGATCGCCGCGATCCTATGGCTGATAGTTATCGCCATTGAGTCGACGGCATGGCTTTCTTCCAACAACACCAGCCGTCTTCTCTATCCTCTGCTGCACTTTCTGTTCGGGGTGGATCCCATCCGTTTTGAAGGCTGGCATTTTTATATTCGCAAGGGAGGCCACGTTGTCGGCTACGCCGTCCTGAGCATTCTGCTGTTTCGCGCCTGGCGCGCGACCTTGCCCGCGTTGGAGAACATCAAGTGGAAGCCGCGCTGGGCAAACATCGCCATTTTGGGGACGGCTTTCGTTGCGAGCCTCGACGAGTGGCACCAGAGCTTTATTCCGTCGCGCACGGGAAGATGGCAGGATGTTGTGCTGGATACGTGCGCTGGGATCGCAGCGCAGATTCTGGTGTTGCTGTGGCTGAAGATATTCTAGGGCCTGAAACTTTCGCGGCTTTTCGTTTTCATGAGTAACAAGACCGCCGAAACCAATGCCAGCGCCGCCGAAAAGTAGAACGGTATCTCTGCGCCGTAATGCTTCCACAGTTCTCCTGTGATCAAGCTGGCGGCCAGAGTGGCGACACTGGTTACGAAGGCATAGATCCCCAAAGCCCGGCCGCGAACGCGGGCATCCACCGACTGCACGATTAAGGATTTCAGCACCGGCTGCGTGAGCGCGTAGTAGATGCCATACACCGCCATCGAAATCCAAATCGCCAGCGTTGACGGCGCGCGTCCGAAGACAAAATAGACGGCGGCGAAGATCAGGTATCCGGAAGCGGCGATATAACGCTGCGAAAAATGGTCGCTGAACCAGCCAGCAGGCCAGGAGCCAAGCGTGTAGGTAATGTTGAAAACCAGGCCGAGCAAAGGCGCCAGCGCGACGGGGATGCCAACATTTTGCGCGCGCATGACGAGAAACATGTCGCTGGAATTGCCCAGCGAGAACACAGTGACGGCCGTGAGCACAAAGTAAAAAGTGGCGGGGAGTTTCGCACCCGCTGCCAAGATGACTTTTTTTTGGTGCGAATTCTCCGCGGAGGTCGCATCTGTTTTTCTGCGTTTGGTTTCGACGATGCCTACCGCAGCAACCAGTACGCACAATGCTCCGGGCGCTGCGGCCGCCCAGAAGACGCTGCGAATTCCGTAGCGTGCCAGAAGAAATAAAGCGATCAGCGGGCCGGCGATGGCTCCGGCGGAATCCATCGACTGGATCAGGCCATAGGCCGAGCCGAGTTTTTCTTTCGGCACAGTCTCGGCCACCATCACGTCACGCGGCGCGCCGCGCACGCCTTTGGCCAAGCGGTCGCTAAACCGGATCAGCAGCAGGTGCCACCACGAAGTTGCCAGAGCCAGAACCGGCTTCACGGCATTGGCCACGGCGTATCCGGCGACGACGATGGGCTTGCGGCGGTCGATGCGGTCGGTGAGATATCCCGAGAAGAGCTTGGCGAACGAGGCGACGCTTTCGGCGACGCCTTCAATCACTCCCAATTGCGCAGGTCCCGCTCCCAGCGAAACCAAGAATGCTGGCAACACCCAGTACGCCATCTCGGTGGCGGTGTCGTTCAGAAATGATGTGAGGCCGAAGGCGTAGATGTTGCGCGCGGGAGAACGCTCACGCTCAGGCGGCGGTTGAGGCATTCATTAGGTTTTACCACGAAGATTTGAGGCCTGAGGTCCGCGGTCTGACGCCGGGCTTAATACATGGCGTCGTACTTCGTCACCGCCCACCCACCGCCTTTGTTCTCGAGGGTTACGGTGAACATTTCCTGATCGGTTGCCTGCGCAGCGCCGTTGCTGCGCTTGCCGCGGTAGTGGAGGATGATCAGCGGCGGCGCGTCTTCCCAATCGACCAGTTGCCAGGAGAGCAGCGGGTGCTGCGCTTCGGAGTCGCAGAGAAAGTGAGCGTATTTCCTGCGGTAGTCGTGCTCCCATTGTGCGAGCAGGTCGTTGCAGTGGCCTTCCCGAATTTCGTGAAGAAATTTGCCGGCTGCCTTCTCGGTGGAGCGGTCGCGCAGAGGATTCATGCTGATGCTGATCGGCAGGCCAGTGAGCGGGTCGTGATCCTCGGAGCGCGCCAGCACCGGCCCCTGATTGCTCAGCCACCAGATGTAACCGAGGAAGCCGAATACCAGCAGGGCGGCAGCGCCGACAGCAATGCCGATCTGTGCTCTGGTAAAGCCGCTGCTGGTGAAGACCATTCTGAGTGAAGTCTATCTGGCTGACAAAAAACGGCAAGATTACCGGCGGGAAGCGCGAGAGGACATGTACGACCAGCGTACGCAGGTCCGATTATTTTTAGTTGCCATTCTTCTGGCCGTCCCAATATAACTGGGGCACGATATGAACAACGACAATATCTGGCTCTTCGTATTTTGGGGGGCAGTGCTGTTCATCCTGGCGCAGCGCATATTTGCCAGAAAGAAGCCGAGAATTCTCCTCCCGGACTTCCAGCGGGCCGTTAAGTTTGTGGATGGAGCATTCGGCAGCGTTCTTGAACCCGGCAACCACGAACCTGCCGGTAAAAACGAGCAGATTACAGTAGTTGACATGCGCCCGCAGCCGATTGTTGTGGAACGCATCATCTATCAGGACGCAATGCAGGCGCCTTCGGTGATCAGCATCGCGGCGGAGTTGGTGATCTTTGACCCATTCGAAGCCGTTACTAAGCTCAAAAATCTGGTAAACGATTCCATCGCGATCATCCGTGATCAGCTTCGGAGCATGGTGTCTAAGAGAATTACTGACCCAGCTCCAGAGATGCGCGAGAAATTGGCAGGCGAGATCACGCTTGCGCTGAACAATGACCTGCGCAGGTTTGGCGTGCAGGTTCAGAGAATCGAAGTCACCGAGTTATGGTCACGGCCGATCGAGCCGCCGATGGCAATTGGGGCCAATTAGGCTATGCCCGTCATTGGAATCTTATTCTGGTGCTGCCTATTGGTCTTGTTGGGAATCCGTCGATTTGTAGGGTGGCCGACGACCGTAACTTTGTTGCAATATCAAAGCGGCATTCTGTATAGAAAGGGCTATCCCGTTCGCGATGTAGGTCCCGGGCGAGTTCGCATATGGGCCGGAATCGAGAAAGTTATTACGGTCGACACACGCTCCATCCCCGTGAGCTTCGAGAATCGTGCCGTCGCACTCACAGATGGGCAGACGGCGGTTTTTGGATTCTCTGGAAATGCTGACGTTAGTAATGCGCACAAGGCTTTATACTCGGCGCAAAACTTCAACCAAGTTCCAGCCTACGTTCTCCTTGTTTGCAGTCGCACAGTATTGAATCAGCACTCGAGCGCGAATTTGAAGATCAGCCAAAATCTCATCGAAGGAAAGATCGCCGAGCAGGCGAAAGTGCGACTCAAAGACCAAGGCTTTAACTTGCTCTCCTTCCGCTTGACACACCTTTCCATTGCGGGGCCGCCTCCAGAATCTGACAACAGACCCCCACGAACTGCAAGTGCTTAGTGCATGCTTGTTGGAACGAGAGGTTAAAGCCAAAAAGGCACGGCTTGCGCCGTGCCCGATATTTGTTGGTGGAAGAGATTTAACGCGGCCCTAAAGCGCCGCTCTTCCACGTAGTTTTATCTGAAAGCCTTTTACTCTTTCTTGTCTTCTTCCTTCGCCGCTTCCACGCCGCCATCGTGCTGGGCTTGGGCTTCGGCGTCTTCCATCGCCTTCTTGGCTTCGGCAACTTTCTTGGAGCGGGCTTCGGCGCGCTTCTCGCGTTTTTCATCGAGAACTTTTTCGCTGCCAAGCAGTTCAAGGAATGCCTTGTCGGCGCCGTCACCTTTGTTCCATCCGGTGCGGATGATGCGGGTGTAGCCTCCGTTGCGGTCGCCAAAGCGCGGTCCGACTGTGTCGAACAACTTTACGACCGCCTCATCGGTCATGAGATACGCCATGGCCAGACGGCGGGCGGCGAGGTCTCCGCGTTTGCCGAGCGTGATCATCTTTTCGACGATGGGCTTGGCGGCCTTGGCTTTGGGGACGGTGGTTTCGATGCGCTCTTCGACGATCACCGAAGTGACCAGGTTGCGCAGCAGCGAGCGCCGGTGCGAGGTGTTCCGTCCGAGTTTGTAGCCTGCAACTTTGTGACGCATGATCGACCCCAGGGGCTAAAGCCCGAATTCTCATCAGACTGGGCGGCACGGTTAAAGCCGTGCCCTTCCCAAAAACAAATATGGATGCGTTCCTTTGGCGCTTTATTGCTCGCGTTCGCTCGCGCGCCAATCGGAACGCTCAGATCCTTCGATGGCAAAAGCGCCCGCCTCAGGATGACAAATTAGTTCTACAACAAGTCGTCCGGGCCGTAGGCCGATGCCGGCAGCGGCACATTCGACGTTGGTCCAGGCACGGCGTTGCCGTGCTCGTCGATCTTCATGCCCAGGCTCAGGCCCATCGTCCCCAAGATCTCTTTGATCTCGTTCAAAGACTTGCGGCCGAAGTTCTTGGTTTTGAGCATCTCCGCTTCGGTCTTCTGCACCAGTTCGCCGATCGACTGAATGTTCGCGTTCTTCAGGCAGTTGTAGCTGCGAACGGAAAGCTCCAGCTCTTCGACCGAGCGGTTCAGATTCTCATTGTGAATCTCGGGCTTGCGATCGTCGGACGAAGAAACTCCGGTTTCGATTTCTTCCTCGAAGTTGATGAAGATGTTCATGTGGTCCTTCAGCAGCTTCGCCGCCAGGCCGATGGAATCGGCAGGCGTGATGGAGCCGTTGGTCCACACTTCGAGTGTGAGCTTGTCGTAGTCGGTGATCTGCCCCAAACGAGCGGCTTCGACGGTGTAGTTGCACTTGCGCACCGGCGAGTGAACGGAGTCGATGGGGATGAATCCGATGCCAAGGTCTTCGTCGAAATTCTTGTCGGCGGAGACGTAGCCGCGGCCGCGCTTGAGGCGCATTTCCATGTCGAGCTTGCCGCCTTCGCTGACGGTCGCGATGTAGACGTCTTTATCCAGAACCTCGACATCTCCGTCAGCTTCGATCATGCCGCTGGTGACAACTCCCGGCTGATCGGCGCGCAGGTAAATCGCCTTCGGCGCATCGCCGGAGAGCTTGAACGGAATCTGCTTGAGGTTGAGGATGATGTCGGTCGCGTCCTCGACGACGCCGGGGATCGACTGGAACTCGTGCAGCACGCCTTCCATCTTGACGGCGGTGACGGCCGCGCCTTCGATCGAGCTCAACAGCACGCGGCGAAGAGCATTGCCGACGGTGGTGCCGAAGCCGCGTTCAAAGGGCTGCGCCCAGAAGATGCCGTACTTGTCGCTGAGGGTTTCGTTGTCGACTGCGAGGCGTTTCGGTTTCTGAAAACCTTTCCAAAGCATTTGTTTCTCCTTCGGGCCGTTTGGCTCAGTGCTGGCTCCCTGAATCGGTCCGGATTCAGGTCAAGCGCCTGCAGAGGCTGTTCTGGCGCGAAATGTGTAACGGACCCAGGTTTCAATGTTTCAAGGTTACAAAGTTTCGAGGTCTTTGAAACCTTGAAACCTCTGAAACCTTAAAACCTGCACCACAAAGCTTACTTGCTATAAAGTTCAACGATCAGCTGCTCATTCACCGGCAACTGAATATCTTCCCGCTTGGGCAAGGAAAGGACGCGCGCTTTGTAAGCGTCGCGATCGACTTCCAGCCAACTGGGCGACGTGCCGTGGCTGGCGAATTCCTTGGCCAGTTCAAGCACGACGAGCTTCTTGCTGTTCTCGCGGATGGCGATTTCATAGCCGGCGCTCACTTCAAACGAAGGGATGTTGACCTTCTTGCCGTTGACCGCGACGTGACCGTGACGCACCAACTGACGCGCCTGTCGCCGCGATTGCGCGAAGCCCAGACGGAAGACCACGTTGTCGAGGCGGCGCTCCAGTTGCTGCAACAGCAGATCGCCGGTCACGCCCTTGGCGCGAGCGGCCTTTTCAAAGTAGTTGCGGAACTGGCCTTCCTGCGTGAAGTAGATGCGCTTGGCCTTCTGCTTTTCGCGCAACTGGAGCCCGTAGCCTACGACCTTGGTCTTGCGGTCTTTCCCGTGTTGTCCGGGAGCGAAGTTGCGCTTCTCGATGGGACACTTATCGCTGAAACACTTTGCGCCCTTGAGGAACAGCTTCATTCCCTCGCGGCGGCATAGACGGCAAACTGCATCGGTATAACGGGCCAAGTTGTTCTCCTTTTAGATGACCGGTTTACGGGTTTGGCTTCACCCTTCGTCCCGGACAATTCAATGTTTCAAGGTTTCCGAAGGTTTCAATGTTTCAAGGTTAACTCTGAAACCTTGAAACTTTGCCACGTTGAAACCTCAGACTCTACGTCTCTTCGGCGGACGGCAGCCGTTGTGCGGAATCGGCGTTGCGTCGCGAATGGAACGTACTTCGATTCCCGAGGCCGACAGCGCGCGCACGGCGGACTCGCGGCC